>NZ_JBICTW010000004.1:427369-746072 GCF_043197815.1 Actinoplanes sp. NPDC048988 | reverse complement strand
AACGTCGTGGAACGCTGCTTCAACCGGTTGAAGCAGTGGCGGGCACTCGCCACCCGCTACGCCAAACGCGCCGCCCTCTACCGGTCATCGGTGCTGCTCATCGCCGCTCTGATCTGGCTTCGCTGATCGGCAGGACACGCCCTAGGCGGTTCGTCGTCCCGGCGGATATTCCGACGCTTTCGAACTGCGGTCCAGTGGAGACGGGGGCGCGGCTCGGCTGTGACGCGCTGCCGTATCGAACAGCTGGCAGGACGGTCGTCAGTGACGCGGCGAGCGACCCCGCCGGCCGTGCTGCCGCCGCATGACCCACGCCGCCGCGAGTGCGGTCAGCGCCGCGATGAAACACAGCGTTCCGAACGCGTAGACGACCGTTCGGTCACTCAGTCCCCAGAGGCCGACCGCGCCGAGTTGCCCCCCGCTCGCAGCAACACCTGAGCCCTCGCGGTTGTGTGACTACCTGCGGAACTCATCGACAATCTACCCAAATCCGGCTCCTATCGGACGGGCCGAGGCGGCGGCCCGGAGCGCCTAGTCGCTCCTCAGCCGTGTCGGCATGGGCGGGAAATCTAACTGGCACCCTTGGCGGGTTGGGCAGACCGCGCCTTCCCGCAGAGCGAGCGGAGTAGCTTCCAAAAGGCTGTCGTCGGCTAGGTCGAGGTGAGCCGGGCCGTGCAGTACTGGTTCCAGAGGTAGACCTTTTCGGTGTCGCCCGGGTTGAGTGTGAGGGGGGCGCCGCCCTTCGGGACCGTGCCGAAGTCGAGCTGTTGGCCGGTGGTGGCGTCGCGCAGGGTGAAGTCGCAGGTGTTGTTGCCGTGGAAGTCGATCACCTCGATCGTGATCGGGCCGGGCGCGGTGAAGGCGTCGGTGTCGCCCAGCGTGGTCTGCACGAAGGGCAGGGTGGCGCTGCCCGGGCCGGACTGCAGCGTGGTCAGGCAGCCGGGGTCGTTCACCGACCAGTTGAAGGTGCCGCCGCGCTGGACCTGGAACGACATCGGGCCGTAGATCGCCGTCGGCAGGGGGAGGGGCTGGCCGCTGTCGTTGTGGACCATGGTGACCGTACAACCGGCGTCGTTGCCCTGGATGTTGTCGCGGATCAGAAGCCGCCAGGGCGCCGCCGCCTCGAAGTTGCCGGCCGGCAGCGGGCCGTCCCGTGTGGCCGGTGGCGGATCGTCCGAGCCGGTCAGCAGCAGCGTCGACGCCACCGCGCCGGCGGCGAGCACGGCCACGCCCGCGGCCGCCCAGGCGTAAAGGCGGCGGCGGTGGCCGGGCGCGGCGGGCTGCTCGGCCGGGTCGGCGGCCGGCGGGCGGACCTCCGGAATCGGGCGGCGGCTGCGGGCCACGTACAACTCGCCCTGCATCTCGATGTCGCGGCTCGGGGTCTGATGCGGCGTGCGCTCGCGGACCCGGTCGAAGACGTAGTCGTAGAGCTCGTTGAGGGAGACCCAGCCGTCCTGGTCCCGGTCGGCCTCCCCGGTGGCCAGGCCCTCCACGAGCGCGGAGGTGAAGACCGACGGGCGGCTCTGGTCGTCGGCCAGCTGGTCACCCTCGAACGCGTACTCCATGGCGCTGGAGGCGGTGATGACCGCCCGGCCGCGGCTGCCGCCGGGGAAGTTGTCGAGCACGTCGACGTCGCCGGCCGCCCGCACCCGCACGCCGCGGCTGAACGCCCCGCCGTAACAGCAGTCCAGCAGCAGCACGACACTGCGCGACCGGCTCGACCGCATGCAGCGCTGCACGAAGTCGGCCGAGACGGCGGTCGAGCCGAGCCGGTTCGGCCGCGTGTTGGTCGTGGCGAAGAACAGTTCCCCCGACTCCCCCTTGAGCCCGTGACACGAGAAGTGCAGCAGCAGCACGTCGTCGGGGCGGCTGTCGGCGAACAGGTCCTCGATGCGCTCCTGGATCACGTAGGCCGGTTCGTTGCTCACGACCCGTACGTCGAAATCGCCGATGTTGGGGTCTCCCAGCACGTGGGCGAGAGCCGAGGCGTCGGCGGCCGGCGCGAGCAGGCGGCGGAAACCCTCGTGTTCGTACGAGTCGTTGGCGACGATGAGGGCCTTGCGGCTCATGGCTCGTGCCGCCGCACGAACAGCTCGATGAGCCGCTGCTGTTCGGCCTCGCTCGCCTCGGAGATCTCGAGCACGTCCCCGCCCAGCTCCAGCCGCACGGTCCGGCGGGTGCCGTCGCCGTGCCCGAGCCAGCCGCGGACCACCGAGACGACCTCCTTGAGCCCGGTGGCCGAATTGCCGAGCATCACCAGCAGCGCGCCGACCGCGCCGACGTCGATGGCCCGGGCCCCGGCCGGTGGCGCCTCGGCCGAGGTGAGCCGGCGCACATCGTCCACGTCGAGCAGGCCGATCTGGTCACGGACCTGGCCGGTGAGCAGGTCGAGCCGCTCGGCGTCGGCGCCCTCCTCGGCCAGGTAGAGCCGCAGGTCGTCATTCACGGCGTCCACCTCCTCACACCAAGATGCACCCAAGGTGAGCGGCTGGGAACCGTCCGAAAGTCGACCCCCGCGAGGCGTATCCCCGGCGCCGCTACGGCACACTTGCCCAGGTGCGGAAAATCTGTCTGATCGGGATCGGCGCCGGCGACCCGGACCACCTCACCCTGCAAGCGGCAAAGGCCATCGGCCGTACGGACGTCTTCTTCGTCCTGGACAAGGGCGAGGCGAAGCAGAGCCTGGTCGACCTGCGCGAACGCATCATCCGCGGCTACTCCAAGCCGACCCGCAAGATCGTCGAGGGCCGCGACCCCGACCGCGACCGCACCCCCGCCGACTACGAGGGCACGATCGCCGACTGGCGCAGCCGCCGCGCCCTGGTGGTGGAGGAACTGATCCTGGAGCACCTGAAGGAGGACCAGCAGGGCTCACTGCTGGTGTGGGGCGATCCCGGCCTGTACGACTCGTCGATCGCGATCGTGCAGGAGGTCCTGGCCCGGGGCAACGTCGAGTTCGAGTACGAGGTGATCCCCGGCATCAGCAGCGTCTCGGCCCTGGCCGCGAAGCACCGGGTGCCCCTCAACCGGGTCGGCCGCCCCTTCCAGGTGACGACGGGCCGCCGCCTGGCCGAGGGCTGGCCCGACGGAGTGGACGACGTGGTGGTGATGCTGGACGCCCAGCAGGCGTTCACGGCCCACCCGGACGCCCAGATCTACTGGGGCGCCTACGTGAGCACGCCGGACGAGATCCTCCGCTCCGGCCGCGTCTCCGAGGTGGCCGACGAGATCGTCACCACCCGCCAGGAGGCCCGCGACCACCACGGCTGGATCATGGACACCTACATCCTGAAGCGCGACGCTTAGCGGGTGAGCGCCGCGCTGAGCCGAGTTCAGCCCTTCTGTTCGAGCTCGGCTCGGGTTGCGGGCAGCAGGCGGGCCGCCCGGTCGGCGTCGGAATGGTAGAAGACGAGTTCGCCGATGGTGCCGCGATCGACCCACGCGCACACCCCGGCGTCAATGCCGAACGCCGACAGGTTGCCGCATGCGGCCGCGCCGCCGAGCGGGCCCGGATCGACGGCCCAGATGTCGCGAACCTTGCCGTCCTCCACCACGGTGAACACGTCGTTCAGCCGGCTCGGGAAATCGTTGTAGCTGCCGTTCGCGCCACCGACGTAGATGGCGTCGTCGTTGGAGGTGCCGTAGACCCTGCTGAACGAGTGGCTCGTTCCGGGAACACTGGCGAGCCGGGTCTGCACCAGCTTGCGGCCTTCGTCCAACCCGGGATCGTTGTACTGCGGCCGTCCCTGCAGCATGGCCGGCTCGCCGACGGCGAGCATCCCGGCCGTCGCAGCGTGCACGGCCAGCAGGAACAGCCCGTATTGCAGAACGGCCGCACCGAGGGCGAGCGGCAGTGTGCGGCCATTCGCTATGCCCTGGAAGAAAGCGACCAGGTCGGTGATGATGTGGAATCGCCGACTAGTGAAAACAATGAACCCGAAATAGCCGGCCAGGAACAGGGCGAGCAAGTAGGCGACACCGGTTTCCAGCCGGTAGACCGCATCCGGGATGTCGCCCCACACCTTGATGGCGATGAACGAGACGACACCCGGTAACAGCGTCGTCGCGAGGGCCAGCAGCTTGGGGGAGTGCCTCGGAGTATCCAAATCGACGTTCTCCATGACCGGTGCAGGTCCTTCACTGACCTGTGACCCTGCCGACTCGGCACTTGGATCGCATCATCGGATCGGGCTGGATCCGCCGACGATCATCGGTGGCCGTACCACTCCGAGAACACTGCCCGGCGCGACCCGCGACCTGACGGCCGCTCGCGCCACGGCATCCGCGGTGCGCTTAGCAGCGCGGATGTCATGACTTCCGCCCGATAAGGGCTACCAAGGCACTTGCGGCAGCGGGCGTAGGCCATTCGAACGGCGACGGCTCCGGTCGAAGCTGTCACGCCGTAGATGAAGGCACAATCAATCACTGGCACAAGGGCACGCCTGCCCGCCGATTTCTGAGACGTCAGTAGCAGTCGGTGAAGGCCGCCGGGGTGGCGCGGTCGACAGGCCGGGGCGACACGGCCCGCGGTCAGTGGGCGAAGCGGCGGAACAGGTGAGGGGCCGTGGTCAGGCCGGCCCAGATGAGCAGGGACAGGGCGCCCAGGATCAGGGCGCTGGTGCTGGCGGCCAGGCCGATGGCGGGGGCGGCGATCAGCATGGGCAGGGCCCGTACGGCGACCGCTCCGCCCAGGGCGCGGATCGAGGCGCTGTAGGCCAGGTCGCGGGTCAGGGTTCCCGGTGTGGACTCGGCGGCCACCCGGGCGTCCATGTCGCCCTCGAACGCCGTGGTGGCCAAGCCGGCCGTGAACTGGGCCAGCAGGACGAACGGGGCGTACAGCGGGGCCAGGATCCAGCCCGCCAGCATGCCCAGGCCCCACAGGGACCAGCGCAGGACGGCCGGTAGGCCGAGGCGTTCGAGCCAGCTCACCGCGGTGTCGGCCAGCAGCGTTCCCGCGCAGAACGCCACCGCCGCCCCGGCCACCCAGCCGCTTCCGAACAGCTCCTCGGTGACCGGGACGGCCAGCAGGGACGGGCCGGCCGCGATCAGCATGACGCCGCCGCCGGCCAGCATCAGGCGGGGCATGGGCAGGCGCCAGCCGGGCTTCGCGTGGCGGCCGCGGGCCGGTGAGCGGGGGAAGACCGAGCCGGCCGGGATGATCCGGGCCCGGCGGGCGATCAGCATGACCGGCAGCAGGGTGCCCAGGAAGACCACGAAGACCGCGTGCAGGAGCCAACCGGCCGGGCGGCCGTCGGGGCCCGACGGCAGCAGGGCGGCCAGCGCCGTGCCGGCCGCCTCCACGCCGACGATGCAGATGACGAAGCGGGTCATCGTGCGCGGCGAGGCGTCCACCGCTGTCACCTCGGCTCGCAGCCCGGCGTAGCCGGCCCAGGCGGCCGTGTGCATGATCAGGATGAGGGCCGCCACCAGCCAGGCCGGCAGGCCGGTGACGACGCCGAACAGCACCAGGAAGCGCATCGGCAGCTCGACCCCGGCCGCGGTGCGCAGCAGGGCCCGGCCGTTCAGGCGGCTCGACAGCCAGCCGGCGGCCGGGGCCGACAGCACCGTGCCGACCAGCATGGCCGCGTTGTACAGGGCGGCCTCGCCCAGGCCGCCCCGGGCCGTGCCCATGAGCACCACGAACGTCCAGCCCAGGGCCATGCCGAACGAGTCGACGACGCCGGTGACGAGCAGTTCCCGCAGCCGGCCGGCCCGGCGCAGGCCGCCGGGGCCGGTGGCGCGGTGGGTGCCGCGGTGCCGGTCAGCTAGTAACACGGGCACCCTGGACGAACAGCGGGCCGGCCTCGTCGGCCGGGACCGGGCGGGAGAAGTAGTAGCCCTGCGCGAAGTGGCAGCCCATCTCCCGCAGCGCCTCGAGCTGGACGACCTCCTCGATGCCCTCGGCCACCGTGTCCATGCCCAGGCTCTTGCCGAGCTGCACGATCGTGTCGGCCAGGGCCGTGTCGTCGGTCAGGGCGCCGAGGCGTTCCACGAACGAGCGGTCGATCTTCAGCGTGTCGACCGGGAAGCGCCGCAGGTAGGCCAGCGACGAATATCCCGTACCGAAATCGTCGATGGCCAGCGTGACACCGAGCGCCTTCAGCCGTACCAGCTGCTCCAGATTGTCGTCGGTGTCGCTCATCAGGACGCTCTCGGTCATCTCGAGGCAGAGCTGATCGGCCGGCATGCCGGTCTCGGCCAGGATGGCGCCGACGACCTCGACCAGGTCGGCCCGGTCGAACTGGCGCACCGAGACGTTCACCGCCATCTTCACCGGGCGGCCGCCCTCACGGGACCACTCGACGGCCTGCCGGCACGCCTCGCGCAGCACCCACCGGCCCAGCGGCACGATCAGACCGGTCGCCTCGGCGATCGGGATGAACTCGGCCGGCGGGATCAGACCGCGCGTCGGGTGCTCCCAGCGGGCCAGCGCCTCGAAGCCGATCACCTCGCCGGTGGCCAGGTTGATCGTCGGCTGGTAGTGCAGGTGCAGCTGGTGCCGTTCGAGCGCGAGCCGCAGGTCCGCCTCGAGCTCGAGGCGGGCGACGAGACCGGAGAGCATTTCCGGGTCGTACGTGGCGTAGCCGCTCCCGCCGGCCGACTTCGCCTTGTACATGGCGAGGTCGGCGTTGCGCATCAGCTGCTCGGCGCCGTCCTTGGCGTCGCCGAGCATGTCGGCCGAGGCCAGGCCGATGCTGGCCTGCACGTGGATGTCGCGCCTCTCGCCGCCGAACGGCGTGTCGAGCGCGTCGATGATCCGCTGGGCGACCTGTTCGGCCTCGTCGGCGGCGCCGCCGGGCGCGGTGGTGATGAGGACGGCGAACTCGTCGCCGCCGAAGCGGGCCACGATGTCGTCCGAGCGCACCGACGACCGCAGGCGATCGGCCACCTGCACCAGCAGCTGGTCGCCGGCCAGGTGCCCGAGGCTGTCGTTCACCTCCTTGAACCCGTCCAGGTCGAGGAAGAGCACCGTCACCTCGCCGCCGTCGGCCCGGTTCCGCAGGGCCTCGCTGACCCGCTCCCGGAACAGCGCCCGGTTGGCCAGCTGGGTCAGGGCGTCGTGGTACGCCTCGTGGACGAGCTGGTCCTGCAACTCCTTGCGCTCGCTGATGTCGCGGGTGTTGAGCACGAGCCCGGCCACGCTGGGGTCGCTGAGCAGGTTGGTGATGGTCATCTCGGCCTGGCGGACCCGCCCGTCACGGTGGTGGACCACCACTTCGAGCACGGTCGTCGCGTACGGCCGCCCGGCGACGTGCCGCAGCGCCTGGGCCAGCCGCAGACCCGACTCGGGGTCGAGCATCTTGGTGAGCCGCCGGCCGGTGAACACGCGGGCCGGGTAGCCGAAGACCCGCTGCACCGACTCGCTCTGGTAGAGCACGTCCGCCTCCGGGCTGACCACGGTCACCACGTCCGAGCTGTGCTGCACGAGTGCGTGGAACCGCTGCTCGCTGGCGAACAGCTCGGCCGTACGGTCGGCGACGCGGGCCTCGAGGGTGCGGGTGAGGTTGCGGTTCTCCCGCAGGGTGAGCAGCTGGCGGCCGACGATCAGCAGAATCAGCGCGGACCTGGTGTACGCGATGAACATGTTGCTGTGCCCCGTCTTGGCGTACCAGATGACCGAGGTCAGAAGGGCGGCCAGCACGGCCACGTAGGGCAGCAGGATGCCGACGGGCTGGCTGTTGTCGGTCTCCTCGTCCTCGGCGGCCGGCGGCACCGGCTTGGCCGCGGCCAGCAGAATGAGTACGAAGCCGGCGAACCAGCCGATGTCGGTCGGGTCGCCCGAGCTGTAGCGGTCGAGGAGGCTGAGATAGGCGTACGCGATGTCGGAGACCGCGAACGCCGAGATGCCGGCGCCGACCAGCGCCAGCTGCCCGAACGTCCGGCCGTGCCGGCGCTGCTGGGCCAGCATGAAGAGCACGATCGTGATCGTGACGACGTCGCCGAGCGGGTAGGCCAGGCTGATGTACAGCGCCAGCCCGCTGCCGTCGCCGTTCTCCAGCAGCGGCGACACCACGAAGATCCAGGCGATCAGGACGAGCGAGGTCGCGACCATCAGGCCGTCGATGACGCTGCGGACCCGGTTGGCCATGCCCTGGGCGCGGCTCGGCAGCACCAGCAGGCCGATCGGCGTCAGCAGGGTCATGCCCAGGTAGCCGATGTCCCCGGCCGACGGGAACGGCAGCTGTTCGCCGCGGGCCATCTGCAGGTAGGTCCAGATCCCCTCGCCCAGGCCCCAGCTCAGCACGCCGAGCCCGATCAGGGCCCAGCCCACGCGCATCCGCCCGCCGAACGAGCGGGCCCGGCCGAGGCAGGCGACCGCGGCCACCACGGCCGCGGCGCAGAGCCCGAAGTTCGAGACCGTGCTCGTCACGTCCCGCCCGCCCAAGCCCGCGCCGAGAATCACGGCGAAGACGGCGACGAGCGCGCCGGTCAGCGCACACGCCACGTACCAGCGGCGTGTTGCGATGCTGCCTGCCATCTGAGCTCCGGTCGTCTGGGACGGTGGTCGTACCCCGGAGATCGGGTTGCGGGCGCGTCTTTTGAAGGTTTCGGCTGTGCCGCGGCTGAGTTCTCGGGTGCAATACGGGTGCGAGCTCTTCTATACGATGCCCGGCGTGACCGAACCCGAAGTCCTTTCCGCGCCCCGAACCTCCCGGGCCGTCCTGATCGCGGTCGCCGTCCTGATCGCCCTGCTCGGCATCCTGGCGGGCGCGGGCGGCGGGGTGGGATACCTGCTGCACTCGGGCTTCCGCAAGCCGGTCGAACGGTCGTACGGCGTCTCGGTGTTCCTGAAGGCGGACGCGACCGAGGCGCAGAGGACGGCCCTGCGCGACCAGCTGGAGAAGGCGCCGCATCAGGGCGAGGTGGTCTTCGAGACCAAGGCCCAGGCGCTCGCCCGCTTCAAGGAGCTGTGGAAGGACGACCCGGAGTTCCTGGCCAAGGTGGGCCCGAACAGCCTGCCGGAGTCCTACCGCCTCAGCTGGAAGGGCACGACGTTCGACTGCGGGCCGATGAAGGCCGCCGGCAAGATGCCGGGCGTCAACGACGTCGTGATCACCATGTACCCCGAGAAGAAGGAGCCCGGCGGCTCGATCAGGTGCTGAAGCCGGCCGGCAGGTCGAGGTCGAGGCCGAGCCAGGCGGCCAGGTCGCGGATCTCGCGCTGGACGGCGGCGGTGGTCGCCCGGTCGAACGGGGCGTCCTGGTGGACGGCGTCGACCCGGAGGACCCGGTGGGCGTGGTCGGCGGTGGCGTCCAGCTTTCCGATCAGGCGGTCGCCTCGCAGGATGGGCATGGCCCAGTAGCCCCATTTGCGCTTGGCGGGTGGTTTGTACATCTCCAGGGTGTAGTCGAACGCGAACAGGTCGAGCAGGCGTTTGCGGTCGAAGACGAGGCGGTCCAACGGGGAGAGCAGCGCGGTGCGGCCGGCGAAGGGCAGATCGAGGTACGCGGGGTCGACCCGCCAGGTTCCGCGTACGCCCGTGACGGTGGCCGGCTCGCCCGCCTCGAAGCCGCGCCTGGCGCGGAGCAGGCCCTGGGAGCGGAGCAGGCGCTCGTCGCGGATCCGGGTGGCCTCGGGCTCACCGACGGTCTCCGGCGGATAGACCCGGTGGGCCAGGTCCCACAGCCTCTCGCGGCCGTCGCGGTCGGCGATGGCGATCTCACCGCGGGAGGCCAGGCACTCCAGCATCATCGTCAGGCTGCGGTTGTTGTTCCAGCCCGACGACGACCAGGGGACCTCGCACGTGTCGGGAAGCTCCGACGCCGGGAGTGGGCCGCCGGCGTCGAGGCGGCTCAGGATGTCGCGGCGGCAGGCGGCGTTGGCGGTGACGAAGGCGTACGCCCGGGGGTGGCTGAACTGGTCGTCGGGATCGTCCCAGGCGGCCATGCGGGCCTTCAGGAGCGCGAGATCGTCGTACGGGCGGATCAGGCCCTTGAATTCGATGAAGGTGCGGTCTTCGAGCGCTTCGGTGAGCAGTTCCGGGCGGTACGAACTACCGAGGCGGCTCCAGGCGATCAGGTCGGCGTTGGGCGCTACGGCGCTGGTCTGGTCGTACTGGAGAAAGGTCAGATGGCCGACCAGCTCGGGCAGGCCGGCCGGGCGGTCCCGGGTGAGCAGCTGGGCGCGCACGGCTGTCCGGCGCGCCTGCTGACGGGTGAGAACTATCAAGCGGGAACCCAGCCGTAAAGGTGTTCCACCTTTATCGAGCAGACCAGGCGGCCGTCGGTGACCATGGCCCGGCGGAAGTCGTCCCAGTCGGGGTGTTCGTGTCCGGCGATCAGGCGGTAGATCTCGATCAGCTCCTCGACGACCGGGTCGTCGAGCCGCCAGGCGACCGGGCTCAGCTCGGCCGTACCCTCGCCCACCGCGTAGCCGTGGCCGTCGGCCGAGGTGACCTTGATGCTGACCCGGGGGTCCCGGCGCAGGTTGTGAACCTTGGCCAGGCTGGTGCGGGTCGAGAAGCGGACCAGGCCGGGCAGGGCGATGTAGCTGACGTCGGACAGCTGCGGCCGCCCGTCCTTCTTGATCGTCGCGACGGTGCCGAGCTTTCCCGTGGCGATGACATTCCACAGCACGTCATCAGACATAGCTCTGACCTTAAAGCGACGCGAGCCAGTCGCGGGCCTCTCTGGGCGACCGCAGCAGAATCGTTTCCGGAAAGTCCGGGTGGGCCTGCCAGTGGCGCATGCGGGCGCGTTTGCGGCCCCACGAGCGGAAATGGAAATAGAGGAGCGAGTCGCGGTCGAGGAACAGGTTGCGGAACGATTCCCGGTTGCCGTTGCAGATCTCGGTGCGGTTGATCAGCCGGGTCAGCGAGCGGCGTACGAGACGGCCGTAGGAGACGCGCCGGGGCATGTCGAGGCCGACGATGAGGTCGGCCCGATCAAGGACGATATCGGCCCATTTCTGGTACGCGGCGTCAATCACCCATGAGTCGCCGGCGCAGACCGCGCGGATGCGGTCGCGCTGAATCTCGTCGGGAACCTCCACCCAGCCCGGTTCCCACATCAGGTCGTCTATGGAGTGGTACGGAATTCCCAGGCGCTCGCCGACGCGGGCGGCCAGCGTCGACTTGCCGGCGCCGGTCACCCCGTACACCAGAATTCTCTTCATCCGGCCAGCCCGTCCTCGAATGCCACGATCACCAGTTGAACGCGGTCCCGGACGCCGAGTTTCGCGATCGCCCGGGTGATGTGGGTCTTGGCGGTCAGCGGGCTGATCACGAGCTCGCGGGCGATCTCCTCGTTGGACAGGCCGGCCGCGACCAGGCGGACCACCTCCCGCTCGCGCTCGGTCAGCACGGCCAGCCGGTCCTCGTGGCGGGCGGCGGCGACCGGGCGATGGGCGAACTGGCCGACCACCCGGCGGGTGACGCTCGGCGAGAGCAGGGCGTCACCGGCGGCCACCACCCGGACCGCCTGCCGCAGGCCGTCCGGGGCGATCTCCTTGGTGAGGAAGCCGCTGGCCCCGGCGGCCAGCGCGGCGAAGACGTACTCGTCGGTCTCGAAGGTCGTCAAGATGATCACCTTGGTGTCCGGGTTCTCGGCGAGGACGGCCCTGGTGGCGGCGATGCCGTCCAGGCCCGGCATCCGGATGTCCATGAGGATCACATCGGGTCGCAGAGCGCGGGCGGTGCGGACGGCCTCGTCGCCGCTGGCGGCCTCGCCGACGACGTCGATCTCCCGGTCGCGGCGCAACAGGCTGCGGAAGCCGGCCCGCACGAGGTGCTGGTCGTCGGCGAGCATCACCGAAATCGTCATGGGGTGGCCTCCGTCAAGCTGGGAACGGGATCGTTGCTCGTACGGCGAAGCCGCTCTTGCCGGCGCCGGCCGTCAGCGCGCCGCCCAGCGCCGCCACCCGCTCGCGCATGCCGGCGATCCCGTTGCCGTCGATCACCACCTCCGGGGCGGTGCCGTCGTCCTGCACGTCGACCACCACGCTGGCCGGCGCGTAGCGGACCGTCACCGCGACCCGGCCGGCCCCCGCGTGGCGCACCGTGTTGGTCAGCGACTCCTGCACGACACGGTAGACGGCCGTGGCGACCGGGGCCGGCACCAGCGCCCGCTCGCCGAACTCGTTCAGGGACACCGCCAGCCCGGCCGACCGGACCTGGTCGGCGAGCCGTTCCAGCCCGTCCAGCCCGTCGGCCGGTTCGCCGATCGCCGGCGCCGAACCCTCGCGCAGCACGTCGACCAGTGACTTGAGGTCGGTCATGGCGCGTCCGCGTACCTCCTGGGCCAGGCGCAGCGACGAGCGTGCCTCGTCGGGGTCGCTGTCGAAGGCGTCGAGCGCGACGTTGAGGTGGACGCCGACCACGGCCAGGGTGTGTGACACGACGTCGTGCAGGTCGCGGGCGATGCCGACCCGTTCCTCGGCGCGGCGGCGGCGGGCGTCCAGTTCGCGTTCGTGCTTGTCCTGCTCGAGGCGGTGGGCCACCTCGGCCTGCCAGCGGACGGTGTTGCGGTACGCCGTGGTGGCGGCCAGGACGGCGGCCAGCCACAGGGTCTCGCCGCCGACGTGGGCGAGTGTCCAGTTGCCGCCGTGGCCCTCGGCCACGTATCCGTCCCAGGCGAAGCCGTACGCCAGGGCGATGCCGCCCACGATGACGGCCGTGCGCAGGTGGCCGGCGAGCACGACGGCGACGAAGGCGGCCGTGGCCGGCCACACCCAGCCGGAGTCGACCAGCGAGCCGCCGCGCATGCCGGCGACCGCCAGCAGGGAGAGGACGAGGACGGCGCGGGGCCAGCGCGGGGCGAGGAGCGCGAGGACGGCCAGCCAGACGGCGAGCGACAGCGTCATGACCGTGTCGAGGGAACCGCCGGTGATGGCCAGGCCGGCCGGGACGCCGACCAGGGTGAGCGTGGAAGCCAGGTATCTGTTCATGGACGGAACGCTATTTTCGCCGGGGGCCCGGCCGCGTCGTCCAGCCGCCGTCACCCGCACGGACGCCTCCCGACTACTCCGCTACTCCCAAAGGAGTACACCACGGCCGATGAGTTTCGGGCCCGGCGCCGGTCGGACGGTCATGACTGTGACTTACACCTTCGACGTGTTCACCAGCCTCGACGGATTCGGCGGGGTCACCGACCCCTCGTGGGGCGGTTACTGGGGCAAGCAGGGCCCGGAGCTGCTCGCGCACCGTCTGGCCCTGTACGAGACGGAGCAGCGCATGGTGTTCGGGGCCAACACGTACCGGGCCTTCACCCAGCTGCTGGCGGCCGGCACCGAGGCGACCGTGGGCGACCCGTGGGTGACCCGGATGCTGAACCTGCCGGCGTTCATCGTGTCGAACACGCTGCGGGAGCCGATCGACTGGCCGGACGGGACCGTCGTCAAGGGCGACGCGGTCGAGGTCGTCGCCCGGCTGAAACAGGAGTCGGACGTGCCGCTGCGCTCGCACGGCAGCCTGGCCCTGAACCGGGCGCTGATGGCGGCCGGTCTGGTCGACCGGGTGCAGGTGACGGTCTTCCCGGTGATCACCGGGAGGACCGGCGACGATCCGATCTTCGCCGGGGCCGCCGACTTCGACCTCGACCTGCTGGAGACGCGGACGCTGGACGGGCGTACCCAGGAACTGGTCTATCGCCCGGCGCTGCGGACCGTCAGCACCCCGGCCAGGTCGACGTCGGCCGACTGACCGCCGTAGCCGCTCTCGGAGATCAGGCGCGCGCCGAAGACGGTGGTCCAGAAGGTGCGCGCCTCGATGGCGGCCGGGCGGTCGATGGCCCAGCCGCGGCGGTCGAGGACGTCGAGCAGGTAGCGCTCGGCCTGGCGGAACAGCACGGACAGGCTCTGCTGGACGGAGGCGTGCAGCTCGGGGCGCAGCCGGCTCACCGCCATGGCGTGCACGGCGACCGGCACGGCCGGCAGGGCCAGCGCCGTACGGGCCAGAGCGATCCGGAACGACTCGGGCGTCCGCCGCCGCAGGCCGATCGGTTCCAGGCGCTGGGCCTGGTGGAGCAGCAGCCGGAACGCGGCCTCGACGAACAGGGCGTCCTTGGAACCGAAGTAGTACGTGATCTGGTGCGGGTGGGCGCCGGCCGCGCCGGCGATGTCGGCCACGCTCACCGCGGCCAGGCCGCGCTCGGCGAACAGATTTTCGGCGGCGCGCAGGATCGCGTCGCGGGTGCGGCGGCCGCGGGCGCGGGGAGGCTCGGTCATAGTTGTACGCTATACAACTATGACGGATGTTGTGATCACCGGGATGGGTGCGACCACCCCGCTCGGCGGCGATGTCGACTCGCTGTGGCAGGGCATGCTCGAGGGCCGCTCGGGTGTGCGGCGCATCGACGACGTGCTGGCCGGCTACGCCCACCTCGACGAGCTGCCGACCCGGATCGGGGCGCCGATGGCCGTCTCGCCCGACACGGTGCTGGAGCGGGTGCAGGCCCGCCGGATGGACCGCTGCCAGCAGGCGGCGCTCGTCGCGGCCCGCCAGGCCTGGTCCGACGCCGGCGCGCCCGGGGTCGAGTCCGAGCGGCTGGCGGTCGTCATGGGCACCGGCATCGGCGGCGTGACCACGCTCCTCGACCAGGACGACGTGATCGAGGAGAAGGGCCCGCGCCGGGTCTCCCCGCTGACCGTGCCGATGATGATGCCGAACGGCGCCGCCGCCTGGATCAGCATCGAGCTCGGGGCCAAGGCCGGCGTCTACACGACCTCGGCCGCCTGCGCGTCCGGGGCCGAGGCGATCGCCCAGGGCGTGCGGCTGATCCGGTCGGGCGAGGCCGACGTGGTCATCGCCGGCGGGTCCGAGGCGTGCATCGCGCCGATCACGGTGGCCGGGTTCGCCCAGTCCCGTACCCTCTCCAAGCGCAACGACGAGCCGGAGCGGGCGTCCCGGCCCTTCGACGTCGACCGGGACGGCTTCGTGCTCGGCGAGGGCGCCGGGGTCGTGGTCCTGGAGCGGGCCGAGTTCGCGGCGGCCCGGGGCGCGCGCCCGGTGGCCCGGGTGGCCGGCTTCGGGGTGACCGCCGACGCGTACCACATCACCGGTCCCGAGCCGTCCGGCGAGGGGCAGATCCGGGCGCTTCAGGCCGCGCTGCGGACGGCCGGGCTGGCCCCGGGCGACATCGACCACCTGAACTGCCACGCCACGTCGACAGTGGTCGGCGACGTGGGCGAGGTGGCGGCGATCCGGGCCGCGCTCGGCGACGACGTGGTGCTCACCGCGCCCAAGGGCGCGATCGGCCACCTGGTCGGCGCGGCCGGCGCGGTGGAGAGCATCATCACCGTGCTGTCGGTGGCCGAGGGGCTGATCCCGCCCACGCTGAACCTGGAGAACAAGGCGCCCGAGGTGACGCTCGACGTGGTCACCGGCGAGCCGCGCAAGCAGGCGATCGGCGCGGCCATCTGCAACTCGTTCGGCTTCGGCGGCCAGAACGTGTCGCTGCTGTTCACCCCGGCCTAACCGGCCTCGCGGCGGGCCTTGGCGCGGCGTTTGCCCTCGTGCATGGCCTGCACCCGGGCGACCGGGATGGTCCGGCCCTCCTCGATGAGACCCTCGTCGAGGGTCTGCGGCGCAGGCATGGCCCCGGCCCACGGGTCGTGGCCGGCGGCCAGCAGGCCCGGTGCGGTGTGGACGGTGAAGTCGGCCGGGGTCACGTCGTCGAGGTCGTCCCAGGCGACCGGGAAGGAGACCGGTACGCCCGGGCGCACCCGGGGGCTGTAGGCGGCGACGACAGTGGCCCCGCCCGAACGGGTGGCGTCGAGGAAGACCTTGCCGTGCCGGTCCTCGCGGATGAAAGCGGTGGTGGCCAGCTCGGGGTCCAGCCGTTCGGCCCGGGCCGCGACCGCGCGGGTGGCGGCGGCGACCTGTTCGGCGTCGGCCTTGCCGTCGAGCGGGACGAAGACGTGCACACCCTTGGAGCCGCTGGTCTTGACGGCTCCGGCCATGTCGATCTCGGCGAGGGCGGCGCGTACCAGCCGCGCCGCCCGCACGGCTTTGGCGAAGTTCTCGCCCTCGGGCGGGTCCAGATCCATGATCAGATGGGTCGGGTGGTGGTCGCCGGCCGGCATGAGCGCGGGGTGGTACTCGATGGCGCGCTGATTGCCGAACCAGAGCAGCGTCCGGCGGTCGTTGCACAGCGCGTACGTGACCTCGCGATGCGACGCCTCGGCCCACACCGCGGTGCGCGGCACCCAGTCGGGCGTGTACTTCGGCAGGTTCTTCTGCATGAACTTGTCCTGGCCGCGCAGCAGCCGGATCACCGACAGCGGGCGGTCGCGCAGCACCGGCAGCATGCGATCGGCGACCGCGTCGAGATAGTCGATCAGGTCACGCTTGGTGGCGCCCGCACCCTCGTACAACTCCTGATCGAGGTTGGTCAGCGTGACGCCGTCGCGCTCCTCGCCTTTGTCGGCCATGGGCCCATCGTGCCCTACATTCAGCCGAGCTGGGCGATTCCGGCGGCGGGAAGGGCCATGAGCAGGGTGAGTACGACGTAAAGCCCACCCAGACCGAAACGGCCGTTCCGGGTGGCGAGCGCGGCGGCCGTGAACGGCAGCGCCACGATCAGCACGGTGGCCAGCGTGAAGGCGCCGCCGGAATCGGTGATCAGGCCGTACAGGACGACCAGCGGGACGAGCACCAGCCAGGCCAGGGTCACCGCGATGATCCACAGATGGAGGGTCGTCCGGCGTACGTCGTCAGCCGGGTCTTTGTGCAGGGCGTAAGCCATGCGTGCGGCGAAGCCGTCGACGTCCTCGGTGGTCACGAAATAAGAACCTTAGGGGCAACGGCCGCCGGGCGCGTCGCCCCTAAGGGGTGAGAGACCAAACCTTCACCTTGCTCAGGTCAGCTCTTGACCGAGCCGGCCATGAGACCGCCGATGAACCAGCGGCCGAGCAGGACGTACACCACCAGCGTGGGCAACGACGTGATCAGCGCGCCCGCCATCGAGGCCGCGTAGTCCGGCGACTGCGCGCCGGCCAGCGCGTTCAGCGCGATCGTGATCGGGCCGTTCCTCGTGTTGGACAGGAAGATCGCGAACAGATAGTCGTTCCAGGCCGACGTGAACTGCCAGATCACCGTGACCACGAAGCCCGGGACGGAGATCGGCAGGATGATCCAGGCGAACGTGCGCAGCAGGCCGGCGCCGTCGACCCGGGCCGCCTCGACGAGCTCCTCCGGAACCGTGGTGGCGTAGTAGTTCCGGAAGATCAGCGTGCAGATCGGGATGCCGTAGACGCAGTGCACGAAGACCAGGGTCGGGATGCCGGGCGGGATGCCGATCGTCGTGACGATCTCCCGCAGCGGGATCATGACGGCCTGGTACGGGATGAACATGCCGAACAGGATCAGCGTGAACACCAGGTCGGCGCCGGGGAACCGCCAGCGCGACAGCACGAAGCCGTTGGCCGCGCCGATCACCGACGAGATCAGGGCGACCGGGATCGCCAGCTCGAAGGTGCGGACGAAGGACGCGTGCAGCGAGTTCCAGGCCTTCTCCCACGACGCCAGCGTCCACGTCTCCGGCAGGTTCCACTGGCTCGTGACGCCGATGTCCGAACCCGACTTGAAACTGGTCACGATCAGCACGTACATCGGCATCAGCACGATGATCAGGAAGAGCAGGACCAGCGCGTACTTGACGATCGAGCCGGGCCCGAACCTCTGCCGCGGCTTGGTGCGCGGCTTCAGGCTCTCCAGCGTCTCCTGAGGGGCGGCGACGACGGTCATTCCGAGCCCTCCTCTCGCATGACCTTCTGGCCCTCGCCTGCGAGGCCGTTTCTCGGTGCGGCGGGGTGCCGCTCGGTGCAGGCGGTCATGCGTTCTTCTCCGCCCGGTTGGTGTAGATCAGGTACGGGACGATGACGACCGCCACGAGCAGCAGCAGGATGATCGAGATCGCCGCGGCCTTGGCGTAGTCGCTGGTCAGCAGCGTCTGCCAGACGTAGACGGCGGGCACCTCGGTCAGCCACTGCGGACCGGAGACGCTCATGATCAGGTCGAACATCTTCATCGACATGTGGCCGAGGATGATCAGCGCCGACAACGCGACCGGCGTGAGCTGCGGGAAGATCACGTTGCGGTACAGCCGGTACGTGCTGGCGCCGTCCATGGCCGCCGCCTCGCGCAGCTCCTGCGGGATGCCGCGGAAACCGGCCAGGAACAGCGCCATCACGTAGCCGGAGAGCTGCCAGACGGCGGGCATCGCCATCGCGGCCATGCCCCAGTTCGGGTTGGTCCACCACGAGTTCTGCAGGAAATCGAGGCCGAGCGCGCCGAAGACGGCGTTCAGGCCACCCGCGTTGTCGCCCGTGTTCGGGTTCATCAGCCAGCGCCACACCACGCCCGACGCCACGAACGAGACGGCCATCGGGAACAGGTAGACCGTACGGAAGAAACCCTCACCACGTACGCCGCGCTCGAGCAGGAAAGCCCAGAGCAGGCCGAAGAACATCGCGCCGACCAGGAACACCACCGTGAAGATCAGCAGGTTCTTCAGCGAATGGGTGAAGCGGTCGTTGATGTCGTCGGTGAACAGCTTGGTGTAGTTCTCCAGGCCGACGAAACCCTTCGACCCCAGGGCGTTGTGCTCGTCGGACACCGAGACCTTCGTGGTCCAGGCGATCAGGCCGTACACGAAGACGGCGAGCAGGATGAGCGAGGGGGAGAGCAGGAGCAGTCCCGGTCCCCACTGCCGGAGTCGGCGCATTAGGGCTCCTTGCTGGGAAAGGCGGGGCGGCCGGTCGCCACCCCGCCCCAGACCTACTTCTTGACGAACTGCTGCGCGGCCGAGGCGAGAGCCTTCTGCAGCGCGCCGGCGTCCTGGTTGGTCGAGAACGCGCCCAGGGCCGAGTTGGCCGCACCCTGCCAGCCCTGCGAGCAGGCCGAACCGTGGGCACACGACGGAACCTGGGTCGCCGACTTCCAGTCCGCCATGGCGGCCTGCTGGTACTTCGGGTAGTCGCTCGGGCTGGCGTCCGTACGGGCCGGGATCGAGCCCTTCTTGGTGTTGAACGCCTTCTGGCCCTCGGCCGAGCCGACCGTCTTGAGCCAGCACTTGGTGCCCTCGGCGTTCTTGGCGCCCTTCGGCAGCACGAACGAGTCGGCGAGCCACTGGAAGGTGGTGCCGTTGCCCGGGAACGTGAAGTAGCCGTAGTCGGTGAACTTCTTGGCGTCCAGGTCGGCCGCCTCCCAGTCACCCATCAGCTGGTACGCGGCCTTGCCGTCCATGACCAGCTTCTCCGCGTCCGTCCAGTCGAGGGCGTCGCGGTCGGTGTTGGTGTAGGTGAGCAGCTTCTTGAAGTCGTCGATCGCCTTGGTGACGCCGGCGTCGTTCCAGTCGGTGCTGCCGTTCCACAGGCCGGTGAACTTCTCCGGGCCCAGGTCGGTGATCAGCACCGACTCGAACAGCATCAGCTGCGTCCAGTCCTTGCCGATCGCCAGCGGCGCCTTGATGCCCTTGGCCTTGACCTTGTCCAGGTCGGCGAAGAAGCCGGCCAGATCGGTCGGGTCCTTGGTGATGCCGGCGTCGGCCACGACCTTCTTGTTGGTCCAGACGACGTTGGCCCGGTGGATGTTGGCCGGCACCGAGTAGATCTTGCCCTCGACCGTCAGGTTGTCGATCAGGCCCTTGGGGAACGCCTGCTTGAGACCCCAGGAGTCGTAGTCGGCGCTGATGTCCTCGACCTGACCGGCGTTGATGTAGTCCTGAAGCTCCGCGCCGGCGTGCGCCTGGAACGTGTCCGGCGGGTCGCCCTGCTGGAGCCGGGACGCGAGGACCGACTTGGCGTTCGCGCCGGCGCCACCGGCCACGGCGCCGTTCTCGAAGGTCTGCCCGGCGCACGAGGTGCCGAACTGGGCGACCAGGCCGTCGAGGCCGGCCTTCTCACCGCCGTCGGCCCACCACGTGAAGACCTCGACCTTCTTGGAGCCGGAGTCGCCGCCACTGTCGTCACTGGACCCACAGGCCGTGGCCGTCAGGAGCGCGGCGACACTGACGGCCGCAACGGCAGCCCGTCGAGTGAAGCCCGTCCGACCGCCCCGCCCGCCACCCTTTACTTGACTGAAGACCATCCCGCTTGTCTCCCATCGAGATATTGACATCGTTGTCACGCGATTCGGGAGTACGGTGCCGCCTGAACGCACGGGTGTCAACGACTGTTTCCGTCTCGTTACGTGCGAACACTGTGGATAGATGATCGTTAACGGGGCGTCCGCTCTCCCGACCCTCTAGCAATGATGGATGTCGAAATAACGATCGTGCGGGCGGGCCCGGTATGCCCACTGATCCGCTCATGGGCGAGCCGGGCCGCCTCCCGCCCCAGAGCGGTCATGTCGTGGGCGACAACTGTCGTACCGAGCACGTCGGCGAGATCGAAGTCATCGAAGCCGACCAGCGCCGGCTGCTCCCGCAGATCACGCATCCCGCGCAGCGCGCCGGTGGTGAGCCGGTTGTTCGTCGTGAAGATCGCGGTCGGCGGCGGATCAAGGGCGAGGAGTTCCTGTACGGCGTGTTCGGCGTGCCGCACATCGTGCACGTCGGTGCGCACGTACGGCTCCCACTCGTCGTTGCCCGCGGCGTGCATCGCTTTCACGAAGCCGTCGATGCGCCCCTTCTGTGGCGCCATCCGCTTGAGGTCGGCCACCAGCGCGATCCTCCGGTGCCCCCGCGCGAGCAGATGCTCACCGGCCGACCGCGCCCCACCGGCGTTGTCGATGAGCACGGCGTCCGCGGCCACCCCCTCCGGCAGCCGGTCGAGGAAGACGAAGGGAACACCGCCGTTGCCCTCGACGGACAGATACTCGTGGTCGGTGCCGCTGGGGATGACGAGCAGCGCCCGCACCCGCCGCTCGAGAAAGGCGTCGACCAGACTCCGCTCCAAGGCGGCGTCCTCGTCGTTGTTGGCGGTGATCAGCAGCAGCCCGTGCTGCCGCAGCTCCCGCTCGATCCCACTGGCCACGGCCGAGTAGAACGGGTTGGTCAGATCACCGCTGACCAGCCCGACCAGCGCCGACGTGGCCCCACGGCGCAGCTCCCGGGCGATCCCGTTGAGCCGGTACCCGAGCAGGTCGGCCGCGTCCAGCACCCGCCGCCCGGTAGAGGGCGCCACGTTGGGCTCCCGGTTGAGCGCACGGGAGGCCGTCTTCAGACTGACCCCCGCCAGCTCCGCAACCTGGGTCAACGTAGGCCGGCGCACACTCGCATCGTCGGCGGACATAGCGCTCCGAGCCTCTCAACCAGCGGGGACGACTCAGTATGACATCGACAGAGGTACGACCCACCGCCCCAAGCACCCAGACGCACCACACACCCTCCCCTTTCGTGGACCCGCCCTCCCCCTGCGCGGCCGGTCCGCGGTGGGTTACGCCTCACTTCGCAGGCGGGCGACGATCTCGGCCGGGGTGAGGGCGCGGTCGTTCTCGGGGTCGTCGTCGGCGAGCCGGGTCGAGGCGACGTCGGCGAAGACGGCCGCCATCGCCGCGAACAGGTCGGGGCTCAGCCCGGCCTCGGCCTGGGTGGCTGACACCTCGCGCATCTCGCCGACGTAGCGGTGCGCCTTCGTCGCCGCGCGGGCCACCCCTTCGCTGTCGGCCAGCCCGCTACGCGCGAGATCGTCCAGAACCTCATCGAGCACGCCATGCGCCCCCGCCGTACGCATCGCCTGAGTGAGCAGCCCCACCAATCCCTTGTAGACGCTCCCGGTGCACATCTTGAGCGCACTGGCCGCCCCGACCCGATCACCCAGAACCACCGGCTCGACCATCCCCGCCCACGGCAGCCCCGCGACGACCTCGGCCTCGACCCCGGACAGATAGACCCGCGCCCCCGGCTTGACACTGGGCGGCGGCCCCGAAATCGACCCGTCGACGACCCGCAGCCCACCAAGTTCCCGGACCGCCCGCCCCATGGTCCCCGGCGACACCGCGTTGAGATCAGCCACCACGGGCCCGCCACCCACCCGAAACAGCCCGCTGTGCGCCTGCGGCCGCTCGCTGTCCGCGTCGGAATGCCCGCCGTGCGCCCGGGGCCGCTCGCTGTCCGCGTGGGCTTGCCCGCTGTCCTGGTGGGGTTGCTCGTCGGCGGCGCGGGATCGCCGGCCGTCGGCGGTGGTTCTTGAGTGGGTTGCTTCGGCGGCGGTGGCTATGGAGCGGGCGGCGTCGACGGCGGCGGACGGTGGGGTGATCGAGAGGATGACGTCGGCGACCGCCACGACGTCGGTGAGGGTGGGCAGGATCTCGAGCCCGGCCGTCTCGGCCAGGCGGCGGGAGCGTGCCGAACGGCCCTCGAGCGTCGTGACGACGCGGGCGCCGCCGGCCAGCAGGGCGGCGCCCAGGCCGGAACCCATGAAGCCCGCGCTCACGATGGCTACCGTCGGCATCGCAGGACCCCTTTTCATTGATCACACAGGTGGCTGACAGCTTCAACCTAGGCCGGGTTGGTTGGCTGCTTCGAGCGGACGGCCGGCGATCCGGGCATACCGAACCCAGCCGGGCTCGCCGGCCGCCCGCTGCGGAAGCGGCCGTGCCCCGCACCGGCTCACACCGCGCCGACCGGGTCGCGCGGGCACGGCCCCGAACCTCCGCGCGGGCCCGGAGCCAACGCACGGCACCCGATTTACGGACGGCCCGACCCCATGGTTCCGGAACCGTCAGGCGTCTCGGGATTGCGGACGGGACCGGAACTGCCGTGTGGGCTGGTGGTGGGGGTCAGGTGAGCCTTGGAAGGTAGGCCGACCGGACCTTTTTGGGGACGACCATGCGCCAGGCGTCCAGGACCAACTCGGTCATGCGTTTCTCGTCCAGCGGGTCCATCCAGGCCTGGACCCAGTTGAAGCGCAGGTCGGACTCGCGGGGGAGGTGGAAGATCTCGGGCTCACAGGTGACCAGGGCCGCCCTTTCCTCCTTGGGGAAGCCGAAGCCCATGACGGTCTCGTCGCGGGAGAAGGCCACGTAGACGATTTTGCCCACGCGGAACTTGACCCGGTCGTTTATCAGGTGTTCTGAGGTGCGGGGTAGGTCTCGTGCTACCTGCCGCACGTCGTCGACGGTAACCATGTGAGGACCCTACGGCGGGGGTACGACAATTCCGGGAGGGTCACGGACGGCGGGGCTTGGGCACCGAGAGGGGAGTGGTCGGCTCCTCGGGCAGTGGCTTGCTGTCGGGCACCTTCGCTCGGAAGACGCGGTCCGCCGGTAGGCGATAGGTCTTGGCCTGTACGAGCTCGTCCGGAACGCCGTGCCGCCCCGACGGCCTCTTCTCGGCGGCGTCGGGCGGCGGCGGGGACGCGGCCGGAGGAGGGGACGCGGCCGGAGGAGGGGCTACAGCCGGAGCCGGAGCCGGAGCCGGGGGCGGGGGCGGGGTGTGGGTCGATGCGGCGACTGGTGTCGTGTCCTGCTCAGGGACGGCCGGTCGAGGGTTCGGGAAAGGCTGATAGGTCACCCCGCCCACCGCGGCCGGTTCAGCCCGGACATTCGGCGGCGGGGGCGGCGGCACGGGAAAGCTCCCCTGCGACGCGGCGGCCCGGGAAGCGCCGGCGGAGGGCACCGCGGCCCGAGGAGCGCCGGCGGAGGGCACCGCGGCCCGAGGAGCGCCGGCGGAGGGCACCGCGGCAGGCGGCGCAGCGGCCGGAGGCGCGCCGGCTGGAGGCATGGCGGCCGGAGGCGCGCCGGCTGAGGGCGCCGCGGCACGAGGCGCGCCGGCTGAGGGCGCCGTCGATGGGCGCGCGGCGACACGGGGAGTAGTGGCCGGAGGGTCGGCGGCCGGGCGGCGGGTGGGGTCGAAGGGGCGGTTCGAGGCTTTCTCGTATCCGGCCCGGTAGGCCTCTTCCCGCTCGTGTGCCGCCTGGTGTTTCTGGTGGAGCCGGCCGGCGGCGTACCCGCAGCACGCGAAGAAGACGGCTACGAGGATGAAGATCAGCACTGAATCGCCGGGCGCGGTCATGTACTGATTGTGACTAAATGGATAGACCGGAAGCTATGGCCCGTTTGACGTACCCCGATCGAATTAACTCGAAGGCTCAAGTTCTCGTCAGCCTCCGATCGTCGTGCCGGCCGCCACCGCCTCCTGCAGGCCCCGGGCGGCCAGGCGGTCCGCTCTCTCGTTCTCCGGGTGGCCGGCGTGGCCCTTCACCCAGTGCCACTGCACGTCGTGCCGGCGGACCGCCTCGTCGAGGCGCTGCCACAGGTCGACGTTCTTGACCGGTTGCTTGGCCGACGTCTGCCAGCCGTTCGCCTTCCAGCGGGGCAGCCATTTCGTGATGCCGTCCCGTACGTAAATGCTGTCGGTGTAGAGCTTGACCGTCATCGGCGCCCGGTTGAGCGTCTCCAAGGCCCGGATCGGCGCCATCAGCTCCATCCGGTTGTTCGTCGTCGACTCGGCGGAGCCGCCGCACAGGTCCTTCTCCTTGGCGCCGTAGCGCAGGACCGCGCCCCATCCGCCGGGCCCGGGGTTGGGGGCGCAGGCCCCGTCGGTGTAGATCTCCACCACGCTCATGCCAGCACCTTATTAGCCGGGAATCGGCGGGACGTAAGGTAGGGAAGTTGCGCTGAGTGAGGGCGGGCGGTTTTGACTGACGACGCGGTCCAGGTACGGGACGTGGTCGTGCGCTACGGCGACACGACCGCGGTCCATGGTGTGTCGCTGACCGTGCCGCGCGGCCGGGTTCTGTCCCTGCTCGGGCACAACGGCGCCGGCAAGACCAGCCTTCTGCAGGTGTGTGAGGGCTTCCGCCGGGCCGACGGCGGGCAGGTGCGGGTGCTCGGGCTCGACCCGATGGACGACCACGACGAGCTCATGCCCCGGCTGGGCATCATGCTGCAGTCGGGCGGCGTCTACCCGTGGGCCACGGCCGGCGAGATCCTGCGGCTTTTCGCGAGCTTCGCCGCGAACCCGCTCGACGTCGACATGCTGCTCGACCGGCTGGGTCTGCGGCGATTCGAGCGTACGAGGTTCCGGCGGCTCTCCGGCGGTGAACAGCAGCGGCTGTCGCTGGCGATCGCGCTGGTCGGGCGGCCCGAGCTGGTCTTCCTCGACGAGCCGACGGCCGGCATGGACACCGAGGCCCGCCACACCACCTGGGAACTGATCGAGCAGCTGCGCGCCGACGGCGTGTCGGTGCTGCTCACCACCCATCTGCTGGACGAGGCCGAGCGGCTGGCGGACGAGGTCGTCATCATGCGTAACGGGCTGGTCGCCGCCACCGGCACGCCGGCCGAGCTGACCGCCGCGGCCGGCATCGACCTGCTCGAGGTGCGGGCCGACGCCGGTCTGGTTCCCGACGGTCGCCTGGCCCCTCTCCAGGTCACCGAGACCAGCCCGGGGGAGTACGCCGTCACGGGCGCCCTCGACGCGGCCACCATCGCCGGCGTGCTGGGCTGGTTCGCCAGCGTGGGGGCCACGGTCACCTCGCTGAACACGCGCCGGCGCACCCTCGAGGACGTCTATCTGGCCCTGACCAGAGCGGAAGCTTATCGATGAGTACCTTCGCACCGGCTCCGGGCCGGGCTCCCATGCGCGCCGTGCTGTCCAGTCAGATCCGGATGGAGCTGGTGCTGACCGCCCGGCGTGGCGAGGCCGTCGTGCTGGCCATGGGCGTGCCTCTGCTGGTGCTGCTCGGTGCCGGCCTCACCAAGGTCACCAACGTGCCGGGCGACGACCGGCTGGCGTTCGTGGTGCCGGGTGTGCTGGCGCTGACCGTGATGTCGACCGCCTTCACCGGCCAGGCCATCACGACCGGCTACGAGCGCAGCTACGGCGTACTCAAGAGACTCGGTGCCTCTCCGCTGAGCCGTCCCGGCCTGCTGTTCAGCAAGACCACGGCCGTGCTCGGCCTGATCGTCGTGCAGCTTCTGGTGCTGGCCCTGGTCGGCGTGGCGGTGGGCTGGCGGCCGCATTTCGGGCAGATCCTTCCGGCGCTCGGGGTCACGGTGCTGGCCACCGCGGCGTACAGCGGCCTGGCCCTTCTCCTGGCGAGCGTGCTGCGCCCGGAGACCACGACCGCCGCCGCCACCCTGATCTACGTGCTGATGCTCGCCGCCGGCGGCATCATGTTCGCCGCGCCCGATCTGGGCACGTTCGGCTGGTTCGTGCTGCCGCTGGCCGCGCACGCCGAGGCGCTGCGGGCCACCCTCTCGCACGACGCGCCGATCCCGGCGCCGATCTGGCTGAGCCTGGCGTTGTGGGCCGTCGTCTTCGTGACCGCCGCCGCCCGCAAGTTCAAATGGGAGTAGCTGTCAACCGATCGGTTGACAGTCATTGACGACCGCCCGGTCGTATCGCCGGGCACCTATGAGAAGACACCATCAATGGCATGAACGCCATTGAGGTACGGGGGCTTCGCAAGTCCTACCGCGGCCAGGAAGTGGTCCGCGGCATAGATCTCGAGGTGGCCCGGGGCGAGGTGTTCGCCCTGCTCGGCCCGAACGGCGCCGGCAAGACGACGACCACCGAGATCCTCGAGGGGCACCGCAAGCGGGACGGCGGCGAGGCGAGCGTGCTCGGCGCCGATCCGGCCACGGGAGGCCGTCAGTGGCGGGCCCGGATCGGCATCGTGCTGCAGGACGCCGACGACGCGGCGGACCTGTCCGTGGTGGAGATGGTGCGGCACATCGCCGGCTTCTATCCGAACCCGCGCCCGGCGGCCGAGGTGATCGACCTGGTCGGCCTGACCGCCAAGGGCAAGAGCCGCATCCGGGCGCTCTCCGGCGGCCAGCGGCGCCGCCTCGATGTCGCGCTCGGCATCGTGGGCCGTCCCGAACTGCTCTTCCTGGACGAGCCGACCACCGGGTTCGACCCGCAGGCGCGGCGGCAGTTCTGGGACCTGATCCGTGAGCTGGCCGCCGAGGGCACCACGATCCTGCTGACCACGCATTACCTGGAGGAGGCGGAGGCGCTGGCCGACCGGCTGGCCGTGCTGGCCGAGGGCCGGATCCTGGCCGAGGGCACGCCGGCCACCCTGGGCGGTGGAGCGCAGGCGACCAAGGTGACCTGGCGCGACGACGGCGTACTGAAAGAAGAGCAGGTCGCCGATCCGACCGAGCTGATCCGCAAGCTCGTCGCCACCGAGGCCGACCTGCGCACGCTGACCGTCACCCGGCCGACTCTCGAGGACGTCTACCTCAACCTGATCAAGGGGGACAAATGAGCACGGCGACCATGGGGTTCAGCCGCGGCCACGTCGAGCTGCTGATGTTCCTCCGCGACCGCACCGCGGTGATCTTCACCTTCGCCTTCCCGGCGATGCTGCTCCTGCTGTTCGGCACGATCTTCGGCGACGAGTACACCGAGGCCGGGGTCAGCGCCAGCAACGTCTTCTCGGCCAGCATGATCGCGTACGGCATCCTCTCCACCGCCTTCGTCACGATGGGCGCCGGCCTGGCCATGGACCGCGAGGACGGCACGCTCAAGCGGTTGCACGGCACGCCGATCACCGCCACGTCGTACGTACTCGGGAAATTGATCCTGGTCTTCGCTCTCAGCGTGGCCGAGGTGGTCCTGCTGGTGGGCGTGGGCGCGCTGGTCTTCGACATGCCCCTGCCCGACGCGAGTCACTGGATGACCTTCGCCTGGCTGTTCCTGCTCTCGGTGACGACGTGCTCGCTGCTGGGCATGGCGGTCAGCGGCATCGTCAAGCACGCCCGGACGGCCGGCGCGATCCTGAACGTGCCGGTGGTGGCGCTGCAGTTCATCTCGGGTGTCTTCATCTACCCGGTGACCCAGCTGCCGACCTGGTTGATCAACGTGGCGGCGATCTTCCCGGTGAAGTGGATGGCGCAGGGTTTCCGTTATGTCTTCCTGCCCGACGCCATGAAGGACCAGGAACCGGCCGGCCAGTGGGAGCTGGGTCGCATCGCCTTGGTGCTGGGCGCCTGGTGTGTGATCGGATTGGTCCTGTGCCTGCTGACCTTCCGCTGGAGCCGCGACAAGTGACCTCCACCGGCGAGGTGCACAACAGCTACCCCGGGGCTTGGGAGACCTTCCTCGGGGTGGTCGCGGCGGTCGTCTCGCTTGCGGTCTTCCTGTCGTACGGGTTCCCGCTGTGGCAACGCCTCGTCGCGATCGGCGCGGTCGCCGCCATCGTGATCCTGCACCTGGTGTGGGGCCGCAAGGTCATCCGCGGCGACCGGGGCCACGTGCCCCTGCTGGCCGCCCAGCTGGTGCTGTTCGCGATCGCCATCGTGACCGTGCCGGTGATGAACTGGCTGCTCTTCGCCATCATCCCGCTGATCTTCCAGATGGTCCGGCTCCGCGCGGCGGTCATCGCGGTCGTGGCGATCGTCCTGGTGCCGCCGGTGGCCGACCTGTTCCTGCGCCCCGGGCAGATCATCCCGGACCTGATCATCGCGGTCATCTCGGCCGCGTCGGGCATCTGGCTCGGCTTCTGGATCACCCGGGTGATCGAGCAGAGCGTGGAACGCCGCCACCTCATCGCCGAACTGGAGGCGAGCCGCACCGAGGTGGCCCGCCTCTCCCGCGAGGCCGAGCGCAGCCACCTGGCGGCCGAGATCCACGACACCCTGGCCCAGGGCTTCACCAGCATCATCACGCTGCTGCAGTCGGTCGACCCGGAGTTGCGCGACGAACGGCTGGCGCTGGCCGTCCGTACCGCCAAGGAGAACCTGGCCGAGGCGAGGGCCCTGGTCGGGGCCCTGTCACCCTCGCCGTTGGCTTCGGCTTCACTGCCCGAGGCCGTACGCCGTCAGGCGCACCGCTTCGCCGAGGAGTCGGGCGTGCCGGCCACGTTCCGCACGAGCGGCGACGAGCGCGCCCTGCCGACGGCGGTCGAGGTGGTGGTGTTGCGGGCGGCGCAGGAGGCGCTGACCAACGTGCGGCGGCACGCCGCGGCCAACGAGGCGTCGGTGCTCCTGGCCTACACCCCGTCCCGCGTCCGCCTGGTGGTCCGCGACGACGGCCGGGGCTTCGAGCCGTCCGCGGCCGACGGGTTCGGCCTGTCCGGCATGCGCCAGCGGGCCACCCAGATCAACGGCGACTTGCGGGTACGCAGCGATCCCCGGGCCGGCACGACGATCGAGCTGGAGGTCCCCACGTGATCCGCATCATCCTGGTCGACGACCACCCCGTGGTCCGGCACGGCCTGCGCGGCATGCTCGAGGCGGAACCCGACCTGACCGTGGCGGGCGAGGCGTCCTCGGGACCCGAGGGCGTGTCGCTGGCCGCGTCCCTGCTCCCCGACATCGTCCTGATGGACCTGCGCATGCCCGGCGGCGACGGCGTGACGGCCACCGAGCAGATCACCGCCCGGGTCCCCGGCGTCCGGGTCCTGGTCCTGACCACGTACGAGTCCGACCGCGACATCCTGCGCGCCATCGAGGCCGGTGCCGGCGGATACCTGCTGAAGGACGCCTCCCCGGCCGATCTGGCGAACGCGGTCCGGGCCGCCGCCCGGGGCGAGACCGTGCTGTCCCCGAGCGTGGCCTCCACACTGGTCCGGCAGGTGCGCAAGCCCGCCCCGCCGGCCCTGTCGGCCCGCGAGACCGAGGTCCTGCGCCTGGTCGCCAAGGGCCTGACGAACGCCGACATCGGCCGCTCCCTCTACATCTCCGAGGCCACCGTGAAGACGCACCTGTTGCGGGCGTTCACCAAGCTCGACGTCGCCGACCGGACCGCGGCGGTCACCACGGCGATGGAGCACGGCCTGATCTGACGGCGCCGCCGGGCCGGGTCAGCGTTCGGCGAAGCGCTGGATGAAGGCCAGGCTGGTCTGGCAGACCTCCAGCCAGCCCTGGTCGATGGTCAGCGCGTGGCCGCGGGCCGGAATGGTGACGGACTCGGTGAGACCGGTGTTGCGCTGGTGCCGGGCGTACACGTCCTCGGCCATCGCGGGCGGCACGGTCCGGTCCTGGTCACCCGAGATGATCAAAATCGGGCCACGGTACGGGTTGTCCGTGTCCACTTTGATCTCGGTGTCGGCCGAGTCGGCCACGAAGGACTCGGGCGCGGCGAACTCGCGGGCCTCCTCCGGGCCGAGGGTGTCGGCAAGGGCCTCGCGGAACTGCCCGGAGGTCGGCGGGGCCGGGGTGCCGGCGATCGCCACGGTGGCGACGGACAGGCCGCGGCCGGCCAGCAGCTGGGCCAGCAGGGCGCCGAACGAGTGGCCGACCAGGGCCGGCTGCTTCTCCAGGCGGCCGACCACCTGGTCGTAGTGGTCGGCGACCTCGGTGACGGTGAGGGGTTCGAGGGGCGTGGACGGGACCACCGGGGCGTATCCGGCGGCCCGGAAGGTCTGCGCCCAGCGGGTCCAGGCGGTGGGCCGCAGCCACAGGCTGGGCAGGAAGACGACAGGGGTCAGTCCGCTCGCATTGGCCTGGTCGATGTCGTCGATGGTGTGCAGCGGGATGACGGACATACCGATGACGGTAAGGAAACCGCAGGTCACCGCTCTACCGTCAAACGACGTACCGGCCCCGGGCTCACAGGAACCACCAAGCCGGGGCACAGGCCAGGGCGAGGCGGAACCCGCACCGTGGTTGAGGTGTCAAGCAATCACACGTGAGGGGGCCCGGGATGAAGCGGGAGACCGGACTGCGGCGCACCGCGCTGCTCACCGGAGCACTGGTGGCGGCGTCGGCGGTGGGAACCGCGGCCGTCGCCGTGGCCGCGTACGCGTCGGACAACAGCACGACCACCGTCACCACGACCGACAATGCGGACACGACGACGACCACGAACAACGACTCGCCGTCGCTGTCGACCGACGACGGCACCACCTCCGGCGGCAGCAGCGGCGCCACCTCGGGCGGCTCCTGATGCCCCTCACCGAAACGCTGCCGATCGGCGCCGACACCGCACAGTGGAACGTCTGGGGCACGGTGGCCCGCGTCGTCGTCACCGACCCCGCCGCGACCGGCGAGGCGGCCGCTCTCGTCCGCGACGAACTCGCCGCCGTCGATCTGGCCTGCAGCCGCTTCCGCGCCGACTCCGAACTCCGCCGGCTCACGCCTGGCCGCGCCGTCGCGGTCAGCCCGCTGCTGGCCGACCTGGTGGCGGCCGCGCTGAGGGCCGCCCGGGAGACCGGCGGCGACGTCGACCCGACGATCGGGGCCGCCCTCCACGGGCTCGGCTACGACCGGGACTTCGCCGCCCTTCAGGGGTTCGGCGACGACCGGGATGCCGGCGCTCCCCACGGGCTCGGCTACGACCGGGACTTCGCCGCCGTCACCGGGCGCCGGGTGGGGCCGGCCGTCCGGGTCTTCGCGGCGCCCGACTGGCGCTCGGTCCGGCTGGACGACGGCCGTCTGACCGTGCCCACCGGTGTGCTGCTCGACCTCGGCGCGACGGCCAAAGCGGTGGCCGCCGACCGCTGCGCCGCCCTGGTCGCGCGGCGGCTCGGCGTCGGCGCGATGGTCGCGCTGGGCGGCGACATCGCCACCGCCGGCGCCGGGCCCGACGGCGGGTGGAAGGTGCTGGTCCAGGACAGACCCGGAGACCCTGCCCAGGCCGTACGGCTGCCGTCCGGCGCGGCGATCGCCACGTCGAGCACCGCCGGCCGTACGTGGGGACATCTGCACCACATCCTCGACCCGCGCACCGGCCTGCCCGCCCCGCGCGTCTGGCGCACGGTGTCGGTCGCCGCGTTCTCGTGTCTGCGGGCGAACACGCTGACCACCGCCGCCGTCGTCCGCGGGCGGCGGGCCGCCGGACTGCTCCGCGGCGTGCCGAGCCGCCTGGTCACCCCGGAGCTCGGCGTCGTCCGGCGGGGCGGGTGGCCGTCGTGAGCGACGCGCTCTGGTACTTCGCGCGGGGCAGCGGCGTCGTCTCGCTGGTCCTGCTGACGGTCGTGGTCGCCCTGGGCATCGGGGCCAGGTCCGGTCGTACGGCGTTCAGCCTGCCCCGTTTCGCCGTGAACCTGTTGCACCGCAACGCCGCCCTGCTGGCGGTCGTGTTCCTGGTACTGCATGTGGTCAGTCTGCTCTTCGACCCGTACGCGCAATTGAGGCTCTTCGATCTGGTCCTGCCGTTCGCCGGCAACTACCGGCCGCTCTGGCAAGGGCTGGGCACGCTCGGCCTCGACCTGATGATCGCGATCGTGGTGACGAGCCTGCTGCGGCACCGGATCGGCGCCCGCGCCTGGCGGGCCGTGCACTGGCTGACCTACCTGTGCTGGCCGGTGGCGCTGATGCACGGCCTCGGCACCGGATCCGACAACGGCACGGTCTGGCTGTGGGCGATCTCCCTGGTGTGTGCCGCCGGGGTGCTGGCCGCCGTGGTGTGGCGGCTGACCCCGAACTTCACCCGTTTCCCGCGGCGCGCCAAACGGCTGCGCCTTTTGGAGGAGGTCCGATGAGCGTCACGGAGGCGCCCACGGGCGTCGTGCAACGCCGGCTGCTCGCCGACGGCGAGCACGGCCCGCTACCCACCCCCGACGCCGCCCAACTGGTCGGCCTGGCCCGCGACGCCGGCCTGACCGGCCGCGGCGGCTCCGGCTTCCCGCTGTGGCGCAAACTCACCGCGGTGATCGCCTCCGGCCGCCCACCCGTGATCATCGCGAACGGCGCCGAGGGCGAACCGGCCTCGGGCAAGGACAAGGCCCTGCTCGCCCACCGGCCCCACCTGGTGCTGGACGGCCTGCAACTGGTGGCCCAGGCGGCCCGGGCCTCGACCGCCTACCTGTACGTGCCGAGACCGTCCGCCTTCCGCGCAGTGCTGGCGGCCCGCCGCGACCCGATCCCGATGACGCTGGTAGCGGCCCCCGACGCGTTCGTGGCAGGCGAGGAATCGGCGGTGGCCTCGGCGGTCGCCGGCCGGGGCGCGCTTCCGGCCGACAAACCGACCCGCCTGCCCGACACCGGAACGCTGGTCCAGAACGTGGAGACACTGGCCCACCTGGCGATGATCGCCCGCTACGGCGCGGGCTGGTTCCGGGCGGCCGGCACCTACGACGAGCCCGGCACGTTCCTGGCCACGGTGAGCGGCGCGGTGGCGGCCCCGGGCGTGGTCGAGGCGGGCTACGGCGTGACGCTGGGCGCCCTGATCGCCGCCGCGGGCGGCCCGGCCGCCGGCCTGGCGGCGGTGCTGGTCGGCGGCTACCACGGCGCCTGGGTCCCGGCCGACCCCGCCCTGCCGATCAGCCGGGCCGCCCTGGCCCCGTTCGGCGCGTCCCCCGGCGCCGGCGTGGTGACGGCCCTGCCGGCGGGCGCATGCGGCTTGACGGAGACCGCACGCATAGCGGGATACCTGGCCGACCAGTCCGCCGGCCAGTGCGGCCCATGCGTCAACGGCCTGCCCCGCCTGGCGTCGACCCTGTCCGACCTGGCCACCTTCCGAACCCGCCCCGGCCTCCCGGCCGAGGTGGACCGCCTGACCCGCCTGGTCACCGGCCGTGGCGCCTGCCGCCACCCCGACGGCACAGCCCGCCTGATCGCCAGCGCCATGCGCGCCTTCCACACCGACGTGGCGGCCCACTTGGCCGGCCGCTGCCTGGCCACGGAGGCCCGAGCATGACCCGCCTGCACATCGACTGGACGGCCTGCGACGGCCGCGGTCTCTGCGCCGAACTCCTCCCGGAACTGCTGGCCGAGGACGACTGGGGTTACCCGATCGCCCGCGACGGCAGCCCGTCGCCCGCCGTACCGGGACCGCTCGAGCCGGCCGCCCAGCGCGCCGTCGACCGCTGTCCGGCTCTCGCCCTGCGCCTGCTCCGCGACGCGGAACGGCCGGTCGCTCGCTCGCAAAAGCTAGTAACGCGTTCGCCTTCCTAGATGGCCCCCGGTTCGGTTGTGCGTCGCGCCGTCCAGATCGGGTAGCCACGCGGCGCGGCGCGGCGGCAGCGATGAGAACCGCGGCCACCGCACCAGTCTGCCGCACGCGGCGCGCGCCGCCGGGTTATCCACAATCCGTGGCTGTCCACAGGCCGTCGGCATGACCTTGGCCGTTTCCGGGAGGATCGGAGTGGGATGGTCCCCCTGGGTGGGCGGGACCTGCCTGGTGGGCTGCGGGACCTGCCTGGTGGGCTGCGGAACCTGCTCGTGCGGGCTGTGGGAACTGGTCGCGGCGCGGGAACTGCTCGCGAGCTGCGTGGGAACCGGTCGCGTGGCGCGGAAACCGCGCCTGCAGGCGACCCCACGCGCGTGGCGATTCGTCCGGCTTGTGGGGGGTCTCTACGATCGGTCGATGGCACGGGTGGTGCGCCTGCTTGTGGCGGTTCTGATCAGCGCTTTCGCGCTGCTCGGGGCGGTCCGGCTGGTTGCGCCCGCCGACGGTGCTTCGGGCGTACGCAAGCAATTGGCTTTTCTGAAGCACGAGCTCCAGTCCGGCGCGGCCGAGGAGGCCCAGCGCCAGTTCCCCGAGGGCTACTTCTTTCTGTACGCCCTGTACGGGCTCACCGCCGTCGACCTGAACGAGGTCGGCGAGGCCCGCTGGGCTCTCGGGCGGCTCGAGTCGGAGGCCGGGCGGGCGCCCTTCGGCGGGGACATGGCCCTTCAGTACGGCGTCTTCTACCGCGGCTGGACCAACTGGCTGCGCGGCGGCATCCTCTCCCGGCAGCGCGACGACGGGGAGCTGCGCCGTTTCGAGGAGGACTCGGCCGCGATCGCCGCCGCCTTCGACGCGTCGCCGACGCCGTTCCTGGCCTCCTATCCGGGGCGGGCCTGGCCGGTCGACTCGACCGTGGCCGTGGCCTCGTTGCGGCTGCACGACAAGCTGCTCACCCCGGCGTACGACACGACGGTGATCCGCTGGGTGGCCAACGTGCGGGCCCGTCTCGACCCGGCCACCGGCCTGATGCCGCACACGGCCGACGCCGACACCGGTGAGCCCACGTCGGGGGCGCAGGGCACGTCGCAGAGCATCATGCAGCGTTTCCTGCCCGAGATCGACCCCGAGTTCGCCCGGCAGCAGTACGGCCTGTTCCGCACCGGGTTCCTGGCCGCGCCGCTGGGGCTCGGCCCGACCGTGCGCGAACACCCGAACGGCACCGACGGCCCGCCGAACGTCGACTCCGGCCCGCTGGTCCTCGGCGTCAGCCTCTCGGCGACGGTGGTGACCATCGGCGCAGCCAAGGTCCAGGGCGACGAGTCGCTGGCCGACGGACTGGCCACCTTCGGCGAGGTGGCCGGGCTCCCGGTGTCGACCCCGTGGACCAAGAGGTACGCCCTCGGCGCGGCCCCGATCGGCGACGCTTTTCTGGCCTGGTCGAAATCAGCCCGTCCCTGGGTCTTTGCTCATTCTTCGCCGCCAAAGCGCCAGATGTCCTATTTCTGGAAGAGTCCTTTGCTGGTGTTCTTTTTGGCCCTCGGATCTGCTCCGTGGCTGGTAGGGGCCGCGTGGCGTCGGCGTTCTTCGATGCTGTGATGCGCGCCTTAGGCGGATTTAAGCCGAATAAAGCATTCCGCCGTTAACGGGGGGATACGCCGGTTAGATTACGGAAGGCGCGACCTCACGCGTTGTTCAGACCGGCTCGGCCGGTCCCTCCGAACCGCCCTCAGGTGCGGTGCCCGAACAGGCAAACCCGTCGCAAGGCGGGGACGCAAAGCCAGGGGCCTCCCCCGACGGAGGCAGCCCAGCCGCCGAAGGAGAAGGAAAGACATGCGCTATCCCAAAGCCCATGCAGATTCGAGCGGCTCGGTCCCGTTCGCTCTGCGTGGACGCAAGAACTCACGAATGGTCCTCGCGACCGCCGTCGCGGGTGCCATCGGCTTCGTGCCGGTCGTCCTGGTGGCGACACCGGCGTTCGCCGCCAACACGCTCACCGCGACGGCCTCCGCAACGGAGGGGACGAACGCTTCCGTCTCCCTGACGCTGCATTCGGACACGGCCACCTCTTACACGATCACCACTGCCCCGGAGCCCTCCGTCGGTGTCGGAGGTGCGGTCGCGGGTCAGGACTACACGGCGCCTACCAGCCCCGTCGTCTTCGGTGCGCCAGGTGACCAGACGATCACCATCCCGATCACCGACGATGCCCTTTACGAGGGCACCGAAGCGTTCAAGGTGACGGCAACGCCGGGAGACGCCTCGGGCACGGTGAACAGTGTGATCACGATCACCGACAACGACACGGCGCCGTCCTACACGCTCACCGCCTCGCCGAATCCGGTGACCGAAGCGGCGGGTGCGAAGACGACCGTGACCGCGAGGCTCAGCGCCGTCTCGGGCATGAGCACGACGATCAACCTGACCACGGCGAACGGCACGGCCCTCTCGGGCAGTGACTACACCGCGCTCAGCTCGCAGCCGGTCGTCATCCCGGCCGGGCAGCTGACCGGCGTTCAGGACATCCTGATCACCAACGACACCACGAAGGACCAGGCCGACACCGAGGTCTTCTCGGTCAACGGCAGCGGCACCAACGTCTCGCCGACGGCGGCCAGCACGACGGTCAGCATCAACGACGCGCAGAGCACGCCCAAGCTGACACTGTCGGGCGGCGGCTCCGTCGCCGAAGGCAGCCCGGCCACGTTCACGGTGACCGCGGACACCGCGTCGGAGCTGCCGATCACGGTGCAGTGGAGCTCCGTGGACCCGACTCTTGCGTCGGGACACGGCACGGCCACGCCCGGCGACGACTTCGGTTACCCGGGCACGCGGGTGGTGACCCTCTCGCCCGGCCAGACGACCACCACCTTCTCGGTCTCGCTGACGGCCGACGGCGTGGACGAGCCGGACGAGGACTACGCCATCCAGCTGTCCAACCCGACCAACGCCGTTCTCGGCGCCACCACCAAGGCGGCGGGCACGATCACCGATGGCGACACCGCGCCGACGATGTCCATCACGCCGGCGGCGGTGGCCGAGGGCGACTCGGGCCGCAAGTACCAGAGCTTCACGGCCACCCTCAGCGCCAAGTCCGGAAAGACGGTCAAGGCCAACTGGGCGACCGGCGAGACGGCTCCCGGTGTCGGGTCCGCGGTGGCGGGCAAGGACTTCGTCTCGAACACCGGCACCCTGACGTTCGCGCCGGGCACGACGACGCAGACCTTCGCTGTCGAGATCATCGGCGACACGATCGACGAGGGGCCGGGCAACCGCACCAGCAGCACGGCCGGTGGTGAGACGTTCAACGTCACCACCAGCGGCGTCGCCGGTGAGGTCTCGCCGACCCTGACCGGATACGGGAACACCGCCATCACGATCACCGACGACGACGCCGCGCCGTCGTGGACCTTCGACGACTCCTCGGTCAAGGAGGGCAACGACGACCACGTCGTCCTGCTCCCGATCAAGCTCACCGGTTCGAGCGATCAGAGCATCAACCTGACGGTCGCCAACGCGGGCACCGGCACGGCGAAGGCCACCATCGGCACCACGCTCGGTGACCACGACTACGCCCTGCTGAACACCGCGGTGGCCATCGCGCCCGAGACCTCCATGGGCTACGCCGCCGTGCTGGTCTTCGGCGACAAGATGCGGGAGTCCGACGAGACGGTGAACCTCACCGCCACGCCGAACGCCACCACCGGCGGCGCCGCCTGGCTCGCCACCGCGGCGCTCGACGCGGCCACGCTGACCCTCACCAACGACGACGACGCTCCGGACCTGGAGATCAACAGCGTCGGCGGCAAGGAGGGCGAGACCGTCAACGTGACCGGCACGGTCACCGGTAGCTCGGACACCAACACCCTGCTGACGGTGACCTTCGCGGGCGGCTCGATCAAGGGCAGCAAGGCGGCCGACGAGAAGGACTTCACCAACCCGGGTGCCAAGGTCGTCACGATTCCGGCCGGCACGGTCTCCGGTGCCATCGTCCCGGTGGCCAGCCTGCCGCTGCTCGAGGACAAGACGGCGGAACCGGCCGAGACGATCGTCGGCTCCGGCGTCGGCCTGGGCAACGTCGGCACGGTGACCGACGGCGTCGTCACGATCGCGGCCAGTGAGGGCTCGACGCCGAACGAGCCGGGCGAGGCGCCCAAGCCGACCATCATGGCGATGGGACGTACCGGATCGGGGCCGGTGACCATCACCGGTAAGGTCGCCAAGGACGCCACCGTCGAGCTGTGGGGCGCGCCGATCGGTGGTGGCGAGCTCGAGTGGATCGCCAACGCCAAGGCCGGTCCGATGGGCAACTACTCCTTCACGCGGACGATCTCGGAGGGCATGCGTTTCATGACGCAGTCCCAGAAGGTCAACTCGGACGAGGTGAAGGTCATGGTGACCGTCGGCGTCACCCTGACGGCGTCGTCGCCGTCGAAGGGACGCGTCGCGGTGACCGTCAAGAGCGCTCCGAACGCCGCCGGCCGCAAGGTCGTGGTTCAGCGCTGGACCGGCCCCAACACCTGGACCAACATCCTGGTGAGCAAGGCCAACGTGAACGGCGCCTACGCCGCCACCACGACCGTGCCTTCCGGTGCTGTCGCGCTGCGGGCCTGGGTCGAGGGTGACGCCGACAGCGGCATCGTCACCGGCTGGTCGCCGATCGTCCGGCCGACCATCAAGTAAGCACCAGCAGTGAGTGAGGGGGCGGCCGGCCGGCCGCCCCCTCTGTCAATCCACTTCGGCGACGGCCTGGGCGAACTGGGCCGAGTAGAGCCGGGCGTACGCCGCGTCGGCCGCGATCAGCTCGTCGTGGGTGCCCTGTTCGACGATCGAGCCGTTCTCCATTACCAGGATCACGTCGGCGTCGCGGATCGTCGACAGGCGGTGCGCGATGACGAAGCTCGTACGGCCTTCACGCAGCGTGGCCATGGCCCGCTGGATCAGCACCTCGGTGCGGGTGTCGACCGAGCTGGTCGCCTCGTCCAGGATCAGGATGCTCGGCTCGGCCAGGAAGGCGCGGGCGATCGTGATCAGCTGCTTCTGGCCGGCGCTGACGTTCGAGCCCTCCTCGTCGATCACCGTGTCGTAGCCGTCGGGCAGCATCCGGACGAACTGGTCGACGTGGGCCGCCTCGGCCGCCTCCCGGACCGCGTCCATGTCGAACGAGTCGGCCCCGTAGGCGATGTTCTCGGCGATGGTGCCGCCGAACAGCCACGTGTCCTGCAGGACCATGCCCATGTGTTCGCGCAGCTGCTCGCGTGGCATGGTCGCGATGTCCACGCCGTCGAGGGTGATCCGGCCCGACGTCACGTCGTAGAACCTCATCAGCAGGTTCACCAGCGTCGTCTTGCCGGCCCCGGTCGGGCCGACGATGGCGACGGTCTGCCCCGGGCGTACGGCAAGGGAAAGGTCTTCGATCAGGGGTTTGTCCGGCAGGTAGCGGAACGAGACCTTCTCGAAGGCGATCTCGCCGCGGACCCGGCCCAGGTCGACCGGCCGCGGGTCGGGGCTCTGCTCGGGCGCGTCGAGCAGGGCGAACACCCGCTCGGCGGAGGCCACGCCGGACTGCACGAGGTTGGCCATGCTGGCGATCTGGGTGAGCGGCTGGCTGAACTGCCGCGAGTACTGGATGAAGGCCTGCACCTCGCCCAGGGTCAGCGCGCCGGAGGCGACCCGCAGGCCGCCGACGACCGCCACCAGCACATAGTTCAGGTTGCTGATGAACATCATGGCGGGCTGGATGAGCCCCGACATGAACTGCGCCTTGAACGACGAGGCGTACAACTTGTCGTTGTGCTCCTCGAAGGTCTTGCGGGCCTCGTCCTCGCGGCCGAACACCTTGACCAGCGAGTGGCCGGTGAACATCTCCTCGATGTGGCCGTTGAGCCGGCCGGTGGTGGCCCACTGGGCGACGAAGTTGGGCTGCGAGCGCTTGCCGATGGCCGTGGTGACCAGGATCGAGACGGGCACCGTGATCAGCGCGATCAGGGCCAGGATCCACGAGATCCAGAACATCGCCACCAGCACGCCCACGACCATGAGCAGGGCGGTCACGAGCTGGGCGAACGTCTGCTGGAGGGTCTGCGCGATGTTGTCGGTGTCGTTGGTGGCCCGGCTCAGCACCTCACCGCGCGGCTGCTGGTCGAAGTAGGACAGGGGCAGCCGGGACAGCTTGGCCTCGACCTGGTTGCGCAGCCGGTAGACGGCGGTCTGCACGACGTGCGCGGTGATCCGGCCCTGGAAGACGCCGAACAGCCATGCGCACACGTAGACGACGGCGACCCAGGTCAGCAGGTGGAACAGTTTGTCGAAGTCGATGCCCTGGCCGGGCACGAAGTCGACGGCGGCGAGCAGGTCGGCCTGGGTGTCGTTGCCCGCGGCGCGCATGGCCGCGATCGCCTCCTCTTTGGTGGCGACACCATGGATCGACTGGCCGATGAAGCCGGAGAAGATGATGTCGGTGCCCTTGCCCAGCAGGTACGGGCCGAGGACGGAGAGCACGACACTGCACGCGCCGAACAGCAGCACGAGGCCGACGAGCGCCCGCTGCGGTTTGAGCAGCCCGAGGAGGCGCTTGGTGGAGCCCTTGAAGTCCTGCAGTTTCTCGGGCGGCGCGCCGCCCGCCATCATCCTTGCGGCGGGTCCTCCCATCGGAGGACCGGGCCTTCTAACGGGAGCGGTCACGCTGTGCCTCCCAACCAATAAGAGACAAAGAGCGCGATCATGACGTCGCTGCGCTCGGTCATGCCGCGGCCTCCTGCTCGGTCAACTGCGACAAGACGATTTCCCGGTACGTGGGGTTGCTGTCCATGAGTTCGGTGTGGGTGCCCGTGCCGACCACGCGGCCGTCGTCGAGCACGATGATCCGGTCGGCGTCGCGGATGGTGCTCACCCGCTGGGCGACGATGACCACCGTGGCGTCGGCGATGTGGCCGGTGAGCGCGGACCGCAGCGCGGCGTCGGTCGCGTAGTCGAGCGCCGAGAACGAGTCGTCGAACAGGTAGATCTCCGGCCGGTGCACCAGCACCCGGGCGATGGCCAGCCGCTGCCGCTGGCCGCCGGAGACGTTCGTGCCGCCCTGCGCGATCGGCGCGTCCAGGCCACCCTCCATCCGCTCGACGAAGTCGCGGGCCTGCGCGACCTCCAGGGCCTCCCACAACTGCTCGTCGGTGGCGTCCGGATTCCCGTACCGCAAATTGGATCCGATCGTCCCGGAGAACAGATAAGGCTTCTGCGGTACGAGCCCGACGGTCCGGGCCAGCAGCTTCGGGTCGAGATCACGCACGTCGACCCCGTCGACCAGCACCCGGCCGCCGGTGGCGTCGAACAGCCGGGGGACCAGGTTGAGCAGTGTCGTCTTGCCGCTGCCGGTGCTGCCGATGACCGCCGTGACCTCCCGCGGCCGCGCGGTGAGGGCGACGCCGCTGAGCACGGCCGCCTCCGCGCCCGGGTAGTGGAAGTCGACGTTCTCCAGTTCGAGGTAGCCGTGCCGGCTGAGCTCGGTGACCGGGGCCGGTGGAAGCTTGACGCTGGACTCGGTGCCCAGGACCTCCTCGATCCGCTCGGCGCACACCTCGGCCCGCGGAATCATGACGAACATGAACGTCGCCATCATGATCGACATCAGGATCTGCATGAGGTAGCTGAGGAACGCGGTCAGCGCGCCGACCTCCATGGCGCCCGAGTCGATCCGGTGCCCGCCGAACCACAGCACGGCCACGCTCGACATGTTCACGATCAGCATGACGGTCGGGAACATCAGCGCCATCAGCTTGCCGGCCTTGAGCGACACGTCGGTGAGCTCGTCGTTCGAGACCTCGTAGCGGTCGCGTTCGCGCTCGTCGCGGACGAAGGCGCGGATCACCCGGATGCCGGTGATCTGCTCGCGCATCACGGTGTTGACCCGGTCGATCTTCACCTGCATCGACCGGAACAGCGGCCGCATCCGCACGATGATCACCGCGACCACGGAGACCAGGATCGGCACGATCACCAGCAGCATGGCCGACAGCGGCACGTCCTGCTTGAGCGCGAGCACGATGCCACCCACGCACATGATCGGCGCCGACACCATCAAGGTGAAGGTCAACAACACCAGCATCTGGATTTGCTGTACGTCGTTGGTGGTGCGCGTGATGAGCGACGGCGCCCCGAACTGGCCCACCTCACGGGCGGAGAACTCCTGCACCCGCCCGAAGATGGAGGCTCGCACGTCCCGGCCCACGGCCATGGCCGTACGGGCGCCGAAGTAGACCGCGACGATCTGGGCGGCGATCTGCGCGAGCGTGACCACGAGCATCCACCCGCCGATGCGCATCACATAGCCGGTGTCGCCCTTGACCACCCCGTTGTCGATGATGTCGGCGTTGAGGGTCGGCAGATAGAGAGTCGCGAGCGTCTGTACGAACTGGAAGAGCACCACCAGCCCGATGGCGCCCCTGTACGGCCGTAAATGACCGCGGAGCAGTTGGATCAGCACTACTACTGAGCCCCCCGTGTGAGTAATCCGTCGAGCAGGAGCGAAACCGTCTCCGCCCCGCTGAAGTTCATCGGGTCGCCGAACGGCCCGTACGTGTTGGCCCCGCAGAACATCAGGAGCAGCGTGGCGACGGCGGCCGGCGGCCGGCGCAGCTGATCGGCGTCGGGCTCGACGACAGCGACGATCGCCGCGTGCAGCGCCTCCCGCCCGGCCGTCATCCGCTTGACCGTCTCCGGGTCCTGCGCCGAGATCACCAGCTTGCGCGCGGCCGTCATCAGCTGCGCGTTCTTGGCGAACCGCGCGTGCACCAGATCGGCCGCCGCCGCCAGCCGCTCCCGCAGCGGAGCGCCCGGGTCGATAGCGCCCAGCGCCGCCAGCGTCGGCTCCGGATCCAACGCCTTGATCACCGAACACACGACCAGCGAGGTCTTGGTCTCGAACACCCCGAAGATCGTCCCCTCGGCCACCCCCGCCGCCTGCGCGATCTGCCGGGTGCTCACATCCACACCATGCTCATGAAGCAGCGGAATGGTAGCCGCGATCAGCGCGGCCCGCCGCTCCTCAGGCGCCATCGCCGGCACCCGTCGTCGTCTGGCCTCCACCCGGCCACCTTACTGAGCGAGCACTCACTCATCCACTGACATTTGTCATGGGTCCCCGCCATGGCGCCTCAGCTCGCCGCGATCGCGCTCGAACAGGGCGGGCTCCATCACCCCGACGCCAAGAACTACTGGGTGCCGGTCACCGCGCCCCAGCTCGTCGTGCGATTCGGGCGGAGCGACCACTACCACGCTCTGGAGCCGGCGGCGGACCAGCGCCACGCGCAGCCACCGAACTTTGCGAGGCCGGCATCTCGCCCGGCCGGCACCCCAGTCCGGTGGTCCGACCCGGAAGAGCTGCCCGACGCCGATGTCGATCTGGCGGGGAAGCAGGTCCGATGGTCTGCCGCCTGTCGAGAAGATCGGGCTTCTAACTGCTCGCCGGTGGGGGAAGGGTTGAGGTTTCTCTCAGGTTGCGGGGTGGGTTGACGATCGGTGCGCCCGTGCGACGGATCGAGATGGATGACCACACGGCTGAGTACTGGGTGCGGCAGCTGCGCATCGGGGCCGGCATCGCTGTGGTCGTCACCGCTATCGGCGGGCTTCGGATTGCTCTGGCCTGGGCGCCGGGGAGCCGATGGTGGCTGATTCCGGTCGCCGCCGTCGTCGTTCTTCAGGTGGCGGCCTTCTGGGTGCCCTGGGGGCGGATCGTGCGGGACGACCTCAAGCGGCGCCGGCTGCTGGCCTGGTGGTTCGGGCAGTTGCCCGTTCTGCTGCTGTTCGGGATGGCCGATCCGGACGGGTGGCTGCTCTACGTGCCCGCCGCCGTCCTTCTGCTGATCACCGGGATGGCGCTCTGGTCGCCCAAGGTGGTCATCTGGCTCGGCGTGCTCTCCGTCGCCGGCTACGCCCTTCTCCTTCCCGTCAAAGGTGACGCCGACACCGGGACCACCTCGCTTCTCGTCGCCATGATGGGCTGCGTCGTCGGGCTCACCGCCGTCGGCGCGCAGAGCCGGCGGCGGTTCGACGCCCGGCGCCGGACCGCCGAGCGGCGGGCCGAGACGCTGCTGGCCGCCTCGGCCGACGCGGTGCTCGCCGTCGGGCGGGACGGGCACGTCAAGTACGTCAGCCCCTCCGTGGAGCAGCTGCTCGGGTTCAAGCCCGCTGATCTGCTCGGCCGTCGCCTCGACGATGTCATGTCGGCCGAGCGGCGTACCCGGTCGCGGGTGTTCTTCGCCGAGGTGGCCGAGCTGCCGACCGGGCAGAGTGTGCGCACCGAGGCCAGTGCCGGCGGGATCGACATCGACATCATCGCCACCAACTGGATGAACAGCCCGGACCTGCAGGCCGTCGTGATCAGCGTGCGCGACATCAGCGCCCGGCGGGAGCTGGAGCGGCAGCTCAGCCGGCAGGCGTACACGGATTCGCTGACCGGCATGCCGAACCGGGCCCGGTTCCGGGAATGCCTGGGTGAGGCCGTGACGCGCGGGCAGCGGGTCACCGTACTGCTGCTCGATCTCGATGATTTCAAGCTCGTCAACGACAATCTCGGGCACAGCGCCGGCGACGAGCTGCTCGGCACCATCGCCGGGCGGCTGCGGCGGCAGGTCCGGCCGGACGACCTGCTGGCCCGGCTCGGCGGGGACGAGTTCGCCATCCTGCTGCGGGACGTGCCCGCCGAGGACGTGGCGGCGCTGGCCGAACGGCTCCTCGGGGTGGTGCGGGAACCCGTACGGCTGGGAAGCCGTGACGTGACCTGCTCGTTGAGCATCGGCATCGCCACCGAGGGCGCCGACGCCGAGCAGTTGCTCGGCAACGCCGACCTGGCCATGTACGCGGCCAAGCGGGCCGGCCGCAACGGTTTCGCGGTCTTCGACTCGACGATGACCATGTCCGTGCTCCAGGAGGCGCAGCTGCGGGCCGACATCGAGCACGCGCTGGAGCATGAGGAGTTCGTCGTGCTGTACCAGCCGGTGGTCGACATGCAGACGCAGCGGCTGACCTCGGTCGAGGCGCTCGTGCGGTGGCAGCATCCCCGCGACGGGCTGCTCGGCCCGTACCACTTCATCGCCGACGCCGAGGCGAACGGCCTGATCGTGCCGTTGGGGCGCTGGGTGCTGCGGCAGGCCTGCGCGCAGCTGGCGAGCTGGCGCCGCCAGGCGCCCGAGGCGGCCGGGCTGCACGTCAACGTCAACCTCAGCGCCCGCCAGTTCCAGTACGCGGGTCTGGTCGACGACGTCTCCAGCGCGCTGGCCGACGCCGGTCTCGACCCGGCCAGCCTCACCCTGGAGATCACCGAGTCGATGCTGATGGCCGACATCGAGAGCGCCAAGCAGACCCTGCACGCGCTGCGGGACCTGGGGGTGCGGCTGGCGATCGACGATTTCGGTACGGGGTACTCGTCGCTGAGCTACCTCAAGCAGCTCCCGGTCGACGTCATCAAGATCGACAAGACGTTCGTGGACGAGGTGGACGTCGACGCCGACGACGTGGCGCTGGTCGACGCGGTGGCCGGGCTCGGGCAGGCGCTGAAGATGAAGACCGTGGCCGAGGGCATCGAGACCGACGCCCAGTGGGCCACCCTGCGCAAGCTCGGCATCGACCACGGTCAGGGCTATCTGTTCGGCCGCCCGGCCGAGGCCGGCGATATCGTGTCCCTGCTCACCCGGGCGGCTGATCTGGCCGCTTGAACCGATCCCGGTCAGCCGCCGTGTACCCGGAAGCAGGTACGTTACGGCGGTAAGGAATCTCATGAAGCACGCGCGCCGGGTCGGCGGCACAGCGCTCACCGCGCTGGCCGTTCTTCTCGTGTTCCTGGCCCTGGTCCTCCCGGACCAGATCACCCGGCTGCCACCGGGCAACTTCTGGGGCACCGCGCTGCTGCGGGTGCCGATCGAGGGGCTGCTGGCGGTCGCGGTGCTGCTGGCCCTGCCGGACCGGGCGCGGCGGATCACCGCGACCGTGCTCGGCGTGGTCCTCGGCGTGCTGACCGTCCTGAAGATCATCGACATCGGTTTCTTCGCCGTGCTGGCCCGCCAGTTCGACCCGGTTCTCGACTGGGTGCTGTTCGCCGACGGCTACCGGTTCCTCAAGGGCGCGATCGGTTCGGCCGGCGCCGTCGGGGTGGCCGTCCTGGCGGTGGTCGCGGCGGTCGTCTCGCTCGCGCTGATGACCTTTTCCGTACGGCGTGTCAGCCGTGCCCTGCCGAAGCGGCCGGCCTTCGTGAAAGCCGGCGTGGCGGTGGCCGCGACTGCCTGGGTGGCGCTGGCCGGCATGAGCTACCAGCTGGTCGGCGGCATTCAGGTCGCCTCGGCGAGCGCGTCCGAGCTGGCCCGCGACACGGTGCTGGCGGTGCCCAAGGACATCGCCGACCGCAAGGCCTTCGACCGGGAGGTACGGGTCGACGCGTTCCGCGACCTGCCGCAGGACCAGCTGTTGTCCGCGCTGCGCGGCAAGGACGTGATCATCGGTTTCGTGGAGAGCTACGGCCGCGACGCCGTCGAGAACACCGAGTTCAACCAGCCCGTACTGGATCAGCTCGCCACCGATCGGAAGGGCCTGGCGGCCAAGGGCTTCCAGGCGCGGAGCGGCTTCCTGACCTCGCCCACCTTCGGCGGCGGCAGCTGGCTGGCCCACTCGACCTTCCTGTCCGGGCTCTGGATCGACAACCAGAACCGCTACCGCAGCCTGGTCGCCACCGACCGGCTCACGCTGACCAGCGCCTTCAAGCGTTCCGGGCATCGCGCGGTCGGCTTCGAGCCGGGCGTCACCTACGCCTGGCCGGAGGGCGACTTCTACGGCTACGACCAGGTCTACGACTCGCACACGCTCGGCTACCAGGGACCGCCGCCGAGCTGGTCGACGATGCCCGACCAGTTCGTGATGAAGCAGGTCCAGGAGTACGAGCACGGCAAGACCACCCGGCCGCCGCTGCTGATGGAGGTCACGCTGACCTCCAGCCACACGCCGTGGACGCCGGTGCCGCCGACGCTGCCGTGGGATCAGATCGGCGACGGCACGGTCTACGGGCCGCTGCTCGCGAACTCGGAGAGTGCGCAGAGCCTGTTCAAGGACTCCAAGCGGGTCCGGCAGTCGTACGCCAAGACGATCGCCTACGCGGTCGACAGCCTGACCTCGTACGTCGAGAAGTACGGCGACGAGAACACGGTGCTGGTGATGCTCGGCGACCACCAGCCCAGCACCAACGTGGTCGGCTCGACCGCGAGCAAGGACGTGCCGATCTCGATCGTGGCCAAGGACCCGAAGGTGCTGCAGCGGATCACCAGCTGGGGGTGGACGGACGGCCTGAAGCCCTCACCGGAGGCGCCGGTGTGGCCGATGAACGAGTTCCGCGACCGGTTCCTGACCGCGTACAGCCCGCCGGGAGAGCCGCACTAACTGTTCCAGCCGGCGTCGCGACACGCCTTGAGCAGCGCGTCGCCGGCTGATTTCCACTCGGCGCCGGTCTCGTTGGCGGCGTCCCCGACCTTCAGGGCGGCGTCCGAGATCGCTTTGTTGCCGGTCTTCATCGTGGACGCGCTGACCTTGTCGGCCAGCGCGAGCCGCGTACTTTCGCTCTTGGCCTTGGCGTATCCGGCGTTGAAGTCGCTGCACGCCTGCGTGGCGGCTGAGTCGAGCGTGCCCGGCCCGTCGTCGCCCCCACGGCCGCGGCTGACCACCAGCGCGATGATCACCAGAGCCGCGATGGCGGCCACGGTGATCACCCGCTTGTTCACTTTCACCTTCAGCGCCACATCACCACCCTAGTCGGACAGGAGGGATGAAAGGCGCCTCATTCATCAAGGGGGACGAGCGCCCGGGACCGGCGCTCGCCCCCCGGCTCTCAGTCGATCGTCCGGGGCAGGGACTGAGCCGCTTTCAGCGCGGCCGCGGCACCGGCGTACGGGTTGTAGGTGTAGGTCCGGGACGGGGTGCCGGGGATGGTGAAGTACGCGGCGGCCAGCTTGGCCGGGTCGGTCGCGATCTCGCCGCGGGCCGGGACGTCGTTGCCGTCGTCCCAGCCCCAGGGTGCGTTGGCCGAGTTGGTGTTGCAGCCGTACGTGCCGGTGCCGCACCCGCCCGTCTGGTCGCCGGCGAAGGTGCCGAGCGAGGCGAACAGGTCGGTGTTGGCCCGCTGCTGCCAGAGCCCGCCGCCGCCGAAGATGTCGATCAGCTGGTAGCGCACGTCGCGGTCGTTGGTGCTGCTCGGCGACTCGGAGACGGACGCCGACGGGTAGTAGACGATGCCGTCGCCGTCGATCGTGTATTGCGGGTACGCCTTCAGGCCGTGCCCGCCGCGCTCCTGCGCGGTCACCGGATGCTGGAACGAGTCGTGCGGCGAGGACTGGAGTTGCAGTGTCCCGTCGATCGTCTCGCCGCCGTTCTTCCAGGTGCTGCCGCTCGGGGCGTACGAGAAGAAGTCGCTGTGCGCGACCGTGACCGCGACCCGGAGCGAGCCGTAGTCCGACCCGTCCTTCTCGACGATCTCGAGCAGGCCCTCGCCGTCGTTCTCGTGCTCGGTCTCGAAGAACGGGTGGTCGATCCAGTCGCGCGGGTGGAAGAAGAAGTACGTCAGGTAGTAGTGCGTCGACGTCTCGAGCACCGAGTAGTAGACCGCGGCGTCAGTGTTCCGCCCGGCGTTGTCCCAGTTGTCCCGGCCGTTCAGATTTCCGTCGAAGTCGTATCGCGTGATGTAGTCGGATTTTCCGCCCAGCGCGTGGCCGCCCGTCGCGTCGACGTCCTGGTAGTGGATGGGCGCCCAGCGCAGCGCCACCTCCGCCCGGGACGGGGCGGCGTGGGCCGGTGCGGCCAGGCCGGCCGCGGCGAGCACGCCCGCCAGTCCGAGAGCCATCGTGCGCATGCTTCTTCCTTTCATAGACACACGTCTATGTAAAGGGGTTCGGGTGGCCGGTGGGCGACGGCGAAGTTGCCGGGCGACTACTCTTCTGGGGGTGTTCAAGGTCGATCTGGGTGGTGGCGCCGAGCTGCGCCCGCTGGAGCCGTGGCAGGCTGACGAGTTCTTCGCCCACATGGAACGCGCCCGCGCGACCGTCGATCCGTGGATTCCCTGGGCCAGCGGCAGCGCCGATCTCCCGTCGGCCCGCAGGACCCTTCAGAGGTACGCGGACAAGCGCGCCGCCGACACCGGCGGCATCTGGGGCATCTGGCTCGACGGCGTGCTCGTCGGCGGCACGATGTTCGTGGCCTTCGACGCCGGGTCGGGCGTGGCCGAGGCCGGCTGCTGGCTCGAACCGGCCGGCACCGGGCGCGGCCTGATCACCCGGGCCACCGGTGTGATCATCGACTGGGCGTTCACCGAGCGCGGCCTGCACCGGGTCGAGTGGCACTGCCGCCCCGACAACGTGGCCAGCTCCAACGTGGCCCGCCGGCTCGGCATGACCCTCGAAGGCACGCTGCGCTCCAACTACCCGTGGAAGGGCGTCCGTCACGACACGGAGATCTGGGCGGTGCTGGCCCCGGACTGGAAACCACCCGCGTGGACGAGCCCGAACTGACCCACCGCGACGAGGACGGCCGATCCCTGCCGCTGCTCGTCTGGCGCCTGCCGAAACCGGCGAGGGCGATCTCGTCGGCCGTGCTCGGCGGCGGCCTGGGCCGGTGCGACTGGGTGGTGAACGCGACGGTCCCGATGTCGTACGACCGTCGCGACCCGGCCGCGCACCTGCGCTCGCTGGCCGCCGGCCTGGGCTTGCGTGGTCCCGGCGTCGGCCTGCTGACCGGGGTCGACGTGTCCGAGGTGGTGCACGTGACCGAGGACGGGGTGCGGCTGTGGGCGACGGTCGGGCTCGGCACGCCGATCCAGGCCGCGGCCCCGCCTCCGGCTCCCGCCCTGGCCGAGCGCGTCGGCACTGTCAACTTCGTGGTCTGGGTGCCGCGGCGGCTCAGCGAGGGCGCGCTGGTCAACGCGGTCGCCACGGTCACCGAGGCCAAAACGCAGGCGATCCGGGACCTGGGCCTGGACGCGACCGGCACGGCCACCGACGCGGTCACCGTCCTCTGTCCACCCAACGGTCCGGTGGCGGCCTACGGCGGGCCGCGCTCGCGGTGGGGTGCGCCCCTCGCCCGTACGGCCTATGAAGCGGTTCTCCTTTCGGGTGAACCTGCGCGGCGGGCTGATCCGGCCAGCAGGTCGGCGACCTGAACTCTCGGGTCGTGACGCGAGTCGGCCATGGTCAGGCCGGCCAGCGGTGAGGGGTGGCCACCGTCGGCCAGCGCCTCTTGCAGGCGGGCCAGCCGGCCGGCGGTGAGGGCGCTCTGTTCGTCGTGGGTCACCAGCACCCGGCGCCGGCCGCCGCTCCAGAACAGCACGGTCTCGGCCAGGGCCGGCAGCAGCGGCTCGAGCGGCGGCGGAAGCGAACGGTCATCGTCGTCGAGCCGCGCGGTCAGCGTCCACACGCGATCGTCGGTGAGCTCGGCCAGCACCGGATGAGCGGGCAGCGCGTCCCGGGCCCGGAGGAACTGCTCCACCGGCCGCCGGTGCTTCTCCCGGGCCAGCTCGACGAAGGCGGCCAGGAACGCGGTCCAGTCGTCCCCGGCGGCCCGGCCGGCCTCGTACAGGGCCCGCGCGGCCGGCCGGTGAGCTTGGGCCAGGCGCGTGCCGGCCGCGTACGACGGCTCGCCGAGCAGCAGATCGACGATCCGGGTGACCAGAAAGAACTCCTTGTCGACGGCGTGCACGTGGGCGCGGCCGCCGAGCGCGGCCAGGAACCACTCCAGCGCTCGCGGACGTCGAAGGAACTTTCCGGACTTGAGCTCGTACGGGGCGAACGCGAACCGCCCGCGCAACTCGTCGATCAGCTCGACCGCCTCGCCGGCGCTCAGGTCGACGCTCGCGTGCGTGATGACCGGGCTGGCCGGGTCGAGCAGATTGGTGCCGGAGAAGCCGGACTCGTCACAGGCGATCTCCACGACGGCCCCCGGCCGCGTCTGCGCCGGCAGCAGCCCGCCCTGGAGAACCCGCGCCATGCCGACCATGCTGGCCCGGCGGCCCGCTTCGGGACAACCGAGTTATCTCGGCTGGGCCGGGAGTCCGAGCTGGAGCCGGACGGCCGCTGTCACGCGGGGTTCGTCGCCTGTGGCCAACAGGTCGAGCATGGCGCCGCGCAGGACGGCCAGAACCAGCGTGCGGCGCGCGGCGCCCTCGGCGGTGTCCCGCTCGGCCGGCGGCTGGGCGGCGGACAGCAGAGCCAGCCAGTCGTCCACGGTCGTCCGGGCGAAGCCGGCCCAGGGGCCGTCCGGTTCGGTGAGCGATCGGGCGTACGACTCGGTCCACAACCGCAGCAGCGGCCGGTGTTCCGCGGCGGCCAGCCACCGCCAGATCCGCTCGGCCGCCTCGGCGAGATCGCCGGTCTCGCTCACCAGGGGCAGTTCGTCGGCCCGGGCCCGTTCCAGGAGAGCGCGGACCAGCCCGTCCTTGCTGCCGAAGAGGAAGAGCAGGACCCGCGGGCTGGAGCCGATGGCCGCCGCCAGCGGCCGCAGCGACAGGTCGGCCAGCCCGTTGTCGAGGGCGTAGCGGTAGGCGGCCTCGAGGAGCTCGTCGCGCCGTGCGGTCATGGCGCTATCGTATCCTCGACTGAAACAGTCGTTTCAGTGGGTTGGGGGAAACCGATGACATCGCTACGCAGGGCCGACCGGCCGGGCGACCTGGGCTGGATCGTGATGGCGCACGGCGAGGTCTACGAGCGCCAGTTCGGCTGGGACACGTCCTTCGAGTCGCTGGTGGCCCAGGTCGTCGCCGACTACGCCGGCGGCCACGACCCGGACACCGAAACCGCCTGGATCGCCGAGAGCCCCGCCGGCGAACGCGCCGGCTGCGTCATGCTCGTCGCCACCGACCAGCCCGGCGTCGCCCAGCTGCGCGTGCTGCTGGTCACCGAGGCCGCCCGCGGCCTGGGCCTGGGCGGCAAACTGGTCACCGAATGCCTGGCCTTCGCCCGCGAGGCCGGATATCACCGGGTCGACCTGTGGACGGTCGACGAATGCGCCTCGGCCCGCCGCATCTACCAGGCACACGGCTTCACCCTGCGCTCCGAGGCGCCCCACCCCGGCTTCGGATACCCGGTGACCGGGCAGACCTGGAGCCTCACCCTCCGCTGACCGGTCACCGACCGCACAGCGAGGCACAGGCGAGGTGCAGGGCTAGGAGATTCGCACAGCGAGGGCCAGGAAGTGGTCGTCCGGGTCCTCGTAGCGGGTCAGGGTCCAGCCGGTCTTGGTCAGCAGGGTGGTCAGGATGTCCTCGTTCATGGGCTCGTCGCGGGACAGGGTACGGCCGTGGCGGGCGGCCAGGGCCCTGCGCCCGCTCGGGTGGAACAGGGCCAGGCGGCCGCCGGGGTGGGTCACCCGGGCCAGTTCGGCCAGGCCGGCCGCCGGGTCGGGGAGGTGATGGACCAGGCCGGCGGCGAAGACGACGGCGACCCGGGCCGGGGCCAGGGGCAGGCGGAGCGCGTCGGCCTGGATCAGGGCGGCCGGGCCTCGGGTGCGGGCCTCGGTGAGCATCTCGGTGGTGCAGTCCAGGCCGATGACGCGGCCGGTGGGGCCCACGGCGGCGGCCAGGGCGGGCAGGGCCCGGCCGGTGCCGCAGCCCACGTCGAGGGCCAGGTCGCCGGGGCGTGGGTCGGCGGCGGCGACCGCGGCGGCGTAGGCGGGCAGGTCGTCGCCGAAGCGTTTGTCCCAGCCGGCGGCCTTGGGGGCGAAGAAGGCCTGGCTTTCGGACAGGTACCACTGGGCCGGGTCGGCCAGGCGCGGGTGGACGTGGCGGATCACCGGCCACTGGGGGTCGTGGTGGTCGATGACGATCTGGGCCCGGCGTTCGCCCTGGCCGGTGCCGGCGCCGCGGGTGGTGCGCAGGTAGACGATGACGCGGTCGGCGGCGGGTTCCAGAACGTTCAGGGCGGAGTCCTGCACGCTGCCGGACGGGCCGGTCAGGCCGAGTACGGCGTCGACGTTCCAGGCGCGGGCCGAAGGTGGGAAGGCCGCGGCCAGGCGAGTGGCGAAGGTGGCGGCGGCGCCGTGGTCGCCGCCGTCGACGATCACGGTCAGTGGGGCTCGGGGTGCGAGGACGTCCGCCAGGAACGCGGTGACCTCGGCAATCCTTTCAGGCACGCACCCAGCATGCATGTGGATCTGTGACGGGGGCAACATCCGCGCCGGAGGAGCCGCCCGGGTCGGCGTCGAGGTGACCGAGGTGCGGACGTACGGCGCGTGGCGGATAGTGGGGCGCATGCGCGAGTGGGTTGATCATGCGATCTGGTGGCACGTCTATCCGCTCGGCTTCGGGCGCCTCGACAAGATCGAGAAGTGGCTGGACTACGCGGTCGAGCTGGGCGTGAACGGGCTGCAGCTCGGGCCGGTCTTCGCGTCGGAGTCGCACGGTTACGACACTCTCGACCACTTCCGGATCGATCCGCGGCTGGGGTCCGAGGAGGATTTCGACGCCCTGGTCGCGGCCTGCCAGGCGCGGGGTGTGCGCGTGCTGCTGGACGGCGTGTTCAACCACGTGGGGCGGGGGTTCGTGGCGCCGTCGCCGTCCTTCCTCCGGGGGACCGTCTTCGAGGGGCATTCGGGACTCGTCGAGCTGAACCACGACTCGCCCGAGGTGCGGGAGTACGTCGTACGCGTGATGAACCACTGGCTGGATCGCGGCGCCGACGGCTGGCGGCTGGACGCGGCCTACGCGGTGCCGCCCCGCTTCTGGCGCGCGGTGCTCGACGAGGTCCGGAAGAACCACCCGTCGTCGTGGTTCGTGGGCGAGGTGATCCAGGGCGACTACGTGGGCTACCTGCGCGACAGCGGTCTCGACTCGCTCACCCAGTACGAACTCTGGAAGGCGATCTGGAGCAGCCTCAACGACGGGAACTTCTACGAGCTCGCGTGGGCTCTCGACCGGCACGACGACGTTCTCGGGGCGGGGCTGCCGCTGACGTTCGTCGGCAACCACGACGTCACCCGCATCGCCAGCAAGCTCACCGACGAGAGGCATCTGGGCCACGCGCTGGCCGTGCTGTTCACCGTCGGCGGCTCGCCGAGCATCTACTACGGCGACGAGCAGGGCTATCGCGGCGTCAAACAGGAGCGGGCCGGTGGCGACGACGAGATCCGGCCGCCCTATCCGGCGCTGCCGGGCGACCTGGCCCCGTACGGCTGGCCGGTCTATCGCCTGCACGAACGGCTCATCGGCATCCGCCGGCGGCACGCGTGGCTCGCCCACGCCCGCACGACGGCCGTGCACCTGACGAACACGGCGGTCGCGCTGGCCTCCACCCACGGCGATAACCGGCTGGTGACGCTGCTCAACGTGGGCGACGACCCGTACACCTTCGAGATCGACTCGCAGCAGCGGACTGTGCCCGCGCACGAGTGGCTGATCGTCTCGGCCGAGTCCTAGATCGACGGTCACGTACCACTGATCAGCAGCCGCAGCCCCAGCTCGGCCGCGTCGAGGGCGACCAGGTCGCGGTTGCGCTCGGCCCACCGCCCCGACGCCAGGTCGTCGCCGAGCCGGGTGACGGCCCGCCGCTCGGCCTCCGGCCCGACCCGGGTCCACACCGAGACCGCGCGGCGGACGCGCTCGTCCAGGTAGGCCTCGGGCCGGCGCCAGTGCGCCTCGAAGAAGCCGTCGGCGCAGTCCCACGGCACGAGCACCGGCTCGGCCCGCCCGCCGATCGCGCGGGTCAGGTCGGCCAGCGACGGCCAGCCGACCAGCAGCTGGGCGAACTCGGGCAGGTAGTCGCGGGTGAGCCAGAACCGCCGCCGCCAGCCGGTGTCGTCGGCGTCGTACGTGAACACCACCACCCGCCGGGCGACGCGGCACATCTCCCGCAACCCGGCGACCGGGTCGGGCCAGTGGTGAACGGTGCTGACCGCCATGGCCGCGTCGAACGACTGGTCCTCGAACGGCAGGCTCTCGGCGGCGGCGGCCACGCACGGCGCCGCCCCGGCCGGCCGCTGCGCCCGCATGACCGCCGACGGCTCCACGGCTGTGACCTCCCGATCCAGTGGCTCGTAGGAACCGGTCCCGGCCCCCACGTTCAGGACCGTCCGCGCGTCACCCAGCGCCTGGTGGATGCGCGCGGCGATCCGCGGCTCGGTGCGGCGCGTCGCCGGATAGGCCGACCCGATCGCGTCGTACAACCGAGGCCCGAAGACCCTCAGCTGCTCCTCCGGCGTCGTCGGAATTCCCATCGCCCGTGCCTCCAACTCCCGGTCAATGGCCGTCACCATGGCGGCCGAACGGTCCCGTTGCTCCACCAGCAGGCCGCGCAGCCGGCACAGATGCGCGACCGCGTCGGTGTCCGGGTCGTCGACCAGATCGGCGATCTCACGCAACCCGAACCCCAGCCGCCGGTAGGCGAGCACTTCCCGCAGCCGCTCCACGTCGCCGGCGGCGTAGGCCCGGTAGCCGCCCACGGTCCGCGCCGACGGTCGCAAAAGGCCGATCTCGTCGTAGTGATGCAGCGTGCGCACGGTGACGCCGGCCAGCTCGGCCACCCGCCCCACGGTCAGGTGCTCTTCCACGCCACCGACTATGTGGCCTCACCCCACGTGAGGCGCAACCCGCGCGCACGAGACGGCGGGTGGGACGGGACGGTACGGCTAAGGCTTGTCCAACGTGAGGTTGAGCAGTTCCAGGCCGGTGACCGGGCGGAATCCGAGCGAAGCGTAGAGCGACAGGGCCCCGGCGTACTCCGTCTCGGTCTGCAGGGAGACGCTCAGCGCCCCGGCCGCGCGGGCCTCGCCGATGACGTGACGCAGCAGGGCACGGGCCGTGCCCCGGCGGCGGTGCGCCGGGCGTAAGTAGAGGTTCCGGATCATCCAGGCCGTGGCCAGGCGCAGGGAAGCGGGCTGCACCGTCACCGTGACGAAAATGTGTGAGCCCGAAGTCAGCTGCTCTTCGAGCCGCGCGGGGACGTGGACTCGCCGTAGTGGGCGCGGTACTCGTCGAAGAGCGGGGCCAACTGGCCGGCCGTGGGCCGGGCGATGTCAGAGGGCATCGAGATGGTTCAGCTCGGCCTCGAGCAGGGCCGTCACGTGGGTCTGCCGGCCGTCGGTGGCCGGGATGCCCCGGCTCGGGCCCTCGGTGAGCATCAGTGTGTACAGGTGGACGCGGTACAGCGCCAGGCGGATCAGCGCCGCCCGGTCGAACGGCCCCGGGGCGTATCCGGTCAGGAACGGGTGGCCGGGCTCGTCCTCGATGCGGCGGAACAGGGCGGGGGAGACCAGGTCGAGCAGCGGGTCGCCGTACAGGTAGCGCTCGCCGTCGACCAGGCCGCTCAGCGAGCCGTCGCCGGCGACGAGGACGTTGCCGTCCCACAGGTCGAAGTGCAGCAGGGCGGGCGTGGTCACCGCCGTCAGGGCCGGGGTGTGGCGCTCGACCGCGCCGTCCAGCGCCGGCGGCAGGCTGACATTCCACGAGGCGGCGTCCGTACGCAGGGACGCCATCATCGCGGTGAAGGCGGTGGCCCAGTCGGGGCCGGAGGGGCGGTCGCCCGGGTAGCCGAAGTGGCTTCCGGCCACGGTGTGGACCCGGCGAACCGCCGCGCCCAGGGCGGAGCGGGCCCGCGGCGAGTCCCCCGCGGTCAGGGGCTTGCCCGGCAGCAGCGTCGTGATGATCCAGCGGGGGGACACCGCCAGCACCGACGGCACCGGGGCCAGGCCGGCGACCAGGCGGAAGTACGCGGCCTCGGCCGGGATGAGCTCACGTTCGTACGACAGCAAGCGCGCCGACGCCGGCGGCGCCACCTTGACCACCACCCGGCGCCCGTCGGTGAGCGAAGCCAGCCAGACGGCGGCGAAACCGCCCCCGCCCAGCTCGGAGGCCGTGTCCAGGGAGGCGCCGAGAGCCTCCCGGACGATGACGGCGATGTCGGCGGACGTCAGATCCAGCTGCGTGGGGCTGCGCATCAGGGCAGGCTAGCGCTCATACGGTCAGCGGTGTGGCCAGCTGCGGGGCCGTGCGGTGCTCGGCGAAGACCCGGTAGCGCCACAGGGCCAGGAACAGCCAGGTGAGGCTGATGACGGCCAGGATGATGTACGTCAGGGTGCCGCCGAACGAGTCCCAGCAGGTGTGCAGGATGACCGCGCCGACGAAGGTGCCGATGAACTCGAGCACGTGCTTGAGGTTCGGGGTGGCCATCAGGGCCCACAGGGCGCCGGCGGTGAGACCGGTCCACGCCGTGTGACCGGCGGGCGAGGTGAGGCCGCGGACGAACAGGGTCTCTTCGACGCTGCCGATGTTGCCGCCCGAGGAGAGCAGTGCGGTGAACGCGTACCCCATGGTTTCGAGGGCGGCGAAGCCCATGCCGGAGGCGACGCCGATGATCAGGCCGTCCGAGGGCAGGCGCCGCTGGTGACGGGCCAGGATGGTGATCATCAGGATCAGCGGGACGATCAGTTTCGCCGACTCCTCGATGACCGCGACCAGCGCCAGCGGCAGGACGCCGAGGCCGCGCAGGGTGTTGTACTCGAGGGTGCCGGCGACCACGATGCCGATCACGCCGCCGAAGAACGCGGCGACGACCAGCGCCGAGGTGGGCACCTGCCAGCGGCCCGTCCGGGCCTGGGCGAAGGTCAGGAACGACAGGGGTACGACCGTCGCGCCGAGCAGCAGGAGGGCCGGCACGAGGTTCGGGTTCTGCGTGTGTACGAGGGTCCGCAGCACAATGACGTAGAGGGCCAGACCGATGACTAGGACGCCTAGCCACGCCCACCGGCGGGAGAGATCGCGCATGGTGGGCGTGGTACCCGAGCGTCTAGATCACGTCACGGAAAAGCGACGCGCGTCGCATCAGTGAACCGCGACCAGAACCGGCTCGCCCTCGTCCACGGGCAGCGACATCGGCCGTACGACCAGCCACAGCACCACGTTGGCGGCGGCCATCCCGCCGAAGACGACGATCGCCATGCCGGTCGATCCGTTGCCGAGCACGCCGACCAGCGGCGCGGCCAGCGCGCCCACGCCGAACTGGACCGCGCCGAGCAGCGCGGCCGCCGTGCCCGCGGCCTCGCCGTGCCGCGACAGTGCCAGCGCCGGCGCGTTCGGCATGGCCAGGCCGACCGCGGCCAGCACGATCCAGAGCGGGACGAGCAGCCCCCACAGGCCGCCGAAGCCGGTCTCGGCCACGGCCAGCAGCACCACGCCGCCGACCACACCGACGGCCAGCGCGAAGCTCAGGATCTGGGCCGGCTGCCACCGCCGGAGCAGCCGGACGTTGAGCTGGGTGGCGCCGATCAGGCCGATCGCGCCCCCGGCGAACACGTACGCGAACTGCTGCTCGCTCATGCCGTACTCCTCCTGGAAGACGAAGGAGGAGCCACTGACGTACGCGAAGAGCGCGGAGAACGCGAGCCCGGCGACGAGGATGAGACCGACGTACGCCCGGTCGGTGAAGAGCCGGCCGTAGTCGCGCAGCGTGCCGGTCAGGCCGCCGTTGCGGCGGCGCTCGGCCGGCAGGGTCTCGGGCAGCACCAGCGCGGTGGCCGTCATGATGGCCGCGCCGGCCAAGGTGAGCACGACGAAGACACCCCGCCACGAGGTCCAGTTGAGGACCGTGCCGCCGATGGTCGGCGCCAGGATGGGCGCCACGCCGATCACGAGCATCAGGCGGGAGAAGAGCTTGGCCGCGGCCAGGCCGGTGAACAGGTCGCGCACGATCGCCATGCCGATCACGGCGGCGGCCGCGGCGCCCAGGCCCTGCAGGACGCGCAGCGTGCCCAGGACGGCCAGGTTGGGCGCGATCACGCAGAGCACCGAGGCCAGGATGTGCACGCCGACGCCGGCCAGCAGCGGCAGGCGGCGGCCCACGGCGTCGGAGAGCGGTCCCACGAGCAGCTGCCCGAGGGCCAGGCCGGCCAGCGTGCCGGTGAGCGTGAGCTGCACGGCGGCCTCGGTGGTGTGCAGGTCGGTGGTGATCGTCGGGAGCGACGGCAGGTACATGTCGATGGTCAGCGGCCCGAGCGCGGACAGGAATCCGAGAACGAGAACGATCCGGAGCCTGCGGCCGGCGGGCAGGAGATCACCAGGAGATTGCATGACTAGTGACAAGTTGTCCGCGGCACAGATTCTTCCGGGTCGTAACAGTCCTCACAGATTCACCGAATGGTGGAAATGCATTTGACGTTCGTGCTGGTAGTGACCGGTCACACGTTGTCGATGCCGCCCGGGCGGAGTTGTCTTGAGGGCGTTGCGTGCAATCAGCGAGTGAAAGGCGGACCATGGCCCTGCGTCCCGGAGCCCGGGCCTGGGCGGTGTGGGCCGTCGGCCTCGCCGCGTACGTTCTCGCGGTCCTCAACCGCACGTCGCTCGGTGTCGCCGGGCTCGACGCGCAGGACCGCTTCCACATCGGCGCCGGCGCGCTCGCCTCGTTCGCCGTGCTCCAGCTTCTCGTCTACGCCGGCCTCCAGGTGCCGGTCGGCCTGCTGCTCGACCGCTTCGGCTCGCTGCGGCTGATCGTCACCGGCGGCGTGCTGATGGCGGCCGGTCAGGCCCTGATGGCCACCACCGACAGCGTGGGCGGCGCCATCGCGGCCCGCGTCCTGGTCGGCGCCGGCGACGCGATGACCTTCATCAGCGTGCTGCGCCTGGTCCCGCAGTGGTTCCCGGCGCGGCGCGTGCCGGTGGTCACCCAGCTCACCGGCATCGTCGGGCAGGCCGGCCAGGTGCTCTCGGCCGTGCCGCTGGCCGCCCTGCTGGCCGGGCCCGGCTGGGGCACCGCGTTCCTGTCGGCGGCCGGGCTCGGGATCTTCGTCGCGGTGGTCGCCTTCGCGGCGCTGCAGGACACCCCCGAGCGCAAGATCAGCAGCGGCGAGGCGCTCACCCTGGGCCAGTTGCGCTCCGATCTGAGCAGCGCCTGGCGGCACCCGGGCACCCGGCTCGGGCTCTGGACCCACTTCACGACCCAGTTCACCGGTACGGTCTTCGCCCTCATGTGGGGCTTCCCGTTCCTGATCGCCGGTCAGGGCCTGGCCCGGGAGACGGCGAGCACGCTGCTCACGCTCTTCGTGCTGGTCGGCATGGCCGCCGGTCCGTTGCTGGGCGTGCTCGTCCAGCGCTACCCGCTGCGCCGGTCCTACCTCGTGCTCGGCATCGTGTTCGCCAACGCGGCCGGCTGGGGACTCGTGCTGGCCTGGCCCGGGCACGCGCCGATGGCCGTGCTGGTGCTGCTGATCGTCGCGCTGGGCATCGGCGGCCCGGGTTCGATGATCGGGTTCGATTACGCCCGTACGTTCAACCCGCCGCACCGCCTCGGCACCGCGACCGGTGTGGTGAACGTCGGCGGCTTCGTCGCCTCGCTGCTCTCGATCGAGCTGATCGGCCTGATCCTGGACGCCCGGACGGGCGGCTCCGCCGACTACGACATCACCGACTTCAAAATCGCCATGGCGGTGCAGTACGTGTTCATCGCCGTCGGCCTGGCCGGCATCCTGCGCACACGCCGGCTGGCCCGCCTGCGGATGGCCGAGGAGGGCATCGTGGTCCGCCCGCTCCGTCAGGTGATAGCCGAGCGCCGGGGTTTAGCAATCGGCCGTCAGGTAAAGGCGAAGACCTTGCAGACACGTGAGTGACGGACTGAGGAGGACATGACCGAGCAAGCACCGGGCCATCGGTCCGGCATCGACATCACCAAGACCATCGCCGGCACATTGGCCGCCGTTTCGGCGGCCTTCCTGGGATCGTTCCTGGGCGTGGCCGGCACTCTGATCGGCGCCGCGGTGGCCAGCATCGTCGGCTCGGTGGGAACGGAGCTCTATCAGCGCTGGCTCAACCGGGGCACCGAGAAGATCAAGTCGACCTTCGTCACCGCCCCCGCCGCGATCGGCACGCCGGAGGTCGCCGCCGCGGTCGAGGAGAGCCCGTCCGGGCCTTCTCCGAAGATCCGCTGGCAGCGGGTGGCCATGATCGCGGGCGCGTTCTTCGTACTGGCGATCGGCTCCCTGACCGCCGTCGAGGTGGTCGCCGGGCGGAGCGCGGCCGACCTCGTGCACGACAGGGCCAGCAAGAGCTCGACCGTCGGGTTCCCGCTGCGCTCCCACAAGTCTGACAACTCCGATAAGCCGGCTGTGAAGCCGACGCCGTCCGAGTCGGCCACGACGGATCAGGAGTCGCCCGCACCCTCCGAATCGCCGGCCGAAGACCGCTCGGCGCAGCCCACGGAGTCGCCGGCACCGGCCGGCACGACCGACGGTCCCACTGACGAGCCGACCACCGACGCGCCGACGACCGACGCCCCGGCCCCGGGTGACGATCAGCCGCAGGACGGGGAGACTCAACCGGACGGCCAGACCCAGGACCAGGTCGGCCAGCCCCAGCAGCAGCCGACCGGCGACAGCACGAAGGCGGGAGAGTAATGGACGCCAAGGACATCCTCACCGAGGCTTTCGGGCGCCTGCCCGAGCTGGTGCACACGGCCGTCGACGGCCTCACCCCCGACCAGCTGCGCCACCGCCCGGCCGGCGAGGCCAACTCGATCGGCTGGCTGATCTGGCATCTGACCCGCGTTCAGGATGACCACGTGGCCGAGGTGATGGGCGCCGACCAGATCTACGCCACCGGCGACTGGGCCTCGCGCTTCGGCCTGAAGGACGCCACCGAGACCGGCTACGGCCACGACGCGGCCCAGGTGGCGGCGGTGGCTCCGGAAAGCGCCCAGGCGCTGGTGGACTACTACACCGCCGTGCACGAGCGCACGATCGCCTACCTGGCCGGCCTCTCCGAGGCCGACCTCGACCGGGTGGTCGACGAACGCTGGGACCCGCCGGTCACCCTGGGTGTACGCCTGGTCAGCGTCTACGACGACGACGCCCAGCACGCGGGCCAGGCCGCTTACGTCCGCGGCCTGCTCTGACCCGCTCCCCGAAGCCCGGGCCGCCATTCGCGCGGCTCTCCGATGGGCCGTGCGGCGCTGACAGCCGCGCGGCCCATCGCCGTACCGGCGACTGATCGGCCGTACGGCGTGATCGGCCGCGCGACAGTTGTCTCGGGCTGCGGCTGTTCAGGCTGCGGCCTTTCGCGGCGGCTGAGCTCGGCTGTGAGGCGCTGATCGGGGCGGGCGGCGGCTGGTCTGTGGCCCGGCGGGGTTGGTTGTCAGGCGCCGAGCGGGGTGAGCTGGTGGCAGCGGCGACGGGCTGGGGGCGCCGAGCGGAGGACCGGGGCGAGCGCCGGGCGGCGGCAGTAGTAGACGAGGGCGGGCGGCAGGTTGGCCCAGACGGTGCGGCCGAGCAGGACCTCGTCGAACCAGCTGTCGAGCGCGCCCCGCAGGCGGCGCGCCGGCGCCGCCCGGCGCAGGTGCACGTAGGCGAACGTGGTGAAAGCGCCCCCCGGGGCCAGGGCGCGGACGGCGGAGGCCAGGATGTCGCGCTGACGGTCGGGAGTGAAGGCGGCCCACGGCAGCCCGCTGACGATGACGTCGGCCCCGGCCAGGCCCCGCTCGGCCAGCAACTCGGGCAGGGCGGCGGCGTCGGCCGTGATCACCTCGACCTTGGGGTGACGGGCGGCGAGCTGCTCGGCCAGGCGCGGGTTGATCTCGATGGCGAGGTGCCGCCCGCGGCCGCCCAGCCGGCGCTGAATGGCCTCGGTGAACGGCCCGGTGCCGGGGCCGAGCTCGACGACGACCGGCTCGCCCGTGCTGGGGATCGGCGCGACGGCGAGTTCGGACAGGGCGGCCCCGCTCGGCGCGATGGCGCCGACTTCCCACGGGCGACGGAGAAATTCCGACAGCAAAGACATCGCGACCTGCCTGCTAGGGTAAGTGGAGGATTACTCCACCTAAGATATGGAGGAATCCTCCATTTCGCAAGATCGCCTGAGAGCCCTCTCAGCGACGCTGAAGGAAACGAAGCCAAAGGAACCGATGCAGAAGGAACCGATGCAGAAGGAACCGATGCCGGAGAAGCCGATGCGGGCGGACGCGCGCCGCAAGCGCGAGGCGATCATCGCGGCCGCCGTCGAGGTGTTCGAGGAGCGTGGTGTCGACATCGCGCTCGACGAGGTGGCGCGCCGGGCCGACGTGGGTATCGCGACGCTCTACCGGCATTTTCCGACGCGTGAGGCGCTGATCACCGGGGCCTATCTGCACGAGATCGGGCGGCTCTGCGCCGGGGCCGACGAGCTGCTGGCCGGCCTGCCCGCCGATGAGGCCATGAAGACCTGGATGCGGCGATTCATCGGGAACGCGCAGGGCCGGCCCGGCCTGGCCATGGCTCTCAAGTCGATCGTGAAGGCCACCGACGCCGAAGGGCTCGCCGCCGCCCACGACGAGGTCTACACCGCGCTGCAGAAGTTCCTCGACGCCGGATACCGGGACGGGATCTTCGCCACCCGGGTCGAGGCGGCCGTGCTGGCCACCGCGCTGAGCGGCATCAGCCTCGCCAGCGACGCGGCGGGCCGGGAGGCGCAGGCCGCGGCGATCATCGATCTGACCGTCAACGGCCTGCGCTATCCCGGCTGAGCGTCACGCCGAGGCCGGCTCGTTCAGCGGCAGGCGGACCTTGAACTTGGTGTCGCCCGGCTTCGAGTCGAGCTTGATGTCACCGCCGTGGCCGTTGACCACGATCCGGTACGAGATGTCCAGGCCCAGGCCCGTGCCCTCGCCCACCGGCTTGGTGGTGAAGAACGGCTCGAAGACCCGCTTCTTCAGCTCGTCGGGCACGCCCGGCCCGGTGTCGCCGACCGCGACGATCACGTGGTCGTCCTCGCGGTAGGTCTTGATCGTCAGGGTGCCGGCGCCGTTCATGGCCTGCACCGCGTTGTCGATCAGGTTGGTCCAGACCTGGTTGAGCTCGGCCGGGTGGGCCGGGATCTGGGGGAGCGAGCGGTCGTAGTCCTTGACCACCTTCACCCCCGTACCGATCTTGTGGGTGAGCATCACCAGCGTGCTGTCGAGGCCGGTGTGCACGTCGATCCACTGGTGGGCGGCCCGGTCCATCTGCGAGTACTGCTTGGCCGAGGCCACCAGCGACGACACGCGGCTCGTGGCGTCCTCGATGTCGGTCATCAGCTGCTCGGTCTCGAGCGCGTACCCGATCCAGTGGATGGCCTGGTCAAGCAGCTCGGGCGAGCCGACCCGGGCCTCCATGTCGGTGAGGCAGTCGAGGTCGAGGCCGCCCTGGGCGAAGACCGCGGCCAGGTCCCACCCGCCGGTCACGTTGCGCTCGTCCATCCACTCGCCGAGCTCGTCCTCGCGGTCGGCGACCTGCATGGCGGTCAGCGCGGGCGCCTTGGCGGCCCGCTCGATCACGTCTTCCTGGAGCGCGACCAGCTCCACCAGGCGGTCCGGCGGCACCTTGCCGGCGGCCAGCATGCCCAGCTTGTGGCGCATGCCGGCGACCCGCTGGCGCAGCGCGGCGGTGGCCCGCGAGGCGGCCGCGGCCGGGTTGTTGAGCTCGTGCATGAGGCCGGCCGAGAGCGCGCCGAGAGCGGTCAGCCGCTGCCGCTCGCTGATCGCCGCCTGGGAGCTCTGCAGACCCAGGGTCAGGCCCTCGAGCAGGTGTACGGCCATCGGGAACCACTCGCGCATGATGTGGCCGAAGTCCTCGGCGCTCATCACGAAGAAGTCGGAGTCGTCCAGCGCGCGGATGCTCGCCATGTACCGGCGCGGGATGCCGTCGTCGCGCAGGTAGGAGTTGGTGGCGCCCATGTAGACGCCGCGCTGCTCGGTGCGGTTGACCCGTACGTCGTCCTGGCCGACCTGCCGGGTCATGGCGATGGTGCCGCTGAGCAGAACCAGGAACTGCTCGGCCGGATCGCCCTCGCGGATCACCGTGCCACCCGCGGGCATGTGCATGGTGCACCCGTGGTCGGCGATCCACTGAAGCTGATCGTCGGTCAGTTTCTCGAACAGGAAGAGGGTGCGAAGCTCGGCCGGCGTGAGGGCGCCGGGATCGCAGGGCACGAGAACGGGGTCGGTCATCTCACTGCGCCTCCAGGTAGCGATGGACCAGCGTGACGGCCATCGCGCCCTCGCCGACCGCCGAGGCCACCCGCTTGACCGAGTTGGCCCGGACGTCGCCGGCGGCGAAGATGCCGGGAACACTGCACTCAAGGTAGAACGGATCGCGGTCCCGATCCCATCCCTTCGGGCGGGACCCGTTTGAGAGCAGATCCGGCCCGGTGTAGACGAAGCCCTTCTCGTCGCGGGCGACGGCCGTGCCGAGCCAGTCGGTACGCGGCTCGGCGCCGATGAAGACGAACAGGTAGCCGCACTCGACGGTGGTGCTCAGGCCCTCTTTGCTGTCGCAGATCGTGATGGCCTGGAGGTGGCCGTTGCCCTGCGCCCCGATCACCTCGGAGCGAGTGCGGACCCTGATGTTCTCCACCTGGTTGAGCTGCTGGATCAGGTAGTACGACATCGACGACTCGAGCGAGTCGCCGCGGACCAGCAGGGTCACCGAACGGGCGTACCGGGAGAAGAACAGCGCCGCCTGCCCGGCGGAGTTGGCCCCGCCGACGATGTAGACGTCGCTGCCGGCGCAGGACGGGCCCTCGGTCGAGGCCGAGCCGTAGTAGACGCCGGAACCGGTGAACTCGGCGATGCCGTCGGCCACCAGCGGCCGGTAGGCGACGCCGGTGGCGAGCACGATCGAGTGGGCCGAGACCTCGCCGCCGTCGGCGAAGGTCAGCGTGCGGGCCGAGCCGTCCGCCCGCAGGCCGGTGACCTCGCGGGTGTTCAGCACCTCGGCCGAGAACTTGCCGGCCTGGCGGCGGGCCCGGTCGGTGAGCTGGGCGCCGGAGATGCCGTCGGGGAAGCCGAGGTAGTTCTCGATGCGCGAGCTCTGGCCGGCCTGGCCGCCGACGGCCTGACGCTCGACCATCAGCGTCCGCAGGCCCTCGGAGGCGCCGTAGACCGCGGCGCCGAGCCCGGCCGGCCCGCCGCCCACGATGATCAGGTCGTAGAAGTCGCGGTTGGGCGCGGTGGACAGGCCGGCCGCCTCGGCCACCTCGGTCGTGCTGGGCTGGGCCAGCGCCCGCCCGTCGGTGGTCACCACCAGCGGGATCGACTCGGGGCCGACCCCGGCCGCCTCGAGCAGGCGGCGGCCCTCGGCCTCGTCGGCCCCGTACCACTTGTAGGGCACCAGGTTGCGGGCCAGGAAGTCGCGGATCTGGTACGACGGCTCGCTCCAGCGGTGGCCGACGACCCGGATGTCCTCGACCTCGCGGTCGCCGGTGGCCTGCCACGCGTCGAGCAGCGCGTCGATCACCGGGTAGAGCTTCTCCTCCGGCGGATCCCACGGCTTGAGCAGGTAGTGGTCGACGTCGACGACGTTGATGGCCGAGATGGCGGCGTCCGTGTCCGCGTACGCGGTCAGCAGCGCCCGGCGGGCGTTCGGGAACAGGTCCATGGCCTGTTCCAGGAACTCGATGCCGTTGATCTGCGGCATCCGGTAGTCGGCGAGCATCACGGCGACCCGGCCGCCGCGCAGCTTGAGCTCCTTGAGCGCGTCCAGGGCGTCGGCGGCCGACGAGGCGCGCAGGATTCGGTACTGGTCGCCGTAGCGGCGGCGCAGGTCGCGGGCGATGGCCCGGGAGACCGAGGGGTCGTCGTCGACGGTGAGGATCGCGGGATGGCCCATGGGTCAATACCTCAGCTCTGGCTCAGCAGGTCGGCGTATTCGGGGTGACGGTCCAGATATCCGATGACGAACGGGCAGGAGACGACGACCGGGGTGGCGCGGCCGCGCGCGTCCTCCAACGCGGCCGAGGCGAGCCGGCTGGCCAGCCCCCGCCCGGAGAACGTCTGCTCGATCTCGGTGTGCATCAGTTCGATCTTGTCGCCGTGGCGGCGGTAGTTGAGCACGCCGGCCACCTCGCCGCCGAGCAGCACCTCGTAGCGCTGGCGCTCGAAGCTGTCGACCACGACGGCGTCGGCCGAGTCGGGCACGCCGACCTGGGCGCTGCCCTCGACCCGCAGCTTGCGCCGGGCCCGCTCGTAGAACGAGGTGCCGCCGAGGCGGATCACGTTGGCCGCCGACGGCACGGGCTCGATCGCCAGCTTGTCGTCGGGGCGGGCGTAGCCCTCGATGATGCCGTCGACCTCGATGGCCAGCCGGCCGCTGGTGGCCAGCACGTCGAGCTCGAGCCGCTCGGTGAGGGCGAGCATCAGCGGGCGGTTGAACGAGGAGTGCGCGGCGGCCGCGGTGACGATCAGGCCCTCGACGTTCGGCGAGACGATCGGGCCGCCGGCCGAGAAGCTGTACGCCGTGGAGCCGGTCGGCGTGGAGACGATGACGGCGTCGGCCTGGTAGTTGACGAAGTTCTTGCCCTCGACCGAGATGCCGATCGCGGCCAGGCCGTCGCCGGGCACCCGGACCATCGCGATGTCGTTGAACGCCGACACGGCCTTGCCGTCGGGCAGCACGGTGCGCACCGCGGTGCGCGACTCGATGGTGAACCGGTGCTCGTCGATCGCCGACAGCGCCTCGGGCAGATCGGGCAGGTCGACCTCGGCCAGGAAGCCCAGCCGGCCCACGTTCACACCGAGCACCGGCGTCTTGCGCCCCTCGACCAGCCGCATCGTGCGCAGCATGGTGCCGTCGCCGCCCAGGCTGACCAGCAGCCCGGCCCGCTCGACCATCTCCTCGGGGCTGACCGCCTCGGCCTGGCAGTCGATCCGGTCGATCTCCTCGTGCAGGCCCAGGACCTGAACGTCGCGCCGCTGCGCCCATCGCGTGATCGCGTCGATCGCGGAGCCGCAGTCGCGACGCGGGTGCAGCACCAGGCCGACCACCTTGACCATGCCCATTTGCCCGTACACCCCGTCTGCTGCGAACGACTTGAAGAACACAGCCTTGCACGCCGGGGGCGAAGTCGGCGAGAGGAGGCGACGGAGGCCACGTGGTTCATACGGGCAGGTTTCTTCATTGTTTCTTGACAGCGTTGTCAGGCATCGACAGCCTCCGATTTAATCCCCACCCGAAAGGACACCCCCGATGCGTAAACGCTGGCTCGCCGTGGCCGCCTCGGCGATCACGCTGCTCACCCCCGTACCGGCCCAGGCCGCACCCCAGGCCGGACCCGGCGACAGCCCGGACCTGCCGCCGGGCATGGTCGCCGCGATGAAGCGGGATCTCCAGCTCGACGACGCCCAGATCGCCGCCCGCCTGCGCACGGAGGCGGCGGCGCCGGTCGTGCAGCGCCGGCTCCAGTCCCGGCTCGGCTCGGCCTTCGCGGGCGCCTGGATCCCGGCCGGGGCAACCCGGCTGACAGTCGCGGTGACCGATTCTTCCGCTTTTTCGGCGGTACGGGCGGAGGGCGCGACCCCGGCGCTCGTCACCCGCGGCGCCGCCGACCTCGCCGGCTCACGCGACGCTCTGAACCGGCACGCGCCGGCGGCCGCGGCCTCGTCGGTGCGCGGCTGGTACGTCGACACGACAGCGAACCGGGTCGTCGTGATGGCGGCGCCCGGCGCTTCCCCGGCCGCGGCGAAGTTCGCCGCCGACAGCGGTGCCGGCCCCGTCACGATCATCGAGGCCGAACAGCCGAAACCGCTCTACGACACCCGTGGCGGCGACCAGTACGTGATCAACGGCAACACCCTGTGCTCGGTCGGCTTCGCGGTCACCGGCGGCTTCGTCAGCGCCGGGCACTGCGGCGGCACGGGCAGCCCCACGCTCGGCTACAACAACGTCGCCCAGGGCACGTTCGCCGGCTCGTCCTTCCCGGGCAACGACTACTCCTGGATCCGGACGAACGGGAACTGGACGTCGCAGCCGTGGGTGAACAACTACTCCGGCGGCAACGTGACGGTGGCCGGCTCCCAGGAGGCGGCCACCGGCAGCTCGGTCTGCCGCTCGGGCCGGACGACCGGCTGGCGCTGCGGCACCATCCTCGGCCGGGACGAGACGATTGTGTACGCCCAGGGCGCCGTCTCCGGGCTGGCCCGCAGCAACGCGTGCGCCGAGCCGGGCGACTCCGGCGGCTCGTGGATCTCGGGCAACCAGGCCCAGGGCGTCACCTCGGGCGGCACGGGCAACTGCTCCAGCGGCGGCACGATGTGGTTCCAGCCGGTCAACGAGATTCTTTCGGTGTACGGCCTGACCCTGACGACCACCGGCGGCGGCTCCGGGTCGTCGCTGATCAGCAGCCTCAACAACAAGTGCCTGGACGTGCCGAACTCGAACTTCTCCGACGGCGTACCCGTGCAGATGTGGGGTTGCAACGGCACGGCGGCCCAGAAGTGGAACTTCGTGAACGGCACCCTCCAGACGTCGAACAACAAGTGCCTGGACGTGGCGTGGGGCTCGACGGCGAACGGCGCGGTCATCCAGATCGCCAACTGCAGCGGCAACGCGGCCCAGCAGTTCGTCCTGTCCGCCGCCGGTGACCTGGTCAACCCGCAGGCCAACAAGTGCGTGGACATCGACGCGTGGAACGCCGACGACGGCGCCCGGCTGATCCTCTGGGGCTGCACGGGCGGCGCCAACCAGAAGTGGCGTCGCGGGTAACCTCCTCCCGAAAAAAGGGCAGAAGACCCTTAACGGAACCATAAAGATCCTGGCCGTGCGGGCGGATCACGGCACCGCTTCCGAGGATGGGCTTCGTTCCCACCCGCCGACCCCGGAGGCAAAGCCGACGATGCGCCGCACGAGAACGTTGATCCTGACCACCGTCGCCGTGGTGGCGGCCACGGCGACGGCCTGGTTCGCCCTGCCCGCCTCGGCGGCCGCCCCCACGGCCTCGGTGCGGACGGTGTCCGACTGGGGCACCGGCTGGCAGAGCGAGGTGACCGTCGACAACACGGGGACGTCCGCCATGTCGGCGTGGAAGGTCGAGTTCGATCTACCGGCCGGCGCCACGATCGGCAGCTTCTGGGACGCTTCCCTGGCCTCCGCCGGAACCCACCACACCTTCACGAACCGCTCCTGGAACGCCGGCGTCCCGGTCGGCGCCAAGGTGACGTTCGGTTTCGTGGGCTCAGGCGGCAAGCCCTTCAACTGCAAGCTGAACGGCCTCCCGTGCGGCGGCGCCGCCACCGGCCCCACCGCCACCACCCCCGCCGCCACCGGCCCCAGCGCTACTGGCCCTGCCGTCACCGGCCCTGCCGCCACCGGCCCGGCTGCCACCGCCGCTACTCCTTCCGCGGAAAACCCGACAAATGCTGACTCGGCGGGTGGCAGCCCGGCGGTGGGCGCGGCGACCGGTGCGCCCGCCGTGCCCACCACGGGTGGAACGGCTGCTGTGCCTCCGGCGGGGAACCTGCTGCCGGTGACGGTGAGCAACAAGACCGGGCGCGGTGACTCCGTGTTCCTCTACGTCCTCGGGGTGAACCTGACCACGGGGAAGCTCGGCTACGTCGACAGCGCGGGTGCCTTCACCGCCTGGACCGGGGGAGGGGCCGTTCCGGCGCCGGCGCCGGATGTGGCCATCGCCGGGCCGGGCAACGGCGCCAGCACGACGATCAAGGTTCCGAAGAATCTGTCGGGGCGGCTGTACATGTCGTTCGGGCGGAAGCTCGACTTCCGGCTCACCACCGACGGGCTGGTCCAGCCGGCGCCGTGGGCCGGCGGCGACCCCAACCGCGACATCCTGTTCGACTGGAGCGAGTTCACCCTCGACGACTCCGGCCTGTGGCTGAACAGTTCCCAGGTGGACATGTTCGCCGTACCGCACATCGTCAGCGTCACCGGCGGCAGCGGCAAGGTCTCGTCCACCGGCGAGCTGAAGACCGGCGGCCGGCAGGCGGTGATCAACGCGGTCAAGGCGTCCCCCGACTTCGCCAAGAGCGTGGTCACCCGCGCCGACGGCACCGTCCTGCGCGTGCTCGCGCCCGGCAAGGCCGCCGACGCCGGCCTGATGAGCCCGAACTACCTGGACTCGTACATCTCGGGCGCTTGGGCGGCGTACGCGGGAAAGAACTTGACCGTGGTGCCCTTCACCGACCAGCCGTCGGTGCGCTTCACCGGCCGGACCAGTGGCAACGTCATGAACTTCACCGACAGCTCGGGCAAGACGGTCGCCTCGTTCACCAAGCCGTCGACGGCGAACGTGTGGGGTTGCGACGGCGCCCTGGCCGCCCCGAACGACCAGGTCGTGGGCCCGATCGCCCGGACCCTGTGCGCGGCGCTCACCCGTACCACGCTGGGCCGTCTCGACACCCAGCCCAGCGGTACGGCGGCCGACTTCTACCAGGGCGCTCCGGCCAACCTGTACGCCAAGGTGATCCACCAGAACATGGTCGACGGCAAGGCCTACGCGTTCGCCTTCGACGACGTGCAGAACCAGGAGTCCCTGGTCCACGACGGCGACCCGCGCCAGGCGGCCATCACCCTGACCCCGTTCTGAGACGTGCGTCACTGAATTAGGTACAGTCACCGTCCTACTCGCTAGTAACCAGGGACGGGGACCGCGCCATGACCGACAAGCAGACGCCGCCGCCGGCCACCCCGGCGGCGGCCGGCGCGCCCACCCCGGCCCCGTCTGCGCCCCGGCCCGTGGCACCCACCTCGGCCCCGTCTGCGCCCCGGCCCGTGGCACCCGCCCCGGCCCCGTCTGCGGCCCCGTCCGTGGCGTCGGCTCCGGGTGCGTCCGCGGGGGTGGGCGCGCGGACTCCCGATTCCTCCGTTGCCGGCGGGCCGGACTCGGGCGCCTCTGCGGCCGGCGTGCGGGACTGGTGGGCGGCGGTCAGCGGTGCCGCGCGGGAGGCCGGGCGCCGGTGGGCGTCCACATCGTTCGCGCAGGGGGCGGCACGGCTGTGGGCCCACCCGCCACGCTGGATCATCCCGGCCGTGTCGGTCGCCGTCGTGCTGGTGGCGGTCCTCGCCGGCTACCAGGTGCTCGGCGGCGCCGGCAGTGGCGGGACGCCGCCCGCCGCGTGGAACAGCCCCTCGATCGCGCCTTCCGCCTCCGCGCCCCTCGCGCCGCGGCCCAGCGCCGCCCCGGTGAAGCGGGCGGACGACCTCGCCCAGGTCTGCGAGGGCGTCTTCTACCCGAAGTCCCCCCGCTACACCGGCCGCGCACCCCACCAGATCAGCATCGGCGTCACCGACTCCCTCACCGGCCCGCATCGCCGGATCCGGGCCGCGCTCGACATCCCGTACAGCCTGGCCAAGCCCCTCCGCGACGCCTGGCTGCCCAGCGACCCCGCGAAGTCCCAGCTGGTCGCCTGCGTGACCCTGACCAAGAGCGGCACCCCGATCAGGAAATGCGACACCCACCAGCTGGCCCGGGGCGTCTACACCCTTTCCCTGTACGAGGTGGCCACCGGCCGCCGCCTCCTGAAGAAGCAGCTGTACGGCGACGCCACCACCTGCCCCAACGCCGTACCCGTCGGCACCGCCCCCACGATCGCCAGCACCGTCTCCGACAAGGTTCTCTACCAGCAGCTGAAGAACTTTGTCGTAGCCTCCCGCTAACGTGCCGCCCGTGAACATCGACGCCGAAGAGACCCGTTTCTGGCAACTGCTCGAGTCGGCCTGGGCGGCGTGCGGCCCCGACGCCGCCCGCGCCCGCCAGGCTCTCCTCACCCGAGCCACCCCCGCCGACGACTACGCCCTCCTCGCGTGGCTCGACGAGTTCCTGGCTCACTTGCGCTCGCTGAGCGCCGGCTTCTCAAGCGCGGAACTCGCCGCCCTCGACCGTGTGGCCGAGCGCCTGATGTTCCGCATCGACCGTGAGGAGATCCACGAGCACACCGACGGCTCCGACGACGGCTTCCTCTACTGCCGGGGCTTCATCCTCGCCGCCGGCCGCGACTTCTACGAGGCCGTCGACGCCGACCCCACGAAGGCGATCGTGGACGCCGAGTGCGAGTCGATGCCGTACTTCTTCGCCCACCTGCACAACGAACGCTTCGGCGACTTCCCCGACACCGGCTCCGGCATCTCCCGCGAGTCCGCGTCCAACCCCGACGGCTGGCAGTCCAGCCGAGCGTCATGACCGCCCGGCAGACCGATACGCCGATCAGCCGCCGCGCGGCGTAGAAGAAGCGGCCTCGCCTCTGCGGCGGGACTTCGCCTCTGCGGCGGGACTTCGCCTCTGCGGCGGGACTTCGCCTCTGCGGCGGGACTTCGCCTCTGCGGCGGGACTTCGCCTCCGCCGTCGCAGGCTTTCGTGCCGCCGTCAGTGGCGCGGGCACTTGAGTGCCGGGGCACGTTCCGGCGCTGCGAGAACGAGCTGCACCGGCGGCATTAGGAGCTGGTGGGTGCCTGGCCGGAGTTCGGCTCGGGGCGTTCCGTCAGGCGGCCGACAAGTCGCTGATCCCCGACGCGGACGCGGAGCGGTTTTGGGAGGGGAGGAGTACTCCGACTCGGCCCTGCCCGAACGCGGAAGGCCCCAGGGTGGGACCCTCCGCGCCGCGGGCTCACTTGGCGGTGGTGACCGGACGGGCCTTCCGCATCGGCGGGGTCACCTCGCGAGTCCTCCCCGTCGGCGGGTCACGTCGCGTGTCGCGGGGGTTCGGTATGACGGGTGCGGGGCCCTTTCGCCCGTGGGGTCAGCTTGCGGCGGGTAGCGGGACCGGTGGTGGCAGTGGGGTGCGGGTGCCGTTGGACTCGTCGACTGTGTACATGCGGGCCTCGGCCAAGTTGAAGTAGAGGCCGGTCAAGGTCAGGCGGCCGGCGGCCTCGGCCTCGCGGACCACCGGGTAGGTGCGCAGGTTGGCCAGCTGCTGGGCGACGTTCGCGGTGACGCAGCCTTCCTCGTCGCCGCAGTCGGTGAAGTCGACGCCGGACTGGCTGAGCCAGCGGCCCAAGGGGCGGTCGGGGGTGTAGCCGCCGGTCATCAGCGCGCGGACGGCGCCGCAGCCGGAATGGCCGCAGACTGTGATCGTGCTGACCCGCAGCACCTCCACCGCGAACTCGATGGACGCCCCCACCGACGAATCCCCCGTGCCGTACTGAGGCACGATATTTCCGACATTGCGGACGCAGAACAGGTCGCCCGGACCGCTGGTGGTGATCAGGTTGGGGACCAGCCGGGAGTCGGCGCACGTGATGAACAGCTGTTCCGGAGCCTGGCCGTCGCGGGCCAGGCCGGCCAGGTGCGGGCGTACGAGCGGGGCCACGCTGCGCTCGAACTCCTGGATGCCGGCGGCCATGGCGTCGCGCTTCTGGCGGTCCAGGTTCTGCCACTGCGACCACGATCCGAAGCGCCGCGGCGTCGTCTTCCCGGCGCCCAGCCGGCCGCTTGTGGCCCGGTGGAACCAACCGTCGTGGGTTTCTCTGACCGTGACGGTTCCGCCTGCTTTCTCGTACGCCTCCCGCCAGTCGTCGATGACCTGGAACGCGCCGTGGTCCAGGTAGTCCAGGTGCAGTTCCACCGCCACCGACCGGCCGGCGGGGATCGCCGCCAGCGCCCGCGCCACCCGGCCCGAGCCGACGAAGGCCAGCGTGCCGGTGATCGTGACGACCGTTTCGCCGGGGCCGGGCTCGGCCGTCCGGATGTCGCACCGCGCGACCCGCCACAACATCACGACGACGGCGGCGGCCAGGCCCAGCGCCACCCCGGTCAGCAGGTCGGTCGCGACCACGCCGACCGCGGTGATCAGGTAGGTCGGGAGCTCGCGATGGCGTACATAAATTTTGATCTGGGCCAGACTGATCAGCCGAAGCCCGACCACGACCAGCACGGCGGCCAGCGCGGCCATCGGGATCTTCTCGAGCAGGCCGGCCAGCAGGAGCACGCAGCCGGCGACCCACACGCCGTGCAGGATGGCCGAGGCGCGGGTGCGGGCGCCGGCGCCGACGTTCGTCGAGCTGCGGACGATGACGCCGGTGATCGGCAGCCCGCCGAGCAGGCCGGAGACGGTGTTGCCGGCGCCCTGGGCGACCAGTTCCCGGTTGAGGTCGGCCCGCGGACCGTCGTGCATGCGGTCGACGGCCACGGCCGAGAGCAGGGATTCGACGCTGGCGACCAGGGCGATGGTCAGCACGGCCAGGGCGATCTCGCCGGCTCCGGCGTCGGGCCAGCGTGGAACCACCAGCTCGGACAGCGGGTTCTCGGGCAGGTCGACCCGCTGCACGTCGGCGCCGATCAGCGCCGACACCACGGTGGTGACGACGACCGCGACCAGGGCGGCGGGCAGCAGTGACGTGCGGACCAGGCGCGGCCAGAGCAGCAGCAGGCCGATGGTGAGCAGGCCGAGCAGCACCGAGACGCCGTGTATCCCCAGGATCTGGGCGGGCAGCTCCCGCAGGTTGTGCCACGCGTCGCTCTGCGGCGCCCCGCCGAGGACCACGTGGATCTGGCTGAGCGCGATGACCAGCCCGATGCCGGCGAGCATGCCGTGCACCACGGCCGGCGACAGGGCCAGGGCGGCACGTCCGAGACGGGCCAGGCCCAGCAGCACCTGTACGCCTCCGGCCAGCGCCACGATGGTGGCGGTGGCCGCGAACCCGTAGTTCGCGATGGTGCCCGCGACGATCACGGTGAGCCCGGCGGCGGGCCCGCTGACCTGCAACGGCGCCCCACCGAGGGCCCCCACGACGACCCCGCCGACCACGGCGGCCACCAGCCCGGCGAGCAGAGGAGCCCCAGAGGCCGCGGCGATACCGAGAGACAGCGGGATTGCGATCAGAAAGACCACGATCGACGCCGGCACGTCATGACGGATTACCTTCAAGACGGACATGCCGGAAATGTACCGAGCGTCGGTTAACCGTCCGTTACGGCACGAGCACCTACAGGTAAGCCACAGGCAATTGCCCGGCTCCACTCAGCTCACGCGGTGGGCTTCCAGACGTCCTGGTTGGCCTCGTACATCTCGCGGAGGATGGCGGGGACGTCGTAGGTGAGCTTCCAGTCCGGGTAGTGCTGTTCGAAACGGGCCGTGCTGCTGATCCACCACTGGTGGTCGCCGGTGCGGGCCTGGTCGACGTAGTCGGTCTTCGCCTCCAGGCCGGTGATCTCGGAGGCGATCTGGAAGGCCTCGATGTGGCTGCAGTTCGAGAAGCGGCCGCCGCCCATGTTGTAGACCTCGGCCACCCGCGGGGCCTTGTGGAACGCCTCGAACGCCGTGACCAGGTCGTGGGAGTGGATGGCGTCGCGGACCATCTTCCCCTTGTAGCCGTAGATGTGGTACGTCCGCTGCTCCATGACGCAGCGCATCACGTACGCCAGGAAGCCGTGCAGTTCGGCCGCCGAGTGGCCGGGGCCGGTCAGCGTGCCGCCGCGGAAGATGGCGGTCGGCATGTCGAAGTAGCGGCCGTACTCCTGGACCATGACGTCGGCCGCGACCTTCGACGCGCCGAAGACCGAGTGCAGGGTCTGGTCGATCGACATCTCTTCGGTGATGCCGTCGTAGAACTCGTGACCGGCCGGGAGCTCGTAACGGGAGGCTTCCTCGACCAGCGGCAGGCGGTTGGGGGTGTCCCCGTACACCTTGTTGGTCGAGGTGAAGATGAACGAGGCGTTCGGCGCGTGCTGGCGTACGGCCTCGAGCATGTTCAGGGTGCCGCCGGCGTTGACGTCGAAGTCGGTGAACGGCTCCTTGGCGGCCCAGTCGTGGCTCGGCTGGGCGGCCGCGTGGATCACCAGGCCGACGCTCTTGCCGTAGCGGGCCAGCAGGGCGGCGATGCCGTCCCGGTCGCGGATGTCGATGTTGTGGTGCGTGTAGCGCTCGCCGACCTCTTTGACCAGGCGGTCGAGGTTCCACCGGGTGGAGCCGTCGGTGCCGAAGAAGTACTGCCGCATGTCGTTGTCGATGCCGACCACGTCCATGCCGAGACCGGCGAAGTGCCGGACGGACTCGGAGCCGATCAGGCCGGCGGAGCCGGTCACCACGACGACATTGCTCATCAAAACCTCCCGGTGTGAGAACGGGGCCGAGGTTACAGGTGTGCGCATCACCGAGGGCCACCGCCCGGGGGGATGTTCGGCGCGAGCTGGAAATGGGCACGGAACAGGATCGGCACATGTGATGGCGAGGCTCGGGGTCAAGTCGGGCTAGGAACAAGGCGGTCTCATGACAGAATCTCTGAGCGTCACGGCGAGCGAGGCACACCGCTCTCAGGAGCTCACCCTCGGTGTCGAGGAGGAGCTGCACGTCGTCGACCTGGTCACCCGGGAGCTGGTGCCGCGGGCGCAGGAGGTGCTCGACCAGCTCGACCCGTCGAAGTTCTCGGCCGAGCTGCATCGCTCCGTGGTCGAGACGAACACCCCGGTCAGCGACACTCTGGACGATCTGCGCGAGGGCATCGCGGGCCGCCGGCGGGAGGCGATCACGGTCGCCGAGTCGCTCGGGCTGGGCCTGGTCGCCGCGGGAACGGTCCCGCTGGTCGACCTGGAGTCACTGCCCGTGACGCCGACGTCGCGCTACCGGCGGATGCTGGACGACTATCAGCTGCTGGCCCGGGAGCAGCTGATCTGCGGTGCGCAGGTGCACGTGGGCGTGCCCGACCGGGACGAGGCGGTAGCCGTCGCCCAGCGGGTCACCTCGGCGCTGCCCACGCTGCTCGCGTTGTCGGCCAGTTCGCCGTACTGGATGGGTGAGGACTCGGGTTATGCCAGCGTGCGCTCGCTGGTGTGGCTGCGCTGGCCGACCGCCGGCGACCCCGGCGTGCTGAACTCGGCCGCCGAGCACGACCAGCTGGTGGCCGACCTGATCGCCTCGGGCACCATCACCGACCCCAAGATGGTGTACTTCGACGTCCGCCCGTCGGCGCACGTGCCGACCGTGGAGCTGCGCGTCACCGACTCCAGCCCGGACGTGGACACCGTCGTGCTGCTGGCCGGGTTGTTCCGGGCGCTGGTGCTGCGCGCCCGCGAGGACTACCGCGCCGGCCATCCCGTGAAGCGAGTACAGCCGCCACTGCACCGGGCCGCCATGTGGCGGTCCGCCCGCTCCGGGCTGGAGGGCGACCTGCTCGACCTGCGCCGCGGGCCGGAGCCGGTTCCGGCCGCGCTCGCGGTGGAGCGGCTGGTCGGCGAGCTGCGCCCGGAGCTGGAGCGGCTGGGCGACTGGGAGCAGGTCTTCGACCTGTCGGTGCGGGCGCTCAGCCGGGGCAGCTCGGCCACCCGTCAGCGCCGGGCCATGACCAGGCGCGGGCGGATCTCCGACGTGGTCGACCTGCTGGTGGCCGACACGCGGGGCGGGGCCACGGGCATCGGCCCGGTGGGCCAGTCGGTTCCGGCGGGGCTCTTCCCGTACGCGCGTACCGGTGACGAGGCTTTCGCCAGTGGCGAGCCCACACCGGCGTACGCGGGAGTGGTGAATGTTCTGAAAGCTCTCGGCTCGGCCGGTCTGCGCCGCCGGGAGGACGCGCGCGACGACGAGCAGCGCCAGCGGGGCATCACGTTCAGCGTGGCCGGCGAGGCGGCGACCCGGCTGTTCCCGTTCGACCTGGTGCCGCGGATCGTGCCGGCCGAGGACTGGAGCGCCCTGCGCGGCGGCCTGGTCCAGCGGGTGCGTGCCCTCGACCTTTTCATTCAGGACGTGTACGGGGACCGGGAAGTGGTCCGCGACGGTGTCGTGCCCGAGTGGGTGATCGACGGGTCGCCGGAGCTGCGGCCCAGCGGCGCCCTGGTCGCCCACGCGGGGGTGCGGGCCCAGGTGGCCGGCGTCGACCTGGTCCGGAACGAGACCGGCGAGTGGTGCGTGCTGGAGGACAACCTGCGGGTGCCGTCCGGCATCGCGTACGCCATGCAGAACCGCCGTCTCACCCACAGCGTGCTCCCGGAGCTGCCCGAGCCGTCCGGCCTGATCTCGGTCGAGGACACCCCGGCGCTGCTCAAACGGGCGCTGATCGAGTCGGCCCGCCCGGCCGCGGGCGACGACCCCAAGGTCGTGGTGCTGAGCCAGGGCCCGGACGACTCGGCCTGGTTCGAGCACCGGATGCTGGCCGAGGAGATGGGCGTGCCGGTGGTGCGCAGCACGGAGCTGTTCGTGGACGAGGGCGTCGTCTACCGGATGCGCGACGGCAAGCGGCGCCGGGTCGACGTCATCTACCTGCGGATGGGCGAGGACAGCCTGGTGCACTCGCCGGGCGCGGACGGGATGCCGCTCGGGCCGAGCCTGATCACGGCGCTGCACGCGGACACCGTGGTGCTGGCCAACGCGCTCGGCAACGGCATCGGCGACGACAAGGCCGTGTACGCGTACGTGCCCAAGCTGATCGAGTACTACCTGGGCGAGAAGCCGCTGCTGGCCGACGTGCCGACCTATCTGTGCGGCATCCCGGAGCAGCGGGCCGAGGTCCTGGACCGGCTCGATCAGCTGGTCTGCAAGCCGGTGGACGGCTACGGCGGCGACCGCATCGTGATCGGTCCCCATGCGAAAGCGGAGGATCTGGCGGCCGTACGGCGTCAGATCCGCACCGCCCCGCACCGATGGGTGGCCCAGGAGGTCGTGCAGCTCTCGACGCACCCGGTCTTCGACGGCCACCAGCTCGCCCCGCGCCACGTCGACCTGCGCGCCTTCATCTTCACCGGCCGCGAGTCGGTGGTCGCCCCGGCCGCGCTGACCCGGGTGGCGCCCGCGGGCAGCATGATCGTCAATTCCTCGCGCGGCGGCGGCTCCAAGGACACGTGGCTGCTCAGCTAAACGACAGGGGAGGTTCTGTATGTGTGGGATCGCCGGTGAACTCCGGTACGACGGCCGGGCGGCCGAGGTGGAAGCCGTCCGGCGGATGTTGCCGTGCCTGGAGTCGCGCGGTCCGGACGGCGAGGGACTGTGGGCCCGGGGGCCGGTGGCGTTCGGCCATCGCCGCCTGAAGATCATCGACCTGTCCGAGGCCGGTGCCCAGCCGATGACCGACGAGGACCTGGGCCTGACCCTGGTCTTCAACGGCTGCGTCTACAACTACCGGCAGCTCCGTGAGGAGCTGCGCGGACACGGCTACAAGTTCTTCTCCACCTCGGACACCGAGGTGATCATCAAGGCGTACCACCGCTGGGGCGCCGACTGTGTGACCCGCTTCCTCGGCATGTTCGCCTTCGCGATCGTCGAGCACGACTCGGGGACCGTGACGCTGGCCCGCGACCGGCTCGGGATCAAGCCGCTCTACCTGGCCGAGAAGCCGGGCCGGGTGCGCTTCGCGTCGACGTTGCCGGCGCTGCTGGCCGCGGGCGACGTCGACACGTCGATCGACAAGGTCGCGCTCCAGCACTACATGACGTTCCACTCGGTGGTGCCGGCCCCCCGGACCATTGTCGCGGGGGTACGGAAACTCCCGCCGGCCACCGTGCGCGTCATCCGCGCCGACGGGTCGTCGACCGACCGGGTGTACTGGGAGGCGTCGCACACGCGGCTGTCCGGCATCACCGACGGCGAGTGGCCGGAGCTGATCCACGAGAAGCTCAAGGTGGCGGTGGAGCGCCGGATGGTGGCCGACGTGCCGGTCGGCGTGCTGCTCTCGGGCGGCATCGACTCCAGCTACATCGTGGCCCTGCTGGCCGAGCAGGGTCAGCGCGGCCTGACCACGTTCAGCATCGGGTTCGAGGCGGCGGGCGGCGAGACCGGCGACGAGTTCGCCTACTCCGACATCATCGCCAAGCAGTTCGACACCGAGCACCACCAGATCCGCATCGGCCGGGACAGGTTCCTGCCCGCTGTCGACCGGACCGTGGCGGCGATGGCCGAGCCGATGGTGAGCCACGACTGCGTCGCGTTCAACCTGCTCAGCGAAGATGTGTCGAAACACGTCAAAGTCGTACAATCGGGGCAGGGCGCGGACGAGATCCTGGCCGGCTACAGCTGGTATCCGCCACTCGCGGACGTGCCCCTCGAGCGGGCCGTCGACGCGTACGCCAAGGAATTCTTCGATCGTCCCCACAGCCGCCTGGCCCAGCAGCTCAACCCGGACTGGCTGATCGGCGAGGACGTGAGCCGCGAGTTCGTGGCGGCGAGTTTCGGGCGGCCCGGAGCCGAGACGGCGGTCGACGCGGCGTTGCGGCTCGACTCTCAGGTGATGCTGGTCGACGATCCGGTCAAACGGGTCGACAACATGACTATGGCGTGGGGGCTGGAAGCTCGCGTACCGTTCCTCGACCACGAGTTGGTCGAGCTGGCCGCGGCCTGCCCGCCCGGACTGAAACTGGCGCACGGGGGCAAGGGGGTGCTCAAGGAGGCGGCCCGCGGGGTCGTGCCCGACGAGGTGATCGACCGGACAAAGGGATACTTCCCGGTACCGGGCATCCGGCACCTCGAGGGAGCGATGCTGGAGAAGGTCCGCGACGCGCTCACCGCGCCGGCTGCCCGGGAGCGGGCGTTGTTCCGCCAGGACTACGTCGACTCCCTGCTGGCCGACCCGAACACCCCGCGTACGACGCTCGGCGCGAACCAGCTGTGGCAGCTCGCATTGCTGGAGATGTGGCTGCAGGACAAGGGAATCTAGCCATTCGAGGGAGGAACCGTATGACCGGTCAGCTCAACCGTGTCGACGTCACTGTGCTGCCCGTAGGGTTTTCCCCCCTCACGAAACCGTTCCCCTCGGAAGTCTCCGGAAGCTGGTCACCCACGCTGTCGCCGGACGGGCGGCACTGCGCGTACGTCTCGGACCGCGGCGGCCGCCCGCAGGTGTGGGTCCAGCCGGTCGGCAGCGACCTGGCGTTCCTCGTCGACACCGGCGAGGCGCCGGTCGCGGCGGTCCAGTGGTCGACCGGCGGCGGCTGGCTGGCCTGCTCGGTCGCGCCCGGCGGGGCGCCCCGGCACGAGGTGTGGCTGGTCCGGCCGGACGGCTCCCAGCTGCACCAGGTGGCCGGCTTCGGGGCGGACACGGCGGACAACATGCGCTGGCTGCCGGGGCGGTCGCTGCTGGCGCTCACCGAGAACCTGACCACCGCCCTGCTGATCGACCCGGTCACCGGCGACCGGACGGTCGTCGGCACGGGCGAGCTGATCTCGCTCCTCGACGTCGCCGAGGGTCGCGCGCTGCTGCGGGTCGGCCCGCGCGGCAGCCGGCACATCGCGGTCCGCGACCTGGCCACCGGCGTCGACTCCTACGTGACGGCGGGGGAGCAGGCGGTCTTCGGGCCGGACGGCACGACGATCTACGCGCGCAGCGAGACCGGCGAGTTCCCGGTGCTGATCCGGGTCGTCGACGGCTCGGTCGAGGTGGTCGCCACCTCCGAGAACGCCGAGGCGGAGTCGTTCACGATCACCGCCGACGGCGGCCGCGCGGCGGTGCTGTGGAACGTCCGAGGCGGCGAGTCCGAGGTCTCGTTGGTTAATTTGTCGGAAATATCGTGGCAGCGGCTGGCTCCGCTGCCCGGCTCCGTGGTCAGCGGGCTCGCCTGGAGCCACGACGGGTCGGCGCTCGCCTTCACCGCGGAGGGGCCCGGCCAGCCGCACGGGGTGTGGGTCTTCAACGGCACCGGCGTGGTGCCGGTCTCGGCCGAGCCCGCCGAGCCGGGCGCCGTACGGCCCACCCTGGAGACCTTCCCGGCCCACGACGGCCTGACGCTGACCGGCTGGCTGTTCCGCCCGGCCGGCCCGGGGCCGCATCCCACAGTCCTGTGGTTCCACGGCGGTCCCGAAGCCCAGGAGCGGCCCGGACACGGGCCGCTCTTCCAGTCGCTGGCCGCGCGCGGCATCGCGGTCTTCGCGCCCAACGTGCGCGGCTCGTCCGGGTTCGGGCGCAGCTTCGTCAACGCCGACAACCTCGGGCTTCGCCACGACGCGATTGCGGACGTACGCACGTGCGCGTCCTACCTGCTCGACAACGGCATCGCCTCGCGCCTGGGGATCATGGGCCGTTCGTACGGCGGCTATCTGACCCTGGCCGCGCTGGTGACGTTCCCCGACCTGTTCGACGCCGGCATCGACGTGTGCGGCATGTCGAACTTCGCCACCTTCTACGAACACACCGAGCCGTGGATCGCCGCGGCCGCCGTCAGCAAGTACGGCGACCCGGTGACCGACCGCGACCTGCTGGCCGACCTGTCGCCGATCACCCGGATCGACCGGCTGCGCACCCCGCTGATGGTCGTGCACGGCGAGAACGACAGCAACGTCCCCCTCATCGAGGCGGAGCAGGTCGTGGCCGCGCTGGCCGCCCGGGGCGTACCCCACAAGTTCCTGCTCTTCCCCGACGAGGGCCATGAGCTGCTGCACCGCTCGTCCCGGGCCGACTACCTGCGCGAGACGGTCGACTGGCTTCTTCAGCACCTGGCGTGAGATTCCGGGCGGCGCGGCCTCGATTCCGCGCCGCCCGGAAGATCAGTTGTTGCTGTTGTCGCTGCCCCGGGCCCAGCCGCGTGCGCCGCGAGCGGCCGAGCCGACCAGGTCGGCGGCCCCGCCCGCGGCCTTGCGGGCGAAGCTGACGAGCGGATCGCTGGAGTCGCGGAAGCTGTCCCGGTAACTGGCCGCGGCGGCCTTGACGTCGGCGGTCACCGAGGCGTCCCGGTCGTCGTCGCGGCGCGGGTAGTCGCCACCCAGGATGCGCGCGTAGTCCCCCGAGTCGACCCACTTCTGCAGCTCGGCGGCCCGGGCCACCGGCACCGGCTCGGAGCTGAACGCGGTCATGCCGATCTTGTGGATGCTGTCCCGCAGGTCGCCGCCCCCTTCGTACTCGGCAGCCTGGGCCAGGAACGCCGCGGTGTCGATCTGCGACAGGTCGCCGCCACCGGCCTGCTTCATGAACAGCCGCAGCGACGCCCCCGGATCCTGCGCCGCCAGCAGCGCCGCCCGGTCGGCCGACAGCTCCGCCTTGCGCCACCACTCGTACATGGCCGCGATGATCGCCCGCAGGGCGAGGGCACCCACCGGCAGCCAGCTCACGCTGGTCACCCACCGGGTCAGCACGGTCATGATGGTCTGGTAGACGGCGTGCCCGCTGCGCACGTGCCCGATCTCACGCCCGAGCAGCGTCCTCAGCTCGTCATCGTCGAGCTTCTCCACGGCGGCCGTGCTGATCACGACGAACGGCCGGTCCATCCCGATCGCCTTGCTCGTGATGACCGGTGACTGGCTGACGTACACCTCGGGCAGCTCCGCCACGTCGAGCGAAGCGGCCGCCTCCCCGAAGAGCCGGTGCACCCGCGGGTACTGCCCCTGCCCGACCCGGATGGCCCCGGCCAGATACGACAGGCGGAACCCGCGCTCGTTCCACATGCCGAACAGCCCACGAACCACGTCGTCGAAGCCCCGAAGCTCCCGAAGAGCCGTCAGAGCCCCCCGATCGGCCGGATGCTCCCAGGCCCGCGAACTGATCCCCGTCAGCACCACCCGGCTACGGCTGGGCAGATTGTCGTCGTCGATGGTCATCGTGACCCTCTCTCTCCGTGATCGTGTTCGAGAGTCCCGCACCACCCCCACCGCGCACATCCGCTCAGAGCCGGAAACCCCTCACGCCCACTACGACTTTCGGCCGACGCCCGGCCCGCCCAGCGGTACCGTCTTCAGCACACCGCTCGCGGAGGCTCCGTGACTGCCGCGATCGACGCCGGCCAGGCACGAAAGCCCCTGCTTCCGCTGATCGAACGGGTGAACGCGGATCACACGCCCGTCGAGATCCGATCGCCGGCCAACGCCAAACGGCTGGCGGAGAGCGTCGAGCAGTGGCGGGCTGGTCGCTGACATCACACGAGACCCAGAAGGCCAAGGAATCGGCAAACCGGAAATCCTGCGGAACGACCTCGATACCACTACTAGTAGACGGCCCTGGTCAGGGCTTGTTCCTGTGCAGGAGGGCGGCCAGGGGTGTTGCGGGGTGGCCGGTCAGGGTGGGGATGTCCGAGGTGATCTCGGCCAGCTCGCCGGCCGCGATCGCGGTGTACGTGCTGACCCAGGCGTCGAGCTGCCAGTCGGGGGCGTTGTATTTGCGCCTCGACTCGTAGGCCTCTTCCAGGGTCTCGTTGTGGAAGCGGGCCGGGTGGCCGGCGGCGGTCAGGGCGGCGGCGGCCTCGGACATGGTCAGGGCCTCGGGGCCGGTCAGGGTGTAGGTGCGGCCGGCGTGCGGGGCCGGGTCGCGCAGGACCGCCGCGGCGGCGTCGGCGATGTCGTCCTGGGCCACGAAGGCGGCGCGGCCGTCGGCGGCCGGGCCGCGGATGACGCCGTCGTCGCCGACCATGAACGGGAGGAAGTCGGCGTAGAGGCTGTCGCGCAGGAAGGTGAAGGGCAGGCCGCTGGCCCGGATGTGCTGCTCGGTGGCCCAGTGGTCGCGGGCCAGGGTGAAGGTCGCGGTGGGCGAGGCCCCGGCGAACGAGATGTACACGAGATGGCCGATGCCGGCCGCAGCCGCGGCGTCGACGAAGCTGGTGTGCTCGGCGACGCGGTCGGGGGCCTCGGCGGCCGACACCATCAGGACCGTGCCGGCGCCGGTCAGCGCCCGCCGAACGGCGTCGCCGTCGTCGTAGGTGGCGACCGCCACCTCGTAGCCGGCCGGCGCCCGGGAAGCGTCCCGGACCAGCAGGCGCGGGGAAGCGTCCAGGCGTTGCAGAATTCGTCCACCAAGGCGCCCGGTCGCGCCCGTCACCACGATCATGAGGCCAGCCTACGAGTCCAGGTAGTGCAGGATGGCCAGGACCCGGCGGTTGTAGTCGGAGGCGGCGGCCAGGTCGAGCTTGTCGAAGATGGCGTTCACGTGTTTCTCGACGGCGCTCAGCGACACGAACAGGCGCTCGGCCACCGCCACGTTCGTGTAGCCGGAGGCCATCAGGCGCAGCACGTCGTTCTCGCGCGGGGTGAGGCGGGTCAAACCCGAAGTGCCGGACATCAATTGCCGTACGACCTCGGGGTCGAGCGCCGTCGACCCGGCCGCGACCCGGTCGAGGGCGTCCAGGAAATCCTCGACCTGGGCCACCCGGTCCTTCAGCACATATCCGACACCGTCGGAACGGTCGGCCAGCAACTGGGAGGCGTAGCGCTTCTCGACGTACTGCGAAAGTACTAGTACACCGGTCGACGGCCATCGCCGCCGGATCTCCAGGGCGGCCCGCAGCCCGTCGTCGGTGCTGGTCGGCGGCATACGGACGTCGGTCACGACGACGTCCGGTCGATTTTCGGCCACGGAGTCGATCAGCGCCGGGGCGTCGGCGACGGCGGCCACGACGTCGTGGCCCTCGTCGGCCAGGAGGCGGACCAGCCCTTCGCGGAGCAGCGTGGAGTCCTCGGCGAGCACTATCCGCACGGCAACGAGACCCGGATCGTGGTGCCGCCGCCGGCCGGGCTGTCCAGCTCGAAACGCCCGTCCAGGGCGGCCACCCGGTCGGCCAGGCCGTGCAGCCCCGGCCCGTCGAGGGTGGCGCCGCCGGCGCCGTCGTCGCTGATCACCATCTCCACTCCCGGGGTCAGCCGCACGGTGATCACCGTAGCGCCGGCGTGCTTGGCGGTGTTGGTGATGGCCTCGCAGGCGACGAAGTAGAGGACGGTCTCGATCGGTCGCGGGGGGCGTTCCACCAGTTCGTACGTCACTCGGACGGGCACCGGGGAGCGCTGGGCCACCATGGTCAGCACGTCGTCGAGCGTGCCATGGTCCAAAGCGGACGGATAGACTCGCCACGCCACTTCGCGCAGCTCGTCGATGGCCCGCTGGGCGTCCTCGTGGGCTTGCGCGAGCAGTTCGCCGGCCCGGTCCGGCGAGCGTCGGGCCCGCCCCAGAAGCATGCCCAGCGCGACCAGCCGCTGCTGCAGTCCGTCGTGCAGGTCCCGCTCGATCCGCCGCCGCTCGGCGTCGACCGCGGCGATCACACCGGCCCGGCTGACTGTCAGTTCGGTGATGCGCCGCTCCAACTCGGAACGCGTCCCCGAGGCGAGCAGCGCCCGCAGCAGCCGCCGGTCCAGCGCGAGCGTGCTGGCCATCGCCTGAAGATCGAGCAGCAGCAGCGCCGAGCCGAACAGCACCTGCTCCAGCAACCCCGCGACCGACATCGCCCCGGTGGCCACCGACCGCACCACGATGCCGGCCAGCACCACGCCGACCAGCAGCATCCCGACGGTCAGCAGACCGAGAAACGCCGGCAGCAGCCGCGCCGCCAGATACCGGAAGGCCCGCCGCTCATCGAAGCGCACCGGCTCGACCCCGAGCCGGCGACGTTCAAATTCGGCAAGCCTTCGCGCGTACGGATACAGGCCCGGCCGGAACGCCGAAATCACCGCCACCACGAGAAACAGCGCCTCGACGACACCACTCACCGTCCCGGCCACGAGAGCCCCGATCAGCCGTCCCAGAGCCCGCCGCCTGAGATCCCACCGCCCCAGTTCCGGCCACTCCGCATCTGGTCGCGCTGGTTCCGGTCGCGCTGGTTCCGGCCGCCCCGGTTCCGGCCGGCCCAGATCTGGTCGCGCCAGTTCCAGCCGCGCCGGTTCCGGTTGCGGTGGTTGCGGTTGCGCTGGTTCCGGCTGCCCCGGTGCCGAGGCTGGGCTTGACGCTGGCTGTCCGCCGTTCCGGCCGTGCGGGTGCCGCGGCCGGTTCGGTGGTCGTTCGGCGGTCACCTCAGCCATTCTGCCCGCGCAACAATCGACTGCCGACGAAATAAGCGATCAGCAGGGCGCAGGCGGCGATCACCACGTTCTGCAGTACGCCCACATAGGACTCGACGGCCGTCCAGTTGGCGCCGAGCGCGTAGCCGGCCAGCACGAAGGTCGCGTTCCAGATGAGGCTGCCGAGGGTGGTGCACAGCAGGAACGTGGTGAGCCGCATCCGTTCGACGCCGGCCGGTACCGAGATCAGGCTGCGGAAGATCGGGATCATGCGGCCGAAGAAGACGGCCTTGGTGCCGTGGCGGGCGAACCAGGCCTCCGTACGGTCGAGGTCGCTGACCTTGACCAGCGGCAGCCGGGCGGCGATCGCCCGCACCCGGTCGCGGCCGAGGGCGGCGCCTATGTAGTAGAGCGCGACCGCGCCCACCACCGAGCCGAGCGTGGTCCAGGCGATCGCGGCGATCAGGTTCATCCGGCCCTGGCCGGCCGTGAAACCGGCCAGCGGCAGGATCACCTCGCTCGGGATCGGCGGGAACAGGTTCTCCAGGGCTACGGCCAGGCCCGCGCCGGGGCCGCCGAAACGTTCCACCAGGTCGGTGACGAAGGAAGTCATGTGATCGACAGTAGAAATCGGGCGATCACCGGACCATGAGGACGGCCGCCGGGCTTACCTGGGGAAAACCGCAGGGTGTACGGACTCGTCGAGCACCCGCGCGGTGGCCAGCGAGTCGGCGAACCGGGCCGGGTCGAGGTCGAGACCACCGGGAATCCACGACAGGCCGTCGCCGGTCATCGCCTGCAGGATCTCGTTCGGGGTCAGGCCGGCCGACTGCAGCAGGCGTACCTCCCGGGGGTTGACGGCGGGTGGGAGAGGGCCGTTGCCGAGGTCGGTGCCGTAGCGGACCTGACCGCCGTACGACCGGAAAAGCCGCAAGTTGGCGACGGCCGTGACCGACTCGGGGGTCGGCTCGCCCCAGCCGTGGATGTCGAGGGTGCTGATCCACGTCATGCGGGCGGCGCAGTCGCGGGCGAGGCCGGGGTCGAGGGGCTCGGTCCAGGGGGTGTGCGCGAGGTAGGCGGCGCCCGATTCGAGGGCGAGGCGGACAGTGCCGGGACCTTCGGCGTGGACGACCACCGGGAGCCCCTGCCCGGCGACCGCGGCCATGATCGCGGGGGAGAGCAGCGGGCCGCCGGCGTTGGCGGTGACCTTGATGAGGGTGGCGCCGTGAGCTTTCGCTTCGGCCACCGCCTCGACGGCGTCGGCGGGGGAGCGGAGCTCCCGCCAACTGCCGGCGGGGGCCCAGGCGCGGTCGCTCGGGTAGCCGCCGGGTGCCGTCAGGAAGGGGCCGGCATATCGGATGTACGGCATTTTGCGCCGCTGGTGGTCCTTGGCGAGCGCGGCCACTGTGGAGGGCTCACCGCCGAGGTCCCACACACCGGAGATGCCGCCGGCCCGCACGGTCGCGAGGTCGACCAGCGCGGAGTGCACGTGCGCGTCGACGAGGCCCGGCAACAGCGTCCCGGGCAGGCGCGTCGCCTCACCGGAAAAATCCGTCGCGAGGGAGAAATCGTAAATGTCCGGATGGGTGACGGCGGCGGAATGGGGCTGGAGGGCGGCGTCGTCGGGCTGGACGGCGGCGTCGTGTTGGTGGGAGGTGGCGGCGTTGGATTGGTGGAGGGCGGCGGTGCCGGGCTGTGGGAGTGCAGCGGCGTGGGTTTGGTGGAGGGCGGCGGTGCCGGGCTGAGGGAGGGGTGCGGTGTTGGGCTGGTGGAGGGCGGCGGTGCCGGGCTGAGGGAGGGGCGCGGTGTTGGGCTGGTCGAGGGCGGCGGTGCCGGGGTGTGAGAGGGGGGCGGTGTGGGGATGGTGAAGGGCAGTGGTGGGGTGGAGGGCGGCACCTGTGTGGAGGCGGCCCGCCCACCAGATTGAGTCGGCGGTCAGGGGGAGGGTCACAGCAGGTCGCGCAAGGTGGACAAGCCGTGGTGGACCTCGGCGAAGCTGGTGCTCAAGGGGGCCGGGCCGATGCGCAGGCCGTCGGGGCGGCGGTAGTCGGGGATCACGCCGGCCGACCAGAGGGGCTCCAGGAGCTGTTCGAAACCGGGGCGCTTCAGCGTGATGTGGCCGCCTCGGCGGGCCGGGGTGCGGGGGCTGACCACCTCGACGCCGCGGGGCACCAGCCACTCGTCGGCCAGGTCCAGCACGTACGAGGTCAGGCGCAGGGACTTTTCCCGTACGGCCTCGATCGTCGCCTCCTGCAGGACGTCCAGGTTGGCGTGCAGCGGGACCATGGCCAGGATCGGCGGGGTGCCGCTGAGCAGCGCCCGTGAACCCTTCGCCGGCTCGTAGCCGGGGCCCATCTCGAACGACGCCCGGTGGCCCATCCAGCCCTGGATCGGCTGGCGCAGCTCCTCCTGGAGGCCGCCGCGCAGGTAGGCGAACGCCGGCGCTCCGGGGCCGCCGTTGAGGTACTTGTAGGTGCAGCCGACGGCCAGGTCGACGCCCCACGCGTCCAGCTCGATCGGTACCGAGCCGGCCGAATGGCACAGGTCCCACATGGTCAGGGCGCCGGCCTCGTGGGCGATCCGGTTGATCTCGGCGACGTCGGCCAGCCAGCCCGAGCGGTACGCGACGTGGCTGAACAGGACCAGGGCCGTGCGCTCGTCGACGACCTCGGCCACCTGGGCCGGCTCGACACCGGAGACGGGATCGGTGGAGATCCACACCAGTTCGAGGCCGCGTTCGGCGGCGATGCCCTCCAGCACGTACCGGTCGGTGGGGAAGTTGTCGGTGTCCAGGACCACGCGGCGGCGGCCGGGGCGGGCGTCCACGGCGGCCCGGGCCAGCTTGTAGATCAGCACGGTGGTGGAGTCGGCCACCACCACCTGGCCGGGGGCCGCGCCCAGGGCGATCTTGCCGAGCCGGTCGCCCAGCGTGATCGGCCACTCCAGCCAGCCGTCGGTCCAGCCCTGGATCAAACGATTCGCCCATTGCGTACGGATGAACTCGTCCATCAGGTCGGCGGTGGCCTTCAGCGGACGGCCGAGCGAGTTGCCGTCCAGATAGGAGGCGACGCCGTCGGCCGTCAGGAAGCGGTCGCGGAAGGGCGCCAGCGGGTCGGCCGCGTCCAGGGCGTGCGGGTCGGTCAACTCGTGGCTCCGATCTCAGTGCGTACGGCGTACAGCTCGGGAAAGAACGTCAGGTCAAGCGCCTTGCGCAGGAAATCGACGCCGCTGGACCCGCCCGTGCCCCGTTTGAAGCCGATCGTGCGCTCCACGGTCTTGAGGTGCCGGAAGCGCCAGAGCTGGAAGTTCTCCTCCAGGTCGACCAGTTCCTCGCAGGCCTCGTACGCCTCCCAGAACCGCTCCGGGTCGCTGTAGATCCGCACGAAGACCGGCACCAGGTCCTCGTCGAAGTGGTGCGGCTCGGCGACGTCGCGGTGCAGCTGCTCGGCCGGGATGTCGTGGCCGTGCCGGCTCAGGTAGCGCAGGAACTCGTCGTACACACTCGGGGTTTCGAGGGCCTCGACGAGCAGCTCGCGGGCCGCCTGATCGTCGTCGAAGAGCGACAGCATGCGGCGGTCCTTGTTGCCGAGCATGAACTCGACCGCCCGGTACTGGTACGACTGGAAGCCCGACGAGGTACCGAGGAAGCTGCGGAACTCCGAGTACTCGCTCGGGGTGAGCGTGGCCAGCACCGACCACTGCTCGGTGAGGGTGCGCTGGATGTGTTTGACCCGGGCCAGGCCCTTCAGCGCCGGGCGCAGGTCGTCCTTGGCCAGGTACCGCTGGACGGCGCGCAGCTCGTGCAGCACCAGCTTGAGCCAGAGCTCCGAGGTCTGGTGCTGCAGGATGAACAGCAGCTCGTCGTGGTGCTCGGGGACGCTGACCGGGTGCTGGGCGCCGAGGATCTCGTCCAGGTGCAGATAGCGGCCGTACGAAAGGTTGACCTTGAAGTCACGGACGATGCCGTCCTCCATCGGTCGCTGGTCAGGTGCCATCCCTGAAGGGAATCACACGACCTCAGACATTGGCGAGTGACCCGTTGGTAAGGATCGGACCCCAGTAGACCCACTGACCGTCGTGGCGCACGAAGCGGCTGCGCTCGACCATGTCGCCCGGCTTGCCGCGATCGGTGTAGTGGGCCCGGAACTCGACGACGCCCTCGGTGTCGAACATGCCGCCGCGCTCGGTCTCGAGGATCTCCAGGCCGGTCCAGCGCAGGTGCCGGTCGGGTTCGATGCTCGCCGGGCGGGTCTTCGGATGCCAGGACCGCAGGACGTACGCGTCGTCGTCGCGCGCGAAGGCGGAGAACCGTGACCGCATCAGCGCCTCGGCCGTGGCCGGCTTCCCGCCCCGGTGGATCGGCTCGCAGCATTCCGCGTACGGCAGGCCGCGCCCGCACGGGCACGCGGTGGTCGTCTTCTTCGCCATGGCTCCATTTAACCGCTGATCATTCTTTGACAACGTTCCAGCTCGGCGATCGTCTTGCCGACCGCCTCGACGGCGCTGGCGGTGCCGGTGCGGATGCCGTCGACCTCGGAGTCGATGCGCTGGGTGGCGGTGGCGGTCTGGGCGGCCAGCTTCTGCACCTCACCGGCGACCACGGCGAAGCCCTTACCGGCCTCGCCGGCTCGGGCGGCCTCGATGGTGGCGTTGAGGGCGAGCAGGTTGGTCTGCTTGGCGATCACGGCGATGAGCTGCACGACCTGCTCGATCTCGGCGCTGCCGGCGGCCAGCCGTTCGATCACCGAGGCGGCGGCTCGCGCAGCACGCGCCGCCGCCTCCGTGGCGCTCGCCAGTTCCTCGGCGAGCCGCTGATCCGCATCGGTCATCGCGCCTCCCCTTGCGGCTTTCACGGTCCCACCGGCGGCGCCCTCTCGCAGCCGATTCCCCGCGATTGAGGAACTTTCCGCGCGGTTGTCGCCCCGACCCGCCACCGAGTCGTCCGTCAGCGGCCCCACATCGCCCCGCGTGCGCCTCATCGTGGCTCGGCGGCGATACGGCGCGGGCGGTAAGGGCATGAAAGGGGCGGCGTCACGGCTCGCGACGGAGCGGCCGAGCCCAGAGCCGGCGCGCCTCGAGCGACGCGCCTGGTGCAATCTTGGCGCAAGAGATGACTGGCGAATCGTCGCGCAGAGCGATCACTTAACCGCTTCATGGCGGGAGCGATGGATACGCGGCGCAACAATGGCGAAACATGATCGACGCATGGGATGACAGCATCTGAAAGAGTTCCGAAAGATCTGCAAGCAGCCGTTCGAAAATTGCAGCTTCCTGCCGTAGGCTGTCGGGCGTGACCAAACGTCTGGCCGAAGTGGCCAAGAAGGCGGGCGTCAGTGAGGCGACCGTCAGCCGGGTGCTCAACGGGCGCAGTGGCGTCTCCGAGGCCACGCGCGCGTCGGTGCTGACCGCTCTCGATGTCCTCGGGTATGAGCGGCCCACCAAGCTGCGCGGGGAGCGCGGGCGGCTCGTGGGGCTGGTGCTGCCCGAGTTGCAGAACCCGATCTTTCCGGCGCTGGCCGAGGTGGTGACCGCCTCGCTCGCGCAGCGCGGGTTCACGCCGGCTCTCTGTGCGCGGACCATCGGCGGTGTGCCGGAGCGCGACTACATCGAGATGCTTCTCGACCACCAGGTCTCCGGTGTCGTGTTCGCCGGCGGCTCCTACGCGCTGGCCGAGGCCGAGCACGGGCACTACAAGGCGCTCACCGACCGGCGGATGCCCGTGGTCATGGTCAATGCCGGCGTCAACGACCTGGGGTTTCCGCACATCTCCACCGATGACGCGGTGGCGGTCGAGCAGGCGTACGGACATCTCAAGTCTCTCGGGCACGAGCGGGTGGGCATGGTGATGGGGCCGGAGGACCACATGCCCTCACGCCGCAAGCTGGGGGCGCTGGTGAAGATCGCCGGGCCGGAGGGTGACGACTGGTTCGTCGAGCGGACCAACTTCTCGATGGAGAGCGCCCGCCTGGCCGCGGCCAAGCTGATCGAGCGTGGCGTGACCGGCATGATCTGCGCGAGCGACGTGCTCGCGCTCGGTTCGATCCGGGCCGCCCGCCGGCTCGGGCTCGACGTGCCGGCCGACGTGTCGGTGGTCGGCTTCGACGACTCGGCGCTGATGACCTGCACCGATCCGCCGCTCACGACGGTGCGGCAGCCGATCGAGATGATGGGGCAGGCCGCCGTCGACCTGCTGGTCAATCAGATCGAGGGCAGCGGCGTCGAGCCGGACGAGCTGCTGTTCGAGCCGGAGCTGGTGGTCCGGGGATCGACGGCGCCGGCGAAGCGGTAGCAAGCGGACGGAACAAAAAGGGCGAGCCCGTGAGGGCTCGCCCTTTTTGTATGCCCGGAAGTGTCTGGGCTCACAATCTCGACATCTGCCGGTATTGCAGTCGTGTTTTTTCAGCGAACGATCGAAACCTTGCCGAAACAGGTCGGTCTCGTTACAGTGACTCCACTCACTTCCAGCACACGCAACTTATCGATAGCCACGGATACACCCGTTCCTGAAGGGATGGACAGATGTCCACACCGCAGTACCGGAAGGTCGCGGCCCTGGCGCTCGCGACCGGCCTGGGGCTCAGCAGCCTGGTGGGCTGCTCCACGAAGAGCGACGACGACTCCGGGACCGACGCCGCCGGCAAGACCACGATCACCGTCGACTGCCAGCCCGTCGGCGCGCAGAAGGAGCTGCTGGCCAACTGGAACGCGGATGTCGCGGCGTTCGAGAAGGACAACCCCGACATCACCATCAAGAGCGTCAGCGTCGGCGAGCAGTGCAACAACCCGCCGGACTTCACCGCCCGCCTGGCCGGCGGCACGATGACCGACGTCTTCTACGGCTACATGACCGACCTGTCGCAGGTGCTGGACTCCGGTCAGGCCATGGAGATCACCTCGCTGGCGAACAAGGACACCATCCCCACCTGGGACAGCGTCGACCCCGCGCTCAAGGAGGTCTTCACCGACGGCGGCAAGCTGTACGCCGTACCGGTCAAGAACTACTCGATGGGCCTGGTCTACAACAAGGCGCTGTTCAAGAAGGCGGGTCTCGACCCGGCGGCTCCGCCCAAGACGTGGGCCGAGGTCCGTACGGCGGCCAAGAAGATCTCCGCCCTCGGCGGCGGCATCGCCGGCTTCTCCGAGTACAGCGCCGGCAACACCGGCGGCTGGCACTTCACCGCCGAGATCTACTCGCAGGGCGGCCAGGTTCTCAGCGAGGACGGCAAGAAGGCCGACTTCAACAACGCCCAGGGCAAGCAGGTCCTGCAGAACCTCAAGGACATGCGGTACGGCGACAACAGCATGGGCAGCCGCCAGCTGCTGCAGTGGGGCGACCTGCTGACCAACGCCGGCGCCGGCAAGGTCGGCATGTTCATCGGCGCGCCCGACGCCACCCAGGCCATCGTCAGCCAGTTCCAGGGCAAGTACGAGGACTGGGCGATGGGCCCGATGCCCGGCCAGGACGGCCCGGCCAAGGCGACCCTCGGCGGTGGCGAGGGCTACTTCTTCAAGAAGGGCCTCACCGACGACCAGGTCAAGGCCGGTCTGAAGTGGCTCGCGTACCAGAAGCTCACCCCGGGCAAGGGCCAGTTCGACTACGCGCGGGCCAAGCCGCAGAACTACCCGGTCGGCCTGCCCCAGCCGCTGCTGTTCACCAACGGCAGCGACGCCCAGAAGCAGGAGCTCGACCTGCGCAAGGCCAACGCGAACCTCGACACGGCCAACTTCGCGCCGTTCGAGCAGAACCCGGTTCCGATCAAGGGTGAGCCGCGCAACGCGCAGGCCATCTACGCGGTGCTCGACTCGGCGATGTCGGGTGTGCTGACCAACCCGAACGCCAACATCGACGAGCTGCTCAAGACGGCCGAGACCAAGGTCAACCAGCTCCAGGCCGCCGGTAGCTGATTCACCCGGGCGCGGGGGTCGAGAGGCCCCCGCGCCGGTACAAAGGAGTCCCCTTGACGATCGTTGCGCCGCAGATCACGAAGCAGCCCGCCGCGCCCGCGCCCATCCAGAGGACCAAACGAGGCCGCAAACTCCGAGACAACCTCACCGGCCACGCCTTCCTGATCGGGGCGGTCGTCTGCTTCGCCCTCTTCATGTGGTTCCCGATGATCCGCGGCGTCGTGATGAGCTTCCAGCGCACCCGCCGCGGCGAGACGACCTGGGTCGGCTGGGACAACTACACCCGGATCATCGCCGACCCCAGCTTCTGGATCGCCTGGAAGAACACCTTCGTCTTCACCCTGCTGGCGCTGGTCCTGGGCTATCTGCTGCCGTTCTTCGTGGCGATCCTGCTCAACGAGTTCCGGCACTTCAAGGGATACCTGCGGGTCCTGGTCTACCTGCCGGTGATGCTGCCGCCGGCCTCCGCGCTCTTCCTGTTCAAGTACTACGCGTACGACCCGAGCGAAGCCGGCCTGTTCAACGCGATCCTCAAGTTCCTCCACCTGCCCACGTCCGAGTGGATGCAGTCGCCCGGCATGACCATCCCGGCCATGGTCATCGCCTCGACCTGGATGAACATGGGCGGCGCGGTGCTGATCTATCTCGCCTCCCTGCAGAACATTCCGGGCGAGTTGTACGAGGCCGCGGAGCTGGACGGGGCGGGCATCGCGCGCCGCATCTGGAACGTGACGATCCCGCAGACCCGGCTCATCCTGGCCCTGCTGGCGATGCTGCAGATCGTCGCCACCATGCAGCTGTTCATCGAGCCGCTGATCCTGGCCAACGGCGCCGGCACGCAGGACTCGGCGACCTCGGTGGCCTACCTGATCTACCAGCACGGCTTCTTCCAGAACGATCTCAACGGCGCCGCGGCGCTCGGCGTGATCATGCTGCTGGTGCTGGGCGCCTTCAGCGCGGTCTACGTGCGACTGACCACGAAACAGGACTGACGATGACCCGTACCCTCATCTCGCAGGCGCAGCTCCGGCGCGGTCGCGGCCGGTTGATCTACTGGGCGGTCCTGGCCGTCGTGGTCCTCGGGTTCACCCTGGTCTTCCTCGGGCCGCTGTACTGGATGGTCACCGGCGCCTTCAAGTCCGGTCAGGAGATCGCGCAGACGCCGCCGACGTTGTGGCCGCGCGATCCCGAGGTGCGGAACTACGCCGACGCCTGGAACAACCTCGAGCTGGCCAAGCTCATGTTCAACACCTTCTACTACGCGGCCGGGGCGGTCTTCTTCCAGCTCGTGTTCGACACCGCCGCCGCGTACGCCCTGTCGAAGCTGCGTCCCGCGTTCGGCAACGTCATCCTGGCCGCGATGCTGGCCACGCTGATGATCCCGGCCATGGTCCTGATCGTCCCGCAGTACGTGACGGCGATCGACCTGCCGATCATCCACGTCAACCTGCTCGACTCGCCGTGGGCGATCTGGTTGCCGCTGGTCGCCAACGCGTTCAACATCTTCCTGCTCAAGCGGTTCTTCGACTCGATCCCCGAGGACCTGATCGCCGCCGCCCAGGTCGACGGCGCGTCGCCGCTGCGCACCCTGTGGTCGATCATCCTGCCGATGTCGCGGCCCATCCTGGGCGTGGTGTCGATCTTCGCGGTGACCGCGGTCTGGAAGGACTTCCTCTGGCCCAAGCTGGTCATGCCGTCACCGGAGACGCGCACGCTCAGCGTCGGCATCTACGCCTTCGCCGGCGGCACCCCGCAGAACGTGGTGATCGCCGCCTCGGTCATCGCCGCGATCCCGACCGTGATCATCTTCCTGATCTTCCAGCGCAACATCATGTCCGGTTTGACCACCGGTAGCCTCAAGGGCTGAAAATCCACGTAAAACGGGCGGTTTGGAAAAAACCGTCAGCCTCAGCGTGCACAGAAAGCGGGCAAAAGTGTCTCACCAAGATTCCCAGTGGTGGCGCGACGCGGTGATCTATCAGGTCTATCCGCGCAGCTACGCCGACGCGGACGGCGACGGTGTGGGCGACATCGCCGGCATCCGCGCCCACCTGGGACACCTGGCCGACCTGGGCGTCGACGCGATCTGGATGAGCCCCTGGTACCCGTCGCCGATGGCCGACGCCGGCTACGACGTGGCCGACTTCCGCGACATCGACCCCGCCTTCGGCACGCTGGCCGAGGCCGAAGCGCTCGTCGAGGAGGCGCACGCGGCCGGCATCCGGATGATCGTCGACATCGTGCCGAACCACGTCTCGAGCGAACACCCCTGGTTCAAGGCGGCGCTGGCCTCGCCCGGCGCCCCGGAGCGCGACTACTTCTGGTTCCGTCCGGGGCGGGGGCCGAACGGCGATCAGATGCCCACCGACTGGGTCGGCGAGTTCGGCGGCACGACCTGGACCCGCGTCCCCGACGGCCAGTGGTACCTGCACCTGTTCGCCCCGCAGCAGGTCGACCTCAACTGGGACCACCCGGACGTGCGGGCCGAGTTCGAGAGCATTCTGCGGTTCTGGTTCGACCGTGGCGTCGACGGCATCCGCATCGATTCCGCGGCCCTTCTTCTCAAGGACAAGAGCCTTCCCGAGGTACGCGACGGCGAGCCCCACCCGTTCCACGACCTCGACGGCGTGCACGACGTCTACCGGTCCTGGCGCCGCGTCGCCGACGAGTACGGCGGCGACCGCGCCCTGATCGGCGAGGTGTGGATGCCGGAGGTCGAGCGGTTCGCCAACTACCTGCGCCCCGACGAGCTGCACGCCGCGTTCAACTTCGACTTTCTCGGCTGCGCCTGGGATCCGGCCCTCATGCGCGAGTGCGTCGACCGCACCCTGCACGCCCACGAGGCGATCGGCGCCCCCGCCACCTGGGTGCTGTCCAATCACGACGTCACCCGGCACGTGACCCGGTACGGACGCCAGGACACCACCTTCAGCTTCGACAACAACCTCGACGGCACCCCGGTCGACCTCGAGCTGGGCACCCGCCGGGCCCGGGCGGCCGCCCTGCTGTCCCTTTCGCTGCCCGGCGCCACCTACATCTACCAGGGCGAGGAGCTCGGCCTCTGGGAGAACGAGAACATCCCGCCCGAGCAGTTCCAGGACCCGATGTGGGGCCGGCGCGGACACAGCCGTGACGGCTGCCGGGTCCCGCTGCCCTGGTCGGGCGACACCGAGCCGTTCGGTTTCACCACCGGCACCCCGTGGCTTCCCCAGCCCGCCGAGTGGAAGGACCGGACCGTCCAGGCGCAGACCGGCGACCCGAGCTCGATGCTGGAGCTCTACCGGTCGGCGATCGCCCGGCGCCGCACCGAGACCGGCCTGCACCAGCCGGCCATGACCTGGCTCGAGGCGGGCGACGACGTGCTCGCCTACACCCGCGGCGACAGGTTCGCCTGCGTCGTCAACATGTCCGGCGCCCCGATCGCCCTGCCGGACCACGAGACCCTTCTGCTCGCCAGTGGCCCTCTCGACGGTGACCGCCTCCCCCCGGATACCGCCGTCTGGCTGCGCCTGCGCTAATCCCCGGCGGTCGGCCGCCGGGGGGATCCACCCCCCTCGGCGGCCACCGGCGAGCAGAAGAAGGGGGCCTTTCACGGATGAAAGGTTCGCTCCCGAGATGAAGAAACGGCTCCTGGCCGCCTTAGCGGCGACCGGCCTCGTCGTCACCGTCCTCATCGCACCTTCCCCCGCCAACGCCGCCGGTCCCAACCTGGCCGCCGGCAAGACCTTCAGCGCCAGCAGCTACACCGACGTCTACCCGGCGGGCAACGCCGGCGACGGCAACGCCAGCTCGTACTGGGAGAGCAACAACAACGCCTTCCCGCAGTGGCTCCAGGTCGACCTCGGCACGGCCGTCCAGGTCAACCAGGCCGTGCTCAAGCTGCCCCCGGCGGCCGCCTGGGCGACCCGTACCCAGACCCTGACCGTCCAGGGCAGCACCGACGGTTCCTCGTTCAGCACGCTGAAGGCCAGTGCCGGCTACACCTTCAACCCGGCCACCGGCAACACCGTGACCATCGACTTCACCGCGGCCGCGGCCCGCTTCGTCCGGCTCGCCATCACCGGCAACACCGGCTGGTCGGCCGGTCAGATCTCCGAGCTCGAGGTGTACGGGCCGGTGTCCGGTACCGACACGCAGGCGCCGTCCGCGCCGGGCAACCTCGCCTACACGTCCCCGGCCGCCGACCAGATCCGGCTCACCTGGGGCGCGTCGTCCGACAACGTCGGCGTCACCGGCTACGACGTGTACGCCAACGGCGTGCTGCGCACCAGCGTCGCCGGCAACGTCCTGACCTACACCGACACCCAGCCGGCCGGCGCGACCGTCTCGTATCAGGTGCGGGCCAAGGACGCGGCGGGCAACGTGTCGGCCGCCAGCAACACGGTGACCCGCAACGGCACGTCCACGCCGGGCGGCAACCTGGCCCTGGGCAAGCCGATCGAGGCGTCCTCGGTCGTGCACACGTTCGTGGCCACCAACGCCAACGACGACAACACCGCCACCTACTGGGAGGGCAGCGCCTACCCGGCCACGCTGACGGTCAAGCTCGGCGCGAACGCGGCCGTCTCGTCGGTGGTGGTCAAGCTCAACCCGGACAGCTCGTGGGGCACCCGGCAGCAGACGTTCGCCGTGCTCGGGCGCGAGCAGAGCTCGTCGTCGTACACGACGATCGTGGGCCCGGCCTCGTACACCTTCAATCCCGCCTCCGGCAACAGCGTGACCATCCCGGTCAGCGCGACCACCGCCGATCTGCGTCTCTCCTTCACCGCCAACACCGGCGCGCCGAGCGGCCAGGTCGCCGAGCTCCAGGTCATCGGCACCGCGGCGCCGAACCCGGACCTCACGGTCACGGCCACCTCGGCCTCGCCCGCCTCCCCGGTCGAGACCGACGCGGTCACCCTGTCGGCGACCGTGCGCAACGCGGGCACGGTCTCCAGCGGAGCCACCAACGTCAACTTCTACCTGGGTACGGCCAAGGTCGGCACCGCCACCGTGGGCGCCCTCGCGGGCGGCGCGTCGGCGACCGTCACGGCGTCGATCGGCGCCCGCGACGCCGGTACGTACCAGATCGTCGCCAAGGTCGACGAGGCCAACACCGTCTTCGAGACCAACGAGGCCAACAACTCGGCCACCGGATCGCTGACCGTCACGCCGGTCAGCAGCTCGGACCTGGTCGCCTCGGCGGTCTCCTGGTCGCCGGGCAACCCGACGGCCGGGCAGACGACCACCTTCTCGGTCACCCTCAAGAACCAGGGTTCGGCGGCCTCGGCCGGCGGCGCCCACGGTGTCACCGTCACGATCCTGAACGGCTCGTCCGTGGTGAAGACCCTCACCGGATCGTGGAGCGGCACCCTCGCGGCCGGCGCGTCCTCGCCGGCGATCAACCTCGGCACGTGGACCGCGGTGAACGGGCGCTACACCGTCCGTACCGTCATCGCCAACGACGGCAACGAGCTGCCGGTCAAGCAGGCCAACAACACCAGCGAGAAGTCGTTCTTCGTCGGTCGCGGCGCCAACATGCCCTACGACTACTACGAGGCCGAGGACGGCCAGACCGGTGGCGGCGCGGCGGTCGTCGGCCCCAACCGGACCGTCGGCGACCTCGCCGGTGAGGCGTCGGGCCGCAAGGCCGTGACCCTCAACCAGACCGGGTCGTACGTGCAATGGACCACCCGCGCGGCCACCAACACGATCGTCGCCCGGTTCTCCATCCCGGACGGCACCACCAGCTCGGTAAACGTCTACGTGAACGGCACGCTCAACAAGACGCTGCCGCTGACCTCCAAGTACGCCTGGCTCTACGGCAACGAGACCGCGCCGCAGAACTCCGGCACCGGCCCGCGGCACATCTACGACGAGGCCAACACCCTGCTCACCGGCTCGTTCCCGGCCGGCAGCACGATCAAGCTGCAGAAGGACTCGGGCAACAGCGGGAACATCGCGATCGACTTCATCAACCTGGAACAGGTCGCGCCCAAGGCCAACCCGGACGCCGCCAGGTACGTGGTGCCGGCCGGCTTCGACCAGCAGTCGGTGCAGAACGCCCTGGACACCGCCCGCCAGGACTCGTCGAAGCTCGGCGTCTACCTGCCGGCCGGTGACTACCAGACCTCCAACAAGTTCCAGGTGTACGGCAAGTCGGTCCGCGTGGTCGGGGCCGGACCCTGGTACACCCGCTTCTCCACGCCGTCCACGCAGTCCGAGACCGACGCCGGCTTCCGGGCCGACAGCACGGCCAACGGGTCGACGTTCGCCGACTTCGCGTTCTTCGGCAACTACACGATCCGGATCGACGGGCCGGGCAAGGTCTTCGACTTCGCCAACACGGCCAACATCACCATCGACAACATCTGGACCGAGCACGTGGTGTGCCTCTACTGGGGCGCCAACACCGACAACATGGTCATCAAGAACTCCCGGATCCGGAACACGTTCGCCGACGGCGTCAACATGACCAACGGCAGCACCGGCAACCTGGTCGACAACAACGAGGCCCGGGCCACCGGCGACGACAGCTTCGCGCTGTTCTCGGCGATCGACGCCGGCGGCGCCGACGAGATCAACAACGTGTACTCGAACCTCACGTCGATCCTGACGTGGCGCGCGGCCGGCATCGCGGTCTACGGCGGCTACGCCAACACGTTCAAGAACATCTACATCGCCGACACCCTGGTCTACTCGGGCATCACGATCAGCTCGCTCGACTTCGGCTACCCGATGAACGGGTTCGGGGCCAACCCGCCGACGGTCTTCGACAACATCTCGATCGTCCGGGCCGGCGGCCACTTCTGGGGCGCGCAGGTCTTCCCGGCCATCTGGGTGTTCAGCGCGTCGAAGGTCTTCCAGGGCATCCGGGTCTCGAACGTCGACATCGTCGACCCCACGTACTCGGGAATCATGTTCCAGACCAACTACGTGGGCGGCCAGCCGCAGAACATCGTGCAGGACACCGTCTTCACCAACGTCACCATCAGCGGCGCCCAGCGCAGCGGTGACGCCTACGACGCCAAGTCCGGGTACGGCATCTGGGCCAACCCGATGCCCGAGGCCGGCCAGGGCCCGGCGGTCGGCTCGGCCACCTTCACCAACCTCCAGTTGAGCAACAACTACCGGGACATCGAGAACCCCACCAGCACCTTCACCATCATCCGGAACTGACCCTCTCCCTGTGGGGCCCGCGATCCGTCCCCCGCGGGCCCCATTCCGGCGGTTTGATGCGTATGTTCGGGTTGTGGAGCGAATCGACCTGCCGGACGGGCGCACGATGGAATACCTCGTCGAGGGGCCGACCGGCGGGCTGCCGCTGGTCTTCCACCACGGCACGCCGTCGGGGGCGGTGCGCTACGAGCCGGTCTTCGCCTCGGCGGTCCGGCACGGCCTGCGGATCATCATGCCGAGCCGGGCCGGGTACGCCGGGTCGACGCCGCACCCGGGCCGCCGGGTGGCCGACGTCGCGGCCGACGTGGCCGCGCTGCTCGACGGGCTCGAGGCGGCCCACTTCGTCACCATCGGCTGGTCCGGGGGCGGTCCCCACGCGCTGGCCTGCGCGGCCCGGCTGCCGGGCCGGTGCCTGGGCGCGGCCCTGATCGCCGGCGTGGCGCCCTACCGGGCGCCGGGGCTCGACTGGCTGGCCGGCATGGGTGAGGAGAACATCGCCGAGTTCGGGGCGGCCGCTCAGGGCGTACCGCAATTGGATCAGCTTTTGACCCGGATGGCCGAAGGCCTGGCCCGGGTGACCGGCGCCGACGTGGCCGAGGCGTTCGGCGACCTGCTGTCCGGCGTCGACAAACAAGCGCTGACCGGCGAGTTCGCCGACTACCTGGCCGAGTCGTCGCGCTACGCGGTCTCGGCCGGCGTCGCCGGCTGGCGCGAGGACGACCTGGCCTTCCTGGCCGACTGGGGCTTCAAGGTCGAGGACGTCAAGGTCCCGGTCGCCGTCTGGCAGGGCGCCGAGGACCGCATGGTCCCACCGGCACACGGCCAGTGGCTGGCCACCCACGTTCCCGGCGCCGAGGCTCACCTCCTGCCCGCCGAGGGCCACCTCTCCCTACTGGCCGGCATCGACGCCGTGGTCGAGAGCCTGCTCGCCCACAGCAACTCCTGACCCCGGCTCCCGGACGGCCACCCGGCCGCCGTAGAGGTAACGGCCGCCGTCGAGAAATGTGAGCGTCGAGTGATCGCCGTCCACCGGCTCGGCGGTGATGAAGGTGTCCCCATCGAGACCGACGTACCTCTCGGTGGTCTTGCCCTCACCGAGCTCCGCGGACAGCCCGCGAGGGGTGGACGTCACGTCGAAGCCGTCATCGGTGGCCACCACGTCGTACGTGGCGAGCGGGAAGCGGTAGCGGCCGGCGAACCGCTCCGGACCGGGCCGCGGCGGCGTGGCCGGGGGCACCGGCCGGGCCGGGATCCGCAGGCCGGTGAGCTCATGGACGATCCGGTCGAGCACCTCGTCGAAGAGGCCGCGGTAGGAGGCGCTGTTGGCGCAGATCGCGACGACCAGTTCGTGGTCGGGGACGACCCGCCACTGGGTGGCCTGGCCCATGGTGTCGCCGTCGTGGCCGATCGCCGTCGTGCCGTCCCAGTCGTACAGGACGGGGCCGAGCCCTCGATGCCGGGCGCCCCGCTCGGGGACGCCGGGCAGGTCGAGCTGCGCGGTGGTCATCGCCGCCGGCCCGCCGTCGAGGAACATCCGCCCGAACCGGACCAGCTCCCGGGGCGCGGCGCAGGGCGAGGCGCCGGCCGGCCCGATCGACCGGGGCAGTTGCCAGCGTGGGGTCACCGCGCCCCCGATGTGACCGGCCGCGGCACGGAAGAGGATCGCCTCCTCGGGGAAGAGCGCCACGTGACGCAGGCCCCGGGGCTCGAGAAGGCGGTCACGCAGCACGGATTCCCAGGTTCCGCCGCGTAACCGGGCGACCATCGCCCCGAGCACGCTGAAACCGGAGTTGCAGTACGAGTACAGCGCGCCCGGCGAGGCGATCTGTTCCGCGTTCTCGCCGAGATGGGCCAGGTAGCGGCCGAGCGCGTCGTCACCGCGACCGGTGTCCTCGAAGAGATCGCCCTCGAAGCCGCCGGTGTGCAGAAGCAGCTGCCGCACGGTGACGGTCGCGGTGGCCGCGGGGTCGACCACGGCGAACTCCGGAAGGTAGCGCCGCACCGGCTGGTCGAGATCGACGAGCCCGTCCTCGACCAGCTGCATCACCAGAACAGCGGTCCACACCTTGGTGACGGACCCGATCTGAAAGACGGTGTCCGGCGTGGTGGCCACGCCGGTGTCCACATTGACCACGCCGGTGGCCGCCTCGAACAGCTCACCCCGGTGACCGACGGCCACCGCCACGCCGGGAACGGCGTGCCGCTCGGCCGCCTCGGCGATCCATCCGTGGAGATCCATCCGCCTACCTCACCAGAGATCGAGCTGCCCGTCGACCCCGCCGGTGACCCGGGCCGGAAGCTGCCACAGCCGCAGAACGCCGCCGCGCCAGCCAGCCGACCTCGCGGATGAAGGTCACGCGCCGCGACGGCGGGACCTCGGCCTCGGCTACGGCGAGAGGGCGCACCGCGGCACATCAGCGCGGGCGCCCTCCGGCGTGGGGGCGGTCAGACCTCGACCGGGGACAGCTCGGGCAGCACCTCCGGCTCCCGCTTCTGTTCGGTGGCGGCCGGACGGGCCGTCGGTACCAGCAGGGCGACCAGGAAGGCGGCCGCGGCGACGACGGCCAGGATCAGGAAGGACGTCGTGTAGCCGGACTCGGCGGGCAGGCCGGCCGGGCCGGGGTGGCTGGTGACGATGGAGCTGACGACCGCCGTGCCGATGGAGGCGCCGATGGTGCGGATGTTGGTGTTCATGCCGCTGGCGGCGCCGGTCTGGTGGCGGGGGACGGCCTGGACGATCAGGTTGATCATCGAGGAGTAGACCAGGCCGAGGGCGACGCCGAAGACCGCGCCGGCGATCGACAGGGACCAGCGGTCGCCGTGCTCGAGGGCGAAGGACAGGGCGGCCAGGGCGCCCAGGGCCGAGCCGATCAGCAGCTGGACCTTGCCGCTGAGCCAGCGGGTCAGCGGGCCGCTGAGCGAGCCGAAGACGGCCATCATGACCAGCATCGGCAGCATGATCAGGCCGGCCTCGGTGACCGAGGCGCCGAAGCCGTAGCCGGACGCCTTCGGCACCTGCACGAGCTGGGGCAGGAAGGCGAAGACGCCGAACATGGCGGCGCCGAACAGCAGAGCGACCAGGTTGGTGGTCCAGACCGCGGGCAGGCGCATCATCCGCATGTCGATCAGCGGATTGGCCGAGCGGACCTCGGCCAGCAGCCACGCCGCGAACAGCACGACCGCGGCGGCGAGCAGGCCCAGCGTCGTGCCGGAGGTCCAGCCCCAGCTGGTGGCCTTGCTCAGCGGCAGCAGCAGGGCGACCAGCCAGGCCGAGAGCAGGGCGGCGCCGAGCCAGTTGACCTTGCCGGGGGTGCGTACCGGTGACGGCGGCACAAGGCGCCAGGCGGCGACGCCGACCACTGTCACGACGGCCATCGGGATCCAGAACAGCCAGCGCCAGTCCAGCGCGCCGACGATCGGGCCGGCCAGGACGATGCCGAGGCCGCTGCCGGTGGCGATGACGGCCGCGAGGACGCCGACGGCCGAGGAGACGCGCTCGGCCGGGAACTCGTCGCGGATGATGCCGAACGAGACCGGGAAGACGGCACCGCCGAGGCCCTGCAGGACGCGGGCCACGATCAGGACCGTGATGTTCGGGGCGATCGCGGCGACCAGGCAGCCGACGGCGATCGCGGCCAGCGCGACCAGCAGCGTGCGGTCCTTGCCGAGCATGTCGGCGACGCGGCCCATGAGCGGGGTGGCCACCGAGGCGGACAGCAGCCAGGCGGTGAGCACCCAGGTGACCGTGCCGGCGGACGTGTGCAGGTCCTGCTGGATCGTCGGCAGAACCGGCGTCACCAGCGACTGCATGAGCGAGAAGGCCGCCGCCGCGGCGGCCAGCACCGCGAAGGTCGTTCGCGGTTTGCTCTGATAAAGTCGAGGCATGCCTCCAGATTAGCGGAGGCAGGCCTCCGGTTAGCAATGACCGGAGGGTGTGAGGAGGGTCTCCATGACTGACGTGCCTGTGGCGGTGCGCCGGCCGCAGCGTGCGGACGCGCGGCGCAACTTCGACGCGCTGCTCGCCGCCGCGCGCGACGCGTTCGCCGAGAACGGCACCGACGCGTCGCTGGAGGACATCGCCCGCCGGGCCGGAGTGGGCATCGGCACGCTCTACCGGAACTTCCCGACGCGGCAGGACCTGTTCGAGGCGGTCTACGTCGAGGAGATCGACCAGCTGCGCCAGGTCGCGGAGAAGGTGGCGGCGCTGCCGCCCTGGCAGGCGCTGAGCGCCTGGATGGAGCAATTCGTCCGGTACGCCGTGACGAAGCGCGCCGTCATCGAGGCGCTCAACCGCGAATCGGAGATGTTCCGCTCCTGCCGCGCCACCATGTACGCGGCCGGGGAACCGCTGTTCACCCGAGCCCAGGAGGCCGGTGAGGTCCGCCCGGACGCCAGCTTCGACGACGTCCTGCGCATGATCTCCGGCCTGACCGGCGGCGCCTTCGTCGACGACGCCCAGCGCGACCGGGTGTTCGGTTTCGCGCTGAGCGGCATCAGAACCTAGAGGCGTACGGCCTCGCCGCTACGGGCGCTGCGCCGGGCCGCGTCGAGGACGGTCATCGTCCGTACGGCGTCCTCGGGGTCGACCGGAACCTGACCCACACCCCGGATCGCCGCGGCGAAGGCCGGGTAGTACGTGTCCCAGCGGCCGCGCTCGGTCGGCACCGCCGTGCCCTCGTCGCCGCGGAAGACCTTGCCGTCCAGCGGCTCGACGCCCCACTCGTCGCCCAGCTCGGCCGGGGACTTGCCGGCCTTGAGCAGATCCTCCTGGATGTCGATGCGGCCGTCGAAGCCGGTGATGAAGGCGCCAGTGGTGCCGACGACCCGGAAACGCGGGCCCGGCGCGGGCTGACGCCAGCTGCCCCACAGATGCGACTCGACGCCGTTCACGTGGTGCAGTGCCACGAACATGTCGTCGTCGAGCTCCCCGCTGCCGCGCATCTCGGCGTACACCCGAACCGCCGGGCCATGCAGCAGCAGCGCCTGATCGACGAGGTGGGAGCCGAAGTCCATGAGGGTGCCGCCGCCGGCCGCGCCGACCTGGCGCTGCGGCTGCCAGCGCTCGAAGCGCGACTCGAACCGCCGGATCTGCCCGAGCTGCCCGTCGGCGATGAGCCGGCGCAGCGTCAGCAGATCGGAGTCCCAGCGCCGGTTCTGGTAGACGCTGAGTTTCACACCCTTCTCGGCCGCCGCGTCGACGACCTCCCGCGCGGCCCCGGCGTCCAGCGCGAACGGCTTGTCGACCACCACGTTCAGCCCGTGCGAGATCGCCTCGAGCGCGAGCGCCGCGTGCGTGCCGACCGGCGTCGAGATGGTGACCCCTTCGGCGCCCGCCGCCGCGATGTCGGCGATCGAGTCGAACGCCGCCGCCTCGGGATGCTGCTTGCCCAGCTCGGCCCGCCGCTCCTCGTTGGTGGTGACCACGCCGAGGAATTCGATGTTCCCCGCGGAGGCGATCAGCGGAGCGTGAAAGATCCGCCCTCCCGAGCCATACCCGACAAGCCCGAACCGCACCGCGTCACTCATACCCGAAAGCCTGCCACACCGCCCTCCGCCCTCTGTCCGCGGTCCGTTCGGCCCTGCCTTGACCTCTTACTAGTCGTATGACATCGTGTCCTGCGACAAGGACTTGGTGGTAGTCGTCGCATCGGCGGGGCTTGACATGGCACGCTTACGAGAGCATCCGCCGAGAGGTGAGGCGATCCGATGAGCGTGGCCATGCTGGAACACCCCGATCCGTGGAGTGAGGACGAGTACTTCGCGCTCGGTGAGACCACGAACCGGATCGAGCTGATCGATGGGAGCCTGTGGGTGAGCCCCGCGCCTAGCAAGCGCCGTCAGCACATTGCGCTCCTGCTCGCGATGGGCCTCTACGCCGCGGCCGAGCGCGTTGGCCTCCTCGTTTGGCAGGACGTCAATCTGCGCCTCGTCAGCGGGCGCATCCTTCAACCCGACATCGTCGTGGCCGATACCGACGATGCCGGAGGAACGGTCGAGGCGGCCGAGGCCAGGCTCGTCGTCGAAGTGGTGTCTCCGGGCAACGCGGGGACCGATCGGTTGCTCAAGCCGCAGCTGTACGCCGCGGCGGGAATCGGTTGGTATCTCCGGGTGGAGCAGCCGGACGACTCGGTCGAGCTGCGGCTCGAGCGGCTGGCCGGCGCGCATTACGTGCCGGCCATGGTCGCCGGCCCCGGTCAGGCGCTCGTCTGTGAGGAGCCGTTCCCGTTCGAGCTGGAAATAGCTTCTCTGCTGGAGCGACGCCGGCGCGGTTAGGTCGCTGCGACGGCTTGAGTGCAGTGCGTGATCTGTCCTGTCGGATGAGTGACCGGGGCTCGATGGCGAAGCGTTTCATGCGTCAACATTTGCCGCATGAAGCAGATGGAGCGCACCCCCTGGGCCGACCTCGACGGCCAGCCTCGCGAGCTGACCGCGATGCTGCTGGCCGCGCTCGAGGCGATGGGCCGCCACCCGGAGATCCGGCGGGTCCGTCGTACGGCCCGGGAGGCTCTGCGCCCCGAGGCGGGCTGGCGGCTGCTCGACGCCGGGTGCGGGGCCGGCGACGTGGCGCGCCGGCTGGCCGGTGAGACCGGCGGCGAGGTTGTCGCCCTGGACGTGTCGGCCGCGACCATCGCCGCCGCCGTCGAGCGCCACGACGGCAGCGCCGTGCGGTACGCCGTGGGTGACCTCGCCTCGATCGACCTGCCGGCCGGCAGCGTCGACGGCGTCTGGTGCGAGCGGGTGCTGCAACACGTCGACGACGCCGACGTGGTCATCGCCGAGCTGATCCGGGTCACCCGGCCCGGCGGCCGCGTCTGCCTGATCGACACCGACTGGACCTCGCTGGCCTTCGACGGGGTGCCGCCCGCGCTGGCCCGCACGGTCGTCGACGACATGCACGGGAGGCTCACGCCCCGGCGGGCCGACATGGGCCGTACGCTGCGCCGCCGCCTGGTCGGCAAGGGCCTGCGCGACGTGACCGCCACCCCGGTGACCTGCCTGTTCCCCGATCCGGCGTCGGCCGCTGTGGTGCTGCCGATGCTCAATCCCGGTGTGCCCGAGGATGCCTGGACGACGCCTCCGGGCGTACGGCAGAAGTGGTTCTCGCATGTCGAGGCGGCCGGCGCCCGCGGTGATTTCCTGGCCGTGCTGACGATCTGGGTGGTGACCGGAGCCGTCTAGGAGGCTTGGCGCCAGAACTGTTTCTTCTTGACGTCGCGCACCACGATGCCGAGCCGGCCCAGCTCCTCGCGAAGATCGCGCAGCTCGTCGTCGTCGCCCGACTTCAGGGCCTTCTGCCGCTCGGCCAGGATCGCGTCGGCCGCGGGCGGCAGGCCGGGCAGGCCGGGGACCCAACGGCGATAGGCAGTGAGGTACGGGTCCTCGTCGGCCCACGGCACGCCGTGCTCGGTGAAGGCGGCCCGCAGCCGGTCCTTCGACCAGAGAAAAGGCTCCCGCGCCAGCTCGGAGCCGGTGCGCCCGAGCAGGACCAGCTTGTCGCGGTCGGGGAAGACCACCGCGATGTCGGCCCGCGGCACGACCCGCCGGTGGCCGGGCCGGGTCAGTGTCACCTCGGCCGCCGACACCCGCACCTTCAGCGACTCGGCGTCGACCAGCGCGGCCAGCACCAGACCGAGGACCACGCCCAGGGCCGGCGTGACGTATGTCGTCACCACCTCGGGCAGCTCCTCGATCAGTCCGAACGGCCCCGGCAGCCACTCGACGCCGCCCAGCAGGACGACCAGCTCGGCCAGGCCGAAGCCGAGCGCGGGAACCACGGTCCACACCAGGGTGCGGAGCCACCACGGGGTGGGCACAGTCGTCGTCACGCCGTCAGTCTGCGTGTCAGGTGAACCCCGGGATACCGACCGAGGGCGACGCGACGTAGACCAAAGTCGACTGCCCCCGTTCGCGCGCCGCCGGTAGCGTCGGTGCGGTGATGCGCCGCCCGCTCGTGGAGCTGACTCTGGCCGCCGTCGCGGTCGCGCTCGGCGTCTTCTTCGCGGTCAACTCGGTCGGCGAGGGCGACGGCGCCCCGGTCCAGCTCGAGGCCGTGACCGGCGTGCTCGCGGTGAGCGGCCTGGTCCTGTTCCGCCGGGGCCGCCCGGTCGCCCTGACGCTCGGGCTGATCCCGCTCGCGATCTACTTCGCCGCGCCGATGGGCGCCCTGCCGATCGCGCTGTTCAGCGTCGCCCTGCACCGTCGCGGGCAGGTCGCGGTCGCCTTGGCCGCGCTGCACGCCGTGTCGGTCGCCGTCGTCTACGGGCTGGCGCTCGGCCTCACCCGAGTCTTCTACGAGAGCGTCACCTTCATCGTGCTGCTCAACGTCAGCCTGGTCGCGATCGGCATGCTCATCCGGTCGCACCGGCAGCTGGTCGCCTCGTGGGCCGAGCGGGCCCGGCAGGCCGAGGAGGGCCAGCGGCTCCGCGTCGAGCAGGCCCGCTCGGCCGAGCGGGAGCGCATCGCCCGCGAGATGCACGACGTCCTGGCCCATCGCATCTCGCTGCTCGCGGTCCACGCCGGGGCTTTGGAGGTACGGCGGGACGCGTCACCCGAGGAGCAGCGGGCCGCGGGCACGATCCGCCAGTCGGCCCACGACGCTCTGGAGGACCTGCGCACCGTGATCGGCATGCTGCGGACGCCGGGCGAGGACCGGCCGCAGCCGACCCTGGGCGACGTGCCGGCGCTGGTCGAGCAGTCCCGCGAGGCCGGGGCCGAGGTCGACCTGCGGTTCGACGGCGCCGACGGGGTGCCCGAGCAGGTGGGGCGCAGCGCCTACCGGATCGTGCAGGAGGCGCTGACGAACGCCCGCAAGCACGCGCCGGGCGCGCCCATCGAGGTTACGATCAGCCGCACGGCCGAGCCCGGCCTCATCGTCGAGGTGGGCAATCCGCTGGCCGCGAGCGGGAGCCTGATACCGGGCGCCGGGGCCGGGCTGACCGGGCTGCGCGAGCGGGTGCAGCTGGTCGGCGGCCGGCTGGAGCACGGGCCGACCCCGGGTGGCGAGTTCCACCTCAAGGCCTGGTTACCGTGTCCGGCGTGATCCGGGTACTGCTGGTCGACGACGACGCCCTCGTCCGGGCCGGGCTGAGGATGATGCTGGCCGCCTTCGACGACATCGAGGTGGTGGGTGAGGCCGTGGACGGCACCGAGGTGGCGTCCTCGGTGAACACGCACCAGCCGGACGTCGTGCTGATGGACATCCGGATGCCGGGCCTGGACGGCCTGACCGCCACCGAGTCGCTGCGGCAGCGCCGCGACGCCCCCGAGGTGATCGTGCTGACCACCTTCGACACCGACGACCACGTGCTCCGGGCCCTGCGCGCCGGCGCCGGGGGTTTCCTGCTCAAACACACCCCACCCCAGCAGATCGCCGAGGCCGTACGCCGGGTGGCCGCGGGCGAGCCGATGATGTCGCCCGAGGTCCTGCGGACGATGATCGGGCTGGTCGCGGGCGCGCCGGCCGACCCGCGGCGGCAGCGGGCCCGGGCCGCCCTCGCGCGGCTGAGCGCCGGCGAGAGCGACGTCGCCCGGCTGGTCGCCGAGGGCCGCACCAACCAGGAGATCGCCTCCGAGCTCCTGATGAGCACGGCCACCGTCAAGGCGTACGTCTCACGCATCTTCACGAAGTTGTCCTGCACGAACCGCGTGCAGATCGCGCTGGTCGTGCACGACGCCGCGGATCAGTAGCCGGTGGGAACCATCCGCGACAGCAGCTGCTCCAGAGGAACGCTGGCGAAGCCGATGCGGACGTCGCTCGCGCCGTACGGAAGCCAGAAGTTGCCGTCGTGGACCAGGCCGCCGCACGAGTAGACGACGTTGGGCACGTAGCCCTCGCGCTCGATCTCGTCCGGGTCGATCAGGCCCTCGGGCAGGTCGGCGATGACCCGCGCCGGGTTCTCCAGGTCGAGCAGCATGGCGCCGATCGCGTAGCGGCGCATCGGGCCGACGCCGTGGGTCAGCACCAGCCAGCCCTCGCTCGTCTCGATCGGTGAGCCGCAGTTGCCGACCTGGATCAGGTCCCAGCCCCGGTGCGGCACCAGCAGCGGCTCGGCCGCCTGCCAGCGGTGCTGGTCGTCGCGGACGGCCAGGCCCAGCGTCTCGCCGTCGGAGCGGCACAGCGCCATCTTGCGCCCGCCGATGTAGCGCGGGAACAGGGCCATGCCCTTGTTGCGGGCGGCCGGGCCGTGCAGCCGGGTCACCTCGAAGTGCCGCAGGTCGCGCGAGAAGATCACCCGGCCCGAGATCTGCCGTCCGTCGTACGCGGTGTACGTGCCCTGGTAGACGTGCCGGCCGTCCGGGTCGAGGACGCGGACGAAGCGGGCGTCCTCCATGCCGTTGCTCTCGGCCGGGGTGGCCGGCCACAGCACCCGCTGGTGCAGCGGCACGGCCGGCGGGAACTGCACCGCGTACTCGTCGGTGACGATGTGCCGGATCCGGTCGATCGTCTCCTGCGACGTGGGCCGGGCCAGCAGCTCGCCCGGCACGTGGCCGATGACGTCCTCGAAGTCCTGGTCGGTGTAGCGCTCGGGCAGGGCGCAGACCACGTACGCGGCGGCCTCGTGGTCGATGCCGGCGTCGATCAGCGCGGCCTCGAGCTGGTTGCGCCAGTGCTGGGCGCCGACCCGGTGGCCGATCATCAGGGGACCGTCGCGGTCCTCCATCCGGATGCGGTCGCCGGGGCCGAGCACGGCCGAGCAGAAGCCGATCGACGAGATGTGCCCCTCGCCGATCTGCCGCAGGCTGATCGCGACCCGCAGCTCGCCCGGGTCGATACCGGTCTGGTCGGGGTGCGGCACCATCGACGGGTTGCACAGCGCCGCCGCCTCGACCGCGAACTCGTGGCTGAAGTACGCGCCGATCAGCGTCCGGGCGGTGGGGGAGAGGTCGAGCCCGTTGGGCACCCGGTGCTGGACGAGCTCGTAGTGGTGACCGAAGACGCCGAGCAGGTCGTGGTGCCGGCCGGCGAAGCGGGTCAGCACGTCGTCGAGCAGCCGGGCGATCTCGGTCTCGTCGAGTTGCAGGATGCGCTCGATGAGGCTCTGGGTGCGGTTCTTCACGCCCTGGGCGTCCTCGCCGGGCACGAACAGCTTGATCACGACGCGCCGGCCGTCCGGCTCCATCACGATGTCGTGGCGGGTGATCACGCTCTGAGGGTTCATGACTGCGGTCATGCTAGGCCGCCTGACGGTCGGGTCGCGCTCCTGCTCACCAGATTGCGGGCGTGCTGCAGCGTGGAGACGAGCGCGAGGGTTGATTCGGCTCCTTGGTTCACATTAGGACCTTCTACCGTCAATCCGTCATAACATCCGCCGGTTAGGGGGTCGTACATGACGGTTTGTGAGTCGTTGTCCCCGAGGAACCAGGCAATCGCCCGGAAGAGCTGCTCATCCCAGCGGTCGTCGCCGGTCACCGCCGCCGCAGTGGCGCAGGCGTCGGCCGTGGCCGCCGCCTCGATCGGCTGCTGGTCGAAGCGGTGCTTGGGTACGCCGGGCCGCCACCCGCCGACCGGCACCGTGGACAGGTGCCCGTCGTTGTCCTGCTGCCGGCACAGCCAGGCCAGCATCTTCAGGCCGGCCCGCAGCAGCGGCTCGTCGCCGAGCAGATCGCCGGCCGCGATCAGCACCTCGGCCAGGGCCGGGTTGGCGTAGGTCAGCTCCGGTTCGGGCCAGAACCAGTCGGGAGCGGCGGCCGCCGGCAGCCCGATGACCGTGGCCGCGTCGGCCAGCAGCTGGGCCGCCTCGGTGTCGCGCGGGTCGGCGCGCAGCACCTCGGCCGCGCCCAGGGCCGCGTACGCCATGGCCCGCGACCAGGGCGAGCGCTGCCGCAGGCCCAGCCGGAACGCGGTCATGGCCTCCCGGCGGATCCACGGCACGCTCGAGCGGGCGGCGGCGGTGCCCAGGCCCCACATCGCGCGGCCCCACCAGTCGCCGGTCGACGGCTCGTCGGTCCAGCGGCGGTCGTACGCCATGCGGTTGCGAAACGCGCCGTCCGGGCCCTGCGCGTGCGTGAGGAACGCCAGGTAGCGCTCGGCCAGGCCGACCAGCTGCCCGGTCGGGCGGGGTTCCCGGCTGATCAGCAGGAGCCCGCGGGAGACGTCGTCCACGCAGTAGCCGTGCTCGCGCCGGACGATCGCGTGCCGGGCGTGCTCGAGCAGGCCGGTGTCGTCGGAGAGCCGGGCGACGTGATTCCAGTCGGGCGGGGGCGCGTCGGCGAGCTGGATCGGCGGCGGTACCAGCCGAAGCCCGATCGTCATGCCGGAACCGGCGCGGCGAGCGCGGGCAGCAGGCGGCCGGCCAGGGCCTGGTATCGGGCCGCGACCGCGGGCCAGCGCAGGGTCGGCCCGCCGGCCAGGCCGGTGAGCCGGCCCGGCATGCGCGGTTCGGCCAGCGCGCGGCGGATCGCCACCGCCATCGCCTCCGGGTCCTGGTGGGGTACGAGCAGCCCGGGCCCGTCGGCCAGCAGCTCCACCGCGTGCGGGAACTCGGTCGCCACGACCGGGATCTCGGCCCCGACCGCCTCGATGAGCACGCCCGAGGTGACCTGCTCGGTCGAGTCGTACGGCAGGAGCACGACGTCGGCCGAGCGGATCAGCCGGGTCAGGTCGGCCTCCTCCAGGTAGGCGTCGGCCCAGACGATCTGGTCGGCCACCCCGAGCGAGGCGGCGAGTTCCTTGAGCGAGTCGCGGTAGACGTCGCCGAACTGCTCCAGCACCTTGGGATGGGTGCGCCCGGCCACCGTGTAGACCGGTTTCGGCTCGAGGTCGCCCAGCCGGGCCAGGGCGCGGATGGCCCACTCGATGCCCTTGCCCGGGCCGAGCAGGCCCCAGGTGAGCAGGTGCGGCCGGTCGTGGTCCTCGCGCGGGGCGCCGGCCCGGCTGCCGGCGCCGTGCGGGATCACTGAGATCTTGCGCGGGTCCACGTCGTACCCGCCGCTCAGCCGCTGCCGCGCGGTGTCGGTCATGGTGACCAGCGCGTCGGCCGCGGCGCCGATCCTTTCGAGGACCCGGCGCTGAAGCGGGTCGGGGTTGCTGAGCACCGTGTGCAGCACGACGATCGACGGGATCCGCAGGGCGCGCAGAAGCGGCAGCACCTCATCTCCGGCGTCGCCGGGATAGATCCCGTACTCGTGCTGGATGATCGCCACGTCGAAGCGGTTGAGCGCGTTGGCGGCGGCCTGCCAGCCGCCCGGGGTGCCGGTGTGCCAGGTGTGCACGACGCGCGGCGCGGCACGGTCGAGTTCGATGCCGCCGCTCACGCTGTCGCCGGCGAGCAGCCGGACGACGCCGGAGGTGCCACCGGTGTTCAGATGAGTGGCCAAGGCGGCATTGAAGGTCGCCAAACCGCATTGGGTTGGCGGGTAGGTGCTCAAAAAGCCGAACTTCGCGGGCATGGCAGGCCTTTCAGGAAATACACCCGATTAACGCCAAATTCACATTTCGACGTTAACATTCAGCCGACGATCTTGCGGTAAATGGTCAGATAGTCCTCGACCATCCGGTCGGCCGAGAAGCGCTGCCGCGCCCGTTTCGCGCACGCGGCGCGGTCCAGCCCACCGATTTTGCCCACTCTGGCGACCGCTTCGTCCACGTTCTCGACCAGATGTCCGGTCACCCCTTCGTCGACGACCTCGGGCATGGACCCTTTCCGGTACGCGATGACGGGCGTCCCGCATGCCATCGACTCCACCACCGAGAGACCGAACGGCTCGGCGAACCGAATCGGATGAAGAAGCGCCAGCCCGGAACCGAGGATGGCGCCCCGCTCGTCCGGGCCGACCGAGCCCCGATAGACCACTCGGTCGCCGTCGATACGCGGCTCCACCTTCTCTTCGAAATAGCGCCGATCCTGCACGATCCCGCACATGATCAGCCGCCGGCCCGCCCGCTCGGCGATGTCGAGGGCCAGATCGGTGCCCTTGTCCGGGTGGATGCGCCCGAACAGGATCAGGTCCTCGCCGCCCGGCGTGTGTTCCGGCAGCCCGTCCAGGTCGATGCCGTGGTGCACGGTGGCCACGTAGTCGAGGTCGGGGGAGCGGTCGCTGTCCGAGATCGCGACGAAGTGCGACCGCGCCCGCCGGTACGCCGGCAGGATGTTCGCTCCGGAGAAGCCGTGGATCGTGGTGACCATCGGGGCCGCGCAGTGCTGCGAGAAGGCCAGCGGCAGCCAGTCCAGGTGGTTGTGCACCAGATCGAACTCGCCCGAGCGGGCCAGCGCGTGCCCCACGTGCAGGGCCTCCCAGACGCGCCCGTCGAGCTCCGCGTTCTCCTCGTAACCGCTCGGCGCGACGCCGTCGAGGGAGGCCTTGGTGATCGAGTCGAGGCTGGCGAACAGGGTCACGTCGACGCCGCGGGCCACCAGCCCCTCGGTGATCAGGCTGGTGATCAGCTCCCAGGGCCCGTAGTGCAGCGGCGGCGTACGCCAGGCGATCGGCCCCAGCATGGCGACCTTCACGACAAAAGCCGCTTTCGGGTAGTTAACACGTGCTTAGTATGCCGACGGGTTTGAGCCCGCGTTCTCGTGTTAGACAACTCGCATGACGGATCTTTGGTGGAAGAGCGCGGTCGTGTACCAGATCTACCCGCGCAGCTTCGCCGACGCCGACGGCGACGGCATGGGCGACCTGCGCGGCATCATCGAGCACCTGGACCATCTGGCCGGGCTCGGCGTCGACGTGCTCTGGCTCTCGCCGATCTATCCGTCCCCGCAGGACGACAACGGCTACGACATCAGCGACTACCAGAACATCGAGCCGATCTTCGGCACCCTGGAGATCTTCGACGAGCTGCTGGCCGGCGTCCACGCCCGCGGCATGAAGCTGATCATGGACTTGGTGGTGAACCACAGCTCCGACGAACACCCCTGGTTCGCCGACTCCCGCTCCTCGCTCTCCAGCGACAAACGCGACTGGTACTGGTGGCGGTCGGCCCGCGAGGGCATGGAACCCGGCACCCCCGGCGCCGAGCCGACCAACTGGGGATCGGCGTTCGGCGGCTCCGCCTGGGAGTACGACGAGAAGACCGGCGAGTACTACCTGCACCTGTTCTCGAAGAAGCAGCCCGACCTCAACTGGGAGAACGACGAGGTCCGGTCGGCCGTCTACGACATGATGAACTGGTGGCTCGACCGGGGCGTCGACGGCTTCCGGATGGACGTCATCAACATGATCTCCAAGGACGTCTCGCTGCCCGACGGCCGCCTCACGGCCGGTTCCTCGTACGGGGACGGCTCACCGGCGTACATCAATGGTCCTCGCATTCATGAGTTCCTCCAGGAGATGCACGCGAAGGTCTTCGCCGGCCGCGACGCCATGCTGACCGTCGGCGAGATGCCCGGCGTGACAGTGGACGAGGCCAAACTGTTCACCGACCCGGCGCGCGGCGAGGTCGACATGGTCTTCCAGTTCGACCACGTGTGGGCCGACCGCGGCGACGACCCCTGGCAGCTCGTCCCGCTCCAGCTCACCAAGCTCAAAGCCATCTTCAACCGCTGGCAGGCGGGCCTGGCCGAGGTGGGCTGGAACAGCCTGTACTGGAACAACCACGACCAGCCCCGGGCGGTCTCCCGGTACGGCGACGACAGCCCCCAGTTCCGGGTGGCGTCGGCCAAGATGATCGGCACGGTGCTGCACCTGCACCGCGGAACGCCCTACGTCTACCAGGGCGAAGAGCTGGGCATGACCAACTATCCCTTCCGTACGATCGCCGACTTCCGCGACATCGAGGCGCTGGGCCACTACGCGCAGGCGGTCGACCGTGAGGGCCGGACACCCGAAGAGGTGCTGACCGTGCTGCGGGCCCGGGGCCGGGACAACGCCCGTACGCCCATGCAGTGGAACTCCTCGGCGAACGCCGGCTTCACAACGGGAACGCCGTGGCTGGCGGCGAACCCGAACTACCCGGAGATCAACGCGGCGGCCCAGCACGACGACCCGGACTCGGTCTACCACTACTACCGCCGGCTGATCGAGCTGCGCCACAACGAGCCGGCCGTGGTCGACGGCGACTTCACCATGCTGCTGCCGAACGACGAGCGGCTGTACGCCTTCACCCGCCGCCTGGGTTCCACCGAGCTCCTGGTCATCGGCAACTTCTCCGGCGACTCGGTGACAGCGGACATCGACGGCTGGTCCGACGCCGAACTGGTACTGACCAACCTGCCGGCCCCGTCCGGCCTGACCCTGGCCCCCTGGCAGTCCGTGATCTACCGCCGAACCGTGTAGCGCCGACGCCGATTCACCGAGCCGCAGTTCCGCCCGTAGCGCGGGACTGCGGCCGCCTTTCGAACCCGGATGGCGGCAGCCTGTCGCGGTGCGCGCCGGTGTCCGATACTGGTTCGCGCCGCCGGTTGCCGGTGGCTTGCCTGGTGTGGATGGCCGAGCGGGCGGCGGTGCCGGTGGGTGCTCGGCTACTGGCCGAGGACCGCGAGTCGAAGTTGCACTGTGCCGGACCTCTTCCGCCCGACCCCTCCACAGCGACCGCTACGACTCTTGATTCTGAGGGCAAGCGGGTCAGGCGGTCGTCGGAGGTGCACCACGCCCATCGGCGTGCGGGCCGGCGGCGCTGACGGCCGCCGACCGTGCCGGCGTCAGCCGGTGATGGTGTCCCAGGAGTAGCCGAGCAGGGCGAAAGCCGCCCCCAGCAACGCCAGGCTCACGCCGCGCGTGCTGATGGGCAGGGCGGCCAGCACGAGCAGGATGACCGCGATCAGATAGAAAACGCCCTGGATGGACATGAATGCTCCTCGATCTGTGGGGATGGCGGCGCCGAGATACCCCACCGGCCGGGAGCGTCAAACCAAGGTCAGGTTCAGGGCTGCCGTACGGATCGTGGTGTCGGTTGCCCGCATTTCAGTCGCCCGCCCCGGTGGCTCCCCCGTGCCGTAGTTGCGCAGGAACCTTGGGTGGGCACCGCCCGCCACCAGCAGGCGCAGGCGGTGGCCGGGGCGGAAGACGTGGGCCGTCGGGCCCAGGTCGATGTGGGTGGGGCCTTCGGCGGGGATGCGGGTCAGGCCGTCGCAGATGTTGAGGGAGCGGCCGGCCGGGTCGACGTCGCACAGGCGGACGAACAGGTCGCCGCTGGCGGCCGTGGTGGTGGCGTCCACTGTGGCGGTCACCTGGCCCATCACGGTCAGCGCCTCGGCCAGCGGCTCTTCGGTGAGGACGAGCACGTCCGGGCGTTTCTCCAGGTCCGCGTTGTCCACCTGGCCCTGCGTGGGGGACTGGAGCGGGCCTCCGATCGACGGTGTCGGGTCGGCGGGGTCGTAGTGGAAGGTCACCGGTGTGTCGACGAATGAGCGGGGGGCGGCCCGGGTTCCCGGTGGTGGCCACGAGGGCAGGTCGCGCCATTCGCCGGCGCCGCCCACGTGGACCCGTACGGCATAGGGCGATTGTTTGCCGCGCAGCCGGCGCAGAGCCTGGGAGAAGATCTCCGCCCAGCCTTTCTCCAGGCTGGACGTGTGGGTCCACGGGCCGATCAGCAGGTCGACGTCGCGGCCGGCGGCGCGCAGACGGGCGTACTGCTCGAGCGTCTGGTCGATGGAGAGGTCCCACCAGCCGGTGCTGAGGCTGACCGGGACCTCCATGGCGCCGGCGGCCTCGGTCATGTCGGCGTCGCGCCAGAACTCGGGCTCCGGGTGGGCCAGCCACTCCTCGAACGCCGGCCGCCGGCCCCCGAGTACCCGCGGATAGGCGTCGATCAGTGGCACGTCGTGGGTGGCCTGGCGGAGCCGGAACTTCAGGCGCAGCGCCGCCCGCAGCAGGTCGCCGCTGGTCAGCGCGGACGACTGGAACAGGGCCAGGCCGCCGACGAGGGCCCGTTCCAGGCCGAACGCCCCGCCTCTCCAGAAGAAGTCGTGCGGGTCGTTGTGCCCGACCTGCTGCACCGCGCCGCGCCATTCGGGCGGTGGGTCAAGGGCCAGAGCCGATTGGGTGTACGCCATGTAGCTGGCCCCGAGCGTGTAGAGCTCACCGGTGAACCAGTCCTGTTTGCGCAACCATTCGACGGCCGCGCGGCCGTCGGCGGTCTCGTTCACCCAGGCGTGGAACGTGCCACCCGAGCCGCCGGCGCCGCGGGTGCTCTGCAGGAGCACATGGAAGCCCTGTTCGGCGAAGAGGACGCCGTAGAGGTAGTTCCAGGGGAAGCCGCTTCGCACGTACGGGGCGCGGATCAGCACGGTCGGGCAGGGCTCGGCGGTGACCGGGGCGTAGTGGTCGGTCAGCATCGGGCTCCGGTCGGCGGCCGGGACGGGCAGGCCGACGTCGCGGTGGACGTCGTACCGGGCGGGCGGCCCGTTGCGGGTCCGCCGTCGCAGCAGGCGGAGGAACAGTGGCAGTCTTTCCATCGGGCGATCCCCTTTTCCGTACGTCGTACCAGAAATAGTAGGAGGCATCGATGGCTCGCGGAAGACCGCCGTCGCACACGCGTGACCAGGTGGTGGACGCGGCGGTGGCCATCGCCGACGCGGAAGGGCTGGCGGCGGTCACCATGCGCCGGGTCGCCACCGAGATCGGGGCGGGGGCGATGTCGCTCTACACGTACGTCCCCACCAGGGATTTCCTCATCGACCTGATGGTGGACCGGGTCGGCGGCACGGCCGCCCAGGTGGAGCTGACGGGAGACTGGCGGGCCGATCTGCTGGCCATCGCCGGATCGCAGCGGGCGCTGATGTTGGCACATCCGTGGCTGCCGTCGGCCCTGCCGAACCGCCGCCTCACGGGCCGCAACACCCTGGCCTATCTGGAGCGCGGGCTGGCGGCGCTCGCGCCGACCGGGCTCGGCGGGGCGACCCGGATGGAGTTGATCGCTCTCGTGACGGGCTTCGTGGCGTCGTTCGTGACGTCCGAACTGTCGGCCGGCGTTCCGCAGGTCGCCGAGCCCGTCTCGCCCGCGGAGTTTCCGCATCTCACGGCCGCGTTCGCCGAGGGCGGGCCGGTGCGGGAGCCGACCTTCGAGCGCCTGGCCGACTGGATGATCACGGGCCTGGTCACCCAGGCCCGTGATCACTCGGCTAGCTCTTGATACAGATGTCGAACGGCTGACCGGACGGGTCGAGCAGCACCCGCCAGCGGTCCGGTTGCGGCTGCTCGTCCGGCTTGGTGGCGCCCAGCGCGAGCGCCTGCTGCTCGGCCTTGTCCAGATCCTCGACGTAGAAGTCGAGGTGGTAGCGCTTGGGCGCGCTCTCCCGGGGCCAGCCCGGCCCGGAGTATCCCGGCACCTGGCCGAAGCCGATGCTGGCCGAACCGTCGCCGATCATCGCGTACTCGTCCTGGCTGTGCAGCACCTTCCAGCCCAGCACCTCGGAGTAGAACCGGGCCAGGCCGGCCGGATCGGCCGCATCCAGGTTGATCATTGCCAACGTCGCGAATCCACTCATGACCCTGATCCTTCCCCGAGTACCTGACATCTTCTGTCAGTTATCACTTCAGGTAAACCAGGCCGTCGATCGCGACGCCCGGCCGTCCGGTGGTGCCCTCGACCTCGACCCGTACGGTGTGCTCGCTGCTCCCGGCCCACCAGCGCGACCACACGGCCTGGCGGTTGAGCGGCCCGGTCGCCTTCAGGTCGACGGTGCCCTGCGCCTGGCCGTCCACGAACACCCGTACCCGGCCGGCCTTCGAACCCCGGCTGAACGCCAGCGCCACCGAGCTTCCGCTGAAGGTCCAGCTCGCACTGCTTCCCGCGGTGGAGGCGCCCAGCGCGGTACCGCCCAGATAGGCGGGGTTGTTCAGCAGGCGCCAGGTGCCGGTCCGCTGCGACGCGGCCTCGGACAGGACCACCGGCGTACGGGTGACCGAGGCGTTGACGGTGTTGCGGGCCCGGTCGCCGGCCACGATCGCGTAGGTGGCCGGGACGCCGGCCCGGACCGCTAGGTTCCGGCTGGTCGTGGTGGTGAGCAGGTTCGTCCGGGTGGGCTTGGTGAGCCCGACGTAGATCAGGCCGCCCGGGTCGCCGGCCTTCCAGTCGAGACGGACGGGCACGGTGGCGCCGATCGTCCCCGGGCGCAGCACGAGATCGGGTTCCTTGTCGAAGACCGGCGCGACCGCGTCCGCGTACACGGTGGTGGTGATCCCGGCGACCCGGCCCGACAGGTGCAGGGCACGGACGGAGACGGCGTGCTTGCCGGGCGAGACGGTCAGCGTGGTGGTGCGGTGCGTGCCCGGCACGGCGGCGGCCAGCACCCCGTCGACGTAGATCTCGAACCGGTTGATCAGCGCGCTGGCGGTGCGCGTGTCCCAGCGCGGGGTGATCGTGCCCTTGGTGAACCACATTCCCCCGTACGGCCAGGTCCCGCCCATGCCCAGCAGCCGGAACCCGGCCGGCGCGCCACCGGCGATGGCCCGGATGGCGGGAAGCTGCCGGTAGAGGGCATCGCCCGGACAGTCGGTACGCCCGGCGTCACGGTGTCCGGAGATCCGCCACATCTCGACCCGGGCGCCGGCGGGATAGCGGTTGCTGCCCCCGGAGGTCAGCACGACCCGCCCACTCGGCAGGTTCCCGGCGGCCCCCAGCTTGTACGCGGCGACGGTTGCGATGGCCCGCCGCACGGTGGCCGAGACGCCCGACCCGCCGTACGTCCCGATGGCGGCGACAGCGCTGGCATCGGTGTTGAAGCCCATGGTGTGCGCGCCGAGAACGGGCATCTGAACGCCCCCGCCGCGCCCCTCGAAGATCGTCCCGCACTTGTCGACGAGGAAGTTGTACCCGATGTCGTCCCAGCCCCGGCTGCGGACGTGGTACGCCTGAATCCCGCGAATGATCGAGGCCGACTGCGAACAGGAGTAGTTGTTCCCGGTGGCCGTGTGGTGCACGAAGAACTCCTGAACAGCCCCCGTGTACTCGGGCTTGCCCCGCACGATGCTCTCGTCGGCCCCCCACTGCCCCCGCAGAACCATCCGAGGCACAGGCCGAACCGGAATCGTCACGGCCGCCCGCGCAGAGATCGGTGCGGTCGGTGCGGATGTGGTCGGCGGCGACGTCGCGGCTCCGCCGGCGTCAGGGTTGAACAGGTCGACGCGGAGGTCCGCGGGCAGCGGGCCGTGGGTGCCGACCACGCGGGCCTCGAGGCCGTTCGACGGGCCTACCCAGAGTGGGTCGGTTGATCCTCGGCGGTCGGCCGGGGAGACGCTGTCGGCCTCCAACGTCTGCCAGGGCGACCATCGGCCCGTGGCGATCGCCCGGGTTCGCACCCGGACCCCGCCGTTCAGCCGGGCGGCCGGGTCGGACCAGGTTGCCCCGAGCAGGCTGAACGGGCTGGTCTGTGGGCGGTCGGCGGCCGCACCGCTCAAGGTCACCGTCTGGAGTTCCGGTGGCGCCGCGGGTTCGGCCGCGGCCGTGGAACGCGGGATCAGAGTGCCCGCGACTATCGTGAGCAGCGCCGTCGCCGCCCGGGTGTTCGTCCGATTCCGGTGCACATGTCCCCCTGTGGTGCTGGTTCATCGGCCATGTGACACCTTGCCGGGGACGTACCGCGCCTGTCCGGAAAAGTCGGTCAAATCCCCTGGGGTTCGGGGCTGAATGTCCGAACGGCCGGTACATCACAACCGCTTTACCACCGGGTTCGCCCGCCGATGGGCACTGACATGACCAACGCCCGCGGTCTCGGACCGTCCGCAGCGCGCCTGCACCTGGTGCTGGGCGTCGCGCTGCTCGCGGTCCTGGCGGCCGGCCCGGTCTGGGCGCAGGTCCCGGCCACGGCGTTGATCATGGTGCTGGGCGTCGTCGCCCTGCACGTCGGCCCGCACCGGCATCTTCCGGCCGACCAGCGCACGCCGTGGCGGTACATCCGTTACGCGGCGTACCTGTTCGTCGTGGCCAGCGTCATCCGGGCCGCCGTGCCGAGCACGATGACCACACCGCCCACGATGATGGCGCTGATCCCGAACGCCTTCGTCGTACCCGCGTACATCCTGCTCGGCGCCGGTTTCAGCGGCATGCTGCGCCGCCGCCGCGCGGCCGACGACGATCCCGCCCGCATCGACGCCCTGCTCGTGGGCCTGGCCGGCGCGTTCCTGACCTGGACCTTCGTAATCGCGCCGGCGATCGACGGCACCGGGATGACCGTCGTGCGGGTGGTCGACGCGTTCTTCCCGATCATCGACGTGGTCCTGCTGGTGCTCATCGCCCAGCTCCTGCTGGCCGGCGGCGCCCGCCAGCCGGCGCTGTGGATGCTCGTCGTCGCCTCGGCCGACATGTTCGTGGCCGATCTGCTCTTCACGCTGCGCGACGCCGAGATGGTCTCGGCGTCGCAGCATGTCGTGGACGTCCTGTTCGCCGCCATGTTCGTGGCCATTCCGGCCGCCGCGCTGCACCCGTCCATGCGTACGCTCACCCAGCCTCAAAAGATCGTGGTCCGGGATCTGAGCCGCATGCGGTTGGCCGTGATCGCCACCGTGATGGTCGTGCCGACCGTGGTGGCCACCCTGATGCCGCTCGGCAGCCTCACCAACAACCTGGTCCGGGCACTGCTGTGCGCGCTGGTCGTGGTGGCCGTGCTGGTACGTGTGGTCCGCTCCAACAACTCGCGGGTCCGGGCCGAGCGGGCCAACCGCCGCCGCGCCACCCACGACGCCCTCACCGACCTGCCCAACCGCGAACTGCTCGCCGAGACCGTGGCGGGCTGGGCCGGCCGGGTGGCCGACGAGGGGCAGGAGATCAGCCTGCTCTTCCTCGACCTCGACCGCTTCAAGATGATCAACGACCATTGGGGGCACGGCGTCGGCGACGAGCTGCTCTGCGAGGTCGCCGGCCGGTTGAGCGCCCAGGTCCGTACGCAGGACATCGTCGCCCGGATCGGCGGCGACGAGTTCGTGATCGCGCTGGCCAGCCCGTCGCATCTGCGGTTGGCCGACTCGCTGGCCGAACGGCTGCTGGTCGAGCTGGCCCGCCCGTTCCGGCTGACCGTGGGCGAGGTGGTCATCTCGGCCTCGATCGGCGTGGCCAAGTCGCACGGCGGCGCGCACGCCCTGGAACTGATCCGGGACGCCGACACCGCCATGTACAAGGCCAAGGGGTCGGGCCGCAACGCGGTGGCGCTCTTCGACACCTCGCTGCGCGATCAGGTCCGCGACCGGGTGAAGCTCGAGCAGGCGCTGCGCGGCGCCGGTGAGCGCGGCGAGCTGGCCGTGCACTTCCAGCCCATCGTCGACGTACGCTCCGGTGAGCTGGACGGCTTCGAGGCGCTGATGCGCTGGAACTCGGCCGAGCACGGCTTCGTCCGGCCCGACGAGTTCATCCCGATCGCCGAGGAGACCGGCATGATCGTGGAGATGGGTGAGTGGCTGCTCCGCGAGTCGGTCCGGCAGCTCATCGAGTGGCAGGCCCTGCGCCGCCCCGGCGACCGCCGGCTGCACGTCTCGGTGAACGTGGCGGTCCGGCAGCTGCGCGACGGCTCCCTGGTCAACGTCGTCGACGACGTGCTGCGCGAGACCGGCCTGACGCCGTCCAGCCTCTGGCTGGAGATCACCGAGTCCGGCGTCATGGAGGACATCGAGACCGCCCTGCTCACGCTCAACGCCCTGCACGCGCTGGGCGTGGTGCTGTGCATCGACGATTTCGGTACGGGCTACTCGTCACTGAGTTACCTGCATCGCCTCCCGGTCGGCGTCGTGAAGATCGACCGCGCTTTCATCAGCCGCATCGGCGAGGACGGCGGCGACGAGCCCATCGTCCGGGCCGTCCTGGCCATGACCCACGCCATGGGTCACCTCGTCGTCGCCGAGGGCGTCGAGACCCAGGCCCAGCGGGATTGGCTGTACGGCCAGGGCTGCGACCTGATCCAGGGCTGGTTCTACGGCAAGGCCGACCGCCCCGAGAACCTGACCCACTGGATCCGCCCGCAACCCCAGCAGGCCTTCAGCGCGTAGCCGCTCACAGCACCACGTTGAGCAGGACAGTCAGCAGAACCGAGGCCAGGACCGAGAAGAGGATCATGCCGAGGCAGCCGAGCGGGCCGCCCAGGACCCGGACTTCCGTGTTTCCGATGCGCATGGGGGTGGAATACCCCCGGCGTTCTCAGCGATGCACGTCGTCGCCGGTCAGCGCGGTCAGGTCGGCCCGGGTGGGCGCGCCCTCGCAGTCGCCCGGGACGGTGACGGCGAAGGCGCCGGCCGCGATCGCGGTGGTCAGGCGGGCCGCCGGGGCCGCGCCGGCCAGCCGGTCGGCCAGGTAGCCGGCGACGAAGGCGTCGCCGGCGCCGACCGGGTCGACCACCGTGACCGGCAGGACCGGCAGCTCGTGGCGTTCGCCGTCGATCAGGGCGCGGCAGCCGCGGGCGCCGTCCTTGACGACCACCTCGGACGGTCCCAGCTTGGCCAGGGCGCCCAGCAGGTCGTCGGTGTCGACGAACAGCTCGGCCTCCTCGGGCGACGCGAAGACCACGTCGGCCCGCGAGACCAGGTCTCGCAGGACCGGGGCGGCGTCGAAGCGGCTCCACAGTTTCGAGCGGTAGTTGACGTCGACCGACACCGGAACGCCGGCCGCGCGGGCCGTCTCGACCGACTGGAAGACGGCGGCCCGGGCCGTCTCGCTCAGCGCGGGCGTGATGCCGGTGACGTGGACGACGCCGGCCGAGGTCAGCTCGGCCGAGGGCACGTCGGCCGGGGAGAGCCGCGAACCGGCGCTGCCGGCGCGGTGGTAGTCGACCTGCGCGAACTGCGCCGACCGCTTGTGCCGCACCATCAGGCCGGTGAAGGCCTCGTCGGTGATGGCGAGGGCTCGTACACCCGAAGCCGTCAGACGCTCGGCGATCAGCGCGCCCGTCGCGTCCGGCCCGACCCGCCCGAGCCAGGTGGCCTGGCCGCCGAGACGGGCCACGCCCACCGCGACGTTGCTCTCGGCGCCGCCGATGCCGAAGGAGAAGCTCTTGGCGTACGTCAAGGGGCCGATGCCGTCCGCGGCGACCAGGCCCATGGTTTCACCGAAGGTGAAAAGACCCGGGCCGGTCATGAGCGGGCGAACGCGACCGCGCTGACCGCGTGCCGCGCGCGGGCGGCCAGGGCGTGCATGTTGCCGCCGGTGGCGGCGTCGCCGATCAGCGGCGATCCGACGCCGACCGCCTTGGCCCCGGCGAACAGCCAGTCGGCGATGTCCTCGATCTTGATGCCGCCGGTGGGCATGACCGGGATCTGCGGCAGCGGCCCGCGGACGTCACGCAGGAAGGACGGGCCGAGGCCGGCGGCCGGGAAGAGCTTCACGAGCTCGGCGCCGGCGCGGTAGGCCGCGTACATCTCCGTGGGTGTGCTCGTGCCCGGATAGAACGGCACCTCGGAGCCGGCCACGAGCTCGGCGTCGATCACCGGCGAGACGAGAAACTCGGCGCCGGCGTCGACCGCCGCCTTGGCGTCGTCGGCGGTCAGGACCGTGCCGGCGCCGATCGCGACCGAGGCGGGCAGCTGGCGCCGGAGCCCGGCGATGGCCTCGACGGCGCCGCGGGAGGTCAGCGTGACCTCCATGGCGGTGATGCCGGAGTCGACCAGCACCTCGGCGACGGCGGAGAAGTAGTCGGCGGACGGTGCACGCAGGATCGCGACGATCCCGCTGCGGATGACGGCGGCGGTGGTTTCGCTCCTATCGGTCACGACTCAGATCCTGCCGGACATCGGCCGAACCCTCTAGAGGCTGCGTCTGTGGTTGCCGTCGCAGCAGCGACCGCGCGCGCCCGTTGAGCGACTCGGCCTCGACCGGCGGCGTGGCCTCTATCCGCAGCTCCTCGCGGATCGCCGCCTCGAACTGCTGCATCACGAGCGGCACCTGGGTCAGCAATTCACGGAAATGAATTTGCGGTTGTACGCCGGACACCGCGGCCGGGTTCATGTCGCTGTGCAGCTGCTGCAGGAGCAGGTGCACGGCGAGCGCGGCGCTGCGCACCGGCCCGGAGGCGAGCAGCCGCACCTGCATGAGGGCCGGCCCGACCTCGTCGACGTAGGCCAGCGGCGAGGCCGGCTTGGTGCCGGCGTCGTAGGCGGTGCGCAGGCTGTAGGTGTCGCGCTCGAAGACGGCGAGCAGGGCGACGTACGCGGCCTTGCGCTCCTCGTACCACCGCCGGGTGCGCCGCCGGCGACTGCGCAGGCTGGTGGTGCGGGCGGTCACGAGCTGGACGGTCGCGGCTCCGGCCAGGGCGAACACGGCGGCGATGAGGGGCAGCCCCCACCACGGGATCTCAGACACGCGATAACGGTATCGACGCCGCGCCCGGCGGGCTCGGGGCGGCCGGGGATCGTGACCGCCCGGCGATGATTTACCACCTATCCGGCCATCCGGGACGGCGCAGCGTCGATGATCCGTCACGCTCAGTGATTCCCTTGACCTTAAGGTAGGTCGAGGTTGCAGTGTCGACTCATGAGAGCAGCCGTCTTCGATGAGTTCGGTCCGCCGTCGGTTCTCCGCGTCACCGATCTGCCCGATCCGGTGCCCGGCCCGGGGCAGGTGCGGGTCCGGGTGCGCGCGGCCGGGGTGCAGCCGTTCGACGTGGCCGTCCGGCGCGGCCGCATGCCCTGGGCCAAGGTCACTTTTCCGCAGACCATCGGGCAGGAGTACGCCGGGGAGGTCGATCACGTGGGTGCGGGTGTCGAGCGCGTCGCGGCGGGGGACGCCGTGCTCGGTTCGACCATGCTGAACGGCGCCGCCGAGTTCGTGGTGGTTCCCGCCGCCGACGTCGTGCCCAAGCCGGCAAGCCTGGACTTCGCCACCGCGGCCGCCCTGGTCGCGGCCGCGCAGACCGCCAGTGGGTCGCTGCTGGAGCTGGGCGTCGGCCCCGACGACGTGCTGCTCGTGCACGGCGCCTCGGGCAGCGTCGGCACGGTCGCCACCCAGCTCGCCCGCCTGGCCGGGGCCACCGTGATCGGGACGGCGAGCCCGGCCCGCCACGACTGGTTGCGGCAGATCGGTGCCGTCCCCGTCGCGTACGGGCCGGGGCTCGCCGACGACGTCCGTGCCCTCGGTCTCGCGCCGACCGTCGCTCTCGACACCGCCGGCGGCGAGACCCTCGCGCAGTCGGCTGAGCTGGGCGTTCCGCTCGACCGGATCGGCACGATCGCCGATGACCGGGCCGCGGCCGAGGTGGGCGCCCGCGTGGTCCGGGCCGGCCGCGACCCGAAACGCCTGGCCGAGGTGATCGGCCTGGCGGCTCAGGGCCGGATTCTCATCGAGGTGCGCCCGTACCCGCTGGACCGGATCGCCGAGGCGCACGCCGCCGTGGAGTCCCGGCACAGCGGCGGAAAGGTGGTCCTGCTCATCGGGTGAGGTCGTGCCGGTCGATGAAGCGGCCCGAGCCGTGGCCGGGGCCTTCCGTGGCCAGGGCGACCACGGCGTCCGTACCCTCGGTGACGGTTTGTGGTCCGGAGTGGCCGTTGAAGTCGGTGGCCGTGTAACCCGGGTCGGCGGCGTTGACGCGTACGTCGGGAAGGGCCTTGGCGTACTGGTTCGTCAACATCGTCAGGGCCGCCTTGGACGAGGTGTACGCGGGCGCGATGACGTGCGACTCGGGCCGGGACGGGTCGTTCGTGTGCTCGAGAGACCCCATCCCGCTGCTCACGTTGACGATGACCGGGTCGGCCGAGCGGCGCAGCAGCGGCAGGAACGCGGTAGTGGCCCGGACCACACCGGCCACGTTGACGTTCAGCACGTCGAGCACCTCGCCGCCGGTGAGCCCGCTCGGATCCCCCATCGGGCCCGATACGCCCGCGTTGTTGATGAGCACGTCGACCAGCCCTTCGTGCTCCTGGACGTCCTTGGCGGCGGCGGCCACCGAGGCGTCGTCGGTGACGTCGATGGGCACGAAGCGGGCGCCCAGGGCTTCGGCCGCCGCGGCGCCGAGGGCGGGGTTGCGGGCGCCGACGACGACGGTGTGGCCGAGGGCGATGAGGCGGCGGGCGGTCTCGTAGCCGAGGCCCTTGTTGGCCCCGGTGATGAAGGTGATCGTCATGCCGTCGATGCAACGCCTGATCGGGGGTGTCTTCCAGAGAAAGCCAGTACCACCTTCGCGGCCGCCGGCGGAGGAACAATGGTCGTCATGACAGCTCTCGGCACGACGATCCGGGGCTGGCGGGAACGGTTGTCGCCGGCCGCCGCCGGCCTGCCGGCCCGGCACGGGCGCCGGGCCGCCGGCCTGCGCCGGGAGGAACTGGCCGAACTCGCCGGCGTCTCGGTCGACTACGTGGTCCGCCTCGAGCAGAGCCGGGCCACCACGCCGTCGGCCCAGGTCACGGCGGCGCTGGCCCGGGCCCTGCAGCTCACCCCGGACGAGCGCGACCACCTGTTCCGGCTGGCCCGGCTCACCCCGCCGGCGCACGATCAGATCGCCGACCACATCCCGCCCGGCGTGCAGCGGGTGGTGACCCGGCTCGGTGACACGGCCGCCGCCGTCTTCGCGGCCGACTGGCAGTTGCTGTGGTGGAACCGGGGCTGGGCCGGCCTGCTGGGCGACCCGTCGGCGTCGCCGCGCGGCCTGCGCAACTTCGCCCGCGACAACTTCCCGGTCGGTGACGGTGGCCCCCACCTGTCCCGGTGGCCGGTCACCACCCGGGACCCCGGCGGCACCAGGGCGGCCATCGTCTCCGACCTGAGGCGGGCCACCGGCCGCTTCCCGCACGACCGGCGGCTGGCGGTGCTCGTGCGTGAGCTGCGCGAGGGCAACGACGAGTTCGCCGCGCTGTGGGCGGCCGGCGCGGTCGGCGCCCACCGGGAGGACCGCAAGGTGATCGAGCATCCGTCGGCCGGGCCGATCACCGTCGACTGCGACACCCTGACCGACGGCGACGCCGAGCTGAAGATCGTGATCATGACGGCCGTGCCCGGCAGCGAGGACGAGACGAAGCTGCGGCTGGCCACGATCAGCCCCGTGCCTGTACGAACAGGCTGAGCCCGTCCAGCATGCGGGCCAGGCCGAACTCGAAGACCAGGTCGAGCCCGAACTCGAAGCCCTCCTCGGTGAGCTGCTGGAAGTGGCTCATCCGGTTGGTGTCCATCACCTCGGTCAGGGTGGTCGCCTGCGTGTCCATCCACTGCTCGTTGGTCAGCCCGGTCTCGCGGACGGCCTCGGCCTCCGGTTCCAGCCCGTTGGCCACGCCGCGGACGAAGGTGAAGAGCACGATCTGCACGTACATGCGCTCCTCGAGGTCGAGCCCGGTGCCGTCGAAACAGGCCAGCACCCATTCGCTGAGCCGGAGCCCGTTCGGCGCGATCTGCGGCCGGGTGATCGACATCGACGAGCTGAGCCACGGGTGACGCTGGAAGACCGCCCACTCCTGCCGGGCGGCCAGCTCGATCGCCGGCCGCCAGCCGCCCGGATGCCGCCGGGGCAGCCGGATCTCGCCCAGCGCCTTGTCGATCATCGCGACGATCAGGTCGTCGCGGCTCGGCACGTAGCGGTAGAGCGACATCGTGGCCGCCCCGAGCTCGGCCGCGAGCCGGCGCATGGTCAGCTCGGCCAGCCCGAGCCGGTCGGCCACGTCGATGGCGGTGGCCACGATCCGCTCCCGGGTCAGCTCGTGCTCCCGGCGCGGCGCCGGACCCGCGACCACGGTGCCCACGCCGGGCCGGGCCACGGTCAGCCCTTCGTCGCGCAGGGCCGCGTGGGCCCGGGTCGCGGTGGCGATCGCGACCCCCCACTCCTTGGTGAGGGCCCGGGCCGACGGCACCCGGTCACCCGGCCGCAGCTCGCCCGACTCGATCCGCCGCCGCACGTCCTCGACGATCCTCCGGTACGGATGCACTAGTACACCTCCTGGGTCGACCCACCGCCGTACTAGTACACGTTGCCCTGTCGCCGGTCCGCTTCCTACGCTCGGCTAGTACACCAACGTACACCGTACGCAGAGGAGCGGGAAATGCGCGTACTCATCTCCGGCGCCGGCATCGCCGGCCCGGCCCTGGCGTTCTGGCTGCACCGGGCCGGCGCCGACGTCACCATCGTCGAGAAGGCGCCCGGCCTGCGCCCCGGCGGCCAGGCGGTAGACGTCCGCGGGGTGGCTCGCGGCGTCGTCGAGAACATGGGCCTGATGCCGGCCATCCGGGCCAGCCGCGTCGACGAGCGGGGCATCGCCCTGGTCGACAACCGCGGCCGCCGCCTGGCCGAGATGCCGGCCGACCTGTTCGGCGGCGAGGGCATCGTCGCCGAGATCGAGATCTCCCGCGGCGACCTCTCCCGGATCCTCGTCGAGGCCACCGCGACCATGGCCGACTACCGCTTCGGCGACCGCATCACCGCCCTGACCCCGGACGGCCGGGCGACCTTCCAGAGCGGAGGCAGCGCCCGATACGACGTGATCGTCGGCGCCGACGGCGTCCACTCCGGCGTGCGCGCCCTGGCGTTCGGCCCCGAGCCGGACTTCGTACGCCCGCTGGGCGGCTACGGCGCCCTGTTCACCGTGCCGGCCCCCGACGACCTGAACCATTGGGCCCACATGTACAACGCCCCCGGCGGCCGGGTGGCCCTGATCCGCCCCACCGTCGAGGGCCGGGCCATGGCCGCCCTGAACTTCCTGTCCAGGACCCGGTACGGCCGGTTGAGCCGCGAGGAGCAACAGCGGCTGATCGCGCGCAACCTGGAAGGCGCCGGCTGGAAGGTCCCGTCGCTGCTGGCCGCGATGCCGACCGCCGCCGACTTCTACTTCGACTCGATCGACCAGGTACACGTCGACACCTGGTCCCGAGGCCGAACCGTCCTGCTGGGCGACGCCGGATATTGCGGCTCCCCACTGGCCGGCCTGGGCACCAGCATGAGCCTGGTCGGCGCCTACGTGCTGGCCGGCGAACTGGCCACCCACGGGGACCCGGAGGCCGCTTTCCCCGCCTACCAGAACGCGATGGCCTCCTACGTGGCCGAGGGCACCCGCCTGCCGCCCGGCGGCATGCACGCCTTCGCCCCCAAGAGCCGCCTCATGATCCGCGCCCGGGCCGCATCGATGCGCTCGATGTCCCGCTGGCCGATGCGCCAGCTCCTGGCCAAGCAGTTCGGAAAGTCCGACGCCATAACGCTGAAGCCCTACACCTTCGCTGCCCTCCAAACCCCCAAGCCGTGAAGCCGCCCCCGCCGGCCTCCGGGATGGCTCCATCATTGCGTGCGCCGCAGGAGCGCGGGGGAGGGCTGTGGACAACTCCGGGACTGTGGAAAACGGGTCGTTGCCACGAGGAGGTGATAGGACTGTCAGGCGGCGAAACCGAGGTCCTGTGGCCGCGAAGGCAGTGCCGCCCGCCGCAAGCCCAGCCTGATCATGTCGCCCTTTGTCCCCCGCACATGGACGAAGGGACTACGCGATCCGTCTTTCTCCCAAGGGTCACCGCGACTGTGGGAGTCAGGCGGAGGAGGGCGGTTCGGCGGCTATGCGGGCCGGAACTACTACGAGGAGGAGGCTCAGGGAGTTGGCGACCGCGCTGCCGGTCGCGTAGTGCGGGATCGCGGCGTTGAGTGCGGGCGACGAAGCCGGGGATGGCCTGGTCGTCCAAGGGCAGGGCGCCGGCAGTGAGGCCGGCGGCCGCGAGCCCCAGCGTGGCTGGTGCTGACAGGTGTCTCCGGCCGGCGGTCGGCGGACCGTCGCTCAGCGGCGACTGGCCGGCGGCAGTGCCGGGTGACTCAAGTCCGCAGGCCGGCCTCGGAGACGCTGAGCGACCCTGCGCGCGTTGGGCGGCCTACGAGCGCGGGACGGCCGTGCGGGCGCTGGGTGGCCTGCGAGCGCGGGCGGCCTACGAGCGCGGGACGGCCTACGAGCGCGGGACGGCCGTGCGGGCGCTGGGTGGCCTACGAGGGCGGGTGGCCTACGAGCGCGGGACAGCCGCGCGGGCGCTGGGTGGCCTACGAGCGCGGGACAGCCGCGCGGGCGCTGGGTGGCCTACGAGCGCGGGACGGCCGTGCGAGCGCTGGGTGGCCTGCGGGCGCGGGGCGGCGACGGGCCGCCGGGTGGCTCAGGAGCGCTGGGCGGACTCGCGGGCCAGGCGTTTGCGTTCGCGCTGTTCGCGGGTGTAGCGCTTGCGGTTTTCGAGGTCTCGTTTCCACTGTTCGCGGGCGCCCTCGTCGCAGCCCTGGACGGCGTTGCGGGTCTGGGCGGGTCCGATGATGGAGCGGAACCACCAGTCGTCGAACGTGTCGTGGAACCACTGCTTCACCCGGCCGCGGCCTTCAGCGTTCTTCGCCATGACCCTCACGCCCTCCTATCGTTGCCACGCCAACTATTTGTACCCCAACTATCGGGTGGGTAACCAGCCTCCTGAGGCAATCGCGGCGGTGGTGTGGCCACCGCCACACGCGAGAGCACTACGAGCCCGGCGCGGGCGGCACCGATGTCGGTAATCCGTGTTCGACCATCGGGCGGATCTCCACCGCGCTGTGCGTGTCGCGCACCTCGGGCAGCAGCGCCGCCAAGCCCTGAACCTCGTCGAGGTCTCCCGCCTCGATCAGGTAGAAGCCGCCGAGGATCTCCGCGTACGGGCCGTCGGTGGCCACGCCCGGTTCCCGCAGGGTGGTGGCGAAGCCGCCGGCGACGCGGCGGCCGGTCGGGGGTCGCTGGCCATGTCGGTTCCTTTCGCTGGTCCTGCCGCCCCGGCGAACGGGGTTCCCCGGCAATCGACTACCTCACGAAACCGCCGCGTCCACGGTCAGGGTTCCGGCGTCCGCGTCCAGCTCGGCCATGGTTCCGACGGGCAGATTTTCACCATCCAGGCCCCCGATCAGGGGTACGGACAGAGCACCGCACCAATCGTGCAGAACGTCCAGCACGCCAGGGCCGCAGTCGGTGTACCGCCCGACGGCCACGCCCCGCAGCCCGTCGAGCCGGCCCGCGTTGCGCAGCATGGTGAGCTGCCGGTCGATGCGGCCGGCGGCCAGACCGTCCCCCTCGAGCAGCAGGATCGCCCCGCTCAGGCTGGGCAGCACCCACCCGGCGGCCGCGGCCACCTGGTCCTGGTCGCCGCCGAGGAGCACGCCCCGGGCCCGCCCGGTGGTGGTCAGCTCCCCGGTCGGCGCCTTGGGGTCGGACACCAGGGTGACCGGTTCGGCGCCGAACGCGCCGGCCGGATCGCCGCGCAGGCCGGCCAGCCCGGCCCGCTCCCACAGGGCCAGGTGCACGATCGCGCCGTCGCCGCCGGCGATGAACAGCTTCGGGTGGGCGGCGGCGGTGTTGAAGTCGAGGCGGTTCACGATCCGGTGCTCCCGCCGGTCGCCGCGCACGGCCACGAGTGCCCGCACCCCGGGGTCGCGCAGCGCCCGGTTGAGGTCCTCTGCCCGGTGCGTCTCGCTCTCCTGGAACGTGTACGCGCCGGCGCTGACCCGCAGCCCCAGCCCTTCGAGCCGCGCCCGGATCGCCTCGGCGTCCCGGCGGATCGCCGGCCCGCCGGGAGCGACCAGGCGCACCTCGTCACCGGCGCGCAGCCGCGGCGGCTGGACCACATCGACCTCGTTGTATGCAAGCCCCACGAGGGCATTATCGCGCCGCTGACCGGTACGTAGCCGCGCCGGATTGCCGCCCGTGACCGGATCGGTCCGGGGTGGGGCGTGAACGTGCCTTACGGGCGTGGCCGGCGCCGGCGAATCATCAAGGCATGACGAACGCGCTTCTGGTGATCGACGTACAGGAATCGTTCCGCGAGCGGCCGCTGTGGGCGACGCTGAACAACCCGGCTCTGATCGGCAACGTGCGGCGGCTGGTCGAGGCGGCGCGGGCGGCCGGCGACAAGGTCGTCTGGGTGTTGCACGCCGAGCCGGGCAGCGGCGGGCTCTTCGACCCCGAGAGCGGCCACGTGCGGGTGGTGGCGGAACTGGAGCCGGCCAAGGACGAGGCCGTCGTGACCAAGACCTCGCACAACGCCTTCACCACGACCAACCTCCAGCAGCTGTTGACGGCCGCCGGGGTGACCTCGGTGGCGGTGACCGGTCTGCGCACCGAGCAGTGCGTGGAGACGACGGCCCGGGTGGCCTCCGACTTCGGGTACCAGGTCACCTTCCTCACCGACGCCACCGGCACCTTCCCGATCCCGCACTGGATGGCGCCGGCCGGCCAGAGCGTCGAGGAGCTGCTGGCCGACCCGCGTACGCTGGCGGCGGCGGACGTCGTGGCCCGCACCGAGTACGCGCTGGCCGGGCGGTTCGCCGCCGTCCGAACGGTCGCCGACTATCTGGGGGAGTGACCGGATCGTGCAACGGGTGGTCTTCGTACTGACGCCGCAGTTGCATCTGCTCGATCTGGCCGGCCCGGCGCAGGTCTTCAGGACGGCGCCGGGCTACGCGCTGCACTACGTGGCCTCGGCCGCCTCGGTCCCGACCTGGCAGGGTGTCTGGCTGCAGGCCGCCGTCGGGTGGCCGGAGCTCACCCCGGACGACCTGGTGCTGGTGCCCGGCTGGCGGGACGGCTTCGACCCGCCCGGCCCGGCCCTGCTGGCCCGGATCGCCGCCCACCACGAGGCCGGCGGCACGGTGGCCAGCGTCTGCTCGGGCGCCTCCGCGCTCGGCCTGGCCGGCCTGCTCGACGGCCGGCGCTGCACGACGCACCACGACCTGCAGGAGACGCTGGCCCGCCGGCATCCGCGGGCCACGGTGATCCGCGACGTCCTGTACGTCAGCGACGGCCGCGTGGTCACCTCGGCCGGCATCGCCAGCGGCATCGACCTGGCCCTGTACCTGGTCGCCCAGCGGCACGGTCCGGCGGTGGCGGCCCGGGTGGCCCGCGAGATGGTGGTCTACGCCCGGCGCAACGGCGGCGAACAGCAGGCGTCGGCGATGCTGCGCCACCGCGGCCACCTCAGCGACGTCGTGCACCGCGTGCAGGACCGCATCGACGGATCGTTCAGCGATCCCCTGCCTCTGGCCGACCTGGCCGCCGGGGCCGGGGTGAGCGAACGCACCCTGACCCGCCTCTTCGAGGCCGCGACCGGGCAGACGCCCCTGCGCTACCAGCAGCAGTTGCGCGTCGAGCGCGCCGAATACCTGATCGGCCACGGCACCACGGTCGAGGCCGCGGCCCGGGCCGTCGGTTTCGGCGACGCCCGGATGCTGCGCCGCCTACGCGCCCGCGCCACCTGACGGCCGCTCCGTCCGGACCGGGTCGCCCCGGACCAGGTCGTCGTGGATCCGCCAGCGGGACGTCTCGACCGCGCGGGCGGCGGCCTCGTCAGCCTCCTGGAGGCGGGCTTGGAGGCGGCGCAGGGCGACGGCCCGGTTGAGGGAGAACTGTCGCTCGGTGTCGGCCACCACGACCAGGCCGGACGGGCGGTGCGTGGCGCGGACGGCCGTGCTCGCCTTGTTGCGGTGCTGACCGCCCGGGCCGCCGGTGCGGACGGGGACGATGTCGACGTCGTCCGCCGAGAAGGGGGTCGCCACGGTGTCGAACGAGCAGGGCTGGGCGGTCACGTACCAGTTCTTGCGGCCGGTCGACCGGTACGGGCTGGACGCCTGCCAGCACAGCGTCCCCGTCCAGGAGGCCGCGAAGTCGTCGTCGCCCAGCCGGACCACCGCCGACCGCAGCGTGCCCGGGCGGTCGCCGGCCACCGTCGTCAGTCGCTCGCAGCGCACGCCGTGGCGCCGGGCGTCGGCCTCCAGGCGCGGGAGCAGGCGGACCACGGCCCACGAGCACTCGAGCGGCCCGCGACCGGCCGACAGCATCAGGTGCCTGGTCATCAGTGGGCCACCGTCTTGTAGGTGACCAGCGGGACGGTGACCGCCACCGGGGTGGCCAGGTCGTGGGCGGTGAGGTCGCCGACGACCTGTTCGATGCGTTTGTACGCCGTGGGCGCCTCCTCGAACAGGAGTTGCCGGTCGCCGCAGACGACGATCGAGCCGACCGGCGTACGGCGAAGCTCCTCGACCGTGTGTTTGGCCTTGCCCCGGCGCAACGCGTCGGAGCGGGACATCTTGCGGCCGGCCCCGTGCGCCACCGAGTAGTTCGCCTCGGCGCCGGCGTGGGCCGCCACGAGAAAGGACGGGGTGCCCCGGGTGCCGGCGACCAGCACGTCGCGGCCGTCGCCCCGGGCCGCGCCCTTGCGGTGCAGGTAGGCGCCGTCGCGGACCTCGACCAGGTTGTGGCACTCGTCGACGATCGGGTCCTCGGGGGTGGCGCCGAGGGCGAGGGCGACGCGGGCGGCCATCAGGCGGCGGTTGAGCGAACCCCAGCGCACCGCGTCGTCGTGGGCGGCCAGGTAGGCCGCCGGATCCTCGGCCGGGCCGGCGCCGTGCACCTCGGTGTGCGCGCGCAGGATGCGCTCGCCGAGGCCCCGTGAGCCACTGTGGACGATGAGGATCAGGTCGCCGCGGTCCAGGCCGGGGCGTTCGGCGTGGACGGCGTCGACGCGGGCCAGCTCGACGAAGTGGTTGCCGCGGCCGACGGTGCCGAGGTGGTCGCTGTGGCCGGCCGGGATGCTCGGTTCGACGTACGACCAAGCAAGGTCGTCGGGTTGGGGGGAGTAGTCGAGGTCGGGGAACTTGCGGGCCAGCTTCTCCGCGACCGGGCGTTTGAGCCGGATCGGGAAGACGGCGATGCCGCAGCCGATGTCGGAACCGACCAGGAACGGGTAGAGAACCGTGGAGAGCATGGCGGCGCCGATCGGGGCGCCCTTGCCGGGGTGCAGGTCGGGCATGCCGGCCACGTGGAGCATGCCGTCGAGGGCGGCCACCTGGTGGCACTGGTCGACGGCACTGGACTCGATCCAGCTGGAGGGGGACGCGAAGACAGAAACCGTCGCTGACAAAACCGGCGCTCTTTCGAAAAACGGTGGAGAGGAACGGAATCGATGCTTCGTCAGTACGGGCCGTCTGCCAACTCATTTATTAGGCTTCAGGGATGACGGCCGGGTTGGTGCTCGCGGCGGGTGCGGGGCGGCGGTACGGCATGCCCAAGGCGCTCGTCCGATACTCCGGGAAGTTGTTGGTGGAGCGGGCGGTCGACACCCTGCGTGAGGCGCGGTTGTCGCCCATCGTGGTCGTGCTGGGAGCCGCCGCCGATCAGATGCCCGATCTTCCCGGCGTCGTGGTCAACCCGGACTGGGAGACGGGCATGGCGTCCTCGCTGAAGGTGGGGCTGAGCGCCCTCGAGGCGACCGAGGCCGAGGCGGCCGTGGTGCTGCTGGTCGACATGCCGGGCGTCTCGGCCGAGGCGGTCCGCCGGGTCAGCGCCTCGGCGAGCGCGGACGCGCTGGTCATGGGCGGGTACGGAAAACGGCGCGGGCACCCGGTGCTGCTCGGCCGCGAGCACTGGGCAGGTGTGGCGGCGTCCGCCACCGGGGACTCCGGAGCGCGGGACTACCTGCGCGCGCACGCCGGGCTGGTCCAGGTGGTCGCCGTGGGCGACGTATCCGATGATCTCGACCTCGACGTTCCGGAGTTGAATCCCCATGCGTGACGTACTGGATCCCCTGCTCCGCTGGTGGGCGGCGGGCGAGCCGGCCGGCCTGGCCACCGTGACCGCCACCTGGTCGAGCGCGCCTCGCCAGCCGGGCGCGGCGATGGCCGTCGGACCGGACGGCACGGTCGCCGGCAGCGTGTCCGGCGGCTGCGTGGAGGGCGCGGTCTACGAGATCTGCCGTGAGGTGGCCGAGACCGGCCAGGCCCGCACGGTCCGGTTCGGGGTGAGCGACGACGACGCGTTCGAGGTCGGCCTGACCTGCGGCGGCACCATCGAAATGCTCATCGAGCGGGTCGACCGGGAGTCCTTCCCGGAGCTGCCGGCGCTGGCCGAGGCGATCACCGCCAACCGGCCGGTCGCCCTGCTCACCCGCCTCGACGAGACCACGGCCCGGCACCTGCTGATCACCCCCGACGAGCGGAGCGGCACGCTCGGCGGTGACCGGCTCGACGACGCGGCCACCGACGACGGGCGCGGGCTGCTGGCCGCCGGCCGCACCGGGACGCTGCACTACGGCCCCAGCGGCGAACGCCGCGGCGAGGGCCTGTCGGTGCTGGTCGGCTCGTTCGCCCCGCCGGCCCGGATGCTGGTCTTCGGCGCCACCGACCACGCGGCGGCGACCGCCCGCATCGGGTCGTTCCTCGGCTACCACGTGACCGTGTGCGACGCCCGGCCGGTCTTCGCCACCAGGAAGCGTTTCCCGTCGGCCGACGAGGTCGTGGTCGACTGGCCGCACCGCTACCTGGCCGCCGAGGCCGAGGCCGGGCGCGTCGACGGGCGTACCGTCCTCTGTGTCCTGACCCACGACCCCAAGTTCGACGTGCCGGTGCTGGAGGTCGCGTTGCGGCTGCCGGTCGCCTACGTGGGCGCGATGGGCTCCCGGCGTACCCACGACGACCGGCTCAAACGGCTCGAGGAGACCGGCCTGACCGGCGACGAGACGACCCGCCTGGCGTCACCGGTCGGGCTCGACCTGGGCGCCCGCACGCCGGAGGAGACCGCGGTCAGCATCGCCGCCGAGATCGTCGCCCTGCGCTGGGGCGGCTCGGGCGCCCGGCTCACCACCACCGCCGGCCGCATCCACGGCCTCAGCCCAGAAAACCTCTGACCGCGGCCAGCCCCAGCGCCGTACGCGGGTGATAGGCCGTCCGCCACAGCCCGCCGTGCGCCGCCTCGACCGCCTCGTCGCGCCACGCCTCGGCCGCCGCCGGGCGCGGATTGCGCAGCTGGTGGACCATCAGCACGGCCATCAGGCGGTTCGCGGTCGCCGGTTCGAAGATCTCGACGTCGAAGCGGTGCGCGCCGGCGTAGGCCGCGGCCAGGATCCGGTGGGAGACGACCGATCTGGTCCGGGCCGGAGGCGCCACCGAGAAACTGACCGCGCCGTCCCGCCGGGCCAGGCTGGCCCGCCAGCGCTGAATGCGTTTGGCCAGCGCGTAGTTGGGACCCTGCTGCGGAACCAGACTGTCGTTGATGCCCGGCTCAGTGCCGTCCGGGTAGTTCGGCTGCAGAAGCCGCCCACCGGAGAGCGCGCCGGTCACCCGGGCCAGGCGCGACCGCGCGCGGAAACGTTCGGCCGACTGCGCGACGGCCGAGGACGGCACGGCGAAGACGTCCGTCGGCGTGGCGAGAAAGGCCAGGGCGACATCGTCACGGACCTTCTTGAGGTACGCCGCGAGCGCGTCCACGGTCACCGAAAGCTTGGTGTACGCGGCGCCGGGCGCGTAGACGTAGTTGCCCAGCGTCAGGCGCCCCTCCGGCCGGTCGGCCAGCCAGTGCGCGAGCCCGCCGACGTCCTCGAGCAGGTCGACACCCCGCGGCACGATCAACCGCCCGGCCGACCGAGCGGCCAGCGCCGAGATCCGGTCCTCCACACGGGGCAGGTCGACGCCGATGACAGTCGCACCCCACTCGAGCACCGCCGGAAGAGGGCCCATCTCGGCCCCGGCACCGAGCACGACCAGCTGCTGGTCGCTCAGATCGAGCCAGTCCGGGTTGTCCCGCACGGCCCGCACCGCGGTGGCGCACGACTCCTCGATCACGCCGGCCTCGACCCATTTGTCGAGCCGGCGATCGAGTGCCGCGCCTCGGAGAAGTTCTTTTCCGTACGGTAGAGCGACCTCGCGCGACGGCTTCTCGCCACCCTCGACCGTGACCGTCTCCAGCGGCTTCCCGGGCGCGGTGATCGGCACCGGCATCCGCTCGTGGACCGAGGCCAGCCCGGCGGCGGCCACCTCGTAGCCGGTCTTCGCCGTCGCGATCAACTGCCGGAAGTGCCGTGGATAGCCGCGCCGCCAATCCGGCTCCGCGGCCGCGGCACCGGCCGCCTCCGGCGAGACGGCGCGCAGGGCGTCCGCGACCACCGACCGCCCGAAGGCCGAACTGCTCGGACGGCCGGACGCGCCGGCGGGAAACGTGATCACGGGCGACATCCTCTCCTACCCCGGTAGGAGGCCGCCTCCGACCCGGGGCCGCCGTCCGGGCCGGCGGCAGGAAGAGACGGCCGTCGAACGACGCGACGCTGCCAGACATGACAACCACGACTGCCCGCACCGGCCGGCAACGCCGGCATCGGCCGCTGCTGACGCTCACCGCCGCGATGGCCGTGCTGGCGCTCGTCACCGCGGCCGGGCTCGCCGTCGACGACCGGACCCTGCTCGGCGCGAACGTCTGGCTCAAGCCGTTCAAGTTCGCCGTCAGCTTCGCGGTGTACGGCTTCACGCTGGCCTGGATCCTGTCGGTGCTGCCCCGCCGCAGCCGCCTCGCCGAATGGTCGTCCACCGTGATCGTCGCGGTCTCCGTCGTCGAGGTCGCGATCATCACGTTCCAGGCGGCCCGCGGCCACCGCAGTCACTACAACGACACGACTCCCTTCGACAGCCGCCTCTGGTCGATCATGGGCGCCTCGATCATGGTGCTGTTCGTGGCCCACCTCGTGGTCGCGGTGGTGGCCCTGAGGCAGCGCCTCCCCGACCGGGTCGCGGCGTACGGAATCCGCCTCGGCCTGCTCCTGGCCCTGCTCGGCTTCCTGGCCGCCATACCGATGGTCATGTCGACTGACACCGGCATCGACGGCATCAGCGGCGCCCACGCGGTCGGCGTGCCTGACGGCGGCCCCGGCCTGCCCCTGACCGGATGGAGCACCACCGGCGGCGACCTGCGCGTCGGCCACTTCATCGGCATGCACGGCCTGCAGGCGCTGCCGCTGCTGGCGTTCCTGCTCACCCGCACCCGCCTCGGCACGAGCCAGAGCACGCGTCTGCTGCTGACGGCCGCGTCCGCCTACGCGGCGACGGTCGCGATCGTCACGTGGCAGGCGCTGCGTGGTCAGCCCTTGCTGGCGCCCGACGCCGCGACGCTGGCGGCGGCCGGTGCTGTCGTGGTGGCCACGCTCATCGCCGGCACCCTGATCGTGCGGAGTGCGCGAGTTGGATGACCGAAGCGGCTCCGTTCGCGGCCTAGGCTGGCGGGCATGGGCTGGGTAGAGCGTCTGTTCGATCGCCGCGACGCGTGGCTGCGTCTCGTGCTGCTCGACCTCAGCGGCCTCGGCTACCTGTACCTCAACGAGCCCACCAGACCGTCCCCGCCGCAGCTGATCCTCGCGCTCGGCGCCTTCGTCGCGATCCTCGCCCTGATCCGGTGGCCGCTGGTCAGCCTGCTCGTGCAGACCGCCCTGCTCGTGCTGGCGCTCCTGCTGGTCGACGACCCGACGATCAACGTGGTCGGCTCGAGCTGGATGCTGGCCGAACTGGTGGCGTGGGCGGCCCGCCCGGTCGTCTACTGGTCCGGCACGGTGCTGCTGCTGGCGGTGCATGTCGTGCTGGGGGCCGAGCGGCCCGTCGAGCTGCTGCTGCCGGTGGGGCTGCCGCTCCTGCTCGGCCTGGTCGTGCGCACGAACCACGAGCTGGGCGAGCAGCGGCGCCGCCGCGAGGCCGAGGAGGCGCGCCGCCGGGAGTCGGAGGCGCGGGCCGACCGGGCCGACGAGCGCAGCGCGATCGCCCGGGAGTTGCACGACGTCGTGGCGCATCATGTCGCCTCGATGGTGTTGCGGGTGGGTGTCGCCCGCCATGTCGTGCCGGGCCTCGATCCTCGGATCTCCGCGGTGCTCGACGACGTCCACGGCACGGGCACGACCGCGCTGGCTGATCTCCGTCGCTTGGTCGCGGCTCTGCGAGACCCTTCCGCCGTACGCGGTGACGCCGCTTTCACCGCGATCGAGCCGGGCGCGCTGCCGGCCGCGCTCGGAGCGGCCGTGGAGCGGGCCCGCATGACCGGCCTCACCGTGGAAGCCGACATCGACGAGGCGGTCGGCGGTTTGGATGCCGTACGGGCGATGGCTGTTCTCCGCCTGACCCAGGAGGCACTGACCAACGTGGCCAAACACGCCGGCCCGGCCGCCGTGGCCCGGCTGCGCGTGAGCGTCGAGGAGGAGAACGTGTGGTGGGAGGTCGCCGATGAGGGCGGCGCTCCACCGGCGTCCGCCCCACCCGGCGGCGGCCACGGCCTGACCGGCATGCACGAGCGGGTCGCCGTCCTCGGCGGTGAACTGACCGCCGGCCCCGCCGGCTCGGGCTGGCGGGTTTCGGCAGTGCTACCCGCGCACAACGGCGCGGCGGAGGGGGCGACAGCGTGAGGCGGGAATGGCCCGGCCGGGCGGATGGCGGCGTGGGGGTGGGCGTGTGATTCGGGTGCTTCTCGTGGACGACCAGCAGCTCATTAGGGCGGGGCTGCGGATGCTGTGTGAGGCCGAGGGTGACCTCGAAGTGGTGGGGGAGGCCGGGGACGGGCGGGAGGCGATCGCTCTGGCCGAGCGGCTCCGGCCCGATGTCGTGGTGATGGATCTGCGCATGCCGGGGGTGGACGGGATCAGTGCGACCAGCCGCATCCTCGCGGGGCGGCCCGCCACGCGGGTGCTGGTGCTGACCACGTTCGGGGACGACGACCACCTCTACCCGGCGCTCACCGCGGGTGCGGCCGGGTTCCTGCTCAAGGACGCGCCGCCGTCCGAGTTGCTGGACGGGATCAGGCGGGTCGCGGCCGGGGACAGCCCGTTCAGTCAGGATGTCCTGCGGCGGCTCGTGCGGCGGGCGGTCGGGGCCGGCAGTGAGCGCCGGCGGCCGGTCGACGGGCTCACCGCGCGGGAGCGCGACGTTCTGGGGCTGGTCGGTGAGGGGCTGTCCAACGCGGAGATCGCCGAGCGGCTGCACATCGGGGTGACCACCGTGAAGACGCACATCACGGCGCTGATGACGAAGACGAACAGTCCCAACCGCGTACGGCTGGCGCTGACCGCTCACCAGGCTTGAAAACATCGAAAGGCCGGAGATCCGTGGCGGCGGATCTCCGGCCCTGCGGCTGTCAAGCTATACGATCACTGCAACGCTGTCGCGCCAGCGCGCCGGTCAGCCCTGGCGGCCGTTCCAGCGGGGGTTCTTCTTGTTGATGACCACCTGGCGGCCGCGGCGACGGGTGACGACGCTGCCCGGCTTGCTCTTCAGCGAACGCAGCGAGTTGCGGACCTTCATGGGATCTCCCTCTTTCCGCGCCGGCTTGCGGTTCGCCAGACGCAATGGAGGTAACGCCACTGGTGAGCCCCCTATTTCCGTACGGGCGAGGAATTCGGACCGATCGGTCCGGGCTGCTGGTTGCGGTCTCGGAGTGATCATCGGGCGGGCATCAGGTGGGGCCGCGCGGCGGCCGATCCGACGGGCATGCGCAAGCGAACCCTCGGGACCCTGGTCACCGCCGCCGTTGTCGCCGTGTCCGGTACGGCCGTTCCCGCCTTGGGCGCGACCGGCGAAGGGACGGTCATCGGGGCCGGCGCGCCCGGCGCGATTCCCGGGCGCTACATCGTCACGCTCGACGAGCACGCCCCCAAGGGTGACGTCGCGGCGATGGCCGCCGGTGGCGACGGCGTCTTCGTGGCCGAGATGAGCGCGAAACAGGCCCGCCGCCTCGCCGCCGACCCCGAGGTCCGCTCCATCGAGCAGGACCGCCGGCTGCGCCTGGAAGGAACTCAGCGCAACCCGAGCTGGAACCTCGACCGCATCGACCAGCGGCCGGTCAAGCTGTCCAAGTCGTTCACGCCGACCGACGACGGCAGCGCCGTCCACGCGTACGTCATCGACACCGGTATCCGGATCACCCATGCCGAGTTCGCGGGCGGCCGGGCCACCTACGGCTACGACGCGGTCGACGGCGACGGCTTCGCCGCCGACTGCAACGGGCACGGTACGCACGTGGCCGGCACCATCGGCGGCACCCGCTTCGGCGTCGCCAAGCGGGTGCGCCTGGTCGCCGTCCGGGTCCTCGACTGCGCCGGCGAGGGCTCGCTGTCGCAGGTCATCGCCGGCGTCAACTGGGTCACGGCCAACGCGGTCAAGCCGGCCGTGGCCAACATGAGCATGGGCGGCGCGTTCAGCCCGGCGCTCGAGGCCAGCATCCAGAAATCCATCAACGCGGGTGTCACCTACGTGGTGGCCGCCGGCAACGAGGACGCCAACGCCACCAACACGAGCCCGGCCGGACTGCCGGCCGCGATCACCGTGGGCGCCACCGACGGCAGGGACCGCCGGGCGGGCTTCTCCAACTTCGGGGCGTCGCTCGACCTGTTCGCGCCGGGCGTGGGCATCCGTTCCGCGTACGCCTGGAGCAATTCCGCCTCCGCGGTCATGGACGGCACCTCGATGGCCTCGCCGCACGTGGCCGGCGCGGCCGCGCTGGCCCTGGACGCCAACCCGGGGATGAGCCCGGCCCAGGTCCGCAACTACCTGGTCACCTACTCCACCAAGAACAAGGTCAAGGACGCCCACGGCTCGCCCAACCGGCTGCTCTTCGTGCCCGGGCCGCCGGCCAAGCCGGTCATCAGGTCGGCCGCCGTCGTGGTCGCCGCCAACCGCGCCGCGAAGATCACGCTGTCGGCGAGCCGCAAGGGCACGTGGAGCCTCACCGCGGGCCGCCTGCCGACCGGCCTCAAGCTCTCCGCCGGCGGCGTCATCACCGGCACGCCGACGGGCCGGGGCACGGCGAAGGTCACCGTCAAATTCACCGATTTCGTTCCGTACGCGGTCACGCGCACCCTCGCGGTGACGATCCGCAACACCGTGCCGGTCATCAACCCGGTCGCGATGCCCCAGGGCGTCGTGGGCGCCGGCTTCGAGGCGGCGCTCAGCGTCGCCGACGGGCGTGCCGGGTCGTGGTCGGTGACCGCGGGTTCGCTGCCGGAGGGACTGACGCTGCGCGCGAACGGTGTCATCGAGGGTGTGCCGGCGGTCGCGGGCGCCGGAACCTTCACGGCGGCCTTCGCGGACGGCTGGGGCAACAGGGTGATCCGCACCTACACCATCGAGGTCGCCTGAGGGTCAGGCCGGCCCGTCCCGCTCGACGACCGGGGGCACGGCATCGACGAGCGGGACGGGGGCCGGGTGCGGTGTGTTGCCCGGCTCGGCGTGGGCGGGGCGGATGCCTTCGGCCGAACCGATAACGAGGTTACGGATCCCGGCTCTCAGAAAGCTAGGACCGAGCTGGGTAAAAGCTGAAAATCATTCACGCGGTGAAGGTGGCCGCGTACTTCTCGGCGATCGCGGCGGTCTCCGGCAGGTCCGACTCGACCACCGGCAGGCCGGCCGCGACGTCCGCGCCGAGCTCGGTGAGCAGCCGGCGCAGCAGCGCCTCGGCCGCCGCCGCCTGCGGGGCGACGCCGGCCGTGACCACCGGCACGGCCCGCTTGCCGGCCAGGGCCCGCGCCGGCAGGTTGTCCAGCAGCACCTTGAGGACGCCGGTGTAGCTGCCCTTGTAGGTCGGGGTGGCGATGACCAGCACGTCGGCGCCCTGGACGGCGTCGAGGGCGGCGGCGGTCGCCGCGTCCCCGGGTGTCAGCAGGCCCGGGCCGAGCGCGCCCACCTCGATGACTTCCGGCGTCCCGGTGCCGGCCAGGGCGGCGCCGACGGCGGTGGCGAGCACCGAGGTGCGCGAGCCCGGACGGGGATTGCCGGACACGACGACGATGCGACTCATGATTCTCCTAGCGAGAGGTGGTCAAGCGGCACGGCCCAGTTGGGTGTATCGCCCGTCGTGGTAGACGAGCGGGGCCGCGGTGTGGTCCTCGTGATGCCAGCCGTGTTCGGGCGTGGCCAGCACGATCGTGTGGTCGCCGGCCTCGACGCGCTGGTCGACGCGGCAGACGATGCGGGCCAGCACGCCGTCGAGCAGCGGCACCCCGCCGGGGCCGCGCTCCCAGGCGCCGTGGGTGGCGAAGCGGTCGATGTTCTTGGTCGAGAAGGTTCGCGCGACCTGTTCCTGCTCCTCGGTCAGCACGTGCACGGCGACCGTCGCCGAGGCGGCGATCGCCGGCCAGGCCGAGGCGCTGTGGGCGAGGCAGAACGAGACCAGCGGCGGGTCGAGGGAGACGGAGGTGAACGAGGTGGCGGTGAATCCGGCGGGGGCCTGGCCGGGCGCGCCCGGAGCGGTGATGACCACGACGGCAGCGGCGTGGCGGCGCAGCAGGGCCCGGAAGAGATCGGCGTCCACGAGCGAACTGACGGTCACGGAAGTCTCCTAAGAACGTCGCGTCCACAGATTGAGATGGCGAACGCGCATGACCCCACCGTGCGTCCCGCCTTGTCGTGATGTCAATGGTGTTCTCATATCCTAGTAAACCTAGGGAGTATGGTTGACATGGCGGCATTGCGGCCCGCAAGGTTGGTCCATGTCCGCTCCCACGATTCCTGTCGTACGGCAGTGGCATCGTGGTGACGCCCATCCGTCGCCCCTGCTCGGCCACATCCCGGGTGCCCGGCGTCATCGCTCCCGGGTGGCGCGCCCCTCGGTGCGCCGTCGCTCGGTGCGCCGTCGCTCGGCCGGGCGCGGCTACGACTCGTACGAGGAAATCTCCTGGGATCTCGCCCTTGACCTGGTCGGCGTGACGGCCGGCGGCCGGGCTACCCACGACGTCGAGCGTCATGTGGCGGCGGCCCGGGGTGAGATCGTCTCGATCTCACCGCTGGGCGACGACCTGCCCTCTTCCCGGGGCGGGTGGCTGCCGCTGAAACCCGGCACCGATGTGGCGCTGATGTTCGCCCTGGCCCGGCGGATGGCCGCCGGCCGCACGTTCATCACCGTGAGCTGGTCGCTGCAGCGCGCCCCGTTCGGCGAGCAGCCCCTCTGGGCCGGCTACGCCGAGGCCTTCACCCAGGGGCGCTCCAGTCGGGAGTGGCTGCGTCACCTCTACGGGCGGTGGCGGGCCGAGCCGAAGAAGTCCTTCGACGAGTTCTGGGCGGCGGGCGAAATGGAGCGGCGTGACGACACGGTGCTCTTCGCGGATTTCCGGGACGGCGAGCCGCTGGACACGCCGAGCGGGCGGATCGAGCTTTACTCGGCGACGGTGGCCGGCTTCGGCTATCCGGAATGCCCGGGATGCCCGATCTATGCGCCTCGGCCGGGCTCACCGGCGTACGGGGAAATGGTCTTGATCTGCAATCAGACCGCCACGCGGCTGCACTCCCCGTTCGACATGGGCGGATTCTCGCAGGCCGCGAAGCGGTCCGGTCGCGAGCCGGTGCGGATGCGTCCGGCCGACCCGCAGGCCCGCGGTGTCGCCGACGGTGACGTGGTGCGCCCGCGCCGCTGCCGCCGATCCGGGCCTACGACCCACCGCTGGAGGTGTGAGTCCGCCCTCGTTGCGCGTGTTTTGACCTATCGAACAGATAGGAAATGTATTATTCCAGCGGCCCACCGGCCCGCACCCCCGAGGAGGACCCACATGTCCGCGCTCGCCGTCGCCCATCCGCCCGTTCCGCGCTCCCGCATCGCCCGCCTGCGACCGGTGCCCGACCTCGCCGAGCCGCCGGTCACGGTGACCATCAGCATCGCCGGAGGCGAGGGCGCCGGCCGCGACCGGGTGCTGGCCGCGCTGCGCGACCTGGTCGACGCGGCCGGCACGGCCGTCGAGGTGGCCGTCGAACCGGTCGGCGGGACCGCCCTGCGGCTCGACCCGAAAGCGCGCACCGCCACCCGCGACGGGCAGCCGCTCGACCTGAGCCGCCTCGAGTACGATCTGCTGCTCTTCCTGGCCCGGCACCCGCGCCAGGTGTTCAGCCGCAGCCAGCTGCTGGCCCAGGTGTGGGGGCACACGCACACCACCAACCGCACGGTCGACGTGCACGTCAGCCGCCTGCGCACCAAGCTGTCCGACCCGGAGGTCGTCACCACGGTCTACGGGCTCGGCTACCGTCTGGCCGACGACGCCGCTGTCGTTGTTTCTTCCTGATCGGGGTTCCACACATGTCCAAGCGGACCGTAGCGGTCGTCGGTGGCGGTTGCGCCGGCGTGCTGGCCACCCGGGAGCTGCTGCGCGGCGGCGACGACCGGGTGGTGCTGATCGAGCCGGACGAGCCGGGCGGCGGCCTGGCCTACGGCTCGGCCCGCCCGTGGCATCTGCTCAACTCCCGGGCCGGCGCCATGAGCGCCGACCCCGACGACCTCGGGCACTTCACCCGGTGGTCCGGGAGCACCCCCGACGACTTCCGCCCGCGGACGGAGTACGGCCGCTACCTGCGGTCGGTTTTCGCGGAGACGGCCGCCTCCTTCGGTGAGCGACTCGAGGTGCGGCCGGCCCGTGCCCGCGCTCTCGTCACCGGGGGCCTGGCTCTGGACGACGGCTCGACCGTGCGCGCCGACGAGATCGTGGTGGCCACCGGCAACCCGGCTCCCGCGCAGCCGGCGGCCCGCCCCGACCACCCCGACTACATCGCCGACCCGTGGGCGCCCGGCGTGCTCGACGCCATCCCGTCCGACGTGCCGGTGATGCTGGTCGGCGCCGGCCTGACCGCCGTCGACGTGGCGCTGACCCTCACCGCCGACCGTGACCGCGACGCCCCGATCACGGCGGTCAGCCGCCGAGGTCAGTTGCCGCTGACCCACACCGCGGTCGCGGCCCCGCCGGTCGGCCTGGCCCTGGACGACTGCACCACCCTGCGCGACGTGGTCCGCGCGGTCCGGGCCGAGGCGGCCCGCGCCGGCGACTGGCGCGCGGTGGTCGACGGCCTGCGCCCGTATTTGGACCAGCTCTGGACCGCGCTGACCCCCGACGAGCAGGAGGCGTTCCTGCGCCACCTGGCCCGCCCGTGGGAGTGTCACCGCCACCGGATGGCCCCGTCGGTGGGCAGCCGGGTGGCCGAACTGCGCGCGGAAGGCCGCCTGGAGGTCCGCGCGGGCGGCGTCCGCTCGATGACGGCCCCACCCGCCGGCGGCCTGCTGGTCGAGCTGGAGGCGGGCGTCCAGTGGTTCGGCGCGGTCATCAACTGCGCCGGCCCCGGCCGCCTCCCCGCCGCCGCGGGCGGATTCGTGGGCAGCCTGCTCGACGCGGGCCAGGCCCGCGTGGGCCCGCACGGCCTCGGCCTGGACATCGACGACGCCGGCCACCTGATCGGCGCCGACGGCCACGCCCGCGACAACCTGTGGCTGATCGGCCCGCTGCGCCGGGGCGCCCGCTGGGAGACCACCGCGGTCCCGGAGATCCGAGCCCAGGCCCGGGTCCTGGCCTGCGGCATGTCCCCGGTTCCGGCCTGATCCAGCGTCCACCACGTTCGCCGCGCGCTCGTCACCTCCTCGTCCCAGATCACGGCGGCCTCGGTCTACGCTGGCCCGGTGCGGATCGCGGCGTGTCAGACCCCGGAGATCCTGGGTGACGTCGAGGCGGCGCTGGCCTGCGTCGAGCGGTTCGCCGCCGACGCCGCCGGTGCTGACCTGCTGCTCTTTCCGGAGGGCTTTCTTCAGGGCTATCTGGTGACCGGCGACCACGTACGCCGGCACGCCCTGGCCCTGGACTCGCCGCCCTTCGCGGCGATCCTCCGGCGGCTGGCCCCGCTGCGGCCCGCCCTCGTGCTGGGGATGCTCGAACGCGACGGCGACCGCTTCCACAACACCGCCGCGGTGATCCACGGCGGACGGCTGCTCGGTGCGTACCGCAAGACGCGGTTGGTTCCCGGCGAGGCCGTCTTCACGCCCGGCGACGACTATCCGGTCTTCGACCTGGCGGGCGTCCGCTTCGGCATCAACATCTGCTACGACACCCGCTTCCCGGCCGTGGCCGCCGCCGTGGCCGCGCGGGGTGCCCGGGTCCTGCTCGTGTCGTCGCAGAACATGATGCCGAGGGACAAGGCCGAGCACTGGAAGGACCTGCACCACGCCATCCGCGCCGACCGCGCCCGCGAGACCGGCCTGTGGATCGTCTCGGCCGACGTCACCGGTGAGCGCGACCCCGGCCGCGTCGGCTGGGGCCCGACCAGCGTCCTCGACCCGGACGGCCGGGTGGTGGCCCAGGTCCCCTCGATGACCACGGGCTTCGTCGTCGCGGAGTTGTGAAAGCGGGCAAATCCGGCACACTTTTTTCCCCTGTGGACAACGGGCCGTCGAGGCGCCGATCGTGCCAGGCTGTCTTCCGTGACGACATCGATGCGTGAGCGCCTGGACGAGCTGCTGGCGGCCGGTGAGCTGGACGGCCTGCACGGGGTGGTGGTCGTCCAGGGTGGCCGGACCGTGCTGGAGCATTACGGCGAGGGGCCGGACGTCAGCTGGGCCACCCCGCTGGGCGCCGTCGCGTTCGGGCCCGCGGTTCTGCACGACCTCCGCTCGGTCACCAAGAGCGTGACCGCGCTGCTCTACGGCATCGCGCTCGGCGAAGGGCTGGTTCCGGAGCCCCAGGAGCCGCTTCTGCGCTACTTCCCGGACTATCCCGATCTCGCGCGCGACGCCGGGCGGGCGCGGCTCACCGTCGAGCACGCGCTCACCATGTCGCTCGGGCTGGAGTGGCGGGAGGATCCGCCGTACGACAGCCCGGCCAACGCCGAGATCGCGATGGAGATGGCCGCCGACCGGTACCGGTTCGTGCTGGAGCGGCCGATCGTGGGGCCGCCGGGGGAGCGCTGGTCCTACTGCGGCGGCGCCACCGCGCTGCTCGGCAAGCTGCTCGCCGACGGCACCGGGCGGAGCCTGCCCGAGTACGCGGCGGGGAAGCTGTTCGGGCCGCTCGGCATCCGGGATTTCGGGTGGCTGACCGGCCGGGACGGCGTGCCGTCGGCGGCCTCGGGGCTGCGGCTCGCCCCGCGCGACCTGGCCCGGATCGGTGAGCTCGTGCTGGCGGGCGGTCGCGGGATCGTCCCGGCCGGCTGGATCGAGGCCATGCTGCGGCCCCGGTTCGTGACGGAGTGGGGGCCGCGCTACGGCTATCAGTGGTATGTCGAGGACGGGTTCGTGGCGGCGATGGGCAACGGCGGGCAACGCCTCGTCGTGGTTCCCGGCCGGGAGCTCGTCGCCGCCATCGTCACCGGCAACTACGACCGGCCCGATCAGGGGCTGGTTCCGGCCACGCTGCTGGCGGAGGTGATCCTATAGATCGAGGGTCACCGCCACCGGGTAGTGGTCCGAGGCGTACTCGGTCTCGTCGCCCCGGATGACCGTCATGTCGTGGGCGAATCCGGCCAGTGACGGGCTGGCCAGCACGTAGTCCAGGCGCATGCGGGAGAACTCGCGGCCGCCGCCGTTCGTGGTGGGCACGGTCAGCGGGTTGCCGGAACCGGCCACGTTCCACAGGTCGACGAAGCCGGCGTCGAGGAAGGCGCCGACCGCCCGGGTGTCGGCCGAGCCGTCCGCCGCGAGGTGGCGGCGGCGCAGGAAGCCGGGCTGCGGGGCCAGCGTCGCCGTGTGGTCGGTGCCGGGGTTCAGGCCGTTCAGGTCGCCCGCGATCAGGGTGGGGCCGGGGTGGGCGCGGTAGCGGTGCGCGAGCCAGATCGCCTCGCGCATGCGGCGGTACGGGGCGAACGGGTTCAGGTGCGCGCTCACCACGGTCAGCAGGCCGGCCGACGTGGGCACCCGCACGATCGAGGCCGCGTGGTGCAGCTGCCACCGCACCTCGGCGCTGGCCGAGACGGTCAGCGGGGGCCGGACCAGCACGGCGACCGGCTGGCCGAAGACCGAGCGGGACACGTACGGCACCATGCCGACCGACTCCGCGAAAGACGGCGCGAAGTCGCGCAACTCCTGCATGGCCAGCAGGTCCGGCTTGGCGCGGTTGATCACCGCGGCGATGGCCGGCAGACGCTTGCCGCCGCCGGTCTTGATGTTCCAGGTCATGAACTTCATGCGGCCACCGGCTCCGAACGCGGACGGGAGACTTCCGATGCTGCCTCGGAGACTGTCACGGCGTGGGCGTTCGGGCGGATCACCCAGTACAGGACGCCGATCCAGCAGGCCGTCAGCAGGGCCGCGCCGAGCATGTCGGACGGGTGGTGCATGCCGCGGTACATGCGGGAGAGCGCCACGATGGCCGGCATCAGGACGGCCAGGCCGACGAAGACCCAGCGCCACCACTGGTGCACGCGGGCCATGCAGATCACCGCGATCGCCACCCAGACGCACATGGTGGCGGCGATGTGCCCGGACGGGAACGACGACGTGGGCATCTGGCCGTCGAGCTGCTCGACCGGGGGACGCGGGCGGCCGACCGCGGCCGCCGAGCAGAGGAACAGGGTGAGCTCGCCGACCATCGTCAGCACCAGGAACAGCACCGGGCGCCACTGGCGCCACAGGGCCAGCGCGAGCGGGCAGAAGACCAGCGAGATGAGCAGGATGGCGTGGGTGTCGCCGGCCTTGCTGGCCGCCCAGCTGAGGTCGTCGAGCCGTTCGGTGCGGAACGTCTGGAGCCAGCGCGGTACGCCGTCGTCGAAGCCGGCGAACGGTGTCCAGCGGGTCAGCGAGTAGCCGACCACGTAGAGCAGGCCGAACGTGAGCACCCAGCCGACCAGGATCTCGGCGCCCTTCGCCCACGGGTGCGGCAGCACCCGGTCCTCGGCCGGCGCGGGGGCCAGGTCGGTCTTGGCCTCCGGCTCCAGGCCCTCGGTCAGCGCGTGGTCGGGGTGGCCGGCCTCGCGGCGCCACACCCGGAAGGCGTACGCGGTGACGCTGATCCAGGCCAGTCCGAGGAACCAGCCGGCCAGCACGTCGGAGAGGAAGTGCACGCCGAGCGCGATGCGGGTCAGGCCGACGGCCACGATCACCACCGCGGCCAGCGTGATCACCAGCGGGCGGAAGCGGCGGGTCGCCGACAGGATGACCAGCGCCAGCATCCCGTACACGATGGTCGCCCCGAGGGTGTGCCCGCTCGGGAAGCTGTTGCCCTGCCCGTACGCGATCGGGTCGGCGACGACCGGGCGGACCCGGCCGACCAGGGCCTTCAGCGACGGGTCGAGCAGCAGCGCGCCGAGGCCGGTGACCGCCAGGTAGATCGCCAGCCGAGGCAGGCGGCGGATCAGCAGCAGCAGGATCATCATGATCGTCAGGGCGAACAGGGTCGTCCGCCCGCCGGCCGCGGTGATCGTGGTGAGCACCTTGACCACGGCCGGGTGGGGTGCGACCAGGTCGTTCAGACCGGAGGCGATCGACTGGTCGAGCTCGCGCAGCGGCGTCCAGTGGAAGCGCACGAGCAGCAACAACGTACCGAACGCCAGGCCGGCCAGGACCACCGCGGCCAGGCCGGCGACGCTGCGCTCGGCGAAGTGCCGCACGGGTGCCCAGCCGGCGCGCTCGACCACGCGGTGTTCGTCGGTCACGGCGGGTTCCTCCAGGGGAATCGATCGGGGGTGGACCCGATTTACCCGGTGGGCTCCTTCCGTACACCGTGGTGCCTCTGATGCGGTAGCTCGGGGGTTGGTTCCCATTTGTCGGCTACGGCCGGTTGGGGTACGCCGACGCGGGCGGCCTCCAGCTGGGCGGCGAACGCGATGCCCAGGAAGAGCGCGATCCCGGTCAGGTTGGCCCACAGCAACAAGGCCATGATCGCGGTCAGCGGCCCGTACGTGGCGCCGAACGAGGGGCCGAAGCGCACGTAGCCGGCCAGCATCAGGCTGGCCATCCACCACAGCACCGTCGACACCACCGCGCCGAAGATCAGCCAGGTCAGGCCGGGCTGGTGGCGGCGCGGGCTGTACTTGAACAGCAACCCGACCGCGACCACGATCAGGGCCAGGCTCAGCGGCCAGCGGACCACGTCCCAGGCCACCCGCAGCGTGCCGCCCCACTCCCAGTGCGACTCCGCCGCCTCGCCGAACGGGCGGCCGGCGACCAGCAGCAGGAAGCCGATCAGCGCGGGCACGCCGGCGAACGCCATGAGCAAGGTCGCCCGCAGGTATTTGAACAGGGCCGGCCGGTCCCGTTCGACGCCGTAGATCCGGTTGGCGCCGCGCTCGATCTGGGCCATCGCGGTGGTCAGCGCGACCATCCCGGTGATCAGGCCGAGGGCCAGCGCGACCTCGCCGGCGTCCCGGGTGCGCTCGTCGTTCTCCAGCAGGTCCCGTACGAGGGGGTCGCTCGCGCCCGGGGTCAGCGCCAGCACGGTGTCGGCCACCACCTGACCGCCGGACTCGACACCCAGGTCGGCGGCGAGACCGGCCAGCGCGATCAGGAACGGCACGATCGCCAGGCAGAGCTGGAACGCGAACGCGCGGGCGTGGCTGAAACCGTCGCCGTACCGGAACCGGACGAACGCGTCGCGGATCAGCGGCCACCGGCCGTACTTCTTGAGGGCCAGGAAAGCGTCGTCGGCGGAGAGCTCGTCCCCGCTCATGTCGCGCGTCTCGGGGACCGGCGAGGTACTACTCACGCGCGGCCTCGCGAATGTCCTCGGCTGCTTCCGCCGCGCTGCTCACGTCGTACGCCAGATCGGGATCGCCGGCCGGAACCGGAACGCAGAGCAGAAGCGCCGAGGGCTTGACGTGGATCTTGAGTTGGCGGCCGGAGTCGATGAGGTCGCCGTCGAGCTGCCGCGGCTGGACCTGCCGGGTGTGGATCTCGACGCGCTCGGCCGAGTACGTCTCCATCAGCGGCACCCGCTTCTGGCGGCGCACCACGGCCCACGACAGCCGCGCCCAGTGACCCAGGTTGTTCGGGCTCAGGATCGCCACGTCGAGCTTGCCGTCGGCCGGGTCGGCCTCCTGGAGCAGCCGTACGCCGCCCTGGAGCCGGCCCACGTTGCCGACGATCACGGTCCGCGCCTGCCGGGGCATCGGCGGGCCGCCGTCGAGCACGATCCGCGCCCGCATCGGGCGGTCCCGCAGATGGCGCAGGGCCCCACCGACGTACGCCAGCCAGCCGATCCTCTTCTTGGCCGTCTCGGACGTGCCGGCCAGCATCTGCGCGTCGAAGCCCATGCCGGCCATCACCGCGAAGCACTGGCCGCCCTCGACCACGCCCACGTCGATGCGGCGCCGGCCACCCTCGATGGCCACCTGCACGCCGGTCGCCGGGTCGGCGCCGAGGCCCAGGTTGGCCGCCAGCAGGTTGCCGGTGCCGGCCGGCAGCACCGCCATGGTCACGTCGGAGCCGGCCAGGGCGGTCACCACCGCCATCACCGTGCCGTCGCCGCCGCAGGCGAAGACCAGCTCGGCCCCGTCCTTCACGGCCTGCTCGGCCTGGCCCCGGCCGGGATCGGAGGCGGTGGTCTCGTACCAGGACGGCTCGGGCCAGCCCACGCTCGACAGACCTTCGCCGATGATCCGGCGCAGCTGATCGAGGTCGGGCACCTTGGCGGGGTTGTAGACGACTGCACTGCGGGGTCCGGTCACGCGCACAGTTTGCCCGAGACACTCGAGAATCATTCGTCACCCGGATGGGAAACACTGGGGGAGTGAGTGACTTGACCTATTCGCCCGTCGGCGGCACGCGCACGGGCGAGCGGCCGCCCGGTTTCCGCCACCTGTTCTATCGGACCCCCCTGGGTACGGGCGCCGATCTCCACCGCCGTGCCGGTGAGGCGGTGGTGACCTTCCGCATGCACCGGGCCACCGGGGCCACGGTGACCGCTTCGGCATCGCCGGCGGCGCCGGGCGTACGGCTCAGCGTCGGGGCCGGCCCGCTGACCGTCCCCTGCGAGGTCGTCTGGTCGTCGCTCGAGGGCGACCGGATCGGGTTCGGATACGGCACCCTCCCCGGCCATCAGGCCTCGGGCGAGGAGGCGTTCGTGGTCGAGCGTGACGAGCGGGACAGGGTCTGGTTCACCGTGACGGCCTACAGCCGTCCGGCCAGGCCTTTGATGCGGCTGGGCGGTCCGGTCGCGGTCTTCTTCCAGCACTTGTACGCCCGTGCGTGCGGCCGCGCGCTGAAGCGGCTCTGTACCGTGAACCCGTGAGTACGACCTCGGTCACCTGGTGGGGCCACAGCACCGTGTGGCTGTCCGACTCCGGCACGACCCTGCTGACCGACCCGGTGCTCAGCGACCGCTTCGCCCATCTCAAGCGGATGGCCGGCCCGACACCGCGGCTGCCCGGCGCGCCCGACGGCGTGCTCCTGTCCCACCTGCACGTCGACCACTTCCACCTGGCGTCGCTGCGCGCGGTCGAGGGCGAGCCGCCGCTGATCGTGCCGCGCGGGGCCCGCGCCTTCGTCGCCAAGACCCTCGGTTCGGCGTACGCGGACCGCACGGTCGAGCTGGCGCCGGGCGACGAGACCACCGTGGGGCGCCTGAAGGTGCGCGCGGTCCCGGCCGCCCACGACGGCGGCCGTGGCCCGTGGTCGCGGGACAAGGCGATCGCCGTCGGCTACGTGATCGAGGGCGCCGCCCGGACGTGGCACGCCGGCGACACCGGCCTGTTCGACGAGATGAGCGAATTCGCCCCGCTCGACCTGGCCCTCATCCCGGTCGGCGGCTGGGGCCCGTCGCTCAGCGCCACCCACCACCTCGACCCGGCCGCCGCGGCCGAGGCGGTGCACCGGGCCAAGGCCAGCTGGGCCGTGCCCGTGCACTACGGCACGTTCTGGCCGATCGGGCTGAGCCGGGTGCGCTCGCACATGTTCCACGACCCGGGCGTCCAGTTCGTCCGGCACGCCGAGCTGATCGCTCCCGACACCCAGGTGCGCGTGCTGGCGCACGGCGAGACCCTGACGATCGGCCGTACGGCGTGATGGCCCTGCTCGGAGCGCTCGCCTGGCTCTTCGCCGTGGTCGCCTTCGGCGCGATCATCCCGGTCGTGCCGACCGGCGCCGCCGTCAGCGGCGCCGCCGCCCTGGCCTTCCACGAACACCGCCCGCTCACCATCGTGCTGGTCATCGCGGCCGGCGCGGCCGCCGCGTACGTCGGAGACCTGGTCATGTACGCGGTCTGCCGGGTCGGCGGCGAGAAACTGGCCCGCCGCATGCGCTGGCTGCGCGACGAGGAACACCTGGTCAGCGTGAAGGAGCGCCTGCACCGCAGCCAGGTCCCGGTGCTGCTGGTCTCCCGGCTCATCCCGGGCGGCCGGGTGCCGGTGCTGCTGGCCGCGGCCTTCCTCGGCATGCCGTGGCGCACCTTCGTGGTGGCCAACGCCCCGGCCTGCGCCCTCTGGGCCACGGTCTACGCCACGATCGGCGTGGCCGGCGGCTCGATCTTCCCCGAGCCGTGGCAGGGCGTGATCGCGGCCGTGGCCCTGATCCTGATCGTCAACCAGAGCATCTCCTGGATCAGCAAACGCCGTACGGCCGCCGCCCAGGCCCCCTCGTCGACCTCCCCCGAAACGCCGTCGGAGGCCTAGTACTTCAGGTACTGCCGGGTCATCTTGGCGACCTTCTCCACCACGGAGATGCCGCCGGACATGGTGCCGTTGTTGTGCGACAGGACGGCGATGGAGACGTCCGTGCCGCTGCCGGTGACCCGGCCGACCGTGTTGATGATCCAGCGGTTGTTCTCGGTCGAACGGGCCAGCCAGCCGTTCTTGACGGTGAACTTCTCGCCGGTCCGCGCGGCGGCCGGCACACCCCAGTCCTGGCTGGCGTCGACGGTGCTCATCAGCGTGTAGGCCAGCTTGCGGGAGTCGGCGTCCAGCGGCCCCTTGGTGTCGACCAGCTCACCGAGCAGCCGCACCTGGTCGTCGACGGTCGTGCGGGTCAGGCCCCACGAGCTGCTGACCTTGGTCTGGGTCAAGCCGAGCCGCTTGTTGCAGGCGCCCACCGCCGGCGCCCGCCCGAGCTTGCTGAACAGCGAGGTGGTGGCGTCGTTGTCGCTGAGCCGGATCATGCGCTTGGCCAGAGCCAGCTCGGTCGAGGTGAGATCGCGGCCGGCGTCCTGCGCGGTGAGCAGCAGACAGGCCAGCACCTGCACCTTGACCACGCTGGCGGTCTCGTATTTCTCGGTGCCGCGGTACGAGTATTTCTGCCCCGTCCGCCGGTCGAGCACGGCCACGGAGAACTCGGGCGTGGACGCCGCGTACTTCTTGAGGGCGGCGTCGAGCGCCTTGACCCGCTTGGCCCGCTCGGCGGCGGCCAGCTCGGCCGCGGTCGGGCCGGCCGGCGTCGTCACCCGGGGCGCGGGCGCCGGCGCGGCGGTCGTGGTGGCTTTCGCCGCCGGGGCGGTCGCGCCCTCGAACGTACCGGCCACGGCCTGCGTACCGCCGTCGTCGTCGTTCATCATTCCCGCGCCGACCAACCCCGCACCTCCCAGGACCCCCACTGCCGCCACGGCCAAGATCCAGTTTCGCGTACGTCGCACGCCTGCCATAGTGCCGTGTCCGACCGCATCATGGGCGACCCGACCCCCGGTACATAAGAAGTTGACAGTGACTTTCCACCGATGGCGCGCCGACGGTCACGAAACGTGAGGTGTCCCGCTGGCGCATGATGGAAGAATGCGCTTCCCGTTCTTGTCTCCCGCCACCGTCGCCGACCTGACCCGCGCCGCCGTCGGTCAGGTGGTGGAGACAGCGGCGGCCGCCGTCACCGTCCCGGTACGGGTGGTCGGCCTCCTGGGCCAGGCCGAACTTTTGGTCAGCCGCGTGACGGTGATAGCCGACCAGGCCGAAACCCTGATCCACCGCGTCTCGACAGTCGTCGACACAGCCGAGAAGACAGTGTCCGACGCCCGGCAGACAGCCACCGCCGCCGCCACCTTGGTAGACCGAGCCGGCTCCACCGCCGGCGACGCCGACGCCCTGGTCCAGCGGGCCGCTCTGACCGCCGACGCCGCCGCCCTCCTGGTCGAGCGAGCCGCCACCACCGCCGACGCCGCCGGCGCCTTGGTCGACCGCGCGGGCACGACCGCCGACCGGGCCGGCGCCCTGGTCGACAAGGCCGGCGGTATCAGCGACGCCGCCGCCGGCGTGGTCGGCCAGGCCGAATCGGCCGCCCAGGAGGCGACCGGCCTGCTCAACGAGTACGCCGGGCCGCTGCGCAAGGGCGCCCCACTGGCCCGCCGTTTCGTCGACGAGCTCTCGCAGGAGGAGGTCACCGCCGCCATCCGCATGATCGACACCCTGCCGGCCCTGCGCTCGCACCTCGTCGATGACGTGATGCCTCTGCTGAACAAGCTCGACCAGGTCGGGCCCGACCTCCACAAGCTCCTCGAGGTCACCGAAGACCTGCACCTGGCCATCGCCGGCCTCCCCGGCCTCAAACTCCTCCGCCGCCGTGGCGAGGAGCGGGTCGACGATCGCAAGGCCTGACCGGCCCCTGACCTTCTGTTCAGAGAGTGAGCTGTATCACCTGTAGCTCTGGAGCCCGCGCTGCACATGTGTGACCGGACGCGATCACGTCCCCCCGGATCACCAGGAGCAGCCGATGACGACAGTCAGTCTCGCCCCCGCCCCCGCGGCCGTGCGAGGTGAGTCCGGCCCCGCGCCTGAACGCACGCCTCGGCTGTACGCGCTGGACGGATTGCGGCTGGTGTGCGCGCTGGCCGTGGCCGGCTACCACTTCGGGGACTCCTGGCGGTTGGACGGGGTGCACCCACCCGCGTACTTCCTCCCGGACGCCGCGCCGGTGTTGATCTACGGCTTCCTCGGCGTCGAAGTGTTCTTCCTGATCAGCGGGTTCGTCATCCTGATGAGCGGCTGGGGGCGCACCCTCCGCGGGTTCGCCGCCTCCCGCGCCGCCCGGCTGTACCCGGCCTTATGGGTGTGCGTCCTGATCACCGCCGTGGTCAGCACGGTGCTGCCGATCAGCGGCGGACTGCCGTTTCCGCCCCTGCCAGGCGGCCCGGACGTGCTGATCAACCTGACGATGCTGGCGGAACCTTTGAACAGGCCGCTGGTCGACACCGTGTACTGGACGCTCTGGTGTGAGTTCCGGTTCTATCTGATCGTCGCCTGCATGCTCGCCGCCGGGCTCACCGGCAAGCGGGTGCGGCTGCTCGGCGCCGGATGGCTGACGGCCGCCGTGCTCCTGCCGGCCTTCCCGGGGGCATCGCTCGAGCAGGTCGTGATGCCGGACTTCGCGCCGTACTTCATCGCGGGCATGACCATGTTCATGCTGCGCCGTGACCGCTCCGACCGGTGGTCGTGGGCGCTGTTGGCCGCCTGCTGGCTGGTCAGCTTGCACCACGTGCACGTACGGGCGCTGGACCTGCGTCCCGGCTTCGAGGTCGCGGTCTGGCCGGCGCCGGTGCTGCTCACCATGGCGTACGGCATCCTGCTGGCCATCGCCCTCGGCGCCACCGACCGAATCACCTGGAGTTGGCTGGGCACGGCGGGCGCGCTCACCTACCCGTTCTACCTGCTGCATCAGCGGGTCGGCTACAGCCTGATCCGCACCTTTCACACCGCGACCGGGCTGCCGGCGCCGATACTGATCGGGGGAGCCGTCGTCGTCCTGCTCACCGTGGCCTGGCTGATCCACCGCTACGTCGAGCGTCCGCTCGCACCTTTGATCCGCGTTTTCGTGCGGGGCCGGCGGCAACCGATCACGGCAGATCGGGCGACCCGAGCGTGAGGGAATCGTGAACCGGGCAACGGCGGACGCGGAAGCCGCCTTCCGCGAGCTCTTCGAGGCCGCGTACGACGACCTGCTGGTGTTCGCCGAGCGCCGGGCCGACCTCGCCGTGGCTGAGGACGTGGTCGCCGAGACGTTCCTGGTCGCCTGGCGGCGCCTGGACGACGTGCCGGACTCCCTCGACGAGGCCCGGGCCTGGCTTTTCACCGTCGCGCACAACCTGCTGCGCAACCGGCAGCGCAGCGAACAGCGGCAGCGGAAGCTCGCCCTGCGCATCCTGCGGGAACCGGAAGGGGACACCGGCGGTGACGCTGACGCGGTGGCGGCCCACGTCGACCTGACCCGGGCCTGGCAGCAACTGTCCGCGGCCGACCAGGAAGCGCTCACGCTCACCGCGATCGAGGACCTCACCGGCCCTCAAGCCGCCCACGTGCTGGGCATCTCCCGGACGGCATTCAGCCTGCGCCTGCTGCGAGCCCGCCGCCGCCTGCGCCGGCACCTGCGCCAGCAGCCGGAACCCGGACCCGCACCTTCCCCCGCGCCTGCCCATACCGCGTCACCCGGAGGCCCCGCATGACCAACGACGAACTCGACCACGCCATCCGGTCCGCCGCCGGCCCGGCGCCCGCTCGCGTCACCCAGGCCCGGGCCCAGAACCTGCTGGAGAGCATCGTCAGCACCGACCGGAGCGCGGGCTCGGAGCCGGTCGCATCCCGCCCCCGGCGCCGCCTGCGGATCGCCGGCGTGGCGGCGGCGCTCGCCGCTGGGGGCGCCCTGCTCGCCGGCCTGATCGCCGGCGGGCCCGCGTACGCTTCCTGGACCCCCGATCCGGGGCCGGTCTCGGCCGCCGAGGCCCGCGACATCGTGGCCAAATGCGTGCCGGCGGAGGAGACCGGCGCCGCGCGGATCGTCGTCGGCGAGACCCGCGGTGACTACGCGTACGTCAATGCCGTGACGCCGAGCGGAAGCCGGACCTGCTTCCGTGATCACAACGGGGACGTGCGCCAGTCCAGCATTCTCACCGTGCTGAGCAGCACCGAACAGCTGGGCGCCACCGGCGTCGAGCTGTACACGTGGGGCCAGCTGCGCACCGACGAGGGCTACATCCGGCTCATGGCGGGCCACCTGGGCTCTCAGGTGACCGGCGTCGACATCACCGTACGCTCCGGAAACGGCGACTCGTCCCGAACGGCGCACGCCACCGTCCGCGACGGCTACTTCGCCGCCTGGTACCCGGAAGGCCGCGACGAGGCGAACAGCGACACCACCACCCTCACCCTCACCCTCACCACCGGCGCCACCATCCCCAACCTTTCCGCCAGCCTGCTCTACGACCACCCAAAGCTCGACTGACACTCCCCAGCACCGACCGCCGCCGTATCGCCCCACGCAACCACCGCGCCCCCGGCAGGTACGGGCGAGGCCGCTGTCTGCGCTGTCTGCGCTGTCTGCGCAGTCGTGGCCGACGCCGGCTCGGGCGCGGTCAGCTTCGCAGGTATGTCAGGACGGCGAGGACGCGGCGATGGCCGTCGGCATCGGGAAGGTCGAGTTTGGTGAAGATGTTGCCGATGTGTTTGGCCACTGCGGCGTCGCTGATTCCGAGCGCTCGGGCGATGGACGGGTTGTTGTGGCCTTCGGCCATCAGCTCGAGCACCTCCCGCTCCCGAGCGGTCAAACGGTCGAGTGGGTTCGTCGTGCGGCGGCGGTCCAGCAACTGCCGTACCACGTCGGGGTCGATGACGGTCTCACCGGCCGCGACCCGCGACACCGCGTCGGAGAAATCGGCGATCTCGCCGATGCGGTCCTTGAGCAGATAGCCGACTCCGGCCTGACCGGACGGCCCGAGCAGTTCAGCGGCGTACGCGGTGGCCGCGTACTGCGACAGCACGAGAACCGCCGCGCTCGGGTCGCCGGCGCGTAGGGTCACCGCGGCACGCAGCCCTTCGTCGGTGAAACCGGGCGGCATGCGGACATCGGTGACGACCAGGTCGGGTCGATGCTCTCGGGCGGCCACCATCATCGCGTCACCGTCACCGACCGCCGCCACCACGGTGTGGCCCAGTCCTTCGAGCAGGCTGACGAGGCCGGCCCGCATGAGCGCGGCGTCTTCGGCAAGCACTATTCGCAGCGACACGGCAGGTCCATTCGCACAGTGGTGGGTCCCCCCGGTGGGCTGCTGATCTCCAGGGCGCCGGCCACGACGGCCACTCGGTCGGCCAGCCCTCGCATGCCCGTGCCCAGTGACGGTTCGGCGCCACCGGTGCCGTCGTCGACGATGGTCAGCGTCAGCCGTTGCTCAGCGAGTCTGCCACTGATCTGGATGCGAGTAGCTGCGGCGTGTCGTACCGCATTGGTCATGGCCTCGGAGACCACGAAGTAGGCGGTCGACTCGATCTCGGGCGGCAGCCGGCCGGACACGTCGAGATCGAGCTCGACCGGAATCGGACACCGTTCGGCGAGTTCGCGGACCGCCTCGGTCAGCCCGAGATCGGTGAGGACCTGAGGATGGATGCCGCGGATCTGGTCCCGCAGGGTGACGAGTGCCAGCCGGGCCTGGTCGTGGGCCTCGCCGACGAGTTCGCGGGCCCGTCCGTCCGCGCCGGTCATATGCCGCTCGGCCAAGCCCAGCTTCATCGTCAGGAGTACCAGGTGTTGCTGCGCGCCGTCGTGCAGATCTCGCTCGATCCGACGGCGTTCGGCTTCGAAGGCGTCGACCAACCGGCTGCGTGACAGGGCCAGCTCCTCTACCTGGCGGTTCATCTCGGGACCCGTGGGCGCGAGCAGCCACTTGGCGAAGGCGGCCTGGGCGCCGCCGATCACGCTGATCCCGTACAGGGTGACGACCGTCGCGGGCATCCCGGCCAGGCCGGCGACGGCGCACGCCTGCTCGACGGTCTCGACCGCCCAGGTGCCGATTGTGAGGTGGACGTTCACGCCCAACCCGACCAACAGCGGCAGCGCCAGCAGCAGCAGGCAGGTGAGCAGGACGAACACCGCAGCCAGGTCGAGGAGCGCGAGCACCGACAGCAGGCATCCGCAATAGCCGAGTTCGCGCCAGGTGGCAGCCTCGGTTACCCGCCGCCGCACCCATGCCCAGCCGCCCGGGGGCGCGGGTGCGTGCGGGTCGGGGACTGCGAGCGGCTCCACGAGGCCGAGCCGGTGGCGCTCCAGCGCCCCGATAGGTATGCCGACGAGCATCAGCAGCGGCGGAAACAGCAGCAGCGGTAGAACGGCCAGCCAGGCGATCGCACTGACCGCCACGCTACTGACGACATAGGCCAGGCTGCGCCAGAGCCATCGCGACAGGACGAACCGGACGGGGTTGCCCCCCATCGCCCGCCACACGCTCGTCGCCACGGTCAGCCTGCTCCTAGGACGTCGAGCAGTGAGGTGGCGGGGTCCAGCGCCGAGACTGTGCTGGCCGCTGTCACGAATAGCAGCAGACAAGCGGTCAGGGCCATGGTGACACCGAGTGTACGGTGCATGAATCGGACGCGCGTGGCGCTCGGTTCCCTGGCGATACGCCGCCTCCAGAAATGGGCGCTCACCAGTCCGGTCGCCACCATCAGCGTGGCAGAAACCGCAGCCATGACCCAGTGATATCGCGCGACCTCGCCGAGCAGTAGCGTCAGCGCGCCGGAACCGGCATGCGGACTGGTCGAGGCGGTCAGCCCTTCGCGCATCTCACTCAACACCGGCGCGAGCTTTCCCTCAGAGGTCCTACCGGATAACAGCGGCAGCAACGCGACCAACGGTACGGCCGTCGCCTGGATGTTCACCATCAGCACTCCCGTGGCGAGAACCGTCAACACCGTTACGGCCGTGGCAACCGCCGCGTATCCGGGCCGGCCTCGCACGTATCTCCGCCACAGCGCGGTGGCGAGCAGCGCGAGGACGACGACCAGCAATGCGCTGATCGCCACCTTGATCACATGCCATTCGAACCAGTAGTCGACCAGGGTCGCCAGGCGGGCGGGCAACGCCGCGGTTCCGCTTCGCCAGTACTCGACGAGAGCACGCCCGAGGGCGTCCTGCAGATTCGCCTCACTGTCGTAAGCCCCGAAAGTCGGCCTGAGAAAGGCGGCGGGGGCGAGCACGAAGGCCGCCACCAAAGCTATGCCGAATGCCAGCAGAAACCCGATCGCGGACCCCGAATGCAGCCGAACCTTTTTGCCGTCGGAACCTGGTACCGGTTCGGTTTTTATCGGTCGTAAAAGCATAGGACGACGGTAAAGACCGGCCTCGCACAGCGCGATGGCACAAGAGATAGTGCGGCCGGGTGAGTTTGCGTTACCCCTGAGGTAGAGCTAGCTCTACCTCAGGTCGAGGACCCGGCGGCGTGCCCGGCTGTTCGCGGTGTGGACCGAACGTCATGTGGCGGCTTTCCGGTGAGGCCGCCGAGATTCGGGCGGGACGCCCCGCCGGACCTAACGTCTGAGGCTGCGCGTGAGACGGTAGACGCAAAAGACTGCGCCGGCGGTGAGAGCCAGGAAGGCCAGGATCGGCGCAAGGCCGAACGGGACCTCATCGGGATCGAAGATCGGTCCTAGAAGGAATAACAGGGCGCAGGCCCCCAGCATCAGCGTGACCGGCACCAGCACCAGCAGGAGGGCGATCAGGCCCACGATCCGGGCCGTCCTCCGCGCCGGCTGCCCGGCGGCTGGCGGGGTCGGCTGCGCGGGGCGGAGGCGGGCGGCAGCCGCCTGGATCTCGCCAAGGGTGGCGTCCAGCCATCGGTCTCCCACGATGAACGGGGTTCCATACTGAGCGATTACCGCCTGGTACTGCACGCGCTGCAGCGGGTTCATCAGGCGCAGGGCGGCCGCCGGATTGGCCGGGACGATCAGGAGAACGGGCCGGCGGCGGGGTCCCACCGTCTCGGTGAGCCGGGCGATGTGGGGCCAGGTCAGGCGCATGTTGGGCAGCCGGATGCCCTTGTCGTCGACGGTGAGGACCGGGATCCGCAGAACGGTGCTCAAAATGAGCGGCAGGGCGAGGACAAGCGCGACCAGGCCGGAGCCGTCGGTGGCGATGGTGCCGACGGTGTTGTCGCCGTGGACGAGGATCAGGCCGAGGACGGCCGCGAGGGCGAAGCCGGCGAGTGAACCGAGGTAGGGGGTGTCGGGGCGGAACCGGACCTTGAGAGGCACCGCGGGAGCCTATGTTGTTGATCTACATAGGCTGAGACCGGGCGGTCCATGGCTTCGAGGGGCGAGATTTCGAGGTGTGGGCAACCTGTTCACACCATCGCCGTACGAAGGTCCTCACGTGAGCATCGACGACGACATCGCTCGATTCGACTGGCCCCGCATGAGGCAGCCCGGCTCGGCGTCTGGATCGAGCGCATCCTTTTGTCCGTGGCAGGTCCCTGCGAGGGCTGCGCGCCGGTCGCGACCGTCCTGGTCGCGGCCCTGCCCGAAATGACGCCGCTGGGGCACAGCGTGGCGCTTGATCTTCTGGCCCGAATCTCCGCCGCTGACATCACCGGGCCGGCGCACGAACAATTCGGTCGTTCGCTAGTGCGAGGAAGGTTTCTCGGTGCTCCTGGCCCGGATCACGTCCAGCATCAGGTCGAGGTGGCCGCGGTGCTGGGCGGTCTCGCGGATCATCTGGGTCCACAGCCAGCGCAGGCTGACCGGTGCCTTGCCGAACGACGGCAGCGCGGCCCGCGTGTCCAGGTCGTCGATGCGGGCGACGGCGGCTCGGCTGCGGGCGCAGGCCTCGATGTAGAGCGTGCGGAGCTCGTCCACCGAGTCGTCCGCCGCCGAGCTCCAAGCCCACTGTTCGCCGGGTGGGGCGGACGCCCACGGTTCCGGGTAGGGCTCGCCGAGCAGCTTGTGCGTGAACCACAGGTCTTCCATGTGGGCGAGGTGCTTGACGATCCCGCCGATGGTCATGGTGGTCGCCGGGAGCAGGCGGGCCGCCGCGTCGGCCTCGGTCAGGCCGTCGAGGGCGGCCAGCGTCCACTCGCGGTGCTGGTCGAGGAACTGGGCCAGTGTGTCTCGCTCGTTCATGGCGTGGTTGATTGTCGACACCGGAACAGCCCCACCCGTACGGGCAGGGCTGTTTCGGTGTCGATGGATCAGAAGACCGAGACGCCGTAGACGCTCAGGGGCTCGGTGACCGGCTGGAAGTACGTGGTGCCGCCGGAGGAGCAGTTGCCGCTGCCGCCCGAGGTCAGGCCGAGCGCGGTGGTGCCGGAGTACAGCGGGCCGCCGCTGTCGCCCGGCTCGGCGCAGACGGTGGTGCGGATCAGGCCGGAGACCGAACCCTCGGCGTAGTTGACCGTGCTGTTCAGCGCGGTGACCCGGCCGGAGCGGGTGCCGGTGGTGGAGCCGCGGCGGTAGACGGTCGCGCCGACGGCCGGGGTGCCGGCCGAGGTGATGTCCTGCGAGCCGACGCCACCGGTCTTGGTGATGGTCGTGTTCGTGTAGCGGACGATGCCGTAGTCGTTGCCCGGGAAGCTCGTGCCGGACCGGGTGCCCAGGGTGGTCGAGCCGTTGGTCCAGGTCGAGCCGATGTTGGTGCAGTGGCCGGCGGTCAGGAAGTAGTTCGTGCCGGCGCTGTTGCGCACGTTGAAGCCGAGCGAGCAGCGGCCGCCGCCGGCGTAGATCGCGTCGCCGCCGGAGATCTTGACGGAGATCGTGCCGGGTGCCGACTCGATGCGGGCGCGGTCGCCGAGCTTGGCCACGGTGGCCTGGACGGCGGCGAGCTTGGCGCCGGTGACCGTGCTGTCGACGGACACGACGACCTGGTTGCTGACCGGGTCGATGGCGAACGCGGTGCCGGGGGTCTTGAGTTCGGCCTTCAGGGCGTTGTCGGCGGCGGCCAGGCTGGCGCCGCTGCGGGCGACGAAGCGGGGCGTGGCCCCGGCGGCGGTGACCGAACGGGCGGTGGCCGCGTCGGTGACGTTCACGACCACCTTGCCGGCGTCGTCGATGTACGACCCGGCGATGCTGGCGCCGAACTGGGCGTCGAGCTTGCCGGCGAGCGCCGAGGGCGCGAACGAGGGGTCGGCGCCGGGCGCGGCCGCCGCGGATGACGCGGGCGAGAAGGCCATGAGCGTGGAGCCGACGAGCACAGATGCCGCCAGGCCGACGATCGGTCGGCGCAGCTTCCGGTTGAGCACGGTTCCTCCCGGGGGATGGGGATGACGCCTGATGCGGCGTACCGGGCTCAGTATTGGCAGACGTCGATGCATCCTTCAAGATGCGGGCATTTCTCCCCAACCCCCGGCAGATCCGCTGTGACCTGGGGAAATGAGCTCACATACCGCCGATCGTATTACCGAACCGGGATGACAAGATTTATGTTTATCAATGCTTTTAGCGCTTGGTGCAGGCCGGAGCCGATGTGGCGATGCGGTTGCTCGAGTACGCGACGGCCACGGTGAAGCAGTAGTTCAGGTTCTCGTTCAGGCCGTACACCACGTAATCGCCGCTGCCGGCGGGCAGCTGCTGGAAGGGTTTCGGATCCTGCCCGGCGCGACCGCCGGAAACCAGAATCGGGCCTTCGGCGTCTTGCGGGTACGTCCACTGGAGCACCACGCTGTCGCGGTTGTCCCGCAGGCGCACGTTCTGCGGCGCGCCCGGATCGGCCTTGGCCGCCGGTGGCTTGGACGTGGCCGGCGCCTTACTGGTCGCCTGGGCCGACGGCGCCGCCGCAGTGGTGGCCGGCGGGGGCGGCGGGCCGGTGGCGCCGTCGGCGTCCGGCAGGGTCAACGCGACCACGGCGACGGCGGCGGCGATGCCCGCGACCAGCACCGCGGCCAGGATGAAGGGCTGGCGGCGGCGCGGGGCGGGCGGCTGCTCGGTACGGACCGGCAGGCGGCGCTCGGTGTTGGGCGGCGGCTCGTACGTGCTCGCCGGGGCCGAGCCGACCGGCTGCGGGCGCCCGTCCGGGCCGTAGTCGGGCGCGCGCTGGCCCGGCATCGGCGGCGGCGTGTCGGCTCGCGCGTGCCGGCCGGTCAGGTCACCCGGCGCCTGATGCACGTCGGACAGGTACAGCGGCTGCTGATAGACCGTGCCGTTCGGGTCGGTGGCCCGGTTGTCGGCCGGCTCCTCGGGCGGGAAACCCTCGCTCGGGTCGGGCACGGTCGGACGCCGGGGAAACGGCAGATGGCGTACGCCCGGAGTCTCCACCGTGGTGACGCCCGCCTCCTGGGCCTTGCAGGCGTGCTTCGGCGAGGCCGGCGCCGCCGCCAGCGCCGCCACCTGGCGGACCAGCGGATGATCGGCCGGCAGGTAACGGGCGCAGAGCTCCTGCGCCTTGGCCAGGTGATCGCGGGATTCGGCGTCGCGGCCGCAGTCGCGTTCCATCGCGCCCAGCCGGGCCAGCATCTTGATGCCGGCCGGAGCGGCGTCACCGTACAGGCGGCTGTGCCGGCGCCAGGCCGCGGAGAGCCGGCCGCGGGCGGCGCCGCAGTGGCCGGCGGCGTGCTCGGCGGTGGCCAGATCGGCCTCGGCGGCCAGCACGCGGGGCGTGTCCGGGCCGTCGATCTCGGTCAGGTCGCCGACCAGCCGGCGGTAGACCCGGGCCGCGTGCCCGAACTGGCCGATGCGCTGGAGGACGGCCGCGTGGGTGGCCGCGGCGGCGACCGTACGCTCGTCGTGCGGCCCGTGCAGGCGCTCCTCGGCCGCGTGCGCGAACTCGGCCCACACGCGCGCGCTCTGCACGTCGCCGAGCGCGATCAGGATGCGGGCGTGCAGCGCGGCCGCGAGCGCGAGGTCGGGACTGGCCTGGCGAGGGTCGGCGGCGGCCGGGTCGAGCACATTGGCCAGGACCCGCTGAGCGCCCACGAGATCGCCGGCCGACGTCAACGTCTGGGCGCGGTGGGTGAGCTCGGCTAGCGGAGGAGCGGCCATATATCTCATAGTGCTCGCGTGAATACCGTAGGTACAAGTCAGCAGGCGCGAACACCCAGTCCGATCTGCGCTGGCCAGGCAGGATAGAAATCAGATATGTCCGTCGAAGAGATCGCCATCGTCAAGCGCGAGTTGCTCATCCGCCATCTGGAGGCGTGGGCGCCCGCGGCGCTGCACCGGGCCCGGCGGGTGGTCTACGCGCACGGCTACGCCGACGCGGACGGCGGCCTGGCGGCCTCGGCGGCGGCTCGGGTGCTGGCCGATCAAGCCGATTATGTACGGGGTCGCGAGCTGTCCATGGTGGCCACGGGCGCCGAGGTGCCGGCGCTGGACGCCTTCCCGGTACACGCGATCTCCGGCCCGACGGACACGATGCTGCCGGTGGCGCTGACGGCGATCGGAGCTCAGCGCGTACCGCTGCTGGGTTTTCTGGATGGCGCCTCGGCCGGGGTGAGTCCCGCGCCGGCCACGGTCGCGGCGCTGACGGCCGGCCGGCCGGCCGAGTTCCTGCTGATCCTGCCGCCGGGCGCCGACCCCGGCCCCTATCGGGCCGGATGGCCGCTGGTCACGCGGGTGGAGCTTGCCGTCTCGGACGAGCCGGGCGAACTGCTGATCTACGGAACCACCCTGGGCAAGAGCCTCGAAGGGTTCAAGGAGACCCTGTGGGCGGTCGACGAGTTCGCCGGGGTGCGCTACCGCGACCCCGGCGACCCGGACCGGCACCTGATCGACATCTCGCTCACGCCGCACCCGGGTCCGCTTCGCCGCGAGCTGCTGGCGTTCCTGGAGCGGGGCCCGGCGACCGTGACGGAGTTGCGGACCTTCGCGCTCACCGAGACGGTCTACCGGGCGGCCGACGCCACCCGGGTGCTGCACTCGCTGGTGGACGCGGGAACGGTCTCCCGGTCACCCGAGCACGGCCGCCTCGGCGGAGACGTCGTGATCTCGCTTTAGGACCGGCTCTTGTCCTGCTTCCAGGACAGCGGGCCGGGCAGGTCGACGCGGTGCGCGCGGGTGCGCGAGTTCCACGACCAGCGGCCGATCTTGAAGCTCCACGAGGAGAAACCGTTCTCGGTGAAGTTCAGGATCAGCGGGCCGAACTTCTTGCGGCTCCGGAAGACGATGCCCATCGCTCTATGTCCCTTCGTGGGGGTGTCGGGGATGGGCCGACGATTCCCGATTCGCCGAATCGGCAAACTTGGCTGTCTAACGGGGCTGCCACGCGTCCGGGCGTGTCGTGAGCTTGCGGACGTGGGCCGGCATCCGGCCGCTGAGCACCTCGGCCAGGCTGACCTCGTCGAGCACCTCGCGGATGGCGGCGCGCACGGCGATCCAGAGGTTGGGCAGGTTTTCGGCCGCGCCCGTGTACTGAGTCTCCTCAGGACGGAGACCGCGCACGCCGGCGAGCGGCCCATCGACGGCCCTGATGATCTGGCCGATCATCACATCGCGTGGGGGTTGTGACAGTGTGTAGCCACCCTCGGCGCCTCGCTGGGCCCGGACCACACCGGCGCGGCGCAGGTCGGCCAGCACCGCCTCGAGGAACTTGCGGGGCATTTCCTGGTCTTGGGCGATGGCTTGGGCGGACATCAGCGCCGGGTAGGCCCGCGCCAAACTGAGGGCGGCCCGGACCGCGTAGTCGCCGCGCGCGGAGATCTGCACATACCCATAATGCCTCGTCGGCGCCAGCGACTCACACATACCCCACGGATATATGGGGATTACCCTCTGTCAGGTGGCCGTCGCTGTGCGGGAATGGCTTGCCGGGGTCCGTGCGCGGCGTCCGCACGAAACTGTCCCGGGCTCATGCCGACCTCTCGATGGAAGAAGCGGCCGAAGTTCGTCGGCTCGGCGAACCCCAGGTGACGGCCCACCTCGGCCACGGAGAGCGAGGTGCAGGCGAGCAGCCGGCGCGCCTCCAGGGCGACCCGGTCGTCGACGACCTGCTTGGCCGTGCGGCCGGTCATCGACAGACAGGCCCGGGTGAGGGTACGCACCGAGCAGTTCAGTTCGTCGGCGTAGTCCTCGACCCGGCGGCTGTGCGGATGACCGGACTCGAGCATCGACCGGAAGCGCGTGTAGGTACGGCTCTCCGGCCCGGCGTTGTCGGCCCCGGCCAGCAGGGCGATCCGCAGCAGCAGGACGCGGAGCTGGTGGCGCAGCAACTCGCCGGCCAGCGGGCCCCGGCGGTGCCGGTCGCAGTCGACCGCGAGCTGCGCGAACTCGCTGATCACGGCGTCCTCGTCCTCGCCGCGCAGCTGCCAGCGCCCGACCGCGGGCTCCTCGTCGCCGGCCAGATGGGGCTCGAAGGTGATCGCCGACGCGGTCAGGCCGTTGCGGCCCACCCGCAGCGCCTGGCCCGGCCGGATCCAGAGCAGCGTGCCCGGCCGGCAGGAGTGCGCGAAGAAGTCGACCTCGACCGCGCCGTGGCCGGCCGTCGCCAGCAGCAGCACGTGGAAAGGAAGCCGCTCGGGCGCCCCCGAGCCGGTGGCGTCGAGCGCGCAGGTGCCGACGCCCGCCCAGCCGGGCGGGCGGAAACTGGTCGCGGTGTCACGCGAGGCTGCAAGGGACATCGCGCCGACGGTAACCGCCGATGACCAGCGACGCATCCCTGGTCCGGACGATGTTTTCCGTGGTCGGGGAGTTATTCACCCGCAGGCACGGATATGTCCGTTTCTTGACTCGGATTCCGCTATTTGTCCGGTTGTTGATTTTGCGCTCGTAAAAGAGCGACCCGCACGGACCGGCAGTGTCCGTGCGGGTCGCTTCTTTGTATTTCTATCTACCGGCGAGAAGCCGGTTGACCGCCGCGTCGACGTCCAGGTGTTCCGATTCCCGCCCGCGCGGCACCACCACATAGGTGCGCCGGAGGAATCGGACCAGGACGCTGCGAGGCACTTCGAACAGCGCGTTGCCGTCGGGTGACGACAGCGCCAGGGCGACGAAATCCCCCCGGGGCGTGGCCCACGGCCACACCCGGACGTCGCCGATGCCCGCGGGCTCATCGAGCCCGGTCACGAGCAGTTCCCGCGCAAAGGACCAGCTCACGGCTTCCCCACCGGCTGATTCTGCGTGGAACAACACGTGGACCGCATACGGGTCGGCTGGGTCGTAACGCAGACTGGCGCGCACGGGCAGTGCCGTGGCGTCAGGCGCTACGAGCCGCAGCGAGGTCTCGACCTCGACGGTCGTTGGACGAATGGTACTCATGGACGAACTCCCCCCGGCACCGCTGCGAGGCTGGTGAACCCCGCGTTTCCCATACTCAGGTGATCCCTGTCGTTACGCTCCGCCATACGCTGATCTCACCCAGTAGTGGGAAGACGGTTCCGAAAACCCTTTGGTACAAGACGAAAAGCGATATCTTGTCCTGTTCTGCCCAAGTACTCGGTTCCGCCCGGCGTCGGGTGGTCCAGCAGTTGACTTACTCCGGTAACGTCCATTCCTCCCGGGTAGTGACGGGGACCCGGAACACTGGGGGATGAAATGACTACGAAACCCGACGAAGATCAGTCCCCACTCGGTGTGCTGGACAAGATCCGCGCGAACCCGACAGGCCGGCTGGCCCTCAAGATCTCAGTAGCCACACTCGGCGCCATCGTCGTCGCCGTGGGCATCGTCCTGATCCCCTTCCCCGGCCCCGGCTGGGCGATCGTGATCCTCGGCCTGGCCATCTGGGCCATCGAGTTCGCGTGGGCCAGGAAGCTGCTCGAGTTCACGAAGAGGCACGTACAGGGCTGGACCCACTGGATAGCCCGCCAGTCCTGGCCCATCAAAATCATCGTGGGCCTGGTCAGCTGCGCCTTCGTGTGCGCCATCGTCTACATCTCGGTCCGCCTCAGCCTCGGCATCGACCTGATCGACGAGGGACGCAAACTGCTGACGTGACCCCTGATTCGCCCCCACGGGCCGGCGTCTAGTAGAGTCTGACTCCGTTGAGGGCGATTAGCTCAGCGGGAGAGCGCTCCGTTCACACCGGAGAGGTCACTGGTTCGATCCCAGTATCGCCCACATATTTCCGCAGGTCAGGCGGATACCCGCCGACCGGATCGTAGATGGCTCCCGAAATTTGGGAGCTTTTCTGCTCTTGGGGCAAGGAGCGCGGCGTTACGTTGAGCGCCCAGGCCTAGTCCCCTGATCGTGTTTCCATCGCCCGGTGGCCTGCTGAGCTGCGGCTGGAGGCTCTTCTACCGGTCGGCCGGCGGAGCAAACTCCGCGGTGACCTCGTGCCGTGTGGCCCGGAAACCTCACCAGCCGCGCCATGTGCGGTGCGTATGCCGCAGGTCGTGGAAGTACTTGCGATGGGGCTGTCGGTCAGCGCCGTCGTTGGGCGGCTACTCCCTGCGGTCCGCCACCGGTCCGGATCGGCCCGGGTTGGCGAAAGGTGGCGCGGCGCTGGTGTTGCCGGTCCGAAGTCCGTCGACGATGAGCGTGACCATGCGACGGCCGTGGTCGGGTTCCTCGGTCGGCAGGGGCGTGCACAGTTTGGCGACCGCGTAGAGCAGGTCCTGTGGGCTGACTTCGGGGCGGATCTCCCCGGCGGTGACCGCGGTGTCGAGCAGGGATCCCAGGGCCGGCGCCAGCTTTTCCATCAGGTAGGCGGAGAGGCCGTCGTACGCGGGGTCGCCCGAGTGCAGCGCCGCGGCGAATCCGCGTTTGGTCGCGACGAACTCGGTGAGCCGGTCGAGCCATCGGGCGAGGGCGGTTGCGGGCGTGTGCTCGGCGGCCAGCGCCGGGCCGGCGTCGGCGCAGGCGTCGATCTCGCGCTCGATCACCGCCTTGATCAGGTGGGAGCGCTGGGGGAAGTGCCGGTAGAGCGTGCCGACTCCGACGCCGGCCAGGTCGGTGATCTCCTTCGCCGGCGCGTCCACCCCCGACGTCATGAAGACCGCTTTCGCGGCCTCGAGCAGCGACTCGAGGTTGCGCTGGGCGTCGGTTCGCTTCCGGCGCGTACCCATGCTCGCCCTTGAACCGGTGGTCTCCGGCACCGTCGCCTCCCTTGCTGTTCCGGAAAAGCTTTCCGTATAATTCCGGAAAGGCTTTCCGTTTCAGTCACCGTACCCCGAGGAGACGATCATGCGTTACCGCACCCTGGGCCGGACCGGCATCAAAGTCAGCCCGTACGGGCTCGGCGCGCTGATGTTCGCCACGCGGGTGGGCAACCCGGACCCGGAGGATTCGATCCGGGTGATCCACAAGGCGCTGGACGCGGGGATCAACCTCATCGACACCTCCGACGCCTATGGAGACTCGGAGGAAGTCGTGGGCCGGGCGCTCAAGGGGCGGCGGGACGCCGTCGTGCTCGCCACCAAGTTCGGCCGGCCGGCCGGCACCGACCCCAATCAGCAGGGCGGCTCCCGGCGCTGGATCATGACCGCGGTGGAGAGTTCGCTCCGCCGCCTGCAGACGGATCACCTAGATCTCTACCAGGTGCACAAGCTGGACCCGGACACGGACATCGAGGAGACCCTCTCCGCGCTCACCGACCTGATCCGCGCCGGCAAGGTGCGGGCGATCGGATCGTCCAACACGCCGGCCGTCGACATCGCCGACGCCCACTGGCTTTCCGAGAGGCGTGGGCTGGAACGCTTCCGCACCGAGCAGCTGCCTTACTCGATCCTCAACCGCGGCGCCGAGAACGACGTGCTGCCGGCCGCGCAGCGTTACGGCCTCGGCACGCTGGTGTGGGGCCCGCTCGGGCAGGGCATGCTCACCGGCCGCGTCCGCAAGGGCCGGCCGAACGACCTGAGCCGCGCTCGCTACTTCAAACACCTCAACGACGAACGCCGCGTCGACGTCGTCGAACAGCTCGTCCCGCTCGCCGGCGAGGCCGGCCTGCCGCTGGCCCACCTCGCCATGGCCTTCACCATCGCGCACCCGGGCGTGACCAGCACGCTGCTCGGCGCACGCACCGTGGAACAGCTCGACGACCTGCTCAACGGCCTCGGCGTAGCGCTCACCGACGACATCCTGGAAAGGATCGACGCGATCGTCCCGCCCGGCACCGACGTCACCCGCCTCGACCAGGCCTACGTACCCCCGGCCGTGCTCGACCCGAACCTGCGCCGCCGGGCCGCCGGCGAACGCGGCGCCGCCTGAACGTCAGCGGGTGGGAGTGGGAGTTTTTCGTTCCAGCAGTACCACTACGAGGAGTTTGGTGGGGAAGCGCTGGACCGTCCGGTAGGACTGGTTGATGCGTTGGCGTTTGCCCGGGTTCATGTCTTGCAGGGGGTCGGTGGGGCTGTCCATCCGGACCACCCAGATGCGGGGTGGGTTGCCCAGGCAGGCGGCGTTGGGGCACTCGGTGGCCAGGAACTTGCCGTCGCGGCGCTGGGGGGTGCGGGCCAGCACGTCGGGCGGGCGTGGGGCCGGCAGGTAGCGCTCGTAGATGTCGCGGGCCGCCCACGGGATGCTCGGGTGGGTGTCGGGGAAGACCACGACGTCGCCCGGGCGGTAGCGGGGGCCGATGACCGCCGCGATGTTCTCCGAGTCCTGGCCGTGGCCGTCGACCAGGCGCAGGCTGACGTAGCTGGGCCAGGAGAGCAGGACGGCCAGGCCGATCGCGAGGAAGGCCTGGGTACGCCCGAAACGCACGGCGGCCGTGGCGGCGAGCAGGGCGATGGCCGGGAGCGAGAACAGCGCGTACCGGGGAACCCAGATCGGAATCACCGCACCCGCGCTCAGCATGAGCGTGGTCGGGATCAGGGCCGTGGCGGCGATGCTGACCAGGGCCGGCTCGGGGCGCAGGCCGACCAGCGCGAGCACCAGCAGGAGGCCGCCGACCGCGGCCGATCCGAACAGCGAGCTGGGGAACGCCTGCAAGCCGGACAGGCCGACCAGCCCGATCCAGGAGACCTGGGCCGTCTGGCCGGAGGCCCACCAGGCCAGCAGCAGCGCCGGTAGGGCGCCCACGACGGCGGCCGCCAGCCAGCGCAGGGTCGTCGGCCAGCCGTCCGTCTTTTTCGCGCACTGCAACCACACCACCGCGACCGCGTGCGCCGCGAGCAGGAACAAGCCGCTCAACGGGTGCAGCGCCCCGGCCAGGCCGGTGACCGCCGCGTAGGTGGCCAGGCGGCCGGCGGAGGGCCGCTCGACGAGCCGGATCAGGCATAGGACGGCGATCGCGGCCAGAAGCATCACGATGGCGTACGGCCGTGCCTCCTGCGCGTACCGGGAGGTGGTCGGCGTGACCACGAACAGCAGTGCCGCCACGCTGCCCGCCAGCGGGCCGGCGACCCGTCGGCCGATCGCCGTGATCACCACGGCGGTCAGGACGAAGGCCAGCAGACCGGGCAGGCGCAACGCCGCGGTCGAGGTGCCCGCGACGGCGGTGTAGACCTTCATGACGGCGTAGTACGGCGCCAGCACCGCGTCCACCGTTCCGGACAGTTGCCACAACTGGGACCACGAGACGCGCACCGCGCCCCAGGTGGCGAGCTCGTCGGCCCACAGCGCCGGGGTCGTCAGGTGCCAGACGCCGAACGTCACCGCGGCCAGCAGGGGCGCGACCCAGGCGGTGACCGACAGCCACCGGCCGGAGGCCGGGGACGGTGCCCGTCGGGACCGGACCGGCGTGGACGTGTCCCCGGTCACGGGGGTGCGCTGCTGGGGTACCAGAGCGCCCGATTTGTGCGTGGGTGCGGCGCTGGCGGTGATCGGTGACGCTCCAGGGCAGAAGGTCCGGGGGCTTTGCATCATAGAGCGCGAGCGATCGCGGTCGACACCGCTGAGTCGAAATCGTGGTGAACGGCGGAGCGTGTTAGATCTGTCACTCCCTATGGGGCCGCACCGTCCACATTGATCACCTACGCTGCACCGCGAGCCGGGCCATCGATCATCATGCGCCGGGCTGACTGCTGGGGCGGTCGAACTCTGTCGAGACACGGGGAGTAATTCGTGCGCAGACGCGCGCAGGTGTGGGGAGGCGGCCTGCTGACAGCAGCGTTGGCCGCTGGTCTTCTCGGGGGCGGTTCGGCGCTGGCCGTGGCCGGAGCCGAGGAGGTCGCCGATGGGGCACTGCCCTTCGTAGCAAAGATCAATTTCGGTGATCAGAGCGGCTGCGGCGGAGCGCTGGTCGCCCCGCAGTGGATCATCACCGCCAAGGACTGCTTCGCTGTCGGTGATGCGGCGGTTACCGCCGGTGCGCCGGCGAAGCCGGCCACGGTCCTGGTCGGGCGGGCCGACGTCACGACGACGACGGCCGGTAAGCGGCTCGCGGTGACGGCGCTCGTTCCGCACCCGGATCGCAATCTGGTACTGGCCGAGCTGTCGGCCACGGTCAGCGGTATCGCGCCGGTGTCGTTCAGCGCTGACGCGCCTCAGGAAGGCGAGACGCTGCGGATCGCCGGCTACGGCCGGACGAGCACCGAGTGGGTGCCGACCCGTATGCACGCCGGTGACTTCGCGGTCGGCGCGGTGTCGGCCGGCCGGTTCGAGCTCAGCGCCGCCTCGGCGGGCGCCACCCTGTGCAAGGGCGACGCCGGTGCTCCGGCGTTCCGGGAGACCGCCTCCGGCCCGAAGCTCGTCGGCATCAGCGTCGAGTCGGGTCAGAAGGGCTGCCTGGGCGAGCCGGACACCCGGACGGGCGAGGCGGCCGGTGCGCGCACCGACGACCTGGCCGACTGGATCCGGACCAGCACGGCCGTCACCCCGAACGGCCTGCGCGAGACCGTGACCGGCGAGTTCACCCGGGACGGGATCCAGGACCTGGCCGGCATCGACGCCGCCGGCGTCCTCTGGCTGTACCCCGGAACGGCCACTCCGGGCGTGTGGGGCGCCAAGGTCAAGATCGCCACCGGCTGGGCGAGCGTGCGTGAGCTCGAGACCGGCCGGATCAACCGCGACGCGTACGACGACCTGACCGGTATCAACGGCACGAACAACACCCAGGTGTACTGGCCCGGCACGGCCGCGGGTGGCTCGTTCGGCAGCAGCGTCCAGATCGGCGCCGGCTGGACCACCGACCTGCGGGACATCGCGATCGGCAAGGTCGACGGGGACGCGTACGACGACCTGCTGGTCGTGAAGACCTCCACTCAGCAGCTGTTCCTTTACCGGGGCACCGCGGCCGGCGGCTCCTTCGCCGGCGGTGTGCAGTACGGATTGGGCTGGGGCAACCTGAAAGACCTGCAAGTCGGCAAGTTCAACAACGACGCGTACGACGACCTGGTGACCGTTCAGTCGACCACCGGCAAGCTGTTCATCTACGCCGGCAAGCCGGACGGCTCGCAGTTCGAGCCCGGCGCCGACACCGGCTCGGGGACGGGCTGGAACACCGCGACCTCTCTCACCAAGGCCAAGATCGACCGTACGGGTCTGGACGGCCTGGTCGAGGTCGACTCCGCCGGAAAGTCGTGGCTGCACACGCGTACCGCCGAGGCCGGATGGACCAACCGCGTCGCGGCGCCCGGAAAGGTCAGCGCGCCGCAGCCCGGCGAGCTGTCGAACATCGTGACCGGCAAGTTCAACCGCGACAACTACACCGACCTGCTCGGCATCGACGCCGCCGGTGTCGCCTGGATGCACCCCGGCACCTCCGCGAACACGTTCGGTTCCCGCGTGCAGATCGCCACCGGCTGGGGCAGCCTGCGGGAACTCGCGGTCGGCCGGATCAACCGCGACTCCTACGACGACCTGTTGGCCATCAACGGCACGACCAACGCCCAGGTCTACTTCCCCGGCACCGCGGCGGGTGGCTCGTTCGGCACCAGCGTCCAGATCGGCGCCGGCTGGACCACCGACCTGCGTGACGTGGCCGTCGGCAAGGTCGACCGCGACGCGTACGACGACCTGCTGGTCGTGAAGAGCTCCACCCAGCAGCTGATCCTGTACCGGGGAACGGCCGCCGGCGGGTCCTTCGCGGCCGGTGTGCAGTACGGCACCGGCTGGGGCGGCCTGAAGGAACTCCAGGTCGCCAAGTTCGACACCGACGACTACGACGACCTGCAGACCGTGGAGTCCACCACCGGCAAGATGCGGATCTACGCCGGCAAGGCCGACGGATCCCAGTTCGTGCCCGCCGTGGACACCGGCTCGGGCAGCGGCTGGCTGACCCGGTCCAACCTCGTTCCGGTCACCTTCGGCAGCGAGACCCGGGCCGGGCTGCTCGCCAAGGACAACGCCGGCAACCTGCTCCTTTACCCCAACCGGGTCCGCTTCGGCGTCGACTGGGCCGACCCGATCGTCTTCGGCCCTCGTGACTGATTCACCGGCGTCGAATCGCTCGATCGTGGCCCATGTGCAGAAACAAAGGGGAACTTCAATGTCGGCACCGATACGTCATCGGCGGGTAGCGGCCGTGCTCGCCGCCACCGCGCTCCTGGTCGGCGGCCTGGTCGCCCTCACCAGCGGCGCCGCCAGCGCCAAGGACGAGAACGTCGCCTCCGCCCCGCTGGTGGAGGACTTCAGCTACCCGGACGGCAGCGCGGACCCGGGCATCACCCTCACCCGGGGTGACGGCAACCTGGTCAAGGTCGAATGCGTCCTGGGCGAGACCCAGATCAAGGCGGTCTCGCTCGACGACCGGGGCATCAAGAACGATTACTGCTTCCAGCTCCGCGGCGACCACGGATTCGTGGAAATGGTCCTGGTCGGCGCCTTCCAGGTGTGGGCCGACGACACGCACGAGGTCGTCGCCCACTACACCGTGGAGGGCGAGTCCGAGACGACGACGGTCCAGCCCAACGACCTGGAAGGCATCGGCATCGGCGAGAGCCGGGACGCCGCGACGCTTCTGGAGCTGCGGATATGACCGGCCGCATCTCATTCCGTACGGCCGCTGCCTCCATGTCAGCCGTGTTGGTGGCCGGCACCCTGGTGGCGGGTGGCCTCACCCAGCCGGCGATCGCGGCCGAGCCCCAGCTCACCGACCGGGAGCGCGTTCTGCAGGTGCTTCTGGCGGCCAACGGCGGAGTCTCGCCGACCGCCGCCGACCGGATCGGCGACCTCGACGAGGATCTGGTGGCCAAGGTCAGCCCGGCTGACGCTCTCGGCACCGCCTCCAACGTCAGCCGGGCCGCGGGCGCGGCCCTGGCCGGCTCCGACAGCGACGTCAGCGCGTTCCTGAGCAAGGGATATGCCGAGGCTCTGGCACAGGACGAACGGCTGCGGACGGTACGGCTCGTGTCGACCGGCGGGCCGGCCACCCACCTGGCCGCGCAGACCGCGCTGAACGGAAGCGACGCCGACGTACACACCTTCCTGACGACCGGCTGGCAGACGCCGGACCAGGTCGACAACGAGGTGGCGGTCACTCAGCTGCTGACGTCGGCCACCGGCCCGGCCGTGAAGGCCGCGGCCCGGGCCGCCATCGACGGCACCCCCGAGGCCAGGAAGGAATTCCTGGCCACGGGCTTCGTCGCGGCGCGGGCCACCGACCGCGAGGTGCGGGTCACCCAGCTGATGAGCTCCGGCGGGCCGATCGTCCGCGAAGCGGCGCGAACGGCGCTGCAGGGCGGCCCGGAGGACATCGAGGACTTCCTCGTCGTCGGCTACGAGATCGCCCAGGCCCGGGACGAGGAGGTCGCCACCCTCAGCACCCTGGTCGACCAGGCGACGGCGGCGAACCAGACCGCGGCCGAGGAGACCTTCGCCGCGAAACGCGCGGCGGCCCAGGCCAAGGCGCAGGCGCAGGCGGCCAAGCAGGCGGCCAAGCGCGCGGCCGACGAGACCGCGGCCGCCAAGGACTCGATGCAGAAGGCCAACGCCGCGGCGGCCCGAGCGGCCGAGGCGGCACGTGAGGCGGCGGCCGCCGCGCAGAAGGCGACCAGGGCCGCCCGGGCCGCGGTCGCGGCCGCGAAGACCGCCGCCACCGCGGCGGCCCGCGCGTCCCAGGCCGCCGTCCGGGCCAGCCAGGCGTCGATCAAGGCGCGCCAGGCGGCCCGGGACGCGGCCCACGACAAGACGAAGGCCGCGGCCGCGGCCGCCTCGGCCAAGGACGCGCTGGAGATCGCCCGGGCCTCGGACGACGCGTCTCTGCTGGCCGACCAGGCCGCGCTCGCCGCGGAGGACGCGAGTGACGCCGCGGATGCCGCGACCTCCGCCGCCGGCAACGCCGCCGAGGCCGGGGCGGCGGCGAACACCGCCAGCAAGAACGCCAACGTGAGCAAGAAGGAATCGGCCAAGGCCAAGCGCGCGGCCGCGCAGGCCTCCCGGCAGGCAGCCGAGGCGGACCGGGCGGCCAAGGCGGCCACCGCGCTGGCCCGGCGGGCCGCCGCGGCGGCGAAGCTGGCCGGCAAGTACGCCCGGGACGCCGCCACCCACGCCCGGCGGTCGGCCGAGGCGGCCGACACCGCGGCGGCGCACGCCGGCGAGGCGACCGACCTGGCCAAGAGCGCCGACGAGAACGCCGCCCGCGCTCAGGAGGCGGCCACCATCGCGGCTCAGGCCGCGACGACCGCCGACGAGGTGGACGCCGCCGCCCGCAGTGCCGAGGCGGAGCAGCTCACCGCCCGTACGGCGCAGGCCAAGATGGAGGCGCTGGCCGCGCAGGACGCCGAACTGGACCAGCTCGACGAGCTTCCGGCGTTGACGGCCGTGAACCTTCCGGTGCGCGAGCGCTGGAACGCGGCCACGGTCCAGTTGCTGGCCGAGGCGCGGCAGGCCACGGACACGGCGACGATCGTGAGCAAGACCCGGCAGGCGGCACTGCAGCTGCTCACCACCGACGGTGCTTGGGTGCAGACCGCCGCGGGCGACGCCCTGGTCGGGAGCGAGGACGACGTGGTGGCGTTCCTCCGGACCGACCTCGACTCCGCCGCCGACGAGGACGACCGCGACCAGCTGTTCGACCTGAGCGTCACGGGCGAGCCGCAGGCGCTGGCCGACGCGGCGAAGGCGAAGCTCGACGCCACGCCGAGCGAGGTGCAGGCGTTCCTGCGCACTCGCGTCTATCCCGGCAAGGCCGACTACCAGCGGGCGCAGATCACCGCGATCATGAACGCGGGCGGCGCGGCCTCCAAGGCGGCCGGCACCACGGCGCTCAACGGCAGCGACCAGGACCGGGAGAAGTTCCTGCTCACCGGTCAGGACTACGCGGCGGAGCAGGACGCCGTCGTCGCCACGACGCAGGTTCTGTCGGCGGCTCCGAAGGGATCCGAGGTACGCGCGGCCGCGCAGGCCGCACTGAGCGGGCCGATCAGCTACATCCGCCGGTTCCTCGACGTGGACCAGTACTACGCGCAACGCCGTGACGACAACACCGTGGTTCACCTGGCCCGGGTCGACAGCCTGCTCAACGAGGCGCACCAGGCCGCGTCGACCGCTCAGCGGAGTGCCGACCTGGCCGCCCAGTACGCCTACCTGGCGCACGGGTCGGCGGACGAGGCGCAGGACGCCGCCGACCGGGCCGACGCCTCGGCCACCAAGGCGGCGACCTACGCGACGAACGCGCGCAACGCCGCCATCCGGGCCAACAACTCGGCGACCAAGGCGTCGAACTCGGCCAACCAGGCCAACAACGCCGCGGCGACCGCCCGCAAGGCGGAGAAGTCGGCGATCCGGTCGGCCAAGAACGCACAGGCGGCCGCCAACCGCGCGTCCGCCGCGGCCAAGAGCGCGTCGGCCGCCGCGGCCGCCGCGCGCAAGTCGGCCATCGCCGCCGGCCAGAGCAAGGCTCAGGCGGCGATCGCGGCGCGGGAGACCATGGATGCCTACCGGGAGCAGCGGCGCAAGGATTCCGAGTCGCTGAACCCCTGCGAGAACCCGCCGGGATTCACCACGTACTGCACGTTCCTGGACTTCATGGTGGACGAGATGATCGCGAACGCGAACAGCGAGTTCGTCCGTGACATCCGCAAGGCGATGGCCAGGTGCGGTTCGAACGGAAGCGTCCTGTGTACGTCGGAGCCGGTGACGAAGTACGCGCTGCGGACGCGCCCGGGCGGCCCCTGGGACCACAAGTCCCAGCTCCGGATGATGGTGAACTGGCCGATCGATCCCCGGCTGTGTGAATGCCGATCGGACATTCCGAAGACGTCGTACGAGCTCTACTACGACGTCTGGTCCAACATCCACTTCGGATACGTGGGCACCGAGGCGGGTATCGGCCGTACCTATCTGCAGCTCCCGAACGTCATTCCGAGCAACCCGCTGACCGGGCAGACCGACATCGGGGACAAGGCCACGGTGCGGATGGGTATCGATCTGTCGAACATGTATTCCTCGCACAACAGATTGAGCAGCTACAACCTGCACATGTTGGTGATGATGAACATCCGTGAGCTGCAAATGAAGGACAAGGCCTACCTGAAGTAGCGGAACTGAACGGCCGCCGCGGGTCTCTTCCGAGGCCCGCGGCGACCGTGGGATCGGATCAGGCGCCGGCGGCCTCGCGACTGCTCGCCGCAGCCGCGCCACTGCTCGCCGCAGCCGCGCCACTGCTCGCCTCGGCCGCGGCGGCGGACAGGGCGGCCTCGGTGATGGCGAAGGCGAAACCGAGCGCCTCGGTGATCGCGGCGGCCGCCTTGAGGACGCGCGGGGCGCCGACGATGGGCGCGATGGCGACCAGGACGTCCTGGACGTCGTCGATCTTCACACCGGACTCCACCGCCGGGCCGATGTGCAGAAGGTAGGACGCCGACGGAGCGTCGACGGCGGCCAGGGCGGCGATCCGGGCCAGCAGAACCGTGCCCGGGGCGAGTTCGGTGCGGGCGAGCGCGACCGCGTTGATGTCGATCAGGGCTTCAAGGACTGGTGCTTCTCCGGTGGCCATCGACGTTCCCTTCCGCGAGTTCAGCGGCGGTGGTCGGATCCGATCGCCGCAGCGAGAAGTCTGTCGAGCCAACCGGCAAACCTCATCCTCCCGCCAGGATGAGGTGAGCCTTCCAGCCCTGGTCGGCGTTCGAGTCCGGGTTCGGCCGGGTGTCAGGTCTGGATCGAGGGGTGGTACTCCTCGGCGGTCAGGCCGAACGTCCAGGCGACGCCCTCCCGGGCGGAGTTGGTCTCCGGGGGAACCCGAAGCCAGTAGACGCGGCTGGTGCCGTCGGGCTCGGGAGTGGAGTTGACCACCTCGACCATGACGAGGGGTTCGTCGCCTGGCAGGTCGAGGCGCCACAGGGTGCCGGTCTCGTCGGAGCCGAGGTTGCGGGCGCCGGCCTCGCGCAGGTAGCGCTCGTAGCCGAAGTGTTCGAGCATGACCCGGCGGAGCTCGGCGTTCTCCTCCTGCTGGATGCGGGCCACGGTCAGGGTGGGCAGCTCGGCCACCAGCTCCGGCGGGATCGGCATGCCGCGCCAGGCCCAGAGGCCGTAGCCGTCGGGGAACTCCATGGCCGGGCCCTCGCCGCGATGCAGCCGGCCGACGTTGTCGCGGGTCAGCCGCGTGGGGCGCTCGGTCAGGACGGCGAACCGCTCGGTCGCCCACCACCAGCCGGCATGCTGGGCCACCGCGGCCAGGCCGGACAGCGGCGCCAGGAGACCGGCCTCGGGCGCCAGCCGGTCGGCCGCCTCGAAGGTGGCCAGCCAGGTGCCGTCGTGCTGCCCGTAGATCGCGTCGAGAACAGCGCTCCGCAAGGTCCGGCCGGCGGCGCCGGGAAAGTCGGCGGCGAGGTCTTCGCTCAGCCGCAGGCGCAGCCGGCTCGCCACCAGATCCATGACCAGCGGCCACGACCGGCGCCCGGCGGCCGCGCTGAGTTGCGCCCACCCGTCACCGCCCAGAGCATCGACAGCGGCCTGCCGCGCCGCCGCCCACGGCTCCGTACGCACCCGGCGACGCAGCGACGCCCCGGCCACTCCACCCAGGCGCACCGGCGCCCCGTCCATTTCGCCGGGGTGAGGCGGCGCCCCGTCCACTTCGCCGGGGTGAGGCGGCGCCCCGTTCACTTCGCCGGGGTGAGGCGGCGACGACCCGGCCGAATCGCCGGGTTCCCAACCCTGCCGGCGCAACTCCGCGCAGACCTCAGCGAACCACTCGGGCGCCGCGCTGCCCCACACGGCGCCAAGCGAGGAGGGATGAGAGGCGATGGCGGCGGGAGCGGATGACGCCGAGGGAGACGGAGGTGCGGTGACGCTCGCCGAGAAAAGGTCGGGCGAGGAAGAGGTGGGCGACGGAGAAGCGGGTGAGGAGGAGGTGGGCGAGGGAGAAGCAGGTGAGGAGGAGGTGGGCGAGGGAGAAGCGGGTGAGGAGGAGGTTGGCGAGAAAGAAGCGTGTGAGGAGGCTGCGGGAGAAGGGGCGGAGGAGGAGGCGGCCGGCGGAGAAGCGGGTGAAGAAGAGGTGGGCGAGGGAGAAGCAGCCGGGGGAGAGGCGGAGGAGGGAGAAGGCGAAGTGGCGTCGTCACGCCAAGGGAAAGCGGGCGCGGCGCTGGGCTGCAAGGCGCCGGTGAGGAGGGCGAAAGCGGCCGCGCCGGCTCGGGGGGAGCCGAGCCAGAAGATGCGTTCGGGTGGGGTGGCGCCGGCCAGGCGGTAGGCCTCTCGGACGCCGGACTCGGCGGCGGCGCGGGTGGCGGGGCCGGTGGCGACGGCGGTGGCCAGCCACTGGTCCTCGATGGCGGCGGACATGGCTTCCTGGGCGGGGGTCAGCTGCATCGTCGGCCCCTCAGTCCGCGACCGGGCGGAAGGCGCCGGGAATGTACTCCCGCTGGCGGACCACCCGGTAGTGGCCGGCCGGCAGGGAGATGGGGCCGTGCTCCTCGTGGCTCACCCGGCCGTGGGTGGGCACGTCGATGAACATGCGCTCGAGGTCGTCGACGTCGGCCAGCAGCTGCAGGCCGGGGCCGCCCACCACGTGGGCGTGGCCGGTGGCCTCGCCCCGGGCCAGGACCATGCGGCCGCGGCGGTCGCGGGGGACGGGCGCGCAGACGGGCACCTCGTCCTCGGCCACTGGAATGATCAGCACATCGCCCTGCCTGTACATCGGATTCCTCCCCACTCGCCGACCTCGGATGGACGCACGCTATCGGGTGGGTACGACACTTTCGGGCGTCGCCGGCCAGGCGTGTGGAATGCGTTCGAGAAGGCCCTCGGCGTACACGTCGCGCAGTCGCAAGGGCTCGAGGTGCACGTAGCCGATGTGGCAGTCGCACAGCGCGTTGGTGCAGGCGCGGGGCCGCAGGCCGGCGCGCCACGAGCCGTCGTAGAGGTTGCCGATCGGCGCCGGTATGAAGTGGCAACGGCGTACCGTGCCGTCGCCCAGCACCGAGATGGCGTCCTCGCCGGCCCGGCACGGCCGGCCCAGTGACGCGTGCGGGCGGACGCTGTCGCCGAAGCGGGGATCCAGGGCCGTCCAGCGGCTTTCCTCGGCGGCCGAGTACACGTGTCCCTCGGCCGCGTTGACCCACATGTACACGTGGGCGGGCAAGTCGGACCGCAGGGCGGCCGCCTCCTCGTAGTGGGAGGGCAGCCCGACCACGCCCACCGAGTAGCGCACCCCCAGCGCGTCCAGCTCCCGGCAGCGGGCGAGGAACCGGGACCGGGTCACCTGCCCCGGATGGTAGGTCGCCCACAGCGCCGCCACGTCGGGGTTCGCCTCGGACAGCCACCCTGTCCGGGCCGCCAGGTTGGTCTGGATCGCCACCCGGGCCACGTGCGGCAGGTGTGACAGGCGCACCATCGCGTCGCGGTACCAGGATCGGGTCAGCCCCTCGCCCCATGGCGTGAACAGCACCGACAGCCGCCGGTCGGTGGTCGCCGCGGCCCAGTCGGTGAACCGGAGCAGGTCGGCCTTGTCGGCGCGCAGCAGCGCGGGCGGGTCGACCCGCTTGGCGAACGGGCAGTACGGGCAGTCGTAGTTGCAGCTCGCGAGCGGCCCCCGGTAGAGCACGTAGAGGTCTCTCATCGCGTGACGTACGCCCCCATCGCCTCGCGGACCGTCCCCGAGACCAGCCACGGGCCGATGGCGTCGGAGTGCGCGAGCCCTTCCGCGGTCAGCGCCGAGCCCGCCAGCCAGCCCTTGTCGACGAGCACGGAGAGCTGCGGGAAGTCTTCGTCGTACGGCGTGCCGAACCGCTTGTGGTAGGCGGCGGCATCCACGCCTTCCGTACGCAGCAACGATTTCAGCAGCCACCGCCGTCGCTGCTCGGCCGCGTCGAGGCGGAAGCCGATCTCGGCGTACGCGAAATCGGACGCCGGCCGGCCCAGGTAGTCGTCGATCACCGCCCGTACCTCGGAGACCGAGACCGCGTAGTCGAACGAATAGTGCAGGTCCGATGTGTACGATCGGGCGCCGCACCCCAGCCCGATCGTGCCGTCGTCCTGGCAGCAGTAGTCCGGCCCGTCCGGCACCGGCGCGCCGGCGAGCCGGAACTGCCGCATCGAGTGCTGCTCGTATCCGGCCGCCGTCAGCACCTCGACCGCCTGCCGGTAGAGCGCGAGCCGCTCGGAATCCCAGTCGGCGCGCGCGTGGGCGCGCCGCCCGAGCCCGGTCAGTGGCCGCACGTACAGCGGATAAAGGTAAAGCTCCTCGGGCCGCCGCCGGATCGCCTCGTCGAGCGAGTGCTGCCAGGTCTGCGGCGTCTGCCCGTCGATGCCGTAGATCAGGTCGACGTTGAGCACCGGGACACCGGCCTCCCGGATCACGTCGAGCGCGCGGTCCACCTCGGCCTGCCGTTGCGGGCGCCCGGCCGCGCGGGCCTCGGACTCGAGGAAGCTCTGCACGCCCATGCTGACCCGGGTGGCGCCGTGCGCGGCGAGCACCGCGAGACGGTCCGGCGTGGCCGTGGCCGGCGACGTCTCGACCGACATGGGCACCGCGGCCGTGCCGAACACGCCGCCGACGATCGCGAACAGTTCCTCGAGCTCGCCCGCGGTCAGATAGGTCGGCGTTCCGCCGCCGATCGCGATCCGGGAGAAGGCCGCGCCGGGGGAGAGGCTGTCTTTGACGGCGGCGGCCTGGTGCCGCAGCTGTTCGAGGTACGCCGTCACCTGCTCCGCCGGCGGGTTGGCCCGCGTGAACAGGTTGCAGAAGCCGCAGCGCATCTCACAGAACGGCAGATGCACGTACCCGAAGAGCGCGTCCTGAGGCTCGGCCGCCCACACCTCGCTCAGCGGCGGGCGCGGATCCAGTTTCCGATAGGCGGTCTTGTGCGGGTACGCGTACAGATAGCCCTGGTAGGGCGAATCGTCGAGGGTCATGAGGCGTCCAGAACAAAATCGGCGTACGGCACTGTCCACACGGCCTCGTGCGGAACCCGATGGCCGACGTGGCCGTCCTCGCCGTACAGGGTCCCGTGGTCGGCGCAGATGATCACCTGGCAGGGCCGTCCCCGGCTCGTGACCAGGGCGAACAGGCGCCCGAGCAGCCCGTCCACGTACTCCAGGGCGGCCGCCTGCGTCGCCGGCCCGTCCTCGGTGGCGCCGGGCACGTAATGCTTGTTGGGCTGGTGCAGGGCGGCGACGTTGACGAAGGTGAACAGCGGCCGCCCGGCCGGCAGACCTTCCACGATCGTGGCCAGCCGGTCGATCTGCGCGCCGAAGCAGTCGGGCTCGGTCACCCCGAAACCCCTTTCCCAGTACGCCTCGGCGAACAGCCCCGGCAGCACGCGCCCGAGCGGCGCCCCGGGGTTGAAGAAGCCGACCCCGCCCAGGCAGACCGTGTGGTAGCCGGCGGCGGCCAGGCCCGACGGCAGGTCGGCGGCGTCGAACACGAACGTGCCCGGCCCGCTGGTCTCGCTGCCGGCGAACCGGGCCGCGAACAGCCGCTCGTGCCGGCCCGGGGTCACCGGCGTCGGCAGGAACCCCGCGAAGAAGGCGTGGTGAGCCGCGTACGTGAAGGTGGCCGGGCTGTGCCGCCGCTCCCACACGCCGCCGGGCAGCACCCGGGCCAGCTCCGGAGTGCGCCCGCGGGCCAGGCACTCGGCGGCCACGTCGTACCGCAGCGTGTCCAGGGTGACGAAGAGCAGATCGTGACTGCCGATCAGGTCGCGCACGCCATCTCCTTGATCGCGGCCACCTGGGCCCCGTACGTGTCGAGACCGTCCACCAGCACGCCGGGCAGGAGATCGCCGAACGCGTTCACCTCGGCCACCGCGTGCTCCCGCCACCCGGCCCGGAACATCAGGTCGACACCGGCCTGCAGGCTGCCGGGGAAGCACTCGGCCACCCGGGCGCACGTGTGCATGGCGGCCTCCCACGCCCGCTCGCCGGCCGCCGCCCGCACCGCCGCGACGTCGCCGCGGGCGTTGCCGAGATGCAGGTTCGTCATCGGCGACCGGCTCGCCCGCACCACCACGTGCCGCGGCCGGCCGGCGATCACGACCACCCGCAGGTCGAGCACGCGGTCGTCCAGGGCGGCTTTCGGGAACCACCGCTCGACGTGCAGCCCGTCCGGCGCCAGGCGGTCGACGATCGACGCGATCACCGGCTCACCGTCGTACCGGCGTACCCGCAAGTTGTTGAAGAGCCGCCCACCGCTCAGCTCGGCCGAGGTGACCGCCGTGACCCGCCGCCCGGCCGCGGCCAGGGCCAGCACCCCGGACGCGGACGAACCGTAGGCCGGCTTGACGAAGACCCGGGGCCAGCCGGCCCGGGCCATGGCCGACCGCAGCGACGCGTAGTCGTGCACCGGCTCCAGAGCCGGCGGCACCGGGACACCCCGCGCCGTCAGCAGGGCGTGGCAGCGCGGTTTCGCCGTCATCGCCAGGATCTCGGCGGGGGAGTTGAGCAGCACGCCACCGCCCGCCTCGACCCGGCCGAGGGCCACCCGCAGCCCCGCGAACGCGGCCGCCGCGCCGACGATCTCGCCATGCTCGGCCGGCCCGGCCGGACGGCCGCCGCCCAGCTCCCGCAGCAGCGCGCCGACCTCCGCGTTCTCGCCCGGCGAGTCGATGCGCACGAGCGTGCCCGGACCGGGGACGCGCCCGTCCCGCAGCACGTCACGCCACGGGAAGACCTCCGGCGCGGGCAGGCCGGCCCGCTGGACGGCGGCGGCGAACAGGGCGACCCGGCGGTTCTCCGGGTTGCCGACGACGGCGAGCCGCATTACTCGGCGACCACCGTGTACCGGCCCCAGCGCGACTCGTCCTGACGGCCGGACGCGACGACCATGACGTCGGGCAACTCGTCGATCACGCGCTGGATCATCTCCTCGGACATGAAGTGGTGATGCAGGTCGAGCATCGTCAGGTGGGTGAGCGGCTGACCGGCCAGCAGAGCCTCGGCGCCCGCGTCACCGAGCACACCGAGCGACAGGTCGAGCCGAGTGAGCCGGGCGACCACCGGCGCGGCGGCCACGGCGGCGGCGAGCTCGTCGGCGATCTCGGCGTTGCACAGGCTCAGACGGGTCAGCGCCGGGAAGGCGCGCCCGCTCAGAATCGGCGCGAGGTCGTCGGGACGGGCGTCACCGCCGTAGTTGTCGACGCCCAGCCACAGCTCCAGATGGGTGAGGTTGGGGAAGTCGCAGGCCCCGACGGCCCGGACGATGGTGGCCGGCAGACCGCCGGACTGGATGACGAGCTCGCGCAGACCCTCGTGGCGCAGCGGCTCCAGCTCGAGCCCCTGGGCGCCACGCACCCAGAAGCTCTCCAGAGCCGGGAGGGCCGCGAGCAACGGCGTCACGTCGGACTGGTTGATCCACGAGATCTCACACTGCTCGGAGCTCATCTCGCCCACGAACAGCGCCCGCAGCCCGCCCAGCCGCCCGGCGTTGCGGATCAGAAGGTCATAGGGGAATTTCGTCTCGTACGCCGAACCCCACTCACCCACGATCAGCGCGGTCGGCCCCGCCGGCCCGCTGCGTTTCAGCACCCGCTCGAACGCGGCCTCGAACTCCGCGGGCGACGCCTCGAAGTCCTCCATGTCGATCCGCCAGGCCACCGCCGCCGGGTCGGCCGGATCCTTGTCGTCCTCGAGGTCGACGACGGGCAGCCCGAAAAAGGTCGTCAGGTGGTGGTTGATGGTCACGGGACTCCTTCGGCCGAGACGACTCCTGGCGGATCAGTGCCGAGAACCTAGCAAGCCCCTACGACACTTTCCCCGCCGATCAAGCAACGATGTCAGCGGCATCGCATCCGGCCGAGGTGATCGGGCCCCGGCGGCCCACGTTTCTCAGGATGATGGGGGATGGTCCGGCCACGGCACCGCGTACGCCGGGTCCGTTCCCTGGGTGAGCCGGGCGAAGCGCAGCAGTTCGCGGGCGATGCCGGCGTTGCCCATGGCCCAGCCGGGCTCCGGCGGGAGGGCACTGAGCGCCGCGCGGTGCTCGTGGTTCGACCAGCGTGCGCCCGAGGCGTCGACGGTGGCCCGGGCCCGCAGGTCGTCGACCAGCACCTGGGCGAAGTCGAGCGGGATACCCCGCTCGAGGTGGCGGTCGCAGGCCAGCGCGAGAACCCCGGCCGTTCCGCAGCAGCGGCCGCTGTTGTCCCAGAAACCCGGGCGTACGCGGTGCGGAAGCCCCGAGTGTGTGACGGTGTGCCAGCAGCGGTCGCCCAGTGCGGTCCAGGCGCTGTCGCCGGTCACAGCGGCCAGCAGCCGGAAGACCTGGGCGTCGCCGGCGGGGCCGTTGCACCAGCCGTAGCTGTAGCGCTCGATCAGTTCCGGCCGGTGCGGCGGGTCGGAATGCGGGACGAGGAAGCCGTCGGGGCCCGCCTCGTCGCGGCTCACCACGTCGGCCGCGCCGGCCAGGGCCACCTCGAGGAAGTCGCCGCGACCGGCGGCGGCCCCCACGGCGGCCAGGGCGTAGACGATCCCGAGGGTTCCGTGCGCGATGTGGTGGGACCGCGGCGGGCTCGGGCGGACCGCCCAGTTGACCCCGCCGGGAGTCGGGTCGGCGGTGTCGAGATAGGGCGCCGCCGCGAGGACGGCCAGCTCCGGATCGCCGGCGTGCAGAGCGCCCAGGGCGATCCCGGCGTTGCCGAACAGCAGCTCGAACATGGGGCCCCAGCGCTCCCCGTCGAACCGCGAGCGGACGAGCCGCAGAGCCCGGTCCGCGGCCCTCCCGGCGGACGAGTCGCCGAGCAGGCGATGCACCGCGCGCTGGGCGACCGCCGTACCCGTCAAGCCGAAATACAACGAGCAGTCGTCGACCTCGGCCAGGGCGGCCGCACCTCGAAGAGCCGCGTCGCCGTAGCGATTGTCGCCGAAGTGGCGGTGACCCTCCAGCAGCGCGAGCACGGCACCCGCGCCGCCGCTGTACAGCGAGTGGTCGCCCGCCGGCACCGACTCGATCATCCAGTCGAGAGCACCGGCGGCCAGCTCCTCCGCGCCTGCCGTCATGGTGTGGCAGCCTGCCATGACCGTCTAGGGTCGTCCGCATGGCGACACGGCTCGTGCAGATCACCATGAAGGCCCGGGACGACGCGGCGCTGGGCTGGACGCTCTCCAGCGGGGGTCCCGGCGTCACCAACCTCGAGCCCGTGAGCCTCACCGACCCGGAAGGCAACGAGTTCTGCCTGCCGACCCCGGCCTGAGCAGGAAAGACGCGATGAGGGAGAACGACTGGCGGGATCCGGAGTGGGTGGCGGGTGCCCATGAGTGGACCGCCGGGCATCTGGACGCGCCCGCGGTGGGGGCTGTTGAAGAGGTTCGGGTGCGGCCGTGGTCGGTTTCGCATCGGGTGATGACGGGGGCGGGGGCCCGCTGGTTCAAGGCGAACATCACCGGGTGTCGCTATGAGGCGGGGCTGGCGGCGGCGCTTGCCGAGTGGGTGCCGGGGCGGACGCTGGCGCCGATCGCGGTGGACACCGAGCGGGGCTGGCTTCTCACGGCGGACGCCGGGCCGACGCTGCGCGATCTCGGTGACGGCGGTCACTCGACGACAACGTCTTCGCCGGGTTCCGGTTCTTCGACTGGGGTGACGCCAGCGTCGGGCATCCGTTCGGGTCGCTGCTCGTCGCGCTGGGTGTGGCCGGTGCGGATCGGGCGGAGCGGCTTCGGGACGCGTACCTGGAAGTCTGGTCGGACCTGGGGTCGCTGAAAAGCCTTCGCCGCTCCGCCTCGCTCGCCTTCCGCCTGGCTCGCGTGTCCCGGGCCATGGCCTGGCGTCGGGCGGTCGAGGGTGCGGCCCTGCCCGTCGACGAGGACTTCCGCACCGCGGCCGACTGGTGGCTCGGGCAGCTGCCCGAGCCCACGCCGATCTCGAGGGTCTAGAGGAGCCGCAGGTCGGTGAGGGCGTCGACCAGGCGGGTGACGTCCTCGGCGGTGGAGCCCAGGCCGAAGCTCGCGCGCAGCAGGCCGGGGGCGGTCTCGCAGCCCTCGGTGGTGGCGTGGCCGGTCAGGCGGCGGACGAGCGGGTGGGCGCAGAACTGGCCGGCCCGCACGCCGATGCCGTAGTCGCGGCCCAGGCGCTCGGCGACGCCGGACGGGTCCGGCAGGGCGAAGGAGACGATGCCGACGCGCGGGACCTCGCCGCCGAACAGGGAGACGCCGTCCAGGCCGGCGAGCAGGCTCTGCTCGTGGTCCAGCAGGGCGGCCCGGTCGGCGCGCAGCAGCGCGTCGCAGACCGCGCCGAGGGCCACCGCGCCGATCAGGTTGGGGGTGCCGCCCTCGTGGCGGGCGGGGCCGGTGGCCCAGGTGACGTCGCCGGCGAGGTCGCCGACGGCGGCGCTGGCGCCACCGCCGTACAGGTAGGGCTGGGCCTCGTCGAGCCAGTCCTGACGGCCGGCCAGAACCCCGGCGCCAAAAGGTGCGTAAAGCTTGTGCCCGGACAAAGCGATGTAGTCGGCGCCGAGATCGTCGAGAGAGACGGGCACGTGGGGAGCCAACTGGGCCGCGTCGACGACGACCCGGGCGCCGTGGGCGTGCGCGATGTCGGCCAGTTGGCGGACGGGCCAGATCTCGCCCGTGACGTTGCTGGCTCCGGTCACCGCGAGGAGTGCCGGGCCGCTCACCGCGGACAGCGCCTGCTCGACGGCGGCCAGCGCGGAGGCGACAGAGGTGGGCGCGGGCAGGCGGACCGGGGAGGGCCAGGGGAGCAGGTTCGCGTGGTGCTCGCCGTCGAAGACGATCGTGGTGGTGCCCTCGGGGAGCGAGCGGGCGAGCAGGTTGAGCGAATCGGTGGTGTTACGGGTGAAGACGACCTCGTCGCCGGGGCGGCAGCCGAGGAATTCGGCCACGATGTCGCGGGCGCGCTCGTACTCGAGGGTCGACTTCTGCGAGCGGCGGCCGGTGCCGCGGTGCACGCTGCCGTACAGCGGAAGCAGGCTGGTCACGGCGTCGGCGGCGACCCGGACGGCCGGGGCCGAGGCCGCGTAGTCGAGGTGGGCGAAACGCACCGTACGGCCGTCGGGAAGATCAACCGTGAGGTCGGCGCCGATGATGTCGAGTTCGTCGGACATGGATGTGCCTCCGCATGGGTCGGGGACCCACCGCGGGCCCGCGCTTGCCCGCGTCGTCTTCGGCGCGAGCCTGGTCCTCACCCGGGGCACCCCATCGCGAACGCAAGGGTTGCCGGCCAGCGAGCCGGGGCTTGTCACTGGCGCTCATGACCTCCAGATCGAGACTAGCACCACCTATCTCCTACCGGGCAAGTAGGCATATGGTCGTCGCATGACGAAGCAGACTTGGGCCGAGTGGCACGCCGCGCACGAGCAGAACCGTGCCGACCGCCACGGGTTCCTCGCGGTGACCAGCCTCAACTTCCTCAACGAGACCCCGCAGCGCTTCACCGACGCCCCGGGCGAGTGGAGCACCGGACCGGACGGCGTAGTGGTCGACCTCACCGACGGCGAGTCCCTGACGGTCGACGGCGCCGAGGTGACCGGCCGGCACAGCTTCGGGGTGCTGCCCGAGCGCGGCGGCGTCACGGCCGGCTACGGCGACGCCGTGATCGAGGTGGCCAAGCGCAGCGGCTTCGACATCGTGCGGCCCCGGCACCCCGACAACCCGGTGCGTACGGGATATCGGGGCACCCCGGCCTTCGAGCCCACCGAGAAGTGGGAGCTGAGCGGGCGCTACGTGCCGTTCGAGGAGCCGCGGCAGATCACCGTGGGTGCGGCCGTCGAGGGTCTGGAGCACGTGTACGAGTCGCCGGGCCGGGTGGAGTTCGAGGCGCTGGGCACCCCGCTCGCCCTGACCGTGTTCAACGGGCACGCGCCGGGCACCTTCTTCGCGCTGTTCACCGACGAGACCTCGGGCGTGACCACGTACGCGGCCAACCGGAGCCTGGCCATCGACGCTCCCGCCGCCGACGGTTCCGTGGTGCTCGACTTCAACAAGGCCACGAACCTGCCGTGCGCCTACACGGAGTTCGCGACCTGCCCGCTGCCGCCGGCCGAGAACAGGCTGCCGATCGCCGTGGAGGCCGGCGAGAAAACCCCGGCGTGACCCCCGGGCTCGTACGAGCCGGCCCGGACCCGACCGTCCACAAAGGATACGGTCAAGCTGGTGGCCCTCGACGTGGTGAACGCGTTGCGGGACAGCGGGAAGCCGCGGTCGTCTTCACTGCCCTGCCGATGCCGGAGGACGCCCTGACATGCTCGGTGGGGCGGTCGATTTGTCCGAAGAAAAGCTGGACGAGCCGCTTCCCTCGTGGGCGGTGGCGCGGGACACCGGCCGCTGGTCGGTCGCGGGCACCCCAGAGCAGCTGGCCGCCGCCGTACCGGAAAGATTCGAGGCCGGTGTTCGCGACGTATTGTCGATCAACGGCATCGCCGGCGACCGCACGCACGACTTCGTGGTCGGCGGCCCGCCGACCGAACCACGCCGGCGCGGCATCGTCAAGGAGGACTACCGCGGCAGCACCCTCCGCGACAACTTGGGACTGACGCTATGACACTGGACGCGATCGTCGTCGGCGGCGGGGCGATGGGCTCGGCCGCGGCCTGGCAGCTCGCCCGGCGCGGCGCCGACGTGGCGCTGCTGGAACGGTTCGAGCCGGGGCACAAGCACGGCGCCTCGCACGGGGCGTCGCGGATCTTCCGGTTCGCGTACGCGCAGCCCGACTACATCACGCTGGCCCGCGAAGCCCTCGACCTGTGGCGGGAACTCGACCCGTCGCTGGTCGAGCTGACCGGCGGGGTCGACCACGGCGACCGCACGTCGATCGAGCCGATCGCCGCGGCCCTGGCCGCGGCCGGGGTGCCCGGCCAGTGGCTCCCGAAGGAGGAGGCCACCGCGCGCTGGCCGGGGCTGCGCTTCACCGGCCCGGTCTTCTTCCACCCGTCCAGCGGGCGCGTGCACGCCGACCGCGCGGTGGCCGCTCTGCAGACGGCCGCGTCGAAGCTCGGCGCCGACGTGCGGCACGAGACCGAGGTCACCGCCATCACCGTGCGCGGGGACGACGACGTGGAGGTCGTCACGGCCGGTGCGACCCTGCGGGCGCGCCGGGTCGTCGTGGCGGCCGGCGCCTGGACGTCGAAGCTGCTGCCCGGCCTGCTGCCCCTGCGGGTGACCCAGGAACAACCGGCCCATTTCACGCCGCTCCCCGGGCTCTCATGGCCCAGCTTCATCCACCACGACGGCGGCGCCGGCGTCTACGGGCTGCTCACCCCCGGCGAGGGTGTGAAGGTGGGCTTCCACGGGAACGGGCCGGTGGTGGACCCGGACGTACGCGACTACGCCGCGGAGCCCGTACGGGCGGAACGCCTTCGTGACTACGTACGGCAATGGGTCCCCGGGGTCGACCCGGACCGTGACGTGCCGATCAGCTGTACCTACACGACCACCCCGACCTCGGACTTCGTCGTCGACCGCCACGGGCCGCTGGTGATTGCCGCCGGCTTTTCCGGGCATGGTTTCAAGTTCACGCCGGCGATCGGGCGGCTGCTGGCCGACCTGACCACCACCGGCACCCCGGCGATCCCCCGATTCGCCCTCCCCCTCGGACAGGAGAGCCGCCCATGACCATGCAGTCGGCGCTGGAACCGCTGCGCCTGCGGCGCGTCTTCGGTTCCTTCCCCACCGGCGTGACCGTCGTGTCGGCGCTCGTCGACGGCAAGCCCGCCGGCCTCGCGGCCAACTCGTTCGTCTCCGTGTCGCTGGACCCGCCGATGGTCTCGCTCTGCGTGGCGCACACCTCCACCACCTGGCCCACCTTGCGCCGGGCCGGCCGTCTCGGCGTCAGCGTGCTCGGCGCCCACCAGGAACAGGCCGGCCGCCAGCTCAGCGCCCGCGACGTCGATCGTTTCGCCGCGCTCGACTGGCGCACCAGCCCCGACGGCGCGGTCTTCCTGGAGGGCTCCAGCGCCTGGCTGGACTGCTCCATCGACCGCGAGATACCGGCCGGCGACCACGACATCATCCTGCTGCGCGTGCACGACCTCGACGCCGACGAGTCCGTGCCGCCGCTGGTCTTCCACGGCAGCACGTACCGGTCGCTAGCCCTCTGACAGCATCCAGTCGAGCGCGGCCTCGACGTGGAGCAGCGTGGTGTCGTACACCCGCAACGGGCTCTGCTCCTGATCCAGCAGGAGACCGATCTCCGTGCACCCGAAGATCACCGCTTCCGCCGGCAGTTTTTCCAGGATGCGCAGGTACGCCTGGCGTGAGCCCTCCTCGACCCGCCCCTGACAGAGCTCGTCGAAGATGACCCGGTGCACGGTGTCCCGGTCCTCCTGATCGGGAACGACGACGGTGAGGCCGTTCGCTTCCAGCCGCTTTCGGTAGAAGTCCTGCTCCATCGTGTAGCGCGTCCCCAGCAGAGCGACCTCCTTGACGCCGTCGTCCAGCAGCGCCCGCGCCGTGCCGTCCGCGATGTGCAGAACCGGAATGTCGACCGCGTCCTCGATGGCGCCGATCACCCGGTGCATGGTGTTGGTGCAGAGAATCAGGCCCTCGGCGCCGGCCCGCTCCAGCTTCCGCGCGCACTCACCGAGGAACTTCCCGGCCTCGTCCCAGGCCCCGGCCACCTGCATCCGCTCGATCTCGGCGAAGTCCACCGTGTAGGTGACGCTGTGCGCCGAATGCAGCCCGCCGAGGCGCTCCCGCACCCCACGGTTGAGCCGCTGATAGTAGTAGTCGGTCGATTCCCAGCTCATGCCGCCGAGCAGCCCCAGAACTCGCATGCACCCATGCTCTCGCGCCGGCCGCGCGGCGCCGACGGCCAATTCGCTTGACGCGGCTGATGTGCTGCGGACATGGACCCTGTACGCGCGGCGTTCGAACAGAACTTCACCGACGGGCTCGAAGTCGGTGCGAGCTTCTGCGCGACCGTCGACGGCGAGATCGTGGCCGACCTGTGGGGCGGGCACGCCGACGCGGCCCGCACCCGCCCGTGGGAGCGCGACACGATCGTCAACGTCTACTCGATCACCAAGACGATGGCGGCACTGACCGCGCTGCTGCTCGCCGACCGGGGCGACCTCGACTTCGGCGCCCCGGTGGCCCGCTACTGGCCCGCGTTCGCGGCCGGCGGCAAGGACGAGGTCACGGTCGCGCAGGTGATGAGCCATTCGGCCGGATTGTCGGGCTGGCGTGCGCCGCTGGAGCCGGAAGACCTCTACGACTGGGAGAAGGTCACCACGCTGCTGGCCGCTCAGGAACCGTTCTGGAAACCCGGCACCGCCTCGGGCTATCACGCGGTCACCCAGGGCTTCCTGATCGGTGAGATCGTCCGGCGCGTCACCGGCCGTACCCTGGGAACCGTCTTTCGATCGGAAATAGCCGAGCCGCTGGGCGCCGACTTCCACATCGGGCTGCCCGCCTCGGAGGAGCACCGGGTCGTCGAGCTGATCCCGCCGCCGGAGGAGGCGTTCTCGGGCGAGGTCACCGAGCTGCCGGACAACGCCGCCCACAACCCGCGCCTGACCACGGCCGTCGCCAACACCCGGGCCTGGCGGGCGGCCGAGATCCCGGCCGGCGGCGGCACCGGCAACGCCCGCTCGGTGGCCCGGATCCACACCATCCTGGCCTGCGGCGGCGGTGTGCTCTCGGAGGCGGCACGCCGTCGTGCCCTCGAGGTCCAGATCGAAGGCGTCGACCTCATCCTGGGCCTGCCCGTACGGTTCGGCCTCGGCTTCGCGGTGGGCGGCGACTTCATGCCGAGCCCCAACACCCTCTATTGGGGAGGCGCGGGCGGTTCCCTGGCTGTCATCGACCTGGACGCTCGCGCCACGTACGCCTACACGATGAACAAGATGGCCGGCGGCGTGGCCGACATGCGCGCGTTCGGTCCCATGGCCGCCGCCTGGGCGGCCACGTGATCGCCGTCAGCTGTCGCGCATGCGCGCTAATATCCGTGAGCCACCGACGACGGGAAGGGCAGCGTGGCTGACATGGCCGGCTATTCGGGTACGCCGTTGTACCGCAAGCTCGGCATCAAGCCGGGCCACCGGGTCGTACTTCTCGGCGCGCCGGCCGGCTTCGTGGCCACTCTGGATGGGCTGCCCGCCGGGGTCGTCGTCCGGCCCGAGTTGGCCGCCGGCGCGCCGGCCGACGTGATCGTGCTGTTCGTGACCGAACGCGACGAGTTGCAGTCCCGCCTCGGCGAGGTCAGACGCGGCATGGCCCAGGACGGCGGCTTCTGGGTCGCCTGGCCCAAGCGGGCGTCGAAGGTGCCGACGGACGTCACCGAGGACGTCATCCGCGACGTCGCGTTGCCGACCGGGTTGGTCGACAACAAGGTCTGTGCCATTGACACGACCTGGTCGGGTCTGCGGCTGGTCATCCGCCGCGAGAACCGCACACCGGCCGTTCAGGTTCAGAAGAATTCGTCGAGCAGACGGTAGAAATCGTTCTTCAGAGGATCAAGTTCGATGCCATAACGGTTCAAGAACCGGTCAGCCGGCCGGGGCTCACGCCGCGGATCGAAATCTTCCGTGAGCGACCTGACCACGAGGGCGAGATCGGCCCAGCGGTCGGCCACGCCCAGCCGGCCGGCATCGATGAAGCCGCTCACCTGCCAGGTCTCTGGATCCAGCATCACATTGGGCAGGCTCAGGTCGCCGTGGCAGACCACCAGGTCTTCCTTCGACGGCTGGGTGGAGATCAGTTGGGCGACCAGTTCGTCTCGCGTCCAACCCGTGCGCTCATCGTCCACATCGTCGAGGTCCACGTCGGCCGCCAATGCCTCAGGCATCACCACGGACAGACGGCGATCGAATGGGCACTCGGCGATCGGCAGCGCGTGCAACGCGTGGATCATGTCGGCGAGGGCGTCGACGATGCGCGGACGGGATGCCTCAGGCCACTTCTCGGCGGCCGACACGCCCGGCACCTCGGCTGTCACGAGCAGACCGGGACGGCAATCGATGACCTCGGCGGCGGGAATGCCGTGCTCACGCAGCCAGGACAGGCGCGCGCCCTCACCCACCAAGTCGTCCCGCGGATCGTCCGACACCTTTCGATACAAACCGTTGCGCCGGTCGACCATGACAGTCGCACCGGACTCACCGATCGTCACCGGTTCCCACATTCGGCAAGGATCTCACTATCGATTCCGCTGACAGCGAGGGTCCAGCGGCAGGTGGCTGACTTCATAGTGCCGGAGACCGCCTTCACCTCCGCAGTGACTTGCCACGGTATGCGCCTCAGTGGCGCTCATCGACGGCCCAGCCGCCATTGCCGGTCCGGCAATTACCAGATCGCCCCGGTAACCCGTAGACGCCGTACAGTGTCACCGTGTCGAAGGTCAGGAAGTATGCCTACTGGTCAATTCCAAAGACCAGATCGCCAAGGCCACGTTGGACTTCCTAGGCTCCTCGGCGGTTGAGGACTTCGCCAAGTCGACGCGAGTGGAGATAGCCAAGGGGCACGGCAGAGTCGAGTTCGCTCGCTACGCCGGTGGACATAACGGCGTGGTGACCTACACCGAAGTCGCCACCTCAGAAGGTGAACGCGTCGGCGTCTGTCTCTTTGGCAGCTTGGACAATCTGGCGGACTGGGCTGGGGCGAAGGACGACTTCCCGGCCGGATGGTCTTCTTCGGCCTGGTACGCGATTGCGGATCTGCTGCGGAGCAGGGGCGTCGTGAAGGAATCCCAGTGGGATGATGACGAACAATTGGACACGCGGCTCACGCCCGGCCGTTGGGCAGACCTTCCTGCCAACGTCGATCGGATACTCACGGGGGCGCTCATGTGGGTTCGCACCGGGCCAGAGTCAGTCACACTCTACTCAAAACTGAGGCGAGAACTGGGGACCACCCTGTTCTGAGACTTAGACCTTGTCCAGCCAGAGGACGATGCCGGTGGTGCCGGTGAGGACCGCGGCCACGCCGGCTCGGATGGCGGCGGCGCAGCGGGACTCGGTGAACGACGCCGGGTCGTAGGCCGAGGACATGCCCAGGCCCTCGCCGCGGAACGAGGCGCCGGACCAGTCGGCCGCTGTCACGTTGACCGTGGGTTCGGCCAGTTCGGCTCCGACGACCAGGAAGTGCTGGTCCAGGTGGTTGGCGCTGACGGTGGTCAGGGCGTCGATCAGGGGGTTGCCGGCGCTGACGATCAGGTCCGGTTTCAGGTTCATCGCCGTGACGATGTCGTCGATCGGGTTGCCGGGGTCGGCCGCCACCTCGCGCAGGTCGACGTCCTCGTCCTTCGCCCAGTCGCGGACGCCCTTCGTCAGGGCCTTCGTCGGTGCGTCGTCGCCCGAGTGCAGCAGCACCACCCGGTAGCCCTTCGACGGGTGGATGCCGTCCCACGAGCCGGGGGAGGGGGTGACCGTGGCCTCGGGGGTGGGCGGGGCGGCCGGGTCGGTGAAGCCGGCGCCGAGGGTGCCGACGGGGGTGGGCGTGGGGTGGGGCTGGGACCAGTCGCTTCCGTTGCCGCAGCCGGCGACGGTCAGCAGGGCGGCCGCGGCGACGGCGCAGAGCAGGCGGCGCAAGACGTACTTCCTCTCAACATCAGGCGATCTTTTCTAGCCGACCGAAGGCGGGAAAACCGCCTGCGAGCTGCTTTGTCTCCATCGGTTCGCCAGTGTTTTTGATCTTGTTAACCCGCACGGTGCACGGTGCAACGATGAAACGCATCGCCCTGGTGATCGCCGTCGCGGCGCTCGCCCTGCTGGGAGCCACGCCGGCGTACGCGCACGGATTCAGCTCGACCGTGTACACCGACGTCACCTCGGGCGGTGACGGGCACGTCCGTACCAAGCTGGAGCTCGAGTACGACCTGCTGGTCGTCTCGGCCGCCGACATGGAGAAGGACGATCCGCTGTTCCGGTCGGGAACCGCCGCGTTCGAGGACGGCGATTCCGGCGGCCAGGCCCGGGCGCTCAACGAGCACGCCGAGACCGTCGTCAGCTACGTGACGAAGCGTTACTCGCTGACCGCCGGTAGCCGATCGTGCACGGCGACGCGGGAGGGCGACTTCACGATCGGGGAGCGGGAGGGTGTCCCGTACGCCGATCTGCTCCTCGACTGGACCTGCCCCGGCGCCGGGAACGGGCATGAGCTGCGCAGCGGCCTCTTCCCGGACGGCGAGGGCTACGTCAAAGGCACGAAGACGATCGTCACGTACGAGATCGACGGCCGTACGGGCAGTGCCGCGCTCGACTCGGGGCATCCCACCTTCTCCACGGCGCAGAGCTGGTACGAGCGGTTCTGGGAGTTCTTCCGGCTGGGCGCCGAGCACCTGCTCACCGGCCTCGACCACATCCTGTTCCTGCTGGCCCTGATCGCCGGCTCGCGCCGCCTGCGCGAGGTCGTGCTCGCCGCCACCAGCTTCACGCTGGCCCATTCGGTGACCTTCATGCTGGCCGCGCTGGGCCTGGTCGACGTGCCGGCCCGGGTGGTGGAGCCGATCATCGCGTTGTCGATCGCCGTGGTCGCCGCCTGGTATCTCGTGCGGGTCTGGCGGCGCGGCGACCATGCCACCGACCTGGACACGGCGAAAGGGCTCGACCGTGCCGGGTGGACGCGCCTGGCTGTCGTGTTCTGCTTCGGGCTCGTACACGGACTCGGGTTTGCCGGTGCCCTGGGGATCGACGAGGCGTTCTCGTGGACGCTGCTGTGGTCGCTGCTGGTCTTCAACGTCGGCATCGAGGTCGTGCAGTTGTCGATCATCGCGGTCGTCTTCCCGCTCCTGATCGTGTTGCGCCGGCGGAGCCCGCGGGCGGCGCTGTGGGTGACCGGTTTGATCTCGGCTGGGGTGGCGGCGATGGGTCTCGTGTGGTTCATCCAGCGGGTAAGAGCCTGACTTTTCGGCAGGTGCCACCGGAGTTCTTGATCTTGTTCATGAGCGGTTCACGGACGCCGACCAGCTTGAGCATGCATTTCGCAACCCCCTCTCATCTGGATTGAGGAAAAACGATGAGATCCAGCAGGCACCATCGCGTCGGCGCGACCGCCGGCGCGGCGGTACTCGGCCTCGCCATCGCCCTCGGCGGCGGCCTGGCCACCCCCGCGAGCGCGGCCGACACGGCCACGCTCAGCGCCATCATCCTGGGCGTGGGCGCCGACGAGACCCAGCGCATCGTCACCTGGTACTCCTCGGCCGACACCGCCCAGCAGGTCCAGCTCGCGCCCACCGCCTCGATCGTCAACGGCGAGTTCCCCGCGAACTCGGCGACGTTCGCCGCGGTGGGAGCGGCGAACATCGCGACCAGCGGTGGCTTCAACCGGCACGCGACGATCACCGGGCTGAAGGAGAACACCCCGTACTCGTACCGGGTGGGCTCCGAGGGCAACTGGTCGCCGGCGTACGCCTTCAAGACCCAGGACTTCGAGGGCGACTACGACTTCCTGTTCTACGGCGACCCGCAGATCGGCGCCTCCGGCGACCTGGCCAAGGACCAGGCCGGCTGGGTGGACACGGTGAACGTCTCGACGGCGGCCAACCCGAACGCCGAGCTTCTGGTGTCCGGCGGCGACCAGGTCGAGACGGCCAACACCGAGGCCCAGTGGAACGCGTTCCTGGCCCCGCCGCAGCTGAAGTCGGTTCCGTGGGCGGCCACCATCGGCAACCACGACGTCGGCGGCAAGGCGTACGAGCAGCACCTGTTCACCCCGAACACGGACCGCTCGGCGTCCTACTACGCCAACGGCCAGCCGACCTCCAACACCTCGGGCGGCGACTACTACTACATCTACAAGGACACGCTGTTCATCGACCTGAACAGCAACTCCTACGCCACCTCGCAGGGTGGTGGCGGCGACGAGGCCCACCTGGCCTACGTCACCGATGTGATCAACAAGCACGGCGCCGAGGCGAAGTGGACGGTGCTGGTCTACCACCACGCCATCTACTCGGCCGCGTCGCACGCCAAGGACGGCGACAACAAGGTACGCCGGACGGACTTCCCGACCACCTTCTCGAAGCTCGGCGTCGACCTGGTGCTGCAGGGCCACGACCACGTCTACACCCGCAGCTACCTGATCAAGAACGGTGCCAAGGCCAACCCGGACGAGCAGCCGGGCGCCGCCGACGTCACCGCGGGCCCCGGCGGTGTCCTGTACGTGACCGCGAACTCGGCCTCGGGTTCGAAGTACTACGACATCACCAAGCCCGACAGCAGCGGCACCAGCGGCCCCGGCAACGGCCCGGACCCGCTCAAGCCGGAGAACTACTGGTACAACTCGGTCCAGAACCAGGAGCACGTCCGCTCGTACGTCAAGGTCGAGGTCCGCGGCGACAAGCTGGTCGTCCAGAACCTCCGCAGCGGCACCTGCGCGGCGCCGAACGCGGCGGTGGAGAAGGGCGTCTCCTGCACCAACACCGAGAGCGGCCAGCCGGTCGGCTCCATCGTCGACAAGGTGACCGTGCACCCGTACAACGGTGACGGCCAGCAGATCCAGGTCGCCGTGCCGAACGCGGCGCCCGGCGAGTTCGGCTGGACGATCGACGGCTACAACGGCCTGGTCGACCTCGGCACCGCCAAGGAGAACACCACCGGCGACTACTTCGCCGCCAGCGGTGAGATCAACCCGATCGTCGTCTCCGACACCCGTCGCACCCTCTCGCCGTGGTCGATCGCGGCCAGCGTGGGCGACTTCAAGGACGCCGACAAGTCGTTCTCGGGCGCCAACCTCGGCTGGACCCCGGGCGTCATCGCCAACGGCGCCGGCGCCAAGGCCGGTGCGGCCGTGGCCTCGGGCTTCGGCGGCAACGGGGACGGTCTGTCGGTCTCGCGCGGTCTCGCGTCGGCCGAGCAGGGCCACGCCCGCGGCACCGCCAAGGTCAGCGCCGGCCTGGACCTGAAGGTCCCGGGCGACGCGGCCAAGGGCACCTACCGCACCACCCTCACGATCACCGCGCTCAGCAGCTGATCGAGTTTCACCGGCGGGGCGGCGCCTGCGAGGGCCGCCCCGCTTCCTACGTAGGGATTTACCGATGAAGACCAGACTTGCCCTGTTCGCCGCCATCTTCCTCGTGAGCATGGTGCCGACGCCCGCTTTCGCCGACGAGGGCGACGTCACCTGGACGGTACGGACGGAGTCCAACAGCTTCGGCGCCACCCGGTCCAGCTTCAGCTACGCCGTGAACCCGGGCGGACAGGCCAAGGACGGGCTGGTCGTCGCGAACCGCGGGAAGACGGCGCTCAAACTGGGCGTGTACGCCGCCGATGGCTTCACCACCGACACCGGCACGCTCGACCTCAAGGGCGCGGACGCCACCGGCAAGGGCGTCGGGGCCTGGGTGCACGCGGCCCGCAAAGACGTGACGGTCGCGGCCGGGAAGACGGTCACCGTGCCGTTCACCGTCGAGATCCCGTCGAACGCGACGCCGGGCGACTACGTCGGCGGCATCATCACCTCGCTGACCCAGGCCGACGACACCGCTCAGGTGAACGTCGACCGCCGGCTCGGCATCAAGATCAAGCTCCGGGTGGGTGGCGACCTCACGCCCGCTTTGAAGATCGAGGACACCCACATTTCGTACGACGGCACCGCGAACCCGTTCGGCCGGGGCACCGCGACCGTCGACTACACGATCCACAATGTCGGCAACGCGGTCGAGACGGCCCAGCAGGGCGTGCAGATCACCGGCCCGTTCGGCCTGTTCAAGGCCGAGACCACCACGATCGCCAACCCGCCGGAGCTGCTGCCCGGCGAGAGCTGGAAGGTCTCCGTCCCGGTCGAGGGCGTCACCGCCGCGATCCTGCTCGACGCCACGGTCACGCTGGTACCGCAGCTCACCGACGCCTCCGGCTCGACCAGCTCGCTCGACAAGGTGAGCGCCACCGCGCACGGCTGGGCCTGGCCGTGGACGCTGCTCGCGCTGATCGTCGCCCTGATCGCGATCGTCGTGGCCGCCGTCGTCCTGACCCGCCGCAGCCGCGCCCGCCGCCGGGCCCGCGAGGACGCCCGGGTCCGCGACGCCGTCGCCGACGCCCTGCGCGACAAGGCCTCAGCGGCCGGCTGAGATCACCGCCGGGGTGGTGAGCAGCCACGACGCGGTGGTGCGGGCCTCCTGGGGCATGCGGGCGTCCTCGCGGACGCGGTGCAGCAGGCCGCGGTGGCTGTCGGTGCCGATGCCGTACGTGACGCCGTGCAGGATCTCGCGGCCGAGGCCGTCGGGGGAGCGCTGCCAGGCCGCGAGCTGGATGGCCAGGATGCGGCTCCAGGCCGGTTCCGGGAACGCGCCCGCGCAGTGCGGCGTGGCCCAGGCCGCCGCGTAGCGGGCCCGCTCACCGAACTCGCGCTCGGTCAGGATCTGGCCGATCAGCGGGCGGTGCACCTCGGAGCCGAGGTTGGTCAGGGTCCGCAGCGCGGCGTCGAGGTCGGTGTCACGGCGCCCGCGCAGATCGGTCACGACCCGGTCGAGGATGGCCGCGGCCACCGGCTCGCGCAGCGGGGTGGCCGCCACGAACATCGAGGAGAGCAGGCGCTCGTCCGGGTTGTCGCTGTCGAGGCACTCGCCGATCAGGCGGGCCAGGGTGACCTCGGCCGGCCGGTCGACGGGTGCCTGTGAGCAGGCGCGGGCCACTATGAGCCGGGCCTTGACTCCGGCATCCGAGGAGAAGCCACCCGCCGAGGGCGGGGTCTCGCCGGTCAGGGCGCGGTTGACCTCGGCCGCGAGCGGGCGCAGCATGCCGGCCAGACCGGGGTCGGCGAGCAGGGCGTTCACCGAGCGGCCGATGTCGCCGAGCTCGCCGGGGCTGAAGTGCCGGACCCGGATCTTGCGGACGGCGGCGAGCAGCGCGCCGTACCGCGCCCGGTCGTCGCCGTCGGCGGCGATCATCCGGCGGATGTGGCCGTTCGCGTCCGGGTGGGCCGTCGTGTCCAGCAGGGACAACGGCTCGACGACCACCGGGTTGCCGGGGTCCGAGGCGAGCCGGATGCAGGCGTCGACCGCGTGCACCCCGGCGTCGGGGTGACCGAGCAGCCGGCTCATCGCCTCCTGCCGTTGCAGCCAGGCGCTGTTCTCGGCCACCGCCAGCTCGGTGAGCAGCCGTTGCGACAGGCTCTGCCAGAGCCGCGGCGGGTGCAGGACCAGGCCGGGCCGGGCCCGGACCAGGTCGGTCAGCTCGTCCCACTCGCCGCCGGTGATCGGGCCGGCGCCGGTGGCCACCTCGAGCAGGGCGTGCAGCCGCCGCGGATCGCCCGCCTCGGCCGTGGCGGCCGGCTCACCGGTGGCCCGGTCGAGGGCGTCCTTCAGCGTGGTCAGCGAATGCGGGGCGAGCCCGAGCAGGTCCTCGTACCGCCGGATCGCCGCCCGCGGCGCGCTGGTCGTGCCGTTCTCCCAGCGGGTGATCTGGGACTCGGCGAGCGGGCGGTCGCCCGGCGGGCGGAAGGCGGCGGCGAAGACCTTGCCGGTGCGCCAGCGGGGATCGCGGGCCAGGCGCCGGTTGACCCGGAGCAACCAGCCGATCCGCTCGCGAGGGGTGGCTGCCGGCACTCGATCGAACTTACTTGCCGTGACGAGATCAATGCAATCGAGAAAGTTGCACGGGCGCGTTCCGGTTGCAATCGATCTACGATCGCGGCCGCCACCTGGGTACCCTCGCGCCCGGAGGCACCCTTGGAAAGCTCGCTGGCGGGCGAGCTTCGTGGCCGCACGGTGGCGGCAAACGCCGTGCCGGCCCGAGCGCCGGTGTCCCTCGGGGGGAGGGGCGCCGGCGCTCTTCCTTAACCAGCCCTTCTCCTGCTGATCAAGTCAGCTAGCACTGGACTTCTCAGGGGACCCACAGGATTCACGTCCGTGCACCACTTCGGACGGCGTCTCGCCGCGATCCTTCTGCTCGTCGCCGTGGGAGCGCTCCTGCCCGCGCGGCCGGCCGCGGCCCACCCGTTCGGCGATCCACAGACCGTCACCGTCGCGCTCGACCCGGCCCGCCCCGAGGTCGTCCGGATCCGCTGGAAGGTGGGCGGGCTCGACGACCTCACGCTGCTCGGTGTGGCGCTGGGCGTGCTGCCCGAGGACCGTGTCCTCCTCGACGGGGCCGTCTTCTACCAGGCGTCGGACGCCGGTGCGGTCGGCCCGTCGGCGCAGCTGGCCGCGTACCTCCTCAAGCAGATCACCGTGACCGGCGCCGGAGAAGCGTGCCCCGGAACCGTGCTGGCGCCCAAGGACCTGGCCCGCCAGGGCGTGACCGTCGACTATGCCTGCCCGGCGCCGGTCGGCCGGGCCGCCGTCGCCGTGCGCACCCTGACCGATCTCAACCCGGCCTATCAGACGCTGGCCACCGGACCCGGCGGCCAGCACGCCGTCTACCGCGACGGCGAGGTCACCCACGACTGGGTCCTCGGCGACGTCGCGGCGGACGAACCAGATCTCGGGCGCAGCGCCGCCGTACAGATCGGCGGGGTCGCCCTCGGCGTGCTCCTCGTCGTGATCGTGCTGGTCGTGGCGGTGCGCCGGCGAGGCACCACCCACCCCACATAAGGAGACACCCTCCATGAACCGCAGGGCCCTGTGGCCTGTGCTCATGGTCGCCGTCACCGCCGCCGTCGTCGCGCCCGCGACCGCGGGGGCACAGACGACGGCCGCGGGCAGCCCGCCCACGCTCAACGTGAGCGACGGGCGGACGCTCGACGGCACCACCCGCATCACCGCCGACCCGACCACCGAGGGCGACGCCGTCGTCGCCCTCACCGTCGACGGCAAGGCGCTGGACGCCGACAAGACCGCCGGCACCGCCCACCTCAGCTTCGACATGGGCGGCAACGGCACCGAGGGCCGCTACCACAACTATCTGGTGGTGAACGGCCACACCGCCGAGGCCGACCGTCTCTACCTGCCGGACATCGCCGGCGGCGTGCGCGGCACTGTCGACATCCCCGGCGAGTGGCTGCACAGCGGCGTCAACACGGTCACCGTCAACGCCGGCGCCAACTGGGTCGACACGACCAGCACCACCGCCACCGGCGTCGAGACCCTGCCCAACGGCGAGGGACTGCGCTGCCCGAACTACGACGACTTCGCGATCAGCAGCATCGGGCTCGGCCTGCTCGGCGTGGTCGCCGACAGCGAGCAGAACGCGTTCAGCTACAGCTTCGGCGACGGCACCTGCGGCACCTCGAAGAAGCTGCTGACTCAGCCGCTGACCTTCGTGATCTCCGGTGAGCCGGGCAGCACCGCCGGCCTCGGGGCCGATCTGGACACCACGAAGCTGAGCAACGGCACGCACACGATCGCGGCCGTCACCGCGACCGGCGGCACCGCGAGCGCCACGGTCGAGGTCAACAACGACCCGGCCGGCGCCGCGAAGATCACCCCGGCCGACGGCGTGCTGGTCCGCGGCGAGCAGCGGATCATCGCGGCCCCGGCCACCGGCGGCGGCGAGGCGGTCGCGAAGCTCGCCGTCGACGGCAAGGACGCCGAGGACGACGAGACGCTGGCCGGCACCTCGGCCACGCTGGCCCTGACCGTCGAGGCCGGCAACTCGATCGAGGCCAAGTACCACAACTACCTGCTGGTCAACGGCAACCGCGTCGACCTCGGCGGCGACTACGGCGTGGCCGGGGCCGAGACGGTCAGCCTGCCGTTCCCGGCCCGCTTCCTGCACAGCGGCGACAACGTCGTCGAGCTGCGCACCGGCACGTACAACGGCACGTCGGCCGGCGCCACCTGCGCCAACCACGACGACTTCAAGGTCACCCGCAGCTCGGCCACGCTGACGCTGTCGACCGAGGGCACGGTCACGGCCGGTACGACGTACCTCGTCACCGCCGGCACGAAGGCGGCCACCACCGCCGAGTCGATCGCGCTCGGTGACGGCACGTGCGGCGCCAACAAGGACCTCGAGCTGCACTTCGGCGTCGCGGGGGCGCCCACCACCCGTACCACCGGAACTCTCGGCAGTGGGGGCGACGCTCACCTGAAGGTCTTCGTCGGCGGCAACGGCTCCGACGGTGGCTACGACAACAAGGTGCTGATCAACGGCATCCCGCTCGACCTCGGCCTCTGGGAGAAGGAGACGGCCGACCTCGCCTTCCCGAACGAGTGGCTGGTGCCGGGCCTCAACAGTGTCGAGTTCGTGGCCGGCAACGACCACGGCAGCAGCTGCGCCAACTACGACGATTTCACGCTGCGGGACTTCGCGCTGACCCCGGCCGGTGGTAGGGCGACCCAGGTGACTCGCCTGATCGCCGGCACCACGGTCACGGTCGGCTCGGCGAGCTACCCGGCCGGATCGCCGGTCACCGTTTATGTCGGCGACGGCACCTGCGGCAGCAGCCACAACGCCACGCTCGACGCCACGATCATGTTCTACGTGACCGCCGCCGACGGCACGGCGCTGCCGGCGCTGGGCAGGCGGGCCGACCTCGACACCGCGTCCCTCGCCGACGGCAGGCACACCGTCACGGCCGTCGTGGGGGACAAGACCTCGACCCGCCGGATCACCGTCGACAACACCGCCCCCGAGATCGCGGACAGCACCCCGGCCGAGGGGCAGAAGCTCACCTCGACCGTGGCGCTGACCGTCGGCGTCAAGGACGCCTCGGGGGTGGCCGGCACGCCGGCGGTCACCCTGGACGGCAAGGCCGTCAAGGAGGGCGACGAGATCGGGCACGGCCTGCCCGCCGGCGCGCACACGATCGCCGTCACCGCGACCGACGTGCTGGGCAACACGGCGACGCGGGAGATCCACTTCACCAGCGCCTACATCCCGGCGGTGCCGACTTCATTGGAGGCCGTCGCCGACGGTGACTCGGCCACGTTGTCGGCCAAGCTCGACGGGCCGGCCACGGCGACCTTCACCGCGGCCGGCGTGGTGCTGCCGACCGGCGGCTACCAGGGCGTCTCCGACACCGTGCCGACCACGCTGGACGTGGCCCACGACGCCGCCGTCGACGTGAACTCGCTGCGGCCCCTGGACGGGAAGACGGTCGACACCCCGTCCGGCCGGGACGTGGTGTTCCAGCGGTACGACGTGGCCGTGGGCACCCCGGCCCAGGAGCCGACGCTGCGCTGGGAGGGCACCATCGACCCGGCCCGGGTCGCCGCCCTGCGCGTGTGGGACGCGGCCGGCGGCAAGTGGGTCGTGCTCACCAGCTCGCGCGGCCAGTCCGGCAAGGCCACGGTGCTGACCGCGGCCCTGCCCGCCGGCTACCGCGCCGGCGGCACCGCGCACGTGCTGGTCACCGGCGAGGACCCGTTCGCCGACGACCTGTCGCCGCGTGACTCGAGCGCGCAGAACGACAAGGACCGGTTCGAGGACCCGTCCACGTACGACTTCTCGCTCGCGCACTTCACCGACACGCAGTACATCACCGAGGGCGCGGCCGGCGGCACGTACAACGACTGGGACGGCGCCGACGAGGCGTCCGACGTCGAGACGGCCGAGGAGCAGGCGATCTGGCAGAAGGCGTACCGGTCGGAGACGCAGTGGATCGCCGACAACGCGGCCCAGCGGAAGATCGCCTACACCGCGCACACCGGTGACGTGATCGAGAACGACTACTACGACCCGCTGGCCCGCAAGGCCGACGGCTCGCTGCTGCGGCCGGGCCTGAACGAGCAGGTCGAGAAGGAGCTCGCGGTCTCCTCGGGCAACCAGAAGGTGCTCGACGACAACGGCGTGGTCAACCAGGTCATCGCCGGCAACCACGACAACCAGCTCGGGGCCGAGACCGGTCCCGGCTCCCGGTTCAGCAAGACGTTCAGCGCCGACCGCTACTACAAGGTCGCCAAGTCGTGGCCGGCCGGCGCCGAATACCACTCCTGGGACGAGAGCGGCGCCACCCCGGGCAAGGACAACCAGAACAACTACGTCCTGTTCAGCGCGGGCGGGCTCGACTTCGTCGCGGTCGGTTTGTCGTACGGGGTCACGCGCGACGAGGCGCAGTGGGCCGACACCATCTTCAAGAAGTACAAGGACCGCAACGGCATCCTGCTCTCGCACGACTACCTGAAGCCGTCGGCCAACGCCGACGGCCGCGGGGCGGCGTTCTCCGAGCCGGACGGATCGGCCCTCTACAAGCAGGTGGTGGAGAGCAACCCGAACGTCTTCCTCGTGCTCGCCGGGCACGAGCACGGCGTCGGCACCAACCTGAAGTCGAACATCGGCGTCACCAAGACCCACGACGTGGTCGAGCTGCTGGCCGACTACCAGTTCTACACGGTGGCCAGCTCGGAGCTGTGGCCCGACAAGGTCGACGCCAACGGCAACATCGACGTCAACGGCGACGGCAAGATCGACCACAAGGCCACCGACCGTCTCCAGTTCGGCGCGAGCTTCCTGCGGCTGCTCCAGTTCGACGTCAAGCGGGCCGAGCTGCACATCGACACGTACTCGCCGTTCCTGAACAACTTCGGGGCGACCGAGTACGACATCCGCCAGGACGGCAGCCAGACCAAGCCCCGCTACAACGGCGCCGAGGACAACCTCACCCTGCCGGTCGACCTGACCAGCCGGAAGACGTCGTTCAGCACGGACTCGCTGGCCGCGTACGTGCCCGGCGGTGTGATCGGCGCGACCACGCTCGACGCGGCCGGCACGGCCTCGGTGACCTGGTCGAAGTTGCAGCCGGTGACGGCGTACGCGTGGGTCGTCTCGGCGCGTAGCGCGGACGGCGGTCTTGCGGTCGCCCAGCCCGCGGTGTTCCGTACCACCAAAGCCAAGCCCGCGATCGGCGTGACCACCACGCCGGTCGACTGGGGAACCGCGGCGCCGGTGACGATCAAGGTCGCCGGTGGAGTGGGCACCGTGGCGGTCAGTGAGGGGGCCAAGGTGCTCGGTTCGGCCGCGCTTTCCGGTGGTACGGCGGTGATCGCCCTACCCAAGGGCCTCGCCGGCGGAGACCACGAGCTGACCGTGTCCTACTCGGGCAGCGACACGCTCGAGGCCGGCACGGTGACCGCGACGCAGGTGGTCCGGCTGCCGGCGGCGTGGAACGCGACGACGGCCTACCAGGCCGGCAACCGGGTCACGTACCAGGGCAAGGTCTTCACCGCGTCCTACTACGCTCGCGGAGCGGCACCGGGCGACCCGAACGGAGCGTGGCAGGAACTGGCCATGACCGAAGCCGGTGACGCCGTGTGGACCGCGTCGCGGATCTTCCAGGCGGGCGACGTCGCGCTGTACGACGGCAAGTCGTTCAAGGCCCGCTGGTACACCCGCAACCAGAAGCCGGGCGACCCGAACGGCCCGTGGGCCGAGGTCGCCCCGCCCAAGCCGGACAACAGCCCGGCCGACTGGACCCCGACGACGGTCTATCTCGGCGGGGACCGGGCCACGTACAAGGAGCACGTGTACGAGGCGAAGTGGTGGAACCGCAACCAGGCACCGGGCGCCGCGTCCGGCCCCTGGAAGCTGATCAAGTAGTTCTCCCTCGGGGGCCCGCGCACGTCGTGCGCGGGCCCCTTTCTCTATGCGAACGCGGCGGCGTGCTCGCGGGCGAAGGCGCCGATGTCGCGGGCCGGACGGCCGGTGAGGGCCTCGACGTGACCGGTGGCGTGCTCGAAGCCGCCGGCCCGGATGAGGGCGAAGACACCGGCCAGATGGGCGGCGAGCCAGTCCGGCAAGCCCGCCCCCTCGAAGCGCGGGCGGGCCTGCTCCTCGGTCAGGTCGAGCGCGCGGACCGGACGGCCGGTCGCGTCCGCTATCGCCGCCGCCACGTCGGCGAACGTCACGGCCGAGGGGCCGGTGAGGTCGTACGCCTGACCCTCGTGCCCCTCGTCGAGCAGGGCCGCGGCGGCGCCGGCGGCCACGTCGCGGATGTCGATCATCGCGACCCGCCGGCCCGCGGTGGGCGCGGGCAGCAGGCCGGTGTGTGCGACACCCTCGGCCACCATGAGCAGGTTGGCCATGAAGAACGCGGGCCGCAGGATCACGGCCGGCATCTCCGTCTTGCGCAGGTGATCCTCGATCTGGCCGTGCCATGTGAAGGCGGGTAGAGCCGAGGCGGGGTCGGCGTGCATCGCGGAGAGCTTGACGATCCGTTCGGCGCCGGCCCGGGTGGCGGCGTCGATCACCGCGGTCTCCCGGGCGACCTTCTCGGGGCCGTCGGCGGCGCAGACATAGACGCGATCGCCGGGTCGCATGTCCTCCACGGCCGTGTGGACTTCGGCTCCCCGCGCCCGCAGTTCGCGGACGAGGTGGGTGCCGACTCTTCCGGCAGCGCCGGTGACGAGGACGCGGGTCATGGGATTACCTCCGGTGGAATGTTGTGGCCCTGATGGAAGAAGTTGCCGGGATCCCACACGCGCTTGATCGCGGCCAGGCGCGTGTAGTTGGCGGTGGTGAAGGCGTCACGGGTCCGTGACGGATCGGTCAGCAGGGTGAGGAAGGAACCGCCGGTCGCGTACGGGCGCAGCCGTGCCGACAGCCGGTCCAGGGCCTCGTCGCCGGCCGGACTCGGCCCGACGGCCATGACCGAGAACGGCACGTCGCGGTGCCCGGCCGGACCGGCGCCCGGGCCGGGGCGGGCCATGGCGCCACCCCAGTGGCGTACCTCGACGAACCCGAGCGGCGAGTCGGGGGCGCCGGCCGTGACGACCGTGTCCAGCAGGTCGTCGGGCAGGGTGCGGAAGAGCTCGATCTCCTGGCGGACGGCCATCGGCGGCGCGTCCGGGCCGTTGGTGGCGTCGCTCGCGTCGGGAAAAGAGCGCATCGCGTACGCGTCGACCAGCGGCGGCCCGGCCGCCGCGAGCAGTGGGGCGAGCACCCGGTGGCCGTCGTCGCCATGGTGGAAGGCCCGGATCGCCAGCAGGCGGCGCCCGCTCGACGGCTCGCGGACCAGCAGGACGGCCGTGTTCATGGCCTCCGGCTCGCCGGGAGCCCAATCACGGTAGGCGGCGAGCGTGGCCGGCGCGCGCTCCAGCGGATAGAGGGACATGCCGGAGAACACCCGCCGTACGGGATAGAGCCGGAACTCCAGCGAAGTGACGACGCCGAAGTTGCCGCCACCGCCGCGCAGCGCCCAGAACAGATCCGGATGCTGATCGGCCGACACGGTGAGCGTGGTCCCGCCGGCGGTGACGACGTCGGCGCGGACGACACTGTCGGCGGCGAAGCCGAAGGTCCGCGACAACCACGACTGGCCGCCGCCGAGCGTGTAGCCGGTGACCCCGACGGTGCTGCAGCGACCGGCCAGCCCGGCCAGCCCGTACCGGGCGGCGGCCCGGTTGACGTCGGCCCACACCGCGCCCGGCCCGACCCGGGCGATCCGGCGTCGGGGATCGATCTCGACGCGGTCGAGGGCGGTGGTCTTGAGCAGCAGGCCGCCGTCAGCGGGTGCGAGGATGCCGTGCCCGGTGGCCTGCACGGCGAAAGGCAGGGCGTGCTCGCGGGCGGTGAGCACGGCCTGGCGTACGTCGTCCGGGCCCGCGGCCGCCACGATGACGGCCGGCCGCGACGCGAAGGCCCACTGCCAGCCGGCCCGGTGCCCGTCGTAGCCGGCGTCGCCGGGGCGGAACACCGGGCCGCTTGCGATGAAGGTCGTCATGCGGCCGAAGCTATGCAGGCGGCGGCCCGGGACGGATGCTGTGTGGATGTGGTCCGGATGTGTCGTGCGGGTGCTGGGGACGGCCGGGGTGCGTTCCGGGCCAAGGCTGGAACGCAAGGCCCGGGAGCTGCTGACCGTCCTGACCGTCCACGCGCCGGCCGCGGTCACCCTGGACGAGATGGCCCGGCTGCTCTGGGACGACCCACCGCCGTCGGCGGTCAAGACACTGCGCGCCCATCTTTCCCGCATCCGCGCGGCGCTTTCCACGTCCGTCGCCCTTTCCGGCACCGCTGCCCTTTCTGGTCCCGGCGGCTTTCCTGGTCGCCGAGCCGGGGTTGATTCCGAGGACGGCGCTGAGTCGAGGGACGCCGTCGACGTCGACGCCCGGATCGAGCGGGTCGGGCGGGACGCCTATCGCCTCGCGATCGAGCCGGGCAACACCGACGTCGGGCTGATCGCGGACGCCCGCGCCCGGGCCCGGCGGCTGCTCGGGGACGGGCGGCCGGACAGCGCGGCGGCGGTGCTGGCCGAGGCGCGCGAACTGTGGCGCGGCGACCCGGAACTGCCGGACACGGTCGCGGCGGCGGCGCTGCGCCAAGGCTGGCGGCAGGAGCGGCGGCTCCTCATCCAGGAACACCTCGGCTGCCTCGTGGCGGGAGCCGACCCGGGCGCGGCCCTGGGGGAGCTGGAACGGCTGACCACCGCCGACCCGCTGGACGAGCCACTGTGGGCCCACTACGTGCGCGCGCTGAACCGGGCCGGCCGGCCGACCGAGGCGCTGCGGGCCGCGGCCACCGCCCGGGCCGCGCTCGTCGAGGTCGGCCTCGACCCGTCGGCCGCGCTGCGCGCCGCGCAGACGGAAGTGCTGCGGCCACCCGCGACCGCCGCGGTCCGCTACGCCACCGACGGAACCGGCTCGACCGCGTACAGCCGGCTGTCGGACCGCGGCCACGACCTCGTCGTGCTCAACCCGGGGATGCTCACCATCGACGGGCTGCTCGACGGCCCGTACGCCCGAACCGCTCTCAACGCTCTGTCCGAGTACGCCGCGGTGCTCTGCCTCGACCGGCGCGGCATCGGCCTCTCCGACCCGCTCGACCCGGAGCGGCCGCCGCTGCAGCAGTGGGCCGACGACGTACGCCGGGTCCTCGACGCCGCCGGGATCCGCCGCACCGACCTGTTCGCCAACTTCGACACCGGCCTGGTGGCGCTGGAGTTCGCCGCCCGGCATCCGGACCGCGTACGGCGCCTGGTCCTGGCCCAGTGTTTCCCGCGATACACGAGGAGCGGCGATTATCCGTACGGCCTGGACCGCCGTACCACCGAGACCCTGATCCGTGACACCGTCTCACCGGCCCGCGGCATGGATTCGGTGGCGCAGGCGGCGCCGAGCGTGGCCGCCGACGAAACCTTCCGGCAGTGGTGGAACCGCCTGGGCCGCCGAGCCGCCGCCCCCGCACCGGCGGCCGCGATCCGAGCGGTGGCGACCGGCGCCGACGTACGCCATCGGCTGCCCGAGGTGACCGCGCCGACCCTGATCCTGCATCGCCGCAACTGCCTCAACGTCGACATAGGACACGCGCACTACCTGGCCGCCCACCTGCCGTCGGCCCACCTGCGGGTCGCGCCCGGAACCGACGCCCTGTGGTTCACGGACTCGGCCGAGCTGAGAAGGTACGCGACGGACTTCCTCACGGCCTGAGAACAACCGCGACGCCGTCGGCGCGCGGGTCGCTGCCGGCGTCGAGAACATCCCCGCGCAGCCGGGCCACCTGAACGTGCCCGGCGTCGTCATGCGGCCCCGACGTGCTCTCGACGGCGTAATCACCGGCCTCCGCGGCCAGCCCCGGCTCGAGCAGCAGGGTGGGCACGGTCCGCCCGATCTCACCGGCTCCGATGACCCAGCGGGGCCGGCCCACGAGCTGATTCAGGTCCCGCGCGCCCACGACATCGGCCGCCACTTGAGCGAGAATCCACGGCTGCGACCGCCCACCCTGACACCCGAGGGCGATGACACCGTCACGGGTGACCGCGATGGTCGGGCACAGGGTGTGCGGCGGCCGCGAACCCCCTCGGATCCGCCCCGGATGCGCCGGATCGAGGCTGAACGACGACCCCCGGTTGTGCAGGACGACGCCCGTAGCGGGATCGAGCAGCCCCGCCCCAAAACTGAAGAACACACTCTGGATCAGCGTGACGGCGTTCCCCGCACTGTCCACGGCGCTGACCGCCACGGTGTCGCCGTTCGCACGCTCACCCCATGCGCCTTCTCCGCTCGCGCGTTCACCCCTCGCGCGTTCGCTCCTTGCGTTCGCCCCTCGCGCGTCTTCGCCCCTCGCGCGTTCACCCCGCCCGTCCTTACCCCTCGCCTTCTCATCCCGCAATTCGGATATTCCCGATTTGTTGCTTAAGGCTTCCGCGCCTTCGGAGTGATGGGGCAGAAGGCCGTCCAGATCGATCGGCCCAGTTCGGGGATCGCCCAGGAAGGCATCGCGGGCGGCCCGGGCTCGCCAGGCGTCCGCGAGCAACGTTCCCGAGCCGACCAGGTCGAGGAACGTGGCTCCCTGCACCGGAGGCGGCGCCGCCGACCAGACAACCCCGTCGACCTCCCGGCTCAACGGATCCACCACCTCGGCCCGGTGCGCCGCGAAGTCGGCTCCGGTCAGAGCGCTACCCAGCTTGCGGAGCCCCTCGACCAGCGGCGACCGGTCATAGAAGGACCGCCAGTCCTCGGCGATCGAGGTCAAAGTCCGGGCCAGAGCCGGCTGTACGAGGTGATCGCGCAGCCGGTCGCCATCCATGAGCAGGGCGGTGAGACCGGGGTCGGCGCGGATGACGTCCAGCCCGGCCTGGGCCGCGCGGCGCAGGCCCGGGCTCACCGCCACGCCCTTCTCGGCCAGGGCGATCGCCGGGCCCAGCAGCTCGCGCAGGGGGCGGGTGGCGCCCAGTTCGGCGATCGCCGCCCATCCCGCCACCACGCCCGGCACGGTGACGGTCTGCGGACCGGCGACCGGCATGTGAGCGCCGACCGCACGCCGAGCCGCCACATTCGTCGCGGCCGCGCGCAGCGCCTCCCCATCGGATGCGGCCGCGCGAAGGGCTTCCACATCGGTCGCGGCCGCGGCGGCGCCGATCGAGAGCACGGCCCGTGGTGGCCGGCCGGCCGGGCGGACGATCGCCACCAGGTCGCCGCCGATCGAGCACTGGTGCGGATAGACGACGGTCAGCGCGGCGGCCGCGGCCAGGGCGGCGTCGAAGGCGTTCCCGTCGATCGTGCGGGCGGCGCCGGCCGCGCCCGGGTGGGGCGCGGCCAGTGCGACAGCGAGGGTCATGCGGAAAGACTAGAGAAGAACGCCCGTACGTCGTCGATGAAAAGTTTCGGCTCCTCGGCCGAGAGGAAGTTGCCGCCGGCCGGCAGCTCGGTCCAGTGGGTGACCGGGGTGTCGCGGTCGGCGAACCGGCGGATGGTGATGTCGGTGACGCCGAGGGCCACGCCCAGCGGGAAGGTGGAGCGGGGCTTCGGGGCCCAGGCCGCCGGGTCGTGCGCGGCTTCCCAGTACAGGTTGGCCGACGAGCCGGCGGTGCCGGTGAACCAGTAGAGGCTGACGTTGGTGAGCAGCAGATCGATGCCGACGGAGTCCTCGGGCAGTTCGGCCGCCGGATCGGTCCACTCCTTGAACTTCTCGGCGATCCAGGAGAGCTGCCCGACGGGCGAGTCGTGCAGCCCGTACGCGAGGGTCTGCGGCCGCGTCGACTGAATGACGTTGAAGCCCATCTTGTCGTCCCGGAACTCCTGAAGGCGCTGCAGCCGCCCCTGCTCGGCCTCGGTGAGCCCGTCGAACTCGGCCGGATCCCCGGTGGGGAACGTGATGTGCCCGTTGACGTGGGCGCCGATCACCCGCTCGGGCGCCTGCCGCCCCATCTCGACGGCGATGGCGCCGCCACCCCCGGTGCCCTGCACGCCGTACCGCTCGTACCCCAGCCGCCGCATGACCTCGTGGTAAGCCCCCGCGATCTTCGGCGTGTTCCACCCCGCGGCGGTGAAAGGCCCGGAAAAACCAACACCCGGAGTGCTTATGAGTACGAGGTGGAAGTCCGCCTTGAGCGCCTCGACAACCGGAAGGTAGAGCGCGAAGGACCCCGGCCAGTCATGGGCGAACACCAGCGCCGTCGCCTCCGGATTGTCCGAGCGCACGTGAGCGAAGTGCAGGGTCTGCCCGTCCACTTCGGTCAGAAATTGCGGAAGCTCATTGAGCCGCGCCTCAGCGCCCCGCCAGTCGAACTGCCCACCCCAGTACTCGGCCAGCCCACGCAGGTAGTCAACCGGCACACCCCGCACCCACCCCTGCCCCGGAACCTCAGGCGACCACCGAGTACGAGCAAGGCGCTCACGAAGATCAGCGATCTCAGCGTCAGAGATGTCAATGCGGAAGGGGCGGATCGCGGTCATTACCAGTCTCCTCCATCAGCGGAACAGAATGTTCCGTTCCGCTATCGACTGTACTCCGAGACGCAGCGGAACGGAATACTCTGTTCCGCAAAGCTCCGGCGCCTCCTCGACCGCATCCCACATCGTGTCCTTCTTGTCCGCGTTCTCCTGTCATGCCGCTTCCTGCGCTCGGTTTCTCACCGCGCCGCGCCCTGTCTGGCCGCGCCCTGTCTGGCCGCGCTCTGTCTGGCCGCGCACTGCCTGGCCGCGCCCTACCGGGCCTGCTCTGTCTAACCGCGCTCTTCCTGGTCAGCTGTCCCGTGTCTGGGCGTCCCGTATCCGTGCCTTCCGGCCCGAGTTCTCTGGCCGAGCCCTCCTGCGGTCTTCTGCCGCGCCCCGTCCGAGCCGAGTAATCCGCACATGCCGCATGTCGCCGATGCCCTCCGCGTCTGAGTGAGTCCCTTGGCTGCCTTCTTTTGCCCGGACCTTGGCTGCGCTCTCCTCCCGGGCCCTTCGCCCGCGTTCTCCTCCCGGGCCCTTCGCCCGCGTTCTCCTGTCCGCGCCTTTGCCTGCGTTCCTCCGTACGAGAGCGGAGCGGAACGTTCCGTTCCGGTAGGCTGTGGCTATGGCGATCTCTGAGCGGGCCCGCAGGGCGGCCCTGAATGACACCGCGATCCTGGCTGCGGCTCGGGACGTCTTCATCGCTGACAAGCGGGCGCCGATCTCGGAGGTCGCGGAGCGAGCCGGGGTCGGGATCAGTGCGCTGTACCGGCGGTATCCGAGCAAAGAGGAACTGCTGCGGGTGCTGTGCCACGACGGCCTCAAGACCTTCATCGCGGCGGCCGAGGACGCCACGGCCGAGCCGGACGGCTGGGTCGCGTTCGAGAACTTCCTGCGCACGGTTGTCGACGCGGACGTTCACTCGCTGACCGTGCATCTGGCCGGCACGTTCACGCCGACGGCGGAGATGGACGACGACGCCGCCCGGGCGAACGACCTGGCCGCGGTTCTGTTCGACCGGGCTCGCCCTTCGCTGCGCTCGGGTGTCGTGATGGCCGACGTGACGATGCTGCTGGAGATGTGCGCGGCGGTTCGGATTCCCGACGCCGAACGCACCAAGGAACTGCGCGAGCGCTACCTGACCCTGCTGCTTGACGGCATCCGCGCCGGCGCCGACTTGCCGGGTCCCGAGCCCACCGACGCGGAACTCGGCTGGCGCTGGCGCCAGTAACGTACTCGCGCCGACCGGGTCGCGAGCCCACCGAGGCGGAACTCGGCTGGCGCTGGCGCCGATAACGTAGCCGCGCCGACCGGGTCATCGCCGGACCGCTTGCGGGCCCGCGGCGAATACGCGCCATAGCGTGGCGACCGCGGTATGAGCGATCGCTGTCAGGGGGCGGGGCGCTCGACGACCATCTCGTTCGGGCCTGGTGCCGGCGAGGTGGCCCGGCGGGCCCGGTGGCGGTTGCGGGCGCTGGTACGGGCTTGGAGTGCTCCGATGATCAGGACGAGCAGGACCGCGAAGGCCAGCAAACCGATCGGGTCGGCCATGCGGGTGGCGGGGGTGTGGACCGGCGGATGGTCGTGGCTGACGAAGCCGGGGATCGAGGGCAGCGCCCAGGAGATCACCAGCGCGATCAGCAGGGCGCTGACGGCCGAGGCGAGCGCTCCCGGGCCGGCACGGCGCCGCCGTACGGCCACGACGGCGCCGGCCGCGACACTGCCGATCAGCCCCGCCCCGACGTTGGTCACGAGCACGGGGGCGGCCAGCACGAGCGCCGTCCACAGCGCGGCGGCAACCAGCGCGGCCAGACCCACGTCGCGGATCGAAGCACCAATGGCCATAGGAAGACGCTAGTCGCGTGCGGTGCCCCGTCAATCGGCCGATGGTGCGTGCCCTCGAGGGCTCGGTAGGCCCGATGACCGGGTGGGGAGCGTTCGTAGCTACCTTTTCATGCGTGGCCGCTACCCGCCTGAACCGTGTCGCTGTGCTTGTGCTTGAAGGGGCTAAACCCCTTGACGTCGGGATTCCGGCTCAGGTGTTCACGACGCGGGCCAGCATGCCGTACGAGGTGAAGGTCTGTGGGGCCAGACCCGGGCTGGTGACCGGTGGGGACGGGCTGTCGTATCACGTGGCGGACGGGCTTGACGCGCTCGAGTGGGCGGACATCGCCTTCATCCCCGGATATCGGCGGCCCGACCAGGAGGATCCGCCGCGGGAAGTGGTGCGGGCTTTACAGGGAGCCCACGAACGAGGGACGCGGCTGGCGGCGATCTCCACCGGCGCGTTCGCGCTGGCGGCGACCGGGCTGCTCGATGGGCGGCGGGCCACCACGCACTGGCATTACACGCGGCAACTGGCGTCCAAGTATCCGCATGTGCGGGTGGACGAGAACGTGCTCTTCGTCGACGAGGGCAGCGTGCTGACCTCGGCCGGGGCGGCGTCCGGGATCGACCTGTGCCTGCACATTCTGCGCGGGGACATGGGTGTGGCCGCGTCCAACCACGCGGCGCGGCGGCTGGTGGCGGCGCCGTACCGGAGTGGGGGTCAGGCGCAGTATGTGCCGCGCAGTGTGCCCGAGCCGCTCGGTGAACGGTTCGCGGCGACGCGGGAGTGGGCGCTGCACCGGCTCGGCAAGCCGCTCACGCTGGAGATTCTGGCCCGGCACGCGCGGGTGTCGCCGCGGACGTTCTCGCGGCGGTTCGTCGAGGACACCGGGTACACCCCCATGCAGTGGGTGATGCGGGCCCGCATCGACGTCGCGCGGGAACTGCTCGAACGTTCCGAGCGCAGCGTCGAGCAGATCGCGGCCGACGTGGGGCTCGGCACCGGGGCGAACTTGAGGCTGCACTTCCGGCAGATCCTCGGGACGACGCCCACCGAATACCGGCACACGTTCGCTGAGTAGGCGTTGGCGCGATCCTTACGGACCATGGCGCTCGCGCCGCTGTCACGCTTCCGGGCCGGCGGACAGTCTTGAGGGCATGACACGCATCGCGATCAACGGATTCGGCCGCATCGGGCGCAACGTGCTGCGCGCCCTGCTGGAACGGGACAGCAAGCTCGAGATCGTGGCCGTCAACGACCTCGCCGATCCTACGGCGCTGGCGCGGCTGCTCGCCTTCGACAGCACCTCGGGCCGGCTCGGCCGCCCGGTCACCGTCGAGGGGGACACGATCGTCGTCGACGGCCGGCGCATCAAGGTGCTGGCCGAGCGCGTACCGGCCGACCTGCCGTGGAAAGAGCTCGGGGTGGACCTCGTGCTCGAGGCGACCGGGCGCTTCACGTCCGCCGAGGCGGCCAAGGCCCACCTGGCCGCCGGCGCGAAGAAGGTCTTGGTCGGGGCGCCGTCGGACGGCGCCGACGTGACGATCGCCGTCGGGGTCAACAGCGACGCCTACGACCCGGCGGCCCACACCATCGTCTCCAACGCTTCCTGTACGACGAACGCCCTGGCCCCGCTCGCGCAGGTCCTCGACGAGCTGGCCGGCATCGAGCACGGCTTCATGACGACCGTCCACGCGTACACCCAGGAGCAGAACCTGCAGGACGGCCCGCACCGGGACGCCCGGCGGGCGCGGGCGGCCGCGGTCAACATCGTGCCCACCACGACCGGCGCCGCCAAGGCCATCGGCAAGGTGCTGCCGAACCTCGACGGCAAGCTGTCCGGCGACTCGATCCGCGTGCCGGTGCCGGTCGGCTCGATCGTCGAGCTCAACACCGTCGTCGCCCGTGACGTCACCCGCGAGCAGGTCCTCGAGGCCTACCGGGCGGCGGCGAACGGCCGGCTGGCCGGCGTTCTCGAATACTCCGAGGACGCCCTGGTCTCCTCCGACATCGTCGGCAACCCGGCGTCGTCGATCTTCGACTCGGCCCTGACCCGGGTCGAGGGCCGCAACATCAAGGTCGTGGCCTGGTACGACAACGAGTGGGGCTTCTCCAACCGCGTCATCGACACGCTGGAGCTGCTGGCCGCCACCGTCTGAGGCTCACCGGGCGGCCACCCACGTCGCGATCTGGGCTCGCCGCGAGACGCCGAGCTTGGTGCGGATGTGCTCGACGTGGGCGGCCGCCGTCTTCGGCGCGATGGTCAGCGCCACGGCGATCTCGCGGTTGGTCCGGCCCTCGGCCACGAGCCGCGCCACCTCCATCTCGCGCGCCGACAGCACGGCCGGTTCCGAGGGCGGCGAGGAGACAGGAGCGGGAAGACCCGCTTGCGTGTACGCCGTGACAGCGGCCTCGCGGAAGGCGGCCGCGTCCGCCGGCCGGCGCGAGCGGGTCGCGCACCGGGCCTGATCGAGCAGCACGGCCGTGCCCTCCCAGAACCGTCCCCGGGCCGCCCAGAACGCGGCGGCCGAGGCCAGGGCCACCCGCGCCTTCCCGGTCTGGCCCTCGTGCAGCAGGATCAGGCCCTCGGCGTGGTCGATGGCGCCGAGCGTGCCCGGGATGCCCCGTTCGTGCAGCAGTTCCGACGCGCGCCGCCACCAGTCGCGGGCGGCCGTCGGGCCGGTGGCCGTCAGGTGCGCCCGGGTGCCCGTCACCACGTACGGGAAAAGGTAGGCCGCGTCCCGCACGCGCGAGGAAGCCGCGAAGCCCTCCTCGCAGAGGCCCAGGGCCGTGCCGAGATCGCCGCGCGCGAGAGCCACCTCGGCCTGGCCCCACCACGCGGGGGAGAGGCGCTGCAGCTCACGCATCGCGGCGCCGAGCCGCGCGGCCTCGTCGAGATGTGTGGTGGCCTCGTCGTACCGGCCGCGGCTCAGCGCGACATAGCCGAGCACGTGCCGGGCCGTGATCTCCGTGGTGATGCCGCCGCCGTCGGCCAGCACCCGCCGGGCCAGCATCGACGCCTCCTCGACGGCGCCGGTCGCCCACCGCACGTGCGCGAGGTGCGCGGTCATGTAGTGCTCGTCGTTGACCCGTTCGGCCCGCGCGGCGTAGGCGATCCCCTCCTCGAGCACATCGGCGGCCCGCGGGTACTCCACCAGCACGGACAGGCTGGAACCGAGCATCCGGTACGCCCGCGCGGCCTGCGCCTCGAGCCGCAGCCCGGCCGAGCGGGTGATCGCCCCGCGCAGCAGCTCCGTGCCCTGCGCCATGCGCCCGGCGAACAGGAACACCGACCCCACCGTCGCGTCGAGGTCGCAGCGCACCTGATGGCCGCCGTCGTCCGGCAAGTCACCGGTGAGGGCGCGGGCCAGCTCGCCGTCGGCGATCGCCTCGGTCAGCCGGCGGTCCAGCATGTACGCGGCGGACAGGGCGGCGTGGATCCGGGCCCGCTCGGGCGCGCGGCCGGCGACCAGCGGCAGGGCGTCGCGCAGGGCGGCGGTGCGCTCGGTCAGGCCGGCGCCGAGCAGATGGCGTACGGCCACCCAGTCGGGCAGAAGCGCGGCCGCCCCCGGGCCGTCGCCCCGGTCGAGCCGCAGCCGATACGCCTGCTCGTAGCAGTCGGCCGCCGCGGTGTTGTCGTCGACGGCGGCCAGTTCGGCGGCCAGCGCGGCCAGCAGTCCGGCCCGCTCGGCCGGCGGCAGCGTGGCCGGCCAGGTGCGCCGCGCCCGCCGGTAGAGCTGGACGGCCTCACGGTGCGCGGACATGGCCGACGCCTCGGTGGCGGCCGCCAGCGCGTGCCGGAAGGCCCGGTCGGTGAGGCCGGCCCGCTCGTACTGGTCGCTGAGGAACGCGTCCGGAAAGCCGGCGGCCGCGGCGGCGGCCCGGGCGTGCAGATCCCGCCGCCGATGCGGGGCGATGTCGGCGTAGAGCGCGTCCCGGATCAGCGCGTGCCGGAAGTCGTATCCGTCCCGGTCGTCGCGCGGGCGCACGAAGAACCGCGCGGTGAGCTCGCGCAGCCCGTCGTCCACCGCGTCCGGGCCGGCACCGGTGATCGCGGTCAGCAGGCCCAGATCGAAGGAGCGGCCCAGCACGGAGGCCACCTCGGCCAGTGCCCTCGCCGCCGGCGACAACGCGGCGGCCCGCGCGAGCACGGCATCGGCCAGCGTTTCCGGTACGCCGTCGTCGGTGCCGGCGGCCAGGAACTCCTCGACGTGCAGGGGGATGCCGTCGCTGCGCGCGTGCACGGCGGCGGTGACCGATCGCGGCAGGCCGGCCCCGGCGATGGCGGTGGCCATGGCGGCCGTCTGGGCCGGGTCGAGGCGGGGGAGCCGCACCTCCTCGGCCAGCCGCTGGGTGAGCAGGCGGGTACGCCACCGCCGCATCGGCACCCGCGGGTAGAGCTCGTCGCTGCGGTACGTGCCGACGACCATCAGACGCCCCTGCTTGGCGCGGGCGCCCAGGCGCCCGATCACGTCGAGGGTCAGGTCGTCGGCCCAGTGCAGGTCCTCGCAGGCGACCAGCAGCGGCCCGGCCGTGCCGGGCCGGGCGATCAGGTCGGCCAGGTCGGCCACGAGCAGGCGGCGCTGCCGGTGCTGGTCGCCGTCGGCCAGCTCGTGCAGCCGTGCGGCCAGCCGTTCCCCGGCGGCCGCCGTCTCCGGCCTGAGGCGCATCTCGGCCCCGAGGTCGGCCAGCACCCCGCCGGCGATCTCACTGTCGCCGGGCGCGGCGCCGGCCGCGATCACGAGGTAGCCCGCCGCCCGGGCCCGGCCGGCGATCTCGCCGAGCAGCCGGGTCTTGCCGATGCCGGCCTCACCGGCCAGAAAGAGCAGCTCACCGGTGGCGGCGGTCAGTCGCCGCTCGGCCAGCGCGATCAGGTCGTCGCGCCCGACGAGCACGGGGCTGCTGAGCGTCACCCCGCGACTTTAGGCCGGCCGCGCCGGCTTCTTAGGTGCTCTGACCGATGTCCGACGCCGCGGCCCCGGCCAGGCTTGGGGCATGGCGAAATTCATGGATGTACACAGCGGATTCCACGGCGTCACCGCCGAGCAGCTGAGCGCGGCGCACGACGCCGACCTCAAGATCGAGGGGGACGAGGGCGTGCACTTCGAGCGGGCCTGGCTCGACCCGGAGGCAGGCAAAGTGTTCTGCCTGAGCACCGGGCCGAGCAAGGAGGCGGTCATGCGCGTTCACGAACGCGCCGGCCACCCGACGGCCGAGGTCTACGAGTTGACCGTCGAGGTCTGATCCGCGGCCGACGGGTTCACATTCGTCCGCGAGCGGACGATCTCGACCACGTGCGCGACGGCGTCGTCGACGGCGACGCCGTTGCGCTGTGAACCGTCCCGGTAGCGGAAGGACACCGTGCCCCCGTTGACGTCGTCGTCGCCGGCGATCGCCATGAAGGGGATCTTCTGCTGCTGAGCGGTGCGGATCTTCTTCTGCATGCGCTCGGTCGAGTGGTCCACCTCGGCGCGGATGCCCTGCTTGCGCAGTTTCTGGACGAACTCCTCCAGGTACGCGGCGTGGTCGTCGCGGATCGGGATGCCCACCACCTGCACCGGCGCCAGCCAGGCCGGGAAAGCGCCCGCGTAGTGCTCCACGAGCACACCGAAGAAACGCTCGATCGAGCCGAACTTCGCCGAGTGGATCATCACCGGCTCCTGGCGGGTGCCGTCGGCCGCCTGGAACTCCAGCCCGAAGCGGGCCGGCTGGTTGAAGTCGTACTGAATGGTCGACATCTGCCACGTACGGCCGATCGCGTCCTTGGCCTGGACCGAGATCTTCGGACCGTAGAAGGCGGCGCCACCCGGGTCGAGCACCAGCTCGAGCCCGGACTCGGCGGCCACGTCCTCCAGGACCTTGGTCGCGACCGCCCACTGCTCGTCCGAGCCGATGAACTTGTCGCTCTTCGGGTCCCGGGTCGACAGCTCCAGGTAGTAGTCGTCCAGGCCGAAGTCGTCGAGCAGCGAGCGCACGAAGTTCAGCAGGTGCTTGATCTCGCCCGGCGCCTGCTCGGCGGTCACGTACGAGTGCGAGTCGTCCTGGGTGAGGCCGCGGACCCGGGTCAGGCCGTGCACCACGCCCGACTTCTCGTAGCGGTAGACGGTACCGAACTCGAAGAACCGCAGCGGCAGCTCACGGTAGGACCGCCCGCGCGACCTGAAGATCAGGTTGTGCATCGGGCAGTTCATCGCCTTGAGGTAGTAGTTCGCCCCCTCGAGCTCCATCGGGGGGAACATCGTGTCCTTGTAGTACGGCAGGTGCCCGGAGGTGTGGAACAGCCCCTCCTTGGTGATGTGCGGCGACGAGACGTACTGGAAACCCTCCTCGATGTGGCGGGCGCGGACGTAGTCCTCCATCTCGCGCTTGATGATGCCGCCCTTGGGGTGGAACACCACGAGACCGCTGCCGATCTCGTCGGGGAAGGAGAACAGGTCGAGCTCGGTGCCGAGCTTGCGGTGGTCGCGGCGCTCGGCCTCGGCGAGACGATTGAGGTACGCCTTGAGCTCGTCCCGCGACGGCCACGCCGTGCCGTAGATGCGCTGCAGCTGCGGGTTCTTCTCGCTGCCACGCCAGTAGGCGGCGGCCGACCGCATCAGCTTGAACGCCGGGATCAACCGGGTGGTGGGCAGGTGCGGGCCGCGGCACAGGTCGCCCCAGACGCGCTTGCCGTCCTTGTCGACGTTGTCGTAGTGGGTCAGCTCGCCGTGGCCGACCTCCATGACCTCGTCGGCGTCGACGTCACCCTTGAGGTCGACCAGCTCGAGCTTGTACGGCTCGTCGGCCAGCTCGACCTTGGCCTCCTCGAGCGACCGGTACTCCCGGCGGCGGAAGCTCTGCCCGGCCTTGACGATCTCCTGCATGCGCTTCTCGAGCTTCTGCAGATCCTCCGGCTGGAACGGCTTCGGCACGTCGAAGTCGTAGTAGAAGCCGTTCTCGATCGGCGGCCCGATGCCGAGCTTGGCCTCGGGGAAGATGTCCTGTACGGCCTGGGCGAGCACGTGCGCGGCCGAGTGGCGCAGCACGTTGAGCCCGTCCGGCTCGTCGATCGCCACCGGCGTCACGTCGGTGTCCAGCTCAGGCTGCCAGTCGAGGTCACGCAGGCGACCGGAGGCGTCCCGAACGACGACGACCGCCTTGGGCCCGTTCATCGGCAGTCCGGCCGCGGCCACCGCGTCGGCGGCCGTAGTCCCGGCCGGGACGACGAGAGGGTCGGCCACAGCGGGGGTACGGGATGCGGACACGGTGATCTCCTTTACGAAAAGCATGCGTAGGCCTTGACGATGCTATCCGCCCGAAAATTCCCGCGATGAGGCAGCAAGCTTTTCCGTCACCGGTTCACCCGCTCCGCACCAGACGCCGGGTCGCGGCATCGTCGGGCTCAGCGATCGTTCTTGCGTTGTTCGCCATGCCGGTCGTGGGCGGTGCCGCGCAGGCCGCTACGCCATGCCCGTACTGCAACTTCTGTGCGCCCGGCGCGTACGCGGAGCAATCCTCCTGCATGGGGTGGCACCGGGTCGAATCCATCGACCCCTGTTAACCCCGCCGTATCCAGCATCCACTGGGGGCTCACATGCGTAAGAAGCTGTCCGCTGCCGCCGCCGCCCTTCCGGGCTGTACTGAAAGTGTTTCGACCACGCCCGAATGTCTCTTGTACGCCCGCGACCGGTTGCGCACCCTCGCACCATGACGCTCACAAGAAAATGGCGAATCCTGCCCGTCGCGTTCGTCGCGATGCTCCTCGCGACCTTCGCCCAACCCCCGCAGGCGGCCCTGGCGGCCTCCCGCTGGCGCATCGAGCACCGCAATTACACGTCGATGTGCCTGGACGGCAACAACGCCGGTGGCCAGGCGTATCTCTGGCAATGCGTGAAGGCCACCAACCAGTACTACTACTTCGATCTGGTCGAGGGTCTGTATTACCACCTGCGCAACGCGAAGACCGGCCGATGCCTCGGCAGCAACGGCGTACACGGCGACTCGCCGATCTACAACCTGGCCTGCGACGGCAACTGGGCGACGCACTGGTCGGTCGTCTTCGCGGGCCGGGAGAACGGCCACGACTACTACAAATTCGAGCCGCGGTACGTGGACGGTTTCTGCATCGCGCCATCGGACGAGTACAACGGCACCGGGATCGTCATGCACGTGTGCCAGAGCAGCTTCGACGACTGGACCTGGTACCAGATGTAACACGTTCGCTCGCGGGGGGAGGGAACGGCTGATGACCAGAACGCTGAACGACGCCCGCCGGGGGCGCCGGCTCCCGACATGGGAGACCACCAGGGGTTACGTGCCGAGCCACCCGCGGTGGTACGCATTGATACCTGTCGACATGTCGACAAGTTGGTACGTTCTTCGCGCGTGAGTCCGCATCGTGGATGCCATGGGGAGCTTGCGCATTCACTTCGGCGTAGCCGACCTCAGCCGAACACAGGTGTTGGGCACACACGACCCGATGTGGGAAACGGTCTGCGCGGTACACCGTCTCCAGACCCCGCTCGGCCGCCACGATTACACGGCTTGGCGCCAGAAACTGCGCGCGAATCTGCATCAGGCCGGAGGCTTGCCGGCGATCCGCGAATTCCTTGTTCCGCTGCTGCCGCGGTCTGCCTACTTCCCTGACCTGCTCACTCCAGCTCCAAGCGCGGACCTCGACGTCACGATCGACCGGATTCAGCGCACCGACGTCCGCCGCCTGCGGCGGGAACTGGGCCGCCTCGACCCGCCCGCGTACGCCCGTAATGCCGTCGCCGACGTCGCCGCGGGCCGCCCGGCGGCGCTGAACCGGCTCGGCGCCGCGCTGCGCGACTTCTATCGGCTCGCGATCGAGCCGCACCTCGCGACTGTCTCGGCGACGCTGGCCGCGGACCGTGCCCGGCGTGCCGCTCAGGTGCTCACCGAAGGGCCCGGCAACCTGCTGCACGGTCTCGGGCCGACTGTGCGGTGGGATCCGCCGGTTCTCACCGTCGCCGGCTATCCGGTGGACCGTGACCTTGAGCTCGGCGGTCGCGGCCTCACCTTGGTGCCGTCGTACTTTTGCTGGCGTTACCCGATCGCGCTCGCCGACCCCGACTTGCCGCCGGTGCTCGTGCACCCGGTGCAGCGCGCCTCCGGTGAACTCGTCCGCCCGCCTCCGGGGCTCATCAGGCTGCTCGGCCGTACTCGGTCCGCGGTGCTCCAGCTGACCTGGGCCGGCGCCACGACCTCCGAGCTGGCCCGACTCACCGGCGCCTCCTTGGCGACGGTCAGCGAGCACGCCACTGTGCTGCGTAACGCGGGCCTGATCGCCAGTCACCGGCACGGCAACATGATGATCCATCGGGTGACGGATCTCGGAACATCCCTGCTTCGCCGCCACTGACCAGTCTTCAACGCTGTCCGGATCTCGGATCTAGCATGCTTGTCATGGACGACGTCAACGCCGGTGAGCTGCCCGAGCTGACGTTCGCGCTCCCGGCCATCCCGGCCTCGGCCGGCGCGCTGATACGTGGGCGCAAGAACCGCCTGCTCATCCTGAAACCGACGTACAAGGGCGGCTGGACGATCCCGGGTGGGGTTGTCGAGATCGGCGAGTCACCGTGGGAGGCATGTCGCCGCGAAACTGAGGAGGAGTGCGGCCTCAAAGTCACCGCGGGGCGGCTCAGGTGCGTCGACTTCCGCCGGCCCCGGCCTCACCGCCCGGGTGGTATGCGCTTCCTCTTCGACTGCGGCGTCTTCGACGACGCCGTCTTGGACACGGTGGTCATCCAGCCGATCGAGATCGCCGAAAGCCGGATCCTGCCGATCGACGCGGCGCTGCCGCTACTGAGCGGACCCGTGCGACGTCGCGTACGGGCCGCTTGGAAGGCGAAACGGGTGCGTTATCTGGAGGACGGCCGCCCGGTACCGGGGGTCAGCCCGTAGCGATCGGGAGACCCCCTTCTGCACCGCATCACTACAGGATCACCACCACCCTTCGCGCCGAATGGCCGAGGATGATCGCGATGGGAACGACCAAGAAGTGGGTCACGGCCCTCGTGGCGGCTGTGCTGGCCTGTGCGGCGTCGACGCTGTTGCTGCAGCGCTCCCACCGGGAGGCGAAGGACCGGCGGGACCTGGCCGACCTCACCCGTGGCTGGAACCGCCGCCTCGGCGAACTACGCGTCCCGGACGGGATGCCGGCCGATCGAGTCACCGGCGAAATCAGCGCCTACGGTATGACCCTGTCGTTCCCGGCCACCGGCGATACGTCGCCGGACGTCATCGGATACTCCGTCCTGCTGCCCGACGAACGCGGAGCACCCGTCTGGGGCGTCAGCTGCGACGCCACCGCCATTGTGGTCTGCACCGATCTGGGTGACGGGTACACCCTGCTCCAGGAACTCGACACCGACAACAGCGACCCGGCCACGACCGTACGCCGGCGGGCGGGCGACCTGATGGTCGAGGCCCGTGTCCCGGGCGAGCGCCCGGACATGGTGACACGGCTGCGCCGCATCATCACCGAAACCCACGTCCCGGACGACGCCGAGCTGTTACGGCTCCTGCGCCCGGACGGCTACCGGACCGACTGGAGCTGACGCGGGCATCGGTGCCGACTGGTGGTCGAAAGGCGGGCCCGGTGGACACCGGGCCCGCCTTTCGTTGTCTTACCTGGTCGGGATCAGCGGCGGAGGGTCAGTAGAGCCGGCCGGTACGGCAGGAGGCCGTAGTCGCCGCCCGAGTTCGTGGCGCGGCCCTGGTACAGCAGCTGCAAGTTGCACGGGTCGATCGTGTTCGTCTGATCCGCGCTGGTGCGCAGCAGCTCGCCGTGGCTGATGTCGTTGGTCCAGGTGGCTCCGCTGTTGGCCTTGCCCGCGAACGGGTTGTTGTAGGTCGCCGCGTTCGGCGTCCAGGTGCCGCTGAGGCTGGTCGCCGTGAACGAGCGGAAGTAGCGCTCCCAGGAGCTGGTCCTGGCCTCGACGATCATCAGGTACTGGTTGCGGCCCTGCACCTTGTAGACCTGCGGCGCCTCGAAGAGGTTTTCCGAGGTGTCGCTCATGATCGTCGTGTAGGTGGAGCCGAAGCTGCCCGGGAAGTTGCCGATCGGCATGATCTGGCGGTAGATCCGGCCGTTGTCGCCGGCGAAGAACAGGTACATGTTCTGGTCGTCGCCGATGATCGTCTGGTCGATCACGCCGGTGCCGGAGTCGGTGATCTTCGCGGTCGACAGGGTCTGCGGGGCCGACCAGCCGTTGGCGTTGGCCGGGTTGGTCGACGTGCGGTACGAGAACGACGTCGGACCCCACTGGTGGGCGAGGACCCAGATGTTCTTCGGCGCGAAGTAGAACAGCGACGGCGCGACGGTGCCCTGGCTCATGGTGTTCTGGCTGGCCGAGCCGAGCTGGTTGAGGTTGTCGACGAGGCTGAAGTTCATCGAACCCCAGCCGCCGGTGGCGCTGCTGCTGTGGGTGGTGGCGTACACCAGCTGCTTGCCCTGGTAGGGGGCGATGGTGAAGTCCTTGAGTGACGCCCAGCCGGACTTCGGCTGCGCCAGCGGGCCGGTCGACGACCAGCGGTAGGACGTGGGCAGCGCGCAAGAGGCCGGCGGCGGGCTCGACGGCGGCGGGCTCGATGGCGGCGGGCTCGACGGCGGGGTGGTGGTGGTCGGTTCCCCGGTGCAGGCCACGCCGTTGAGGGCGAAGTCGGACGGGATCGGGTTGCTGCCGTTCGACGAGCCGTTGAAGCCGAACGACACCTCGCCGTTCGTGCCGATGGAGCCGTTGTAGCTGACATTCTTGGCCGTCACGGAGGAACCGTTCTGGGTCAGCGAGGTGTTCCACGACTGGGTCACCGTCTGCCCGGCACCGTACGTCCAGGTCAGCGTCCAGCCGCTCAGCGCGTCGCCGAGGTTCCTGATGGACACGTTGGCGCCGAATCCGCCCTGCCACTGCGAGGCGATGGTGTAGTCGACCGAGCAGCCGGCTGCGGCGGCATTGGCCGGCATCGTCACCGCGAGCGCAGCCGACACCACCAGCGCAGCGCCGGTCGAGGCGAGAACGGCATTCATTCGTCTGGATCTGTTCACAGATTCTCTCCTAGGCGGAGGTGGCGCCTCTCAGGGCCGAGTGGATCGCTTTGTTAACGTTAACAACGTTACTCGCATGTTACGAGAGCTCTCCGGAACTTTCAACAGAAGTCGCCTAATAAATTTGGGTCTATCAATGGATGCGTGGCGGTGCCAGATGGCTGAAGCTCGGTGAGCAGGAACTCCGCCAGGTCGGGGCGAGACACCCGCGCGGTGAAGGAGAGCCGCAGGTCGGTGCCTGTGCGGTAGCGGCCGGTTCGGGGACCGGTGGTGAGTACGGATGCGCGGACGATGGTCCAGGCGGTGTCCCGTATGAATACTTCCATCTGCTCCTTGTCGTTGAGTGCGGCCCGTTCGATCAGCCACGACACGGCGACGTACGCGGTGCGGCGGCGGCTGTCCGCGACCCCGCAGTTGCTCAGGACGATGAGACGACGCGGGCCGTTGCCGGCTGCGGCGGACAGCACTGTCCGAATGCCATCGGTGCAGATGTCGGGGCCTCGCCGCTGCCGGCGAGAGTGCTGACGAGCGCGTCAGCGCCGTTGAGCGTCCTGGCCACCGCCGCCGGGTCGCGGGTGAGGGCGCGAACCTCGTGGCCTTGTCGGAGGGCGTGGTCGACAACGGTGCGGTCGGCGCGGCCGGCCGCACCGAAAACAGCCAGGCGCAAGGGATTCTCGTGAGGCGCAGCTCGCCACTCACCTGGCCGGGACCGCCCGGACCGCATCGCCGATGCCGGGCGTCCGCAGCGTGGAGATCGTGCGATACAACATCAGCGGATCCCGCCCGCTGCGGGCCTGAGGGCCCGATGCCGTGTCGTACGATCGCGCGCTCCTGAATTTCAACGTGGCCCTGGCGGGCCTGCTCACCCGTGCGCAGCAGGCCGGAGCGGTGCGCGGCGACGCCGACAGTGCCGACGTCAAGGCTCTCATCGCCGACTGCGCCGCTCGCGACGGTGACGACACCGCATAGCAACGCATGATCGAGATCGCCTGCGACGGGCTCCGGCCGCGGCCGGCCTGAGCACTCGCGGCGACGCCCCGCCCTTGCGCGTCGACCTGCCTCCGTCTCCGGCGAGATTTACCTTCGCCATCCGCGAAAGTGGCGCCGGAGCCTGGCGGTCGAGGGTGGACAAGTGCTGTTCGCGTTGGACGCGGGCTCGGCCATTCCGCGGCCCGGCGCAGCGGCCAGCCGTCGTCCACGACGCACCGGGGCCAGCCGCAATCGGCCGCGTTCGGTCAACGGGGCGTTAGCGAAGATCGTGCCGAACGTCGAGCAGCAGGGCCGGCAGCAGATCTCGAGGCACGTCGACGTAGGACGGGGCATCGTGGTCACGGTGTGCGCTGTCCTGCCGGATCCGCAGGTCGTCACCGATCATCTCGATCTGCGGTTCGGGGTCGTGGCCCAGCCAGACAGGGCTGCCGGACAGAGCGTCAGCCCAGTCACGCCAGTCCTCCAAACCGGCGCAGCAGCCGGGCACCACAACGTTTCCGGTCGCCGAGTCATGCAGGCGAAGCCCACCATTGATGATCAGGATTATCACGTCAACCGGCCACGGCGGAGCAAACGAGGCGCCCAGCGGCGCGACCTCGAAAACGGCTTTCGCAGTGATCACAAAGGCCATTGAACGCCCTATGCTCGCGCGATGCAGTCTGAAGAACTCGTTCGGCTTCGGATCGAAGAAGTGCTCGCGACTCCTGGCATCGGCCGACTCGTCGAGCGCTACTTCGACCCGGAGGGGCCGTTCGCCGGCGCTACGTTCGACCTCCTTGGTCAGAATCCGCCCCATGCCCTCACGCTTGACGATCTGCTGGCGACCTCCCTGCTCGACATCTCGTGGCGGCCTCTCGCGGTCCGCAGACTCCTGGCGGCCGACAGCGACATCTCGGCCCGGCTCGCCGCCATACCCGGCGACGTGGACCTATGGAACGCTCCGCGTGACGTCCTGGAGACGGCGACGTTCCTGCACAGTTCGTTGAGCAAGCTTCCCGGAATCGGCCCGGTGATCGCGAGCAAACTCCTCGCCCGTAAACGACCTCGCCTCGTGCCCATCCACGACCGTGTCGTGCTTCGGGTGCTCGCGCCACCGAAGAACAAGTTTTGGGATACGCTCGCCGCGGCACTGCGCGCGCACGCGCTCCGCGAGGGCATCGAAGCACTCCGGCCCGCCCACGGCGGCTCGGCGAGTCTTCTGCGACTGCTTGATGTGGCGATCTGGACCCGGCACAGCCGATCACGGGCTGCTCAGGCCGCACGGGCCAAAGCCGGCGTCAGCGAACCCACCTCGTGACGGCCGGGATCTCAGCGGAATCCGGTCAGGGACAGCAGGACGTATCCGACGGCGGTCAGTGGAAGGGCGAGCAGCAGCGCGAGTCCGCGCTGGGGCCAGGACCGGCCCACCAGCACGGTGAGTGCCACTCCCGCCGCGATCAGGACGACGGCGTACTCAATGGTGTCGGCGGTTTGGTAGCTCGGGTCTCCGATGCGCCTGAGCTGCATCGTGGCCTCGGCGAACAGCACCGCGCCGGGCATGGCCGCGGCGGCTGTGCTGAGACGGCCGCCGGTTCGTGCCAGGACGCCCGCCGCGCCGAAGACCGTGCCGGCCAGCACGCCCGAACCCATCCAGAGCAACGCGGTTGCGTTGTACATGTTCGCCGGGGCGTCGTTCTGGATGAGCGTGGCGGCGAGGTAGTAGCTCGGTACGGCCAGGACCAGGCAGACGACCGCGCCGAGGATGCCTACCGGCAACGTCCACCGGCTGCGGAAGGTGAGCAGGAACGCCACCACGGCCCAGACGGCCACGGAGTTGCCCAGCCCGCCGAACGGAAAGGGCACATACTTGATCCATACGAAGTCGAGAACGCCCAGAAGCACGCCCGCGACGGGAGCCACTACGGCCACGTTCCGGTTGATTGCCATGATCGCTGATCGTAGGAAGCCGAGGAGCCCGGCACATCGAACCGCGGACAGACCACACGGCCCGGCGATCCACCGAAAGGCAGACCGCGGTCGTGAAAGACGAGAACCCCACTGCCTTCCGGGCCACCGCGCGGCTGGAGAAGTCGAGGTGGCTGCGCCGCCCCAGGCGGGTGGTGCGCTATGACGCCCGCTGGGAGGACGGCCGGGTCGAGTCGGACATCCACCTCGTGGACCTGATGTATCGACGCGCTCCCGCGGACTACGTGGTGGTCAAGAAGGCGATGGACGACCGTTGCCCACCCTTGGGAACCGGTCCGTGGATCGGATATCCCTACGGCAACGTCATCGAATGAACCTCACCCAGCCGACCATGAAGAGCAGCCGATCTCGGCGAGATCTTTGGCGAGATCAGCGAGCCTGAGATCGGCGTTCAGACGGCGCACCAGGTCGTCGGTGAGCGGGCGCATCGCGAAGATCTCGGCGACGGCCGCCAGGTCCACCGGCCTCTCGTGGTAGTCCTCGGCGAATTTCTGGTACGCCTCCGGGCTGCCCTCGACGAGACCCTGGAACAACCACCCGGCGCCGTCGGGATCGTCGCCGGCCGGGAAGACGAGCTCTCCGGTGTGCCAGCGCTCGTCAGCGTGCTGCCGCCACAGGCACACCGTCGCCTTCAGCACGCCGTCGAAGCTGAACGCCGGCTCGGCCACGCAGGCCGAGAAGACCTCGGGCACCGTGTCGACCAGGCCCGGCCACAGCTCGTCGTCGTTGCCGGCCGGGCTCATCGGCGACTCGTGGTCGAAGCCCCGGACGAACGCGCCGGCCGGCGAGAACACGATCGACCATTCGTCGCCGGCTCCGTTGCTCATGGCGGCCATCTCTTCGCCCGGCGACCATCGCGAATCGAACGAGTAGTACCTGTACTCCCAATCCGGCTCGATGATCGCCTCCAGCGTCGCCAGCGCTCGACACCGGTCCCGCAGCACCGCGATGTCCGGCAGGGCGCGCGCCAGCTCGTGAACCGTCACCGGGGGCGGGCCCAGACCGCCTCGCCGTCGGCGAGGTGGAGTTCGCGGTCGCAGGCCGCGGCCGCCTCCGGGTCGTGGGTGGCGAAGACGACGGCCACGCCTCGGGCGGCTTCCGCTTTCAGCAGTTCGAGCACGCGCTGGCGGTTGGCCGCGTCGAGTTCGCTGGTGATCTCGTCGGCCAGCAGGACGTCGCCACGCAGGGCCAGGCCGCGGGCGATCGCGGTGCGCTGCTGCTGGCCGCCCGACAGCTCCTCGATGAGCTGGTTCGCCTGCGCCGAGAGGCCCAGGGGCTCCAGCGACTCGGCCGTGCGGCGGCGGGCCTCGGCCGGGGTGCCGCCGGTGGCGATCACCGCCACCGAGATGTTCTCGGCCGCGGTGAGGATGGCGGCCAGGCCGTTGTCCTGCGGGATCAGCACGATGCCCAGTCGCACCGCCTGGTCGCGGTCGGTGACCTTCTCACCGTCGGCCAGCACCAGGCCGGTGACCGGCGGCAGCAGGCCGGCCATCGCGCTGAGCAGCGTCGTCTTCCCCGCGCCCGAGGTTCCCGTCACGGCCAGGATCTCGCCCGGTTCGGCTTGCACGGTGACGCCGCGCAGCACGGGGGCCTCGCTGTCCCAGGCGATGTCCGCCTCTTCCACCCGGAGCGTCGTCATCAGGGGAGGCTACAGCCAGCCACGGCGCTTCAGGGAGACGTACAGCCCGCCGGAAATCGCGACGATGAGGGCGGTGCTCAGCAGGAAGCCCCAGAAACGGTCGTAACCCGGATAGGGCAGGTTCTGCCCGAAGTAGCCGGTCACCGCGGTCGGCACGGCCACGATCGCGGCCCAGGCGGCCAGTTTGCGGGTGACGTCGTTGAGCACGTTGCCCTGCTCGGCGAGGTCGGCCTGCAGCAGCCCCTCGATGCGATCGCGCAAGTGCTCGACCTGGTCGACGGTGTGTTTGGCGTGGTCCTCGACGTCGCGGTAGTACGGCATCAGATGTTCGTCGACGAGCCCGAGGTCGGCCCGCATGGCCTGGCCGACCAGCTCGGGCATGGGCGCGATGGCCCGGCGCAGGGCCGCGATTATCTTGCGGAGGTCCATGGCCCGCACCCGGACCGGCCGGGGCGCGCCGCCCTCCTCCAGCAGCGCGTCCTCCACACTGTCCATCGACGCGTCGAGCTGCTGGGTGGCCGCGTAGTGCCCGTCGACGACGACGTCGAGCAGGCCGTACAGCAGGAACGCCACGCCGCCGCCCTTGCCGAGGTCGGCGTTGGCGTCCCACCGCTGGACGAGCCGGGTGGTGTCGCTGTCCGATTTCCGTACGGTGATCAGGGCGCGGTCGGTGACGAAGACGCTGAGTTCGGTCTTGCCGAAGGTGGCCGGGTTTCCGGTCGCGACGTCGACCCCGTACACGTTGAGGAAGATGTGGTTGGGATAGCGGTCGAGCTTGGGCCGCTCATGGTTCTCGAGGGCGTCCTCGACCGCGAGCGGGTGCAGGTTGAAGACACCGGCGATCGACTGGAGGTCGGCCGCTTCCGGCTGGAGCAGGTCGACCCAGAGCACCGCACCCGGGTGCTGGTCGAGCATGGCGGGGCCGTCCTCGCACGGGAAATTCTCGGCGACGACCTTGCCGTCCTCGTAGAGGCGGGTGGCGGTGGCGGGGGAGGTCACACTGCCACTATGCCCCGGCGGTGCGGGATTCCCACTTACCATGAGCCGTGACCTGGCTCGATCATGCGCTGACCACCCTGTACACCGCCAAATGGCAGGTGACCGCCGACCAGGCGATCTATTACCGCGAGATCCTCGGCAACGCCTTCGGACTGGGCTCGGCCCTGTTCGGCCTGCGCCGCAACGCCTGGGCCTGGCCGGTCGGCATCGTGGGCAACGTGTTGCTGTTCACGGTCTTCACGGGCCAGGCGATCGGCAACGATCAGGGCACCCCGCTGTACGGCCAGGCCGCCCGGCAGGTCTTCTTCCTGATCGCCAGCGTGTACGGCTGGTGGCGGTGGCACAACAACCGGGTCCGCACCCACGGCACCGCTGTCACACCCCATTGGGCGACACCGAGACAGAGGCTTTTGTACGGGGGTGGGGCGCTCGTCGCGGTGCTGGTCTGTTTCTTCGTCTTCCGCGCGGTCGGCGCCGGCTTCCCGGTCCCGTGGTGGTACTACCTGGCCGACTCGTGGATCTTCGTCGGTTCGATGCTGGCCACGTACGCCATGGCCCGCGGCTGGGTCGAGTTCTGGCTGTGCTGGATCGCGGTGGACCTGGTCGGCGTACCCGAACTACTGCATTTCAAGTACTACCCCTCGGCCGTTCTGTACGCGGTGTACGCCGCGTTCGTGATCTGGGGTTTCGTGGTCTGGCTGCGCCTGACGCGCACCGAGCCGCACCCCACCCCCGTACTGGCATAGCTTTTGTACCTTCCGTAGTGACAAAGACACGGAGGGTAAACCTATGACCGGCATGAACGTGCCCGCGCTGATGCGAGACGGCGACGAGGTGGCCGAGGTGGGCGACCGGCTCGCCGCCGACGCCGCCGGAATCCACGGGTGGGCCATGCGGGCCGGCGAGGCCGTCGAAGGCTCGCTCATGTGCCCGTCCCGGCTCTCCCAGTCGGGCTTCGACTGGGAGGTCACGCTCGGCCAATTGGCCGGCGAGGTCCGGGCGTACGGTGTGGAACTCCGCACGTCGGCGCTGGCCTACCTGGTCGCCGACGAACGGTCGGCCGGGAGGATGCCGTGACCATCAGCTTGCCGGCGCTGCTGCGGGCCGACCTGGCGGCGGTCCGGGGTGTCGCCGAGCAGTGGAGGCGGCTCGCGCTGCGCATCGACCGCGCCGTGGAAGACCTCACCCTGCGCACCAGCGACCTCGAGGACCACTGGTTCTCCGGCGACGCCGCCCAGCTGGCCCGGGACAAAGGCGTTCGCTTGCGGGTACGCCTCGGCAACGCCCACGACAACTGCGTCGCCACCGCCGTCGCCGCCCGCGAGTTCGCCGACGACCTGGACCAGTGCCGCCGCCTGCTCGGCCAGCTGGTCACCGAGGCCCACGGCCACGGCCTCGAGATCGACCTGGCCGCCGGCGAGATCACGGTCCCGCTCGCCCTCACCGGCGCGGTCACCCAGGCCACCATCGACGCGTACGCCCAGCAGATCGCCCAGATCCTGGCCCGCGCCGACGAGGCCGACCAGCGCGCGACCGCGATCCTGGCCCGCAACAGCTACCGCGAGGACTTCGGCCCGGCCGACAAGCTCCCGGACAGCCCGCAGATCGACGGCCCGACCCTGACCGCCTGGACCCCCAGACACCGCGCCGAATGGTGGCAGAGCCTGCACCCACTGATCCAGGACCGCCTCATCACCGAACAGCCCGACCTCATCGCCACCGCCACCGGCCTGCCCGCCCACGACCGCGAGACCGCGTCCCGCCTGCTCCGCGCCCGAGCCGAGCAGTCCTTGCTCGCCGCCCGAGCCCAGGACGAGTCCCTACGAGGCGACGCTTCCAGCCGAGCCCGCGTCCAACGCGAACAGCACTTGTCCGCCCTCGACCGTTAGACATCCGGCCAGCGCCGCCCACATCCCGCCGGTCGAAGTCGGCAGCGCCGAACAGGCTCTCGACCTCGGTCGCGTGACCCGGCTCGCCGCGCCCCAGCGGATCGTGCGCAACGGAAGTGTTCTCCGATGGTGGCAATCGTCCGCCTGGCTGAAGCGGCGGGCGGTATAAGAACGGCCCCTTTAGGCCGTGATCGGGTGCACTCTAATGCCGAGTTGAGTGCGTCGGAAAACGGGTGACCGCATTCTGTTGCGTCATTTTCGGTACAGAAGAACACCTCCGTTGTAAAGCTCGCAATACCACTCGAAGCCCTTTTCTGTGGTGTCGAACCATACGGAGACATCATCTTCCTTTCCGGGTGCTGACCAATGCCGGACGTCGCGCAACAGCCCAGCTTGCTGCTCCAGAGCAACCGGTACGGCGTCGTTCTGTGGTAGCCCGCGGAACACGTAGAGGTCGACAAGTTCTTCGGCCAGTAGATACTCCAGGACGGCTCGGGCCCGGTCGCGAGCCGTCTCAAGCGACAGGAGCCCCTCGACGGCCTTCGCGATAGAGGCGGCGTCCCACAGCCCGGTGAAATCTTCGATGCCCGACCACAGGAAATCCTTAACCAAATCCGCCATGTTGCCGCCGTCCTGTCCGCCGTGATCGTGCCTCACATCTGAAGGCAGGGTAGGTCTCTAGCGCCCTCATTTGCCGCAAATCGCACGCGTATTCGGTCCCTGTCGGGCGCGCAACAGGTCTCGTGGGCCACCGGCGCTCGCCGAGGATTCCGGGAGGCGCCCACGATGCCGCAGATGGTGAAGGCCCTTCGACGCCTTTGCTGCCGGCGGGGCGCGCAAACCACCTCGCCGGCGTCTGCCTCGGCTGGACGCAACACCACCTCCCGGGCGGCCAAGGCTGACGCCCGTGGCCACTCGTGGGTTCTCCATCCCCATAGACTGCCGTAATGCGAAAAGTGATCATCGCGGTGATGTTGTTAATCGGCCTGGCCGGTTGCACAGGCGAGCCGACCTATGGTGATCCAGGGATTGACCCGGTGAGCCCCATCTGGGTCCTGCTAAAGCAGGACGTCACTTCGGTCGATAAGCAGAACATCGAGCAGCGCTTGCAAGCTACACCGGGCGTCGCGTCGGTCAGCTCGTGGCCGCCGGACCTGCAGACTCTTCCGGCGGGTGCCCCGCAGACCTACAAGGTCCTCACGAAGGACTTCGACGTTTACGACCAGTTGAAGGCCGGAACGTTCAAGGCCGACATGAAGCAATTACCCGGGGTCGAAGAGGTGGTCTTCAGCTGCAAGCTTGAGGAATCCGGATGCGGGCAAGCAAAGTAGCGGCGGGTTGTCGAGTACTGCCGATCGACCTGCGGCGGCACACTCTCATGCCGCATATAAGTGCGGCAGGTGTGACGAAAGTGAGCGGCGGGGCAAGGGCTGCGTACCAGGGTGGCGGTGTCGCTCGGGTGAACCTCACGACGGCGACTGCCACCCGGTCGTTACCGGGTATGTGGCGTGTGATTACCGCATTCGAGGACGGCCGCCGTCCGCAGCGAGCGCTCACTTACCTGCCGTGGTCCGGGCGCGCCGGGCTACCGGACTCGAACCGGCTCATACCTTGCGGTCGTCAGCAGTAAATGCTGGTAACGGACTTTCCCATCCGCATCTGCCCGGCGCGCCTCGCGACAATACTGGTAATCTGCGCAGGTCACCAGGCCATCGCATCTCGACCCCCTCGCGTAGCCGCGGACCGTACGCGGTGGCCGGGCGGAGAGCCGTCGCGCGCTGCGGGGCGTGCCGCGTTCAGCCTGACGCGTGCTCGTCTCGACGAAAATGCGGTAGGCCAACGCGAGGTCCCCGTGCCGGATAGAGGCCTTGCCGTTGGGCATTCGCCGCTGGAATGATCCGGATCGAGTCGTTGGGACACGAGCACACGAGAAGACTGTCGATGGTCGAACCCTTGAAAGCTGCCGCCCGTGAGCTTCGCCGGGTCCGGAAGATGCGGCCGGAGGATCCGGCAGACCTGTATGACTTGGCCGACTGGCGGGCAGCTGTGGCTCAGGCGTTGGACGGCTTGGCCGGCGTCCTGGTTTTCGACGAAGATCGTTATCGAGCCCGCTCGGAGGCGGCGGCTGCGCGGGCCGAGGCGGAGCGCCTGAGGGTCGGATGCGGGGGGACGCCGCAGCGCCCGGCTCACAACCCGCAAGTAGCTACCGTTGGCTACTTGGCCAGTTCCTTCCACCGCGCCGACGTCGGCCACCGACTCCACGGTGTCCGGGTGGGGGTCGAGAAGAGCGATGGGTCAGCAGGGCGGGGCGTCAGGTCCTCGATCTGAGGCTCGTACGCGTTGCGTCCCGCAGGACGGCTGAACGGCGCCCGTGCGGACCCGGTCGGCGGCGGCGCTTCGGAGTTGCTAGGCGACGTGTTCGGTTCCGCCGGGGACCAGTGTTACCTCGCCGTCGATGTGCTGGACGGTGAAGAGGGTGCCGGGTGGGTAGCTGCCCAGGACCTCGGGTGGGAGCTGGACCGTGCCGTCGCCGGCGACCACCGCGAAGTCCTGGCCGTCGCGGCCCTCGGCGCCGACGCGGCCGTCGCGGATGGTCACGGCTCGGCCCAGGCGGGCGCCGACCTCGTTGTCGTGGGTGACCACGACGATGGTGGTCTGGCGTTCGGCGTTCACCGTTTCCATGGCGGCCAGCACCTCGTCGCGGCCGGCCGTGTCGAGGCGGCTTGTCGGCTCGTCGACCAGGAGCAGGCCGGGGCCGGTGGCTATGCCGACGGCCAGGGCCGCTCGCTGCCGGCCGCCCGGGGTCAGGTCGGACAGGCGCTGGCGGCCCTGGCCGGGCAGGCCGACCAGGTCGAGGATGCGGTCGGGGTCGTCCAGGGTGATGCCGCGGGTGTGCGCGGCGCGGCGCTGGGCCAGCCAGATGTTGCGGTGCAGCGACGCGTACGGCAGCAGGTTGCGGGCGGCGCCCTGCAGGACCACGCCGATCTCCGTGCCGCGCAGGCGGCTCACCTCGCCGTCGGAGAGCTTTCCCATGTCGTACGTGCCGATGTTGATCCGCCCGGCCGAGGGCCGCATCAGGCCGGCCAGCAGGGCGATCAGTGTGGACTTGCCGGATCCGGACGGCCCGACCAGCGCGATGGTCTCGCCGGGCGCGATGGACAGGTCGACGCCGGCCAGGGCGACCACGTCGCCGGCCTCGGCCCGGTAGATGTGCACGACGCGGCGGCAGGCGACGGCGAGTCCGTTCATGGGCCACACGCTACTGAAGAACGCGGGCTGGTGACGACCCGCTACACGGCCGCATTCTAGGGTGTGCGCGTGCGCGACATCGCCGTTTTCTCCGGATCCGCCCATACCGAACTCGCCGCCGAGATCTGCCACCACCTCGGTGTGCCGCTGCTGCCGACCAAGACATCGAGGTTCGCCAACGACGCCATCGAGGTGCAGTTGCAGGGCAACTGCCGCGAACGGGACGTCTTCCTGATCCAGCCGCTGGTGCCGCCGACCCAGGAGAACCTGGTCGAGCTGCTGTTCATGCTGGACGCGGCCCGCGGCGCCTCGGCCGGGCGCATCACGGTGGTGATGCCGCATTACGCGTACGCCCGCAGTGACAAGAAGGACGCGCCGCGCATCTCGATCGGCGGCCGGCTGGTGGCCGACTTGCTGACGACGGCGGGCGCGAACCGGGTGCTGGCCATGACGCTGCACTCGCCGCAGGTGCACGGTTTCTTCAGCATCCCGGTCGATCATCTGCACGCGCTGCGGGAGCTGGCCGACCACTTCCGGGGGTACGACCTGAGCAACACGGTCGTGGTCTCACCCGATCTCGGCAACGCCAAGGAGGCGGCGGCGTTCGCCCGGCTTCTGGGCGTGGGGGTGGCGGCCGGCGCGAAGCAGCGGTTCGCCGACGACAAGGTCGTGATCAGCGCGGTGATCGGTGACGTGGCCGGCAAGGACGTGATCGTGCTGGACGACGAGATCGCCAAGGGCAGCACGGTCTTCGAGCTGCTGGACCGGCTGCGCGAGCGCGACGTCAACAGTGTGCGGGTGGCCTGCACGCACGGGTTGTTCGCGGCGGACGCCGTGCAGCGGCTGTCGGCCGAGAAGGACATCGAGGAGATCGTCTGTACGAACACGGTCCCGATCCCGGCCGCCAATCAGACCGACAAGCTGACCGTGCTGTCGGTGGCTCCGGCGCTGGCCGAGGCGATGCGCCGCATCCACAACGGTGAGTCGGTGAGCGCGCTCTTCGGGTGAGCGCGCGGATGGAGGGGGACGGGGAGGGCAAGACTCCGTCCCCCGCGAGCACATGTTCATCCGCCGGGTCGAACTCAGCTCCTTTCGCCGAGATGCCGAGAGTGAAGTGGGAGCGCTCCCATCGATGAATGTAACTCCGTTGGAGGGTGAGCGCTAGGTGGTGCCGCAGGTTGCCGTCGGTGTCGCCGGGGCGCCCGAGTTGATGAAGCCGAACGACGTCGAGGCGCCGGCGGCCAGGGAGCCGTTGTAGGAGGCATTGGTCGCGGTCACCGTGGAGCCGCTGGCGCTGACCGTGGCGTTCCAGCCTTGCTGGACCGAGACCGCCGACGGGTACGTCAGGGTCACGCGCCAGCCGCTGATCGCGGCCGAACCGGCCGTCACCGTCACGGTGCCCTGATATCCGCCCTGCCACTGGCTGCTCACCGAGTAGGTCGCCGAGCAAGCCCCGGAAGGCGGCGGAGTGGTCGGGGGCGGGGTGGTCGGGGGCGGGGTGGTCGGAGGAGGCGTGGTGGTGGTGCCACCGAAGTTCACGTCGCTGCAGAAGTAGTAGGACTGGTCGAGGTGGCTGGCCTGCCAGATCGTGTAGACCATGGCCCGGCCGCTGCGGCCCGACAGGCGTACCGGCGCGCTGATCGCCACGCCGTTGCTCAGCTGCTCCGGCCACTGCGCGGCCGGGGTGTTGCCGATCTCGGCCACCTTCTCCAGGTCGGACCACTTCAGCGCCTGGGTCGTCGGGTCGAAGCCGGGCTTGGTCACGTACACCCAGATGTAGTCGGCGCCGTGGCGGGCGCCGTCGAAGAGGCGTACGTCGAAGGAATTGCCGATGTTCGCCGCCTGCCAGTCGCCCACGGCGTCCATCGCGTTGTAGCGGCCGCTCTGGGTGTGCCCGGCGCTGCACAGCTGCCCGTCGGGGATGGCGGCCTGGTGGTTGCCGGCCACGCCCTCGCGGAACAGGCCGTTCCAGTTCCACATGGCGTTCGGGTCGGCCTGCCACGCCTGCCAGCACATCGGGTCGAGGGTGGCCATCGCCGGGTCCTGGAACTTGCTGCCCCAGCGTTCGTAGCAGCCGTAGTTACGGGACGCGGGCCCGGTCACGTTGCCGTGGGCCGAGGCGGGACCGGACGGGGCGAGGAGGGCGACGGCGGCGATGAGGACGCCGGCCATCGCGCTGACTATCAAGGATTTCGTACGCATGAGGGCTCGTGCTCCGCGGTGTCGGAAGAAGCTCGGCGGAGGACTGCCCTCTGTCTCCGCGGGGGATGCCGGCGCGTGGACCTCACCCTGACTGGTGAATCGACTAATGTCAACGCGTGGAATCCGTCGGCGCCGCCGCTCGCCTGCTCTCCGAGGCCGAGAGGGTCGTCGTCTTCACCGGCGCCGGCATGTCGGCCGAGAGTGGCATCCCCACCTTCCGGGACGCCATGACCGGGCTGTGGGCGCGGTTCAGCCCCGAGGAACTGGCCACCCCCGAGGCCTTCGAGAAAGACCCCGAGCTGGTCTGGAGCTGGTACGAGGCGCGCCGCGCCGCCGTCGAGAAGGCCACTCCCCACGCCGGCCACGAGGCGGTCGCGGCAATCGGCGGCACCCTGATCACTCAGAACGTCGACGACCTGCACGAGCGCGCCGGCTCGCCCGATCCGATCCACCTGCACGGCAGCCTGTTCGCCCCGCGCTGCTTCGACTGCGGGCGCGCCACGACCGGCCCGGCCTGCGCCGAGTGCGGCGGACGGTCCCGTCCCGGCGTCGTCTGGTTCGGCGAGCAGTTGCCGGCCGCGGCCCTGACCAGGGCGGTCCAGGCGGCCGAAGCCTGCGACCTGCTGATCACCGTGGGCACGTCCGGCCTGGTCTACCCGGCGGCCGAGATCCCGCACGTGGCCGCCGGGAACGGCGCCGCCGTGATCCAGGTCAACCCGCTGGCGACGCCGCTCGACGAGGTGGCCACGGTGAACCTGCGGGGCACAGCGGCCACCCTGTTGCCGGCGATCCTCAGGGAAGCCACAGGGTAAAAACCTGGCGAACCGCCACCAAGCCCCCCGTAAGGCGCGGATCATATCGTCATGGGTGTCATGGCTTACCCCCTCCGGTACGCGCTCGCCGACCTCGCCCTGGCGCTCAGCCGGGTCTCGCACGACCCGGCCGCGGTCCAGTCCACCGCCGCGCGCGCGGCCGCCGACATGATCGGCGACGGCGCGGGCGTCCAACTGCTGCGTGATGACGGCCGGTACGACGGCATCACGTACCACCACATCGACGAGCAGCGGTCGCAGTCGCTGTCGCGGGTGCTCGACCACGTCGACCAGCTCCCCGACGACGACTTCTCGACCGCGATGGCGGCCAGCCGCCGCCCGATCGTGCTGGCCGGCGACGGCGTCGAGCCCTTGGCGGGCGAGGAGCACGAGATCCACGCGGCCGTCCTGTGCCCGGTGATCGTCGACAACACGTACGCCGGCTATCTGGTCCTGACCCGTGAGGCGACCGGCTCGTTCTATTCGACGGCCGAGGTCGAGCTCGCCCGCGACATCGCCGGTGAGCTGGCCCTGGCCTGTTCCAGCGCCCGCGCCCTGGAGCGGCTGCGGGCCAGCGAGGAGCGGTACCGCCGGGTCCTCGAGACGATCCCCGAGGGGGTGCTGCAGCTCGACCACGACGGCGTCATCACGTACGCCAACGAGCCGATCGGCGTGGTGCTGGGCATGCCCCGCTCGCAGCTGGTCGGGGTGTCGTTGCGTGGCTTCCTCAACGACCAGGGGCAGAAGGAGCTCAACCGGCGCATCAACGAGTGCATGCAGGGCCGCTCGACGGTGGGCGCGACCCGGCTCATGCGCGCCGACGGCTCGCAGCGCAGCGTGCGGATGAGCATGATGCCGCTGACCGATGACCACGGCACCTTCAACGGCGTGGTCTGCATGGTCACCGACACCACCGACCACATCGACGCCCGCGGTCTCAAGCGCCAGCTCGACCACCTGCGCCGGCTCGACAGCCTGAGCCAGCTCATCGGTGGCATCTCGCACGACTTCAACAACCTGCTGACCGTGGTCGGCGGCTCGGCCGAGATGATCACGTCGACCACGCCCGAGGACCACCCGACGCACAGGCTGGCGGCGGACATCCTGGAGGCGGTCGGCACCGGCCGTACGCTGACCCACCAGCTGCTGGCGTTCGGCCGCAGCGAGGGCAACCGCCCCGAGATCATCCCGATCCCGGACCTGCTCACCGACGTGCAGTCGCTGTTCAGCCGCACCCTCGGCGAGCACATCGGCCTCGACCTGGCCTTCGGGCCGGACGTCTGGCCGGTACGGGCGGAGCGCGGCCCCCTGGAGCAGGCGCTGGTCAATCTGGCCGCGAACGCGCGCGACGCGATGCTGCACGGCGGCATGCTGCGGGTGGCCGCGATGAACGAGCTGGTCGAGGCGGACAAGGCCCGCGAGGAGGGCATCCCGCCGGGCCGGCTCGTGCACATGGTCATCACCGACACAGGTGCCGGCATGACCGAGGAGGTACGGCGGCGCGCGCTCGAGCCGTTCTTCACGACCCGCCCGACCGCGGCCGGGCTGGGCCTGGCCACCACGGCCGGCATCGTGCAGGGCCTGGGCGGGCACATCGAGCTCGAGTCGGCGCCCCGGATGGGCACGACCGTGCACCTCTACCTGCCGGCGGCCGACGAGAAGCCGGCCTCGGCCGAGGGGCGCCAGGGCGCGTCCGCGGTGATCGGCCGGGTGCTGATCGTCGAGGACCAGCCGGAGGTGGCCCAGCTCGTGCAGCGGCTCATCGAGCCGGCCGGCTACGCGATCACGGTCGCCACCGACGCGCTGCAGGCGGTGACCCAGGTGGCCGGCGGCGCCCACCCGGACCTGCTGATCACCGACGTGGTGATGCCGACGATGACCGGGCCGGAGCTGGCCTCGGCGCTGCGCACGCACCGCCCGGACCTGCCGGTCCTGTTCATGTCCGGCTACACGGCGGCCTCGCTCGGGCCGCAGCTGCACCTGGACGACAACAGCATGCTGATCGAGAAGCCGTTCACCCGCTCGACACTGCTGGGGGCGATCCGCACGCTCTGCGGTCCGCAGCCTTCTACGCCCTGAACGACCTCCGCCCCCGGGGAGTAACGGGAATCCCGCGACTCCTACCAAAGGTGCGAACTCGGGCTCCAGGGCTTGCCATCCGATCCGGACAAACAGCAATATTCCGGGTCTGTACGACTTGGTCCACCGTCTGACGGCGGCGGGCGGGGCGGTTGGATGGGGAAGGACGCCGAGTGACCCAGGATCGCACGACGGATCGGACGAACCGCGCAGGCCGCGCCGAACCGGACGGCACGTCGACCATGGACCTGAGCGGGCGGTGCGTCGGAAGCTCGTACGTGCTGCAACGCCCGATCGGCCAGGGCGCCACCGGCACGGTCTGGGAGGCCCTGGACCGCACCTCCGGCGAGTCGGTGGCGGTGAAGCTCCTGCACGAGAGCCTGCTGCGCCAGCCCAAGCTGGTCACCCGGTTCGTGCAGGAGCGCACCATCCTGCGGATGCTGCGCCACCGCAACGTCGTCCGGGTACGTGACCTGTTCAGCGTCGGCGAGACCCTGGGCCTCGTCATGGACCTGGTCGCCGGCGGCAACCTGCGCGACCTGTTGCGCGACGAGCACACCATCGCGCCCGGCGAGGCGGCCCGGCTGACCGCGCAGGTCGCCGCCGCGCTGGCCGAGGCGCACGAGCTCGGCGTGGTGCACCGCGACCTCAAACCGGACAACATCCTGCTCGACACCGGCGACGGCCCGCCCGAGACCCGGCTCACCGACTTCGGCGTGGCCCGCATCCTGAGCACGCCGAGCATGACCACGCCCAGCTCGGTCTTCGGCACGCCGCACTACATGTCGCCGGAGGCGTTCCGCGGGGCCACGGCCAGCCCCGCGACCGACGTGTACGCGTTCGGCGTGCTCCTCTACGAGCTGGTCAGCGGCCACCCGCCGTACCGCAGCGACTCGATCCCCGAGCTGATGCGCCTGCATCTGGAGGGGAACCCGGAGCGGCGGCCCGGCATCCCGGACGAGCTCTGGGACGTGATCACGGCCTGCATGGAGCAGAAGCCCCGGCTGCGCCCCACCGCCGCCGAGCTGGCGGCCGAGCTCTCCGATCTGGCGCGCGCCCTCGCCGGCACGTCAGCCCTGACACCACCCGAACCCGCCGCGGAACCCGTGGTGGCAGCGCCCCGCGAACCCGAAGTCCCACCGGCCCCGCCGAAGTCGCTGATCCCGCAGCCCCGGGAGCGGCGGCGCAACGACGTGCCGAACTGGCGGTGGGCCCGGCCCGGGGCGACGCTGCTGATGATCGCCGGGGCGATGGCGGTCTCCGCCGTCGTCACGACCGCCTGGAACATCGGGCGGGCCGACGGCGAGCCGCAGAGCATCACCGTGCCGCAGATCGTCACCGCGCCGGCCTCGCCGCAGCCGCGCCAGAAGCCCGCCGCCAAGTCCGCTCCCCGCCCCGCCGCCGTCACGTCCCAGGCCCGGGCCGGGAGCGACACCCGGGTGCGCCCGGGCCTGCCGGCCGTCGCCGTCACGGCCACCCCTTCGCCCGTACGCAAGAAGCCCGTGGCCCACACGCAGCCGCAACCGACCCGGTCACCGCAACCCGAGGCCCGGCCCTACGGCCCGTGGGCGTGCCGGCAGGCGTTCGCCATCGACTTCCGCAACCGGACCGGGGTCGGGATCAAGCCCTGCCAGATGCTCGGGCGTGACATCCAGTACCAGGCCTCGCTGACCGCGCCCGGCGGTGGCCGCGGCAGCATCACCGTCTCGCTGCAGGACGTCGGCACCGGCCGTACCGTCGACGGCCCGAAGACCTGCGACAGCCTGTCGTTCGACGGCAACGCCGACACCCGGACGTGCGGGCCGGCCGGTGCCCAGCCGGCCCGCGGTCACAGTTACGCCGTCGTCGTCTCCTACCGCTACGAACGCGACGGCCAGAGCCTCGCCAACGCCGCCAAGGGAGCGGCCTTCGAGTGGTGAGCCCGCTCAGTTGCCGACGGGATTCCATCCGTCGGTGCCGGCCAGATACTTCGGCGCGGTGTAGGTCGCCGCGTCGGCGTCGCTGAGCATCGGCCGGGTCGCGGCGTCGGTGACCGCCGCCCCCGGTCCGCTGTTGCGGTACTCGAAGAACCGCCCGGCGGTCCAGGTGGTGGTGGCGTCCCAGTTGTTCCACGGCTGGGCCACGTTGACGGCCGCGCCGAGGACGGAGTCACGCACCACGACCTGGGCCTGCCCGGTCGTGCTGTACGGCCGGCCCAGGTAGATCGAACTGGCCGGCCCGTCGGTGACGATCGTGCTCCCGGTGATGAGGAACCCGTACGGTGAGGCGCTGCTGACCGACGAGTCGGTCAGGCTGGCGCCGGGGCGGGACAGGACGTGGAACGTGCTGCGGTCGAAGACCGCCACCGCGCGGCCGAGCATCATGTCGGCGCCGCCCTCGACGTACGCCCGGCGGAAGTAGAGCCGGCTGAAGGTGGTCACGTTGGCCGTGCTGAGCAGCAGGGTCTGCTTGTCGCCGAGCAGGCGCACGTTGTCGAACACGTCCTTGTCGCCGCTCTTGACCTGCAGGGCCGTCGCCTGCGCGCCGGCCGACGCCACCCCGTTGGTGTTGGCGACGGTCAGGTTGCGCAGGGTCCACTGGTTGCCCGAGAGGGTCACCGTGGCCACGGCCCCGGTGCCGCCGGCGGTCAGAACCGTGTCGGCCGGATCGTCGGTCGCGCCGAGCAGGGTCACGCCGTACCGGTTGCCGCTGGTGACCGGGCCGGTGTAAGTGCCCGGCCTGATCAGCACCACGCGGTAGCCCTGGGTCGTGTAGTCGGCGTTGTCGGCGAGCAGTGCGATGCCGGCGGCCACCGTGGTGGCGTCGCCCGAGCCGTCCGCGGCCACCACGACGTCCACCTTGACCGGGGTCGCGGTCGCCGCGGCCGACGGGTCCGAGGCGTTGCCGGCGGTGTCCGTGGACACCACGGTGTACGAGTAGGCCGTGCCGGTCGCGACCGTGGTGTCCGCGTACGACGTGCCGGTGAGGCCGGTCGCGATCCGGGTCGGCGCGGCACCCCCGGCGGACCGGTAGACGTCGTAGCCGGCCAGGTCGCTGTCGCCCACCGCGGCCCAGGTGACGGTCACCGACCCCTTGCCCAGGACGGTGCGCAGCCCGCCGGGCACGGCCGGGGCGGTGCTGTCGCCGGGCGCCGGGGTGCCCTCGACCGGCGCCGAGACGGGCGACTCGTTGCCCGCGGTGTCGACGGCGGTGACCGTGTACCGGTAGGCGGTGCCGTTGTCGAGGCCGGTCACGGTGTAGCTGGTCCCGGTGAGCAGGGCGGCGTTGAGCGCGGTGGTGCCGCCGGCCGGGTACACGTTGTAGCCGGCCAGGTCGCTCTCCCGGTTGGCGGCCCAGGTCAGCGTCAGCCGTCCGTCGCCGGCGCCGGCCTTGAGCCCGGCCGGGGCCGCGGGCGGCGCGCCGTCGGCCGGGGTGGCCCGCACGGTCGCCGCCACCGAGGTGTTGCCGGCCTTGTCCACGGCCACCAGCGCGTAGGTGTACGTGGTGCCGTTGGCCAGCCCGGAGTCGGCGTAGGACGTGCCCTCCAGACCGGACGCGACCAGGGTGGCCGGGCCCGGGGTGACGGCGGTGCCGGCGGCGCGGTAGAGCCGGTACCCGGCCAGGTCGGCGTCGCCGGGCGCGGTCCAGCCGAGCTTGACCGACTTGTCGCCGGCGGTGGCGGTGAGCGTGCCGGGCGCACCCGGCGCGGTGACGTCGGCCGGCGCCGCCGGGGCGGGGACGGCCGGGTACCAGGTGCCGGCGCCGAGCCAGTCGGCGGCCGTCACGGTCACCGAGGCGGCCGGGCTGAGCTGGGGCCGGTTGTCGTTGACGGCGGCGCCCTCACCGGTGTTGGCGTACTCGGCCAGCCGGCCGAGGGTCCACGGTTCGCCGGCCGGTCCGGTGCCCCACGGCTTGGCGGCGTCCAGGCCCGCGCCGAGGACGGTGTCCCGGACGACCGCCTGGCCCACCGAGTTGGGGGTGTACTGGTCGCCCCAGGCCCGGTACGGGCGCCCGAGCTGCACCCCGGTCACACCGGCCGGCGTGACCACGGTGCTGTTGATCAACAGCATGCCCGGGAACGTGCTCGCGGTGCTCGGCGTGAGTACGGCGCCACCGCCGGCCTTGACCGTGATGGCCGTCTTGTTGATCACGAGGGTGGCCCGGCCCAGGACGATGTCGCTGGTCCCCTCGATGACCGAGTCGTCGATCATCTGCCGGGCCGCGGCCGTGTAGGTGGACGTGTCGGCGAAGACCGTGCGGTTGGTGCCCTTGAGCGCGACGTGCTGCAGCAGCACCTTGTCGCCGGTCATGGACACGGCCGGCGCGGCGCCGGACGGGGTGGTGTTCCGCACGGTCAGATCGCGGACCGTCACGCCCGAGCCGGTGACCGACAGCGCGGCGGTCGCGGTGCCGTTGGTGAGGACGACGTCGCCCGGATCCCCGGTCGCGCCGAGCAGGGTGACTCCGGCCTTGGACACGGTCACCGGCCCGGCATAGGTGCCGGCGCCGACGGAGACCACCCAGTCCCTCGTGCCGGGGGCGGCGTCGAGGGCGGCCTGCAGGGTCGGATAGGTGCCGGTTCCGTCCGCGCGGACGGTGGCGTCCACCCGCAGCGCGGGCGTGGCGGTCACCGTCGCCGAGGCGGCGGAGACGTGCCCGGCGGCGTCGACGGCGGCCACCACGTAGCTGTAGGCGGTGCCGTTGGTCAGTCCGGTGTCGACCAGGCCGGCCCGGGTCAGCAGCGTGCCGCCGACGCGGTGGGCGGCGTCGACCGGCACCGCGCCGGTGCCCGTGGCCCGGTAGACGGCGTAGCCGGCGACGTCGGCCTCGGTGTTCTCGTCCCAGGTCAGCGAGACCTGCGCGGCGCCGCTCAGCGCGGTCACCCGGGCCGGGGCAGCGGGCGCCACGTCGTCCGTGGCGTCGGCGACCGGATCCCAGCCGTCCGTGCCGGCGAGGTACTTCGCGGCCGTACGGGCGGTGGCGTCGTTGTCGGACAGCTGCGGCCGGTTGCCGTTGACAGTCGCGCCGGCGCCGGTGTTGCGGTACTCGGTGAAGCGTCCGTCGGACCACGTGAGCGGCGCGAAATCGGCCCACGGCCTGGCCGCGTCGATGCCGTCGTTGATCGTGGTGTCGCGGATCGTGAGCTGGCCACGGGAGTTGTCCGGCTGAGTGCCGTCGGCCCAGCCCTGCCACGGCCGGCCGAGGGAGAACGTGCCGGCGTCGTTGGCGCTGACGATCCGGCTGCCGGTCACCAGGTAGCCGTTCGGGTTCTTCGAGGCCGTGCTGGGCGCGAAGATCGTGCCGCCGTTGTGCGCGGTGGCGTGGATCGTGACCCGGTCGAAGACGGCGGTGGCGCGGCCGAAGACGAAGTCGACGTTGCCCTCGATGAAGCTGTCGTAGTAATACTGCCGGGCGTAGCCGGCGCCGGTGGCCGAGATCGCGCCGGCCGAGTCGGCCAGCAGGGTGTCCTGCACGCCGAGCAGGCGGACGTTGCGGTAGACCTGCCGGTCGCCGGTGGCCCGCAGCGCCACCGCCTGGGTGTTGTAGTTGCCGATCTCCGGGTGCTTGGCCGAGTCGAACGTGTTGGCGATCGTCAGGTCGCGGACCGTCACGTTGCTCGCGGTGACGGCGACGGTGAAGCTGCCGGAGGTGCCGCAGGTGGCGGTCGTGACGGTCGGGCAGGTGGCCGGACCGGCCGGGGTGCCGTTGGCGTTGTCGAAGGTCAGCACGACGTCCCGGGCGTCGCCGGAGGCGCCGGCGATCACCAGGTAGGGCTTGGTGACCGTCACCACCTGCCGGTAGGAGCCGGGCTTGACGAGGATGACCGTCGGCTTGGCGGCGGTGCCGGCCGGCGCGGCGTTCACCGCGGCCTGCAGCGTCGCGTAGTCGCCGCTGCCGTCGGCGGCGACGGTCAGGTCGGCGACCAGCGGCACCGGGTTCGGGGTGGCGGTGACCGGGGCGGACGCGGCGGCGGCGTTCCCGGCGGCGTCGACCGCGACGACGGTGTACGTGTACGCGGTGCCGTTGGTGACGGCCTTGTCGGCGTACCCCGCCTTGGTGACCGTGGCCACCGGTTGGTCGGCCCGGTAGACCCGGTAGGCGACGACGTCGCTCTCGGTGCTGTCGTTCCAGGCGAGGTTGACCACCTTGTCACCCCCGCCGGCGACCAGACCGGTGACCGGGGCCGGCGCGACGTCCGGCGCGGCGTCGGCGACCGGGTTCCAGCCGTCCGTGCCGGCCAGGTACGCCGTGGCGGTGTACTCCTTGGCCTGTTCCGCGGTCAGCTGCGGCCGGCCGGCCGTGGCGGCGGTGGTGCTGCCGGGGCCGGTGTTGGCGTACTCGGCGAACCGGGCGGTGCGCCAGTCGGTGACGACGCCGCTGTTGACCATGTCGGTCCAGGTGGCGCTGGTGCTGACCACCGGGCCCAGCCAGCTGTCGCGGACCACGACCTGGCCGCGCGCGTTGTCGTCCTTGACACTCGTGCCGTCGGCCTGGGCCTTGCCGGGCTGCCAGGGGCGCCCGAGGTTCTGCGAGCCGTCCGGGGCGTTGCCGATGATCCGGCTGTCGGTGATCAGGAAGCCGTACTTCTGGCCGATGTCGGTGCTGGCCGCGGTCACCGCCCCGTTCGGGGAGGTGGCGTGGTCGAGGGCCTTCAGCGTGCTGTGGTCGAAGACCGCGGTGGCCCGGCCGAACAGGAAGTCGACGTCACCCTCGATCCAGGCGTCGTGGAAGTAGACGCGGGACGCGACGGTGGTGCCCGGCGAGTTGGCGTAGAGGGTGTCCTGGTTGCCGAGCAGCCGCACGTTGTCGAAGACCAGCTTGTCGCCGACCGTGCGCAGGGCCACCGCCTGCCCGTTGGCGTAGGTGCCTTCCTTGTACGAGTTCTGGATGGTCAGATCGCGCATCTGCACCGAGTTGCCGGTGACGACCACGGTGGCGCTGCCGGACGTGCCGTAGGTGGCGACGGTGCCGTCCTCGTTGGGCGCGGCGCCCGGGATCGGGGTCCCCGCGGCCCGGTTGCCGTTCACGACGACGTCGGTGGCGGCGCCGGTGGCGCCGACGACGATGACGTACGGCTTGGCGATCGTGAGGTATTCGTCGTACGTGCCCTTGGCCACCGAGATGACTGTCGGGTCGGTCGCGGTGCCGGCCGGTGCGGCGGCGAGCGCGGCGGTGATCGTGGTGAAGACGGTCTTCCCGTCGGGGGTGGCCGCCGGGTCGACGGTGAGGTCGGCGACCAGCGGGGCGGCCTCGACCGTGACCGTGGCGCCGATGGTGGCCGGCGACTCGGCGCCGCCGCGGGAGACCGCGGTCACGGCGTACGAGTAACTCTGGCCGTTTGTCACTGTGGTGTCGCTGAAGGCCGGCGAGACGACGCCGGCGATCTTCGTCAACGCGCCGGTGCCGGCGTCCGCCCGGTAGACGTTCCAGCCGATGACGTCCGCCGAGGGGTCGTCGTTCCAGGTCAGGTGGACGACCCGGGTGTCGGCGGCGGCGGCCAGCCCGGTCGGCGAGGCCGGCGCGGTGGTGCTGGCGGGCAGCATCGGGCTCCAGCCGTCGCTGCCGGCGAGGTACTTGGCCGGGGTGGCGTTGGCCGCCTGCGAGGCGGTCAGCTGGGGCCGGTTGGCGTTCAGCGTCGCGCCGGGGCCGATGGTGGCGTACTCGGCGAAGCGGGCGTCCTGCCACCGGAAGTTGACCTTGACGCCGCTGGAGTTCGCGGTCGCCATGTCCTCCCACGGCGCGTCGGTCGCGACGGCGGCCGGCAGCCAGGTGTTGACGACGTTGACCGAGCCGATCGCGTCCGGGTCGGCGCTCGGGTGCCAGGGCCGGCCCAGGTGCACGGTGCCGGCCGGGGCGGAGCTGACGACCTTGCTGTCGACGATCAGGAACCCGTACTTGCTGCCCTTGTCGGTGCTGGCCGCGGTGATCGCGCCGTTGTCGGACTTGCCGCGGTCGAGCGAGCGCAGGGTCACCCGGTCGAACACGGCGTCGGCCGCGCCGAAGATGTAGTCGACGTCGCCCTCGATGTAGCTGTTCACGTAGTACTGCCGCGAGCGCGTGGTCGGCTTGGGCGTGTCGGCGAGCAGCGTGTCCTGGTTGCCGATCAGCCGCACGTGGTCGCCGGTGAACCGGTCGCCCTCGACCCGCAGCGCGACGGCCTGCTGGTTGGTGATCTCGGGGTGCGCCTTCTCGTCGAACGTGTTGGCCACGGTCAGGTTGCGCAGCGTCACGTTCTTGGCGGAGACGAAGACGGTCGCGCTGTCCGCGGTCCCGTAGGTGCCGCCGGCCGGGTCGGGCGTGCCGGACGCCTTGTCGTCGGCGATGACGACCTCGGCCGGGTCGCCGGTGGCGCCGGCCAGTACCACGTTGGGCGACGTGATCTCGAAGGTCTCGTGGTACGTGCCGGGCGCGATGATGATCATCGTCGGCTGCAGGTTCGTGGCCGGGATCGACGCCAGCGCCGCCGTCACCGTGCGGTAGGCGCCGTTCGCGCCGTCCGGTGCGACGTACAGGTTGACGTAGTCGACGGGCAGCGCGACCGGGTCGGTGACCGAGGTGGCCGACGCCGCGCCGGACGTGGCGGAGACGTTGCCGACCAGGTCCAGAGCGGTCAGCTTGTAGTACTGCGCGACGCCCTTGGGGGCGCTGGTGTCGGTGAACGTGGGCGCCGTACCGGCCTTGGCCGCGGTGAGCGTGCCGATCAGGACGTAGCTGCCGCCGCTGCTCGACGAGCGAGTGATGTTGTAGCCGGCGAGGTCGGTCTCCTTGTTGGCGGCCCAGGTCAGGGTGATGCCGTGGGCCGCGCTCGGCGCCGCCTTGAGGCCGCTGGGCGCGGCCGGCTTCACCATCGGGTTGGCCGCGGTGACCGCCGAGTAGGAGGAGACGTTGCCGGAGGTGTCGACCGCGCGGATCCGGAAGTAGGCGCGGGTCCCCTCGGTGATCGAGGGGTCGGTGAACGTGGTGGCGGTGAACGAGGCGCCCGCGGCCGGCAGGTAGGGGACGTAGACCTCGTCGCCGTTGCGCTTCTGCACGGTGTAGCCGGCGAGGTCGGTCTCCTTGTTCGCCGCCCAGGTCACCGTCATGCCGACGGTGGCGACAGTGGCCTTGGCGGACGAGGGCGCGGCCGGTGCCTTCGTGTCCACGGCAAGCGTGACGGAGGCCGAGGCGGGCGCGGAGGCCCCGGCCGCGTTGACGGCGGTGAGCCGGTAGTACGACGTCGCGCCGGCCGGCGCGGTGGCGTCGGTCAGCGTGGTGCCGGTGACCGGGGCGCCGGTCAGGGCGGTGAACGGGCCGGACGCGGCGGCCGCCCGCGAGACGACGTAGCCGGTGGTCGTCTTGGTGGCGTTGGCGGTCCAGGTCAGCACGACGCCGCCGGTGCTGCCGGCGACCGCCTTGAAACCGGCCGGGGTGGGCGGCACGGCCGTGGTGTCGACCGGGCGGGTGGCCGACCCGGTCGCCGGGCTGGAGGCGTTGTCGCTGGTGTCGACCGCGGTGACCCGGTAGAAGGACGGCGCGCCGGTGGGCGCGGCCAGGTCGGTGTAGGCCGTCGTGGTCAGCGGGCTCGGGGTCAGCCGGCTGTAGGTGCCGCTGGACGAGTCCGATCGGTAGACCAGGTAACCCTTCAGGTCGGCCGCTTCCACGGCGGACCAGGTCAGCGTGATGCCACCGGTGGCGGCGGTCAGCTTCAGGCCGCCCGGCTTGGCCGGCGGCGTGGTGTCTTTGGGGATCGCCACCGAGGCCGAGGCCGGGGCCGAGGAACCGGCCGCGTTGACCGCGGTGAGCCGGTAGTACGCGGTCGCCCCGGCCGGCGCGGTGGCGTCGGTGTAGCTGGTGCCGGTGACCGGGGCCGCGGTCAGGTTCACGAACGGGCCGGCCGCCGCGGTGGCCCGGGCCACGACGTAGCCGGAGGTGGTGGTGCCCGCGTTGGCGGTCCAGGTCAGCGTGGCGCCGCCGGAGGACGGGGCGGTCGCCTTGAATCCGGTGGGCACCGGCGGCGCGGTGGCGGCGCCGGCCGGCCGGGCCGCCGAGGCGGTCGCCGCCGACGAGAGGTTGCCGCTGCGGTCCACCGCCGTGACCCGGTAGTACGACGTGGCGCCGGCCGGCGCGGACGAGTCGAGGTAGGACGTCGCCGTGTACGGGCTCGCCGTGAGCTGGCTGAAGGTGCCGCCCGACGACGACGACCGGGACACCACGTAGCCGGCGAAGTCCGGCACGTCGTCCACGGCGGTCCAGCTCACGGCGACGCCGGCCGAGGTCGCCGACAGTTTCAGGCCGTCCGGCTTGTCCGGCGCGTCGGTGTCGGCGGTCTTCACGGTGACCGTGCTCGACGGCTTGGACACGTTGCCGCTGCGATCGGCGGCGGCGACCGCGTAGTAGTACGTCTTACCCGCGGCGGCCGTGGTGTCGGTGAACGTCAACGCGGACGTCGTGGTGCCGAGCAGGTCGGTGGCGGCCACGATGGTCTTGGCCGTCGACCGGTAGACCCGGTAGCCCGCCGTGTCCGATGCCGACACCTTGCCCCAGCTGACGGACACGCCGACCTGGCCGTAGTACGCGGTCTTCAGGCTGCCGGGGGTCCCCGGAGGGGTGGTGTCGGTGGCCGCCGAGGCCGCGGTCATCCCCAAGGCCGCCGTGCCGGCGACGGTGAGCAGGGCGACCATGGCGGCCGATCGTGGGTGGTGCGACATGGGGCTCTCTTCTGTTCATGACGTACGCGCCGGAGGCGGGAACGATCAATGATCACCGGTGAAGTGACTGAGAGTTAAATCCTGAGCGCGAATATGGAGGTCGGTACGGTCGAACGCGGCCGTCCGTCACTCAGAGTCGCCGAATTGATCAGCAAGTCGGGCCGAGGCGGACCACGCCGGCACCGTCCCGGCCGATGGACAAACGGGCGGCGATGTGACCCGGGAATTCGGTCGCGGCTCCGCGCGTTTCCGCCTACCGTGATCCGCATGTTCGCACTCGGTCCGCAGCTGCCCTCGTCGGTGGCTCCCGTGTGCGTTCCGGTCGATACCCGAATCTGACCCTTCCCCATCAGCAGCAGAACCGCGGGGGAAGGGTGGATCCGCCGCGCGCGGTTCTGGCGCGCTCTGCCCGGCAAACAGGGCGCGCACCTCAAAAATGCCTCGCATCCAGTGAGGATTGAGTCAAGACCATGGCGAAGAGCCAGTTCATCCGTACGAAGCCGCACGTCAACATCGGCACGATGGGTCACGTCGACCACGGCAAGACGACCCTGACCGCCGCCATCACGAAGGTCCTGGCCGACCGCGACCCGGCAACCAACCGGTACGTGGCGTTCGAGGGCATCGACAAGGCCCCGGAGGAGGCGGCCCGCGGCATCACCATCACCATCGCGCACGTCGAGTACGAGACGCCGAACCGGCACTACGCGCACGTCGACATGCCCGGCCACGCCGACTACGTGAAGAACATGATCACGGGGGCGGCCCAGGTCGACGGGGCGATCCTCGTCGTCAGCGCGCAGGACGGCTCGATGCCGCAGACCCGCGAGCACGTGCTGCTGGCCCAGCGGGTCGGCGTGCCGTACCTGGTGGTGGCGCTCAACAAGAGCGACGCCGTCGACGACCCGGAGCTGCTCGACCTGGTCGAGCTCGAGGTGCGGGAGCTGCTGTCCGAGTACGGCTTCCCGGGCGACGAGGTGCCGGTGGTGCGCGTGAGCGCGCTGAAGGCGCTCGAGGGGGACCCGACGTGGGTGGCCTCCATCGGCGAGCTGCTGGACGCGGTCGACGACTACGTGCCGGTGCCGCCGCGCGACCTCGACGTGCCGTTCCTGATGCCGATCGAGAACGTGCTCACGATCAGCGGGCGCGGGACGGTCGTCACCGGCAAGGTGGAGCGCGGCACGCTGCGCCTCGGCGAGCCGGTCGAGGTGGTCGGGCTCGGCCCGACGGTCACCTCGGTGGCCATCGGGATGGAGACGTTCGGCAAGTCGCTGACCACGGCCGAGGCCGGCGACAACGCGGCCATCCTGCTGCGTGGCGTCAAGCGCGACCAGGTGGAGCGCGGCCAGGTGGTCGCGGTTCCGGGGTCGGTGACGCCGCACCAGAAGTTCGAGGCCCGCATGTACGCGTTGACGCGGGAGGAGGGTGGCCGGCACACGCCGTTCGAGACGAACTACCGGCCGCAGTTCTACTTCCACACCACGGACGTGTCCGGCGGTCTCGACCTGGGCGACCGTGACCTGGTGATGCCCGGCGACACGCTGGACAAGGTCACGGTGACCCTGGGCAAGCCGGTCGCGCTCGAGGTGGGCCTCGGCTTCGCGGTCCGCGAGGGCAACCGCACGGTCGCCGCCGGCACGGTGACCGCCCTGCTCGACTGAGGCGACGACGGCCCCGGCCTTTTCCCAGGCCGGGGCCGTCTATCGTTGCCGGGTGATGTTGCCGCTGCCCGAGGGCGAGTTCGACGCGTACCTGTTCGACTGCGACGGCACGATCGCCGACTCGATGCCGATCCACTACAAGGCGTGGCAGCAGGCGCTCGAGGAGTGGGGCGCCGACTTCGGCGAGGAGCTGTTCTACGCCTGGGGCGGCCGTACGCCGGTGGCGGTGATCCAGGAGCTCAACGCGCGGCAGGGCCTGGCGATGCCGGTCGACGCCGTGAACGAGCGCCGCGAACAGGTCTTCCGGGAGCTGCTGCCGACCGTCGCCGCGGTGCCCGAGGTCCTGGAGCACATCGAGGAGGCGTACGGCCGCGTGCCTTTCGCCGTCGTCTCCGGCAGCAGCCGCGAGTCGGTGACCGCCTCGCTCACGGCGCTGGGCCTGCTCGACCGCTTCGACGTCATGGTCTGCGCCGGCGAATACCTCAACGGCAAACCCGACCCGGAGTGCTTCCTCACAGCGGCCGCGGCCCTCGGCGTCGCCCCCGAGCGCTGCGTCGTGTTCGAGGACGCCGATCTCGGCCTACAGGCCGCCGCCGCGGCGGGAATGCCGGCGGTTCGTGTGCCCCCGCCTTGGCAGCGGAGGCCGGCCGTCATCGACTGACGGAGCGCGATCGGCGGGAGTGCATCATTCGCAAGAAGGAGTGATGCGATTAGGGGCATCGACGCCGTACGGGACCTGCTTCTGGCTCTGGCCGCCTTCATCAGCGCGGTGACCGGTCTGATCCTCGCGCTGATGCAGGGCTGAAATCCGTCAGCTCAGGCGTAGATAGTCGAGGTTGAAGCCGCCCGTTTCGCAGTGGAGGGTGAGCAGCTGGTCGCCGGCGGACAGGGTCACCGGGACGTGGATGGACTGGTAGGTGGCCCAGCCGCCGGTGGCGGGGACTGAGGCGGTGGCCAGGGTGGCGCCGGAGGCGTCGCGGAACGAGAGGGCGTCGGCGGCCTCGGCGCCGGTGCCGTTGGCCACGCGGAGCTCCAGGTCGTAGGTGCCCGGCCGGGCCACGTCGACGCGGTAGCTGAGCCAGTTGCCGGGGGCGGTCCAGCCGATGTTCCGGCCGCCGCTGGCCGAGGGGTTGCTCTCGACGAAGTTGGCGCCGCCCTCGGTCCAGCCGTTCTGGGCCGCGTACGACTCGGCCTCCACCCGGGTGCCGATCGGGGCGCCGCGTGGGGCCACCGTCACCGCGACCGTCACCGAGTCGCGGGCGGCGCCGTCGGTGACGTGGAAGGTGAGCCGCTGGGTGCCGGCGGCAGTCGGTTTCAGGGTGACCACGCCGGTGGCCGCGTCGAGGGAGACGCCGGGCGGCAGATCGGTGGCGTAGAAGGCGAGCCGGTCACGATCGCGGTCGGTCGCCGACAGCCGGAACAGGGTGGTCGCGTACTGGTCGGCGGTCAGGGCCGGCACCTCCCGCAGAACCGGTGCGTGGTTGCGGTGGGCGGCGGGAACCTCGGCTTTCCAGCGGTACGTGGCGTACGCGCCGGCCGGCACGGAGACGACGAAGTCCCGGCCGGCGAGCACGATCCGTACCCGGGAAGCCTCGGTGTTGCCGTTGGCCAGGATGGCGGTGAACCGGTCGCCGTCGCGGTAGACGACGTTGCTGACGCCGGCCGACGGGGCGCTCGACTCGACGCGGACGTCGCCGGGGGACAGGTAGCGGGCGAACTGGCCCAGCGGGTAGAGCTCATCGCGTACCGAAGCGGTTCTGGTCTCGGTGTTGACCTTGACCAGGCGATCGGGCCATTTGGTGGTACGGCCGATCTCCTCCCAGTCGACGTTGTTGTCCCGCTTGTCGGTCCAGTGCAGGGTGCCGCCGGTCTGGTCGGTGGCCTGCGCCCACAGGGTGTAGCTGCTCGCGTTCAGCCGGAAGTAACTCAGGACCGTGGCCGGGTTGAGGTCGCTGGTCTCGGTCATGTGCACCGGCTTGCGGAACTCCTGGTAGGCGTCGCGCATCACGGTGGGATCGCCCCAGTACGGGTGGAAGGCGATGCCGTCGGCCGCCTGCCGGGTCGCCGGGTCGTTGAAGATCCGGTGGTAGTTCTTGGTGGCGGTGCTGTTCGGGTCGCGCCAGTCCCAGAAGTTGAAGTCGTGCACGTACAGCCGCGTCCCGAGCCGGGCCTTACGCAGTTCGCGCTTGATGGCGACGGCGAGCTTCTGCTGCTGCTCGACGCTGATGTCCATCGCGGGGTAGACGACGTCCATGCCGGGCTCGTTGAGCAGAGTGAGGGCGTCGACGTCGATGCCGTGCCGGGCGTACGCCCGCACGTACTTGACGTAGTAGCGGGCGAACACGTCGACGCAGTCGTCACGCAGCTTGCCGACCTGGTAGTGCTCGGTGGCGCTGCCCGGCTTGAGGGCGACCTCGCCGGTGAACCGGTTGTTGGTCTTCATCCAGGCCGGGGCGCTCCACGCGGAGGCGAAGAAGGTGGCCCGCGGGTTGTACTTCTGGATCAGCTTGACGGTGTCGACCATGTGCAGGTCGAGGTCGCGCTGGATGGAGAAGTGCTTGAGGTCGAAGTCGCTGGTCACGCCGGCCGGCAGCTCGTCGTACGACCAGAACGGCAGGTGCTCGATCAGGTCGGGGCTGCCGATGGTGAGCCGGAACCGGTCGAAGCCGGCCCCGGTGCGTGGATCGGCGAGCAGGCGGATGGTGCGCTCGCGCTCGGCCGGCGTCAGCTTCCACAGGTTGGAGACGCTGGTCTCGTCGATGGAGAAGCCGATGCCCGCGTAGCGCTGCCGCTCCTGCGAGGGGTCGATCACGACGGTGGCGTCGGCCGCCTTGCCGGGCAGCGCGCCCGGAAGGGGCTCCCACTGGTGGTCGGCGCCGGTCGAGTAGGTGCCGGTCACCTGAACGCCGTGCCGGCCGCCCGCCGTCGCCGGCGGCGCCACGGTCAGCGTCATCGCGACGGCCAGCGCCGCGGTCACCGTTCGGTTCGCCCGGCGTCCCCGCGCGCCGCTTCCTTGCGTTCTGTTGCCTCGCACCCGGCCTCCTCGCGCCCTGCCACGCTGCATCGACGAATGGGCATTCGTCTATCGGACGGAGTTTATTAAGGGCTTTAACTAACGCGCAACACTTCGGAAATCCGGAACTTCCCGCATGCTTGCCGGGTGCTGCCGTTCGTTCTGTTCCCCTCGATGGGTGAGTACCCGGTGTACAACGACGCGGTCTACGACGGGCTGGCGGCGCCGGACGCCCGGTCGCGCGCGTACGACGCGGCTCTACGGGCGGCGGCTCCCGGACGGGTCGTGCTGGACGTGGGCACCGGGCGGGACGCGCTGTGGGCGGTGGCGGCGGCGCGCGCCGGCGCTCGGCACGTGTACGCGATCGAGGCGGCGCCGGCCGCCGCCGCTGCCGCGCGTGCTGCCGTCGACTTGTCGGGATTCTCCCGCCAGATCACGGTGCTCGAGGGCTGGGCTTCCCATCAAGTTCTTCCGGTACGGGCCGAGGTCTGCGTCTCCGAGATCGTCGGCAACATCGCGTCGTCCGAGGGCGCGATCCCGATCCTGAACGACTGCCGGCAGCGGCTCTGCACCCCCGGCTGTGTCTGGATTCCCTTCCGGGCCCGCACGATGATCGCCGCCGTCGACGTAGGGACACCTTCACTCGACCCGTCGTGCCGATTGCTGATGGACCGGGTGATCGCGGCCGCCGGGGGAGCCTCCGGCTTACGACTCTGCCTCGGTGGGCCGGCGTGGTCGGCGCTCGTCTCGTCCCCGGCCGTCGTCGAATCGGACGTCTTCGACAGCCGCGTCCTGCCGCCGATATCCGATATGTCGGTTGAGGTGGAACTTGTCGCCGGCAAAGCGACGGGCCTGCTCCTCTGGACGCGGGTCGCGGTCGCCTCGTCCGGCCGTGAAGTGGACACGCTGGACGGGGGCACGCGCGCCTGGGCTCCGGTCTACCTGCCGGCGCCGCTGGCCGGCCGGGTGCGCGTCGGCTTCAGCCGCCGGACCAGCGACGACGGGGTCCACCCGGACTACCTGCTGACCGTGGACGGCGTGACCGTCTGGCGCAGCCCGCACCACGTCAGCTCTTCTTCGAGAACACCGTGACCGGGCGCTCCAGAAGCCGGCCGTCCAGGTAGGTGTCGACCTTCTCGTTGTAGAACGCGACCAGTCCCGCGATCGCGCCCACCGCCGCGTACGGCTGCCCGTACGACCAGGCCAGGTCCGCCTGATCGCCGACGCTCCAGTAGTCGGTCGTCGAGCCCTTGTACGGGCAGTGCGTGCGCGTCTCCGAACGGGTCAGCGCCGCGACGTCCACCGCCGTCCGATCGAGGTAGTAGCGCGTCGGCAGGCCCGTCTCGAACAGCAGCACCGGCGAGCTCGACTCGGCCAGCACCACGCCGTCCAGCTCCACCCGCACGCGCCGGGAAGAGCGAAGGGCGTCGACCCGGTGGTACGGGTTGCGCGGATGGCCGAAGATCTCCTCGTCCTCCTCGAACCACGCGTCCAGCGCGTCCCACTCGAAGCGGACCAGCCCCGGAAGACCCGGCAGCTTGCTCTCCACGTAGTGCCGGCCGGCGGCCGGGCGGTGCACGTCGCCCGAGCGCAGCCCCAGCCGGCGGGCACGGCCGCGGCTCAGACGCTGCTCGTGCTCCTCGTCGACGATCACGTCTTCCGCGACGTCCTCGATCGGGATGTAGTACTGCGGATAGCTCGGGATCTCCCACAGATAGACCGCCCGCGTCGTGTCGACCACGACCCGGCCGCCGAGCATCGCGCGTACGCGCCGGGGCGACGGCTCCATCTGGTTGACCGCGGCGATCTCCCGCGGAAAGTCACTCGTCATACCCATGCCCGGAACGCTATCCCGCGCGGCCGGCTTCAGCGTTTGCCGAGCGAGGCCAGGAACTCGGGATCGTCGTCCGGCGCGATCATCACGGGGCGCTCGCGCAGGCGTACCTGAGCGATCGGCCGGCCCTTGACGAACCACGCGATCGCCGCGAACGGCGAGATCAGCAGGATGGCGAAGGTCCAGGCGCCCCGCGGCGCGACGCGGATCTTGTCCTCGTCGGCGTTCCAGCAGTCGATCAGGGCGCAGACGACCAGAGCGACATCGAGGAGCAGCAGCAGGGCGTACACGTTGGCCATGGCGACCAGAGTGACCGGCCGGGCCCGCACACGGAGGTCCCGGCCGGGTGCGCTTGCGTTAGAGCGCCGGCAGATAGCCGTACCGGTAGCCGTTGGCATTGGGGTGGAAAGAGTTCTGCGGGGGGAGAATCGTGAGGCCGTTGAGGTACGGGCTCGACGAGCAGATGCCGTGGCCCTGGAACTCGTCACGCACGTCCGACCAGACGAAACCGGCGGCCTGGGCCCGGGCGCCGATCAGATCGTCGAGCACCCGCGCGCCCTCGTTGAGCGCCCGCCGCTTGGTCAGGCTCATCCCGGCCAGCCCGCACGAGGCGGACGAGGTGTCGAACAGGATCGGGTAGCCGAGCACGACGACCCGGGCGCCCGGCGCTTTGGCGGCGATGGCGGCGTACGTGGCGTCGAGCTTGGCGCCGAGCGTCGCGGTGATGTCGGCGCGGGCCTGGGCGACCTTCTGTACGCAGGCCGCGTCGCTGGAGACCTGGCAGCTGAGCACCGTCGGCGCGAAGCCGGCGTCGTTGCCGCCGATCGTGATGCTGATCAGATCGGTGCCGGCCGGTATCGCCGGCACCTGGGTGCTCCGGACGTCGCCGGTGACGGCGCCGCCGCAGGTCAGATTGGTGAACGACGTAGGGGTGTTGCGGGCGGCCCAGAGCGCCGGATAGCCGTACGGGCTACGCAGGCAGGTGCCGCTCTGCGAGGGTGCGCCGACACCCGACGAGTAGGAGTCGCCGAGCGCGACGTAGTCGACGTCGGCTTCCGCGGCGACGGCGCGGGTGGTGGCGCCGAAAATCATGAGACAGGAGAGAACGAGGACGAACAGTCGCCTGTTCATGGGGTGGCCTCCGGTCCGTGGGGGAGAGGAAGCCGAAGCGCTCCGGTCACCGCACGGTAAGCCGCGCCATCGAGAAAAGATACACATCGATTTTCCCGGTACGCGGGAGTAGCGTGTCGTCCGTTCGTGGCGGATTCACACGGCCGCCACAGGCGATCTTCAGGCTCTGCTCAGTCGGCCCCACTAGCTTCGTCACATGGAAGAAGAACGGGCCCGACGGATCGTCGACACGCTACGCGCGCGCAATGTCTTCGCCCATGTGAAGCTGCCGCAGGCGGGCATCACGCAGTACGGCATCAGAGTCGTCCTCCCCGACGGCCGCGAGGCGATCTGGGACAACGACGGCACCGCGGGCCTCGAAGCCCAGATCATGCGCAACGGCATCCTGGTCGGCTTCGTAGCCTCGATCCCCGAATCGGAGAACTTCGGCGACGGCCAGATCACCGAGGCCATAGCCACCGCCGACTACGACCGCCCGGTCGGCCGCTCACGCCCCTCATCGTCCCCACGCCCAGCCGCCGCGGCGCCGCGCGCTTCCGGCTCCCTGGCCCAGCGCCTGCGCAGCGGCTTCCGAGGCTGATCCAGCCTTCTACGGCCGTTTTCGAGGGGCCAAGCCTTCCACGGGTCAGGTCATTCGATCAGAGCCTCGTGAGTAGCGCCTTTGCTGTCGCGCGGCTTTGCGGATCGCGCCGTCGCGGGCCTCTTGGCTGTCGCGGCTTGCGGGTGGCGCCCTTTGCGGTCGCGGCTTTGTGGGTCGGGGCACGGAGGCAGGAGCGTCGCGGGTCGGGACTTTGCGGGTCGGAGCTTCACGGGTCCGGGCTGATGAGCTCGATCAGGCGGTCGAGCGCGACCGGCCAGAGCTCCGGCGTGAGGTTGGCGAGCAGGGTCTCGGCGAGCGCGTGCGCCACCATGTCGATCTGCTCCCGCACCGCCGGATCGAGGGGAGCCGGAGGCGCGGCTACGACCGGCTGGCTCGGCTCGGCTTCGAACGGCGCCGCCGGCTCGGCTTGGAGTGGATGCGGTTCGGGGTGGCGTGGCTCGGGGTCAGCTTGGGGCGGCTTCGGGGAGGGTGAGCGCTCAGGGAGCGGCGTGGGCGCGGGTGGTGCTGAGACCGAGGTGAAGTCGGCGGGGAGGTCCTCGGGGGCGCCGACGAGATGCAGGTGGCTCGTTGCTCGGGTCAGGGCGATGTAGAGCAGCCGGTGGCCGCGTGGGTCGTCGTCGACGATGAGGCCGGGCTCGACGACGATGGCTACGTCGAACTCCAGGCCCTTCGCGTCGTGCGGGTTCAGGAGGGTGATCGGCGGGCTTCCTGGCTGCGTACCCCAGGGAAGGTTCTTCTGGCCGAGCCTCGCCTCGATGTCGTCGCGGCAGCGGGGCGGGCACACGATGGCGACCGAGCGGCCGGCCGCCGCGTGATCGGCGGCCGCGGCGGACACGACGGCGGCCCGTTCGGCCGGGTCGACCGGGGAGATGACCGGGTCGGCGGGGCCGTCGCGGACCGTTGTCGGCGGCTGGACGCTGGGGGCGGCCGTCGGCAGGAGTTCGGCGGCCAGGTCGAAGATCTGGCGGGGGATCCGGTAGCCGAAGCGCAACTCGCGATGCACGTGAGGCGCGGGTGAGGGCAGATGCGCGAGCACTTCGTGCCAGTCGTCGCGGGCCCACGGGCCGGTCGACTGGGCCATGTCGCCCACCACTGTCATGCGGCCGGTGGCCGAGCGGCGGGACAGGGCGCGCAGCTGCATCGGTGACAGGTCCTGGGCCTCGTCGATCACCAGGTGGGCGAAGCGCCGGGGCTCGGCGCCGGCCAGATGTTCGGTCTCGTCGAGCAGGGCCAGGTCGGCCCGGGCGAACTCGGCCGCATCGTCGGCGGGCCGCCGGTACAGGGCGTTGATCTCGCGGTCGGTGAACTCCTCGCCGGCGGCCGCGCTCAGCCGGTCGCGGGAGGCGAACAGGTCGCGCAGGAACGTGGCGGCCGAGAACTCCGGCCAGATCAGCTCGGCCAGCCGGTCGGCCGCCTCCAGCACGAGCCGCGGGTCGGGGCTGTCCGCGACCAGGACGGCCCGCAGCAGCCGGCGCCGGTCGCCGGGCGAGGCCTCGCTGGCCCGCGCGGTCACGATGACCCGCTGGACGGCCGCCGGGTCGAGGGTGACGGCGCGCCCGTGCACGGTCACGGTGGCCGGCATCCCGGCCGGAACGCCTTTCTCGCGCGCCTCGAGCGCGCGGCTGAGCAGCCCGGCCATCCGGGCCTCGCCCTTGAGCCGGGTCACGTACAGCGACTCGTCCCGGCCGGTCGCCACCCGCGGCAGCAGCCCGGCGACCGAGTGATGGGAAACCCCGGCGTGGCCCCAGCTTTCCAGCCGGGTGCGGCTTTCTTGGCAGTACGCCCGTGAGGGGCCGACCACGAGCACATCGGCGGGTGAGAGCCCCGCGCCGGGATCGTCGAGCAGCCACGCCACCCGCCGCAGCGCCGTGATCGTCTTGCCGGTGCCGGGCCCACCGTGAATCACCAGCAGACTTTCGGCCGGCGCCCGCACCAGCTCGTCCTGAGCAGCCCGAATGGTCGCGGCGAAGTCCGGTCCCGCCTCAGTCGTCCCTTGCCCGACGGCGGCGAGGAGAGGATCGGCGGCGGCGAGGAGAGGATCGGCGGCGGCGAGGAGAGGGTCCGCGGCTAGGAGTGGGTCCGCGGCGAGAAGCGGGTCGGCGGCGGCGAGAAGCGGGTCGGCGGCGGCGACGAGGGGGTCGGCAGCCGAGGGCTGCGCGAAGTCGCCGCCGTCCACGCCGGCTCAGTCGTCCGTCAGTGGCACTTCGAGGCGTACGCAACCGTGGAGGTCCAGGAAGACCCGGTCGGGGGCGCGTACCACGCGGAGGACGACGTCCGAGCAGTGTGGGCAGCGGGCCACCCGGCCGGCGGGTGCGCCCCAGAGTGTCAGGGTGGCTACCGCGTCGGTGTGGCCGCAGCCCGCGCATTTGTAGTTGGCCGCCGTCACGTCGAGCGCGAAGATCTCGCGCAGGTCGCCGGCCATCGCGTTCCCGTCGAGGGTGGTCGCCTCGACGGGTGCGCTGTCGTCGCGGTCGCTCACGACGTGCCTCCGAAACGTTCGGTGCGGATGCGGCGCGGGTCGTGGCCGAGCGCGACCAGGATGTCCGCGGCGGTCTCGACGAACGTCGTGGGACCGCAGACGTAGCAGTCCGGTGCGAAGTCCGGCGGCCAACCGTACGTGTTCACGGCCGCCACGTCGAGACGTTTCGGGGGTGCCGGCCAGCCGTCCGGCACCTTGCGGGTGTAGACGAAGTGCACGTCGAGGCCCGCGTCGTCGCGCACCCGCCGGCGCAGCTCGTCGGCGTAGAGCGCGTCCTCCGGCGTACGGACCGAATAGATCAGCCGGAACGGCTGCCTGGTCCCCGCGTCGGCGCGGGCGCGGATCATCGCCATCAGCGGCACCACACCGGAGCCACCGGCCAGCAGCGTCACCGGCGAGGTGCTCTTGGCGCGCCAGACGAACCAGCCGCCCACCGGCCCGCGCAGCTCGATCTGGTCGCCGACCTGGACGTCGTCCGTCAGGTAGGGCGAGACCTCACCGTCGTCGAGCCGCTGGATCGTCAGCTCGACCTGGCCGGCGCCGGAGGAGGGCCAGGCCGACGCGATCGAGTAGCTGCGCTGGGCGCGGTAGCCGTCCTCGGCGGTCAGGCGCACGTCGACGTGCTGGCCGGGCAGGTGGCCCGGCCAGTCGGGGACGTCGAGCACGAGCGTCCGTGCCGACGGTGTCTCCCAGCGCGCCTCCGCGAGCGTCGCCGCCCGCCAGGTCAGTCGCCCTGATACCGCTGTTCCAGCCATGGGTCTCCGTACATGTGGTAGCCGGCCGCTTCCCAGAAGCCGGGCTCGTCCTCGTTCATCAGCTGGATCCCGTTGACCCATTTCGCCGATTTCCAGAAGTACAGGTGGGGTACGACGAGACGAGCCGGCCCGCCGTGCTCCGGCGCGAGATCCTCGCCGTCGAATTTGTACGCGATCCAGGCCTTGCCGTCGAGCAGGTCCTCCATCGGGACGTTCGTGGTGTATCCGCCGAAGCTGTGCACCATGGTGTAGTCGGCGGCCGACTCCACCTGCTCCATCAGCGTGTCGAGGGAGACGCCGCGCCACGTGGTGCCCAGCTTGGACCACTTGGTGACGCAGTGGATGTCGACCGTGTAGTCCTCGGCCGGCAGGGCCAGGAACTCGTCCCAGTTCCAGCTCTTGCTCTCACCGGTCTCGGTCTGGATCGTGAAGCGCCACCGGTCGAGCGGGATGCGCGGGGTCGGCCCGGCCGAGAGCACCGGGAAGTCGTGGGTCAGGTACTGACCGGGCGGCAGGCCGGGGACGGACTCGCGCCGCCGGCCGCCGAATCCTCGGGAAATGATGGCCATGGTGCTGAGTAAACCGCATGGTCATTTCCTGCGACAGCGCTTGGGCGCGTCATCACGGGGCTTGTGGCCGCCGACACGTAGGCAAAGCCGTAGTTCGGATTTTTCCGCCTATTTATCACCACGAGTGACATCATGGGCTCGGAACCGGACACGGGGGATCTTCCGCGATGGACATGGTCGAGGACGACGGCGTCTACCACTCCGAGCAGCGTCGACTCCGCCGCCGGGTGCAACGCCGCAAGAAGTTCGCCGTCGGGGTGGCCGGGCTGGCCGCTCTCGTCGCCGGCGCCGGGTACGGGGTGAGCGCCTGGCAGACCGCGCGGGAGAGCACCTTCGTGGCCGACGCGCCGGGTCCCGTCGTCACGTCGACGTCCCGGAGCTCACCGAAGCCGGCCGTCGTGCCCACGCCGGCGCCGAAGACGTCGTTCCGGGCCAAGCTGCCGCGCCTCTCCGCCGCCCGGCAGCGGACCAGCCCGTCACCGACGCCCGCGCCGACCACGCCCCCGGTGCGGGACGAAGACGTGGCCTCGGCCCAGATCAGCAGCCTGCTGCGGGCTCCACGGACCCGGCCGTCCGGCGGCGTCGCCGCGGCGGGCGAGTCGATCGCGGTGGCCAACGAGCGCGGCCCGGACGGTTCGACCATCCGGATCGTCTCCGCCCGCTACGACCTGACCGGTCGCGGCGCCCGGCTGTGGGCCACCGACGGCGGCGTGCCGGTGGGCAACGCCCGGTGCACCCGCAACGTCCGGGCCGACGGGCGGTCGGCCGCCGAGACCAGGCCCGGCCTGCTGCTGTGCTGGCGGGTGACACCCGACCGCAGCGTGGTCACCGTGGCCACCCGGACCGGCGGGAGCCCGGCCCCGGTGTCGAGCGCCCGCCTCATCGAACGGGTCTGGCAGCGGCTGGCCTGACCGTTTCTCAGTACGGGCCGACGGTGAACGTGGCGTCGCTGCTGACGATGGAGGGGCTGGCCTCCTCCGGGGTGGCGCCGGTCGATCCGTTGGCGACGACGGTCATCGTGTACGTGCCCTCCGGCACCGGGCTGCCCTGCGCCGAGCTGTCGGACGGGTCGAGGCTGCTCGAGAGGTCGAGCGTGCACACCATCTCGGTCTTGCTGACGGCCAGGATGTCCCCGCACTCCTGGACGCCGCGGTTGGTGCTGGCCTCGTAGGCGTCGCGGACGAGGAACACGTGGGCCGAGGCGCCGGTCGGGGCCGCGCCGGCGTCGAAGGTCAGGGCGTCCAGGCCCATGGCACGGATCTCCACGCTCACGGTGGAGCGGGCCGGCGCCGTGTCCGGCGAGATCGCGATGCCGTTGCTGTAGGTGAACAGGATCGGCGCGTCGGCGGTGGCGGGATCGTTGTCCTGCGGCTGCTCGTTGTTGTCGGGGTCGCTGCTGAGCACCGTGCCGCCGGTGGTGGCCACGGCGACGGTCAGGCCGGTCGCGGCCGTACGGGGCGGCGTGGTCACGGTGAGGCTGCTGCCGCCGGGCGACACCTTCACATCCTTGGCCGCGGTGCCGCCGATGGTCACGCTTGTGCCCGACGCCGAGAATCCGGCGCCGTTGATCGTCACGGTCTTTCCGCCGAGCGCCGGGCTGCTCGCCGGGACGATCGAGGTGATCCGGGGCCGTACGGCGAGGGTGTACGGGGCGTTCGCGATCAGCGTGTCCGCGTTCTCGTCGTAGACGCAGACGTTCCACTTGGCCGTCGTCTGCCCGGCGGCCAGGGCCAGGCCGGTCGGGTTGACCGTGCTGGGCTGGCCGTCGACGTCGGCCGGGTAGGGCGACGAGGGCACCGTGAACACGATCTTGGTGGCGGTGAGCCGGCTGACCTCCGCCGGGTCGACGGTGAGCACGCCGCCGGTCGTCGCCGCGGCACTGCCCTGGATCGCGGCGACCGCCCGCGGGGCCGCGGAGCACGAGTTGGAGCCGGCGCCGACGTACTGGAACTGCACCCGGGGCAGCGTGCCGGCCGGGAACGGCGACGGGTTGGCCGCGGTGGCGGTGACCGTGCCGGTGATCGAGTTGCCGCCACCGCTGGGCCCGCTCGTGCTGCTGAGCGTCATCACGGTCGCGGCGTGGGCGGGCGTCGCCGCGATCGCCGCCGTCAGGACGGTCGCCGTGCAGCTCGCCACGGCGGCGCCGGCGAATCGGGTCAAGGGCATGCCGGATCCTCCTGAAGCGTCGGAGTGGTCCGGCGGGCCGGACGGCCCGCCGGGGTCCACGCCTGCTGCCCAGCAGCGTATGCCCGCGAAAAGTGGATATGTGCGGGTATGGCGCTACGCGGACTTGACGGCGCCCTTGATCGTGGCCGTGTCGGAGACCGTGACCTGATACTTCTGGCCCTTCGCGAGCCCGGACAGCGTCGTAGTGGCCCCTGTGGCGCGGGTGACCGCGGCGAGCAGCCACTTGCCCTTCTCCTGGCGCTTCAGCACGAGGACCTGGCTGTCGAGCCCGGTGAGGGTGACGTTCAGCGTGTCGTTCTTGCGGGCCAGCTTGATGCCGACCTGCGGCCGGACGACCACGGTGTCCGAGGTGAACGCCTCCACCTCGTCGTCCTCCGGAACCACGACCTGGACCAGGAGCGGCGCCGCGAGCTTGGGGGTCTTGACGGACACCGTGCCGGACGCGCTGGTCTTGGTGTCGACGCAGGCGAAGTCCTCGGTGAGCGCGGCCGTGCACAGTTGCACGCTCCGCCGGGCCAGCCGCACGTTGTCGGCTTTCACGCTGAACGAGAGGGTGGCCGACGACCCGTACGCCACCAATTTGTTGAATGTGGCGGTCGTGACCGTGGGAACCGCTTTCCCGAAGTCGGGGTCGTCGTCGGCCGCCAGCGCCGGGGCCGACGTGCCCAGCGTGAAGGCGCCGACGGCCAAGGCCCCCGCGGTGTACCGGCGCAGCGAGTGTTTCATCTTTCTTCTTCCTCCCCGTGAAGTCGGCCAGAAGGATCGGGCCGCCGGCGGTGGTCCTTAGCGAAAGCCGGTTGCCACCGGTGGATCGGGGATTTTGCTCCGCTATGTCCGAACCCTTGCGACCATGAACGTTCGGGGTCCGGCGACGCGACGTCGGCGGACCGCAGCCGACCGCGAGGGACAACGACATGACCATCGACGACGACCGCCTCGGCGACGACGGAGTCGAGAAGTCGCCGAAGCGCCACCGGAAACTCGCGGTGGGCGCGGCCGGCCTGGCCGTGGTGCTGGGCGGGGGTGCCTACCTGGTGGCCACGCAGGCCACCGAGAACACCGAGACGAGCGGCGTGGGTGCCATCGGAGCGCCCGCCACCGTCGCCCCGGCCCCGGCGTCCCCTTCCCCGCAGCCGACGCCCAGTCCGTCGGCGACCTCGGCCTTGCCGTCGGCCGCACCGTCTCCGGCGTCCGCCTCACCGTCCCGGAAGCCGGTGGCGGCGAAGAGCACGAAGCCGGTCGTCAAGTCCGAGGTGAAGCGGGAGATCCAAAAGGCCCGGGAGGCGGCCGAGAAGGAAGGGCACCCGGTACGCCGTGGGCTGTCCGCCGCCGGCACAACCAAGGTCGCCGCGTCGCAGCGAACCGAGACGACGGCCGACGGCACGATGCGGGTGATCACGGCGAAGGGCGACCTGACCGGCCAGAACGAGCTGCTGTGGGCGGCCGACAAGGGCGAAAAGGTCGGTACGGCGCGGTGCACGCAGCGCTTCCGCTTCAGCGCCGGCGACCCGGGCCGCGAACGCCCGAGCATGCTGCTGTGCTGGCGCACCTCCGAGGGCCGCAGCGTGGTCACGGTGGCGGTGGCCAAGAAGGGCCGCCCATCACCCGCGACAAGCGTCGCGACCATCAACCGGGAATGGTCGAAGCTGGGCTGATTCCCGCCGTACGTCTGCCGCCGGATCCGCACACGGAACCGGCGGCAGATTTCTGTGTACAGGCTGAATGTCCTGCTCTTCGCCGGTACGGCGGATCGAGTGACTGGAAGCATGGCCGTCGGCGGTCATGAGATTTCGGGGGAAACAATCATGAGGAAAATTCGTCGAACGCGACAGGTCGCGGCCGGGCTGGTCGGCCTAGTGGTGGCGCTGAGCGCCGGAGCCTGCGGCGGCGACAAGAAGGAGACGACCGCGGCGGGCGAGGCGTTGCCGGCGAACAGCGTGAGCGCGGCCCAGCCCGGCCCGCAGCCGACCCTGCAGCAGTCCGCCGGGGCGGCCGTGGGCGAGGCCCCGGCGGCCAAGCCGTCGCCGTCGAAGAGCCCGCCGTCGCTCACGCCCTCGGAGGAGGCGCGGGTGAAGGCGGCCCGGGAGTTCGCCCAGAGACACAAGGTCACCATCAAGAAGCCGCTGACACCGCCGACCGCGCAGGCGGAGATCAACGATCTGAAGGTCTCCGAGACCGGCGACGTCCGCAAGGACCGGGAGATGCTGCGGGTCGTCACGGCGCGCAGCGACCTGACCGGGCAGCGGGAACTGGGCTGGGTGGCCGACGAGGGGGAGAAGGTCGGCGACGCGCGCTGCACGCAGACGGTGAAGCTGAGCAACAACCCGGTCGCGCGCAAGCGCCCGACGATGGTGATCTGCTGGCGGACCAGCGCGACGAAGAGCGTCTACACCGTGATGATCAACCTGGACGAGAAACCGTCCAAGACCAGGAGCGTGGCCGCGCTCGACAAGGCGTGGGCCAAGCTGGGCTGAGAACGAGCCAGCGGCTCGGCGCCGAAGCGCCGAGCCGCTGGGGTGATGCTGTGTTCAGAAGCGATCGATCAGAACGGCGCGACCGTGAAGGTGGCTCCGCTGGAGACGACCGACTCCTTGTAGGTTCCGGCGGTCACCGCAGCGGTCACCGCGGCGTCGTTCGCGTAGAGGCCGCTGTTGTTGACAATGGTGAGATTGTAAGCGCCGTCGGGAACCGGGACGCCGTTGGCGACGGTACCGGTCGCCGAACTCGCGTCCGCCGCCGACGTGCGTGAGGTGGTCGCGGTGGTGCCGTCGGCCGACACGGCGACGATGATGTTTCCGGGCCGCGTGTTGCTCGTGGAGTACAGCTGGCGGCCGACATCGGCGGCCGAGAACGTGCTGGCGGCGCCGACCACGCTCGTGGTGCCGTTCACGAAGGTCAGAGCCGTCGTGAGCGTACGGGGCCCGCCGACGTTGATGGCGGTGACCGCGCCGGTCGCGCTCGCGGCCGCGGACAGCGTGGCCTGGGTCGAGCTCTGAACCGACGCGATGGTGGTTCCGGCGGGAATGGTGGGCGTACCCGTCGTCGTCACGGGAAGACCGACATCGCTCTGCTTGAAGCCGCCGTTGGTGGCGGTGATTCCCAGCTTGTCGCTGCCCGTGATGTTGACGAAGTTGCCGGCGCCGAGGTCCCGCGAAGCCTGGCTGGTCCAGTGAGTCTGGACCTCCCCGGAGCTGAAGTCGGCAGAGGAGCTGTACGACTCGGAGAGCAGCAGGGTGCAGACCAGCTCGTCGTCGGCGATGACCAGGACGTTGACGCACTCGGAGACCTGCGGCTTGGCCTTGGTGGTCGAGCCGATCGGGTCGTAGTCGCCCGCGACCAGGAGCACCTTCGCCGGCGACGAGGCCGCGGCGAAGTTGTAGTTCAGCAGGTCGGTGCCGAAGACGTCGACGTCCTGCCACTTCTTCGAGCTCGGAGCCGTGTTCGGCATGACCGAGAGGCCGTTGATGTAGTCGTAGGCCAGGGTCCGGTTGATCGTGCCGGACGACGTGGTGATCGAAATCGTGGTGCCGGCCGCCGGAGCGTGCTGCGGGGCCGTGATGGTGAACTGCGTGTTCGTGCCCGGGGTCACCGTGGCCGCCGTGCCGCCGACCGTGGCGGTGATCGAACCGCTGGTGGTCGGGAAGTTGGTGCCGGTCACCGTGATGGTGGTGCCGCCGAGCGACGGGCCCGTGCTAGGCGTGATGCCGGTGACGGTGGCCGCCGCCGACACGGAGTAGGTCGTGTTCGCGCCGAGAAGGGTGGTTGCCGCTGCCGTCGGGTACAGGCACACGTTGTACTTGGTGGTCGTGGCCGTGCCGACCACGATGACGCCGGCCGGGACCGTGACCGCGACCTTGTTGTCAGCGATCTTCTTGACCACCGTGGCCTGGACGACGCCGGTGTTGGCGGTCGTCGCACCAGTCAGCGACAGGCCGGTCTGGTTGGCGGGGATCGAGGCCGGGCAGGTGGCCTGGGTGAAGTAGACGACCGGCGAGTTGTATCCGGCCAGGATCGACGTGGCCGTCGTGGCGGTGATCGTGTTGCCGCCCGTGGACGGGCCGGACGTCTGGCTCAGCGTGAGGCCGACCGCCGCCTGGGCGGGCGCAGCTGAGATGCCGAGCGCGACAGCGACCGTCGCCGCCGTCGCCAGGCCGGCGCGAATGCGGCGCCGGGCTCGGTCGTGAGTTGCGGACTTGCGCATGCGAGGTCCTCCTACGGTTTCTCAGAACCGCCTCTGGGATTAGGTGGCCCGTGCGCTCTATAGGCGCCGACGGGCTCTTCTCGCCGGAAGCCTAACTTGGTGGTGATGTGCCGTAGTCCAGAGTGACGAAAATCAGAGAAAATCTTTTCACTAACGACGTCTGATGATCGTCACAGTGGGCCTGAGCTGCGGCAACGCGGAGGGGGTCATTTACCAATTCGCATGTAGGAAGATGAAAAGACCGACAATTTCGGGAGAGGGCTACCACATTTTCAGCCCTGAATCAGGGCTTTCTCTGATTTGGTGGCAGCGGGCTGGGGCGGGGCTGATACTCCCTACGATTCCGGCACCTTGGAGGTCGAGTACCCATGTCTCAGCGTTCGCGCCGCGCCGCACTGGTCTGTGTCGTGGCGACACTCGTGGTTGCCGGGGGTGCGGCCGGGCCCGCCGCCGCGGCGGTGACCACGCTGCCGTTGACCCTCAGCAGTCCGTCGGGGCAGACCGGGGGTGGCAACGTCATCGTCGGTACCGTGACGGCCAACGCGGCCACGCCGACGCCGTTCCCGGCCGGGACCAAGCCCATCGTGCAGTTCCAGTTCGTCTCGGCCAGCGGGTCCGCCTGTGCCGGCACGGTCAAGCCGGTCACGCAGATCGCCGGCTCCGGCGGGGCGACCACGGCCGGCGTGCTGACCGTCGACCCGGCCAACGTTCTGCGGATCACCTCCACCAAGATTTCGTTGAAGGTGCCGTCGAGCCCCTACCCGGCCACTGACGCCCAGGGCGCCGCGAGCACCGTCAACCCGAATGGCCTGGCGCTGCTCGCCGACCAGGCGTCGGCTCGGTGGAACGTCTGCGTCTACGACAAGGAGGGCGCGTCCGGCAACCTGATCGCCGCGACCACGTACACCGTGGCGGTCAAGCCGACCATCACCTCGATCATCCCGGCCGGCAGCCCGGCCGCGGGCGGGCAGACGATCACCGTCAACGGCACCGGGTTCAGTGCCGTCGCCGGCACGACCAGCGCGACCGTCGGCGGCGTGGCGCTCACCAACATCAAGGTGGCGGCGAGCGGCAACAGTTTCACCGGGACGACCGGGCCGCGGGTCGCCGAGGGCAATCTCGCGCTGATCGTGACCGCTCCGGGCGGGAAGGTGAGCAGCCTCGACCCGGACAACAACGCCAACGCGACCGGTTCGCCGATCCCGTTCACCTACAGCAACGGCATCTCGATCGCGCCGAACACCGGGCCGGTCAACGCGAAGGTCACCATCGACGTCGTGGGCGCCGGCTTCTCCAGCCTTAACTTCGACCGGCAGGCCCCCTCGAACAGCGCCAACGCGCACGTGTTCCTGGTCAAGGACGCGTATCTGCCGGCCACCAACCGGGGCGCGGCCGAGTGTGTCCTGGAGGCCGTGCTCCGCGACACCGAGCTGGTGTGCACCCTCGACCTGACCGGGGTGAACGAGGGCGCGTACATCCTGACCCTGGTCGAGAACGGCCTGTCCAGCGCCACCCTCGCCGACGCCAACCCGACCCTCGTCACCAGCGGCGCCACGTTCACCGTCGGCCCTTATTAGGAATGCCTTACCTCATTTAATTTAATGAGTGTGTAGTTTCGTTTACCGCCGGGAATGGTTTATCGTCGGGTTGGACGGGATGCGTTAAATGGGAGGCGATGAATCATGACTCAGGCTCTGGAAATGCCCCGGGTGCAGACCTGTACGGTGACCCAGTGTGGCTACAACCACGACGGCTGTACGGCGTTCGCGGTCACCATCGGCAGCATGAACGCGGAGTGCGACACGTATGTCGAGACCGGCGACAAGGGCGGCACCGGCAAGCCGCTGGCCCAGGTGGGGGCGTGTAAGCGGTCCGACTGCGTGCACAACGGCGACCTCGAGTGCCACGCGCCGGCGATCGTCGTGGGCGCGTCCGGCGACAAGGCCGACTGCCTGACGTACGAGGCTCGCTGAAACGGATTCGAGAAAGCGCCCGCAAACCGCTGCGGGCGCTTTTCTACAGGTAAGGCTCGCCTTTATTAGGTGAGCCTTTCTTTATGTGGGGTTGACGCGGGAAGTAGTCCGAGCTAGGTTGTTCTCAGTTCGAGTCAATCTCAGGGTGAGGACAACATGGCGAGCGAAGCGGAGTTCCTGGCCGGGTACGACCCGGGGGCCTACCCGGCCGTCGCGGTGACCGTCGACGTGGTGGCGCTGACCATCCGCGACGGGCGGCTCTGCGTCCTGCTGGTCGAGCGCGCCGAGCACCCGTTCGCCGGCCGGCGGGCGCTGCCCGGCGGCTTCGTCCGATCCGAAGGACTCGACGACGCGGCGCTGCGGGAGCTCCAGGAGGAGACGGCGCTGGGCAAGGTTCATCTGGAGCAGTTGCGGACGTACGGCGATCCCGGCCGTGACCCGCGGATGCGGGTCTTCTCGGTGGCCTACCTCGCCTTCGCGCCCGGACTGCCCGAGCCCCGGGCCGGCTCCGACGCCGCCGGCGCCGAGTGGGTGCCGGTCGAGCAGGCGACCGGGCTGGCCTTCGACCACGACACGATCCTGGCCGACGGGCTCGACCGGGCGCGCTCGAAACTCGAATACACGCCGCTGGCCACCGCGTTCGTGGGCGACGAGTTCACCATCGGCGAGCTGCGGCAGGTCTACGCCTCGGTCTGGGGCGAGGAGCTGCACGCCGGCAACTTCCACCGCAAGGTGCTCTCGGTGCCGGGCTTCGTCGAGAGCACCGGGGCCACCACGGCCCGCGGCGGCGAACGCGGCGGCCCCCGGGCCAAGCTCTACCGGGCCGGCGACGCCCAGCTGCTGCACCCGGCGCTGCTGCGGCCCGCCCGCGAGGACGGTGTGCGATGACGTTCCTCGAGGCGGTCGAGAAGATCGAGGCGGCCACGACGTACGCCGATCTGGACGAGCGCGACGGTGACGACGCGTACCGCAAGCTCGCCAAGGCCGTACACCCCGATGCCGTGACCGAAGCGCAGAGCGCGACCGCCACCAGGGTCTTCGCCAAGCTGGCGCGGCTTTACGAACAGCGATCGGTGCTGGTCGGCGACATCGCGGACCTGCGGCCCGGCGAGGGCGGGCTGGTCAAGGTGCCGCGCGATCCGGCCGACAACGATCTCATGGAGGCCGAGGCGGCGGCGCTGACCAGGCTGTGGACGAACGGAGACCCCAAGTTCCGGCCGTACGCCCCCCGGCTGCTCAAGACCTTCCTCCACGAGGACGGGCAGCGGCGCCGGCGGCGGGTGAACGTTCTGGAACGGCTCGACGGGTTCGTTCCGCTGGCGAACCTCCAGGCGAAACTCGACCCGCGCGACGCGGCCTGGATGTGGCGGCGGCTGCTGACCGGGCTCGGCTGGGCCCACCGGGCGGGAGTCGTGCACGGCGCCGTCTTCGAGGAACACGTGTTGATCCACCCGGAGCAGCACGGCGTCGCCCTCGTCGACTGGTGCTACTCGGGCGGCCGGGTCAGCGCCGTCATCAAGAACCGCCACTACCCGCCCGAGGTCAAGCGGGACCGGACGGTCACCCCGGCCACCGACATCTACCTGGCCACCGCCCTGATGGCCCGGATCACCGACATGCCCCCGCCGATGCGGCGGTTCGCCGACGGCTGCCTCTACGACGCGCCGCGCATGCGGCCGCAGGACGCGTGGTCGCTGCTCGGCGAGCTCGACGACCTGCTCGACAACCTCTACGGGCCGCGCACGTTCCGGCCCTTCAGCCTCTAAGGAGTACGACATGGGAAGCGGACGCTGGTCCACCGACGTCTACACGGCCGCCGCGAACTACCGGGCGCGCAGTGGCAAGAGCGCCTTCGACTACAGCGACAGCGGCGCCCGTACGGCGCACCCGGCTTTGGACCCGAAGAACCAGAACCGGGAGAGCCGGGACAGCGAGGAACACCCGTTCAGTACGCCGATCGCGGTCATCTTCGACGTCACCGGCTCGATGGGCCACGTGCCCCGGGCGCTCCAGACGAAGCTGCCGCAGCTGCTCGGCCTGCTGACCCGCAAGGGATACGCGACCGACCCGCACCTGCTGTTCGGCGCGGTCGGCGACGCCACCTGCGACCGGGTGCCGCTGCAGATCGGCCAGTTCGAGTCGGACAACCGGATGGACGACGACCTGGCCCGCATCGTGCTCGAAGGCGGCGGTGGCGGCCAGAAGCGCGAGTCGTACGAGCTGGCCATGTACTTCATGGCCCGGCACACGTCGCTCGACGCCACCAAGCGCGGCCGGCGCGGCTACCTGTTCCTGATCGGCGACGAGATGCCGTACCCGAAGGTCAGCCGCAAGGAGGTCAAGCGGTTCCTCGGCGAGGACCTGCGCGAGCAGATCAGCACCGAGGACCTTCTGGCCGAGCTCCAGCGCAAGTACGACGTGTACTACCTCATGCCGAGCGCGGCGAGCTGGGGCGGCGACCGCGAGATCCTGGCCCGCTGGCGGGGGCTGCTCGGGCAGAACGTGCTCGAACTGGACGACCTCGACGCGGTCTGCGAGACCATCGCCGTCACGGTCGGCCTGGGCGAGGACACCATCGACCTCGACGAGGGCCTGTCGCACCTGGTCGAGGCCGGTTCGAAGCACGGCGGCACGGTCGGCAAGGCCCTGGCCCCGCTCCAGCGCGGCACGGTCGTGCGCTCGTCGCTGACCATCGGTTCGGCCGGCAGCGGGAACGAGCGGCTGTGAACGAGCACGTCGCGGTCGTCGACCTCGGGTACGGCGACGCCGGCAAGGGCACCGTGGTGGACGCGCTCTGCGTCGCGAGCCCGGTGCGGGCCGTCCTGCGCTTCAACGGGGGAGCGCAGGCGGCCCACAACGTGATCACCGAGGACGGGCGGCACCACACGTTCAGTCAGTTCGGGTCGGGCACGCTGCGGGGCGTGCCGACCCACCTGACCCGGTTCATGGTCGTCGACCCGCTGGCCCTGGCGGCCGAAGCCTTGCATCTGGACGGCGCTTTCGAGCTGCTCACGGTGGACGGCGACGCCCTCCTCGCCACTCCGTGGCATCGTGCGGCGAACCGGCGGCGGGAGAGCGAACGCGGCGGGTCCCGTCACGGTTCGTGCGGGATGGGCGTCGGCGAGACCATGGCGTACGCGTCGGAGCACGCCGACGCGCCCCGCGTGGCCGACACCCGTTCCCGTACCCGCCTGCGCCGGCTCTTCGCCTCTCTCGCCGATGACCTCGGCCCGATCGACGTTCCGCTCGACGACGTGGTGGAGGCGTTCGCGCTCTTCGGCGACACGGTGTCGATCGTGGACGGGCGGCACACCGGGAGGCTGCTCGGTGAGGGGCCGTGCGTCTTCGAGGGCGCGCAAGGCGTGCTGCTGGACGAGTGGCGCGGCTGGCACCCGCACACGACGTGGTCGACGACGACCTTCGACAACGTGGCCGCGCTGTGCGGATCGTTCAAACGGCTCGGGGTGGTGCGGACGTACACGACCCGGCACGGGGCCGGGCCGTTCGTCACCGAGGACCCGTCGCTGGCGCTGCCGGAGGCACACAACGGAACCGGGGAATGGCAGGGCGCCTTCCGGATCGGGCACTTCGACGCCGTGGCCCACCGGTACGCGGTGGAGGTGGCCGGCGGCGTGGACGGCCTGGCCGTCACGCACCTCGACGCGCCCGATCGCTGCGCCTCGTTGCGCGCCTGTACGACGTACTCCATCGACGGGGTCGACGTCGACCGGCTCGCCCCCGGCCCCTTCCGCGATCTCGGCTATCAGGCCGAGCTGACCGCGCGGCTGTTCCGGGCCCGGCCCGGCCGGATGGAAAGGCCGCACGACTGGCCGGCCGAGATCGGTGCTCTGCTGGGCGCGCCGGTCGACCTCGAGTCGTACGGTCCCACTTCGGCTGACAAAAAGTTCGTGTGAGACTCCTCCTCATGCCACTTACGGGAGAGTACGAGCCGAGCACGTCCGAGTGGGCTCGCAAGCAGGCCGAGAGCTACGAGGAGTCGGACGGCGCCCGCTCCAACGAGATCCAGGGGAAGCCGATCGTCGTGGTGACGTCGGTCGGCGCGAAGAGCGGCAAGCTGCGCAAGACGCCGCTGATGCGGGTCGAGCACGACGGCGAATACCTGGCGGTGGGCTCGCTGGGCGGCGCGCCGAAGAATCCGGTGTGGGTCTACAACCTGCGCGAGAACCCCAGGGTCGAACTTCAGGACGGTACGGCGAAGCACGAGTACGAGGCCCGCGAACTGTCGGGTGAGGAACGCGACGTGTGGTGGAAGAGGGCGGTGGCGGCGTTCCCGAACTACGCCGGCTACCAGACGAAGACGACGCGGCTGATCCCCTTGTTCCTCCTGACGCGCGCCCCGATCGGGCCATCTGCCTGAAAATCGGGTGCCGTTCGGGCATCGAAGCTCGATCATGGAGTGATGCGCACTCCCCACCAGGCCGTTGACCGGCTCGGCACCCGGCACGACGCTGCCGTGGTGCCGGCCGTCGCCGCGCCGCTGCCCCTGGCCGGGGCGGTGGACGACGGCGACCGCCTCGTCGACGTGGTGGATCTGCTCGCGCTGGACGGTTTCGTCACCGGCCGCGAGCCGTTCGGGCGCAGCCGCTACCTGGAGAACGTGAAGGCGGACGCCCCGCTGACCGCCGACGGCGCCCGCCTGGTGCGCGACGCGATCGACGAGGACGGCCAGGGCCGCCTGTCGGTCGGCGAGGGCTGGACGCTGCACGTCACCCGCTGGAAGCAGAGCCGCCGGGCGCGGGTGACGGTCACCGCGGTCACCGCCGAGCTGGCCGAGTCCATCCTCGAGACGGCGACGAGGGACGCGGTGGAGGAGCCGGCCCCGACAAGCGACAGCGTGCCGATCGGCTTCTGGCACTTCGGCCCGCACGGCCCCCGCCGAGTCCAGCGCGAAATCGACGCGGCCCCCTGGGCGGACATCTCGGCGAACTACGCCGGCCCGGTGACGCGGACGCTGGAAAAGCTGATGGCTTTGGACGGTACGGCGGTGAACGGCCGCCTCCTGCTGCTGCACGGCGAACCGGGCACCGGCAAGACGACGGCCCTGCGGGCGCTGGCCCAGCAGTGGCGCTCGTGGTGCCAGGTGGACTGCGTGCTGGACCCGGAGCGCCTGTTCAGCGACCCGGCGTACCTGATGAGTGTGGCCCTGGGCAGCGACGACGAGGACGAGCCCCGCTGGCGCCTGCTCATGCTGGAGGACTGCGACGAGCTGATCAGCGGCGAGGCCAAGGCCAGCGCCGGCCAGTCCCTGTCCCGCCTGCTCAACCTGACGGACGGCCTGCTCGGCCAGGGCCGCAACGCGCTGATCGCCATCACCACCAACGAGGACCTGGCTTCCCTGCACCCGGCGGTGGTCCGCCCGGGCCGCTGCCTGGCCAGCATCGAGGTGGGCCGCCTCCCCTACCCCGAGGCGGTGGCCTGGCTGGGCACCGCCCAGGGCGTACCCCCATCGGGCGCCACCTTGGCCGAGTTGTACGCCCTCAAAACCGGCACCGAGCCCGTAACAGTCCCCAAAACCGAGCCCACCACAGGCATGTACCTGTAACCAGCTCCGCCCGTGCTCCCTGCTTCCTTGGCCTGCTTGCGCGGCGCCGTTCTGCTTCCCAGGCTTTCAGGTGCGGCGCCGTCCTGCTTCCCGGGTTTTGGTGCGGCGCCGTCCTGCTTCCCGGGCTTTCGGGGCGGCGCCGCTCAGCGTCCTTACTCGCGTCTTCTCGCTTCGTGGTCAGCGCAGGCCGACGACGGCGGCGTCGGTGCCGCCACGCCACAGGACGCCGGCCTCGGTGTAGCCCGCCACGCGCAGGGCGTCGACGTGCCACAGCGCCGGCGGCGTCCACTCCTGGCTGTGGCGCGTCGCCGGATAGATCCGTTCGCGCTCAACCGCTTTCGGCGCCAGGAACTCGTCGGCCGCCGCGGCCGCCCACCAGTCGCCCCACGACGTGGCCGCCCCCGTGGCGTAGCGCGCCTCGCGCAGCTCCCGGGCGTGATCGCGCAGCCGCCCCGACAGCGTCGGGAGCGAGTCCTCCGGCATGTGGTCGGCGTTCACGAAGATCCCGCCCGGCCGCAACACCTCCCGGATCTCCCCGTACAGCGTCGCCACCCGCTCGGCCGGCAACCAGTGCAGGGCCGTTGCGGTCAGCACCGCGTCGAACCCTTCCTCCGGCAGCTTCGCCCGCCAGCCCGAGTCACCGAGGTCGGCGTCGACGATCGTCGCCCGCTCCCGCAGCGACGCGCCGGCGATGGCCAGCAGCACCGGATCCTGGTCGAGAACTGTGACCGTAGCGCCCGGGAACCGCGCCAGCGTCCGCAACGAGATCGTGCCGGTGCCACCGGCCAGATCGAGCACCCGCGGCGGCTCCTTGCCGGTGACCGCCCCGACCGCGTCGAGCATCGCCCGGAACCGTTCCTCCCGGTCGGGCATGAACGCTTCCTGCTGACGGTCCCAGCTTTCCTGCCACACCAGCGGGTTGCTCAAGTAAGCACTCATGCCGCTAACGCTAGTTACCGTTCCAGGCGCTCACAACCCGTTCCCACTGTCATCGACCACCCGCCTTCCGGCCCCGATTTCGACCGCCCGCTTTCCGTTCGGCGTCATCGGTCGTCCGCTTTCCGTTCGGCGTCATCGGTCGTTCGCTTCCCGTTCGGCGTCATCGGTCGTCCGCTTTCCGCTCGCCGTCATCGCCCGCCCGCTTCCGTTCGGCGTCATCGGCCGTCCGCTTTTAGCTCGTCGGTGAGGCGCTCGGCGAAGGCTTTCAGGTCGCGGCGCTCGATGGCGGCGGCCATCAGTTCCGGGAACGCGTCCGGCGTACAGGCGAAGGCCGGCACCCCGAGCGCGGCCAGCGCCGCCGCGTTCTCATGGTCGTAGGCCGGCGCCCCCTCGTCCGAGAGGGCGAGCAGCACGACCACCTGCACCCCGGCCGCGGTCATCTCCGCGACCCGGCGCAGCATCTGCTCCCGTACGCCGCCCTCGTAGAGATCGCTGATCAGCACGAAGATGCTGTCCCGCGGCCGCGTGATCAGCTGCTGGCTGTAGCCGATCGCCCGGTTGATGTCGGTGCCCCCGCCGAGCTGCGTACCGAAGAGCACTTCGACCGGATCGTCGAGCTGGTCGGTGAGATCGACGACCGCGGTGTCGAAGACGACGAGCGACGTACGCAGCGACTGCATCGACGCGAGCACCGCGGCGAACACGCCGGAGAACACGACGGACGCCGCCATCGACCCCGACTGGTCGACGCAGAGAACGACGTCCCGCTGTACGGCGGTGGTCCGCCGCCCGTACCCGATCAGCCGCTCGGGGATCACCGTGCGGTGCTCGGCCTGGTAGTGCTTGAGGTTGGCCCGAATGGTCCGGTCCCAGTCGATGTCGGCGTGCTTCGGGCGGTTGATCCGGGCGGCCCGGTTGAGCGCCCCGCTCACCGCCGCGCGGGTCTGTTGCGCGATGCGCTTCTCCAACTGCTCGACCACCGTACGGACGACTTGGCGCGCCGCGTCCTTGGTCTTGTCGGGCATGACCCGGTTGAGCGAGAGCAGCGTGCCGACCAGATGGACGTCCGGCTCCACCGCCGCCAGCATCTCGGGCTCGAGCAGCAGCCGGGTCAGGTCGAGCCGATCGATCGCGTCGGACTGCATGACCTGCACCACGGTGCTGGGGAAGTACTCACGGATGTCGCCGAGCCACCGGGCCACCTTCGGCGCGGAACTGCCCAGCCCCGCCGACCGCTTGCTGCTGCGCTCACCCTCGCCGTCGGCCCCGCCCGCGTCGTAGAGCGCCGCCAGCGCCGAGTCCATCGCGCCGTCACGCCCCTCGGCTTTGCCCAGCGCCTCCTCCGACGACCCGCCGAGCACCATCCGCCAGCGCCGCAGCCGCTCCCGCTTCGCCGGATCCACGGCACCCGCCTCGGCCGTACCCTCGCCCTGGCTCATCGCCCCTCCAAGCTCGCATGCACGCCAGCCGCCAGCCCCACGGGCGCGCCCGCACTGCCTGCGCCCCCACTGCCCGCGCCCGCACTGCCCGCGCCCGCACTGTCCGCGCCGCCGCTGGCCGTGCCGATGCTGCTTACGGTCGTGCGGGTGCTGGCGTTCGGGCTGATCTCGTGGCCCAGCAGAGCGGTAAGCGTGGGCAAGGCAAGGTCGGCCCGTTCCGGGTCGAAGCCGAGGTTTCCCGCCTCGTCTTCCGGCGCGGCTCGCGGACCGGCCAGCCGTTCGCCGATCGCCCGCCGCTCGCCCGCGTCGAACGCGCCGAAGGTCCGCCGCAGCAGCGGCAGCACGTCGTCGAAGGCGTCGGCCGCGATGTCGGCGAGCCAGTCGTCGAGCAGCGCCAGCAGGGCGTCGTCGTGCACGAGCAGGAGACCGCCGCCGGAGAGGAAACCCTCCACCCAGGCCGCCCCGTGCGCCGGCGGCGTGCCGACGGTCAACGGCAGACGCAGCCGGCGGCGCACCTCGGCCCCGTCGAGCCGGCCCGCGTCGAGCAGCAGCCGGGTGAGCCGCCCGGCCAGCAGCCCGTGCAGGTCGGCCCGCCCGGCCACCGACTCGAGCGTGGACAGCCAGCGTTCCCGCAGATCGTCGTCCTTGAGCAGGCCCACCGCCGCGTGTACCCCGTCGATCCGGTCGCGCAGCAGCTTGGCGGCCTCGTCGGAGACCGAGCCGACCGCCGACGGCAGCCCCGCGCAGACCCGCCCGAGCAGGCTCGCCGTCACCGTCGCGAGCCCGGCCACGTCGGTGCGGCGAACGTCGCCGTACCGAAGCGTGCGCGCAAGCGCCGGGATCGCCGCCATCAGATGGTTGATGTCGGCGTCGAGGGCCGCGCGCACGTCGAGCGCGGCGAGCACTTGCGGGTACGCCTCGGTGAGGTCGGCCAGCAGACACGTCTCGACCAGCGCTGTCACGTCGGCCAGCGTTTCCGCCCGATCGGCCGCCCGGACCACCTTGGCCGTGGCGGCGGCGGCCACGGTCGTGCCGTACATGCTGCCCTCGACGAGGCGGATGGCGAACTCCGGCTGCCACCGCAGCCGCCACTCCTCGCGGAACGTACCGGTGCCCCGCCGTGTGGCCGTCGGCTCGCCCCAGGGCACGTCGAATGTGCGGAGCCTGTGCAGCAGCCGGCTGCGCCGCAGATCGGTCTCCTTGCGCAGGTCGAGGTCGAGGGCGCGCTCGAGGGCTTCCGGTTTGAGCCGGGCCGCCCGCTGCTGCGCGGCGAGGTCTTTGGCGAGCGGCACAGCCGGCATGTCGTCGGGCACGGCGCCCAGGCGCTCACCCACCACGAGCTTGCGGTTGATCAGCTCGACCCGCAGCGGCTCGCCGTCGCACATCACGGCCTCGGCGGCCTCGGTGACCTCGGCCAGCCCGGCGAGGGGCCGTCCGCGCATGGTCGCCAGCGCCTCGGCCAGCCGCGCCGCCTCGATGACGTGCGCCGACGAGGTCGGCACACCCTCGGCCCGCAGTACGCCGGCCGCGTCGACCAGCCAGCGCGGCACCACCTCGTCGGCCGAGGTGAACAAATGGTGGTACCACCCCGGGGACCGCACGCCGGCGCCATAACCGGACCACGAGGCCAGCCGCCCGTACGTCCACGGGACCCAGGTGAAATCGACCTTGGCTTTCCGGCGCCCCTTGAGCAACGCGGCGTCGTCCTTGATCGCGACCTTCCGGGTCAGCGCGGGCACATGCCAGGCGCCGCAGACGACGGCGATCTCGTCGTACTGCTTGCGGGTCTCTCGCAGGACAGTACGCATGTACGCCTCGCGCACCAGGTCGTCGGGATCCTCGGGAGAGCTGTCCCGGATCGCGGTCATGGCTTCGGCGATCGCCTCGAACGCCGGCATGCCCCGGTGCTCGACGACGTCTTCCCACCAGCGCTCGGGATCGTCGTACCCGGCCGCCGCGGCCAGCTCCCCGATCGGGTCGACGGGCCGGCGAGGGCCCGATTCCCCGTCCGGCGGTGATCCCGAGTGGTGGTCCGGCCCGGCGTCGGCGGGCTCGGACCCGTCCGTGTCCGGCTCCGCGTGGTCATCCGGCCCAGCCGGGTCGGCGTCGGGTTTCGCCGGGGACGGCGTCGGCCCGGGGCTGTCGCCGGTCAGGCGGTAGGCGAAGGGAAGGTCGAAGAAGCGGACCGGCACGTCGCGTTCGACGGCCCATCGGATCGCCTGCCACTCGGGGGAGAAGACGGCGAACGGCCAGAACGCCGCCCGCCGCGGATCGTCGGCGGCGTAGCCGAGCAGCGCGACCGGCGGCTCGAGTCCGTTACCGGCGACCCACCGCACCAGCCCGTCGGCTTCCGGCGGGCCCTCGACCAGCAACACCTGGGGGCGCTGCCGGGCGAGCTCCTGCACCACGGCCCGCGCCGATCCGGGGCCGTGGTGACGGATGCCGTAGAGCCGCTCAGGCATCGCGGGCGGCCCGATAGAAATCGCGCCAGTCGGCGCGCTCGCGCACGACCGTCTCGAGGTATTCGCGCCAGACGACGCCGTCGGAGACCGGGTCCTTGATGACGGCACCGACGATGCCGGCGGCCACGTCGCCCGGGTGCAGACGGCCGTCGCCGAAGTGGGCGGCCAGCGCCATGCCGTTGGTGATGACCGAGATCGCCTCGGCCGTGGACAGGGTGCCGGTCGGAGACTTCAGCTTGGTGCGGCCGTCCTCGGTGAGGCCGCTGCGCAGCTCGCGGAAGACGGTCACCACCCGGCGGATCTCATCGAGCGCCGCCGGAACCTCGGGCAGGTCGAGCGAGCGGCCGAGCTGCTCCACACGCCTGGCCACGATCTCGACCTCGTCGTCGGCGGAGGCCGGGACGGGCAGCACCACCGTGTTGAAGCGTCGGCGCAGCGCGCTGGAGAGCTCGTTGACCCCGCGGTCGCGATCGTTCGCCGTCGCGATCAGGTTGAATCCGCGCTCGGCCTGCACCTCGGTGTTGAGCTCCGGCACCGGCAGCGTCTTCTCGGAGAGGATGGTGATCAGCGCGTCCTGCACGTCGGAGGGCACCCGGGTGAGCTCCTCGAGGCGGGCGATCGAGCCGGTCCGCATCGCCCGCATGACCGGGCTCGGCACGAGCGCCGCGTCGGTCGGGCCCTCGGCCAGCAGCCGCGCGTAGTTCCACCCGTAGCGGATCGCCTCCTCAGCCGTGCCGGCCGTGCCCTGCACCAGCAGCGTCGAGTCGCCCGAGACGGCGGCGGCCAGGTGCTCGGAGACCCACGTCTTGGCCGTGCCGGGCACGCCCAGAAGCAGCAGCGCCCGGTCGGTGACCAGCGTGGACACCGCCACCTCCATGAGGCGGCGCGGGCCCACGTATTTCGGAGTGATCTTCGCGCCGTCGCCGAGCAGGTAGGTGACCACGGCCTGCGGCGACAGACGCCAGCCGGGCGGGCGGGGACGGTCGTCGGTGGAGGCGAGCAGAGCCAGCTCCTCGGCGTACTGATCCTCGGCGTGCGGGCGCAGTGCGGTCACGCGAACTCCTCATGTCTGACGGCCCGTCCGGCCGGTCTTTCCGGTGAAAACGCTACTGGGTACCTCTGACAAAAATTCCGTTGTGGATCTCGGTCTAGGTCGTCAATTCGTCGAACATCTCCTGGCGGAACGTCAGCGTGCGGGCCAGGTCGGCGACCGGTCTGACCCGGGACGCGTCGGCGGGCTCCTGGTCGAGCTGAAGGGCGAGGCGGCCGACCAGATCCGCATATGCCGGGGGCATGGCCAGCGCGGCCGCGCGGCACAGCTCGCCAAGCTGCCAGCTGTGCCGGTCGTTACGGGCCCGGTGGGCGATGGTCTCGAGGACGGCGACCGACAACTCGTCGGGCCAGCGGCCCGGATGAATGGCGAGCAGCCGATTGGCCATCGGGTCCTCGCGGCGCAGCGCGTCGGCCGCGAGCCGGCCCAGCTCGGCGGCCGGCAGCACCAGGTGCAGGTCCCACCGCACCGACTCGCGCAGCGTCCCGCTCACCTCGTTGAGCAGGATCGTTGCCCAGGCGACCTCCTCCTGCGCCACCGCGGCCTTGGCCCAGCCGTGCAGCAGCGGGGACTCCCAGTCGTTGCCCCGCGCGAGCCGCAGCATCGTGGCGGGGTCGGACCACGTGTCGAGCGGCGCCCCGGCGACGATCTCCTCGAGCAGCCAGGCGCTCACACCTGTGCCGCGCGCCGGCGTGGAGGCCACGCCGTCACGCCGCAGACCCGGGTCGAGTTCGCCGGGCGGGGTGACGATCAAACGGTCGGACCCGATCACGCGGCGTTCCCGTCGCACGGCGGCGCGGGCCCGCTGCGCCATCCGGTCGCGAAGGCCGGAGCCGGGCAGGCGGCGGAGCAGCTCGAGCGCGGCCTCGCGGACCTCCTTACGGCGATCGTCGAGGGCGCGCTCGAGGAACGGATCGTCGGCCATGGACAGGCCGGTGGCGAGCGCGGCGATGAAGCGCGCGCGGTCGTCGGAGGAATCCCGCGACCACGTGCTCTCCACCAGCTCGCGGGCGCCACCGGGATCAGTCGCCCGCAGTGCGGTCAGATGGCCGAGCCGCTCGCCGGAGCTGCCCGTCTGCCAGTCGAAGGCGGCGGCCGGTGACGGCGACTGCGCCTCGTCACGCAGCCAGCGCCACTCGTCGCGCATCCCGGCCAGCCACACGCCCCGCGCGCCGGCGACCTGGGCCAGCGCGGGCCGGATGATCGAGTTGCGGCGGCCGGCGTCGAGCAGCGCCGGCAGGGCGACCGGTGGAACGTGCGCGCCGAGCTCGCGCGCGGCCGCGAGCCACTGGCTCAGCAGTTCCTGTGCGAGCTGCGCGCCACCGGGCACGCCCTCGCCCAGGATGCGCATCAGCCTCGCCCCGGCGGGACCCGGCAGCGGGGCCGTGGTCTCGACCGGGGCGGCGGCCACGGCCGGATGGCCGGTGGTGGCGGGCTGGACGCCGGCCCGGCGCCGGGTGAGCGCGACAGCGGCGGTGTCGAGCAGCGGCGAGTCACCGGACCACGGCCGCCGGTTCGTCCCGACCAGTGCGGCCGCGAGCAATTCGGGTGGCAGCTCGGGCCGCCGGGGAGCGCCCGCGGTGGGCATCGGCGGGCCGGCGGCCACGAAACCGCCGTCGGCCCACGCGGCGAGGGGGCGAAGACCGGCGGGCGACCACTCGCCGGCCACTGTCGCGGGCCGGCCGCCGGCCGCGGCGAGCAGCCACCACGGCTCACTGTGGCCGGGCGCCAGCGGCAGGGCGGCGCCCGTGCTGTCGACCAGCCAGCCGTCGTCGCTCGGCGTCACTCCGGAGAGCAGAACGGGAGCGTCGAACCGCCAGGGCTCGGCGGCGACCGTGACGCTGTAGCTCAGGAGCGCGTCGGTGATCGTGGCCGCGCCGTCGGGAGCGCTGAAGGGTTCGGCCGCGCTGTCGCGGCTCGCGACGAGCGCGCGCAGTGGGGCCGCGCCCGGGTAGAACGCCAGCTCGCCCCGGAACTCCGTGCCCGGCACGAGGTCGGAGGTGAGCGGCTGGCCGGGCGCGGCGAACGAGAGGATCAGCGCGAAGCGGCCCCGCGACCCGCGCAGCCACGTGCGCCGGGTGGTCAGCGCGCCGTCGTCGACCTCGACCTGGCCCAGCACCTGCCAGCGGTCGGTGACGTGCGGGCCGGCCAGAACGTCCTCGGTGGCGACGGGAAAGCCGATCCGGGTACGGACCGTGGCGGCGAGCTCGGGTGGCAGCTCGGCGAGGCGGTCGTACCCGGTGACCAGCAGGCGGAGGAGGGCCAGCTCGCCGAGCAGACGGTCGGCCCAGTGCGGCCCGATGCCGGCCACGGTGCCGAGGCGGCGCACGGCGCTCGCCGCGGTGGGCGCCTGCGCGTCGACCAGGCGGGCGGCCATCGCCTCGAACGGCTGATGGCCGGCCCGCTGGGCACCGGCCAGGCCCTGGCGTATCTGATCGTCGAGCCAGCGGCGCAGCTCGGTCATGCCGCCGGCCACCCGCTCGGCGCGCTGCTCGGCCCGCTTGGCCGCGGCAGCCGGATCGGGAGTGGCGGCGGACCGCGGCTTGGCCGTCGCCTTGGCCGCGCGGGCCGCCTGCCATTCCCGGGCGAAATCGGGCGCCGGTGCCGTCGCCACGCCGGTGTCGGCCCAGAGCAGCAGCAGACCGAGGGCGTGCTTGCACGGGATCTTGCGGCTGGGGCAGGAACACCGGTAAGCCGGGCCGGTCAGGTCGACGCACACCTGATAGCCACGGCACTGTCCCCAGAGGATGTCGTCGAGCCGCCCGGTCGCCGACCACGACAGGGGCGCGGAGAGGCCGCGGCCGGCCTTGATCGAGGCGGCGTCGGGGGCGAGCGTCTCGACCTGCGCGGTGGACCATCGTTCAACGGACACGAGAAAACCCTAGGCCGCGGGTACGACAGTTTTCCCGGCACCGGATCGCCTCGGCGAGTGCCATGATCGAACCGACCGAGAAGGAGAAATGATGAAGGTCGTGGTCTTCGGTGCGACCGGCATGGTCGGTCAGGGCGTCCTGCGGGAGAGCCTGCTGGCGCCGGACGTCGAACAGGTGCTCGCGGTGATCCGTACGCCCACGGGGGTCTCGCATCCCCGCCTGCGGGAGGTCCGGCTGGACGATTCGCCGATCTGAGCCCCATCCGCGACGAGCTGCGGGGTTACGACGCCTGTTTCTACTGTCTCGGCGTGTCGTCGGTGGGCATGGACGAGGCGAAGTACGCCCGGATTTCGTACGACTATCCGATGGCCGCGGCCCGTACCTTCGCCGAGCTCGACCCGCAGACCACCTTTGTCTACGTGTCGGGCGCGGGCACCGCTCCGCAGGGCCGGCAGATGTGGGCGCGGGTCAAGGGCCGTACCGAGCAAGAGATCATCGACCTGCTGCCCAACGGCTATGCCTTCCGGCCCGGCATCATCCAGCCCACGCGGGGTGTCCGGTCGAAAACCGGCTGGTACAACACCGTCTACACGCTCCTGGGGCCGGTGATTCCGCTCCTCCAGCGGGTCGCTCCCCGCTACGTCACGACCACCGACCGGGTCGGGCAGGCCATGCTGAGGGCGGTCCGGGTCGGCTTTCCCCAGCACATCGTGGAGAACGCCGAGCTGCGCTGATCTCATCGCCAACTCCCTCGACGGAAAGTATCTCGACATCGAGATAAAAGCCCGCTAGCCTCTCGTTGTCAAGAAGCTCGACATCGAGACAATGGTGAGGTGGAGACGGATGGACACCTGGCTGATGACCTGGCCGCAGGGCTCGACCACCCTCACGAGCGCGTGCCGCTCTCGCACCCGTCCGCCGGTGGTTTCCATGGCCCACGCGATGGGGGCCAGACGGCGAGCCGCGACGGCGTCGACTGGATCGTCGACCAATGGGCACACGAGCGTCCCGACCTCGATACGACGGCCATGGCTGTCTTCGACCGGATCGCCGACCTTTCCCGCATCGCCGGTGAGCGGGTGGAACGGGCCTACGCCGAATTCGGGATAGGCCGTCCCGAGTTCGACGTGCTCTCCACTCTGCGCCGCGCCGGCGATCCCTTCCAGCTCTCGCCGGGCGAGCTCGCCGCCTCGATGATGCTGAGCACCGGTGGCACCACGGCCCGCCTCGACCGGCTGGAGAAGGCCGGACTCATCGAGCGGCTGCCGTCGCCGAGCGATCGCCGGAGCGTCCTGGTCCGCCTGACCGAGGCGGGCTACGAGGTGGTCGAACGGGCGGTCGGAGCCGGGCTCGCCGAGCAGCAACGCCTTCTCGAGGAGTTGCCCTCCGAGAAGCTCCAGCAGCTCGACGAACTGCTGCGAGAGGTGTTGCGCGTTTCGGGCGGCGCCCGCGTCACCGGTGACGCGCGCTGGTGGGGTCCGGCCCGCGACGGTGGGCCGGGCGACGCGCGCGGCGGACGGGGCCGCGGGCGGGGCCGGTCCTGACCGGCCGGCGCGGCCTTCACCACCGCCGCGCCCTCGACGTCCGATCGGGTGGCTGCCACCGGGCAGCAGCCTGTGCGGTGGCTACCCGGTCGGCAGCCGCCCGGTCGGCATCAGCCGTCGGCGTTCGTGCCGGTGAGGCCGCCGGCGTCGGGGCCGTGTCCAGCGGGGACGGCCTCGGCGGGCTTCGGTGGGGGTGGGGGAGTGCCGTCGCCGAAGGGGCGGCCGCCCAGCTTTTCGCGGCCGTGTTCAGTCAGCCAGTTGGTGAGGTCCGGTCCGGCCGGAACGATTCTGGTGGGGTTGATGTCCTTATGGACCACGTAGTAGTGCTTCTTGATGTCGATGAAATCGATCGTGTCGCCGAAGCCCGGCGTCTGGAAGAGGTCCCTGGCGTAAGCCCACAGGACCGGCATCTCGGTCAGCTTGCTCCGGTTGCACTTGAAGTGGCCGTGATACGCGGCGTCGAAGCGGGCCAGCGTCGTGAACAGCCGCACGTCCGCTTCCGTGATCGTGTCGCCCGCCAGGTAACGCTGGTTCGCCAGAAGGTCCGACAACTTGTCCAGGCGGGCGAAAAGGCGGGCGTACGCCTTCTCGTAGGCCTCCTGCGTGCCGGCGAAACCCGCGCGATAGACGCCGTTGTTCACGTCCGCGAAGACGTACCGGTTGATTTTGTCGATCTCTTCCCGCAGATGCGGCGGGTAGAGCTGCGGCGCGCCCGTGCGGTGGTACCGCGTCCACTCCAGCGACAGGTCGATGGTGATCTGCGCGAAGTCGTTGGTGACGACCTGCCCGGTCGGCACGTCGACGATCGCCGGCACGGTGATGCCCTTGTCGTAATCGGGGTAGCGGGCGAAGTAGGCCTCCTGCAGGCGCTCGATGCCGAGCACCGGGTCCCGGCCGCCCGGGTCGAGGTCGAAGGTCCAGCTGCGCTCGTCGTGGGTCGGGCCGGCGATGCCCATGGAGAGCACGTCCTCGAGGCCCAGCAACCGCCGCACGATGATCGCCCGGTTCGCCCACGGGCAGGCCCGGCTGACGACCAGGCGGTAACGGCCGGGCTCCACCGGATATCCATCGCGGCCGTCCTCGGTGATGCGGGTCGGGATGTACCGCTGGTCCCGGTTGAACTCGCCGGACGGGTTCACGTAAGCCATGCCCTCATCCTGCGACGGCGGCGCGCGGCCCGCAGGCTGAGCCGCCGAATCCGGGCACGGTGGCGCGCGGCGCGCAGGCTGAGCCGCCAAATTCGGGCATGGCGGCGCACCGGGGCCGCCGCGGACGAAATCCCGGCGCGGGCGGTGCCGGAGCGTCCGGTCTGGCAAAGTTGCCGGGTGGAGGCCAAGATTCGCAGCAATCTAGCTCATTGGACCGTCGTCGTCCCGGTCGTGGCGATCGCCGCCCTGGTGCTCACGTGGGGGCGGGACCTGCCGCCGCCCGCCGTCGTCATCGTCGCCCTGCTGCTCGGCGGCGCTGTTCTGGCTGCGGTCCACCACGCCGAGGTGGTCGCGCACAAGGTCGGCGAACCCTTCGGGTCGCTGGTCCTCGCCGTGGCGGTCACCATCATCGAAGTCGCTCTCATCGTCACGCTGATGATCAGCGGCGGTGAGAAGACGCAGTCGCTCGCCCGGGACACCGTCTTCGCGGCCGTGATGATCACCTGTAACGGGCTGCTCGGTATCTCCCTGCTCGTCGGGGCGCTCCGCCGGCACGTCGCGGTGTTCAACGCTGAGGGCACCGGCGGAGCCTTCGCCACGGTGGCCACCATCGCCACCCTCAGCCTCGTCCTGCCGAGCTTCACGACCAGCCGGCCCGGCCCTCAGTTCTCGCCGGCCCAGCTCGCGTTCGCCGCCGTCGCCTCGATCGCGCTCTACGGTCTGTTCGTCACCGTGCAGACGCGACGTCACCGCGACTACTTCCTTCCGATCACCACGTCGGGCAAGGTGATCGACGCCGAGGAGCACCTCGAGCCGCCGAGCAAGCGGGCCGCGCTCACCAGCGTCGGGCTGCTGTTGGTGGCGCTGGTCGCCGTGGTGGGTCTGGCCAAGGGCGTGTCCCCGTCGATCGAGTCGGCGGTGCAGAACGTCGGCCTGCCCAACGGGGTCGTCGGCGTGGTGATCGCCCTGCTGGTTTTGCTTCCGGAGACGATCGCGGCCGTTCGGGCGGCCGCGCGCGACCGCATTCAGACCAGCCTGAACCTGGCGATCGGTTCGGCGATGGCGAGCATCGGGCTGACCATCCCGGCGATCGCGCTGGCGATGATCTGGCTGCCCGGCCCGCTCCTGCTCGGCCTCGGCGGCACCCAGATGGTCCTGCTGGCCCTCACCGTCGTCGTCGGCACCCTCACGATCGTCCCCGGCCGAGCCAACGTCCTCCAGGGAGGTGTCCACCTAGCGCTGCTGGCCGCCTTCCTCTTCCTGGCCGCCAGCCCGTAGCGCGTCTTTGGCCGCCGGCCCGTGATGCGTTTCTGGCCGCCGGCCCGTGATGCGTTTCTGGCCGCCGGCCCGTAGCGCGTTTCCGGCCGCTGGCCCGTCGTGTGTTCTGGCCGCTGGCCCGTCGTGCGCTTTTGGCTGCTCGTAGTGCGCCCAGCCCGGGGCCTTGCCGGGGTTGGCCTTGCCGCAAGTCGGCTTGCCGCAGGGTGGCATCGCCCCGCTGTGGCATGGAAGTCGCGCGTGGTGGATGACGGTGCTCCCCGCGCGCGAGAGTGGGCCGCTCGGATCGTTGCCGAGGCGCGCGAGAGTGGCCGCTCGGATCGTTGCCGAGGCGCGCGAGAGCGGGGCGCTCGGATCGTTGCCGAGGTGTGAGAGTGGGGGCTCGGATCGTTGCCGAGGCGTAAGAGTGGGGCGCTCGGATCGTTGCCGAGGCGCGCGCGAAGGTGGTCAGGCGGGCGAAGAACTGTTTCGGCGTGAGAAGGCGGTCTGAACCCGCGGGAGACAAGAACCTCCGTGCAGCGGGAAATCGCTCTCCGAAGGAGGACCGGAACCGGCGGATTCTATTGACACGCGTGAAACTGCGGGGCAACACTGCGGGCACTGTCGGAGAGCGCTTTCCCATCCCCAGGAGTCCCCTTGCGCACTCGCAAAGTCATCCCCATTGTCCTCTTGTCGCTGGTGGCGGCGTTCCTGACCGTTGCCTCAGGGCCGGCCCGGGCCGCGGCCGACACCCTGCTCTCTCAAGGCCGGCCGACCACCGCCTCCTCGCAGGAGGGTGGGGACACCTCGGCCGCCAATGCCACCGACGGGAACGCCGGGACGCGGTGGTCCAGTCAGTTCGCCGATCCGCAATGGCTGCGGGTCGATCTCGGTGCCGTCGCCACCATCAGCTCGGTGAGCCTTCAGTGGGAGGCCGCCTACGGACGGGCGTACGAAATCCAGACCTCGACCGACGGCACCACCTGGACCAGGATCTATGGCACCTCGCAGGGCGCCGGCGGGACCGAAACCCTCGCTGTCAGTGGCAGCGGGCGCTATGTCCGCCTCTACGGCACCGCCCGTAGCGGCGGCTACGGCTACTCACTGTGGGAGTTCAAAGTCTTCGGCACCACCTCGACCCCCACCGACGCCTTCACCACCGTCTGGTCGGACTCGTTCGACGGCACGTCCCTGAACACCGGCAACTGGCTCGTCCGTACCGGCACCTCCTATCCCGGCGGCGCCGCGAACTGGGGCACCGGGTCGGTCGAGACGGCCGCCACCTCGAACGTCACGCTCGACGGCGCCGGCAAGCTCACCATCCGGGCCGTCCGCGACGGGTCCGGCGCCTGGACCTCCGGGCGCGTCGAGACGCAGCGCACCGACTTCGAACCGCTCGCCGGGCAGCTGACCCGGTTCTCCGCGGTGATCAAGCAGCCGGATGTGGCCAATGCTCTCGGTTACTGGCCGGGTTTCCGGGCCACCGGCGCCGCGTACCGCGGCAACTACACCAACTGGCCGCAGGTCGGCGAGACCGACATCATGACCGACGTCAACGGCCGTAGTCAGCTCGCGCAGACGCTGCACTGCGGGACCGCGCCGGACGGGCCCTGTGGTGAGTACAACGGCCGCTCCTCCGGGCTCGCCTCCTGCACCGGCTGCCAGACCGGGTACCACGAGTATTCGCAGGTCATCGACCGGACCAGGACCGATGAGGAGATCCGGTTCTATCTGGACGGCCGCCAGACCTGGGTCGTCCGGGAATCCCAGGTGGGCGTGGCGGCGTGGCAGGCCGCCGTACACCACGGCTTCTTCCTCCGCCTCGATCTCGCGATCGGCGGCTCCCTGCCGAACGCGATCGCCGGCCGCACCACCCCCACCGCCGACACGACCTCCGGCGGCGTCCTCAGCGTCGACTCCGTCTCCGTCGCCCGTGCTTCCGGTGTCACGCCCACCCCGATGACCGATCCGGCGCGGCCCGCCGGCCCGTCCGTCGTCAAGGTCACCGGCACCCAGGGCAACTGGCGACTTCAGGTCGACGGCGCGAACTTCCAGGTCAAGGGATTGACGTACGGGCCACCGCAGGCGGCCGCCGACGGCTACATGCGTGACCTCAGGAACATGGGCGTCAACACGATCCGTACCTGGGGAATCGACGACGCCAACACGCCCACACTGCTCGATCGGGCCGCGCGGCAGGGCATCAAGGTGATCGTCGGGCACTGGCTCAACCAGGGCGCCGACTACGTCAACGACACCGCCTACATGAACTCGGTCAAGAGCGAGATCGTCAACCGGGTCAATGCCCTCAAGAACCAGCCCGGCGTCCTGATGTGGGACGTCGGCAACGAGGTCATCCTCACCATGCAGGACCACGGCCTGCCGGCGGCCGAGGTCGAGGCGCGCCGCGTGGGGTACGCCAAGTTCGTCAACCAGGTCGCGCAGGCCATCCACGCCGCCGACCCGAACCACCCGGTCACCTCGACCGACGCGTACACCGGGGCCTGGCCCTATTACAGGCAGTACGCGCCCGACCTCGACCTGCTCGCTGTCAACTCGTACGGCGCGATCGGCAATGTCTACAACGATTGGGTCGCGGGCGGCTACACCAAGCCGTACATCGTCACCGAGGCCGGACCGGCCGGTGAGTGGGAGGTGCCCAACGACGTCAACGGCGTACCCACCGAGCCCTCCGATCTGCAGAAACGCGACGGTTATACGAACAGCTGGAATGCGATCGACGCGCATCCGACGGTCGCGCTCGGCGCCACCGAGTTCCACTACGGCCTCGAGAACGACTTCGGTGGCGTCTGGCTCAACACCTTCACCGGCGGCTGGCGGCGGCACGGCTACTACTCGCTGCAGCGGGCCTACACCGGTCAGGCTCCCGCGAACAGCCCGCCCGAGATCACCTCGATGACGGTGCCCACCTCGGTGCCGGCCGGCGGTGATCTCCCCGTCGCCGTCAACGTCTCCGACCCGCAGGGCGACCTGATCCGCTACAACCTCATGTACTCCGAGAAGCACATCACCGGCGCCACCGGCCTGGCCAACGTCACCTTCACCGAGACCGGACCCGGCTCCTTCACCGCCAAGGCCCCCGACAAGCTGGGCGTTTGGAAGATTTATGTGTACGCCTTCGACGGCCACGGCAACGTGGGCATCGAACAGAAGTCGGTCCGCGTGGTCCCGCCGGTCATCGCCGGCACCAACCTGGCCCGCGGCAAGCCCACCACGGCCTCCAGCTATCAACCCACCGGCACGAACGGACCACAGCTTCCGTCGTACGCCGTCGACGGCGACTACGGAACACGATGGGCCAGTGAGTGGGCCGCGTCCGGGTGGCTCCAGGTGGATCTGGGCTCGGTCCAGCCGATCCGGCACCTCCAGCTGGCCTGGGAGGCCGCCCATGCCACCGGCTACCGCGTCGAAACGTCCACCGACGGCACCACGTGGAGTCAGATCTACGCCACGTCGAGCGGTGACGGCGGATTCGACGATCTGACAGTGACCGGGTCGGGCCGCTACGTGCGAGTAACGGGAACCGCGCGGGCCACCACCTACGGCTACTCCCTCTGGGAACTAGGCGTCTACTGACTTTTCGGCCGGGTCTATTTCGTTACCCGAGATGAATATCAACTCATTGACACCACGACCGGAAAAACGCCAGACTCGCGAACGTGAATGGAATTCCCCGTCTCCTTCTGGCCGCCACCCTCGTCCTGGGCGGCTGTTCCGCAACGGGAGACGCCGCTGAGACCCCCGCACCCAGCGCCTCGATCCAGGCCTCGTTCGGTGGCACCGACCTGGCCTGGATCGAGATCAACATCGCGATGGACGAGCAGCTGCTCCCCCTGCTCGAGCTGCCGCCCCGGCGTACCACCGATCCCGACACCCTGGCCCTGACCACGCAGGTCAAGGCGTTCACGCAGGCCGAGCTGGGCACGCTGCGCCAACTGCACACGCGGGCCGGGCTGCCCGCCGAGAACCCGCACGAGGGCATGCCGATGCCGGGCATGGTGACGCCCGAGCAGGTCACCGAGGCGTCCAAGCTCGCCGGCCCGGCGTTCGACGTAACCGTCACCAAGCGCATCCGGGAACATCTGGTGCAAAGCCAAAACCTGGCCCGCAGCGAGAGCAAATCCGGGATCGAAGGCCAGACCCGGCAATTGGCTCTGCAAATTCTGCGGACCAGGGAAGTGGCGCTGTCCACAATCAGCACCACTGATTGAGAAGGGCGCCGATTTTTGGTTATCGGCGCCCTCGTCGTACGTCAGGGAAGTTGATAGTTCTCGTTGAGGGCGGCGCCGCGGTCCGGCTTGTAGAGGTCGAAACCGCGCGGGTCACATTGCAGGCCGCCGTTGATGCAGTGCCTGGTGAGGGCGGCCAGGGTCGGGGCGTCCCAGGCGTTGAAGACGTCGTAGTGGAACGAAAAGCCGCGGCCGCTGGAGAAGTGGACGTTGCGCATGTCGCCACTGACCGGCCAGGCCATCTTGAACTCGATCATCGGAACGGCGACCGGGTGGTCGGCCGGGCAGACGCCGAGGACCGGGTACGCCATGTGGCTCTTGTGGTCGGGCGTGTCCAGGTGCAGGCCGTCCCAGCAGCTCGGGGCCTGCATGCGGGCGTTGAGCTGGGTGCCCGGGGCGCAGGTGGCGGGGATGTCCCAGTTGAAGGAGCTGTCGCCGCACTCGAAGCCCTCGACGGCGCCGGGGCTGTTGCGGAAGTCCTCGAGGGTGGCCTGCGGGCTGCCGACGACGTAGCGCAGGCCGGCCGGGAACGGCCGCACGCTGCGGTAATCGATCACGCCGGACTTGTAGTAGATGACCTGACGGCCGATGGGCTGGACGGCGGTGTCGCCGTTCAGCAGGGTTGGCATCCAGTAGCCGGTCTTGTCACCCGGCGTGATGCACGAGGTGCCACCGGCCTGGAGCGTGGCGAGGGTGGTTCCCGCGTACGTGGTCGTGTTGCCCATGAAGGTGTGTGAGTGCGAGGCGCCCGGCAGCTTGGGGAAGACGATCGGGTCGTCGTTGAGGTTGGAGCGGCTGACCGAGCAGTTGGCCTGGAACTCGTGGTGGGTGGTGGGCGGATTGGTGTCGGGCGGGACAGCGGTTGAGGGGGTCACGCCGGTGACCGGGGGATCGGCCGGGACGTATCCGGGGCCGTCGGTCGGGGGCGGGCTCGTGTACGAGCCGTACACCTGGAACTCGTACAGCGAGTAGCCGTAGCCGGTGCCACGTTGCGTTCCGTAGACGCGGACGTAGCGGCCCTGCCCGGTCACCGGGAGGGTCTGGGTGCCGCCGGCGCCGTTCGCGGTGCTGTAGATCGTGGTCCAGGCGGTGCCGTCGGCCGAGGTCTGGAGCTGGAAGGCTTTGGCGTACGCGGCCTCCCACGTGATCTTCACCGACGAGACGGCGGCCGTGGCGCCGAGGTCGACGCGCAGCCATTGCGGGTCGGACCAGGCGCTTCCCCAGCGGGTGGCCGGGTTGCCGTCGACCGCGGCGGCGGCTGGGGCGCCGCCGTTCTCGGTGGACGAGGCGAGGGTGGGGCGGTTCTGGGAGAGCAGGGTGTCGGCGGCTTCGGCTCGGGGTGCGGCGACGAACACGAGGGCCGCGGCCAACAGGACGGTGGGGATCGCTCTGTGCGGGGTCACAGACTTTCTCCTCTCGTGGAGAGCGCTTTCCGAGTCTGCGCTCCACGCGCACGACCGTCAATGTCCGGCCGGTTCCGGAACCGGCGATCGCGCAGATCCGGGAGAGCGCTCTCCGTGTGCTATAAAGACGGTCATGCGAAGCGGAAGGGCCCCGACCCTGGAGGACGTGGCCCGGGTCGCGGGGGTCTCGCGGGCGACGGTCTCCCGCGTGATCAACGGCATTCGCAACGTCGACCCGCAGCTGCACGAGGTGGTGTGGGAGGCGGTCGGCCAGACCGGCTACGTGCCCAACCGGCTCGCGCGATCCCTGGTCACCCGCCGCACCGGCACGGTGGCGCTGATCGTCTCCGACTCCGAGACCCACGACGACGACCCGTTCATGGGCCGTTTCTTCGCCGACCCCTATTTCGGGCGCGTGGTCGGCGGGCTGATGAGCGTGCTGCGCCGGGAGGGCGTACAGCTGGCTCTGCAGATCGTCGGTACCGACGAGGGCAAGAAGCGCCTCGTCGGCGACCTGCGCAGCGGCCAGGCCGACGGCGCGATCGTGCTGTCCCTGCCGGCGGCCGACCCGCTCCCGCGGATGCTGGCGGAAGCGGGCGTCCCGGCCGTGATGATCGGCCGTCCGGCCGAGCCGGTACCGGTCGACTACGTGGACCTGGCCAACGACACCGGCGCCGCCATGGCCGCCGAACACCTGCTGTCCCGCGGCTGCCGCCGCATCGGCATGATCTCCGGCCCGGCCGACGTCCCCGCCAGCAGCGACCGCATCTCCGGCTTCCGCCGCGCCATGGCCCGCCACGGGCACGGCTGGGTGCCCACGGCGGCGGGCAACTTCACCCAGGCCAGCGGCGAGACGGCCATGCGTACGCTGCTGGCGGAGAACCCGGCCCTGGACGGCGTCTTCGTGGCCAACGACCTGATGGCCCTGGGCGCGTTACTGGCCCTCCGCGAGGTCACCCGGTCCGTACCCGGCGACATAGCGGTGATCGGCTTCGACGACAGCAGCGCCGCCACCGCCGCCGCCCCCCAGCTGACGACGATCCGCCACCCCCTGGAGGACATGGCCGCCGAGGCGGCCCGCCTGCTGCTGGCCCGCGTCGAGGAACCATCCCTGCGCGTCGCCTCGGTGATCTACGAGCCGTCCCTGATCCGCCGAGGCTCCGCCTGAGATCAAAATGCCTGGACGCCGACCGGTGACGTCGCGTATCCCCACTGCATGGACCGCTACATCATGTCGGCCCCGGACGCCGTCCGGCTCGTGGACAGCCTGGACGCCGCGGAGGTCGAGTTCGCCGTCTCCGGCGGGTGGGCGGTCGACGCCCTGCTCGGCGAGCAGACGAGGGAACACGCGGACCTCGACCTGTTCCTGCCCGCCGAGGACCTGGCCAAGCTGGTCACCGCCCTCGGCCACCACGGCATCGACCGGATCGAGCCCCGCCCCGACACGCGACCATGGAATTTCGTCCTGCACGACGGCCGCCGCCTGCGGGTGGACCTCCACCTCTACGAGCCGCTACCGGACGGAGCCCTGCACTACGGCCCCGCCACCGAGAACTTCTCGTTCCCGGCCGAGGCCCTGACCGGCGTGGGCACGATCGCCGGCCGCCAGGTCCGCTGCGAGACCCCGGCCTGGTCCGTCCGCTGGCACACCGGCTACCCACCCCGCCCCACCGACCACCACGACGTGCCGCTGCTGTGCCAACGCTTCAACCTCGCCTTACCGCCCGGCTTCCACGCTTGAGGGCGGTCGGACGACCGTCATGCTTCACGCGCCCTCGCGGACGATCTGACGGATACGCTCCCGGCTGTAACCGGTGGCAGCGACGATGTCCACCTGACGCATCCCCGCTTCGCGGGGCGGATTCGTGTGGTTGTGGGCGTGCTCCCGGCGTACGGGGAAATGGGTTTATTGGAGGAAAGCGCCCAGCGGGGAGAGCAGCAGCCGGTTGAGGTCGGTGGCGACGCGGTCGAGGCCGGCTCGTTCCTTGTCGAGGGCGCCCATGTCGTTGCGCAGGCCCCACAGCTTCTGGGCGTTGCGCCAAGCGACATTCCGGGTGTATTCCACCGCCTCGCCCTGCCACCAGTCGTCCAGGCAGCCGTTCATCATGTCGATCAGCAGCTGCCATTTCTCGAGATAGCCGCGGCGCAGGCCGGGGATCGAGTCGGCGAAGATCTCGTTGATGACCAGGTAGTCGTGGTGTTGGTCGCTGTCGTCGACCGGCTCGGTGCCGATGTGGTCGAACGTCGTGACCAGCGCGAACGGCAGGTCGTAGTTGATGTGCGCGTTCACCCCGGCGCAGGCCGACGGCAGCGGACGGCAGTCCGGGCCGGGGATGCGCGCGAACAAGCTGGACCACACCTGCGGGCAGCGTGGGCTCAGGTCGGTGCCGGCCCAGGCGCGCAGCGCGTCGAAGTAGCGTGCCGCGAACTCGACGTCCAGCCGGGACAGGAACGCCGGATCCTTGAACTCGCCGTCGTAGAGCTTCTCGAGAACGCCCTCGGTGATCGTCAGATACAGCTTGTTGAAGTCACAGAGCGGGTTCTCCAGCAGCAACGGGGGCACCCGCGTCAAGATGTCCTGCAGCTTCGTCAGCTGGTCGACAACGGCGGGCACGTCGTCGGGGTACCCCTGCAGGAGATCGGTCATCTCCCGCTGCATGGGTCCCCAGACCGACTGTGTCATCGGTTCCTCCACGGCGATTCTCGGCGGAGGGCCCCCAGCACCATCCCGGTGGCGGTGGCCACCGGGATGGTGCTCCCCCGTGCGGACAGCCTTTCACCGGCTACCTACGTAGGGATCTGTAGAACTACCTATTCGCGCGACGTTTATAACGAACAGGTCACGCCGCGGTCAGAAAGACCCGGCTTGCCTGTACGCGCGTACGCACCTGAAGCTTGTCGAAGATGTGCCCGACGTGCACGCCGACCGTGCGCTCGCTGATGAACAGCCGCTCACCGATCTCACGGTTGGTCAGGCCCTCGGCCAGCGCGGCCAGCACCTCACGCTCGCGCTGGGTGAGAGCGCCCAGCTCATCGCCGGTGTCGGGCTCGGGCGGGGCCATCGGCACCGTGTCCGCGTCGTCGGCCAGGGCCACCCGGTAGCGCTGCGCCACCGAGACGATCTCGGCCGCGAACGGGCGGGCACCCATCGCGATCGCCGTCGCGTACGCCTCGCGCAGCGGCGTGACCGCCGTGGCCCGCTTGACCTTGCGCTGGAGGATGGCCTCGGCCTGGCGCAGCCGGGCGTACGCGGCCGGGTAGGGCTGCTGGCGCTTGTCCCAGGCGCCGGCCGCACGGGCCCAGGGCGTCGGATCGGGGCGGCCCTCGACCCGGCTGATCTCGGCGTTGCAGAGGTCGATGTACGCGTCGACGACGGCCCTGACCTGCACGGCGGCGTTCGTGACCCCGGCCGCCATGCGGTTGACCGACGCCTTGAGCCGGCGCAGGGCCAGCGGGTCGACCGGGTCGCCGGCCGCGTGCGCCTCGGCCTCGGCCCGCAGGCCGTGCCAGGCCAGGATGCCGATCAGGACCAGGTCGTCGGAGCGGGTCTCGAGCAGGCCGCGCTGCACGGCGGCGCGGGCCTCGGGCCAGCGGGCCAGCCACATCGCGTTGCCGGCGCGCAGGGTCAGCATGGGCAGCACGTGCCGGGCGCCGCCGCCGGCCAGCAGGGTGGCGACCGCGTCGAGGTCGCGGTCGGCCTGCTCGGCGTCGCCGAAACCGACCCAGAGGCGGCAGCGGGACAGCAGCAGCTCGACCGCCTCGGCCCCGGACGGGCGGTGCCGCATCGCCGTGTCCAGAACGGCGTCCGCCTCGGCCCACTGACCGACCCGGAACAGGCCGTTGGCGGCGATCGCGAGCAGGCGCGACGCGTACGTCCGGCTGGCCTTCTCGGCGCCGCGGCGGGCGACCAGCACACCTTCCTCGATGCTGTTGAGCGGGCCGGCCAGCAGCTCGGCCAGGTGCAGGTAGGCCACGCCGATCTCGTCGGGGTGGCCGCTGCGCTCGGCGATCTCGACCGCCTGCCGCAGCACGGCCAGCCCGGCCGCCGGGTCCTCCCGGAAGGCGGCGCTGTAACCCAGGGCGGCGCTGGCCCGGACCAGGTCGGCGCTGTCGGCGCCGGCCATCTCGAGGGCCTCGCGGGCGCGCACGTTGGCGTCGGCGTAGCGGCCCAGGTGGACCAGCAGCTCGGCCAGGTGGGCGGCGGCCGAGGCGCGCCGGGCCGGGTCGCAGTCGGGCGCCTCGAGCGCGAGCACGTACTCGGCCTCGGCCGGCGCCGAGCGGCCGGCCGCGGTCAGGTAGCGGGCGCGGCGCAGGTGCAGGTCGCAGGCGCTGGGCGCGTCGGCCCGGGCGGCCAGGTCGTCGAGGCGGGCCAGGGCGCGCTGGTGCTCGCCGCAGCGGTGGGCCGACTCGGCCGCGTGGGCCAGCAGCTCGGTGCGCTCGGGCGCGTCGTCGGTGGTCAGATCGAGCGCGGTCGACCAGTAGCGATGGGCCTCGGTGAAGCCGTAGAGGGCCTCGGCGTCGCGGGCCGCGGCCACCACCGAGGGCAGGGCCCGGGCCGGTTCGCCGGCGCGCTGCCAGTGGTGGGCCAGGCGTGCGTGGTCGGGGGCGGTGTCGCCCGACTCCAGGGCCTCGGCGTACCGGCGGTGCAGGGCGGTGGCCTCGGCCGGCAGCACCTCGCCGGCCAGGATCTCGGAGACCAGGCGGTGGCGCAGGCGATAGCCGTCCTGCTGGCTGATCACGAAGCGGTGGGCCACGGCGGCCCGGACCGCCTCGATGAGCTGGTCCTCGGGCAGCGGCACGATCCGGGCCAGCACCTGGTGGCCCACCGGCTCGACGCCGGCCGCTATCGCGCGGACCACCGAGTAGGCCGCCGGGGGCAGCTCGTCGACGCGGGACAGGAAGATCTCGCGCAGCGTGTCGGAGAGCTCGACGCGGCCGTCGCGCAGGTCACGGGCCAGTTCCTCGGCCACGAACGGGTTACCGCCGCTGCGCTTGTACACCCGCTCGGCGTCCTCGGGGTCGACCCGGCCACCGGCGATCGCGGACACCAGCTCGACCGTCTGCTCGCGGTCGAGGGGGGCCAGGTCGACGACGCGTACGGACCGCAGGCGGCGCAGCTCGGCCAGGACCTTGCGCAGCGGGTGGGCGCCGTGCATGGCCTCGGCCCGGACGGCGGCCAGCACGGCCAGCGGCACGTCGCCGAGGCCGGCGAGCAGGTAGAGCAGCAGCTGACGGGTGCTGCGGTCGGCCCACTGGAGATCGTCGAGGACCAGCAGCAGCCGACGGCCGCCGGCCACCTCGCGCAGCGCCTGGGACACCCGGTCGAGCAGGTCGCCGGCGTCGGCGGGCTGGACATTGTGGTCGAACTGCCGCAGGGCCTGAAGAACCGGGTGCAACGGGGAGGCGTCACCGATGTCGAGACAGGTTCCGGACAGCACGGCGAAGTCCGCGTCGCGCATCGCGGCGGCGGTCTCGCGCAGCAGCCGGCTCTTGCCGACCCCGCTCTCCCCGGTGAGGAACACCGCGGAGGTGCCACCCGGTCCCGCGTTGCGCAGATCGGACTGGATCTGGGTCAGCGTGCCGGTACGCCCGACAAGCGGCCCGTCCTCCTCGCTGGCCATGCAGGGCAGCCTAGTGCGAATCGACCTAGCACGTTGTCGGCGGTTCGGTCTGTTCTGCGTCACATAAGCGACGGGGTCTTGAAGTGTCAGAGATACGTCGTTCAGCAGATCCGCCGGGTGGACGGCGGCTGGCACCGTTCTCCCGGGGCACAGCAAGGAACTGGGGGAGCGTGAGACATGACCGCAATCGCTATGGCGGAGCAGGAGCGGCGTCAGACCGTGTCCGTCCTCTTCATCGACATCGTGGGCTTCACCTCGTTGATCGACGACCTGGACTGCGCGGTGGTCCGTGCGTTGCAGCGCGACTACTTCGGGATCGTCAGTGAAGTGGTCCGCTCCGGCGGAGGAGTGGTGGAGAAGTACGTGGGGGACGCGGTCATGGCGGTGTTCGGCACCGACGAGACCGGGTTCGGCCCGGAGGCGGCCGCCTCGGCGGTACGGGTGGGCCTGTCGGTCCAGGAGGCGTTGAGGGGGCAGCTCCTGGCCGGCAGGTTCGCTGTACGGACGCGGGTGGGCATCGCCACCGGCGACGTGATCGTGGACGTCGCGGCGACCCGCGACTTCGGGCACGGCATGATCAGCGGCAGCGTGGTGGCCACGGCCGCCCGGTTGCAGGCGTACGCGCCGCACGACACCGTGGTGGTGTGCGCGTCGACCCGGGAGGCGTCCGACGAACTCATCGCCTACCAGGAGCTGCCTCCGGTACGGGTGGCGGGCAAGCCGTACCCTCTGGACTTGTTCCGGGCGCTGGAGCCGCAGGGGGCGCTCTGCGTGGCGTAGGTCACCCCGCGTTACCTTTGTCGGTATCGTCCGGTTCTTCGGTGGGCCGGTACCGGCTCGGTTGGCGGGAAGTGTCAGAGGCTCCCGGTAGGCTCGCCGCGACCTGACCACCCACCAAGGCCGATCGGGAGTGCCACCTCGTGACCGCGGAGATCCTGTACGGGGCCGATGACCTCACGCACCTGGAGGGGCTTGACGCCGTCCGGAAGCGTCCGGGCATGTACATCGGCTCCACCGACAGCCGGGGCGTCAACCACCTCGCCAACGAGATCATCGACAACTGCACGGACGAGGGCGTGGCCGGCCATGCCACCAAGGTGGCCGTCACGCTCTACGCCGACGGCTCGGTGCAGGTGGAGGACGACGGCCGGGGCATCCCGACCGACGTCAACGCCAAGTCCGGGCTCAACGGCGTCGAGCTGGTGCTGACCCGGCTGCACGCCGGCGGCAAGTTCGGCGGCGCCGGCTACAAGACCTCCGGCGGCCTGCACGGCGTCGGCGCGTCCGCGGTGAACGCGCTCTCGCTCCGCTACGACGTGCAGGTCAAGCGCGACGGCAAGGTCCACGAGATCTCGTTCCAGCGTGGTGTGCCCGGCTCGTTCGACGGCCCCGGCCCGCAGGCCAAGTTCCACCCCGAGTCGGGCCTGCGCATCGTCCGGCGGATGAAACGCGGCGAGCCCAGCGGCACGACCACCCGGTACTGGTACGACGCCCGCTACTTCGAGGCCGGGGCCAAGCTCGACGCCGACGTGGTCCGGGCCAAGCTGCGCAACACGGCGTTCCTCGTCCCCGGCGTGATGTACACGTTGCGCGACGAGACCGGCGAGGAACCGACCACCGAGACGTTCCACTTCCCGCGCGGGCTCACCGACATGGTCGAGTTCCTCACCCACGCGGGCGACAAGCCGGTCTCGGGCATGCTCCTGGTCAACGGCGAGGGGACGTACAAGGAGAACGCCGCCGACGCGAACGGCGTCATGCAGTCCAACGTCGTGCGCCGGGCCGAGGTGGAGATCGCCTTCAGGTGGGGCACGGGCTACGACCGTACGGTCGAGAGCTTCACCAACACGATCCGCAACGTGCACGGCGGCACCCACCGCAAGGGCTTCGAGCGGGCCCTGGTCCGCGCGCTCGGCGAGGCGATCCGCAACACCCGCGGGCTGCTCAAGCCCAAGGAGGAGGTGCCGGTCCTCGACGACATCCTCGAGGGCATGACGGCGGTCATCCATGTGCGCGTGCCCGAGCCGCAGTTCACCTCGCAGACCAAGGACGAGCTCTCCACCGCCGGCGTCACCCGGGTGCTCCAGGGCCTGGTCGAGGCCCACCTCAAGGGCTGGATCGAGGACCGCAAGACCAAGGCCGAGGCCCGGACGGTCCTGCAGAAGATCGTCGACGCGGCCCGGGTGCGGCTGACCCAGAAACAGCAGAAGGACGCGGCCCGCCGCAAGACCGCGCTCGAGGGCGCGTCGATGCCGCCCAAGCTGGTCGACTGCCGGGCCACCGGCATCGCCCGCAGCGAGCTCTACATCGTCGAGGGTGACAGCGCGCTCGGTACGGCCCGGATGGCCCGCAGCTCCGAGTACCAGGCGCTGCTGCCGATCCGCGGCAAGATCCTGAACGTGCAGAAGGCGTCGCTGCAGCAGGTGCTCGACAACGCCGAGTGCTCGGCGATCGTGCAGGTGCTGGGGGCCGGCTCGGGGCGCACCTTCGAGATGAGCGCGATGCGGTACGGCCGCGTCATGATCATGGCGGACGCCGACGTCGACGGCTCGCACATCCGGACGCTGCTGATCACCCTGTTCGCGAAGTACATGCGCCCGGTGATCGAGCAGGGCCGGCTTTACGCCGCGATGCCGCCGCTGCACAAGGTCGTCACCAAGGGGCGCAACTCCGAGACGATCTTCACGTACACGCAGCAGGAGATGGACACGACGGTCGCCCGCATCGAGCGGGGCGGCGGGTCGGTGCACAAGCCGGTCAGCCGGTTCAAGGGCCTCGGCGAGATGGACGCCGACGAGCTGTGGGACACCACGATGAACCCGGCCACCCGCACCGTCCGGCGCATCACGCTCGACGACGCCGAGCGGGCCGAGGCCACCCTCGAGCTGCTGATGGGCGAGCGGGTCGAGCCCCGCAAGAACTGGCTGATCGAGGCGGCGGGCCGCATCGACCAAGAGACGATCGACGCCTGAGAGGCTCTGTCACAATGGCACGCCGTAAGAACACCGACAACCGCGTCGACCTGTCCGCGTTCGACCAGGCCGGCGCCCGCGTCATCGACAACCCGCTCACGACCGAGGTCGAGGACTCCTACCTGGAGTACGCCTACTCGGTCATCCACTCGCGGGCGCTGCCGGACGCGCGGGACGGTCTCAAGCCCGTACACCGGCGCATTCTCTGGTCGATGTCCGAGCAGGGCCACCGCCCCGACCGCGGGTACGTCAAGTCCGCCCGCGTGGTCGGCGACGTCATGGGTAAGTACCACCCGCACGGCGACGTCGCCATCTACGACGCCCTGGTCCGGCTCGCGCAGGACTTCTCGCTCAACGCGCCGCTGATCGACGGGCACGGCAACTTCGGCTCGCCCGACGACGGCCCGGCCGCGTCGCGGTACACCGAGGCCCGCATGTCGCGTGAGGCGATGCTGCTGGTCGGGGAGATCGGCGAGGGCACTGTCGACTTCAAGCCGACGTACGACGGCAGCGACGTCGAACCCAAGGTGCTGCCCGCCGCGTTCCCCAACCTGCTGGTGAACGGCACGTCGGGCATCGCGGTCGGCATGGCCACGAACATGATCCCGCACAACCTGGGCGAGGTCGTCGGGGCCGCGCGTCACCTGATCACCCACCCGGACGCCGATCTCGACGAGCTGATGCGCTTCGTGCCCGGGCCCGACCTGCCCACCGGCGGTCAGCTGCTCGGGCTCGACGAGGTGCGGCGGGCGTACGAGACGGGCCGCGGCGTGGTGCGCATGCGCGCCAAGGCGCAGACCGGGCTGCTCGAGGGCGGCCGGGGCCGGCAGGCCATCACGGTCACCGAGTTGCCGTACGGCGTCGGCACCGAAAAGATCATCGAGGCCATCACCGACGAGGTGAAGGGCAAGATGATCACCTCGGGTCCCAAGCGGGGCCAGCGTCAGGCGGCCCGGCTCCAGGGCATCGCCGACGTCAAGGACCTGACCGACCGCGAGCACGGCACCCGGCTGGTCATCGAGTGCAAGGTCGGCGTCAACCCGCAGGCCCTGCTGGCCGACCTCTACCGGCTCACCCCGCTGGAGACGTCGTTCGGCATCAACAACCTGGTGCTGGTCGACGGCCAGCCGCAGACGCTGGGCCTCAAGGCGCTGCTCGAGGTCTTCGTGCAGCACCGCTACGACGTGGTCACCCGGCGGACGACGTACCGCCGGACCAAGCGCCAGGACCGGCTCCACCTGGTCGACGGCCTGCTCATCGCCCTGATCGACATCGACCGGGTGGTGGCCATCATCCGTGGCAGCGACGACGCCGCGTCGGCCAAGGCGTCGCTGATGAGCGAGTTCTCGCTCTCCGACATCCAGGCCACGTACATCCTGGACACCCCGCTGCGGCGGCTCACCCGTTTCGACCGGATCGAGCTCGAGACCGAGCAGGAGAAACTGCGCGCCGAGATCGCCGAGCTGTCCCGCATCCTCGACAACGAGGACGTGCTCAAGCAGGTCGTCTCGGACGAGCTGGCCGAGGTGACCAGCTCGTTCGGCGCGCCCCGGCGCACCACGCTGATCGGCGGTGACCTCAAGGAGGTGCTGGCCGCCTCGGTGCCGGCCGGCCCGCTCGAGGTCGCCGACGACCCGTGCCAGGTGATCCTGTCGGCCACCGGCCTGATCGCGCGGACCGCGGCCGAGAGCGAGGAGGCCGCCGAGGGGCGCCGGCGTTCGGGCCGGGTCAAACACGACGCCGTACGGGCGGTGGTGCACTCGACCGCACGCGGGCGGATCCTGCTGATCACGAGCCGGGGCCGGGCCTTCAAGACCGACGTGCTGCCCCTGCCGGTGCTGCCGGAGCAGATCGGTACGGTCTCCCTGCGGGGCGGGGTGTCGGCGTCCGAGCTGGTCCCGCTGGAGAAGGGCGAGCGGGTGGTCGGCCTGGCGCCGCTGGTGGGCGAGGGTCTGGGCATCGCCATGGGCACCCGGCAGGGCGTGGTCAAGGTGGCCGCCCCCGAGTGGCCGGTGCGCTCCGACGAGTTCGAGGTGATGACCCTCAAGGAGGGCGACGAGATCCTGCAGGCCACGTGGATCACCGACCCGGCCGTGTGGCTGACGTTCGTCACCTCGGACGCGTCGCTGCTGAAGTTCCAGGCCAAGAACGTCCGGCCGCAGGGCCTCAAGGGCGGCGGCATGGCCGGCATCTCGCTGTCGTCGGGGGCCGAGGTGATCGGCTTCAACGCGGTGTCGACCACCGACGACGCCCACGGCGAGCCGATGGTCGTGACGTCGACCGGCACTCAGGTGAAGGTCTCGCCGTTCGCGTCGTACCCGGGCAAGGGCCGGGCAACCGGCGGCGTACGGGTGCAGCGTTTCCTCAAGGGCGAGACGAGCCTGACCGTGGCCTGGGTCGGCCCGCGCCCGGTCGGCGCGAGCAAGACGGGCGACCCGATCGAGCTGCCGGAGCCGGACGCGCGCCGCGACGGCTCGGGCGAGGCGGTCCTGATGGGGCCGCAGATCATCGGCCACTTGATCGAGCGAGGCTAGCCCACCGGCAGGCGCCTCCGAGCGGCGAAACCGAGATCACCGCGGTGATACCAGGCGATCTCGGTTTCGCCCTCCAGCCAGCACAGGTCGACCGGCACGCCGTCGAGGTCGGACGGAAAATCGACCAGCAGCGGGGCCAGGCTCTTGAGTACGGCCCCGGTCTGCTGGATCTCGGTCATCAGGTCGTCGAGGCGCGCGGTGGCCGCCTTCCACTCCGGCAGCCCTCGGCCGCCGGCGTTGACCACGGCGCCGACCTCAGCCGCGTCCGCGCGCACAGTAACGATCTCGTCGAGGACGGGCCGCAGGCGGTCGAGTTCCGCGCGCGCCTCGGCCAAGGTGAACAGGCCCATGGCGACAAGCATGTCTCATCGACCGCCACCTCCCCGCAGCGGTTCTCACCGGAACCGCGCTCGCTCTCATCGTCGCCGCGCCGGGATTCGCCGCCTTCACCGAGGCCCTGACCGAAGGGCCTCCGACCCACCCCGCTTCCGGCCACCCACTTCCACCGCCCACGGCCCGGACCGGGTCACCCGGGCGTCGTCCCGTTCGCCGCAGCGCCCCGCGGCCGGCAGCGCCCGCCACCCGACGGCGGAGCGGGAACCGCAGTGGCGCAGCATCGCCGGACCGCGGCGGCGCGACCACAGTGGCGCAGCATCGCCGGACCGCGGCGGCGCGACCGCAGTGGCGCAGCATCGCCGGACCGCGGCGGCGCGACCGCAGTGGCGCAGCATCGCCGGACCGCGGCGGCGCGACCACAGTGGCGCAGCATCGCCGGACCGCGGCGGCACGACCACGGCGGCGCAGCATCGCAGGCCCACAGAGGCGCAGCCGGTTGTGGTAGGGGACCACGGCAGTGCCGAACTTCAGAGCGCCGGATCGCAGCGCCGCAAGTCCAACGGGCCACACGCCCGCCAGGCCGCGGAGCCGCCGAACG
>NZ_JBICTW010000004.1:128480-427275 GCF_043197815.1 Actinoplanes sp. NPDC048988 | reverse complement strand
CGAACGCGGTGCCGCAAGTTCGCCGGGCCGTGGAGCCGGAACGCGGTGCCGCAAGTTCGCCGGGCCGTGGAGCCGGAACGCGGTGCCGCAAGTTCGCCGGGCCGTGGAGCCGGAACGCGGTGCCGCAAGTTCGCCCGGCCGTGGAGCCGGAACGCGGTGCCGCAAGTTCGCCCGGCCGCGACGCACAGCGCAGCCGGCGGTCAGGGGCGGGCGCTGCGGCGGCGTTGTGGGGGCGGCCCGCGTTCAGCGTGAGCCACTCGCGCTCGAGCGCCGCGAAGGTCTGCACCTGCGCGGGCGACGGGACATGAGCGAACGCTACCGAGGGGATCCGACATTTTCGGCGGTACGCGGACGCCCGGCACCCAGAAGCAGGGAGGGAGCTCCGGCCGCGGCAGGCGGCTGGGTGGGTGGGGACCCCGGCGGTCCGCCGCCGGGCTGTCCCGCGTGGGGAGTGGAGGCTCGCCGGCCGCCGGCGGTCTGGGGAACCTGGGCCAGGTGCAGCGAGCCGTCGAACGAGTTCTCCAGCAGCAGCCGACGGCCGGGCCAGTAGATCCAGAACTCGGGTGACCTCGTGACCATCGCCGGAACCGCCGCGAGGGCGATTCCGGCGTCGAGGCGGACAGCGGGAAGCGCGAGGCTGCCCCACGCGATCACGACCCCGCCGCCGTTCTCGAGCAGGGCCGCCTCGACGCCCGCGACGCTTGCCTCGGCCGACTCGATGACCAGCTCCGGCCGCACCTCCGCCCACCGGACGGCCCTGTCGGTACCCCGGGGGAAACGACGGAGACCGGCCTCTTCGTACTCGACGTACTCGGTCAGTCCCAGCAGTTCGACGCCGGGACGGCCGACCCACTCGGTGGCCTTCGGCCCGCCGGAGCGGCCTCGGGCGGGCCGCGCCAGTCCGGGCGGCGGGAGATCCGGCCGGGACCCGTAAATCTGTCCCAGGCGCACGCGACGTTCCTCCGCAAGGTTTTGCCGTTCAGGTTAGTCATGACTGGGCGATGGCCGCCTTTCCCGGCTCGCTCGACGGGCGCTGTCGACGGGTTCGCTGGGTCAGGAAGACGCAGGCCAGGACGACGGCCGCGGCGGCTATCGACGCGGGGCTGACCGATTCGCCCAGGAGCAGGGCCGACCAGGCCAGGGTGAGTACCGGCTGGGCCAGCTGGATCTGGCCGACTCGGGCTATGCCGCCGCGGGCCAGGCCGGCGTACCAGGCGAAGAAGCCCAGGAACATCGAGACCGCGGTCAGGTAGGCGAAGGACGACCAGGCGCCGAAGTCGGCGTGCGGGGGAGTGGCCGCGGCGGCGACGATCGTCACCGGGATGGTGACCGGCAGCGAGAGCAGCAGGGCCCAGCAGATCGTCCGGGCGCCGCCCAGGCTGCGGGCGAGGGCGCCGCCCTCGGCGTACCCCAGACCGCAGAGGATGACCGCCGCCAGCAGGAACAGATCGGCGGGGTTGAGGGCGCCGCTGACGGCGCCCGTGGTGACCAGGAAGGCGATCACGGCCAGCAGACCGGCCGAGCTCGCGGCCCAGAAGGCCAGGGGTGGGCGTTCGCCGGCGCGCAGCACGGCGAAGACCGCCGTCATCGCGGGCAGCACGGTGATGACGACGGCGCCGTGGGCCGAGGTCTGCGTGGTCAGGGCCAGCGACGTGAACAGGGGGAACCCCACGACCACGCCGAGCGCCACGATCGACAGCCGGCGCCACTGGTCGCGGGCCGGGCGCGGGGCCCGCGTCGCGAGCAGGTAGGCGCCGGCGAGGGCGGCGGCGCCCACGGCCCGGCCGAAGGCGACGAACCACGGGTCGATCTGCTGCACGGCGACCCGGGTCATGGGCAGCGACAGGCTGAAGGCCAGCACTCCCAGGGCGCCCAGCGCGAAGCCCGCTGTTATCGAACCGGGGCCAGTAGCGCTACTCTCATCTTTCATGAATGACGGTAACGCAGCCGACCGTGTTATCCAAGATCTGCGGGGGCGGGTGCGGGGGATGGCGGCCGGCGCGCGGCTGCCGTCGGTGCGTGCGCTGACCGCCCGGCATCAGGCGTCTCCCGTGACGGTGGCCGAGGCGATTCGGCGCCTGGTGGCGGAAGGCGTGGTCGAGACGAGGTCGGGGCGGGGCACCTTCGTGGCGGCCCACCCCGCGTACCGCGAAAAGCCCGATCTGTCCTGGCAGACGGTCGCCCTCGGGCCACGGCCGTCCGGTGAGAGCGAGATGCAGGCGTTACTGGCGTTACCGCCGGCGGGGGCGATTCCGCTGACCGGCGGTTATCTCGACGCCGATCTGCAGCCGACCGCGGCCCTCGGGGCGGCGCTGGCCCGGGCGGCCCGGCAGCCCGCGAGCTGGCAGCGCGGGCCGGTCGAGGGACGCGAGGACCTGCGCGACTGGTTCGCCCGGCAGGCCGGTGGCGGTCTGCGCGCGGCCGACATGGTGATCTGCCCGGGCGGTCAGGCCGCGCTGTCGACCGCCTTCCGCGCGCTGGCCTCGCCCGGCGACACCGTGCTGGTCGAGTCGCCGACCTATCTCGGCGCGCTGGCCGCCGCCCGCGCTCGCGGGCTCCGGGTGGTTCCGGTTCCCGCGGACCCTTCCGGTGTGCGGCCGGAGCACCTGGCCGCCGCCTTCGCCCGCACCGGAGCGCGGCTGTTCTATTGCCAGCCGCTGTACGGCAATCCGACCGGCGCCACCCTGTCGGCCGACCGCCGGCCCGAGGTCGCCGCGGCCGTCCGCGACGCCGGAGCGTTCCTGATCGAGGACGACTACGCCCGCGACCTGACCATCGACGGCGAGCCGCCGCGGCCGCTGGTGGCCGACGACCCGGACGGCCATGTGGTCTACGTGCGCTCGCTGACCAAGTCGGCCGCTCCGGGGCTGCGGGTGGCCGCGATCGGCGCGCGCGGGCCGGCCGCCGCCCGGCTGCGGGCGGCCCGGCTGCTGGACGACTTCTTCGTGGCCGGCCCGCTGCAACAGGCCACAGTGGAGCTGGTCACCGCGCCGTCGTGGGCCCGGCATCGGCGCGGCTTGCGGACGGCGCTCGCGGCGAGGCGGTCCGCTCTGGTGAGCGCGCTTCACCGGCACCTGCCCGGCATGGTGCCGCCGGCCCTGCCGCGCGGCGGCCTGCATCTGTGGGTGGCCCTCCCGGACGGCGCCGACGACATCGCCACGACGACGGCGGCCGCCGCCTCCGGAGTGACCGTCTTCCCGGGCCGCCCGTGGTATGCGGCGGAGCCGCCGGGGCCGTACCTGCGCCTGACCTACGCCGCCGCCCCGGCCGAGGAGATGGACGAGGCCGTACGCCGCCTGTCGCACGCGATGGCCTGAGGCTCCGCCGGACGGGCAGGACCGGGCGCCGTTCGGTCCGAAACCGGAACCCCAGCCGTTGCCGCTGTCCGATATGTGCGTTTATCGGGGGAGTGGCTATCGGACGGGGGAAGGTAATGGAGCGCAGACAACTGCTGGCCGGGGCGGCTCTGATCGCCGCCGGTGCGCTGGTTCCGGGTGGGGTGGCCGAGGCCGCGTACGGCAATGAGCCGGTTGTCCTCTACTCGGAAGGCGGCGGCTTCGTACCTGCCGGCTACGACCAGATCCGGCCGCCGCAGCTGGTCGTCTATCGAGACGGCACGGCGATCGTCGACGCGGAGCGGCGGCTGCGGCTGCGGCCGAGTGAGACCGACGCCCTGCTGCGGCACTCGGTGCGGGTGCTGCGCGACCCGGCCAACGGCAAGCTGCTGCTCGGGCCGGGCGATCCGCAGATCGCGGACGCGCCGACCAGCCACTTCGAGGCCCGGTCGCGAGGGCGGACGCTGAGGCTCGACGCGTACGCGTTCACCGCCTACCGCGAGCACCACGGTTACGCGGCCGCGACGTACGGCCTCTACGACGACCTCATGGCGTGCAAGGCGCGGGTCCGCAAGCGCGGCACCGTCTTCCGGCCGGACGCCGTCCGGCTGGTCGCGATACTGGCCGGTGGCGGCCCGGCCGCCGAGACCCGGCCGTGGCCGGACGGTGTCACGCCGCCCGCGTTCGGAAAGGACGCGTGGTGGAGCAATCGGGACGTCCGCGGTCGTCAGGCCCGGGCCGTGCTCCGCGCGCTGCCGCGCAAGGACGTGTGGGACTGGCGTTCGTACCGGCTGCCGGACGACCGTGTGGTCAGCGTGACCTGGCGCTACCTGCTGCCGCACGAATAGTTTGGGCCGATGACGGCCGAGCCCTTCGATCTGACCCGGCATCTCGGCGAGGGCTGGTGCGTCACCGTGACAGTGCTGGCCCCGGCCCTGACGCTCGACATGATGGGCGTGCGGGACGTGGCCGAGGCGCCGGACGGGCTCACCCGGGCCAGCCGGCGGATCCCGCGACGACTGCCCGAGGTCATGCTGCTGGCCCGGAGCGCGGGTGAGGGATCGCTGGTGCTTCAGGTGGAGGGCACGCTCGGCTGGATCGGCGCCGACCCGGACATGCTCGGCGAGCTGTCCGAGGCCGGGCGGGCCTGCACGATCCACCGCGACCCCAACAAGATCCAGCTGTCGGTGGCCGAGGACGGCGACGTGGTCGGGGGGATGAGCGCGGTGAGCCTGCGGACGTGGGGCCGCTTCGACGACGCCTGGACCCGTGAACTGGATGAGAAGTGGACGCCGAGCCAGTGTGCGGCGCTGGCCCTGAAAGCGATCACCGGCGTCGAGATCGACGCCGGTGTGCTCGATGGACCGTGGCTCGGGGGATTGACCAAAGGGCCTACTTACTAGGCTCGGGGACGTCGCACTTGATCTTCGGGTTGACGCCCAGCCAGTTGAGCGGCCCGGCCGCCACGGTGACGACGATCGTGCCGAACTCGGCACAGCTCGTGTCGCCGGTGTCCTTGAAGTAGCCGCGCTCGTAGGCGGCCACGCCGCCCAGAACGAGCCAGAGAATGACGATCAGCCCGCCTATCGTTCCGAAGCGCATCGGGGCCTCCTGAGTCTGTGGGGATGACCGCCGACGTACCCCGAAGGCTTTGATCTCTAAACGGGAGTGCGGACCGCTTGGAGGGTGTACGTGTGCGGCAGCCGGTTCGGTTTGTCGCGCAACTGGAACTCACCGTCGCCGATGTCCACCATCGTGCGCTCGAGAGCGTGCCACGGAACGCTGGTGTGCTCGACCAGCCCGGTGATGGTCATCCCGGCCTCGAGCAGGGCCGTCACGATCTCGCCCAGGCCGTGGTTCCACTCGTGGGTGACGCTGTGGGTGAACGCGGTGTCCGTCTCGACGTACGTCCCGGGCTCGTCGTAGATCTGCGGCGCGGCCGTCTCGAAATAGGGCTCGGTCAGCACGAGCAGGTCGTCGTCGCGCTCGTAGTCGAGCGCCCACAGCACGGGATGGCCCTCGCGGATGAACAGGCGCCCGCCGGGACGCAGGAGGGCCGCGACCGTGCGGGCCCAGCGGCGGATGTCGGGCAGCCAGCACAGCGCGCCGACTCCGGTGTAGACGAGGTCGTAGCCGTCGCCCACCGCCTCGACCGCGTCGTAGACGTCGGCCTGGACGAACCGGATGTCGGCCTTGGCGTCGGCGGCGATCCGGCGGGCCTGCTCCAGCGACTTCGGCGAGAAGTCGAGGCCGGTCATCGTGGCGCCCAGGCGGCTGAGCGACACGGTGTCGGTGCCGATGTGGCATTGCAGGTGTACGCCGCGCAGCCCGGACACGTCGCCGAGCAGCGGCCGGTCGAAGCGGACGGTGTCGCTCAGGAACGCCGGATCGTCGCGGAGCCGGTGGGCGTTGTAGCCGGGGGAGGCGGCGTGGGCGGGCGCCCGCTCGTCCCAGTTGGCCCGGTTCACTTCACGGTAGTCGGTCACTCGGGCACGATATGCCGACGCCCCGACCCGCGCCTTACGTTTTCGCGCGGTGATGGCGTTGAATGTCATGTCATGGAGAGCAGGCGGGCGACCGTCCGGGACGTACGCCGGGCGAACCGGGCGAGTCTGCTGACCGACCTGTTCCGCGGCGGCATGCAGAGCCGCCAGCAGCTCGCCGCCACCACGGCGCTGAGCCAGGCCAGCGTCAGCAACCTGATCGGCGAGATGATCGAGGAAGGTCTCGTCGAGGAGGCCGGCCTGGTCGGCTCGGACGGCGGCCGCCCGCGCGTGCTGCTGCGGGTGCGGCCCGGCTTCCGGTACGTGGTGGGCGCCGACGTGGCCGAGACCCGGGTGCTGGTCGAGCTGTACGACCTGTCGATGTCACGGCTGGCCGCGGCCACCCTCGAGCACGACGACGACCCCGCCCAGGTTGCCGCAAGGCTCCTGGAAGGCCTGGCCACGGTCGTGGCGGAGGCCGGGGTGGCGGTGAAGGACGTGCTCGGCTTCGGGGTGGGCGTGCCCGGCGTGGTCGAGGTGGACGACGGGGTCGTCGACTCGCAGTCGACCGGCTGGGACGCGGTGCCGCTGGGCGCGATGCTGCGGGCCGGAACCGAGGTCCCGGTCTTCGTGGAGAACGGCGCCAAGACCCACGGCCAGGCCGAGATGTGGTTCGGCGCCGGCCGCGGGGCGCGGCACGCGGTCATCATCATGATCGGTACGGGGGTGGGCGTGGCCGTCGTCATGGACGGGCGCTCCTACCGCGGCGCGAACAGCAACGCCGGCGAGTGGGGACACACCACCTTGATGTACGACGGTGAGCAGTGCCGCTGCGGCGCGCGCGGCTGCCTCGAGGCGTACATCGGAGCCGACCGGATCGGCGCCCGGCTGGCCGCGGCCCTCGGGGTGGAGCACACGCCGGAGCTCCTGCCGGAAACGCTCGCGCGCGACGATCTGGAGCCGGCCGCGATCGAGGTGTTCGAGCAGACCGCCGGCTACCTGGGCGCCGGCCTGGCCGACCTGATCAACCTGTTCAGCCCCGAGCGCATCGCCGTCGGCGGAGAGACCGGAACGGCGTTCGCCGACCGCTTCCTGCCCGAGATCCGCCGCGCCGCCGCCCGGCACGCGCTGCGCCGCCCGTACGCGTCCACCAGCATCGACGTCTGCCAACTCGGCCGCGACGCCGTGGCCATGGGCGCCGCCACCCTGCCGATCGCACGGCTGCTGGCCGACGGCGGCCTCCCCGAGCCACCGGCCGAGCCGGTCCTGTCCTTCGCCCCGAGGCAGCGGGCGAGAGGCTGACCTGCGGGCCCGGCCGGTCCGAAAGGGATCGGCCGGGCCCCACGGTCAGTTCGAGCGCAGGGCGGCGATCGAGTCGCGGAGCCAGAGGGCGCTCTGCTTGGGGATGCGCTCCTGGGTTTCGTAGTCGACCCGGACGATGCCGAAGCGTTTGGCGTAGCCCTCGGCCCACTCGAAGTTGTCGAGCAGGGACCAGGCGAAGTAGCCGCGGATGTCGGCGCCCTGGTCACGGGCCGCGGCTACGGCCGCGATGTGGGAGGCCAGATAAGCGGTACGGTCGTCATCGGCGACAAACCCGGACTTGTCGGGTGCGTCGTCGAAGGCGGCGCCGTTCTCGGTGATCACCATGGGCAGACCGGGATAGTCGCGGGCGAGCCGGGTGAGCAGCGAGGTGAACCGGGACGGCGTGATCGGCCAGCCCATGGCGGTCCGGGGCGTGTCCGGCAGGACGGCACGCACCACCGGGGCGCCGGTGGCATCGACCGTGCTCCCGTCGACATCCGTGCCGGCGAAGTCCTGGCCGAAGTAGAAGTTGACGCCCAGCACGTCGAACGGCTGGGAGATGATCTCCAGGTCACCGTCCTGGACGGGCAGCGCCGAGCCGCGGGCGGCCAGATCGGCCACCACGTCGGCCGGGTACGTGCCGTGCCGCAGCGGGTCCAGATAGAGCCGCAGCCCCATCCCGTCGGCCCGCCGGGCCGCCTCGTGATCCAGATCCGACGACGACAGTGGGTCGGCCGTGCCCATGTTGAGCGTGATGCCGAACGTGTGCGCGGGCGACCGCATCGCCTGCAGCGCCAGCCCATGCCCCAGCAGCAGGTGGTGGGTGGCCGCGAGCGACGCGTCGAAGTCGCGGCGGCCCGGCGCGTGCACGCCCACGTTGTAGCCGAGCCAGGCCGAGCACCACGGCTCGTTCAGGGTCGTGAACGTGCCGACCCGGTCCTTCAGCTTCTCGAAGACGATCGCCGCGTAGTCGGCGAACCGGTAGGCAGTGTCCCGGTGCGGCCAGCCGCCCGCGTCCTCCAGCTCCTGCGGCAGGTCCCAGTGGTAGAGCGTCACCCACGGGTCGATGCCGTTGGCCAGCAGCTCGTCGACCAGGCGGTCGTAGAAGGCCAGCCCGGCCGGGTTGGCCGGGCCGCGGCCGCCCGGCTGCACCCGGGGCCACGCCACCGAGAACCGATAGCTGTCCAGGCCCAGGCTTTTGATCAGCTGCACGTCCTGCGGCATCCGGTGGTAGTGGTCGCAGGCCACGTCGCCGGTGTCGCCGTTGTGCACGGCACCCGGGGTGCGGCTGAAGGTGTCCCAGATGGACGGCGTGCGCCCGTCCTCGTCCACGGCGCCCTCGATCTGGTACGAGGCTGTGGCCACGCCCCAGGTGAAGGAGGGCGGCAGGCCGGTGATCAGAGGCGCGAGATCGGTTACGGATGTCAACGGTTCTCCAGGGAAAGGTCGAGGGCGCCGGTGGGAAGGTCGGCCGGAGGGTGAAGCCAGCAGGCCACGGAACGGCCCACGGCGTTGGCGTCGGCGGGCGGCCCGAGAACAGGGATCTTCGTCGGGCACGGCTCGAACGCCTTGGGGCAGCGTGGATGGAACGAGCATCCGCTGGGCATGCCGGCCAGATCCGGGGGCGAGCCCGGGATGCCGGTCAGTTCCCGCTTCGGGCCGCGCAGGGCCGGGAAAGAGGCGAGGAGCCCGGCCGAGTACGGGTGGAGCGCGTCCCGGTAGATCGTCGCCGCCGGAGCCTGTTCGACGATCCGGCCGCCGTACATGATGGCGATCCGGTTGGAGAACTCCACCAGCAGCGACAGGTCGTGCGTGATGAAGATGACCGAGAAGCCGAGCCGTTCGCGCAGCTCGATCAGCTGGCCCAGGATCTGCCGCTGCATCACCACGTCGAGGGCGGTCGTCGGCTCGTCCATGATGACCACCTGCGGTTGCAGGATCAGCGCCATGCCGATCATCACGCGCTGGCGCATGCCGCCGGAGAGCTGATGGGGGTACGCGTCCATCCGGTCCGGCGAGATGCCGACCAGCTTGAGCATCTCGCGGGCGCGGGCGTTGCGGGTGTGTTCGCTCATCTTCGGCTCGTGGGCCCGGAGCACGTCGGTGAGCTGGGTCGAGATCTTGTGTACGGGGTTGAGCGAGTTCATCGCCCCCTGGAACACGATCGCCGTCTCGGCCCAGCGGAACTGCCGCAGCTTGCGGTCGGAGAGCGCCAGGACGTCGTACGGGGAAGCGCCCTCGGGGTGATAGACGACCTCACCCCCGGTGATGACGCCGGGCGGGGGCAGCAGCCGCGTCAGGCCGTAGGCCAGCGTCGACTTGCCGGAGCCGCTTTCGCCGGCCAGGCCGAGGACTTCGCCGCGGTGCAGGGTGAGGCTGACGTCGCGTACGGCGTGAACTGCTTTGTCGCCCAGGCCGTAATCGACGTTCAGATTGCGGATCTCGAGCACGGGCTGGCTCACGAGGGCTCGCCGCCTTTCGACGAAAGAACGGGGGTGAAACCGATCCGCATCCGTACGGTCCGGCCGGCGGCGGTCTTGACCTTGGTCTTGCCGGCGCTGCGCAGGCGCGGGCTGACGAACTCGTCGATGCCGAAGTTGATCAGGGAGAGGGCGGTGCCGAGGAAGGCGATCGCGAGACCGGCCGGCACGAACCACCACCAGGCGTTCTGCGCGAGCGCCTGCTGGCCCTGGGCCCAGAACAGGATCGTGCCCCAGTTCCAGCCGTTGTTCGAGACGATCCCGATGAAGGCCAGGGTGATCTCGGAGAGCACGGCGAAGATGACCGTGCCGACGAAGCCGGAGGCGATCACCGCGGTGAGGTTGGGCAGCAGCTCGAAGCCGATGATGCGCCACGTCTTCTCGCCGGTGGCCCTCGACGCCTCCACGTAGTCGCGCCGGCGCAGCGACAGGGTCTGCGCGCGCAGCACCCGGGCGTTCCACGACCACGAGGTGAGGCCGATGACCAGCGCGATCAGGGTGTCGCTGGCGTTGTTCAGGATCGACGTGATGATGATCATCAGGGGGACGGCCGGGATCACCAGGATCACGTTGGCGAACGCGGACAGCACGTCATCGGTCTTGCCGCCGAGGTAGCCGGCGGTCACCCCGATCAGCACCGACAGCACGGTCGCGATCGTGCCGGCCAGCAGGCCGACGTACATCACGCTGCGGGTGCCGACCAGGATCTGGCTGAACACGTCCTGGCCCAGGTGGGTGGTGCCGAGCCAGTGGTCGGCCGAGGGCGGCTGTACGAGGTCGTTGCCGCGGGCGCCGGGGTCGTACGGCGCCACCCACGGCCCGATGATCGCGAACAGGATGTAGAGCCCGAGGATGGTGAGGCCGGCTGCCGCCTTCTTGTTGCGGATGAAGGTGAACCGCTGCCGCTTGCGCTTGCTCGGGTGCGCTTCTTCGGGCTGGGCCATCGAGCCCTGCCCGGGGATCACCTGCTCGATGCTCGAGGTGGGAATCGTCATCGCTCAGCCCTCCTTGCGGGTGCGCGGGTCGAGGAGCAGGTACGCCACGTCGGCCAGCAGGTTCGCGACCAGCACCGAGATGGTGATGACGAGGAAGATGCCCTGCATGAGCGGGTAGTCCTTGGCCCCCAGGGCCTGCAGGAGCGTGAAACCCAGGCCGGGGTACGAGAACACGATCTCCACCAGCAGCGTGCCGCCGACGATGAAGCCGAGCGACAGCGCGAACCCGGAGACGTTGGGCAGCAACGCGTTGCGGGCCGCGTAGCTGACCGCGACCCGCCGCTCGGACAGGCCCTTGGCGTGCGCGACGGTGATGTAGTCCTCCGACGCCACCGTCACCATCATGTTGCGCATGCTCAGGATCCAGCCGCTGACCGACGAGATCAGGATGGTCAGCGCCGGCAGCAGGCTGTGCTGGATGGCGCTGGGGATGAAGTACTGGTCCCAGGCCGGCACGAGCCCCGAGTCGAAACCGCCGGACGACGGGAAGAAGCTGTCCGGCCCGGCCAGCAGGTAGATCGCGATGATGCCGAGCCAGAAGTACGGCACCGACGAGAAGAAGGTGGTGACCGGCAGCAGGCCGTCGGCCCACGAGCCGCGCCGCCAGCCGGCCAGCACGCCCAGCCCGGTGCCGAGCAGGAAGCTGATGATGGTGGTGACGCCGACCAGCATCACCGTCCACGGCAGGGCCTGCGAGATGACCTGCGAGACCGGGGCCGGGAAGAACGTGAATGACAGACCCAGGTCACCGGAGAAGATCTGCTTCCAGTAGTCCAGGTACTGCTGCCACAGGCTTTCCTGCTTGTCGAGGCCGAAGAGCACGTACAGCGATTGGATCGCGTCGCTGCTGAGCTGGCCGCGGTATTTCGCGATGAGCGACTGTACGGGGTCACCGGGCACCAGGCGCGGGATGAAGAAGTTCAGGGTGATCGCGGCCCAGGCCGTGAACAGATAGAACGCGATGCGCTGGAGGAAGTACCTCACTTGGCCGCCTCCTCGGCGGAGGAGTAGAGCCAGCAGGCGGCCCAGTGGCCGGGCGCGTCGCCGATCTGAAGGGGCACCGGCAGGTCGGTGGAGCAGCGCGGCATGGCGGCCGGGCAGCGCGGGTGGAAACGGCATCCCGAGGGCGGCCGGATCAGGCTGGGCGGCTCGCCGTTGCCCCGGTCCTCGTCGAGGGGGTCCACGTCGCCGATGAGCCGATCGGGATCGGGTGCGGAGTCGATCAGGAGCCGGGTGTACGGGTGAGCCGGTGTCTGCGTGACGGTCTCGCTGTCGCCACCCTCGACCATCCGCCCGGCGTACATCACCAGGGTCTGGTCGGCGAAGTAGCGGGCCGAGGCGATGTCGTGGGTGATGTAGAGGATGGCCAGGTTGAGGCGTTCTTTGAGGTCCCGCAACAGGTTGAGCACACCGAGACGGATCGAGACGTCCAACATGGACACCGGCTCGTCGGCCAGCAGGGCCTCGGGGCGGGCGCCGAGCGCGCGGGCGATCGCCACCCGCTGGCGCTGGCCGCCGGAGAGCTCGTGCGGGAACTTGTCCAGGTAGCGCTCGGGCGGCGTGAGGCTGACCCTGGTCAGCAGGTCGTGCAGGGCGGCCTCGAGGTTCTCGGCGTTTCCGTGGATCTTCAGCGCCCGGGTCAGGTGATAGCGGATGGTGTGCACCGGGTTCAGCGACGCGAACGGATCCTGGAAGATCATCTGGACGCGGGCCGCGTACTCGCGGAAGGGCCGGCCGCCCTTGACCCGGGTGCTCACGCCGTGGAGCCGGATGTCGCCGTCCGTACGGGGATAGAGCTGGGCCAGCAGGCGGGCCACAGTGGACTTGCCGGAGCCGGACTCGCCGACGAGGGCGACCACCTCGCCCCGGCGCAGCGTGAGGTTCACATCGTCGACGGCGTGAACCGCGTCGTGCTCGCGGAAGATCTGTCTGAGTTGCCGGCGGACCGGGAAGTGCTTGGTCAGGCCTACCGCCTCGAGCACCACCTCGCCGGAAGGAGCCTCGGCTTCCTTTGTCGACGTCATGCGCTTGTTCCTTCGTTGAGGTGCCGCTCCCCGCGGACGGTGCGGGGAGCGGCGAGTCGGGCGTCAGGCGCCGGCGGGCTTGAGCTTCAGGACGATCTGCAGGGCGTACGGCTGGGTCGGCTGCGCGCCCGAGTACGGGTCGGCGTCGGTCGGCCAGCCGGTCCAGTTCTTGTCGCTGTAGGCCGCGCCCACGTTGTCGGCGCCGACCGGCAGCATCGGGGCCTGCTCGACGAAGATCTTCTGGATGATGTTCATCTGCTTGGTGCGCTCGGCGTCGCTGGTCGCGTTGGCGTACGCCTTGAGCGCGGCCGTCGCCTCCGGGCTGTTGAAGCGGCCGAAGTTGCCCTGCTGGGCGGCGGTGCCGATCGGCTTGGTGAGGGCGCCGTCCATGACGGTCTGGTAGATGTCGTACGGCGTGGCGCCACCGTTGGTCCAGCGCATCGAGGCCTCGAAGGCGCCCTTCTGCACGTTGGCGTCCCACACGTCCTGGTTCGGCTTCTCGACGGTGGCCTCGATGCCGATCTCGGCGAAGTTGCTCTTGATGATCTCCAGCGTGGTCTGGTAGTCCGACCACGGCGCCGGGTCGCTGAGCTTGATCTTCACGGGCTTGCCGCTCGGGTCGCTCAGCGTCTTGCCGTTGAGCTTGTAACCGGCGCCCTGCAGAAGCTTCTTGGCGCCCTCGACGTCGACCGAGAACTCCTTGCCCTTGTGTTCCGGGGCGATGTACGCGTCACCGGCGCCCGGCGGCAGGCCGGTCACGCTCTTGATCTCCGGGTGGAAGTAGCCGGCCTCGGCCTGGTTGAAGATGTCCGTCCGGTTGATGACCATGTTCATGGCCTGGCGCAGCTTCGGGTCGTCGAACGGCTTCACCGTGGTGTTGATGTACAGGCCGTGGATGCCGAGCACGCCCGGGGCCCACAGCTTGTGGTGCGCCGGGTCCTTGGCCACGAAGGTCTGCTGCGCGTTCGGGATGAAGACGAAGCTCCACTCCGACTCGCCGTTGGCCAGCGCGGTCGACTGGGCGCTGTTGTCGGCGTACGAGACGTACCGCAGCTCCTTGACCTTGGGCAGGTCCTGCCAGTAACCGGAGTCGCGGACGCTGAGCGTGACGCCGGCCTGGGTGAAGGACTTGAGCGTGTACGGGCCGGAGCCGATCGGGTTCTTGTTGACGTCCGTGGCGGGGTCGGCGATCTTCTCCCAGACGTGCTTGGGGACGATCGGCGTGTTGGCCAGGATCTTGTTCTGGTTGACGAACTGCGACGACTTGAAGGTCAGCTTGACGACGTTGCCGTTCGCGGTGATCTGGTCGTACGGGACGGCGTACTGGTTGAGCGCGTCGTTGCCCTTGATCAGCGTGTACGTGTAGACGACGTCGTCGGCGGTCAGCTTCTGCCCGTCCGACCAGGTGGCGCCGTCGCGGACGGTGATGTCGACCGACTTGTAGTCGTCGGCCCACTTGACCGCGCTGGCCAGCCACGGGGTGGCGGGGTCGGCCGGCTTGACCGGGTTCCACTGGGTCAGCGGCTCGTAGATCATCCACTTGTAGCCCAGCGCGTTGGCCGAGGAGGTGCCGGCGAACGGGTTGTGGTTCTCGGTCTGCGTGCCGTTCGGCATGCCGATCTTGAGGAAGTCGACCGACGACTTGTTCGCGTTGTTGGCGTTGTTCGCGTTCGGCGAGTCGCCGCACGCGGCCAGGCCGCCGGTGGCGACGACGCTCGCCAGAGCGACCGCGAACAGTTTCCTTCTCTGCATCGCTGTATCTCCTCTTATCTGCTGAAAAAAGGGCGTAAGTCATCGCGACGCGTGCCGGAGGCAGGCGTCGATGGGCGCGTTTGTACGGCCGGCCAGCCGGCCGGCGATTTGTGTGGTGACGCTTTAGAGGGTGGTGGAGGAGCGGGGGGTGAAGGTGGTGGGAATGACGGTGGGGCGGTTGGGCAGGGGTGTGCCCTCGAAGTGACCGAGCAGCGCGCGGGCCGCCGCCTCGCCCATCTCGCGCAGCGGCTGGTGCACCGTGCTCAGCGGCGGCTGGGTGTGCGCCGCGGTCGGTATGTCGTCGAAGCCGACCACGGCGACGTCCTGCGGCACCCGCTTGCCGTTCTCGAGCAGCTCCCGCATGGCGCCGATGGCGGCCAGGTCGTTGTGCGCGAAGACGGCGTCGAAGTCCACACCGGACTCCAGCGCGGCCCGGACGCCGGCGGCGCCGGCGGCGGTCGTGAAATCGCCGGGATGCACCCGGTCGGTGGTGATGGGGTGACCGGCCTCGGCGAAGACGTTGGCGAAGCCGGTGAGCCGCTGCTGGGTGCAGCCGAAGCGGTCCGGTCCGGTGACCATCAGCGGCCGGGTACGGCCGATCTCGAGCAGGTGGCGCGCGGCCGAGCCGGCGCCGTCGTGGTTGGTCGTGCCGATGCTGGGGATCTGGCCGGAGGCTTGGTGGCGGTCGTCGATGAGCACCACCGGCAGTCCCCGGGCGTGCAGCGTGGCGATGTAGTCGAGGGTCCCCTCGGGCTCGATGACCAGCAGGCCGTCGAACGACTTGGCGGACACCTGCGCGCCGAACTGGCGCATCGACTCCTCGCCGCGGTTGCAGGTGAACAGCAGCAGGCCGTACCGCTCGGTCTCGAGCACGTCGACCGCGCCCTGGATGACCTCGCCGATCCACGGCCAGGTGAGCGACGGCACGAGCATGCCGACCACCCGGGTGCGGCCGCGGGCCAGGCCGACGGCGCGGGCGCTGGGCACGTAGCCGAGCTCCTCGATCACCGCGCGGACCCGCGCGGCGGTCGACTCGTCCAGCTCGCCCTTGCCGTTGAGCACCCGGGACACGGTCGTCTTGCTGACCTTGGCCCGAGCCGCGACGTCGGCGATGGTGATCGGCACTTGTCCTCCGTTAGTTCTCGCCGCTGAGGTCACCGGTTCTTTACTCAGAGGTTTCGGAACCGGTTTCGGAAGCGGTTCCGGCAGTTAACGCCAGTGAGGCCGGTCACGTCAACGGGCGTCAATCAATATTTAGGTTTCAGTGCGATTACGGCCGTCGATGGGAGCGCTCCATCGACGGTCATCAGGACGAAACGGTCTCAACCGTCGATGCCAGATGGGGCAGCACGATGCCCAATGGGGCATCGACCACGACCCCCGCGTACGGCTCGCCGCGCGTCACGCCGCGATTGACGATCGCCACCCGGATGCCGTCCTTGACCGCCCGCAGCACGAACCGGCGCCCCGACATCACGGTCAGCGAGGAGCCCAGCACCAGCAGGGTCCGCGCCTCGGCGACCAGGCCGAAACTGCGCGAGACCCGCTCCGGCGGCACCGTCTCCCCGAAGTAGACGACGTCCGGCTTCAGCATCCCGCCGCAGGACGTGCAGTCGACCACCACGAACCCGTCCAGCTCGGTGTCGTCGAGCTCCACGTCGCCGTCCGCGTTCACCGCCGTGGCCACGCCGGCGAACCGCGGGTTGGCCTCCTCGAGCCGGGCCGCCAGCACCCCGCGCGGGGTCAGCTCGCCGCAGTCCAGGCAGACGATGCGGGCCAGGTTGCCGTGCAGCTCGACCACGTCGCGGGCGCCCGCCGCCTGGTGCAGCCCGTCCACGTTCTGCGTGATGACACCCTGGACCGCGCCCGCCTCCTGAAGGCGCGCGACCGCCCGGTGGCCGTCGTTCGGCCGGGCGTCGCCGATCGTGCGCCAGCCCAGGTGGCTGCGCGCCCAGTAGCGGCGCCGGGCGATCGGGTCGCGAGTGAACGTCTGATAGGTCATCGGCGTCGAGCGCCGGGCCGAGCCCGACGGGCCCCGGTAATCCGGGATGCCGGAGTCGGTGGAGAGCCCGGCCCCGCTGAGCACCACCACGCCGCCCTCGGAGATCCAGCCCTCGAGCTCGGCCACCTGCCGCACTACTTGTAGGTCCACGAATCAATAGTCCGTCACCGCTGAGTGCTTTCAATGCTCATGCGGCTGTCCGGCCTTTCGGCCGGACGGTCCCGGTCTGACCCGCCGGGGCGGTGCCGGGTTGACGCTTCACAGCCTCCTGCCCCGCAAGCGAGGTCTTCTGGATGGCTCCACGTCCTGCCACCGGGCCACTCCCGGCGGTGATCACTTCAACCGCGAGCGCGGCGAGATTCCGTGCGGCGTTCAGATCTCGATCGAGAACCAGGCCGCACAGGGTGCAGTGGTAGGTGCGCTCGCGCAGGGTGAGTTTGGTTTTCACCGCACCGCACGCCGAGCAGGTCTTGCTGGACGGATACCAGCGGTCGGCGACCATGAGTCGGCCGCCGTTCCACTGGGTCCTGTACGCCAACTGTCGGCGCATTGCGCCGAACCCGGCATCCGCAATACGTCGGGCGAGATGCCGGTTCTTCAGCATGCCGGAGACGTTGAGGTCCTCGACCACGATCGTGGCGTGTTCACGAGCGAGGCGGGTGGTGAGTTGGTGCAGGCCGTCGCGGCGCAGGTTTGCTACCCGTGCTTGGGCTTTCGCGAGGCGCTCCGAGGCACGCTTCCACCGGCTCGACGGCTTCTGCCGCGTCCGCCGGTCGGGGCCTTGCTTACGCGACAATGCCCGGCCAAGCGCACGCAGTCTCGGTTGGGCTGTCTCGAGATGTTTCTGGTTGGGAACGAGTTCACCGGTGGAAAGCACAGCAAGGTGCTTGATGCCGACGTCCACGCCGACCACGGACTCCGGCCGCGCGGCGGGGATCTCACGCTCGATCTCGACGGTGAACGCCACGAACCACCGCCGGCCTTCGCGTCGGACGGTCGCCGACATGATACGCGCGGTGCCGGCATCGAGGCGGCGGGCCAACTTTCGCGTGGACTCGTGCAGTTTCAACCGCCTCAGCCGCGGCAACACCACATGCATCCGATCAGGCTCGACCCGGATCGTCCCCGTCGTAAAGCGAATCGACGGGGTGCAGCGGTGACGCGACTTGAACCTGGGGAATCCGACCTTCCTACCTGTGCGCTTCCCGCTGCGGGAGTCGGACCAGTTCTTAAGCCCGCGGGCGACGGCGTCCAAGCCCGTGTTGAACGCTTCCTTCGACACCTGCGGCCACCACGGCGCAACCACGTTCTTCTCGGCGTTCCACACCTTCCGCAAAGCGGGCAACGACCAGCCCAGCGCCGGGGTCAACAGTTCGTCGTCCAAGCCATAGGAGCGTTCCGCCGCCCGCTGGTCCAGGACGGCTTTCACCCGGGCGAGTGTCCAGTTGTGCGCCTTGCGGGCTGCGCCGGCATGCGCGAGAACCGATCTCTCTTGGCTCGGAGTGAGGTCGAGCGCGAAGCGGTACGCCTGTATCGATTTCATCGCCCACCCCTCGTACGCCGCTCCGGCGCCAGTATCGGTCAGGGGTACGACAGTTTCGGATCGGGCCGCAGCCGCACACGCCAGAGAGCGCTTAACCGGCAACAGTTGAATCCCTCTTTCGGTGAACGGAGTGTCGGCGGCGTAACTCCGGCGAGGCCGTGCGCGTTTCCGCCCGATTCGGTACGTTGGTCGCGTGGCAGCAGTGACGCGAGTGCTTCCCCGTCAGTGGGACGGGCGCCGCTTCCTGCGCTTCCTCGCCGGGCTGGCGATGCTGGCGCTCGCCTTCACCGTGCCCGCGACCCCGGCGGCCGCGCCGGCTGCGCCTGTCGCGCTTGTTTCGTCCGTACGGGCGGAAGCCGCGAGCGAGACGCGGACGGCGACCCTCGTCGCCGAGCCCGAGCCGGCGCCTCCCGTGACCGTGCCGGTGCTGATCGCGGCGACCGTGATCGTCCTGCTCGCCGGCGTCGCCCTCCGGGTCCGCCCGGTCCGTGGTCCACCGGCTTTCTGAGCCCTCTGCCGCGCCTGTCGTACGTCACCTTTCCGATATCCGCCCACGAACCGATCGTGAGGTTGCGATGGAAACCGCCCTGGAAAGCTTCTTCGTCTCCCTGCCCCTGGCCGTCGCGCTCTGGCTGCTGCTGTTGCTGGGCATCGCGATCGCCGTCGCCGCCATGGCGATTCCCCGGCACGCGCCGGCACCCTCGCCGGCCGAGGCCGAGGCCCAGCGTTACGCCGACGAGGTCACCGTCGCGGCCGGCCGGGCCGCCGCGGCCGCCGCCCGCAGCCGGGCCGAGTGGGAGGCCGCCCAGAGCGAACTGGACGCGGCCTGGGCCGCCTTCGACGCGGCCGACCAGGCCGCCCGGCGTACCACCCGGGCCGGCGCCTACCCGCTGATGAGCCGCCGCCGCAAGCCCGGCGAGAACCAGGTACGCCAGCGCTACCTGCACCACGCGGCCACCGTCGCCTGCCGCAACCGCGAGCTCTCCATCGCCCAGCTCAACGACATCCTGGCCCACCGCGGCTGGAACCCCCGCCTGCACCCGGTGGTCCAGGAAGCCGCCCTGCGCAACGCGATCCGCCACCACCGCCTGGCCGAGTACCAGGCCCTCCAGGAGCGCGAGCGCGCGCTGTGGGAGACCGCCGAGAAGGACGCCGACGCCCTGCGCGTCCTGCGGGCCGAGGCGGCCACCGCCATCGCCCGCGCCGGCCTGCGCCCCCGCCCGGCCGACGAGCAGTGGTTCGCCGACCAGTGGTCCACCGGCGAGATTCCGGCCACCGCTTAGTAATCCGCTGTGGTCTGCGTACGGACCAGGGTGGGCGGGTACCGTAGCCGGGCAGGCCGATTGACAGGGCAGGAGGACCGGCGTGGCGACAACCCCGGCAGCGCAACCGCCGGTGATCCGGATGCACCGGGCCGCCCGGGTGGAGGACGCGCTTCACGAGATCGTCGAGCGCCGGCTGCGCAACCGCGGCTGGCAGCCGGTGATCACCGCCTACACGGGATACGGTGCTCCCGGCTGGGCCCGCGTGATGGCCCGGGTCGTGCTCACCCGCGGCCCGCAGAAAAGCAAGAGGCTGGAGAAGGTACGCGGCTGGCGCAGCTTCACGACCTCACCGGTGAACGGCGCCATCGTCAAGATCCAGGTCGGGGACAGCATCACCGAGACCCGCACCGACCGCAGCGGTTACGTCGACTGCCGGGTCAAGGGCGACCTCGAGCCCGGCTGGGGCAAGGTGCGGCTGTTCACCGAGGGCGCGGCGCCGGCCGAGGCCCCGATCCGGGTGGTCGACCCGGACTGCCGCTTCGGGCTCATCTCCGACATCGACGACACGGTCATGGTCACCGCCCTGCCCCGTCCGCTGCTCGCCGCCTGGAACACGTTCGTCCTCGACGAGCACGCGCGCATGGCCGTGCCCGGCATGGCCGTGCTCTACGAGCGCCTGATCACGGCGAACGCGGGCGCGCCGGTCTTCTACCTCTCGACCGGCGCGTGGAACGTGGCGCCCACCCTGTCGCGCTTCCTGTCCCGCCACCTCTACCCGGCGGGCCCGCTGCTGCTGACCGACTGGGGCCCGACCCCCGACCGCTGGTTCCGCAGCGGCCAGGACCACAAGCGCACCACTCTGCAACGGCTCTCGCAGGAGTTCCCCAAGATCAAGTGGCTGCTCATCGGCGATGACGGCCAGCACGATCAGGAGATCTACTCCGAGTTCGCGCACGCCCACCCGGACAACGTGGCCGCCGTCGCCATCCGCCGGCTGTCACCCACGCAGTCGGTGCTGGCCGGCGCGGTGCCCGGACCGTCCGGTGATCCCGAGGCGGTCGGCTCCGGCGGCAAGACCTGGTTCTCGGCGCCCGACGGCGCCGGCCTCTGGTCGCTACTCCGGGACACCGATGTCGTCTGAGGCGGCGGCTTCGGCCACCCTCTGGTGCAGTCGTTCCCGGATCTCCTCGGGCGTGTACTGCCTCCGGCGGCGCTCCGCCCGCGCGACAACGGCGCCCGTCGCGGCGACTCCCGCCAGACCGGCCAATCCCACTACCTTCCACCAACGCATCACCCGAGGATAGACACCGTGGATGCCGCCATCAGCCTCGACGAGGCCATCGACCTGACGCGCACAGGGGACATCTGGATCTTCCGGGGACGATCCGGTCCCGACCGGGCGATCCAGACGCTGACCAACAGCCCGGTCAACCACGTCGGCATGTCGATCGTCATCGAGGACATGCCACCCCTGATGTGGCACGCCGAGCTGGGCAGGTCGCTGCCCGACCTGTGGTCCGGCACGTTCCAGCGCGGCGTCCAGCTGCACGACCTGCGCGACGCGGTCACGGTGTGGGCCCAGCGCTACGGCCAGCGCGGCTGGCTGCGCCAACTGGAACCCGGCGTCACGCCGGCCATGGAGGACAAGGCCCTGAAGACGGTGGCCCGTCTCGACGGCACCCCGTTCCCGTCCTCGGCCCAGCTCGCCTGGCGCTGGGTACGCGGCCGGGTCCCCCAGGTCCGCCCCCGCTGGCGCCTGCGCGGCGGCCACGGCCCGGCCGACGACGCCGCCCTCGAGACCGCCTACTGCGCCGAGGTGGTCGCGGTGACGTACGAGGACATGGGTCTGCTCCCCAAGGGCCGCCAGCCCAACTGGTACGACCCGGGCCGCTTCTGGAGCGGCGACGAACTGGAGATGTGCGCCGGCTTCAACCTCTCCGACGAGATCCAGGTGTCGGTGCCCTCCTCCTCATCCTCCTCCTAGACGGCGGTTCCGGGCGGCGACTTGAGGTGCTCGGCGGCCTCGCTCAGGTAGCCGCCCCGGTGCTCCCGCCGGGCGATCGCGGCCAGCCGGATCAGATCGAGCGCGAACGCCGCGACAACCTCGAGGTCGCCGACCCCCAGCCCACCGATGTCGGCCCGGCGAATGCCCACCAGGCTGCCGGTGTTCCGATAGAAGTTGATGCCTTGAACCAGCGCCGAAGTGTTGTTCCCGACCCCGACGATGGCGAGCTTCACTTTGTCGATCACGCCAGAGGCGTAGAGACACCGCACACCCTCACGATCCCCCAGCCGCCGCGGGGCGCTGGCGCTCTTGGTGTCGCGTCTGGACCTTTGATGGCGGGCCTCCACAGGCGACGTCGCCCCTGTTCCCTCCTGACGGCCTTCGACCCCATCCACCACCAGCCGAGCCATCTTCGTGAGGGGCGCCTTCGCGCGAGGCCGCCTTTGCGTGACGCTGCCTTCCCGCGGGGCTGCCTTCCCGCCGGGGCTGCCTTCCTGCGGGGCTGCCTTCCCGCGGGGCCGCCTTCGCGTGGGGCCGCCTTCGCGTGGGGCCGCCTTCATGTGGGGCCACTTTTGCGCTAGGCCACTTTTGCGCGAGGCCGCCTTCGTGTGGGGCCACTTTGCGTGAGGCCACTTTTGCGTGGGGCCACTATTGGCGAGGCCATTTTCGCGTGGAGCCACCCCCGCGCAGGGTCGGTCCGCCTGGTTGTGACTTCGCCGGCCGCATTTCGAAGGGCTGGCGGTCGGCAGCGGTGCCGATGGCGGTCAGGACCGGATCCGAGGTGGGGAACGCGGCCTGACCGGGACTGAGGGTTGCGTCCACCGAAGTGGTGTATGACCTGGTCTTTTCCAGCAGACAGAAGCGGCCATCGCAGATCCTTCGGATTGTCTAGATCAAGAAGGAGACCTGCGATGGCCGCAGAACCGAGTCTGAACGTCGCCAGTCTGTTGCGCGAGCATCTTGAATCGGCGAGCCCTGATCTACTGCGGGCGATGGTGCAAACCTTCGCCGAAACGCTGATGTCCGCCGAGGTCGACGCGGTCTGCGGTGCTGAGTACGGCGAACGCAGCGACGAGCGCACGAACTCGCGTAACGGCTACCGGCAGCGCGACTGGGACACCCGGGCCGGCACCGTCGAACTGGCGATCCCGAAACTGCGGCACGGCTCCTACTTTCCGGACTGGCTGCTGCAGCACCGCCGCCGCGCCGAGCAGGCCCTGGTCAGCGTGGTCGCGACGTCGTATCTGCTCGGCGTCTCGACCCGGCGGGTGGAAAAGCTGGTCGAGCAACTCGGCATCAAGTCGCTGTCCAAGTCGCAGGTTTCGGAGATGGCCCGGCATTTGGATGCCCAGGTCGAAGCGTTCCGCAACCGGCCCTTGGACGCCGGGCCGTATGTGTTCGTCTGGCTCGACGCCCTGGTCATCAAGGTCCGCGAACACGGCCGGATCATCAACGTCCATGGCCTGGTCGCGGTCGGGGTCAACGCCGACGGCGGCAGGGAAGTCCTCGGCCTGGACATCAGCAGCGATGAGGACGGGGCCGGCTGGCTGGCCTTCCTGCGCTCGTTGACCGCCCGCGGCCTGTCCGGGGTCCGCCTGGTCGTCTCCGATGCCCACGCCGGGCTGGTCAACGCGATCGGGGCTGCGCTGCCGGGCGCGTCCTGGCAGCGTTGCCGCACCCACTATCTGCGCAACCTGCTCGCCAAAGTCCCCAAATCCGCGCAGCCGTGGGTCGCCACCCTGGTCCGCACGGTCTTCGACCAACCCGACACCGCCGCGGTCGAAGCCCAATACGCCCGGGTCTTGGAGATGATCGGCGAGAAGTTCGGTGACGCCGCCGAACACCTCGACGACGCCCGCGCCGACCTGTTGGCGTTCACCGCGTTCCCGCGTGAGCTCTGGCGTCAGATCTGGTCGAACAACCCCCAGGAACGCTTGAACAAAGAGATCCGCCGGCGCACCGATGTCGTCGGGATCTTCCCGAACCGAGCCGCGATCATCCGCCTCGTCGGCGCCGTGCTCGCCGAACAAACCGATGAATGGGTCGAAGGACGCCGCTACATGGGCCTGGACCTCATCCGCAAAGCCCGCCTCACACCAGTCAAGACCAGCCAAGACACCGAAGCCGACCAGACCACAGAGATCGCCGCCTAGCATCAACCCACACGGATCAGCGATGGCCGAGTCATACACCACCTCAGCGGGCACGACCGGACTGAGTCGTGGCTGGAACTTGGCTGGGTCGTGGCTGGGTCGTGGCTGGGTCGTGGCTGGGGACTGTAACTGGGAACGGAGCGGGCGCCGGGATCCGGGCCTGGGACTGGGGTTCGGGGCTGGGGTGGGGGTCGGGTCAGGCCTGCGACTGGGACCGGGACCCGAATGAGGAACGGCCAGTCTTTCCGGGGGTCGACATCGCGGCTGTCGCGGGGGAGGGTGGACGGCGTGGGCGCCGCGCTGGTCGGCCGGGTGGCTGAGGTGGTCGCGCTCGACCGGCTGCGGGCCGGTGCCGAGCGGGGCGAAGGCGCCGTGGTCCTGGTGACCGGTGAGGCCGGGGCGGGCAAGACGGCGCTGGTCGAGGAGGCCGCCGCGCGGGCTTCGGCCGCGGGGATGGCGATATTGGCCGGCCGGGCCGATCCGGACGAGGGCGCGCCCGCCTTCTGGCCGTGGACGCGGCTGCTCTCATCGGCCGAGGCGATGCAGCTATCGCCGGCCGATGTGAGGGGGCTGTCGCCGGAGCTGTTGGTGCTGTCGGGGGAAGGGGAATCTGTTGCGGCGGCGCGGTTTCGGGCTGTTCAGCGGACCGTTGTGGCGCTTCGGGAAGCGGCTGAGGTGCGGCCGGCGCTCTTGGTGATCGAGGATCTGCACTGGGCCGACGAAGGGTCGCTGGCGCTCATTCGGGCGCTGGGGCGTGAGATCGGGCGGACGCGTCTGCTGCTGATCGGCACCAGCCGGACGGACGTCGATCTGGACGGGGCCGAAGTGTTCGCCCTTCGACCGTGGGATGTCGGCTCGGTCGGCGCCTACCTTGACGGGCTGGGGCACCGTGCGCACGGCAGCTGGGCGGCCGAGATTCATCGGCTCGGTGGGGGGAATCCGCTCTACACCAGGGAACTGGCCCGGCTTCTGGTTCGCGAAGGGCGCCTCGGCCGGCCCGTGGGCGACCTTGAACTGCCGGCGGGGCTGCGGCGGCTCGTGGCGCGGCGGACCGCGCCTCTGAGCGCCGCCTGCCGGGGGATGCTCGGTGTGGCCGCCGCGTACGGGTCCGAGCTTGACGTGGTGGTGCTCGACCGGGCCGTCGAAGGGGGCGGTGGCGAAGTTCTGGCCGAAGCGGTCGCGGCGGGCGTGCTGGTCGACGATCCCTGGGCGCCGTCGCGGGTGCGGTTCGTGCATGAGCTCGTACGGGAGGCGCTCTATGAAGAGCTCGGCCGCGATGAGCGGATCCGGGCGCACGAAGCGATCGCCGGCGCCCTCGACGGCACCAAAGCCGAGATCGCCCGGCATCGGGTGCGGGCGGCGGTCGACGCCGCGTCGCGGGAACGGGCGGTGGCGGCCTGTGTGGCGGCGGCCCGGGAAGCCGTGCGGGGGCTCGACTATCGGGAGGCCGTGCACTGGTTCGGGCGGGCGCTCGAGAACAATCCGGGTGACGCCGCGCTGCGGTTGGAGCGGGCCGAGGCGGCGTACCGGGAAGGCAGTCTCGAAGTCGCCCTCGCCGACTGTGCGGCGATTGTGGACGAGGTGGGTGCGCCGGCGGCGCTGGTGATCCGGGGCGTGGCCGGTCCGCTTGCGCCGGCCCTGATGCGGCTGTGTGAGCGGGCGCTCGAGCGGGATCCGGCCGGGCCGCGACGGGCCGAATTGCTCGCCCAGTACGCGTTTCTGCTGGCCGACGAGCGGGATCCGGCGGCGGCGCGGCGGATCAGTGCGGAGGCGATGCGGCTGGCCGAGGACTCGGGGCGGGCGGACGCCCTGGTGGCGGCCGTCCACGCGCGGCATCAGGTGCTCGATCCGGCGGCCGACGGCGACGAGGTGATCGAGCTGGCCGAGCGCAGCTGCGCGCTGGCCGGGCCCAGCGGGCGGCCGGACGCCGAGTTGTGGGGGCGGGTCTGGCTGCTCGACGCGCGGCTGATCCGGGGCGAGCTGACCGAGTTCGACGCGGAGACGGCCCGGCTGGCGGGGCTGGCCGACCGTCTCGGGTGGCCGGTGGCCCGCTGGCATCTGCTGCGGGCGCGGGCGGCCCGGGCGCTGATCGGCGGCCGCCTCGCCGAGGCTCGTGAGCTGGCCGAGCAGGCCCGGGAAGCGGGGGAACGGGACAGTACGGCGTACCACCTCTACCTGGCTTTCCGATGTGGACTTTCGGAGCACACCGAGGACTGGTCGTGGGCGGATCCGGCGGCCTTCGCCCACGACGACATGCCGATCGCGGTGGCCCAGGTGGGCATCATGGCGCGGGGGACGGGGGACCGGGACGTCGCTACCGAGTGCACGCGCCGGCTCCGGGTCGCCCTCGACCGGCTCCCGGCCGACCCGCGCCGGCCCTTCGTGGTGGTGATGACCGGTGAGCTCGCGGCGTGGACGGGCGATCGGGAACTGGTCCGGGACTGCTATGAGCGGGCATTGCCGTACGCGGGCCGGTATCTGAACTCGATGTCGAGTTGTCAGGGCGCCGTCGACCGGTCGCTCGGGATCATGGCGGGGGCGCTCGGCGCGGCCGGCGAGGCGGAGAAGCACCTGGCGGCGGCGGTCGCGATGGAGGAGAGGATCGGCGCGCCGTCGTTCGCGGCGCTCGCGCGTCTCGCGTACGCCAAGCAGGTGCGGGAGAGCGACCCGCGCCTCAGCCGGAGACTGGCGGCGGAGGCGCCGCAGCTGAAGGGCGCGGCGGAGCTGGCCCGCGACGATCTGACGCCCCGGGAGCGGGAGATCGCGGGGCTGGTCGCGGAGGGACTGTCCAACCGGGCCGTCGCCGAGCGGCTGTTCCTGTCCGAGCGGACGGTCGAGACGCACGTCCGCAACGTCCTGGGCAAGCTCGGGCTGACCCGGCGCACCGACCTACGTGCCGCATCTCAGTACCGGCACTGAGGTCCCACGGCGCGCGGGGGGCGAGGCTCGGGGGCATGACAACCGACGTACACACCGAACTCGTCCCTGGCACCTACACCATCGACCCGGCGCGCTCGGCGTGCCGGCTGACCGCGACGCATGTCTTCGGCCTCAAGCCGGTCGCGGCGACCATGGCCCTGCGCGGCGGCACCGTCACGGTCGCCACCGATCCGGCCGCGTCCACCGCCTCGGCGATGCTGGAGGCGAAAACCTTCACGTCCGATGATGTACGCCGTAACGCCGACATCACGGGCAAGCGGTTCCTGGACGCCGAGCGCCATCCGGTGATCGGCTTCCGCAGCACCCGCGTCCACCGCGACGCCTCGGGCTGGCTGCTGACGGGGGTCCTGAGGGTCCGCGGCCACGACAGCCAGGTGACGCTGACCGTGGAGACGGCCGAGCCGTCCGCCGGCGGATGCCACTTCATCGCCACCGGTGTCGTCGACCGCGTCGCGGCCGGCGTGAAAACCGGCCGGGCGATCATCGCCCGGCCGGTTCGGATCACTCTTGACCTGTACGCCGCCGCCTCAGCGGCTTGAGCGGCGGCCGTCAACCGGGTGCCGGTGCCGTCAAGCCCGCGCGGGTGGCCGTCAACCGGGTGCCGGTGGCGTCAACGGGCGCCGGTGCCTCAGCGGCTTGAGCGGCGGCCGCCGACGCGGGTGCCGGCACTGAACGCGGCGGCGCCGCCCGACGAGGCGGGGCGGCCCTGTGCGGACGAGCCGGCGCCACGGGACTGGCTGGTGTGCACCGGTGTCGAGCCGGTGCCACCACGACGGCCGCGGCCGCCGCCGGTGCCCTGCGGCTGACGGCCGCCCGCGCCCTGCTCGGTGCGGGGACGCTGGGCGCGCCCCTCACCGTGGCGGGTCGTGCTCGCCGTCTGCTCCGGGCGGGACTCGGCCGGACGTCCCGCGCCCCGTCCACGGCCCCGGCCACGGCGGCTGCGGCCCGCACCGGCCGGAGCGCCGGCGTCGGTGCCGGGCGCGGTCGCGGCGGGCGCCTCGACCGCCGCCTGGCGCGGGGCGACGAACACGCGCTCGCCCGGGGCCAGCTCGGCCAGCAGCGGGTCGCCGGGCCGGGTGCGGCTGGTCGTCGGGCGGACGCCGGCCTTGCGGGTCAGGTCGCGCACCTCCGACTGCTGGTCGTCGGTCATCAGGGTGATGACCGTGCCGCGGGCGCCGGCGCGGGCCGTACGGCCCGACCGGTGCAGGTACGCCTTGTGCTCGACCGGCGGGTCGGCGTGGATGACCAGGCCGACGTCGTCGACGTGGATGCCACGGGCCGCGATGTCGGTCGCCACCAGGGTCTCCGCCGTACCGTCGGAGAACGCCGCCAGGTTGCGGTTGCGGGCGTTCTGGGCGAGGTTGCCGTGCAGCTCGACCGCCGGCACGCCGGCCTGGTTGAGCTGGCGGGTCAGCACCTTGGCCCGGCGCTTGGTGCGGGTGAACACGACCGTACGGCCGGGCGCCGCCAGCAGGTCCACCAGGACCGGGAAGCGGTCGTCACCCCGTACGTGAAGGACGTGGTGGTCCATCTGGACCGGGGTCTCGGTGGCCGAGTCGACCGAGTGCGTGACCGGCTTGTGCAGGAAGCGCTTGACCAGCACGTCCACGCCGTTGTCGAGGGTCGCCGAGAACAGCATCCGCTGGCCCTCGCGCGGCGTCTGGTCCATCAGGCGGCGGACCACCGGCAGGAAGCCCAGGTCGGCCATGTGGTCGGCCTCGTCGAGCACGGTGATCTCGATCGAGTCGAGCGACGCGTGCCCGTTGCGCAGGTGGTCGTCGAGGCGGCCGGGGCACGCCACGAGCACGTCGACGCCGGCCTTGAGGCCCTTGATCTGCGGGTTCGCGCCGACCCCGCCGAAGACGGTGAGGGTGCGCAGGCCGAGCTTGGCGGCCAGCGGGGCCATCGTCGCCTCGATCTGGGTGGCCAGCTCGCGGGTGGGCGCCAGGATCAGCGCGCGCGGGCGGCCCGGCTTGCGGGGCGACTTCGAGGCGGCCAGGCGGGCCAGGACGGGCAGGACGAACGCGTACGTCTTGCCGGAGCCGGTGCGGCCCCGGCCCAGCACGTCACGGCCGGCGAGCGAGTCGGGCAGCGTGGCGGCCTGGATCGGGAAGGGGGTGGTGATGCCGAGGTCGGCGAGGGCCGCGGTCAGCACGGCGGGCACGCCGAACTCGGTGAAGGTGGTCATGTAGCGGTTGCTCCAGATGGGTCGAGGGGTCGTCCTGCCCGGCGCAGACCTTGTTCTCAGTCGCGGCGCGTGGTGGCCGATCCGGCGGACGGTGCGGCTGTGCCGAAGCACCTGGTGGCACTCGTCCAAAGGCGGCCCGAGGCAAGACAGTGCGGACCGCGAGATCAAGTGTACTCCCCCGGTGGATGCAACCGCCCTGCACCCGAACGGGACCCGAATAGCACTCCGCGCGGATCACCTTTCTCCTCAGCGCCGGAACTCCCCCCACCGGCCGGTACGCGAGGAGACCCCCCATGATGAGCGGAGACGATCGCCGTCGCGCCGACATCGTCCAGGAGCACATGCCGCTCGTCGGCCACCTGGTCCGCGAGATGCTCGCGAGGGTTCCGGCCCACGTCAACCGGGACGACCTGATGTCCGCCGGGTACGCCGCGCTGGTGCACGCGGCCCGCGGTTTCGACGACTCACGCGGTGTGCCGTTCGCCCGGTTCGCCGCGGCCCGGGTGCGTGGCGCCCTGCTGGACGAGCTGCGCGGCCTCGACTGGGCCAGCCGTTCGGTGCGCCAGCGGGCCCGGCGCACCGACGCCGCCCGCCAGGAGCTCACCGCCGAGCTGGGCCGCAACCCCACCGCGCCGGAGGTGGCGGACCGGCTGGGCTGCTCGGTCGAGGACATCGAGTCGGCCGACGACGACGTCCAGCGGGCCGTGGTCTTCAGCCTGCAGGGCTTCACCACGGCCGGCGCCGACGACATGGTGACCGAGCCGAGCGCCGGCCCGGAGGAGATGCTGATCCGCCGCGAGCGCCTCGGCTACCTGCGCCACGCGGTCGAGGCGCTGCCGGACCGGCTGCGGGCGGTGGTGCAGGGCTACTTCTTCGAGGAGCGGCCGATGGCCCGGATCGCCGAGGAACTGGGCGTCACCGAGTCACGCGTGTCACAGCTGCGGGCGGAGGCGCTGTTGCTGCTGCGCGACGGCCTCAACACCCATCTCGACCCGGCCCTGGCCGCTCCGGCCAAGGACGGCTGCGTGGCCCGCCGGCGGACGGCCTACTACGACCAGATCGCCAGCCGGGGGACGCTGAAGACGCGCCTGGCCGTCACCGGACCGGACGGACTGCCGGTACCGGTGGCGGCCTAGACAGCGGTTACTGGTTGGCGCAGGTGCCGGCCTTCTTCTGGGCCGCGATCGCCTTGGCCGCGCCCTGCTTGTAGAGGGCCAGGCCCTCCTTGGCGGGCTCCAGCTTCCAGGAGCCGTCCTCGTACACCATGGTGTACGACTGGGCGGCCACGAGCTGCTTGGCGATGACGATCGCGCGGTCCGTGCCCTCCATCCGGGCGCTGGTCAGCTGGATCGCCAGGCCCTTGCGGGAGCAGGCCACGTTCAGCTTGACGTAGTCGTCCTTGCTGATCGCCTGCTTGCCGGCGGCGGTGTACATCTCCCAGGCGCCGGCGAAGTCACCGCCGGAGAAGCGGTCGAACACGGTCTGCGCGGCGGCGCGGGCGCCGTCGATGGTCTTGGCCTCGGGGCCGCCCTGAGCGGCCTGGGCGGCGTTGCCGGCGGGGGCCTCGTCGTCGCCGGTGCAGGCGGTGGTGAGGGTGAGGGAGGCGGCGGCGACGAGGGTCAGCGCGCCGAGACGTCGGAACGGGTGGTTGCGGTTCATGACCGGGTTAATCCAGATCGGCCGTTCTCAGTAACGGCTCGCCGTTAACAGTGACCGATAGCTGACACTTTCCGGAGCGACCGTAACCTGCGCTATCCTGACCGTTTGCTGGAAACGAAAAAAGCGACCACATAGGGTCGCTGACCCGGGAATGATACCACTAAGGGGAGTGGCATTGTCAAGCTCCGCATCGGACGACCTCCGTTCCGAGCAGGCGTACCTCACCACCCTCTACGGCCGGCTGGACAGCCTGCGCGCCCAGGCCGACGATCGGCTCCGGGGCATCCTGCTCGAGTCCGGCGGCACGCCGCAGGGCCGTACCCAGCGTGAGGCCCAGCGCGCCCACTACGCCGAGCAGCTCGCCCAGATGAACGCGGTGGAGAACGGCCTGTGCTTCGGCCGGCTCGACTTCGCCGGCGCCGAGGCGCCGCTCTACATCGGCCGCCTCGGTCTCTCGGCCGAGGAACACGACCGTGACCCGCTGCTGGTCGACTGGCGCGCTCCCGCCTCCCGGCCCTTCTACCTGGCCACCGCGGTCTCCCCCGACGGGGTGACCCGCCGCCGGCACCTGCGCACCAAGGGCCGGGTGCTGACCGGCATCGACGACGAGGTGCTCGACCTGCAGGACGGCGCCGCCGCCGGCGGCCGCGAGGACGTGACGGGTGAGGCCGCGCTGCTGGCCGCCCTGACCGCGAACCGCACCGGCCGGATGCGGGACATCGTCGAGACCATCCAGGCCGAGCAGGACGAGGTGATCCGGGCCGGGCTGGCCGGTGTCATGGTCGTGCAGGGCGGGCCGGGCACCGGCAAGACGGCGGTCGCGCTGCACCGTGCCGCCTACCTGCTCTATACGTACCGGCAGCAGCTCACCAAGCAGGGTGTGCTGATCCTCGGCCCCAACCCGACGTTCCTGCGCTACATCTCGCAGGTGCTGCCGTCGCTGGCCGAGACCGGTGTGCTGCTGGCCACGCTGGGCGACATGTTCCCCGGCGTGCGCGCCCGCGGCGCCGAGCCGTCGGCCGCGGCCGCGGTCAAGGGCCGCCTGGCCATGCTCGACGTGCTGGCTCAGGCGGTCGCCGACCGGCAGACCGTGCCCGAGACCTTCGCCGAGGTCGACCACGACGGCTACCCGCTGCGCATCGAGCGGGCCGTCCTGGAGGACGCGCGGGCCGCCGCCCGCCGCTCCGGCCGCCCGCACAACGTGGCCCGCGCCATGTTCGTGACCGAGGCCATCCACGCGCTGTCGCTGCAGATCGCCGAGCGCATCGGCACCGACCCGCTCGGCGGCGAGAACCTGCTGTCCGAGGCCGACCTGGCCGAGACCCGCCGCGAGCTGCGCGAGGACGTCGACGTGCAGCGGGCGCTGTTCGAGTTCTGGCCGGTGCTGACCCCGCGCCAGGTGCTGCGCGACCTGCTCTCCGACGCCGGCCGGCTGGAGTCGGCCGGTGCCGGGCTGACCGCCGACGAGCGGGCGCTGCTGCTGCGCGACCGCGACGCCAAGTGGACCCCGGCCGACGTGCCGCTGCTCGACGAGCTGGCCGAACTGCTCGGCGTCGACGACACGCTGCGGGCCCGGGAAGCGGCCCGTCAGCGGCGCGAGGCCGTCGACTACGCCGAAGGTGTGCTCGAGATCCTGGCCGGTTCCCGCTCGCTCGACTTCGAGGACCAGGAGGAGGAGATCCTCTCCGCGCTGGACGTGGTCGAGGCGGGCGCCTTCGTCGAGCGGCACGAGGTGCTCGACACCCGTACGGCGGCCGAGCGGGCCGCGGCCGACCGCACGTGGGTCTTCGGTCACGTCATCGTCGACGAGGCCCAGGAGCTGTCGCCGATGGCGTGGCGGCTGCTGATGCGCCGCTGCCCGAGCCGGTCGATGACCGTGGTCGGTGACGTGGCGCAGACCTCCGAGCTGGCCGGCACGACGACCTGGGAGCAGGTCTTCGAGCCGTACGTGGGCCAGCGCTGGAACCTGGTCGAGCTGACCGTCAACTACCGGACGCCGTCGGAGGTGATGGCGGTGGCGGCCGACGTGCTGGCCGCTGTCGACCCGGCGCTGGAGCCGCCCCGCTCGGTGCGGTCGGCCGGCGTCGAGCCGTGGTCGCTGCGGGTGCCGCCGGTAGCGCTGGCGGCTGAGGTCATTGCGGCCGTACGGGTGGAGGCCGCCGAAGCCGGCGAGGGCCGTGTCGGTGTCCTCGTGCCGGAGGGCCGCGAGGCCGACCTGGGCCGGGCCCTGGTCGAGGCCGTGCCCGGCGCGGCCGTGGGGGAGCAGCCCGACCTGCTCAACCAGGTCGCCCTGATGACCGTGCGGCAGGCCAAGGGCCTGGAGTTCGACGCGGTGATCGTGGTCGAGCCCGACGAGATCATCGCCGAGAGCCCGCGCGGCCTGTCGGATCTGTACGTGGCGGTGACCCGGGCCACCCGCCGGCTGGGCGTCCTGCACACAGCCGACCTGCCGAAGGTGCTGAGCTCGCTGGCATGAGAAAAGGGGCCCCGTCATGGGGCCCCTTTTTCCAGGTCAGGCGGCGGTTGCGGGCGTACGCAGAAGGCCGTTGCCGTACTTGGTGTGTCCGTGCGCGTTGGTCAGCTCCAGGCGCGAGCGGACCGACGTGCTGCTGGCGATGTTGGCGTAGTAGTTGGCGCGGCGGCGGGCGACGATGCTCTCCGGGTTGTCCGGCACCGGGGCCAGCTCCGGGTCGAGGTGGGTGTTGAGGCCGTCCTTGAGCAGCGACAGGGCCTCGGCCCGCAGCTGCGACACCCGCGACTCGGTGACGCCCAGGTCGGCCGCGATGTCTGCCATCGGCCGCTCGTGCAGGAAGTACTCGGTGATGACGACCTGCAGGCGCTCCGGCAGCGAGCCGATCGCGTGGTGCAGGTAGCCGATCTGCTCGCGGCGGATCAGCATGTCCTCCGGCCCCGGGTTCTTCTCGGTGACCAGGTCGTCGGCCGAGCTGGTGGTGAAGCCCTGCAACGACAGCACGGTGGCGCGCTGCACGTCGGTGTCGGTCTGCTTGAGGTCGGTGGCGGTGGTGCCGAGCGCCTGGGCCAGCTCGTCGGTGGTCGGCGTGCGGCCGAGGGCGGTGGTCAGGGCCTGGCGGGTGGTGTCGGTGGCGCGGGCCTTGGTACGCACCGAGCGGGTGGCCCAGTCGAGCGAGCGCAGCTCGTCGAGGATGGCGCCGCGGATGCGGGTGCTGGCGAAGCGGTGGAACGGGATGCCGCGCTGCGGGTCCCAGCCCCGGGCGGCGGTGACCAGGGCGTGCAGGCCGGCGCTGGTCAGGTCGTCGCGGTGGATGTGGTTGGGGATCCGGCTGAGCATGTCCCGCACCAGGTGGCCGACGAGCGGCATGTGAGCGCGGATGAGCTCCTCCTGCTCGGCGGCGGACAGCACCGTGATGGCGGGCGCGTTGTCGGCGTTGATGTCGGCAGCGTTCGTCGCGATGCTGGTCATGTGCGTTTCCCCCATGTGTGTCGGCGGCCCGGTCCATCGGGCTCTCCGGCGTACATGGGGAAGTTCGACCGCCCCCGGTTCCCGGTGCAGTCGTAAAGAGGTGCAGGGTGGTTGCTGTACTACTGGGCTCCGCTTCGCTTCGCGGGCGATCGCCTTGTAACCGGTGAGATGGCAGGCGGTTTTCCGCCACCCGCAAACCCCGCGGGCGTCGAAAAACCGACTGCCATCTCACCGGCGGCGATCGCTGTGCTACTGGCTCCGCTTCGCTTCGCGGGCGATCGCCTTGTAACCGGTGAGATGGCAGGCGGTTTTCCGCCACCCGCAAACCCCGCGGGCGTCGAAAAACCGCCTGCCATCTCACCGGCGGCGATCGCGGGACCGGTTTCTCAAAGCCGATCCGCGTGCCGGCTGCCTCACTATCGGGCGGGGAGGCCGCCCGCTTGAGGGTTGTGGGGGGCTGGCACCGTGGGGGCATGGATTTGACCGACTCGCACGGGGTGATCACGCTCATCGCCGGCCTGGCGATCGCGGTGGGTATCGTCGGCGTGGTGATCCCGGTGCTGCCCGGGCTGCTGCTGAGCTGGGCCGGGGTGCTGCTGTGGGCGCTGCTGGGCTCGGACAGCGCCGGCCGCTGGGTGGTGCTGGCGGTGGCGACGCTGGTGGCGCTGGGCGGGGCCGCTGTCAAATATCTGGTGCCGGGCAAGCGGCTCAAGAGCGTGGGCGTGCCCAATTCCGCGCTGCTGGCCGGCGGCGTCCTCGGCGTGATCGGCTTCTTCGTGATCCCGGTGATCGGCATCGTGATCGGCTTCGTGCTCGGCGTCTACCTGGTCGAGCTCCAGCGCCTCGGCCACGAACGCGCCTGGCCGTCGACCAGGCACGCCCTGGCCGCCGCCGGCATGGCCATGCTGATCGAGTTCACCACCGCCCTGGCCGTCGGCGTGATCTGGGTCTTCGGGCTCCTACTGACGTGATTTACGGGCCCTTTGGGTACGCCTGCGTTGGGTGAGCAGGAGCAGCAAGGGTGTGGCCGCCAGGAGAAGGGCCACTGAGGCCGCTGCGGCAACGGACAATAGTTGGGGCGACGTGGGGCGGGTGTCGGCGGCCGCCGCGGCCTGGTTGCCTGTGGCGCTGGGCTCGGGGGCCGGTGCCGGGGTGGCGTTCTTGGCGGCCGTCTCCTCCGGCGTCACCAGCTTGCCGACCGAGGCGTCGGCCGGCAGCGAGAAGCCCCAGTCGAGCAGCGCGGCGCCCTGGTCGTACCCGCGCTGTGGCCGCGCCTCGGCGCCGAGCAGGGTGACCACGAGCCGCCGGCCGTTGCGCTGGGCCGCGCCGACGTAGCTGTGCCGTGCCAGCTTGGTGAAGCCGGTCTTGCCGCCCAGCGCGCCCGGGTACTTGTAGATCAGCTTGTTCTCGTTCTGGAACTGGAAGCCGCCCTTCTTCAGCGCCGGCTGCGCCGGCATCTGGGCGATCTTCGTCAGCGCGTACTTGCGGAAGTCGGCGTTGGCGAAACAGACGCGGGCGATCAGGGCCAGGTCGTACGCGCTGGTGAACTGCCCCTGGCCGTCGAGACCCGAGGGGGTCACGGCGTGGGTCTGGTAGGCGCCGAGGCGCTTCGCGGTGTCGTTCATGGCGGCGACCGTCTTGGCCACGCCGTCCTTGCCGCCGCCACCGGCCAGCCGGGCCAGCGCGTTGGCGGCGTCGTTGCCCGAGTTGAGCAGCAGGCCCAGCCAGAGAGTCGAGATCGTGTACTTGCCGCCGACCACCAGTCCGACGGCCGAACTGCCCGGTTCGATCTTCAGGTCGTCGGCCGTGACGGTGATCGTCCTCTTCGGGTCGAGCTTGTCGATCGCGGTGGCCGCCAGCAGGGTCTTCTGCACGCTGGCCGGGGTCTGGTAGACGTGCGGCCCGCAGCCGCCGAGCACTTCGCCGGTGTCGAGGTCGGCGACCATCCAGGTGGTCGCGGTGACCGCCGGCGGCGCCTTCACCCCGGCCGGGACGACCAGGCCGTGGGTGGCCAGCGCGTCCCCGCCGATCGCGAAGCCGACCGGGTCGTCGGCCGGCGGCACCGGCCGCGCCGGCACCCCGGCCGGCGGCGCGATCTTCGGCTTGGGGCAGGGGATGACAGGCGCGGCCTTGCCGGCGGGGGCAGCGGCGACCGGCGCGGCAGCTCGGCCGGGGGCAGCGGCGGCGACGGCGGGGGCGCCGATGGCAGGGACGGCGGCGATGGCGGGGGCGCCGATGGCAGGGGCGGCGGCGATGGCGGGGGTAACCGCGATCGGGGCGGCGGCCAGGGCGGGGGAGGCCGCGATCGGGGACAGCACGGCGACGGCCGAGAGGGACGCCAGGATGGAGCGGATCAAGGCCAGGAAACTCCAGCTTCGAGTCGCTTGGTGAGCAACTGGGCGAGGGGCAGCGTCTCGCCGTCGCCGCCGCCGGCGCCGACGATCAGGCGGGGGACGCTCGGGGACAGGTCGGCGCCGGTGAAACGGGCCCGCCACGAGGCCGGCACGGTCAGCACGTAGTACTCGCCGTCCTCGCCGACGGCGACCGAACGATTCGATTTCAGGTACCACCCGCGCACATGAGTCCGGTACGTGGATCGGCCGTCGAAGGTTCGAGCCATCAAGGTTTGTGGATGAATATCACGCTCGGCGGCGTGTCGGACGAAGTCGGCCAGCAGCGCCGCCGCCTCCCGGGCCTCGGCCGCGCGACTTTCCTCCATCGCGGCGGCGTGGCCGGCGACGGCCTGCCGGCGCTTTTCCCGCCAGTCGTCGTCGCGCGCGCTCATGCCAGTGACCCTAAGTGATGCGCCGCCGCGGGGCCAACCGAGCTATCCGCCACCGATTTTCCGGTAATGACGGCCCGCCATTTGAATACCGGTGAGGTGTCCTCGTCAAAAGAATGGCGAATTCTTCCAGAGAAACAGTTGCGCGCGAACCCGCGGCGAGCAACACTTGCACCGCGGTTGGTCGGATTACTACTCGGGAGTCGTCATGGCGCGGCAGGTAATCACCACTCTGATCGACGATCTGGACGGAAAGAAGGCCGATCGCACGGTCGAGTTCAGTCTGGACGGTATTAACTACACGATCGACCTTTCCGAGGCCAATGCGGGTAAGCTCCGCAAGGCCCTCGACCCGTACATCAACGCGGGCACGCGTCTCGGCCGCGCGTCGACCGGCCGCATCCCGGCTCGTCGGGGCCCCGGCGGCCGTACCGCCAGCTCCCGCGACGAAAACCGGCTGATCCGCGAGTGGGCCGTCGCCAACGGACACCAGATTTCCGAGCGCGGTCGCATTCCGCAGGGCGTCACCGACGCCTACCGCGCCGCCAACGGCCGCTGATATGGATTAGGCGCCGCCGGCGCGGAGCCGCGGCAGCCGGGAAGCGACCGATTCCAGGACCTTTTCGTCGCCGGCGTACCAACTCCGCTCGCGGGGCCAATGCGTGATGACGTCGGTGAAGCCGAGCTCGCCCGCGCGGCCGACCGCGTCGGTGAAGGCTTCCACGCTGCTCATCGAATAGACCGGCGACGAGTCGAGGTTCAGATAGCGCGGGACCGCGTCGCGGGCGCGGCCCGCCTCGTCGAGCGCCTCGTCGAAACCGGCCGAGAGCCGGGCCACCGAATCCCACCACTGCGCCGCGCTGTCGGGCACGCTGAAGTTGGCGCCGCCGGCCACCCCGGCCACGCCGGTGGTGACCCAGCCGTCGCCGAGCCGGGCGGCTAGCCGCAGCGCCCGCTTGCCGCCGGCCGCCACCACGAAGGGCGGCCGCGGCCGCTGCACCGGGCCAGGGTTGCCGCGGGCGTCGACGGCCGTGTAATAGCCGCCCTGATGGTTGACCGGCTCGTCGCCGAGCACCACCCGGTTGAGGACGTCGAGGAACTCGGCGAAGCGGTCGACCCGCTGGCCGGGGGTGAGCTCGGGCGTACCCAGAACCTCGGCGTCGAAGCCGACGCCGCCCGCACCCAGCCCGAGCATCAGCCGGCCCTGCGAGATGTCGTCGACCGCCGTCACCTCGCGGGCGAAGTGCACCGGGTGCCGGAAGTTGGGCGAGGCCACGTACGTGCCGAGGCGGATCCGCCGGGTCACCATGGCGGCGGCGGTCAGCGTCGGCACGGCGTCGAACCACGGGCCGTCGACGAGATCACGCCACCCGAGGTGGTCGTAGGTCCAGGCGTGGTCGAAGCCGTACTCCTCGGCGCGCTGCCAGCGCCGTCCGGCGACGGACCACCGCTGGTCGGGGAGGATGACGATGCCGATGCGCATCGGACGACGCTATCTCACGCCGTACGGCGGTCCTGATCCGCTCCCTCACCCGGAGCGCGGCGCGCCGCCTCGGCGAACGCCTCCAGAGCCCGTACCAGTTCCTGACGGGCCGCCGGTTCCATCTTGCCGAGCACGTCGCCCAGCGCCCGCCGGCGGCTTTCCCGCAGCTGGTCGAGGAGCCGGCGGGCGGACGGGGTGATCATCAGCCGCACCTCGCGGCGATCGCGGGGGTCGGGCACCCGGCGCAGCAGGCCGGTCGCCTCGAGCCGGTCGCACAGGCGGCTGGCCGAGGAGGGCACCACCTCGAGCGTCTCGGCGAGGCGGCTCATGTTGGTCTGCCGGTTGGCGGCCACGATGGTGAGCACACGCAGCTGGGCCGGTGGGACCGCCGGTGACTGGGCCAGCCGGGCCGCCTCGAGGACGGACACCAGCGAGTCGACCGTCGACTCGACAGCCGCGGCGACGTCGGTGTGCCGGTCCATGTCGGAACTTCCTCGTTCTGCAGACTTGCTCGGCGGTACGCTCGGATGCCCCTACCCGGCGGACGGGAAGTTCATGCCGTCTCAGGGCGGCTATCGCAGCCAATCCAGGCAGACGATGACCGCGTCGTCGTCCGGCTCGACGTCGGCATGGTAGTCGCGGAGCGCTCTCATGACGGTACCCACTGCCTCGGCCGGTGGCTGCAACCGCGTCCGCCGCAATGCGCTCAACAGTGCGGAAGCCCCGTATTCGGGACGGCCGGCCGGGGTGGCGGCGTGCACCCCGTCGCTCACCACGAGCAGTCGGTCGCCCGGTTCGAGCTGGAACTTCTGGGTCTCGTACCGGCTGTCGCCGAACATGCCGAGCGGCAGCTGCTGTTCGAGGCTGACCGTACGGATGTCGCCCTCATGGGCGATGAGCGCGCGCGGCGAGCCGGCGTCGACGGCCTCGACCGCGCCGTCGGTCAGGTCGATCTCCAGCAGCAGGGTGGCCACGTGCGACGCGCCGCCGTAGCGGGAGTAGACGGCGTCGGAGGCGAGCTCGGCCTGCTCGACGATGTTGGCGCCGGAGCGGCGGGCGTTGCGCATCGCGTTGACCGCGACCGTGGTGAGCAGGGCCGCCTCGATGCCGTCGCCGTGACCGTTGAGCACGGTCAGGGTCAGCCGGTCGCCGGTGACGGCCCAGTCGTAGTGGTCGCCGTACATGGCGTACGCCGGCTCGAGCTGGCCGGCCAGCTTGAATCGCTCGCCGCCGAGCGAGCGCCCGGGCAGCAGGGCCCACTGGAGTTCCGCGGCCATGGTGAGACGTTGCCGGCGCGACACCTGGTGGTAGCGGTCGGTGTCCTTCTCGGCGGCTCGCAGGGCGACCGCCAGCTCGTCGGCCACGGCACCCAGCTGCTCGACCAGGTCGGGCCCGGCCGCTTCGGCCAGGTCGACCCGGAGCACACCGAGCCGGTCGCCCCACACCGTCAGCGGGAGCAGGACCCGGGCCGGGGCGGTGTCGGCCAGCGGCAGCTGACTGCCGAAGACGCGCTGTTCGAGACGGCCGCCGGGGGCGCCGTCGGGATCGATCACCGGCCAGAGCGAGGTCAGGGTGAGGTCACTGAGGAAGATCTCGATCCCCGTCACCGGGGGAACGCACGTGCGCAGGTGCTCGGCGGCCACCTCGGGCAGGCGATCGGGCGGAGCCGCACGCAGAAGCGAACCGACGTGTGCCGGGCGGGTGGTCACGCGATCGTCCTTTCGGTGAGTGTGCGTGTGGCGGCCCGTGGCAATAGTTGCCGCAGAGCAAGAATCATAGGGGCTTGCCCGCGGTGGGGTGACACTAGGTGTCAGGCGAACGACTTCTCGAAATGGATCAGGCTGCCGCGGCGGGGAACCGAGTGCATGCGTACGTTCTCGCCCAGCGCCTTGATCAGCATCAGGCCCCGCCCGTGCTCGCTGGACGAGGCCGGCGGCGTACCCGGGGAATCGGGGTCGAAACCGGGACCGTCGTCGCTCACATCGATCGAGCACCGGTCGTCGGCCACGTCGAGGCGGACCTCGAAGGTGTCGGTGCCGCTGGCGTGCCGCACCACGTTCGAGCACGCCTCGGTGATCGCGATCTCCAGGTCGTCGGAGACACGCCGGTTCACGTGCAGGACGTCGAGCGCGGAGCGCAGCAGCCGACGGACGGCGGGAACGCTGTCCGCCTCACGGGGAAGGGCCAGCCGGACTGTCATACGCATGTGCTTTTGTTTCCCGGTGCGGGCTCTCGCTAATCGCGCGGGCTTCATCCGACCGGCCGGGAAAAACGTGTTATCCGAGGCAGGCGGGGGCGTCTCCCTTCTGACCGACGCCCCGAGGAAAGGCAGGACCATGGCCGACCAACCCGACATCGCCACCGTTATCGCCGCGCGGGCCGGCGACCCGGTGGCCGTCGACCGGCTGGTGGCCGGCTACCTGCCGCTGGTCTACACGATCGTCGGGCGGGCCCTGGAGGGTCACGCCGACGTCGACGACGTGGTGCAGGACGTGATGCTGCGCGTGCTGCGCAACCTCGGTGACCTGCGCGAGCCCGAGGCGTTCCGGTCCTGGCTGGTCGCGATCACCGTGCGGCAGGTCCGCGAGCGTTTCCGGGCCCGCCGCGGCGCCCCCGAGGCGCTGCTGCACGAGGACCTGCGTGACCCCGGCGCCGACTTCACCGACCTGGCGATCACCCGGCTCGAGCTCTCCGGCCAGCGCCGCGAGACCGCCGAGGCGACCCGCTGGCTCGACGAGGACAACCGCGAGCTGCTGTCCCTGTGGTGGCTCGAGGCCTCCGGCGAGCTCACCCGCGACGAGATCGTCGCCGCCACCGAGGTCACCCGCCAGCACGCCGCCGTCCGCGTCCAGCGCATGAAGGGCCAGTTGGAGACGGCCCGGGTGGTGGTACGCGCCCTCGCCGCCACGCCGCCGTGCCCCGACCTCCAGGCGGTCACCGCCGAGTGGGACGGCCGGCCCAGCGCCCTGTGGCGCAAGCGCATCGCCCGGCACACCCGCGACTGCCGGTACTGCTCGCCGTCGTGGAACGGCCTGGTCGCGGCCGAGCGTCTGCTGGCCGGCATGGCCCTCGTGCCGCTGCCGGCCACGCTGCTCGGCAAGGGCCTCACCGCCGGTGGCGCCGCCGCGACCAAGGCCGGCGTGGGAACCCACATCGCGGCCAAGGCCGGCCTGGGCCTCTCCCAGAAGGTGCTGACCGCGGCCCTGGCCACCACCGCGGTCGTCGGCGGCGGCGTCGCCGTCGTGGTCACCCGGCAGCCCGACCCGCCCAAGGTGGCCACGGCCGCGGTGGCCGCCCCCGCGCCCACCCCGACGACGGCGCGCCCGGCGCCCACCCCCGTGCGAACCTCGGCGCGGGCCACGGCCAAGCCGTCACCCACACCGTCGAAGACGCCGTCGGCCAAACCGACCAGCGCGGCCCCGATCGTGATCCCGGCCAAGGAGAGCACGAAGAAGGGCGTCGGGGTCTGGAAGTTCAGCGGATCCAAGGCGGCGCTGGCCGACGTCGGCGCCGGCTGGTACTACAACTGGGGCCCGAACAACAACGACGTGCCCGGCCCGTCCGGCGTCGAGTACGTTCCCATGGTCTGGGGCAAGGCCAACGTCACCGACGCCACCCTGTCCGAGGTCAAGAAGGAGGGCGACGTCCTGCTCGGCTTCAACGAGCCCGACATGGGCGGCCAGGCCGACATGACCGTCGAGGACGCCCTGGCCGCGTGGCCCAAGCTCCAGGCGACCGGCATGCGCTTGGGAAGCCCTTCGGTCGCGTACGGCGGTGACACCCCCGGCGGCTGGCTCGACCGGTTCATGAGCGGCGCCGAGAGCAAGGGCTACCGCGTCGACTTCATCACCCTGCACTGGTACGGCTCCGACTTCAGCGCGGCCGCGGTCAACCAGTTCCTGGGGTACGTGGACGCGGTGCACAAGAGGTACAAAAAGCCGATCTGGGTCACCGAGTTCGGTCTGATGAATTTCTCCGGTACGCCGAAATACCCGACCCAGGCGCAGTTGGTGACCTTCATCAAGGGCGCCACCAAGGGTCTGGAGAACCGGTCCTGGCTCGAGCGCTACGCGTGGTTCGGCCTGCCCGCGGTCGGCGACAGCGTCGACTTCGGGCTGTACAAGGACGGCGACAGTCCGACCGAGGCCGGAAAGGCGTACAAGGCCGCGGGCTAATGTCGTGAACATGATTCGGTTCGGCTACAAGGCCTCGGCGGAGCAGTTCCCGCCGACGGAACTCCTCAACTACAGCGTCCTGGCCGAGGAGCTCGGCTTCGACTCCGTCTTCGTCAGCGACCACCTCCAGCCGTGGCGGCACGACGGCGGTCACGCGCCGGCGGCGCTGCCGTGGCTGGGCGCGCTCGCCGCCCGCACCGAGCGGATCCTGATCGGCACGAGCGTGCTCACGCCGTCCTTCCGCTACCACCCGGCCGTGGTGGCCCAGGCGTTCGCCACGCTGGGCTGCCTGGCCCCGGAGCGGGTCGTGCTCGGCGTGGGTTCCGGCGAGTCGCTCAACGAGGTGCCGCTGGGCATTCCGTGGCCCGACGGCAAGGAGCGCTTCGCCCGCCTGAAGGAGGCGGTGCAGCTCATCCAGAAGCTGTGGCGCGAGGACCGGGTGACGTTCGACGGGCAGTTCTACCAAACCGAGAACGCGACGATCTACGACAAGCCGGAGATCCCGGTGCCGATCTACATCGGCGCCTCCGGCCCGTCCGCGACCCGGCTCGCCGGCCGCATCGCCGACGGCTTCATCACCACCAGCGGCAAGGGCCGCGAGCTCTACACGGACACGCTGCTGCCGGCGGTGCGCGAGGGCGCGGAGAAGGCCGGCCGCAAAATCGACGACCTGGACCTGCTGATCGAGGTCAAGGTCTCCTTCGACGACGACCACGAGAAGGCCCGCCAGGACACCCGGCACTGGGGCGCGCTGGCGCTGACCCCGGACGAGAAGACCGGCGTCGAGGACCCGATCGAGATGCAGCGCCTGGCCGACGAGCTCCCGGTCGAGCGCACGGCCTCCCGCTGGATCGTCTCGTCCGACCACGACGAGCACGTCGCCAAGATCGCCGAATACCTCGACATGGGCTTCAAGCACCTGGTCTTCCACGCCCCCGGCCCCGACCAGGAGCGCTTCCTGCGCCTGTACAGCGAGAAGATCCTGCCGCAGCTGCGCTCTAGGGTTTCTTGACCGACCGCAGCCGGCCCCGGCGGCCGCCGGTCGGGCCCGCACCCTCGCCGTTGATGACGCGCAGGTCGGGCTGAGACTGGCGGCCGGCGATCCGCCGCCGCCGGGCACCGACTTCCCCACTCTGCTTGGGCGCCCGGGGAAGCGGCAGCCACGCCTGTTCACCCATCCGCCCCTGCACATCCGGCCCGAAAAGCGGCTCCGGATGCCCCGCCGGATAGGGCGGCGCCGGCTGATTGCGAACACGCCGCTCCCGCCACAGATCCCCGGAAGGCGGCGCGGTACGCGGCGGCGGACTCCAGATCGGCTCCCCAGGCGCCCGCCGATCGGCCTGCCGCCACACCTCAGCGGTCGCCCCTTCGCGCAACCCGCGTCCCGCCGAGCCGTCTTGGCTCGTGAGCCCGTCTTGGCTCGTGAGGCGGTCTTGGTTCGTGAGGCCGTCCTGGTTCGCCGTCCCTTCGGCGCCTCTCCACGATCCGCGCTCTCGGCCCTTCGAGGGCTCTCGGCGGATCCAGCTCCTCGCCGATTCCCGACTTTCCCGATTTGTCCGGCGGGGCGGATGGTCGGCGGAGCGAGGTTCGGGGGTGATCCGATAGCCCGGCCCGTCCTGTTCGAGCCGGAAGCCCGGTCCGCGCTGAACGGGAGGGATGGTCGGGAACGAATCGCCGCCCGGGAACGGGCCCGCGGTGGAGGAGGGGCCGCTTGGGAACGGGCCGGCGGTGGAGGAGGGGGTGCCGCTTGGGAACGGGCCCGCGGTGGAGGAGGGGCCGCTTGGGAACGGGCCGGCGGTGGAGGAGGGGGTACCGCTTGGGAACGGGCCGGCGGTGGAGGAAGGGGCCGAGCTTGGGAACGGGCCTGAGGCTGGGGGAGGGGTCGAGCCTGAGGCTGAGGAGAAAGCCGCCGGCCCGACGGTCGTGGGTGAGGTGTGACGGCGGTCGGCGGTGGGCTTGGGCAGGGCAGTGTGGTTGCGCTCGCGGAGGGCGGTGCGTAGCCAGTGGTGCAGGTGGGGGCGGTCCGCGCGCCGGGTGCGGCGGATCGGTGGGAAGGCGACGCTGGGTACCTCCACGACGCGGAGACCGCGGCGGGACGGGCGGATGGCCAGCAAGGGGGTGATCTCGGGGCCCTCGCCCCAGGAGGCGCCGGCTCGGAGGGCGGGGTCGGGGAGGTTCAGCCGGCTTGCCGCGTCGCGCCAGAGGGCGGTGTAACCGAAGCCGGGGTCGGTGCGGCGGGTGCCCAGCAGGGCGTTCAGGCACCAGATCAGGAGCAGGTCGGCCCAGCGGCGGAAACGGCCGGCGGTCAGGTCGCGGCCGCCCGGTGTGTAGCGGGAGCCCACCGCCATGTCGGCTCCGGCGCGCAGGGCCTCGACGAAGCGCGGGATCTCGGCCGGGTCGGTCGAGCCGTCGCCGTTCAGGGTCACCACCACGTCGCCCCGGGCCGCGGCTATTCCGCACGCGAGGGCGTTACCGGGGCCGAGGCGGGTAGGAGACACCACGACGGCGCCGGGTCGCAGGGTTCGCGCCGCCACCGCGGCCGCCGTGCCCGCCTCGGCCACCACCACGACCTCGTCGACCGGGGGCAGGCCGCGCAGCAGCAGCGGCAGGCCGGCGGGGTCCCGGACGGGAAGGATCACGCTCACGGAAGGTGGCGAGGCGCGGTTCGTCGCTGGGTGAAGCGGCGAAGGAGACATGGCGGTGCTCCTCAAGCTTGTTTCTGATCTTCGAAGCTACCGGCCGGCAACCGTTCGGCAACTCGCCGATTCGGCCGAGGAAGATCGTTCCCGTGGCTCGAACCGGCCGTTGAGCGGACACCCCACGTACAAAAGCATGATTAGGTCTTGTCGGAACGTCGGAGGGAAACCGCTGTGAAACTTGGTTTGCACATCTCGAACTTCACCTGGCCCGAGGGGGTGCCGAGGCTGGGCGCGGTGCTGGGCGAGGTCGCCTCGGCGGCCGACGAGGCCGGCTTCGAGCGGATCAGCGTGATGGACCACCTGTGGCAGATCGGCCCCATCGGGCCGCCCGAGTGGGACATGCTCGAGGCGTACACCGCGCTGGGCTTCCTGGCCGCGCACACCAAGCGGGCCAAGCTGCTGACGCTGGTGACGGGCGTCGTCTACCGCGAGCCGGGCCTGCTGGCCAAGGCGGTGACCACGCTCGACGTGCTGTCCGGCGGGCGGGCCATCCTCGGTATCGGCGCCGCCTGGAACGAGGAGGAGTCGATCGGGCTCGGCCTGCCGTTCCCGCCGACGAAACAGCGGTTCGAGCGGCTCGAGGAGGCGCTGAAGATCTGCCGGCAGATGTTCGCCGGCGACGAGACCGCGTTCGAGGGCACCCACTACCGGCTGGGCCGGCTGCTGAACTCGCCGCAGCCGTTGAGCCGGCCGCGCCCGCCGATCCTGATCGGTGGCGGCGGGGAGAAGAAGACGCTGCGGCTGGTCGCCCAGTACGCGGACGCCTGCAACCTGTTCCCCGGGCCGGAGCTTCAGCACAAGCTCGATGTGCTCAAGCAGCACTGCGAGGATGTGGGCCGCGACTACGACGAGATCCAGAAGACGGTGATGGTCCCGTTCGACCTGGGCGAGAAGGGTGAGCGGGCCGGCGAGATCATCGAGACGCTGACCCGGCTGGCCGGGATGGGCTTTCAGGTCGGGCACGGTGGCCTGCGCAACGTGTGGGACACCAGGCAGTTCGAGATCTTCGCCAAGGAGATCGTGCCGGCGGCGGAGGCGCTGTGACCATCTCCGCGGTGATCTTCGACCTCGACGGCGTCATCATCGACACGGAGGAGGTGTGGGAGGACGTGCGGCGGTCGTACGTGGCGTCGTACGGCAAGTCCTTCCTCCCCGACTCTCAAGATCGCATGATGGGCATGAGTACGGGGGAGTGGTCGGCCCATCTCGCCGAGGAGGTGGGCGTTCCCCGTACGCCCGCTCAGGTCGCCGACGATGTGCTCGGCCAGATGGCCCTCCGGTACAAATCCGATCTGCCGCTCATTCCGGGTGCGGTGGAAACCGTGCGGCGGCTGGGGGAGCGCTTCACGCTCGGGCTGGCCAGCTCGTCGGCCCGCGTCCTGATCGACCAGGTGCTGGCCACGGCCGGGTTGACCGACGCCTTCAAGGTGACCTTCTCGACCGAGGAGGTGCCCCGGGGGAAGCCGGCGCCGGACGTCTATCTGGCCGCCGCCTCGGCGCTGGGCTGTGCACCCGGGGACTGCGCGGCCATCGAGGACTCCAGCAACGGCCTGCGCTCGGCGGACGCCGCGGGGATGGCGGTGATCGCCGTCCCGCACGGCGTCTACCCGCCGGCCGCGGACGCGCTGGCCGGGGCCGCCCTGGTCATCGACCGCCTGTCGGATCTGACGGCCGAAGCGGTAGCGGCTCTGCGGTGAGCTCCAGGTTCGTGGCCCGGTCGGCCGCGATCTTGAAGGTGAGGTCGAGGAACCACTTCTTGTTGTTGAGGTAGTTCCGCAGCCGGATGCCCCGGTCCGACTTGGGGGCGAGGAATCGGCCGGTGGTGTCGCCGCCCTTCTGGGTGCCGCGCGCGAACCGGCCGATTCTCTTCTCGTACGCCGCAAACGCCACCCGATGGTCGCCGCGCGCCGCCGCCAGTTCGGCCGCGAGCACGTACGCGCAGACCAGCGCCGTCCCGGTGCCCTGCCCGCCGATCGTGGCCCCGCTGGCCGCGTCGCCGACCAGCGCGACCCGGCCCCGGGTCCACTCGGGCGCGTCGACCCGGCAGATCTGGTCGAAGTACAGGTCGTCGCCGATCGCGGCCAGCAGTTCGGGCGCGTGCCAGCCCATGCCCTCGTACCGCTCGCGCAGGATCCGCCTCGGCGCGGCCGGGTCGTGCCGGTCGTAGTCGATCCGCGGCGACGCGAAGGCGGCGAAGGCGCCGTCCCGGCCCGTACTGATCATCCGGCCCGGCTCGTTGTAGAGGACGAAGTCCTCCTCGGCCGTGGGTGTGCTCCAGGTGGCCACGTAGTAGCCCAGGTGCTTCACGAAGCGTTCCTCGGGCCCGAACGTCAACCGCCGCACCCGTGAGTGCACCCCGTCCGCGCCGACCACGAGGTCGAAGGTGCGCTGCTTGCCGCCGGCGAAGGTGACGTCGACGCCGCCCTCGTGCTCGTCGAGCGCGGCGATGCTGTCGCCGAACAGGTACTCGGTGTGCCGGGCGCCGGCGCCGGCCAGGACCCGGGCCAGGTCACCCCGCCGTACCTCCAGATCGCCTCCGGCCAGCCCGGCCGGCCATTCCATCTGCTTGGCGCCGCTCGCGTCGACGAACCGCATCGCCGTGCCGCCGGTCTGCACCGCGCGCAGCTCGTCGAGCACGCCCATCCGCTCGAGCAGGCCCATGTGCAGCGGCCCGCGGAAGTCGACCGCGTTGCCGCCCGTGCGCAGCTCCGGCGCGATCTCGACGATCGTCGGCTCGATGCCGAAGCGGCCCAGCCAATAGGCCAGGGCCGGTCCGGCGATGCTCGCGCCCGAGATCAGAACCTTCATGCCGTCTCCCCGTAGAAACTGTGTCCGTCGGACTCGGTTATTTCTGTGTACAGTAGACACTGTTTCCGAGGAGGGCAAGATGTTTTTCTGGGAGGAGCGGCCGCGGACCCGTGGCCCGAAACCGGCGTTGACCCTGGACCGGATCGCCGACGCCGCGATAGCGGTGGCCGACGCCGAAGGGCTGGCCGCGGTCACCATGCAGCGGGTGGCGGCCGATGTCGGCTACACGAAGATGTCGCTCTACCGCTACGTGCCCGGCAAGACGGAACTGGTGGCGGTCATGCTGGAGCGCGCGATCGGCGAGCCGCCGGTGGGAGGCGCCGGGGACTGGCGAACCGCGCTCAGCGCCTGGGCCGAGGCGCTGCTCGGCCGCTATGCGCCGCATCCGTGGGCGATCGAGGCCACCGCCGGTGGCCGCCCCATCGGGCCGAACGAGCTGAGCTGGATGGAGAGCGCGCTCGCCGTCCTGCCGGGCGGCCTCACCGGCGCCGAGCGGATGGACGCGGTCGCCGCCGTCGCCGGGCAGGTCCGCATGATCGCCGGCCAGGCCGCCACCACGGAGAGCGAGCTCACCGCGACCATCGGGCTCGTGCTGCGCGAGCACGCCGATCGATTTCCCGCGCTCGCGGCGGCGGTCAGTGACACGGCCACGCGCGGCGGCCAGGACCAGGCCTTCCGCTTCGGGCTGGAGCGGATCTTGGACGGGCTGGAGGTCCTTATCCAACGCCGGTAACGCGAAGGACACATTCAGGTGTGAAAGATCTTCGGCTTGGGTAGCCCATGGCGACTTTCGCCATGGAGGTGGCCTGTGGAGGTACTTGCGGCGAGCGGCCTACGGCTCGACCTCGACATCTTCGATTACCTGATCCTGATCCTCTACTTCGGCACGGTGCTCGGTGTGGGCTTCGCGGCGCGGAGAGCGATCAAAACGAGCGCGGACTTCTTCCTGTCCGGGCGCTCGATGCCCGCCTGGGTCACCGGCCTCGCGTTCGTCTCGGCGAACCTGGGCGCGCTGGAGATCCTGGGTATGGCCGCCAACGGCGCCCAGTACGGTCTGATGACCCTGCACTATTACTGGATCGGCGCCGTGCCCGCCATGGTGTTCCTGGGCATCGTGATGATGCCGTTCTACTACGGCTCCAAGGTGCACAGCGTTCCCGAGTTCCTGCGGCGGCGCTTCAACAACTCGGCCCACCTGTTCAACGCGGTCAGCTTCGCGGTGGCCCAGGTGCTGATCGCCGGCGTCAACCTGTTCGCCTTAGCCTTGATCTTGCAGGCGCTGCTCGGCTGGCCCCTGTTCGTCTCGATCGGCCTGGGCGCCGCGATCGTGCTGATCTACATCGGCATCGGCGGCCTGTCCTCGGCCATCTACAACGAGGTGCTGCAGTTCTTCGTGATCCTGGCCGGCCTGCTCCCGATCACGATCGTCGGCCTGGTCAAGGTCGGTGGCATCGACGGTCTGTTCGAGAAGGTGCGGCAGACCCCGCTCGGTGAGGCCGGCCTGCACACCTGGGCCGACACGGCCACCAGTAACAACCCGCTCGGCGCGAACTGGATCGGGATCATCTTCGGTCTCGGCTTCGTGCTCTCGTTCGGCTACTGGACGACCAACTTCGCCGAGGTGCAGCGCGCCCTGTCGGCCAAGGACATGAGCGCGGCCCGGCGTACCCCGATCATCGGCGCCTTCCCGAAGCTGGTGATCCCGGTCGTCACCGTCATCCCCGGCCTGATCGCGCTGGTCACGGTCAAGGGCCTGGGCGCCTCCGAGGGTGACCTCACGTACAACAACGCCATCCCGCTGCTCATGCGCGACCTGCTGCCGAATGGCGTGCTCGGTGTCGCGGTGACCGGTCTGCTGGCCTCGTTCATGGCCGGCATGGCGGCCAACGTGAGCGGCTTCAACACCGTTTTCACGTACGACATCTGGCAGCCCTACATCCGCAAGGGCCGCAGCGACAGCTACTACCTGAAGGTCGGCCGCTGGGCGACGCTCGGCGGCGTGGTCATCGGCATCGGCACCGCGTTCATCGCGGCCGGCTACGACAACATCATGAACTACATCCAGGCGCTGTTCTCGCTGTTCAACGCCCCGTTGTTCGCGACCTTCATCGTCGGCATGTTCTGGAAGCGGATGTCGGCCTGGGCCGGTTTCTGGTCGCTGGTGCTCGGCTTCCTGGCCTCCCTCGCGCTGTACATCGGGCACCTGACCGACGCCCTGCACTTCAACTCCGACCTGGAGGAGAGCTTCTGGGGCGCCGGCGCGGCCTTCGTGACCGCGGTCGTGGTGGCGGTCATCGTCACGCAGTTCACCCCGCCGAAGCCGGAGGAGGAGCTGCGCGGCCTCGTCTACGGCCTGGGTGGCTCCAGCACCAGCGGCGAAGTGATCATCTCGGGAGACAAGGTGTGGTGGCGTAACCCGGTCCTGCTCGGCGTCATCGCCGTCGTCCTCGCCTTCGTCCTGTACATCCCGGTCTGGTAAGGAGAGCCCGTCATGGAGGAAGACCAGAAGAAGGTGTCCGCGGCCGCGCGTCTGTTCGACGTCCGGCGCGTGATCGGCGGTCTCTTCGTCGTGTACGGCGTGATCGTCACGCTGCTCGGGATCTTCGACAACCAGTCGGAGATCGACAAAGCCGAGGGCGTACGGATCAACCTGTGGATGGGACTCGGGATGCTGGTCCTGGGCCTGCTGTTCCTGCTCTGGCTGCGGCTCAGCCCGCCCGAGCCGCCCCAGCCGAACACCGACGAGACCGAGGGGCCCGAGACCCACTGATGGCCGGGGTGGTGCGACCCGGTTGCGGTCGGGTTGCACCACCTCCCCAAATCGTGGACCGGGGGCATCCGGCGTCCGATAGACACGGCATGGAACGCGTCGCCCCCATCAGCTACGCCACCGGCGGAAGCTCTCGCTCCGCCGGGTGGCAACAACAGGTCAGAGTCGACTACGTGGTCAACAAGGTCATGCAGACCCACCGAGGACGAGCCGAGGATTCGGTCGCGCAGGCCATCCATGACCAGCTCCGCGCCGTCGGCGTGGTGCCCAACGGCCGCCAGATCGCGGTGTACGCCGCCGCGATCTCGGCCCTTCCGGAACTGCCCCCCAACAACAAGTAGATCGTCAGGCCGCGGGGAACCGCAGGATCCGGTCGTCGCCGTCCTGCGGGTCCCCGCGGCCGTCTCGATTCGAGGTGGTCAGCCAGAGCGCGCCGTCCGGTGCGGTCGCCACCGTGCGCAGCCGCCCGTACGTCCCGGTGAACTCGGCCCGCGGCTCCCCGCCGCCGAGCGGAACCACCCAAAGTCGTTCGCCGCGCAGGCCGGCCACGTAGAGGTTGCCGCCGGCGACGGCGGCCCCCGACGGTGAGGCCTCGTCGGTGGACCACTGCACGATCGGATCCACGTACCGGCTGTCGCCGGCCTTGCCCTCGGCCTCGGGCCAGCCGTAGTTCTTCCCGGGCTCGATGACGTTGACCTCGTCCCAGGTGTTCTGGCCGAACTCGATGCCGTACATCGTCTTGTCGGCGCCCCAGGCCAGACCCTGCACGTTGCGGTGGCCCATCGACCAGACCGGCGAACCGGCGGTAGGGTTGCCGGGCGCGGCGGCACCGTCCCGGGTGATCCGCAGAATCTTGCCGTTCAGGTCGCCGCGATCCTGCGAGGCGCTGCCGTCTCCGGCGTCACCGGTGCCCACGTACAGGAATCCGTCGGGCCCGAACGCGATCCGCCCGCCGTTGTGGATCCCGGCCTTGCCGATCCCGTCCAGGATGACCTTGCCCGCCGCCCCGTCCGTGCCACCACCCCCTTCGCCGACAAATCGGATAATTCGGTTATCCGACTCACTGGTGAAATAGGCATACAAAAACTTGTTGGTCGCATAGTCGGGATCGACCGCGATACCGAGGAGCCCGCCTTCGCCGGCCGGTGAGACGCCGTCGAGGTGATGGACCTTGCGGGGATCGCCGCCACCGGCCGGGATCTGAAGGATGTCGCCGCTCTCCCGCTCGCTGACCAGGGCGCTGCCGTCCGGGAGAAAGGCAAGGCCCCAGGGGACCTCGATGCCGGTGGCGATGGTCTGCGGCTGTCCCAGTCGCGCGCCTCCGGCCGATCCCGGCGCCGATCCGGAGGTAGAGGCCGCGGCTGAGGCGGAGGGCGCGGGCACGGCGGAATACGTGGCCTGGCCTTTCGGCGTGCTTTCCGCGTCCGAGCAGCCGACGAGCAGTGCTGTTCCCGCGGCGGCGAAGGCGAGACGGGTTCGGTTCATCGCCCCACGGTGCCACGCCCCGGCGAACTTCACCCATTCGCCAGACTCGCGATCGGCGTTCGTCCGAAGATGGGGCCGCGCGGTCCGACGGCCGTGCAGGGCGGAGATACAGCGCGGTGCGAGCTACGGCGCGGCCCTTCCGGGCCGCGATTCTCACGGTCATCACCCTGCTGACGTACGCGGTGACGCCCACCCGGGCCGCGGCCGCCACCTACGTCATCACGTGGAAGACCTGCCCGGAGAACGCGGCGGTCCAATGCGGAACCATGCGCGTCCCGGCCGACTGGGCCGACCCGTCCGGCCCCACGGCGATGCTGACGATCGCCCGGCGCCCGGCCGCCGACCCGGCCCGGCGCCTCGGCGCACTGCTGGTGAACCCGGGCGGCCCCGGCGGCTCGGCGGTCGACTTCACGCTCGGCGCCACCCAGTTCTTCGGCGAGGAGGTCCGGGCCCGCTTCGACATCGTCGGCATGGACCCGCGCGGCGTCGGCCGCAGCACCCCCGTCCTCTGCTCGCGCGACCTGGTCGACGCCCAGCCCGACCCCCTGATCGATTCCCCGCGGGCGTACGACGCCACCATCGCGTACAACCGCAAGCTGGCCGCCGACTGCGCCGCCCGCACCGGCCCGGTCTTCCCCCACGTCGACACGGCCAGCGTGGTCCGCGACCTGGACGCCGTCCGGGCCGCCCTGGGCGAGCAGAAGATCAGTTTCTACGGCGCCTCGTACGGCACCCTGATGGGCCAGCAGTACGCCGAGCTCTACCCGTCCCGCCTGCGCGCCCTGGTCCTGGACAGCGTGATGGACCACAGCGCGGGCCTGACCCGCTTCCTGACCGAGGAGACCGACGCCGCCGAGGACGCGTTCCACCAGTTCACGGCCTGGTGCGCCCGCGACACCCAGTGCGTTCTGCGCGGCCAGGACCTGGCCCAGGTCTGGGCCGGCGCGGTCGCGCGGGCCCGCGCCGGGACGCTGCAGAACCCGTACGACCCGCCTCAGCCGTTGACCCTGGCCGAGCTGATCGGTGCCGCCTTCGCGGCGTTCTACGAACCGCAGTGGTACTCGTTCGCCTACTACCTGCGCGACGCGCTGGCCGCCAAACCCGCGGCCCGCAAGGCGCCCGCCCCGCCGGTCGACCTGATCGACCACAGCTTCCCCGCCGTGATCTGCGAGGACTGGCGCCTGCCGGTCAGCGGCTTCCCCGAACTGCGACGTCACCTGCAGACCCTGGCCAAGCGCTCCCCGCACATGCTGGTCTCGCCGCTGGCCCTGTCGGCGATGACCGGCTGCCTGGGCTGGCCGTCCGCACCGGACAATCCGCAGCGACCGGTCACGCCCCCGCCCGGCACGGCCCCGATCCTGCTGGTGAACTCCCGCCACGACCCGGCCACGGCGTACACCTGGGCGCAACGGGTGACGGCCCGGCTGGGCCCGAAAGCGCGATTGCTGACGTACGACGGCTGGGGCCACGTCATCTACAACCGGAGCCCGTGCGTGGCCGGCGCGGTGGACAAATACCTGACGGCCCTGACCCTGCCCGCGGCCGGAACAACATGCCCGTCGGTGGCGCCGCAGCCGTTCGGGGTGGGCTGAACCGGGGTACAGAGGCCGTCGGGACCGAGCGCACGGGGGCCGCCGCAATGACCTTGACCCGCTACGTGGGTGCGGCCGTGTGCGCCCGCCTCGCCGACGAGGGCGCCCGGGTGGCGATCCTGCTGCTGGCGCTCGACCAGACAGGCGACGAGGCCCTGGGCGGCCTGTTGATCGCGGCCCTGATGGTCCCGCACGTGGTGGCGGCGCCGATCACGGGCGCCCTGGCCGACGCGGTCCACCGCCGCCGGCTGTTCTATGTCCTGGCTTTCCTGGGGTACGCCGGAGCCCTGCTCACGGGAGCCGAACTGATCGCCCACTCGACGTGGGCCGCGGCGGCGTTCCTGATCCTGGCCGGCTGCTGCGCCCCGCTGCTGATCGGCGGCCTGAGCAGCCTGCTCCCCGACCTGGTGCCGGCCCGCTTGGAACGGGCCTTCGGCTTCGACGTGATGTCGTACAGCATCGCCGGAATCGCGGGCCCCGCCCTGGCCGCGGTACTGGCCGACCTCGCGGGCGCCTCCTGGTCGGTGGTAGGCCTGGTCACCTTGGTCGTGGCCGGCGCCGTCCTGGTCGCTTCGCTCCCACTCGGCACCGCCCCGCGACCCGCCAGCCCGCACACCTCGAGCGACCGCTCCCGGCCGGCATCTCGCCCCGGCACCTCGAGCGACCGCTCCCTGCCGGCATCTCGCCCCGGCACCTCGAGCGGCGGCTCCCTGCCGGAATCCCGCCCTTACACCTCGAGCGACCGCTTCCGGCCCGCATCCCGCCCCGACACCTTGAGCGGCCGCCCCCAGCCGGAATCTCGCCCTCACACCTCGGGCGGCCGTCCCGTGCCGGTCTCCGCGCCGGACATTTCCGGCAGTGATTCCACGTCGATCTCCCCGGATATTCCTGACGACCGTTCCGGGCGAACTTCCCGGCCGCACTTCTCGGGCGGCCGTCTTCCCTCGGATCCCCCATCGGACATTTCGGGCGACGATTTCCGAGCGGCCCCCGCATCGGGTAATTCGGGCGACGGGTCGCAAGCGGCCCCCGCGCCGGGCATTTCGGGCGACGGGTCGCGAGCGGCCCCCGCGCCGGGCATTTCGAGCGACGGGTCGCGAGTGGCCCCCGCGCCGGGCATTTTGAGCGACGGTTTGCGAGCCACCGCCGGGGCGGGCGTTTCAGGCGGCGCTTCGCCGTCAGCGGAGTCGGATCTTTCGGGCGGCGCTTCGCCGTGGGCCGAGTCGGATCTTTCGGGCGGCCCTCGCCGGTCGGTGGCCGAGTCGGATATTTCGGGCGGCATTCCCCGGCCGGTGGCGGCGCTGGATAGTTCGGGCGGAGAAGTCGCGGGTGGAGAGGCGGTGGTCGAAAAGGCTGGGGGTGCTGGGCGGCGGCGGATTCAGTCGCCGCTGGCGGCGGTCACGGTCATGGTGCGGCGGCCTCGGCTGGGGGCGGTCACGCTCGGAACGATTTTCAGCATGCTCGGGGTGGGCGCCCTTCCCCTGGTCGCGGCGCTGCTGGCCGACGAGGCGGGGCGCGACGAGCTGACCGGGCTGGTGCTTTCCGCCGGGGCGGCCGGTGGGCTGCTCACCTCGCTGGTGCTCACCAAGTGGCCCATTCGGCGGCGGCCGCCCGAGTGGGTGGTCGCGGTCTCGCTGGCCGCCACCTCGGTGCCGTTCCTTCTGTTGATCCTGTTGCCGGTCGGGTGGGCCGGGCTGCCGCTCTTCGCGGTCGCCGGGGCGCTGGGTGTGCCGGTTTCGGTGGCGGTCTTCGCCGTACGGGATCAGGAGGCGCCGCCGGAGATCCGCACCCAGGTCTTCACCCTCGGGGCCGGGGTGAAAGTCACCGCGGCCGCCGCCGGGGCCGCCCTGGCCGGGCTCGCCGCGCCCGCCGGAATTGTCGCTTTGCTCGCCGGGATCGCGGTCTGTCAGGTGCTCGGGGCCCTGGCCGTCGTCGTGGTACCGCGGGTCACCCGGGCCGCGCGGCCGATCGCGAGTATTGTTAGCCAGGCTAACTAGATTGGAGGCGCCGTTGAGTCGTCGCGCGCCCCGGGCGTCCATCGATCCGGATGTTCGCAAGACCTGGCTGCGCCGGGCGCTGCCGCTGGTCAAGGCCCACAAAGTCCTGCTGATCACCTCGCTGACGCTGTCGTTCGCGGGTCTCGTCGTGCAGGTGCAGATCCCCAACCTGGTCCGCATCGGCATCGACGACGCGGTGGTCGATCGCACCGGCGACCTCGCCACGTACGTGTGGTGGATCGTCGGGCTCGCCCTGGTCCAGGGCGTGATCAACTATCTGGCCCGGCTCTACCTGCTGCGCACGGCGTACGAGATGGAGTACGACCTGCGCAACATCGTGTACTCGCATCTGGTGCGGATGCCGTTCGGCTTCTACGACCGGGTGCAGACCGGCGAGCTGATGTCGCGCTCCGGCTCCGACATCCGCGCGGTGCAGATGTATCTGGCCTTCGGCCCCTCGATCCTCGTGCAGTGCCTGATCGCGGTCGTCGCGTTCGGGCTCATGCTCTCGATCAACGTGCCGCTGGCCGTCGTCGCCATGGTGACCATGCCGGTCATCGGCGTCCTCGGCGTCAGCATGCGCAAGGCGATCTTCCCGGTGTCCTGGCTGATCCAGGCCCGCCTGGCCCAGCTGGCCACGGTCGTCGACGAGAACGTTCAGGGTGTACGCATCGTGAAGGCGTTCGCGGCGGAGGGGCGCCAGCTGCGGTCGCTGGCCGAGAGCGCCGACCGGATCCGCTGGGCGTACCGCCAGGACGCGCGGATCCGCAGCCGCTGGAACCCGCTGCTGGACAACCTGCCCCGCCTCGGGCTCGCCCTGGTGCTGCTCGTGGGCGGGCTCATGGTGATCGACGGGCACACCACAGTGGGCACGATCGTCGCCTTCAACTCCTACATCCTGATGCTGCAACCGCCGTTCCGGATGCTCGGCATGATGATCATGATGGGTCAGCGGGCCTCGGCGTCGGCGCGCCGCATCTACGAGATCCTGGATACGCCGTCGGACGTCGTGGACGGGCCGAACCCGGTCGTCGTACCGCTGCGCGGTGACCTCGCGTTCGAAGGCGTCGTGTTCGCGTACCCCAATGGGACCGTCGCCCTTGAAGGTCTCAACCTGCGCATCAGGCCGGGGGAGACCGTGGCGGTGGTCGGCGGCACCGGAAGCGGGAAGTCGACTCTGGGACGGCTGGCCGCGCGGTTCTACGACGTCACGTCCGGGCGGGTGACCATCGACGGGCACGACGTCCGTGACCTGAGCCTCGCGTCACTGCGCGAGCAGGTGGGCATCGTGCCCGACGAACCGTTCCTGTTCTCCCTCTCGATCCACGACAACATCGCGTACGGCAAACCGCACGCCTCCCGCGACGACGTCGTCGCCGCGGCCGTGGCAGCCGGCGCCGACGAGTTCGTCCGGAACCTACCGGAGGGGTACGACACTGTGGTCGGTGAACGCGGCTACACACTCTCCGGCGGTCAGCGGCAGCGCGTGGCGATCGCGCGGGCGCTGCTGGTCAACCCGCCGATCCTGGTGCTGGACGACGCCACCAGTGCCATCGACGTGACGGTCGAGCAGATGATCCACTCGTCGCTGCGCGACAAGATGCGCGGCCGTACGACGTTGATCGTCGCGCACCGCCTCTCCACGATCAGCCTGGCCGAGCGTGTGGTCCTGATGGCCGACGGCCACGTGATCGCCGACGGGACGCACGAGTCTTTGCTGGCCACAGAACCCCGATACGCGGAAGTTCTCGCAGCGCAGGTGACGGCATGACCGACTGCACCGGAGCGAGCGGAGCGGGCGCAGGGCCAGGAGGGCATGCCCGAGGAGGCTCAGCATGAGCATGTTCGGTGGAGGTTTCGGCGGCTTCAACGTCGGCGGACGGCCGGCCATGGGCGCGGCCGGCCGCAAAGGAAGCGGGCTGCCGTTCGCCGGCATCCCGGACGACCTGGCCGAGGGTGTGGCCAAGCTCGAATCCCGCGAGCCCGAGCACGGCGACCCCGGCGTCCGCTACGACCCGCACCGCGACGAGGGCGCCCGTATCTCGATCGGGCGGCTCCTGATCGGCCGCCCGGGCCTGCTGATCGCCGCGTCCCTGGCCATCCTCGTCGAGACGCTGCTGCTGCAGGCCGGGCCCTACCTGGTGCAGGTCGGCATCGACCACGGCATCACCGGCCGCGACGTCCGCGTGCTGATCATCGCGACCGCCTGCTTCGTGGCGGCCATCCTGCTCACCGGCCTGGCCACCGCCGTACGCATGCGCAAGAGCGGCCTTCTCGCCGCCGCCGCCACCCGCGACCTGCGGATCCGGATCTTCGCCCACCTGCAGCGCATGTCGCTCGACTACTACACGCGGGAGAAGGCCGGCGTCACCCTGACCCGGATGACCTCCGACGTGGAGTCGCTGCAGAACCTGCTCCAGGACGGCTTCGCCCAGTTCCTCATCCAGGGCCTGACCATGGTCGTGGTCACCGGGGTGCTGTTCCACTACAACGCCGAACTCGCCATCATCACCCTGGTCCTGGTCGTGCCGCCGCTCACGATCGCCTCACTGTGGTTCCGGCACGCCGCCGACCGCGGCTACAACCGCCAGCGCGACACCATCGCCGCCATGTTCGCCGACCTGGCCGAGTCGCTCAACGGTGTCCGCGTGGTCACCGCCCACAACCGTCAGGAGCGCAACGTCGTCGCGCACCGCGAGGTGGTCGGCTCGTACCGGGACGCCAACGACTGGACCGGCCGGATCAACGCCATCTACGGCCCCGGCACGTCGGTGATCGGCCTGATCGCGATGGCGGTGATGCTGCTGCTCGGCGGCCGGATGGTGCTGCGCGGCGAGCTGACGGTGGGCGAGCTGACCGCGTTCGTCCTCTACATCAACTCGTTCTTCCAGCCGGTGCAGCAGCTGGTTCAGCTCTACACGCAGTACCAGCAGGGCAAGGCGGCCATCGGCAAGATCCGCGGCCTGCTCTCGTCGGAGCCCTCGGTGGTGCCCGGACGGCGTACCCTCCCCCCGGTCGAGGGCGAGATCGTCTTCGACGACGTGACGTTCGGCTACCTGCCCGACCGCCCCGTTCTCCAAGGCGTGAATCTGCGCATCGCCCCCGGCGAGACCATCGCCTGCGTCGGCCCCACCGGCGCCGGCAAGTCCACCCTGGCCAAACTGGTGACCCGCTTCTACGATCCTTCGTCAGGCAAAATCACGATTGATGGGTACGATCTCCGCGACGTGACCCTGGAGTCCCTGCGTCGCCAGATCGGCGTCGTCCCGCAGGAGCCGTTCCTGTTCGCCGGCACCCTCCGCGACAACATCGCCTTCGCCAGCCCGTCCGCCACGGACGAGGAGGTCTGGGCCGCCGTGGACGCGGTCGGCCTGCGCGACCTGGTCGAACGTTCCCCCGACGGCCTGGACACCCCGCTGCACGAGCGCGGCCAGTCGGTCTCGTCCGGCGAACGCCAGCTGCTGGCGCTGGCCCGCGCGTTCCTGGCCTCCCCGCGCGTGGTCGTCCTCGACGAAGCCACATCGAGCCTCGACCTGCGCTCCGAGCTGCGGGTGGAGGCCGCCCTGGACGCCCTGCTGGAGGGCCGCACCGCGATCCTGGTCGCGCACCGCCTCTCCACGGCCATGCGCGCCGACCGCATCATCGTGGTCGACGACCATCGCATCATCGAGTCCGGCTCGCACGCCGAGTTGGTCGCCGCCGGCGGCGCCTACGCCGCGATGTTCGAGACCTGGGCGGCCCATTCGCGGTAAGCCGGCCGCGGTTGTGCGGCGCAATCGCGGTGAGTCTGGTAGGCAGGAATAGACCGTCAGCTCTGCCTACTTCGGAGGATCGATGCGGATCTTGCCGGTACTAGCTGCGCTTTCCCTGTCGGCGACGGCGCTCGCGGCGCCGACACCGGCTCTGGCCGGCGCTCCCACTCTCGGCCCGGCCGTTTCTTCGGGGCCCACGGCCACCGGGTACGGCGGTGCCGTCGCCACCGTCGACCCGACCGCGACCGCCGTCGGCCTCGACGTGCTGCGCCGTGGCGGCAACGCCGTCGACGCCGCCCTGGCCGCCGCGGCCACCCTCGGCGTGACCGAGCCGTTCTCGGCCGGCATCGGCGGTGGCGGCTTCTTCGTCTACTACGACGCCCGCAAACGCTCCGTCTCCACCATCGACGGCCGCGAGTCCGGCCCCGCCACGATGAGGGAGACCCACTTCATCGACCCGGCCGACGGCCTGCCCTACGACTTCCCGGAGGCGCGGGTCTCGGGTCTTTCCGTGGGTACGCCCGGCACGCTCGCCACCTGGGACACGGCCGCCCGCAAGTGGGGGACCCGCTCCCTGGCCAGCCTCCTGCAACCGGCCGCGCGGGTCGCCGACCGCGGCTTCACCGTCGACGCCACCTTCCGCCAGCAGGTGGCCGACAACGCCGCCGCCTTCGGCCAGTTCACCTCGACCAGCGACATCTACCTGCCCGGCGGCGCACCCCCGGCCGTGGGTTCCACGCTGCGCAACCCGGATCTGGCCGACACGTACCGCCTGATCGCCCGCAAGGGCATCGGTGTGCTCTACAACGGCCCGGTCGGCGCCGACATCGTCCGCACGGTGCAGCATCCGCCGGTCGACGCCACCCCGATCGGCTCGTGGGCGTACCCGATCCGCCCCGGCACACTGACCACGGCCGACCTGCGCAACTACCGGGTGCGGACGCCCGCCCCGACCCGTTCCGACTTCCGCGGCCTGACCGTCTACGGCATGTCGACCCCGTCCAGCGGCGGCGTGGCGGTCAGCGAAGCCCTCAACATCCTCGAGCAGAAGAAGGTCACCCGGCAGAACGCGCTGCACTACTACCTGGAGGCGTCGGCCCTGTCGTTCGCCGACCGCAACCGGTACGTCGGCGCGTACACCTCCCCGGACGTCCTGAGGAAGCTGGTCTCCGACCGGTGGGCCGGCCAGCGCGCCTGCCAGATCTCCCCGGCCCGCGCCCTCACGAAGCCCGTCCCGCCCGGCGACATCACCGCCTCCGGCTGCACCCCGGCCACCGTGGGTGGCCCCACCGAGCAGGGCATGAGCACCACGAACCTGACCGTGGCCGACAAGTGGGGCAACATCGTCGAGTACACGTTCACCATCGAGCAGACCGGCGGCAACGCCATGGTCGTTCCCGGCCGTGGCTTCCTGCTGAACAACGAGCTGACCGACTTCAACTTCACCAACACCCAGGCCCCCGCCGCCGACCCGAACCTGCCCGGCCCGAACAAGCGCCCGCGCAGCTCGATGTCCCCGACGATCGTCCTGAAGGACGGCAAGCCGTTCCTGGCCCTGGGCTCACCCGGCGGCGCCACCATCATCACCACGGTCCTGCAGATCCTGGTCAACCGCCTGGTCCTGGGCCAGTCCCTGCCGGCCGCGATGGCCGCCCCACGCGCCTCCCAGCGCAACTCGGCCGGCATCCAGGCCGAACCCGCGTTCCACACCACGTACGGCCCGGCCCTGACCGCCCTGGGCCACACCTTCGGCCCCGACGTCCCCGAACTGGGCGCCGCCACGGCTATCGAGCTGACCCCCCGGGGCACCTTCATAGCCACAGCCGAACCCACCCGCCGAGGCGGCGGCGCCGCCGCGGTGGTCCACCCCACCCACTGATCCCCACCACCGAGGCCCAGCGCGCTGAACAACAGCCGCTGGGCCTCGCGGCATCTTGCGGGAGGCCGGCGATACCCCTCGATTTGTGAGATCAACAACCGGTACTCTCTGCCGTCGTGCGCCCGCTTTTCGTGATCGCCGTCGCCGTCCTGGCCGGCTTCATCATCAGCCCTCTGCTTCGTGCCAACGCCGCCTGCACGCCGAGCCCCGCGGCCTCGACGTCCTCAGTGGTCCTGACCAAGTGGAGCGACGAGCAGGTCGCCAACGCCCGCCTCATCGTCAGCATCGGCAACGAGCGCCGGGTGCCGAACCCCGGCGTGGTGATCGCCGTCGCCACCGCCTTGCAGGAGTCCGGCCTCCGCAACCTGCGCGGCGGCGACCGCGACTCGATCGGCCTGTTCCAGCAGCGCCCGAGCCAGGGCTGGGGCACCCCCAAGCAGCTTTCCGACCCGGCCTACCAGACCCGAAAGTTCTACGACAAGCTGCTCACCATCGACGGCTGGCAGAAGATGCGCCTCACCGAAGCCGCCCAGGCCGTCCAGATCTCGGCCTACCCGAACGCCTACGCCAAGCACACCTCCTCCGCCACCCACCTCGTCGAAGCACTGAACTCTCCCGCCGCCTGCCCCTCGGAGGTCTGACGGCCGCGGTCCGCACGCCGGGTTCTGACGGCCGCGGTCCGCACGCCGGGTTCTGACGGTCGTGGCCCGCACGCCGGGGTCTGGCGGCTACGGTGCGCACGCCGGGGTCTGACGGTCGCGGCCCGCACGCCGGGGTCTGGCGGCTACGGTCCGCACGCCGGAGTCTGACGGCCGTGGCCCGCACGTCGGGAGTCTGACGGCTGCCGCCTGGGTGTCACGGGTCTGAAGGCCGGAGTGTGCCGCGCGGTCCGGCAGGAGCCGCCGGCCGCTTCGGCTGCGGGCGCGGGCTGTGGGGTGGCAGGCCGCAGGGATCGTCAAGCGGTAGCGGCAACGGCGAGGGTTGCGGTGGGCGGTGGGCGGTGGCTGGAGCGGGAGCGTCGGCGGGGTGACGTGGGCGGCAGCGGAGAGCGGCGGGCGGTAGCGGTGAGCGGGCGGTTGCAGCAGCGGTGTGGGGTGGGCGGCGGCGAGCGGCGGCCGGAGGGCGGCGGAGAGCGGCAGCGGCGAGCATTGAGCCCGCGGCGGCGGCGGGCGGCAGCGGCGAGCGGCCGGCTGCGGTGGGTGGCGGGTGAGCGGCGGCCAGCGTTGAGCCCGCGGTGGGTGGCGGATGAGCGGCGGCGGCGAGCGTTGAGCCCGCGGTGGGCGGTGGTCGTGGGTGGTAGCGGCGAGCGGGCGGCTGTGGTGGGCGGTGGCGGCGAGCGGTCGGCGGTGGCGGCGGGTGGTGGCTGTCAGGTGTGGGCGCGTGGGGTCTTGTCGTAGCGCTGGGTGCTTCGGAGCGGGCCGCCGCAGGACTCGCAGCGGTCGTGGACGGTCAGGCGGCGGTGGAGGGACAGCGCCAGGAGCAGTAGCGCGGTCGCGGTGGCGGCGACCAGCATGGCTGTTGCGGCCAAGTCGGAGTATTCGGCGTTTGTCCGGCCGTAGAGGCTGTTGGTCAGTGCTTCGGTCAGCGACCGCAACGTGACCAGGCCGATCGGGCCCAGCAGGATCAGCAAGGCCCAGCCGCCCCGGGGCTGGCCGGTCACGCCGAGGCCCACGGCGACCGCGATCGCCACGGCCAGCAGGGTGAGGCCGATCGCCGTCATCATGTATGTGGCGGCCTCGCCCATGTAGATCATGTTGTTCTCGATGATGGGCCGGCTGAGGGCGGCCGCCGCCGCACCGGCCGCCAGTGGGAGCAGTCGCTCGATCACGGGGAGCCGGCCGGCGCCGAGCGCCACGATTCCGAGCGCGAACTGGGCCAGCAGCACGTAGACCGGCGGCCGCCACACGTCCGTGGCGGCCGACAGCGGAACCACGGCCACCGTCCCCAGCAACGCGACCCCGATCGCCGCCCGCGACCACTGTGGGCGAACGGCGAACAAGAACGCGGCCAGCAACCACAGCGCCCACACGACGGCGCCGAGCGAGGTGATCGGGCCGATCCGGGGAACAGCCCGCCAGGGGATGTCCGGCGGTATCGGCGAGGACTCGAGGACCGCCCACAGCGCCGCCAGGGCCGTGGCCGTCGCCATGGCCAGCAGGCCGGCCAGGCGCAGGCCGGGGCGCAGCTCGGTGACCTCGGTGGCCCGCAGGTGTTGGCGGGCGCCGCCCGTGGCCAGGTCGGCCACCTCGCGCCACGATGGTCGTCGCTTGCCGGGCGGCGCGAGTTCGAGGTACGTACCGACGATCTCCGACTCTCGCTCGTGCCGGTAGCGGGCCGGGTAGAACAGGCGGATCAGGAGCTGGTAGCGGCGTTCCAGGGTGCTCATGCCCATCCTTCGTTGAGCCGGGGGATGTTGCGCAGGCGTTCGGTGGCCGCCTCGACGTTGCGGCGCATGCGTTCGGTCTCTTCCGCCAGGGTCGCGCCGCCCTGGGCCGACAGCCGGTAGTACCGGCGCAGCCGGCTGTCGACCACCTCCTCGTGGTCGACCTCGACCAAGGCGGCGTCGACGAGGCGGTCGAGCGCGCCGTACAGCGTGCCCGGCCGCAGCGTCACCCGCCCGCCGGACAGCCGGCTCACCTCGGTGATCAGCCCATAGCCGTGTAGGGGCTCGCCGGCCAGCGCGGTCAGAATCAGGAAGGTCGGCTCCCGCAGCGGTGTTTCCACGTCCCGGAATATATCGGCTGCGAAGGTATGATGGAACCCCGGAAAGCGGGTATGTCCCAGTCATGAGCGACGACACCGCCGAGGGCGCCAGCACCGATCAGCACGTCACGGGAGTGGAGGAGACCGGAGAGTTCACCACCGACAAGCCGCCCACCGACACCACCCCGGCCGACGGCAGCACGAACGCCGGCATCAACGAGACGAGCGCCAACGCGCAGGAGGAAGCGCCCGACTAGCGGGCCACCAGCGGAAGCCGTACGAGCACCGTCGACCCCGGGCCGTCGTGGTCGACTAGTTCGATGCTGCCGTGGTGCTTGCTGACGACCGCGCGGCTCAGGGTCAGCCCCAGCCCCGTACCGGGAATGGCTTTGTCCCTGGTCCGCGCCGTCCGGTACAGCCCGGTGAACATCTTGTCCCGCTCGTCGTCCGAGACGCCCAGGCCGGCGTCCGAGACGGCCAGCTCGGCCGCGTGCCCGGTCGCCCGCAGGGTCACCCCGATGCGGCCGCCGTCGGGGCTGTACTTGACCGCGTTGCCCAGCAGGTTGTCCACCACCTGCCGCAGGCGCTTGCGGTCGCCCGGCAGCATCAGCTGGTCCGGCAGCTCGTCCTCGATCACCAGCGGGGCGCCGTCGATGGCCGCCCGCGCCTTGGCCACCGAGTCGCGTACCACCTCGGCCAGGTCCATCGGCATCAGCTGCACGTCGGCGTGGCCGGTGTCGAGCGCGTTCAGCTCCATCAGCTCGTTGATGATGTCGCGCAGCGAGTTCGTGTTCCGCTCGATCACTTCCAGCAGGCGGGGACCGTCCGCGACCAGGGACTTCTCGTCCGCCTCCCGTAGCAGCTCCGTGTAGGCGCTGATCGAGGTCAGCGGCGTGCGCAGTTCGTGCCCGACCAGCGCCAGGTACTCGTTCTTCGTACGGATCAGTTGTCTTTGCAGATCCTCGACGAGCCTCTTCTCGACGAACTGGCCGATGTGCGCGGCGATGCCGGACATCAGGGCCAGCAGCTCGTCCTCCGGATCCTCCACCGTGTCGGCGAAGACGGTGAGCACGCCCAGTGTCTCGAAGCCCTCCCGTACCGGGATGGCCAGCGCCGTGTGCAGCCGCGACGTCGCCGCCGTCTCCTCCGAGATCAGGCTCTGCGGCTGGCCCACGTCGCGGATCCACAGCGGCTTGCCGACCTGCCAGGACCGCCCGGCCAGGCCGGTGCCGTACGGCAGGTCGACCGGCGTCTCGATGTCCTCCCGCCAGCCGGGCGCGCTCCACCGGGCCGCCGAGCGTACGACCGCGGCCGCCTTGTCGACCAGCCACAGCTCGGCGTGCACCCAGTCGAGCGTGCTCACCACCGACTCGAGCACGCGCGGGCCGGCCGCCTCGATGCTGGGCGCCTCGGCCAGCGCGGTGATCACCGCCAGTTCGCACGTGCGGAACCGCTCCACCCGCTTGCGCCGGGTCACGTCCTGCACGGCCTGGACCGCGCCGACCGTACGCCCGTCCGGCCCGACGATCGGGTGCGCGTCGACCAGGTAGTGCCGGGAACGCCCGTGCTGCCCGTGCAGCACCACCTCGGCGTCGGCCACGTGGTCGCCGCGCAGCGCCCGGAACAGTCCGAGGTCGGCCCGCCGGATCGGCTTGCCGCCGGCGTCGGTGAGCTGGTCGAGCGTGTCGTCGGACAGCCCGCTCTCACCCCACAGCTTGCGCATCCGCTCGTTGACGAAGACGATCTGCCCCTGCTCGTCGCACGCGGTGACCCCGTCATGCAGGCTGTCCAGGACCGCGTCGAGGAAGCGCCGCTGCCGGTCGATCTCGTACCGGTTCAGCTGTTCGGTGATGAGCAGGGTGCTGACCTGCGCGGCCTCGGCCACCGAGGCGATGTCGGCGGCCGACCACTGCCGGGGCTTCTCGTCGACCGCGCAGCAGATGCCGAGCACGGCGCCGCTCTGGTCGCGGATCGGATGCCCCAGGTAGGCCCCGCTCGACTCCAGGTTGTCGGCCGGCACCCGATCGTCGGCGTGCACGTCGTCGATCACCAGCGGGGCGTCACCGCGCACCACGAGACCGGCCAGCGAGTCCTCGAGGGGCGTGTCGGCGACGTCCTGCCAGGGGATCCGGAGCCCGTAACCCCCGTACAGCCGAAGCTTGCCGCCCTGGACGAAATGGATGAGCCCGACCGGAGCGTGCGCGGCCCGCGCCACGAGCGCCGCCAGTTGATCGGCGGCCCCACTGGTCAGCACGCCGCGATGAAGTTCGGCCACCTGCATCAGCCCCTCGGGCCGCCACGGCAGTCCACCCCCGGGCCCGGCGGCCGGCTCACGCGCCGTCTCTCCGCCGCTCAGGCCTGGGTCGTCTCGCCGCATCGCCTACCTTCCGGCCCGCCTCCGTTACCTTCACCCTATAAGGTGCCAATAACCAAAAAGACCCAAATTCGGTTGTACGGGGTTGGCGCGTACCCACACACAAGCACGGGGACCACCACCGGACGAGCGGCGTGGTCACGCGAGGCCGCCGGCCGTCTTCGGCGGCGGGGCCGGCCGGGTCAGTCGCGGCGCCGGTAGCGAAGATCGGCGATCGGCCGGCCGGCCAGGGAGCCGCGCCGCTCGAACTTGGTCTCCGGCCGGTCGGCCCGGTCGGTGTCGAGCCGTTCCAGCCCCGGATCGGCGTCCAGTGTCTCGGCCATCGCCTCGGCGTAGTGCGGCCAGTCGGTGGCGCAGTGCAGCACCCCGCCCGGGCGGAGCCGTTCCCGCAGCAGGGCCACGTTGCCCGGCCGTACGAGACGCCGCTTGTGATGCCTGGCTTTCGGCCACGGATCCGGGAAGAAAATGTGCACGGCGGCGATCGACCCCGGCGACAGCCGATGGACGAGTTCCATGGCGTCGCCCCGAGCCACCCGCAGGTTGTCCAGGCCGAGCTCCCCGGCCAGCGCGAGAAGGTTCCCGATGCCCGGCGTGTGCACCTCGATGCCCAGATAGTCCCGGCCGGGGTCGGCCGCCGCCATCGCCGCGGTGGTGTCACCCATCCCGAAGCCGATCTCCAGCACGACCGGGGCGTCCCGCCCGAACAACTCGGGCAGGCTCAGCGGCGTACGGTCGCCGTCCTCGACGGTCAGCCCGAGACGCGGCCACAGTTCGGCGTGCGCGTCGGCGTGCCGCGCGCTCATGCGACCGCGGCGCGGATGAAAGGTCCGGATGGGTGGATGTTCCTGCACCACCCCAGTTTTTCAGGCGCTGACGTCGATCCGGCGAGCGGCCGTCGTCTGCGCGAGATAGGCCAGGGCCTTGGCCATGTACGGGGCCACCGGGTTGGGGCCGCCGGTCCGCTCGTACCGCCGGTTGAGGTCCTTGACGTAGAGCGCCGAAGCGTCCTGCCCCGGCGCGAGCCGACCGCTGGCCCGCTCGGCCGCGATGATCGCGGCGAAGGCGGTGGGGTGGTCCTTGGCCGGATCGAACCCCGGCCCCACCCGCTGCCCCGTGACCTGAAAGATCAGCTCCCGGTCACTGCCGGTCAGCGAGTCGAAGTCGGTGCGCGCCGGCGCGGGCTTGTCCGCCCGGGAGGCCCGATGCAGCGGGGTCACCGGGGGGTGAGGGGTTCGCGCGGTACCGAGACCGGAGACGCTCATGCAGTACCTCCATCAGAGAGCCGGCCGGTGGCAACCTCGTCGCCACCGGTCAACACCCTCATCGGCACCTCCGGCGACTCTGCTTAGCCCACCGGCTGCACGCTGGGCTGCGACCCGGACCGGAACGGCTTGCGGGTCCCGTCGGCCAGCCCGACCACCATCACCCAGGAGCCACCGGCGTTCTGCCCGGTCGCCACGGCGCGCGCCTTGTCGACGTAGGCCAGCTCGCGGTCACCGGCCCCGCCGACGGTCCGCTTGGCCCGCGTGGTGGTGTCGTACTCGACGAGATGCACCGGCTCGTTCTGCGCCGCGGTCTCCCCTTCCTGGTAGGCGGTCCAGGCCAGCTTCCGCCCGTCCGGCCGCCAGCTGGGCACCACGGCGAACCCGCGGTTCTGCAGCGAGCCACCCCCGTACGCGGCCACGGTCTGCTCCCCGCCGGTGGCCACGGTCCCCACACTGAGGCAGGCGTCGTAGACCGACTCGCAGCTGCCACCCCGGAACGCGACCTGCTTCCCGTCAGGCGACCAGGCCACCGCGTCGTCCCCGGCCAGCCGCTCACTGAGCGACCCGGCCCGCGACGTCACCGGCGCCGGCTCGGCGGGAAGTTCCTCCCCACGGCAGTCCCGGGGAAACAGAACTTCCGGCTGCGCCTGCCCTTTGACGGCGATCCGGTACACCCCGGGCCCACCCGAACACGACAAAGACGAGAACGCGATCCACTTCCCGTCCGGCGACCACGAGGGCCCCGCCGCGGGCCGGGTGGTCAGCCGCCGCTGCCCACTCCCGTCGGCCCGCATGACCCAGAGCAGCCCACCCTTGAGAAAGGCGATCTGCTTCCCGTCCGGCGCCCACCGGGGCCGAGCCTGGTTACCGCCGGAGGTGAGCCGCTTCTCCGCCCCGCCGTCGCTGACGTAGACATCCCCACCGCGCACATAGGCCACCAGCCCAGGCAGCTTGCCCGCGGCCTGCGCCGCCACCGGTTGCACGAGGGTGCCCGCCGCGACCCCCGCCACCGCCAGGCCCACAACTCGACCAAATGCTCCCATGACGAACGCCCCCCGACGCGCCGGTGCCGTGCTGTACACCGAGAGCATCGTCGCAACCGTTCTGCACCTAAGGCATTCCCCACCCGAAACCCCGAATTTCCCCCACACGGCGGTAATCAGAGCTAGCGCCCGCCACCCGAACACCCACTACGCGCCCCACCCCGCACCTCGCGCCGCGCCTTCTCGCCCCGCGAGCCTTCTAGCCCGCGAGCCTTATCGCTCCGCGCCGAGCCTTATCGCTCCGCGCCGAGCCTTATCGCTCCGCGCCGAGCCTTATCGCTCCGCGCCGAGCCTTCTCGCTCCGCGCCGAGCCTTCTCGCTCCGCGCCGAGCCTTCTCGCCCCGCGCCGAGCCTTCTCGCCCCGCGCCGAGCGTTCTCGCTCCGCGCCAGGACGCTTGCCCTGTGCCGCGTCAGGCCCTCCGTCCCCCGCACCGGGACGCTTGCCCTGTGCCGGCCGTCCCGTCCCGCCGTCTCGTTGGTCCCGCTTCAAAGCTGGGACCGCCCGTCCAAGGTTGGCTCGTGGTGGGACCGCCCGTCCAAGGTTGGCTCGTGGTGGGACCGCCCGTCCAAGGTTGGCTCGTGGTGGGACCGCCCGTCCAAGGTTGGCTCGTCGTGGGGCTGTCCGTCCTGGGGCTGTCCGTCTTGGGATTTCCCGTCCTGGGACTGCCCGCCCTGGGACCGCGCGGACGCTAGCCGACCGTTGGCCGGCTCGGCGCCGCGGAGGGCCAGGAAGGTGTTTTGGCTGTCCGTGCGGCGTCTCGAAGTGGTCGCGAACCGTCGACGCCACTCCGGAGGGGCCTGACGGCAACAGTGGGTGGCGCTGCGTTGGCCCACGGCCGAACTACCACGGAGTGTGCAGGGTCGCGGCTGACCAGGGGATGCGAGCTAAGGGCATGCGAGACGCCCGCGAGGCGATGATCCGCCGCAACGACGGTGCGTCGGGCGGCCCTCGCGGATGCTGCGGCCCGGGTTTGCGGCGACGCCAGTGCGGATGGTGCGGCCCGGGTTTGCGGCGACGCCAGCGCGGATGCTGCGGCCCGGGCTTGCGGCGACGGCCTGTGTGGCAGTGCGGATGGTGCGGGCCGGGTTTGCGGCGACGGCCTGGGTGGCAGTGGGGATGCTGCGAGCCGGGGTTGCGGCGCAGGCCCGGGTGGGGGCTGGTAGCGCAATGGTCGCCGGCTGGGCGGTGGGTAGGGCGCGGCCGCCCCGGAGGACTTGGGCGGTCGGGAACCGGGGCGGCCGCGGGACGGTGGGTGGGTCAGGCGGGGGCGCCCCACATGGCGGTGAAGGCGGCGGCCTCGCCGGAGAGCCAGGCCTCGATGTCGTTGGGCTTGGCGGACGGGTCCATGCGGTGGGTGGTGCCGCGGCGCAGGTCGACCAGGACGGGCTCGGCGTTCGGCAGGATCTGGTCCATGTGGCGGGCCATCAGGTGCAGTGTTGCCGTCACGGCCTCGGGGGTGGGCGGGTTCTCGTCGAAGTGCAGGCGGACGGCCTCGCGGCGGCCGTCCTCGTAGCGCAGGCCGAAGTGGGGGTTGATCTTCACGGCCAGGGGGCCGACGGTGGCCAGGGCGTCGCGGGTCTGTGCCAGGCCTACCTGCTCGGGGTCGCCCAGGGAGGCCAGGTAGGTCTTGGCGCCGGCGCTGACCGACTCGTACAGCGGCTTCCAGCGCTCCTTGACCAGATCGACCACGCCGGACAGGTAGCTGCCGCCGGTGCGGAAGGCGATGTCGGCCTTCAGTGCCTTGACGAGCTGGCCGTGCGGGTTGAAGCCGGACCGGCGCTCGCGGGCGCGGCGCAGGCCGCCGACGAAGGTGGCCTTGGCCGGGCCGGTCCGCGTCACATACCGGGTGAAACCGAGCATGGTCGCGTACGGCGGGATGACGGGCACGGGGTTGGTCGAGGGAACACTCAGCACGGACGAGTTCACGTCGATCTCCTAACTCAAACACCCGAAACACGCTGAAGATCAGCAGGTCAGAGGGCATCTTTCGTACATACATTCTAATCGACGGGTACGACATTCCCAACCGGGGCGTGGGCACAATGGTCGATATGTGAGTGTCGGCTTCGGAGAACTTCGGCGACGAGCTGCGCGGGCGGGCTGCGCGGGCGGCTGAGGGTGCGGCGGCGGGGGCGGAAGATCGCGTCGCCGTGGGAGCGAAGGGCGCGTGACGCCAGGCGTACGGTCGCTCAATGGCCTTGATCCGTGTTGATTTCGCCTCTGAGGCGCTGGAGCTGGACACCTCGATGACGGTCGTGCTGCCGCAGGACGGGGTGGAGCCGCCGCCGCTGCTCTACCTGCTGCACGGGCTCACCGACGACGACACCGCCTGGACGCGGTTCACCTCGATCGAGCGGTACGCCACCGAGCGCGGGCTCGCCGTGGTCATGCCGCAGGTGCACCGCAGTTTCTACGCCGACGAGGCGTACGGGATGAAGTTCTGGACCTTCCTCAGCGACGAGCTCCCGCGGCTCGTCCACCGGTTCTTCAAGGTCTCCGATCAACCCCGGCGGACGTACGTGGCCGGGTTGTCCATGGGTGGCTACGGCGCCTTCAAGTGGGCGTTGCGCGAACCCCACCGGTTCGCCGCCGCGGCCAGCCTGTCCGGGGCGCTCGACCTGGCGTACCTGCAGGAACACGACGACCGGCCGCACATCCGCGCCCTCATGGACCGGGTCTTCGCCGGCCGTAAGGCCGGGGGCACCGACGACGACCTGCTGCATCTGGTCCGCCGGGCGCGCGTGGACCAGCTACCGCCGTTGATGCTGCGCTGCGGCACCGAGGACTACCTGGCCGAGATCAACCAGCGCTTCGCCGGGGTGTGCGCCGAGGCGGGAGTGACGCTGGATTCGGCGTTCACTCCCGGCGATCACGACTGGGCGTACTGGGACCGGGAGATTCAGCAGGTCCTGGACTTCTTCACGAATCCTCGCGGCCCTGTTCGGCCAGGAAGCGCTCCAGCTCGGCCCCCAGCTCCTCGGCCGTAGGCAGCGGACGGTCGGTGTCGGCGAGCAGGTTGGTCTCGCGGCCGCGCAGGAAGGCGTCGTACTGCGCCTCCAGCGAGGCCACCAGGCGGGTCGCCTGCTCGTCGTCGGCGATCTGCTTGTCGACGTCGTCGCGGACGGCCCGGGCCGCCTCGCGCAGGTCGCCGGTGGGCAGGGCCAGACCGGTGCCCGAGGAGAGCGAGTCGAGCAGCAGCTCGGCGGCGGCCGGGTACGTGGTCTGGGCCAGGTAGTGCGGCACGTGCGCCGCATAGCCCATGGCGCTGCGCCCGGCCTGGCCGAGCCGGAACTCGAGCAGGTTGCCGACGCTGCCCGGCACCTGCACCCGCTGGAGCCACGGCTCGCGGTCACCGAGCAGCGACTTGTCGGTGGCGTGGGCGGTGACGCTGCCGGGGCGGGTGTGCGGCACGGCCATCGGGATCGCGTTGAGCCCGACGGTCACCCGGACGCCGAAGCGCTCGGTCAGGGCCACCATGGCGCTGATGAAGCGCTCCCACTGCAGGTCGGGCTCGGGCCCGGTGAGCAGGAGGAACTCGGTGCCGAGCTGGTCGCGGACCAGGTGAAGGGCCAGGGCCGGCTCCTCGTAGCTCTCCCAGTGGTCCTCAACGAAGATCATCGGAGGGCGGCGGGACCGGTAGTCGAGGAGCTGGTCGACGTCGAAGGTCGCGATCACGCGGCTCTCCAGGCTGTCGAGCAGACTTTCCCGGGCCAGCTGGATCGCGCTGCCCGCGTCGACGAACCCGGTGAGCGCCTGGACGAGGACCGGCTCGTCGAGCTCGGGCAGGTCGTCGGCCAGCTCGTACAGCTCGTGTGGGTCGAGCACGTCGAACGCCTCCTGTTGTGGTCCAAAACGGGGTACCCGGTGCGAACAAGCCTGCCCCGGCTTTCATTCCGTGCGACCGGCTTGTGCCCGTCGACACATGAAAAACGTACCGAATCGGTGATGTGGCCCTGACGTTCGGGCAGCGAAGATCTCGGAGAAGGCACAACCGAAGATCGGGTCTCGCGTGCACGTGCATCCGCACGGCACAATGGCACGGGAACGTTCCCTTCCCCCCTCGGAGCGATCTGTGACCGAAGCCCCGCAACGTCCCGTACTCGCCGAAACCGCCGAACCCCCCGGCTCCCTCTGGTCGCGCATGAAGGCCGACCCGACGTACGCGCCGGAGCACCTCGCCCTCGAAGCCGTTCGCCGCCTCGGCCCCGAAGCCACCGAGTGGGTGCGCCTGACCCGCGCCGACCACCCCGAGCTGACCCCCCACCAGCTCGCCGACCTGGCGATCAAGAGGTTCACCACCCTCGCCCGCATCTCCGGCGCCGCCGCCGGCGCCACCGGCCTGCCCGGCGCGGTCCTCGACGTCGGCGTCCTCGCCTGGAATCAAGCCCGCATGGTGCTGCACGTCGCCGCCGCGTACGACCACGATCCGACCGCCTCCGAACGCGCCACCGACCTGCTGGTCCTCCAGCGCGTGCACAAGGTCGCGCAGACCGCCCGTCTCGCCCTCGGCGTCGCCGCGGGCCGGGAGCGGGCCAGCCGTCTGCTCGGCGAGGCGACCGCCCGGCCGCTGAGCGGCACGATGGTCCGGCTCGGCGTCAAGCTGGCCGGCATGGCCGGCGTACAGACCGCCAAGAAGATCTTCGCCAAGATGATTCCGGGCGCGGCCGTGGTCCTGGGCACCTGGGCCAACTCGGCCGCGACGAGAAATTTGGCGGTACGCACCCGCGAGCTCTACCGACGCGACTAAGTTGCCGCCGTCTCCGGCCGAACGGAACCCCTGACGGGAACCGAACGGACGGAGGCTGCGAGTGCGTCGTCGTTGGCTGGGCACCATGGGACTGGGCACGCTCGCGCTGGTGCCGTTGCTGGCCGCGTGCGGCAGCGGCGGCAGCACGCCGAACGCGCCGGTCACCCCCGGCACCACCTGGGTCCGCGTGGCCAACGGCAGCGCGACACCGTCCCCGGTGGTGACCGGCGCCAAGTCGACCGCGACCCCGTTCCCGACGGGCTTCCTGCCGCTGCCGAGCACGACGCCGGCGCCCACCCCCACGGGCTCGGCCTCGTGCCCGCCGAACAAGCGGAACCCGATCAACGGCGCCACCGCGGTCACCGGCGCCACCTCGGCCACCGTCACCTGGTACAACCCCGGCGGCGACAACCTGGTCGACTACCGGGTCACCGCGATCAGCCACGACGCCCTGCTCGGCGAGCAGCGCGACATCGGCTGGACGGTCGTCACCCCCGGCCCCGCCTGCGCGATGATGAGCGCCACGGTGACCGGCCTCGACCGCGACACCCGCTACGAGTTCTCGGTCGACGCGGTCACGACCCGCCTCGGCAGCGACGGCACGCTCGCCAAGACGGTGGCCCGTTCACAGGTGGTCAGCACAACCGCGTGACGGGGGCGTACCCGCACGCCAGCGCCCGCCCGATGTCCAGCACCAGGCCGTCGGTGACTTGATCGATGGAGTACGGCGTGAGCATCGGCTCCCGCCGCCACGAGCTCACCACGGCAACGGCCCGAGCGACGGCGACAGGCACATGCCGTACGGGCACACCGAGCACCGCCGCCACGGCCGAGTCCCGCCGGTACACGACATCGTCGGCGATGTTGTACGCCCCGGCCGGCCACCGAGGGGCGGCCAGGCAGGCCTGGGCGAGGTTGCCGACCGCGGTCAGACTCAGCGGAACGTCGGGCCCGGGCAGCCAGGCGCGCCCACCCCGAACGGTCCGCCGCAGCCGGGGCAGCAGGTGGGGATCGCCGTCACCGTAGACGGCGCGCGGCCGCAGCACGACCTTCCCGGCGTCGAGGGCGAGGCGTTCCCCGGCCGCTTTGGTACGCCCGTAGGCGGTCCGCTGCCCGTCGGTGGGATGGTCCTCGCCGACGGCCCGGTCATAGGGCCCCGGCCGGTAGACGCTGGCACTGCTGACCCACACCACGGGCCGATCCCCGGCGGCCGCGAGAAGCCGCCGGGTGCCGTCGACGTTCACCCGCTCGAAGTCCCCATGCCGCGAGTCCCCGACGGCCGCCGCCAGATGCAGCACCACATCAGCACCGGAAAAGTCGGGCACCTCCCGCGCGGCGTCCCACGGCCGGTGCCGCCCGACCGGCCCCGGCCGCCGCCCGTGGCAGGTCACGTCGTGCCCGTCCGCCGCCGCTCGCCGAGCCACTTCCGCCCCGCAGAACCCACTGGCTCCCGTCACCGCGACCTTCACCGAGCCTCTTCCCTCCCGCAAAACCCACTGGCACCCGTCACCGCGACCTTCACTGAGCCTCTTCGCTCCCGCAAAACCCACTGGCACCCGTCACCGCGACCTTCACCGAGCCTCTTCGCTCCCGCAGAACCCACTGGCATCCGTCACCGCGCCACACCTTCACCGCCACCGTCATCGGCGCAGCAACTTTCGCCGCGCGCTTGTCCGTCGTCGTAGTGGGGTCCGCGGGCTTCCGTCATCGCGGCTCATCCGCACAGCCTCCGTTGCCCGGGCGCGGTCGGTGGCCTTCGCGACTCTCATCGGTGCGATGCGCCGCCGGCATGGCAGACGCGGTGCCGGGGAACGCCTCCGGGCAACCGGTGCGTTGCCCGGGGACGCGAGATGCGCCGGCGGAAGGGGCCTCATGCGGGACGCGAGATGCGCCGGCGGAAGGGGCACCATGCGGGACGCGAGATGCGCCGGCGAAAGGGGCACCATGCGGGGCGCGCATCGTGGCTCGCACGGTCAAGGAGCGCCAGCCCGGCAACGCGGAGCGGCGGTCGGCCCGGGCCCGTACGACCGTCGGGCGGGAGGGGGCCAGGGCGGCCAGAACGTCCTCCAGCTGGGTGCGGGCGAGGCGGGCGCCGGGGCAGGCGTGCGGGCCGGCGCCGAAGACCAACTGCGAGATCTGGGCCGGCGCCGGATCCTCGGGACACGGGTCGCGGCGGTGCGCCTCGGCGGCGTGCCGGGCGATCAGCAACATACGGTCACCGCCCCGGACCGGGCAGCCACCGACCTCGGCCTCGGCCGCCGCCACCCGCGGCAGCAGCGGAGTGGGCGCGGTGACCCGCAACAGCTCCTCGGCCAGCGCCGGCGACGCGGCGTGCTCCCACAGCCCGGCGTCGCAGGCCCAGGCCACCGCCCGGGGAATGGCCGCCACGGTGGTGTTGATCGCCGCCACGGCCAGCATCGCCGCCAGCGCCGCATCCTCTCGTCCGCCATCAAAGGCCACACCCTGCCGCCCAGAGTCGAGCGCTGCGCCCCGCCGGTCGGGGTCGGCGGTTGGGTCGCGCCGGGCGGAGTCGAGCGTTTCCGCCCGTTGGGCAGGGTGGAGGGCTGCGTCTTCGTCGGCGGGCGAGAGGGCTGCGGCGCTTCGGGTGGGGTCGGGAATCGCGGGTGGGGCGGTGGGGGTCAGGAGGGTGAGAAGGTGGGCGGCGGCTGCTTCGGCCGACTTCTCGGCGCGGTGGCGGGCCGGGCCGGGCAAGTGGGCTCGGGCCGCGGCGGCGGCGGCCTTCCGGGCGGCCGCGGCCAGCGTCAGGGGGTCTACGTCGACCTTCAGGAGGGCCGCGGCGGTTGCTCCGGCGATCTCGGCCGTGAGGGGGACCAGGTCGACGTCCTCTCCTTTCTCCAGCGACTGAAGGCGGTCGGCGAGCAGGGCGGTCCAGATCGGGCGCAGGCGGGCCACCCCGGCCGCGCCCAGCAGGTCGGCGGTGCCGCGGCGGGTGTCGCGGTGCTCGTCGCCGTGCTGGTCGAACAGGGCGCCGCGGCCCGCGAGCGCGCCCGCGGCGCCGCCGGTCGTGCCCTCGGCCGTACGGTCCAGGGGGACCTTGGTCAGGGCCTTCCGGTATGCCTCCCGGTCGTGCACCAGCACATTGCGGCCGATCCGCAGCGCCGGCCGGCGGCGGGTGACGGCCAGCAGCGCGAAGAGGACCGGATGGCTGGCCAGGTACACGCGCCGATCACGACCGCGGGCGTTCACCGGCGGGCCGCCAGGGCCGCGGTGGCTTGGCGGTCGGGTTTGCGGGAGCGGCCGGCCAGGGGGATCCGGGCGAAGACGAGCCGGTCGGGGCGGGCCGAGCCCATCCGGGCCAGCGGCTCGCGGAGAGCCGACCGCACCGTGCGCTCGTCCGCGCCGGCCGTGGTCTGGACCACCGCCACCACGTGTTCGTCGCCGTCGCCGGCGGGGACGCCCACGAGCAGGGCCAGTTCGACGCCGGGGACGTGCAGCGACGGCTCGTACAGGCCGGGATAGATGTTCTCCGCCCGGCGCAGGATCATGTCCTTGGCGCGGCCGCCCAGGACGACCTTCCGGTCCTCCGTGACCCGGCCGATGTCGCCGGTGGCGACCCACTCGAAGGGATCGTCGCCCAGGTAGCGGTCGGCGGCGGTCGGGCCGGACAGCAGCAGCTCGCCGTCGGGGGCGACCTGGGCGGTGACACCCGGCAGCAGCCGGCCGGCCAGGTCGCCGTCGCCGGTGAAGGCCGCTTTCTCCGACTCTTCGACGGCCGCGGCCGGGAAGACCTCGGTCAAGGCGTAGACGCCCCACGCCTCGGCCGCGCCGGAGCGGCGTACGGCCGAGAGCAGGGCGGCGCTGACCGGGGCCGAGCCGCTGTAGACGCGGCCGGTGAAGCGGGCGCCCGCGGCCAGGCCGGCGCGGATCTGCGGCGGGGTCAGGTAGGTCGCCTGCGGGTTCAGCTCGCGGATCTGGCGGGGCAGGGCCCGCCGCGACGGGAAGGCCACCGGGGCGCCCCCGGCCAGGGACGGCACCAGCACGAAGAACGTGCCGCCGAGCACCGGCGCGCCGGGCACCGGGCGGACCAGGTCGTGGACGGCTGTCATGCCGGCCGTGAGGGAACGGCGGGTGTGCACCACGGCCCGGGGGCGGCTTGTCGTGCCCGAGGTGAAGACGATGACGGCGTCGCCCTCACCCTCGTACCGCCGGGGGAGACGGCCCGGCCGGGGACGCAGCGCGGGCGGCGAGCCGGGCAGCCGGCGGCCGACGGTGCGCACCGGCGCTATCGCGCCGAGTTCGGGCAGGGCGAGGTGGGCGCGGCGGGCCAGGCGGGCGGCCCAGCCGGCCACGGCCTGGGCGGCGGCGTCGGCCAGCACGAGCTTGGGCGCGGCCAGGGCCAGGCGGGCCCGCAGGACGTCCGGGCCGGCGGTCGGGTCCAGCACGGCGACGCGCAGGCCCAGGTGGTACGCGGCGAGCAGGGTGGCCAGCGAGCGCGGTCCCGGGCGTACGGCCAACGCGATGGTGTCGCCCGGATCGAGGTCGGCGAGCGCCACGGCGTAGCCGCGGACGAGCTCGGCCAGTTCGCCTCGGGTGGCGCCGGGCAGGGCGGGGCGGCCGTCGCCCGCGTGCAGGGAGTCGAGGAGTTCGGTGAGCATCAGCGCGGGTCCGCCGTCCGGAGGCCGCTGCCGCGGTCCAGGTACCACTTGGCGGTGCCGAGTACGCCGTACGCCCGAATCCGCCTGGTGGAGTTGGCGACCACCATCTCGCGGCTGTGGACGATGGCGGCGGTCGTGCGCCGCACGCGGTTGAGGAAGGTGCGGTCGGTGGGGGAGGGGCGCCGGGGCATGCCGCCGCACACCTGGTAGAGCTCGGCGGTGATGGCCATGTTGTTGCCGGCGTGCATGCGGTACGGGGCCTTGAACTCGGGCTTGCGGTGCGCGGGGCGGATGCGGCCGAAGAAGGCGGCCAGACCGACCAGCACCCGGAAGAAGCCGCGGCCGAGGGGACCGTGCTCGTCCGCCCGGGCGGTGATCTTGCCGCAGGCCATGCCGTTGCTTCTGGTCAGGGCCTCGCGAGCGGCGGCGACCCAGCCGGGGGCGGGAAGGCAGTCGGCGTCCGTACGGGCCAGAAAGACAGCGCCCGCCGCGATGGCGTGCCGGAAGCCGGTGTCGACCGCGCAGCCCACGCCCTTGTCGGTCTCGATGAGCAACTGGACCGGGAACGGGGCTCGGAAACGACGGACCACGGACGCCGTGCCGTCGGTCGAGTTGTTGTCGACGACCAGCAGCGTGAAGTCGGTGTCGGTCTGCGCCGCCAAAGCATCGAGGGTCGCCGCGATCCGGCTTTCCTCGTTGTACGCGGGCACGACCACCCAGAGCGGCGCGCTCATGACACCTCCCACACCATGGTCATCAGGCTGACGCCGCCGCCGAGTCCGACCATCAGCACCCGATCTCCCGGGTTCAAGTCCGGATATGCCCGAGCGAGCTGGACGCCCAGCGTGGCCGAGGCCATGTTGCCCAGCTCGTCGACCGTGATCACGAGCTTGTCCTCGGGAACGCCGGTGACCTCGACGAAGCGCGACAGATACGGCAAGGTCACCTGATGGACCAGCACGCGGGCGTAATCGCTCCAGGAGTGGTCGAAGCGCTTCATCACGCGTGCGATCAGTCCGGGGCCGATCTCCTCGAAGACGGCCCGGAGACGGCGGCCGTCGCCGGAGAAGTACGTGTGCTCGTCACCCCGGGGGTGCCGGGACCCGCCGCCGAAGATGCCGCCCACGGTCCAGTGTTCGGAGTGGGTCTCCGCGTCCACGTCCAGGATTCCGCCGGTGGCCACCGGCTCGACCAGCACGGCCGCCCCGGCGTCACCGAACGTGTAACCCGCCAGCGCGGTACGGGCCTGGGCAAGGCTGGTGAGAGAGGGCCGCATGGCCCGGGTCGGCGTCTCACCGGTGACCACCAGCGCGGTGCGCGCCCGCCCGGTGAGAATCATCGAGCGGGCCAGGTCGATGCCGTTGAGGAAGCTGTTGCAGGCGTTCGTGACGTCCAGCGCGTGCGCCCGGCTGCCCAGCGCGGCCTGCACCACGTGCGCGGTCGCCGGCTCGGCCATGTCCCGGGTGGCGCTGGCGAACAGCAGCAGGTCGATGTCGAGCGGATCGCGGCCGGCGTCGGCCAGCACCTTGGTCGCGGCGTCGACGGCCAGATCCGAGGCGTACTCGTCGTCGGCCGCCACCCGGCGCCGGGTGATCCCGGTCGCCTGCTCGAACATCCGCGGGGGCAGCTTCGGCGCGACCCGCCGCTGGAGTTCCGCGGTCGTGACCTCGCGGGCCGGCAGGGCGTACGCGATCCCGGTTATTCCCACATTCATGGGCGACAGCCTGCCGTACGAACGTGATCCGGTCGTGAGCACGAGTACTTATAAGCTTCCCGCCATGGAGAGCATCGTCGACGTGGTCGTGTTGGTGGCGATCTCGGTGATCGGCGCCGCTCTGGCCCGCCGCCTGGGTTTCGTCGCCCCCCTCGTGCTGTTGGTGGCCGGCCTCGCGCTGTCGTACGTGCCGGGTTTCCCGGACGCTCATCTCGAGCCCGAGATGGTGCTGATCGGCATTCTGCCGCCGCTGCTGTACGTGGCCGCGCTGGAGACCTCGGTGCCCGCGTTCCGCCGGGCCCTGCGGCCCATTCTGCTGCTCGCGGTCGGCCTGGTGCTGGTCACCGCGTTCGCCGTCGGCACCGCCGTTCACCTGCTGATTCCCGAGATTCCGTACGCCGCGTGCGTTGCCCTGGGCGCGGTCGTGGCCCCGCCCGACGCGGTGTCCGCGACGGCCATCGCGCGCCGGGTCGGCCTGCCGCGCCGGGTGGTCACGATCCTCGAGGGCGAGAGTCTGCTCAACGACGCGACCGCCCTGGTGATGGTCCGCATCTCGGTCGGCGCGCTGGCCGGCGCCGCGGTCGGCTTCTGGCCGATCGCCGGCGAGGTGGCGCTCAAGGCCGGCGGCGGTCTGGTGATCGGGTTCGTGGCGGCGTTCCTGGCGGCCAAGCTGCACCGCAAGATCGAGGACTCGCTGCTCGACGACGCCGTGTCGTTGCTCACGCCGTTCGTCGTGGTGATCATCGCCGAGGAGGTGCACAGCTCCAGCGTCGTGGCCGTGGTGATCGCCGGCCTGTACCTGGGCCACCGCCGCCCGTACCTGCTGTCGGCCACCTCGCGCCTGCAGATGGACGCCATCTGGCGGATGATCAACTTCCTGCTCGAGGGCGTGGTCTTCCTCATGGTCGGCCTGCAACTGCGCAGCATCGGCGAGAGCATCGAGACGCCGGTCGCCACGACCATCCAGGTGTCCGTGGCCGCCGTGCTGGTGGTGATCCTGACGCGGTTCGTCTGGATGTACCCGGCGACCTACCTGGCCCGGCTGCTGCCGAAGGTCCGCAACCGCGAGGAACGGCCGCCGGTCGCGGTGCCGACCGTCATCTCGTGGGCCGGCATGCGCGGCGTGGTGACGCTGGCCGCCGCCCAGACGCTGCCGGTGCCCGGGGAGAACGGGGTGCCCGACTATCCCCGCGACCTGTTCATCTTCGTGGCGTTCGTGGTGATCGTGGTCACCCTGCTGCTTCAGGGCACGACCCTGCCGTGGCTGGCCCGGGTGCTGAAGGTCCGCGAGGACACCACGACCGAGGACGCCCTGGCCGAGGCCGGAGTGCAGCATCAGGCGAGCCGGGCCGCGCTCGAGGCGCTGGAGAAACACGCCGACGGCGCGCCCGCCTCGGTCGTCGACCGGCTGCGCGCCCTGGTCGACAGCCGCTCCAACAACGCGTGGGAGCGGCTGGGCAATCAGCAGCAGGAGACGCCGTCGGCGGCGTACGGTCGGCTGCGGCGCGAGATGATCGGTGCGGAGCGGCGCGTCTTCAAGGTGGCCCGCAACGAGGGCCGTATCCCCGAGGAAGTGCTCACCCGCGCCCAGCGCGATCTCGACCTGGAAGAGTCCCAGCTGACACGGAGTGAAGATTGACCTGCCTGCATCTCAAGGAGTCCGGCGACCCGGCACCCCAGTCGGCGTATTCCGACGGCTGCCCCGAGTGCGTGGCCGACGGCCATCACGACTGGGTCCACCTGCGTAAATGCCTCACCTGCGGAAAGGTGGCCTGCTGCGATTCGTCGCCGCGGAGGCACATGTCCGCGCACCATCAGGAGGCCGGTCACCCGGTGATGAAATCGTTCGAGCCGGGCGAGAACTGGAAGTGGTGCTTCGACGACGAGCTCCTGGGCTACTGACGTGCGCATCCTCTTCGTCGGAGCGGGCGCGACCGGCGGCTACTTCGGTGGCCGCCTCGCCGCGGCCGGCCGGGACGTCACGTTCCTGGTCCGGCCGCCGCGCGCGGCGTCCCTGAGCGATCGTGGCCTGAAGATCATCGGACCGGACGGGACGACTTCGGTACGGCCGCGCACGGTCGTGGCGGGGCAGATCGACGGCCCGTACGACATCGTGGTCATCGCCGTGAAAAGCTACGGCCTCGAACAGGCGATGATCGACCTGGCGCCCGCGGTGGGCACCGGGACGGTCGTCATCCCCCTGCTCAACGGCATGCGGCACGTCGAGGAGCTGGTGGGCGCGTTCGGCCCGTCCCGCGCCTGGGGCGGCGTCTGCCTGATCCACGCCAGCTTGAACGCCGACGGCGACGTGGTCCAGATGACCGGCCTGCACAAGCTGAGCTTCGGCTCGCTCGACGGCACGGAGCGCCCCGAGGTCGAGGCGGCACTGAGCGGCACCGAGTTCGACGCCTTCGCCTCACCCACGATCGTCCAGGACATGTGGGAGAAGTGGGTCTTCCTGGCCAGCCTGGGCGCCGCCACGACCCTGATGCGGGCCACGGTCGGCGACATCAACCGCGCCCCCGGCGGCAACGCCTTCGGCGCCCGCATCGCCGCCGAGGCCATGGCGATCGCCACCGCGGCCGGCCACACCCCGCGCCCGGCCGCCGTGTCCGTCCTGCAGAACGGCCTCTCCACCGACCAGCCCATGACCTCGTCGATGTACCGCGACATGATGGCCGGCCTCCCGGTCGAGGCCGACGCCATCCTGGGCGACTTCGTCGCCGAGGCCGACAAGCACGGCGTCCCGGTGCCGGCCCTGTCCGCCGCCTACACCAACCTCGCCATCTACTCAGCTCAGCGGGGTTAGCTGAGCCAGGACGCTCTCGGCCTCGCGGGTGACGCGGTCGGCGTCGTGGTGGCGGGCCCGGTCGTAGGTGTCGAGGGTGGCGGCGGCGATGCCGGGCCAGGCGAAGTCCTCGCGGACCTTGCGGCGGCCCCGGCGGGCCATGCGGCGGGCCAGGTCGCGGTCGGTCAGGACGGTGTCGACCGCCTCGGCCAGGGCATCGGGGGAGCCGGGGGTGAACTTCACGCCGGTCACGCCGTCGTCGACGATCTCGGCCAGGCCGCCGGTGTCGGCGACCGCGATGGGGGTTCCGGCGGCGGCCGCCTCCAGGGCGACCATGCCGAACGGCTCGTAGATGCTCGGCACGACGTAGCAGTCCGAGGCGCCCATCAGGGCGGTCAGGTGGTGGCCGGTCAGGAAGCCGGCGAACGTCACCCCCTCGGTGGCCAGCGCCTCCAGCTCCGCGCGGTAGGGCCCGTCACCGGCGATCACCACGCGCAGGCCCGGGTGCCTCTCCCTGAGCGCCGGGACCGCGGCCAGCAGGTGCTGCACGCCCTTCTCGTAGACCAGGCGGCCGGCGAAGCTGATCAGCGGACCGTCCGAGCCGGCGAAGCGGCGGCGGGCCGCGGCGACCGCGCGGGGGCGGGCGAACCAGCGGAGCTCGTCGACGCCGTTGTAGACCACGTCGACCCGGGCGGCCGGGACGTCGAAGAGCCGCTGCACCTCGTCGCGCATGTAGTCGGAGCAGACGATCGTGCGGACCGCCTCGTGGGCCAGCCAGCGCTCGATGTCGTCGATCGTGCGGTTGTGCGGGTGCGGCAGCCAGCCTTGGTGGCGGCCCGACTCGGTGGCGTGGATGGTCGCCACCAGCGGGATGTCCAGGTGGTCGCGGACCGTCACGGCGGCGTGGGCGACCAGCCAGTCGTGGGCGTGCACGACGTCGTAGGTGCCGGTGCGGGCGGCGCGCAGGGCGGCCCGGGTCAGCGTGTGGTTGAAGGCCATCGCCCAGGCCAGCAGGTCGCCGTCGCGAACCTCGAAGCGGGGCGCGTCGTCGGGGGCCCGGATGATCCGGACGCCTTCCGCGTACTCCTCCCGCAGCGTGCCCGGCGTGTGCCGGGTGACCACCGTGACCTCGTGGCCGGCGGCGGCCAGGGTGGTGGCGAGCGCGTGCACGTGCCGGCCCAGGCCGCCGACCAGCAGCGGCGGGTACTCCCAGGAGAGCATGAGGATGCTGGTCACGGCTCGTACCTCCACGATGATTTGATCTTGCAGTGCGGCGAAGCCGCTTTCAGAGGTTCAGTTCTGTGCGGAGTAGTTCGGCGACGGAGCGGGCGGAGAACGGGCTGCCCGTGGCGCGGTGTGGGGGGTCGCCGTCGGCGGTTTCGCTGACCGATCCCACGCCCCACTCGGACAGATGGGCCTTCAGGCCGGTGAGCAGGCCGTCGGTGGGCAGGCCGGTGGCGGCGCAGGCGTCGGCGTACGGGCCGATCAGCCATGGCCAGACCGTGCCCTGGTGGTAGGCGATGTCGCGTTCGTCGCGGTCGCCACGGTGCACGCCCTGATATCCGTACTCGCTCGGGGCGAGGGTCCGCAGCCCGAGCGGCGTCAGCAGTGCCTCGCCCATCGCGAAGAGGGAGGTTCCGCGCATCGGGCCGTGCGGCAGTGACCACGCGAGCAGCTGGTTCGGCCGCAGCGTCGGATCGTCGTGGTGGGCGCCGGCGCCCAGCGGGTAGGTCGCCGCCGGCCCCTCGATCACGTCGTAGAGCCAGCCCTCGGGCGCCGGGAAGCGGTCGCGGAACGCGTGCTGGGCCCGGGCGTGCCGGTCGCGTAGCGAGGAGTCGTCCAGTCCGGCCTCGACGTGCAGGTCGGCCATGGCCGCCAGCGCGTTCACCCACAGCGCGTTGATCTCGACCGGTTTGCCGACGCGGGGCGTGACCGGGCCGTCCTCGGTGAAGCCGTTCATCCAGGTGCCCGCGTGCCCGAGCCGCAGCAGGCCGTCGGCCGGGTCGAGATCGAGGGGGCCGCCACCGCCGAGCCGTTCGCCGAGCAGCCGGCCGAGCGGTCCGATCAGCTCGGCGGCCAGGTCGCTGTCGCCGGTGCGCCGCACATGCCGGTCGACGGCGTGCACCAGCCACAGCGGCGCGTCCGGCGAGTCCTTCGGCGCCCATGATCCTTCGGGTTCTGTCCAGGTCGAAGACGCGTTTCCGGTACGGGCGGTCAGCAGCTCCCGGCCCTCGTCGGCCCGGTTCGTGTCCAGGAACAGCCCCTCGTACGCGGTCATCGTGTCGCCGAGATAGCTGCCGAACCACGGGTACCCGGCCACCACGTCCGGCCCCTGGGGCGTGCGCACCACGAAAGCGTCGGCCGCCAGCACCAGCGTCTCGTCGGCCTTGGCCCCGGCGATCAGCTTCCGCGCCCGTACCCGCGCCTCGGTGATCACCGCCGTGGCCGGCGGCGGCCGCCGCCCGAGGTCGCCCGCCCAGGCCGAGATCTCCAGGGTCGCGCCCGGATTCACCCGGTCGAAGTACGTGCCCGCGTGCCACAGGTCCTCGACGGCCGGCAGGCCACGCGCCTCCTCCTCGCGGGCGAAAGCGCCGAGATGCCACTCGCCGGCGGGCTGCCAGCCGGGGCCGGCGATCCGGTACGCGTCCTCGACGACCACCCCGTCGGCCACCTGCTCGGCCCGCAGTCCGGGCCCGGAGGCGTGCCGTTCGCCGTGCGCGTCGCGCCACGTGCACATGGCCGCCACGGCCAGGCCGACCGGCCCGGGCGCCGACACCACCCGGTGGGTCACCCCCACCGACGGGTGGCCGTGCCGCAGGGCCAGCTCCCGCTCGATCACCACGTCGCCGATACGCCAGCGCCACCGCGGAACCCCGTCCACCAGCGCGAACGTCTCCAGGTAGCGGTGCCCCGCGGGCGCGACGGCGCCGGAGGCCCACTCGTGGGTGTAGAGCGGCACCTTCGTGCCGGAGGGCAGCGTCACCGTCAGGTCGAGCGCGGCCAGCGCGGTGTGCCGGATCGCGGTGGCGGGGTCGGCCACGGTGAGCAGCGAATGGTATCGGCGGGTCCGCAAGCCCGGAACGGTGCCGGTGGCGAACCCACCCGTGCCGTCCGTGACAAGCCATTCCCGGGTGGTGGAGCCGCAGTCGTGCGGTCCGAAAATGATCGGCACGACGCATCTATGCTCAGTTTCGGCGGTGGCAAACCATGTCGCCCTTACCTGTTCGGCGGGTAACCGGGCGGTCGCGCAGACGCCGTACCGGCCATCGGCCACAATGACGCTGACGTGACCTCAGATGATTACGCCACCGGATCGCGGGGCAAACCAGCCCCGCCGCCGGCACGCCATCAGCTGTGGTCGCAGCGCACCGACGGTCGAGGGGTGGGAGCAAGAAATGCAGGTTTGGCCTGGTCACCGGTACCCGTTGGGTGCCACGTACGACGGGACGGGCACGAACTTCGCGATCTTCGCCGAGGGGGCCGAGGCGGTCGAGCTGTGCCTGTTCGACCCGTCCGGAAACGAGCGGAAGGTCCAGCTGCACGAGCAGGACGCGTTCGTCTGGCACGCCTACCTGCCCGGCGTCGAGCCGGGGCAGAGGTACGGCTACCGGATGTACGGTCCGTACGACCCGTCGCGTGGTCTGCGGTACAACCCGCACAAGCTGTTGCTCGACCCGTACGCGCGGGCGGTCGACGCGGACATCGAGTGGCATCCGTCGCTCTACGCGTACGACTTCGAGAACCCCGACCAGATGTCGGATCTCGACTCCGCCCCGTACATGTCCAAGGGCGTCGTGGTGAACCCCTACTTCGACTGGGGCAACGACCGGCGGCCGGACATCCCGTACCACCACTCGGTCATCTATGAGACCCACGTGAAGGGTCTGACCGAGCGGCACCCCGAGGTCCCCAAGGACATGCGCGGCAGCTACTCCGCGATCGGGCACCCGGCGATCATCGAGCACCTGAAGAGCCTCGGCGTGACGGCCGTCGAGCTGATGCCCGTGCACCAGTTCGTCCACGACAACCGGCTGCACGATCTCGGGCTGCGCAACTACTGGGGCTACAACACGCTCGGGTTCTTCGCGCCCTACCACGGCTACTCGTCGACCGGGACGCTCGGGCAGCAGACCCAGGAGTTCCGCGGGATGGTCAAGGCCCTGCACAAGGCGGGCATGGAGGTCATCCTCGACGTCGTCTACAACCACACGGCCGAGGGCAACCACCTGGGCCCCACGCTGTCGCTCAAGGGCATCGACAACCGGACGTACTACCGGCTGGTCGACGACCAGCCGCAGTTCTACATGGACTACACCGGCACGGGTAACAGCCTGAACGTGCGCAGCCCGCAGAGCCTTCAGCTGATCATGGATTCGCTGCGCTACTGGGTGACCGAGATGCACGTCGACGGCTTCCGCTTCGACCTGGCCTCGACCCTGGCCCGCGAGTTCTACGACGTCGACCGGCTCTCCACCTTCTTCGAGGTCGTGCAGCAGGACCCGGTGGTCGGCCAGGTGAAGCTGATCGCCGAGCCGTGGGACGTCGGGCCCGGCGGCTACCAGGTCGGCAACTTCCCGCCGAACTGGACCGAGTGGAACGGCAAGTACCGTGACACGGTCCGCGACTTCTGGCGCGGCGAGCCGGCCACCCTGGCCGAGTTCGCGTCCCGGATCACCGGCTCGGCCGACCTCTACCAGGACGACGGCCGCAAGCCCTTCCACTCGATCAACTTCGTGACCGCGCACGACGGGTTCACGCTCAACGACCTGGTCGCCTACAACGACAAGCACAACGAGGCCAACGGCGAGGAGAACCGGGACGGCGAGAGCCACAACCGGTCGTGGAACTGCGGCGTCGAGGGCCCGACCGAGGACAAGCAGGTGCTCCAGCTGCGGGCCAAGCAGCGGCGCAACTTCCTGGCCACGCTGATGCTCAGCCAGGGCGTGCCGATGATCTCGCACGGCGACGAGCTCGGCCGTACTCAGCAGGGCAACAACAACGCGTACTGCCAGGACAACGAGCTCTCCTGGATCGACTGGGGCAACGCCGACGAGACGCTGCTCGAGTTCACCCGCAAGCTGACCGCGTTCCGCCACCGGCACCAGGTGTTCCAGCGCCGCCGCTTCTTCACCGGCCTGCCGGTGACCGCCCGCGGCGGCGGCGACCCGCTGCCCGACCTGGAGTGGTTCACCCCGGACGGGCGGCCGATGGCCGGCGACGACTGGGGCAACGACTTCGGCCGGGCGGTGGCGCTGTTCGTCAACGGCGAGGGCATCCGCGAGCGCGGCCAGTACGGGCAGCGGCACGTGGACAGCTCGTTCCTGCTGTTCTTCAACGCGCACGACGCGCCCATCGAATTCGCCACTCCGCCGGCTGAGTACGGCGAAAAGTGGGAAAAGGTCATCGAGACGGCCGAGCCGTCCCCGGATCAGCCGTCGGTCGTCGAGGCCGGCAACAAGATCTGGGTCCCCGACAGGTCCCTCATCGTGCTCGACAGGACGGTTTAAATGGCTCCTTCCGGAACCTACCGAGTCCAGGTCCGCCCCGACTTCCCGCTGTCCGCCACCGCCGAGCTCGCCGACTACCTGGCCGATCTCGGTGTGTCGCACCTGTACACCGCTCCGCTGCTGACCTCGACTCCCGGTTCCGAGCACGGCTACGACGTGGTCGACCACTCCAAGGTGAACCCGGCGCTGGGTGGCTGGGACGGTTTGCGCGCTTTGTCGCAGGCCTTGAAGAACGCGGGCCTGAACCTCGTCGTCGACATCGTGCCCAACCACGCCGGAGTGGCGGTTCCCTACGCCAACCCGACGTGGTGGGACGTCCTGCGACGCGGGCGCGAGTCCGAATTCGCCGATTTTTACGACATCGACTGGTCACGCGGGCGGTTGCTGATCCCGGTGCTGGCCGACGACCCCGACGCGCTCGACGAGCTGCGCGTCGAGGACGGGGAGCTGCGCTACTACGACAAGCGCTTCCCGATCGCCGACGGGACCGGCGAGGGCACGCCGCGGGAGGTGCACGACCGGCAGCACTACGAGCTGGTCAACTGGACCCGCGGCGACTCCGAGCTCAACTACCGCCGGTTCTTCGCCATCGTCGACCTGGCCGGCCTGCGCGTCGAGGACCCCCGCGTCTTCGAGGCCACCCACGCCGAGATCCTGCGCTGGCACCGCGAGGGCATCGTCGACGGCATCCGCGTCGACCACCCCGACGGCCTGCGCGACCCCGGCCAGTACCTCGACCGCCTGCACGAAGCCGCCCCCGGCGCCTGGCTCGTCATCGAGAAGATCCTCGAGCCGGGCGAGGAGATGCCGGCGTGGCCGGTCGCCGGCACCACCGGCTACGACGCCCTGGCCGAGGTCGGCGGCGTCTTCGTCGACACCAGCACCGAGGCCTTCTTCGACACCCTCGACCGGCACCTGACCGGCAGCGAGCGCTCCTGGCCCGACCTGGTCCACGAGGCCAAGCGCACGGTGGCCACCACCCTGCTCGCGGCCGAGCTGGCCCGGATGGCCCGGCTCGTGCCCGAGATCGAGGCCGCGCCGCAGGCCCTGGCCGAGCTGGCCGCCTGCTTCCCGGTCTACCGCTCCTACCTGCCGTTCGGCTCCCGGCACCTGGCCAAGGCCCGGTCCGAGGCCGGCCGCCGGCGCCCCCAGCTGATCCCGGTCCTCGACCAGCTCACCGGGCGGCTGCGCAACCCGGCCGACGAGCTGGCCGTCCGGTTCCAGCAGTTCACCGGCGCCGTCATGGCCAAGGGCGTGGAGGACACCGCGTTCTACCGCTGGACCCGGTTCACCGCGCGCAACGAGGTCGGCAACGACCCGGCCAAGTTCGGGGTCAGCCCCGACGAGTTCCACGAGGCCAGCGACGAGCGGCACCGCAAGTGGCCGACGTCGATGACCACCCTGTCGACCCACGACACCAAGCGCAGCGAGGACGTGCGGGCCCGGCTGGCCGTGCTGGCCGAGGTGCCGGGGGACTGGACCGAGGTCGTACGCCGGTGGGTCCGGGTGGCGCCGCTGCCCGACCCCGCCCTGGCCCACCTCGTCTGGCAGGCCGCCGTCGGAGCCTGGCCGATCGAACGGGAGCGCCTGCAGGCGTACGCCCTCAAAGCCGCCCGGGAAGCCGCCACCGGAACCTCCTGGCAGCACCCCGACGAGACCTTCGAGGCCGCGCTGCGCGCGATGGTCGACAAGATGTACGACGACCCGGCGCTGAACCGGGAGCTGACCGATTTCGCGGCGTCGATCACGCCGCCGGGCTGGTCGAACTCGCTCGGCCAGAAGCTCGTGCAGCTGACCATGCCGGGCGTGCCCGACGTCTACCAGGGCACCGAGCTGTGGGACTACTCGCTGGTCGACCCGGACAACCGCCGGCCGGTCGATTTCTCCCAGCGGCGCGAGCTGCTGGCCCGCATCGACGACGGCTGGCTGCCGCCGGTCGACGACACCGGCGCGGCCAAGCTGCTGGTGACCAGCCGGACGATGCGGCTGCGCCGGCAGCGGCCGGAGCTGTTCGCCTCCTACCGTCCCCTGTTCGCCGAGGGCCGGGTCGGCGAGCACGCGCTCGCCTTCGACCGCGGTGGCGCGGTGGCCGTGGCCACCCGGTTGCCGGTGGGCTTGTCACGTCACGGCGGCTGGGGTGACACCACCTTGTCACTCGATGGTCACAGCTGGCTGGAAGTATTCACGAATACGAGCTACGGCGGGAACAAGCTGCAAGTTTCCGAACTGCTGCGTACGTACCCCGTCGCTTTGCTGGTGAAAGAGACATGACGACATTTGAGGTTTGGGCGCCGGAGAAGACTGTCCGGCTGCGCATCGGTGGGGACGAGCTGGCGATGGAACGCGGCGACGACGGGTGGTGGCGGCTCGACGTGCCGTCGGCCGGGCCCGGCGCCGACTACGCGTACGTCCTGTCCGGTCAGGAGACGCCGCTGCCGGATCCCCGCTCGCCGTGGCAGCCCGAGGGCGTGCACGGGCCGAGCCGGGTCTACGACCAGTCGGCCTTCGCCTGGAGCGACGAGGCCTGGACGGGCCGTCAGCTGCCCGGTTCGATCCTGTACGAGCTGCACATCGGCACGTACACGCCCGAGGGCACCTTCGACGCCGCCATCGAGCGCCTTGACCACCTGGTCGAGCTCGGCGTCGACCTGGTCGAGCTGCTGCCGGTGAACTCGTTCAACGGCGAGTACAACTGGGGCTACGACGGCGTCTGCTGGTACGCGCCGCACGAGGTCTACGGCGGTCCCGACGGGCTCAAGCGGTTCGTCGACGCGGCCCACCGCCGCGGCCTCGGTGTCGTGCTCGACGTGGTCTACAACCATTTCGGGCCCTCGGGTGCGTACGCGCCGATGTTCGCCCCCTACCTCAGCGCGGCCGGCTCCAACCCGTGGGGCGACTCGGTCAACCTGGACGGCCCGCACGCCGACGAGGTCCGCCGCTACATCATCGACAGCGCCCTGATGTGGCTGCGCGACTACCACGTCGACGCGCTGCGGCTCGACGCCGTGCACGCTCTCGTCGACCACTCCGCGGTCAACCTGCTCGAACAGCTCGCGGTCGAGGTGGAGTCGCTCTCCACCCACCTGAACAAACCGCTGTCGCTGATCGCCGAGTCCGACCTCAACGACGCCAAGCTGATCACGCCGCGTGAGGCCGGCGGCTTCGGCCTGCAGGGCCAGTGGGCCGACGACGTGCACCACGCGCTGCACACTCTGCTCACCGGAGAACGGCAGGGCTACTACGCCGACTTCGGGTCACTGGACTGTCTCCAGACGGTCCTGGAGGGGGCGTTCTTTCACGCCAACACGTGGTCGAGCTTCCGTCAGCGCCACCACGGGCGCCCGGTGAACCGGGCGCTGATCCCTGGTCACCGCTTCGTCACGTACCTGCAGAACCACGACCAGATCGGTAACCGGGCCATCGGTGACCGGATCTCGGCCACGCTGTCGCCCGGCCTGCTCAAGATCGGCGCGACGCTGCTGTTCACCTCCCCCTTCACGCCGATGCTGTTCATGGGCGAGGAGTGGGCGGCCAGCAGCCCGTGGCAGTTCTTCACCAGCCACCCCGAGCCCGAGCTGGCGGCGGCGGTCCAGAACGGCCGGCGCCGCGAGTTCGCCACCCACGGCTGGGCCGAGGCCGAGGTGCCCGATCCGCAGGATCCGGCGACCTTCCAGCGCTCGAAACTCGACTGGGACGAGCTCGGCAAGCCCGGCCACGCCGAGATCCTCGACTACTACCGCCGGCTGATCGCGCTGCGCCGCGAGCGCACCGACCTGTCCGACCCGCGGCTCGACCGGGTCGAGGTCTGGCACGGCGACAACCACCTGGTGATGAAGCGCGGCAACTGCGCGGTGGCGGTCAACCTGGCCTCCACCCCGCAGACGGTGAGCCTGCGCGACGTACCCCGCAAGGTCCTGCTGGCCTCGTCCGACGGCGTCGTCCTGCAGCGCGACCGGGTCGAACTGCCGGCCGAGACCGCCGTGGTGGTCGCCTTCCGCTGACGCGAGTGGCATCCCGGACGGTCGTGCTCGACACCGTCCGGGATGCCGAGGCGCCGGAACCTCGGCCTCCCGGGGCGGAGCAGCGACCGTCCGGGTGCGGGAAGCTCCGATCAACCGGTCGACGGGACAGCAGCATCCATGGGGGCACGGACGCGTCCGGTTGTCGTCCAGGGCTTCCTTGGCGCGCGGGGTTCCCGGCGCCCATGACCACTAAACCTTCACGCCACGCCATTTCTGGCTGAGCGGATAGGCCAGGCCGCGGGCGCCGTGGATCGCGCCGGTCGGGTGCAGATCAGGGGCGGTGTGGCGCATCGGGTTGTACGCGGGCGGGTCGTCCACTTCGGCCCCCAAGGTGACCCGGCCGACCGCCCGCTCGTCGACGTACAGCGCGATGACGCCGTGCTTCATCCTCGCTCCGAGGTAGACCTTGCGGTCACCGCCGGTCCGGTAGGCCAGGATCGAGCCGTACACGGTGTCGTAGTCGCGGCGGGGTACCGGCAGATGGCGCGTGAACCGGCCTTTCCCGCAGGTCGACACGAGCAGGTCGATCGGGGCGTCGCCGTGCACCCGGATCGCGATGCCGCGCACGTCGAGGCGGTCGCCGTCCGTGCCGAGACCCTTGGAGATCCGTACGGTGATCCGGTGGCGGCCCGGGCGGTCGAGCAGAGCCGCCCCGGTGTTCCCGCCTCCCCAGATCTCCAGCTCGCCGTCGAACGTGCGCCCCTTCGGGTGCAGGAAGCGCTGATGCCGCGACTTGACCACCCGGACCGCCAGAGCCGCGGCCACGGCGGTGATCGCTACGACGCGTACGGCTCTCATGAACCTGGACTACCCGGCGCGGCGTGGGTGAATCCCCGTCCAAGATTCCTGGCCGTAGCATTCGTGCGGCACGATGGGGCCGCCATGAATGGGAGGTGGCTGTGCCCGAGAGCTCGAGCCGGTTCGCGTGGCCGCTGCGCCGGCGCATGCCGGGGCCCGACGGAAGCGCCGAGGACATCGCGGTGCAGGACGTCGCGGAACGTGAGGCGGCCGACCGGCGGCTGCCGCCGCCCGATCCGGAGCCGCTGGTCGACCCGCCGCCGCGCTTCAACCTGGCCATGTTCCGGCTGGCCGCGCTCGGGCTCGCGCTCGTGCTGGCGCTGGCCCTGGCCGTCGTCCGCGTCTTCGTGGGCGGGCCACCCTCGGTCGCCGAGCTGCGCGCCGAGTCCGGCGTGGACAGCTGGACCGTCCTGCCCATCGGGGTCAAGGACGACCAGCCGGGCGTGGCCTTCCGCGACAAGAACGGTGTCTGGAGCGGCTTCGACATCGACGTCGCGTACATGGTCGCCGAAGATCTCGGTTTCCGCCGCGACGACGTGCGGTTCTACGGGATGGAGAGCGAGGACCGGCTGCGCATGCAGGCGGTCGACCTGGCCGGTAAGCGCGTCCCGGTCAAGATGGTCATCGCCAGCTTCAGCATCACCCCGGAACGCGAGGCCGAGCCCGGCGTGACGTTCTCGCAGCCCTACCTGTTCACCGAGCAGTCGGTGCTGACGCTGACCAAGTCCAAACACCGCGCGGTCTCCACGCTGCGCGACCTCAAGGGCGACCGGGTCTGCTCGCTGTCCACAGCGACCAGCGTCAAGGCATTCCAGGGCTACGACATCGACGTGATCAGCCGCAACCGGATGCGCGAGTGCATCACCGACCTGCGCAACGGCGACGTCGACGCGGTCTCCACCGACGCCGCCATCCTGGCCGGCTTCAAGGACCGGTTCCCGTCCGAGTTCCAGCACTGGGATCTGGGCCTGGAGAAGACCGAGGCGTACGGCGTGAACGTCGGCGACAGCGTGGCCCTGAAAAAACTCGTCGACCTGACGCTGTACCGCTCCTACACCGACCCCGCCGACGACCGCTGGGAGGACGCCTACAAGCGCAACCTGCAGTCCGAGACCGACGCCAACGGGACCACCCCGATCGCCGTCGCCCAGCAGCCGCGCATCACCCGGCCCGACATCCGCGAACTGCCGTGGGAGGACGTCTTCGGATGACCGCCACCTTCGTCCCGCGCCGGCGCCGGGCCCAGCTCAACTGGCTGCTGACCGTCCTGCCGGCCTTCCCGCTGGTGCTGCTCGTCCTGCGGTTGTGGTACCTGAGCCGGCAGGACCTGCCCACGATGCTGCTGCTGGTGCAGTACATCAGCCCGCTCGGCATGATCAGCGCCCTGATCATCACGCTGATCTGGACCGTGCCCGCGGTCATCCTGGTGCTGCGCCTGCTCGGCGGCATCCTGCTGGTCAGCAAGCCCGACGACACCGGCCGGTCGATGCTGGCCGTAACCGCGCTGCGGATGCCCGACTGGGTGGTACTGCTGGCCGCGATGCTGGCCGCCTTCACCTGGCAGCTGCGCCTGCTGCCCACCCTCTGCATGCTGATCGTGGCCATCCTCGGCCTCACCGCGGCCCAGCGCTTCCGGGGCGTGCGCCCGCTGATGCTGTGGATCACCCTGGGCGTACCGGTCCTCGTCGGCGCCCTTGTCCTGATGTTCGTCTGGCCCGGCATCATGGCCGCCCTGCGTACCGGCGAGATGTCGACGGCCATCCTGCTCGGGGTGCCGCCGCTGCTCGGCCCGTTCCTCACCGGACCCGTGCCGGCGTCGGCGGCCCGCCTGTTCACCCACTGGCCGGCGGTCGGCGCCGCCCTGATCGCCCCGCTGCTCATCGGCATCGTCTTCCTGCGCGCGCCCGTTCTGCCCAACAGCGCCGTCGAGGTCGGCCCTCCGAACGGAGCGATCGAGGTCGTACGCGGTCAGCTGATCAGCGTCGACGACACGTCGACCACGGTGTTGCGGACGACCGGCGAGGTCACCTTCATCCCCAACGACCAGGTGCGCTCCAAGACCCTGTGCCCCGAGCCGGTACGCCCACCGGAAAGCAGCGTCGCCGTGCGCGGATGGCCCCTCTCGGCCTCCGTGCTCTCGTGGATCGCCCCGACACGCCGCGTCACCGAAGTCGACCCGCGATGCCTCGGCCGCCCCACGAATCCCAGCTAGGCGCGTTTTCGGGCGACATGCCGCCGACCACGTGCAGACACGGTTGCAATGATCTGGGAAGCTGCACGCCATGACCTTGCACCTGCGGTGGGCGGCCGTCACCGATCAAGGACATGTCCGGAGCAACAACGAGGACTGTTACTACGCCGGTGACCGGCTCCTCGTCGTGGCCGACGGCATGGGCGGCATGGCCGCCGGCGACCTCGCCAGCCGCCTCGCGATCGAAGCCCTCAGCCCGCTCGACATCCCGATCGACGACGATCAGCAGATGGACGCGCTGCACCATGCTCTGGAGGTCGCCAACGGCCGGATCGCGGAGCAGGTCGAGGCGGACAACTCGTTGCAGGGCATGGGCACCACGCTCACCGCGGTCATCTTCTCCGGCTCCCGGGCCGCGATGGCCCACGTCGGCGACTCCCGGGCCTACCTGCTGCGCGACAGCCGGCTCAACCAGCTGACCAAGGACGACACGTACGTCCAGATGCTGGTCGACCAGGGCCTGATCCGGCCCGAGGAGGCGGCCGGGCACCCGCGGCGCTCGGTGGTGACCCGGGTCCTGCAGGGCGAGCCGGTCAGCCCGTCGTACGTGATCGTCGAGCCCGAGGCGGGCGACCGCTGGCTGCTGTGCAGCGACGGCCTGACCGCCGTGGTCAGCAACGACACGATCGAGCAGGAGATGCTCGCGGCCGAGGATCCGAAGTCGTGCTGCGAGCGGCTGCTCGACCTGGCCCTGCGCGGCGGCGGCCCGGACAACGTCACGGTGATTGTCGCCGATCTGACAGCCGGCGACTGACCGTCACGACTGCGGTACCTTACTCCGGTCGCGGATCAGGGGGCCCGCGGCTCGTATCGGGTGGTGATGATGACGGCGCGACTCTTCGTCACGCTGGCGCTCGTCCTCGGTGCCGTCGCGACCGGAGAGCTCACCGGGCCGCGGGGGTGGCGGCTCTTCGAGGACGGCGCGCAGTTGGCCGCGGGAGCGGCCGCGGCCTGGGTGTGTTTCGCGACGGCGCGCGGCCTCGCGGGCCTGCACCGGCGCTGGCGGCTCTTCGCCGGCATCGGGCTGTCCGGATGGGCGCTGTTCCGGCTCTGGTGGCTGGTCCAGGAGCTGACGGTTCCGGGGCGGCCGGCCGACGGCGTCTCCGACGTCGGCTTCTTCGTGCTGCCCGCGTGCCTGCTGGTGGCGCTGCTGTACGCGCCGTACACCCGGCCCCGGCCGGTGCCGACGTCGGTCCGGCGTGACCAGATCGCGCTGCTGATCGACAGCGTGCTGATCTCCGGGTCCATCCTGGCCCTGCTCTGGTCGGCCGTGCCGTTCGACTGGGGTGGCCGCACCACCGCGATGATCGTGGTCGCCGCCGCGTACCCCGTGGCCGACCTGTTCCTGCTCACCATGGCCGTGCTGCTGTTGCTGACCCAGCCCGGCTCGCGGGCCGGGCGGCAGCCGCTGATCTGGGGCGCCCTGGCCCTGCTGGCCTTCGGCGTCTCCGACACGTTCCGGCTGATCGAGCTGAGCGACGGCCGGCTGACGCCGCTGCAGTCGGCCGGCTACCTGGCCGGCCCGCTGCTGCTGGCGATGGCGGCGCTGAGCCCGGTGGTGGTCGCCGACGGCCGCGCGCCGTTCACCGACCGCCACGACTGGCTGCACCTGCTGCTGCCGTACATCCCGGTCACCGCCACCGGCGTCATGATCGCGATCAACACCGGCACCGGCAAGCCGCTGTCGCCGTTCGAGGCGTACCTCGGCTGGCTCGGCCTCGGCCTGGTCGTGGCCCGGCAGATGTTCACCATCGTCGACAACACCGTGCTGCTCGACCGGGTCTCCGAGGGCCGGCAGCGGCTGCACCACCAGGCCTACCACGACCCGCTGACCGGGGTGGCGAACCGGGCGCTGTTTCACGACCGCCTGGCCCGGGCCGAAGGCCGGCCGGTGGCCGTGCTCTTCGCCGACCTCGACGACTTCAAACTGATAAACGACAGCTTCGGCCACGCCATCGGCGACCGCGTCCTGCACGCCATCGCCGGCCGCCTGCAGCGCTGCGCCGGCCCGGACGAGCTGGTGGCCCGGCTCGGCGGCGACGAGTTCGCGGTGCTGCTCGACCACCGCCCCGACGGCGCCGAGGCGGCCGGCCACCGCATCCTGGCCGCGCTGCGCGAGCCGTTCGTGATCGACGGCCACACCATCAGCGTCGGCGCCAGCATCGGCCTGGTGGCGCCCACACCGGGCGAGCCCCTGACGGCCGACGCCCTGCTGCGCCGGGCCGACGCGGCGATGTACGCGAGCAAGCGGCGAGGCAAAGGCACCATGGCCCGCTACGCCGGCGCCCAGGACGGCGGCCCCCACGCCGACCTGCCCCACCTGCTGGCCCAAGCCCTCGAGGACCATCCCGGCGACGCCGGCTTCGAAGTCTTCTACCAGCCGATCGTCCGCTTCACCGACGGCGCCACGGTCGCGGTGGAGGCCCTGGCCCGCTGGACCTCACCGGTGGTCGGCCCGGTACACCCCGACGTCTTCGTCTCGGTCGCCGAACGCACCGGCCTGGTGGCCGCGATCGACGACTTCGTCCTGAACCAGGCCTGCGCCGACGCGGCCGCCCTGGCCGTCGTCTTCGGCCGCCCGGTCGACCTGCACGTGAACGTCTCCGCGGCCCGCCTGGCCCCCGGCCTGGAGGACGTGGTGGTGGCGGCCCTGTCCCAGCACGGCGTTCCCGCGTCCCGCCTGGTCGTCGAGATCACCGAAACCCGCCGCATCTCCGACCTGCCGGCCGCGGCCGCGGTGGTGACCCGCCTGCGGTCGCACGGCATCCGGGTGGCGCTGGACGACTTCGGCAGCGGCTTCAACGCCCTGGCCCAGCTCCACTCCCTGCCGGTGGACATCGTGAAGCTCGACTCGACCCTCACCGACGTCGACATAGCCCCCGACCAGGCGGGCGCGCTGTGCCGCTCGGTGGTGACCCTCTGCGACGGCCTGAACATCGCGGTGGTGGCGGAGGGTATCGAAACGCACTCCCGAGCGGCGGCCCTCGCCTCGCTGGGCTGCTCGATGGGCCAGGGCTACCTGTTCGGCCAGCCCGGCCCGCTGCACCGCCTCCAGCCGCCGGCGATCCCCGCCCAGCTCGCCTGACCGGCCCTCAGTCGCGGGGCCGGTGGTACCTCGTCGTCACACCGAAGGTGACGTCGCGGATCTCCACGAAAGACAGCTGCGGGAGCTTCCGGGCCAAAGCGGCGTGGAGATGGCGGGCGACCAATTCGAAGGTCGGCCGGAAGGCGAAGAGTTCCGTCCACGGTCGAGCCTCGAGCTCGGCGCAGTGTCCTCGGAGGGTGATCGCCGCGGCATCGGTGTCGAAGAACCAGCCGCGCTCGGTCAGTTGCTCATCATCGAACGCCACTCCGGCCGTGACCACGACCTCCACCCCGCCTCCGGCCGGCAGAAGCGGCAGACCGTGCCGCGCCCGCACCGGAGAGACCAGACCCTGCACCGCCCGGAAGCGATGCTCCACCTCGACGACGAAACTCACGGAACCTCCTTTTCTGTGCCCGGCCAGCCGCTCGAGCCGGACCAGCGCCCACCCGGCCTTGATCGAACCGGTCAGCGGGAACGGGGGTTGGCCCGCCGGGTCGGCGTGGCGGTGGTCGGGTCCTCGGGCCAGGGGTGCCGGGGGTAGCGGCCGCGGAGCTCGGCCCGCACCTGGGGATAGCCCTGCTGCCAGAAGGACGCCAGGTCGCGGGTGACGGCAACCGGCCGGCCGGCCGGTGACAGCAGGTGCAGCAGGACCGGAACGCGCCCGTCGGCCAGGCGGGGAGCGTCCCGCCAGCCGAAGGCCTCCTGCACCTTGACGGCGAGCACCGGCGCTTCGACATCGGAGTAGTCGATCCGCACCCGCGACCCGCTCGGAACGGGAAGCCGCTCGGGTGCCACCTCGTCGAGGCGTCCCGCGACGGACCAGGGCAGCAGCCGGCGCAGCCCGGCGGCCACATCGACCTTGGCGAGATCGGCGCGGCGCCGGGCCGACCCGAGGTCGAGCCAGTCCTCGGCCCGCGCGAGAAGAGCCTCATCGGACACGTCCGGCCAGGGATCGCCCATCGCCGCGTACGCGAAAGCCAGCCTCTCCCGAAGTTCAGTGGCGGCCCGGCTCCAGCTCAGCAGCCCCAGACCGGCACGATGCAGCCCTTCCACGAGCGCCGCCCGCACCAGCGCCGGATCGGGATCGGCCAGCCGCCGCTCCACGAGCGTGATCGCCCCGAGCCGCCGCACCCGCCGCGCCACGACATCACCGTCGACCCACCCGATCTCGACGGCCTCGGCCGCAAGAGTCCCGGCCGCCTCGACCGCGGTCGCCTCGTCGAGCGGCGCCGCCGACCGGATCCGCGCGGTAGGAGCCCCCGGCGCCCGATCGGCCGCCGCCACGGCCAGCCAGGTGACCCCCGCCAGCCCGGTGCCCTGGTTCAGCTCGGCAGCGGTCCCACCGGCCATCAGATAGGCCCGCCCACCCGCTTCCCGAACCCGCGCGACCCGCTCCGGATAGGCCAGCCCCACCACGAGCCCCGCAGCCAGATCATCGGGCAGCCACCCATCTCGCCCGCCGCCCTCGGCCTTGCTGTCGGCCCCGGTCTTGCTGTCGGCCCCGGTCTTGCTGCCGGCCCCGGTCTTGCTGCCGGCCCCCGGCTGCCTTCCTCCCGCGCGCCGGCCGCCGCGAACCCGCCCCTCCGGCTCGCTGACCCAAATCGGCCTACCCGCCTCCGCGACATGTGCCCTCTCCCGAGAACCCTCGGCACCCACCGGCACACCGGCCCGATCGGGACGCTCTTCCGCCGGGCCGCTTTCCGCCCGCGAGCTGCTTTCCGCGTGCGGGCTGCTTTCCGCGTGCGGGCTGCTTTCCGCGTGCGGGCTGCTTTCCGCCCGCGAACCGCTTCCCGCCCGCGAACCGCTTCCCGCGCGCGGGCCGCTTTTGGTCTGCGCGCCCCCTTCCGCCCGCGAGCCGTCCTCCGTTCGCGAGGCGCCGTCCGCCCACGAGGCGCGTTCCATTGGCGAACTGCCTCCGCGTGCCGTGTCGCTGGATCGGGGAACGGCGGCATCGGTTCCGTCGAGGTGGGGAAGGCCGGTGCCGCTTTCGCCGGGGTGCGGAAGAGCTGTGTCGGTTTCGTGGGAATGAGGGCGGGTGGCGTCGGTCGTCTCGGGCTTGGTGAGGGCAGCGGAGCCGGCCTTGCCGGGCTCGAAGAAGGCGGCGTCGGTCGTGTCGGAGTCGGTATGGGCGTTGACGAAGGCGGGGTCGTCGGCGGCGGTGAAGGTGGCGTCGGCGTCGGCGTCGGAGTCGGGTTCGGCGGCGTTGACGGAGGCGTCGGAGTCGGGGTCCGAGTCGGGGTCGGCGGCGGTGAAGTCGGAGTCGGCGTGGGCGTCGGCGGCGGTGAAGGTGGAGTTGAAGTCGGCGTGGGCGTGGGCGTCGGGGTCGGCGGCGGTGGTGAGGGTGGCGTGGGCGTCGGTGTGGGCGTTGGTGAAGGTGAGGTCGGTGTCGGTGTGGGCGGCGGCGTCGGTTACGTCGGGGACCGTGTCGTCGGTGGGGGTGCGGGTCAGGGCGGCCGTCAGACGGCGTACCTCGTTGCGCCATGTGGGGTCGGCGGCGTTGCGGGCTCGGCGCCAGGCGGCGACCAGGTCGTCGGTGGTGGTGCGGTCGTCGTCGAGGAGGGCGACGATCTCGGCGGCCCGGCGGGGGCCGACCATGGGGGCGCCGTCGAGCAGGGCTCGGGCCAGGCGCGGGTGGAGGCCGGCGTCGGCCAGGGCGCGGCCTCGCGGCGTTATGCGGCCGGTCTCGTCGACGGCGCCCAGGTCGCGCAGGGTTGCCGTGGCCGCCTGGAAGGCGCCCGCGGGTGGTGGGTCGGGCAGGGACAGGCCGGTGCCGTCGGGGTGGCCCCACAGGGCCAGGTCGAGGGCGAAGCCGGTCAGGTCGGCGGCGGCGATCTCGGGTTCGGGCTGGGGTGGCAGGCGGTCGTGCTGTGCCTCGGACCAGCAGCGGTAGACGCGGCCGGGGGCCTCGCGGCCCGCGCGGCCGGCGCGCTGGACGGCGGCGGCCCGGGACACCGGCACGGTGGCCAGGGCGCCGAGGCCGCGTGCGTGGTCCATGCGGGGCACCCGGCTCAGGCCGGCGTCGACCACCACCCGGACGCCGGGCACCGTCAGGCTGCTCTCGGCGACGGCCGTGGACAGGACGATCCGGCGGCGGGGACCAGGCCGCAGCGCGGCGTCCTGCACCGCGCCGGGCTGGCGTCCGTGCAGAGCGATCACATCGACCCCGGTTTCGACGCCGGCGAGCTTGGTGGCGACCTGGTCGATCTCGCGGGCGCCGGGGAGGAAGACGAGCACGTCGCCGGGAGCCTCGGTCAGGGCGCGGCGGACCGTGGCCGCCACGTGGTCGAGCAGGCGCGGGTCGACGCGCAGGCCCAGCGGGGGCGCGATCGGGGTGGCCGGTGGGCTCCAGCTGACCTCGACCGGGTAGAGCGGGGACTCGGCCTCGACGACCGGGGCGCCGCCCAGGCTCTCGGAGCCCAGGATCTCGGACAGGCGCCGGGCGTCGGCGGTGGCCGAGGTGGCCAGGACCGCCAGGTCGGGGCGGAGAGCCGCCCGTACCTCGATCAGGAAGGCCAGGGCCAGGTCGGTGTCGAGGTGGCGTTCGTGGCACTCGTCGAGGATCACGGCCGCCGTGCCGGCCAGCTCGGGGTCGCGCTGGAGGCGGCGCACCAGGACTCCCGTGGTCACGACCTCTATCTCCGTACGACGGGAAACCTGTCTGTCGCCTCTGACCGTGTAACCCACCCGGTCGCCGACGCGCTCGCCGAGCAGGGACGCCATGCGGCGGGCGGCGGCCCGGGCGGCCAGGCGGCGGGGCTCGGCGACCACGACGCGGCCGTCGCCGCCGGCGAGAGCGAGCGGCACCAGCGTCGTCTTGCCCGTGCCGGGCGGCGACACCAGCACCGCCGCGCCGGCGCCGGACAGCGACTCTCGCACCCGGGGCAGGACCGGGCGGATCGGCAGGGCGGGCAGGGCGTCGTCAGCGATCAGCACCCGCCAATCCTCGCGCAGGGGTACGACATGTTCGCCGAATGTCGTACCGCTCTGGCAAGGTGTCCTGAAACCGGAAAGGACTGCACCCGTACGAGATGGCTGCTTGACTGATCTAGAGGAAGGGGTTGCCCGGATGGACGCGGTCGAGGTGTTCAACTCGATGCCGGCCGTACACCTCGGTGAAAGCCTCACAGCCTGCTGCGCGGCACCCACCTGGGGCGCCACCGTCGTCGCGCGGCGGCCCTATCGCGACCGCGCCGCCATCCTGGCCGAGGCCGACGCCGCCTCGCGCGCCCTGAGCTGGGAGGGTGTGCTGACGAGCCTGGCCGCCCATCCGCGCATCGGTGAGCGGGCGGCCGGCGATTCGGCGGAGGCCGCCTGGTCGCGGATCGAGCAGTCCACCGCCGCCGAGGGCAATGACCGGGCCGAGTTGGCGAGGGTCAACCAGGCGTACGAGGAGAAATTCGGTCATGTGTTCTTGATCTTCGCCAGCGGGCGTTCGCAGGCGGAGATCCTGGCCGCGGCCCGGGAGCGGCTCGGCAACGACGAGCAGACCGAGCGGGAGATCGTGTCCGACGAGCTTCGCAAGATCGCGTTGCTGCGGCTGGAGCGGGTGATCGATGCCCTCGCATGACGGCACCGAGCCGGAGTTCCACGCCAAGATCTCCACGCACATCCTCGACACGGTGAGCGGCGAGCCGGCCCGCGACGTCTACGTGCGGCTGGAGCGGCGCGACTCCGAGGGCTGGCAGCAGCTGGCCGACGGGCGCACCGACGACGACGGCCGGTTCCGGTTCCGGGTGCCGATGCACCAGTGGCAGGCCGGCGGCTTCCGCCTCTTCTTCTACGTCGAGCCCTACCTGGGCGACGACTGCTTCTTTCCCGAGGTCACGGTCGCCTTCCACGTTCGTGACCCGGAGCGGCACTACCACGTGCCGCTGCTGCTCAGCCGCTACGGCTACACCACCTATCGAGGGAGCTGACGGGCGTGTCGATCGTGCTCGGGGAAAACCGTTACGGAAAGGCCGAGACGCGGCTCGTCCGTGTCTCCCGTGACGGCGGGACGCATTCGCTGATCGACTTCACGGTCGGCGTGGCGCTCTCCGGTGATCTCGCCGCGACCCATCTGAGCGGCGACAACTCCGGCGTGCTGCCGACCGACACGATGAAGAACACGGTGTACGCCTTCGCGAAGGAGCACGGCGTCGGCGAGCCGGAGGAGTTCGCGCTGCTGCTGGCCCGCCACTTCGTCACGTCGCAGCCGGCGGTGCGCGCGGCCCGGGTCAACGTGGAGGCGTTCGGCTGGGAGCGGCTCGGCCCCCACTCGTTCCGGCGCGGCGGCGACCACGTCCGTACGGCCGTGGTGACCGTGACCGTCGAACAGACCGAGGTGATCTCCGGGGTGACCGGGCTGACGCTGCTCAACTCGACCGCGTCGGAGTTCCACGGCTTCGTCCGCGACAAATACACCACGCTGCCCGAGACCACCGACCGTATTCTCGCCACCGCGGTCGACGCTCGCTGGCGGCATCTGTCCGACGGCGCCGACTGGGCGAAATCGTTCGACGGCGCGCTGGACGCGCTGATCAAGGGCTTCGTCGACACGTACAGCCATTCACTGCAGCAGACGCTCTTCTCGATGGGCAGTCACGTGCTGCGCACCCGTGACGAGATCGCCGAGATCCGGCTCGTGCTGCCGAACAAGCATCACTACCTGGTCGACCTGTCGCCGTTCGGCCTGGCGAACGACAACGAGGTCTTCATCGCCGGCGACCGGCCGTACGGGGTGATCGAGGGAACCGTGACGCGCGACGACGTGCCCGAGGCGCTGACGGCGTGGTACCAGTGATCCTCATCGAGAACGTCGCGGTCGCCACGGTCGACGACCACGACACGTACCACGCCGACGGCCACGTCCTGGTCGGCGACGACGGGCGGATCGCCGCGGTCGGCGCCGGCCGTTTCGCCGGAGATCTGCCGCGGGTCGACGGCACGGGCTGCCTGGTCACCCCGGGCCTGGTGAACACCCATCACCACCTCTACCAATGGGCGACCCGGGGGCTGGCCCTCGACGAGACGCTGTTCGGCTGGCTGCGGACGCTCTACCCGATCTGGGGCCGGCTCGACGCCGACATCGTCGGCGCGGCCGCCGGGGCCGGGCTCGGCTGGCTGGCGCTGTCCGGCTGCACCACCTCGATGGACCACCACTACGTCTTCCCGCGCGACGGCGGCGACGTGCTCGAGGCCGAGATCGAGGCGGCCCGGCGCCTGGGCGTGCGGTTCCACCCGACCCGCGGCTCGATGGACCTCAGCCAGAAGGACGGCGGGCTGCCGCCCGACAACGTCGTCGAGAAGACCGACGAGGCGCTGGCCGCCACCGAGGCGGCGATCGACCGGTGGCACGACCCCTCCCCGGACGCGATGCTGCGGATCGCGGTGGCGCCGTGCTCGCCGTTCTCGGTCACCGAGCGCCTGATGAGCGAGGCGGCGCAGCTGGCCCGCCGCAAGGGCGTACGGCTGCACACGCATCTCGCCGAGACCGACGACGAGGAGGAGTTCTGCCGCGAGCGGTTCGGCTGCACCCCGGTGGAGTACGCGGAACGCCTCGGCTGGCTCGGCGACGACGTGTGGCTGGCCCACGGGGTGCATCTCGACGACAAGGCGATAACCAGGCTTGCTGGTACGGGTACGGGGGTGGCCCACTGCCCGAGCTCCAACGCGCGGCTCGGCGCCGGCGCGGCCCGCGTGCGCGAACTGCTCGATCACCGGGTTCCGGTCGGCCTGGGCGTCGACGGCTCGGCCTCGCAGGAGGCGGGCCATCTGGGGGAGGAGCTGCGGCAGGCGCTCTACACGGCGCGCCTGCGCGGCGGGCCGGGCGCGCTGAACGCCCGCGAGGCCCTGCGGCTGGGCACGATGGGCGGCGCCCGGTGTCTGGGCCGGCAGGACGATCTCGGCTCGATCGAGGTGGGCAAGCTGGCCGACCTGGTCGTGTGGCGCCTGGACGGTCTCGGGCACGACGGCATCGACGACAAGCTGGCCGCCCTGGTCTTCGGGCCGGCCGCCCCGGTCGAGCTGTCACTGGTCGGCGGCCGGCCGATCGTCGAGCGCGGGGAGCTCGTTCACGGTGACGCGGAGACCCTGGCGCGGGAGGCTCGCCGAGCGCATCGCCGCCTCGTACAGACTTAAGAAAGACTTAAGGAAGTTCGCCGGCAAAAATGTTATCGAGAATGGATATCGCGGCCACCTGCGGCGTTGGAAATAGCAATTCTGAAGTCTTTCTCCATGGTTTGAAATAGGCGCCTTCGATCTGCATAATCCCTGGTGAAGCGGTCCCCCCCCCACGATCACCTGGAACGGCAGAACGAAGAATGCGGACTGAATCCCAGCACGTCGCACCGCCCAATCCACGTACCCGGCGCCGCGTGACCCGCACCGTCCTCGGCGCGGCCGTCGTCGCCACCCTGGGCGCCAGTGGCGTCTACATCGCCAACGCCAACGCGGCCGAGACCGTCGTGCCCGGCCGCCTCCAGGCCGAGGCCTTCTCGGCCCAGTCGGGCGCGCAGACCCAGAACACCGACGACAAGGACGGCGGCAAGAACGTCGGCTGGCTCGCGAACGGCGACTGGCTGCGCTACGACAACGTCACCATCGGCTCGACGATCACCGCGCGCATCGCCTCCGACAACGCGGCCGGCGGCTCGATCGAGCTGCGGCTCGGCTCGGCCACGGGCACCCTGCTCACCACCATCCCGGTCGGCAAGACCGGCGGCTGGCAGAAGTGGGCCACGCGCACGGCCACGGTGAAGGCGCCGGCCGGCAAGCAGAAGCTCGTCGCGGTCATGAAGAGCCAGCAGTCCGGCGACTTCGTGAACATCAACTGGTTCACCCTCGGAGCCACCCCGGCTTCGAGTACGCCGACCACGGCCCCCACCACGGCTCCCGCGACCACCCCGCCCGCTCAGACGGCGGGCTGGGTGACCATGGACCAGGCCAAGTGGAAGGCTCAGCTGGCCGCCTTCAACGCGATGACCCCCAAGGCCATCACCAACAACCCGGTACGCGTGTCGGAGTTCAACGCCTCCTGCACGGTCAGCCACTCGCTGGCCGACGACCCGATCGTGCTGCCCGGCCTGCCCAAGGGCTCGCACATGCACTCGTTCCTGGGCAACGACTCGACCGACGCCTTCACCACCACCGACACGCTGCTCAAGAACGCCGGCTCCAGCTGCAAGCCGCTGCAGGACCGGTCCGCGTACTGGATCCCGAGCCTGTACGAGAACGGCAAGGCGATCGAGCCGCACGGCGTCACCGTCTACTACGGCTCGCGGCTGCCCGACCCGACCAAGACCGTGCCGTTCCCGCAGGGCTTCCGGATGATCGTGGGCGACGCGAAGCGCCAGGTCGCCACGCCCAAGGGCGCCCCGGGCCAGTTCTGGTGCGCCGGCGCCGGCGGCGAGACCGGCCGCAGCGCCGACGGCAACTGGCCGGTCTGTGCCAAGACGGCCGAGCTCACCTTCCAGCTCACCTTCCCGGACTGCTGGGACGGCGTGCACCTGGACAGCCCCGACCACAAGTCGCACGTCGGCCCGGCCGACGGCCAGGGCAAGTGCAGCGGCAAGTTCCCGGTGGCGATCCCGTCGCTGTCGTTCGTGATCGGATACCCGACCTCGGGCACCAGCGCCGGCTTCAAGCTCTCCTCCGGCAACGCCAGCTCGATGCACGGCGACGCGTTCTTCGCCTGGGACGACGCGGCCCTCGGCCACCGGGTCAAGGACTGCATCGTGCAGAAGGCCAAGTGCAACACGGACGGCAATTTCTGACATAACCGGCGGACAAAAGGGGCTGTGGACAACCGGGCACAGCCCCTTTTTCTCCATTACCGTACGGAGGAAGCCAGCACCGCGAGAGGAGCCGTCGACGATGACCGAGATCCTGTCCGACGAAGCAGTGGCGTTCGTCGCCGATCTGAACCGGCGGTTCCGTCCCCGTCGTAACGAGCTGCTCGAGGCCCGTAAGAAGCGCCGCTTCGGTTTTCTTCCGGAGACGGCCGACATCCGCGCCGCCGAGTGGAGCGCCCCGCCCGCGCCGGCCGACCTGCGCGACCGCCGCGTCGAGATCACCGGCCCGACCGAGCGCAAGATGACCATCAACGCGCTCAACTCCGGGGCCAAGGTCTGGCTGGCCGACCTCGAGGACGCGAACACCCCGCACTGGCAGAACGTCGTCGACGGCCAGCAGAACCTGCACGACGCGATCCGGCGCACGATCACCCTGAAGACCGAGGCCAAGACGTACGAGCTGAACGGCGGCCCCTACCCGACGATCGTCATGCGGCCCCGGGGCTGGCATCTCGACGAGCGTCACCTGCCGGTCGACGGCGAGCCGGCGGTCGGCGCGCTGGTCGACTTCGGCCTCTACTTCTTCCACAACGCCAAGGAACTGATCGAGCGCGGCAGCGGGCCGTATTTCTACCTTCCGAAGATGGAGTCCCATTCCGAAGCCGCTCTCTGGAACGACGTCTTCACGTATGCGCAGGAGACGCTCGGCATCCCGGTCGGCACCATCCGCGCCACCGTGCTGATCGAGACCATCCCGGCCGCGTTCGAGATGGAGGAGATTCTGTACGCGTTGCGCCCGCACATCTCGGGCCTCAACGCCGGCCGGTGGGACTACCTGTTCAGCATCATCAAGTACTTCCGCGACGACCCGTCGATGATCCTGCCCGACCGGGCCTCGGTGACGATGACCGCGCCGTTCATGCGGGCCTACACCGAGCTGCTGGTCAGCACGTGCCACCGGCGCGGCGCCTTCGCCATGGGCGGCATGGCGGCCTTCATCCCCAGCCGCCGCGATCCCGAGGTCAACGAGGTGGCGCTGGCCAAGGTGCGCGAGGACAAGGAGCGTGAGGCCGGCGACGGCTTCGACGGCTCCTGGGTCGCCCACCCCGACCTCGTGCCGGTCTGCCAGGAGATCTTCGACCGGGTGCTCGGCGACGGGCCCAACCAGCTGGCCAAGCAGCGTCCCGACGTCCAGGTCACCGCCGAGCAGCTGCTCGACGTCGCGAGCACCCCGGGTCAGGTCACCGAGACCGGCCTGCGCTCGAACGTCTCGGTCGCCCTGCAATACCTGGAGGCGTGGCTGCGCGGCAACGGCGCGGTGGCGATCAACAACCTGATGGAGGACGCGGCCACCGCCGAGATCTCCCGGTCGCAGGTGTGGCAGTGGATCCACAACGGCGTGCGCCTGCCCGACGGCACCGAGATCACCGCCGACCTCGTGGGCCGTGTCGAGGACGAGGAACTGGCGGCGATCCGCGAGAAGATCGGCGACGAGGCGTGGGCCGCGAGCCGCTTCGACGACGCGCGCAAGCTGTTCGAGCGGGTGGCGCTGGCCGACGACTTCGCCGACTTCCTGACCACCGCCGCCTACGACTCGATCGACTGAGATGCGACTCACCGGCGACGACTACGCCGAGCTCGACGCCCGGCTGAAAGACCACGACGCCCACCTGGCGCGCCGCTATCCGGGCGAGCGCGCCGGTCGCCAGCCGGTGCACACCGTCTACGTGCCCGCCGACCGGCTCGACGGGTTCCGCGACTGGGGCCCGAGCGCGCTGAAGGCCATGGACGAGTTCGGCTTCCCGTGGCGCGAGGAGCAGATCGAGGACAAGCTGCGCACGGAGCCGATCGAGGACCTGCGCGTCGACTTCGAGGACGGCTACGGCGTCCGCGACGACGAGCAGGAGGACGCCGAGGTCCGGCGGGCCGTCAAGATCTTGCGGGACGGGCCACGGCCGCCCTTCCTCGGCCTGCGGATCAAGTCGCTCGAGGCGCCGACCCGCCACCGGGCGCTGCGCACGCTCGAGGTGTTCCTCGACTCCTATCAGGACACCGACTTCGTCGTCACCCTGCCCAAGGTGAGCGGCCCGGCCCAGGTCGCGGCCATGGTGGCACTGCTCGACAAGCTCGGGGCGCCGATCGGCTTCGAGATCCAGGTCGAGCTGCCCAGCGCCATCCTGTCGGCCGACGGCGTGGCCACTGTCGCGCAGCTGATCACCGCCGCCGAGGGCCGCTGCACGGGACTGCACTACGGCACGTACGACTACAGCGCGGCCGCCGGGGTGGCCGCCGCCTACCAGGCGATGGACCATCCGGCGGCCGACTACGCCAAGGCCGTCATGCAGGTCGCGGCCGCGCAGACCGGCGTCCGGCTCTCCGACGGCTCGACGAACGTCCTGCCGGTGGGCAGCCGCGACCAGGTCCACCACGCCTGGGAGCTGCACCACCGGCTGGTGCGCCGTTCCCTCGAACGCGGCTTCTACCAGGGCTGGGATCTCCATCCGGCCCAGCTGCCCACCCGGTACGCCGCCACGTACGCGTTCTTCCGCGACGGCCGCGACGCCGCGGTCACCCGGTTGCACCGCTACGTCGACCGGCAGGACAGCGGCATCGCCGACGAGCCCGCGACCGCGCGCGCCCTGGCCGCGTACCTCCTGCGGGGTCTCGACTGCGGCGCCCTGACCGACGCCGGCTTCTCCCGACCCGAGTTGATCTCTTTTCTCTAACGTGATCGACGAGCCTCGTTCAAGGAGGCGATCCATAGTGACCGAATGAAGAAACTCGCCCTGATTCTCGGCGCGACCCTCGCCCTGGTCTCCGCCGGCGCCTCGGCCCAGGCGACCCCCGGCCGCGGCGACAGCGCGCTGGCCAAGGACCTCGCCGCCGTGACGCGTTCCACCGCGTGGACCCAGCTGTCCGCGCTGAAGCTGAACTTCCCGACGTTCCACCCCGAGGGCCTGGTCGTCACGAAGGACCGCTTCTACCTGAGCTCGGTCGAGATCATCGAGCCCACCGTGAAGTACCCGGAGCCCGTCGACGGGTACGACCGCACTCCCGGCAAGGGCGTCGGCCACCTGTTCGTGATCGACCGCGCCGGCAAGCTGATCAAGGATGTGATCCTCGGCCACGACATCGTCTACCACCCCGGCGGCATCGACATCGCCGGCGACGACATCCTCGTCCCGGTCGCGCAGTACCGCCCGAACAGCTCGGCCGACATCTACAAGGTCAGCACCCGGACCCTGAGGGCCACCCGCCTGTTCACGGTCCGCGACCACATCGGAGGCATCGTCTACGACCCCACCACCGGCCGCTACGTCGGCAACAACTGGGGCTCGCGCAAGTTCTACGAGTGGACGCGCGAGGGCCGGCAGCTGACCACGTGGCTCAACCCGACCAACCTGATCGACTTCCAGGACTGCCAGTACGTCCCCGCCGGCAAGCTGGCCTGCGCCGGCATCACCGGGCTCCCGGCGGCGCCCGGCGCCACCGGCGGCTACGAGCTCGGCGGCATCACGCTGATCGACCTGCACCGCCGCGCCATCGTCAACGAGTTCCCGTTCCAGCAGTGGTCCGCCGCCGGCCATGTCCTGACCCGCAATCCCGTCAAACTCGCCGCCACCGGCTCCACCATCACGATGTGGGCCGCCCCCGACAACGGCGAGGAAGTGGCGGGCACGCAGATCTACACCCTCCAGGCCACGATCTAGAGGTACGCGGCGACAGGCGGGCCAACCGCACGAGCGGGAACCCGCCTGTCGGGCGCGGCCTTCTGCCGCTCGGGGCCGTAGCGCGACTCTCGCGCCACGGCGTTGTTGCTCGTTCGGGCGGTTAGGGCAGGCTTCCCTTCGGGGCGGGTCGGTGATCCGCTACGTTGGCTCTGGTGCGGACGCCGATCGATGTCTCCACATGGGACTGTCGGGCCGCGATTCCCGGAGGAGTACGGTGCAACCGCGTATCGTGACGCGACCCCGCCCGAGCCGGCAGACCGTCTGCTCCGCGCGGCGCGTACGGCGCTGGACGAGCGTCCTCGCCGGCTGGCCGAGCTGGCCGTCCCGGCGCCGGCGCCGGCCACCCACCCGAAACTGGTGAACCCGGCGTCAGCGTGACAAGCGTTCCCCCCACGCCGGCGTGTCGCCGACGGCATCGAGAACGCTCATCGTCCTGACCTCGACGGTAGGCCGGCGACCGGACGTTTGATCGGCGACAGCCTGCGCCCCGGCCCCGAGTTCGCGCCGCCCGGCACCCGCCTCGTCCGCGTCTTCCGCCAGGACTTGCCAGGCACGGGGACCGCCACCCAGCCCGCGGTCACATGCCTCGACCCTAGGCCGCGGACTAGGCACGCGACAACGCGGTAGGAGCCAATGAGCTGCAATAACGAGCATCTGGTGCTCCAGGGTTGCGCGCGGGGTCGATCATGGCTCGGGACAGTGGAAGCGGGTTAGGACGTACGCATGCGAATGAGCAAGGCAGTCAGGGCGGTCGCCGTGGGCACGATGCTGGCGGTCGTCGCCGGGTGCAGCGGCCCGGCCGCGACCCCGCCGGGCGGCGCCCCGAGCCCCAGCGCCCCGGTGGAGAGCGCCCCGGTGGAGAGCGCCCCGGTCGAGAGCGCTCCGGTGGAGAGCGCGCCCGACGTCCATCAAGCCGCCCTGGCCTCCCTGCCGGCGAATCTGCGCGCGCGGATCCCCCGGTTCCCGCCCGCGCCCGCCGCGACCAAGGTGACCCTGCCGCCGGGCGACGCGGCCGGCTGGTTCAGCCGGATCCCGACGAACCAGAAGGTCGCTTTCATCACCATCGACGACGGCTGGGTGAAACATCCCCTCGCCCTGAAGCTCTTCCAGGCGTCGAACGTGCCGATCACGCTCTTCCTCGAGGTCAACGCGATCAAGGACAATCCCGGCTACTTCAAGCCGCTGCAGGCGGCCGGCGCCACCATCGAGGACCACACGATCAGCCACCCCAACCTCCGGGGCAGGTCGTACGCGTTCCAGAAGCGCGAGATCTGCGGCGGCGCCGACCAGCTGGCCGAGTACTACGGCCGCCGGCCCGTCCTGTTCCGCCCGCCCGGCGGCACCCACGACGCCACCACGCTGCGGGTGGTCAAGGACTGCGGCATGAAGGCCGCCTTCTACTGGAAGGAGACCACCGACCACGGCGTCGTCTTCTACCAGGAGGGCAAGACGGTCCAGCCCGGCGACATCATCCTGATGCACTTCCGCCCGCGCTTCGTCGACGACTACCTGGCCGTCCTCAACGCCATCCACAAGGCCGGCCTGACCCCGGCCCGGCTGGAGGACTACATCCCCTGACACCGAGCCAGTAGGCTCGGCGGATGGTCGATCTGGTGCTCCGGTCCCGGCAGGCCGTGACCAGCCATGGGGTGCGGCCGGCGGCGGTGGCGGTCGAGGGCGGCCGGATCGTCGGGGTCGACGACTACGACCAGGTGTACGACACGGCGATCGACACCGACCTGGGCGAGACGGCGCTGCTGCCGGGGCTGGTCGACACGCACGTGCACGTCAACGAGCCGGGGCGGACGGCCTGGGAGGGGTTCGCCACGGCCACCCGGGCGGCGGCCGCCGGCGGTGTCACCGTCATCGTCGACATGCCGCTGAACAGCCTGCCTCCGACGGTCAGCGCCGGCGCCCTGGCCGTCAAGCAGGAGGCGGCCCGCGGGCAGACCCACGTCGACGTGGGGTTCTGGGGCGGCAAGATCCCCGGCAACACGCATGACCTGCCCGGGCTGCACGCGGCCGGGGTGTTCGGGTTCAAGGCCTTCCTGGCCGACTCGGGGGTGCCGGAGTTCCCGCCGGTGTCGGGGGAGGAACTGGCCGAGGCCCTGACCGCGACGGACGCCCTCTTCGTGGTGCACGCCGAGGACCCGGCGCATCTGACCGCCCTCGCGCCGTCCGCCTCGTATCGGGACTTCCTGCGCTCGCGGCCGGCCGAGGCCGAGCACGCGGCGGTGGCGACGGCGATCGAGGCGGCACGGCGGACCGGCGGGCGGGTGCACATCCTGCATCTCTCCGCGGCCGGGGCGCTCCCGCTCATCGCGGCCGCCCAGGCCGACGGCGTACGGGTGACGGCCGAGACCTGCCCGCACTACCTGACGCTCGACGCGGACGCGATCGCCGACGGGGCCACCGAGTTCAAGTGCTGCCCGCCGATCCGGGACGCGGCGAACGCCGGCCTGCTGTGGCGGGCCCTGGCCGACGGGCTGATCACCTGCGTGGTCAGCGACCACTCGCCGTGCACACCCGAGCTGAAACGGCGCGACACCGGCGACTTCGCGGCGGCCTGGGGCGGCATCGCCTCGGTGCAGCTCGGGCTGCCGGTGATCTGGACCGAGGCCCAGGCCCGCGGTCACACGCTCGGTGACGTCGCCGAGTGGATGGCGCGGCGGCCGGCCGACCTCGTCGGCCTGCGGAACAAAGGGCGGATAGCGGTCGGGGCGGACGCCGATCTGGTGGCCTTCGACGCCGAGGAGACGTTCGTGGTCGAGCCCCACCGGCTGCACCACAAAAACCCGGTGACGCCGTACGCCGGAAAGACGTTGCGAGGTGTGGTCCGCACGACGTGGTTGCGCGGGCACGCGGTCACCGGGTCGGCGCCGGCCGGCATGTTCCTGAGCCGAGAGGACGCTTGATGGACGATTTCATCGCGCTTCCCGACCTGGCGTCGAGGGCGTTCGGCGGGGGCGTCGTCTACGCGAACGACGAATTCTTCGCCGCGGCCGACCATCTGGTGCTGCCCACCCCGCCGGTCTTCGTCCCGCGGACCTTCGACCACAAGGGCCAGGTGTACGATGGGTGGGAGACCCGCCGGCGGCGTCAGCCCGGGTCCGACGTGGCCATCGTGCGGCTGGGCGCGCCCGGCGTCGTTCGCGGCGTCGATGTGGACACCGCGTTCTTCACGGGCAATTTCCCGCCGTACGCCTCAATCGATGGTGTGGCGGTCGACGGCTACCCGGCGCCGTCCGCGCTGGCGGAAGCGGGATGGATTCCGCTGGTTGCCAAATCACCGCTGACCGGGGACAGCCGAAACCTGTTCGCGGTGGCGGACGAACGGCGCTTCACCCACGTACGGCTGACCATCCATCCGGACGGGGGAGTGGCGCGGCTCCGAGTGCACGGCACGCCCGTTCCCGACCCGTCGCTGCTGCCACCGGAATTCGACGTGGCCGCGATCGCCTACGGGGCGGCGGTGACTGACTGCAGCAACACGTTCTACGGCCACCCCGAGAAGATGCTCATGCCCGGCCCGGCCCTGCACATGGGCGACGGCTGGGAGACATCGCGGCGCCGCGACGACGGCAACGACTGGGTGGAGATCCGCCTGGCCGCACCGGCGACGATCTCGTTCGCCGACCTGGACACCACCCACTTCAAGGGCAACTCGCCCGGCTGGGCCGCCGTGCACGGCCGGTCGGGCGAGTCGGAGTGGCGGGAGATCCTGCCGAGGGTCGCCTTGACGCCGGACACCCCGCATCGCTTCCGCGTCGAGCCGTCGCCGGCGGTCACCCACGTACGGCTCGACATCTACCCCGACGGCGGCATGGCCCGCCTGCGCCTGCACGGACGCCCCACACCCGGCCATCTCGAGGACAACTTCGAGAGGTCCCGCTGATGGCGTACGACGAAACCCTGGCCCAGCGCCTCCGCACCCGCCTCACCGATCCCGCCCTGACCGAGCGCAAGATGTTCGGCGGGCTGGCCTTCTTCACGAACGGCAACATGACGGTCGGCGTGCACGCCGACGAGCTGATCGTGCGCCTCGGCCCGGACGGCATCGCGGCCGCTTTGACCCGCCCCGGCGTGCGGCCGTTCGAGGTGGGCGGGCGCTCGATGAAGGGCTGGATCCTGGTCGCCGGCGACCACCTCGACGACCCGGAACTCGACGCTTGGCTGGCCGAGGCGCGCGATTACGCGGGAGCGCTCCCGCCCAAGTGAGCGAACGGCGCGCTAATCGCCGGTTCGCTGTCGCTGTCGCCGGTTCGCTGTCGCTGTCGCCGGAGTGAGCGGGTGCGGTGTGCGGTTCAGGCCGGGTTGCTGCCGCCGAAGTGGGCGGGTGGGGCGACGCGGCGGGCCCACTCGGCGGCCTCGTCGGTGGGCAGGGTGCGGGTCACGACCATCTCCGGGGGCATGAGCGGGTAGGCGCGGCCCAGGTTCCAGCTTCGGGCGTACGGCGGAGGATCGAGCACCACCACACGGTGATCGCCCAGCAGCGGGATGTCGGCCGGGCGGCCCTCGTTCCAGATCCAGGCGCCGGTGGCGTCGGCCAGGTTGAACTGGCCCCGAATGCCGCCCTCGGGCATCATCTCGCCGTTCGTGGCGGCGGCCACCCAGGCCGGCTGGGGCGCGGTGCCGGGCAGCCGTTCCGGCCCGATCAGCGTGGCGGCCAGCAGAGTGTGCAGCTGGAAGTTGTCGCCGATGCCGCTGATCTTCAGGTCGTACGCCCGGCCGGTCTCCCGATGCAGCACCAGCAACGGCTCGTCGTCGAGAACCAGCAGCAGACCATGCAGCCAGGGCGCGTCCTCGACCCGGCCGCCGATGGCGGTGGTGGCGGCGGTCAGCCGATCCCGGTGCGGCAGCGACAGCCGTGCGTTCTTCTGCTGCAGCGGCAGCAGCAGGGCGGGAATCCACGCGTTCACGGTGAACCACGCCTGCGTGATCTCCCCGGCCTCCTCGACGGCCAGCCCCGACACCCGGGCGACCCGTTCACGCAGCTCCCGGTACTCGGCCGCGCCGGACGGCGCGGCAACCTCACCGAGCTCGCCGGCGACCGCCCCGAACTGCGCGGCCAATTCGAGGCCACCGGCCACCCGGTCGGCCAGCACACCGAGAACCGGCACCGGATCGGCCCCGATCTCGATCAGGGCCGCGGTGAGCGAGGCCAGCTGACCCCCGTTGCCGAGCGCGACCTGCTCGAGGGCCGGCGTGAGCCGGACCAGCCCGGCGCTCAGATCCTCGGTGGAGGACTGCTGTGCCCGCTCGACGACGGCACGGAAACTCTTGGTCGAGGCCCGCTCGTCAAGCCGGATCACGGCTTCGGCCAGCTCGGTGCAGAGATCGGGAAGGGGGCGCGCGCGACGTCCGAACATCGATGCATCGTACGGTTCTCAGTTGTGACCCGAACCGTGACACTGCTCCTGATCAATGCGGATGGCGCGCTGCTGGGCGAGTTGCCGCCGTTCGAGACCCCAGTACCGTGGTGGCAGGAGGTAGGCGACTTCACCACCTTGGCCGGCCTGACCCCCGACGCCCAGGTGCTGCGCCTCCTGCACGGCGACCGCCCCACCCCACCGGGCGGCCACGTCACTTATCTCGTCCAAGTCGCCGACAAGCCCACAAATATCCGAAAAATCGGGCAGCCCCACGATCTTGGCGCCACGGGCGCTGACGGAGCGGCGGGTGGCGCAGCGAGCGTGAGTGGCGCTGCGGGCGTTGGAGGTGCGGCGGCCGGTGGTGGCGCGGCGGCCGGTGGTGGCGCGGCGGGCGTGGGCGGCGCGGCCGAGGTGGGTGGCGCGGCGGGCGCTGGTGGCGGGGCCGACGTGGGTGGCGCGGCGGGCGCTGGTGGCGGGGCCGACGCTGGTGGCGCGGCAGGCGCGGCAGGCGCGGCAGGCGCGGGCAGCGTGGCCGACGTGGGTGGCGCGGCGGGCGTGGGCGGCGCTGGCGGCGCGGCGGGCGTTGGCGGCGCGGTGGGCGTGGGTGGTGCGGTGGGTGAGGGGGGCTTCGGTGTTGCCTCGCATGCCAAGCGGGCCGCCTACGCGGAGGTCAACGGGCCCGCTGAGACTCTGGCCTGGGCCGGTGGAATACTGCCCGGGGCCACGGCTCGGCAGCAGCGGACCTGGAATCTTTCGGCTATCTGGCGGCTCGATGACGGTGCCGGGCGGGCCGTGGCCTGGCTCAAGCAGGTGCCCCGTTTCTTCGGTCATGAAGCGCATGTCATCCGGCTTCTCGGGGAGGTCGCTCCGGGGCTCGCGCCCGAACTGATCGCGGCGGGCGAGCACGGGCGGATGCTTCTCGCGCACGCGCCGGGGGAGGACCGCTACGGCGCCGGGCCTGAGCTCTGCGCTGACATCGCCGCCGCTTTTCATCCCCTTCAGGAGCACTTCGCGAAAAATCCGGCGCTTCTGAGCGGTGTGCCGGATGCGCGGCTGGCGCCTGGGCCGTTCGAGCGCGTGGCCGCACCGTACCTCGCAAGCGTCTCCGGCCTTGGGAAGTTGATCGAAGGGCTTCCTGAGCGCATCGCGGCCATCGAGGAGTGCGGGCTGCCCGACACGCTCGTGCATGGGGATCTGCACCCGGGCAACGTGCGCACCGACGACGCCGGGCGGCTGACCATCATGGACTGGGGTGACTGCTTCTTCGGGCATCCCGGCTTCGACATTCTGCGGCTGACCGACGACCCCGCCGTCATCCGCGCCTGGTGCCGGCGCTGGCGGGGTGGTGGCGCCGACCCGGAGCGGGCCATCGAGCTGCTGCGGCCGCTGGCTCCTCTGCGCAGTGCCGTCGTCTACGCCGGCTTCCTCGACAACATCGAACCGTCTGAATTTCCCTATCACGCGGAAGACGTTCCGGCCGCGCTCGCCGCTGCCGCCTCTATCGTGGGGGAGTGAGCCGGCGCGGGTTCCTCGAGCAGATCCGGCAGGGCGGCGTGTCCCTGAGCCCGGAGCTGGCCGCCGCCTTCGCCGCCGTGCCCCGTGAGGCGTTCGTGCCGGACGGATTTCAGCGCCGCGACGGCACCTGGGCCATGCCGTCCGACGCCGACTTCCTCGAGCTGATCTACAGCGACGACGTGCTGGTCACCAAGGTCGACGGGCGGGTGCCGGTCAGCTCGTCCAGCCAGCCGTCGCTGATGGCCATGATGATCGAGGCCCTGGACGTTCGCCCGGGTCACCGCGTTCTCGAGATCGGGGCCGGCACCGGCTACAACGCCGCCCTTCTCGCTTCGCTCGGTGCCGAGGTGGTCAGCGTCGACGTCCAGCCCGACGTCGCGCTCAAGGCCCGGGCGGCTTTGAAAGCGGCGGACATCGCTGGTGTACGGGTGGAGCACGGCGACGGCTACGCCGGATCGACGGGCGGCCGCTTCGACCGGGTCATCGTGACCGTCGGCGTCTCCGGCCTGTCACCGCGGTGGCGAGCCGAGATCGTGGTCGCCCCGGTCGAACACGCCGGCACCCATCCCGTCCTGGCCGTGCAGGACCAGGTGGGTGCGGTGGTCACCCCGGCCGGTTTCATGACCGCGGCCGGCCCGCTCACCGCCGCCCACCCGTTCCCCGCCCCGGCCGCCCCGGGCACGCTGACCGAGTTCGCCGGCCACGAGGGGCCGGCCTTCGACCCGCCCCTGGAACCGCTCGCGTACCGCGACCTGTGGTACGCGGCCGGCGTCTGGAACCGCCGCGCCACCCTGACCGCCGTTCCCGGCCGCGAGCAGAACGCCCTGATCATCCTCGACCGGCCGCGCACCGGCGGCGCCGTCGTCCTGCCCGACGGCAGCGTGCTCGCCGGTGGGCCGGAGGCCGCCGCCTGGGCCGCCGAGGCCGCCGCCCTGCGCGACCGCTGGGCCGGCGCCGGTCGGCCTCCGATGCGCGCCTGGCGGGTCGGGCTGGCCCCGGCCGGCGACCCGGCCGCGCCGATCCTGATCCCGTCCACCTGGAAACTCACGCGGGGGAGCAGCGATGAGCCGTACTGACGTGGTCCGGGCCTGGCTGCGTGACCGGGGCGCCGAGGCGATCCCGCACGCCGGCGGTTCCCTCTACGAACATCTCCACCGGGTGCGGGAACGCCTCGAAGGGCACGGCCTCGGCGAGGACGAGCAGCTGGCCGGGCTCACCCACGCCGCGTACGGGACCGACGGTTTTCCGGTCGTCCTGCTCGACGTGGCCGAGCGGCAGCAGTTGCGGGCGCTGATCGGGCGGGAGGCCGAGGCGATGGTCTACCGGTACGGCGGATGCGACCGCGGGCGCACCTGGCGGGCGCTGCCGTCGACGTGCACGGTGTGGAGCCGCTTCACCGGGCACGCCGAGTCGCCGACCCCGGAGCGGCTGCGCGCCTTCGCCGACCTGAGCATCGTCAACGAGCTGGACGTCTACGAGCGGTCGCCGGAGATCGCGGCCAAGGCCGGCGACTACTTCCGGTCGGTCTTCGGATCATGGGCGCCCCTGGCGTCGCCCGCCGTGATGGCCGACTGCCGGCGCACGCTCACCATCGGCCCGCCCGGCGGTCGCTGATCGAGCGGCCGTCCGGGTCGTACATGAGCCGGTAGGCCGGCACCGCCCAGATCCGCTGGTACCACGGCAGCTTCGACGTCTCGTGCGGCATGATCTGCCCCGGCGGCCGCGGGCCCTTCTCGCCCTCGTCGTGCCACTTCTTCAGGCGCTCGGCGGTGCTGTTCATCACCCGTACCACCGAAACCGGATCCACCAGGTCCTCGTCGGACTCCCGGTCGACATGCTCGCGGGTCAGCGCGAGCCGCAGATCGCGGGGGAAGCGGCGGGCGCCGTCACCGAGGCCGGCCGGGTCGCGCGGTTCCCGCTCGTCGAGCGTGTCGTCGAAGATGGCGTTGGAGAGCTCGCTGTCGTGCGTCCACGAGCGCCGGTTGAAGTTGTCGCTGCCCACGCTGCACCACACGTCGTCGACCACGCACACCTTGGCGTGCACGTAGATCGGGGTGCTCTCCCGGTTCTCCAGGTCGAACACGTGCACCCGGTCGGGCGCGGCCATCCGGCACAGCTGGATCGCCTGCTCGCGGCCGACCTCGTTGGGCGGCAGCGCGAACCGCCCGTCCACGTCCGGGTGCCGGGGGACGACGGCGATCAGGTGCAGTTCCGGGTTGGCGTTCAGCGCGTCGGCGAACAGCTGGGCCACCTCGGCCGACCACAGGTACTGGTCCTCGATGTAGATCAGCTTCCGGGCCCGCTTGATCGCCTTGGTGTAGCCGCGCGCGATGGTCTGCTCGCCGTTCGACGCGAACTTGTACGGCGGCCGCATGGCCGGGTACGTCCGCAGGACCTGGATGGCGAGCGGCCCGCACTCGGGCGGGTCCGGCGGCTGCTCGGGCAGGCGGTCGGCCCGCAGGTCGGCGCCCTTGAGCTTGTCGGTGACGGTGGAGATGGGGCCGTTCTGGTCGAGCGGCGTCGGATCGTTCCACCGCTCGCGGAACGTCAGGTCGAGCGCGCCCACCACCGGTCCGCGCAGCGCGAGCTGCACGTCGTGCCAGGGCGGGGTCTTCCCGTACGCCTTCGCCATCGCGACCGCCTGCGGGTCACCCAGGTGGTTCTCGTCGTCCCGCCGGCTGTGGCACAGGTCGATGCCACCGGCGAAGGCGATGTCACGCGACGGGTCGCCGGGGTGGCGCAGGATCACCAGTTTCTGGTGGTGGGAGCCGCCGCGCCGGACCCGCTGGTCGAGCAGCACCTCCCCGCCCGCGGCCTCGATCTCGTCGCCGAGGTTGCGGTTCTCCTCTTCGCTGTAGGCGAGCTTGTCCACGTGGGAGCGCCAGAGCAGCCCCTTGACCACCACGCCCCGCTTGGCCGCCGCGCTGAAGAGCTCGGCGATCGTCGGCCCGTCGTCGCGCATCCGCTCGTCCGGGTCACCCCGCCAGTCGGTGAAGAACAGGTGGTCACCCTCTTGGAGGCTTTCAACCTCCGTCACCAGACGGTCAAAATAGGCTTTACCGTGAATTAGCGGTTCAGCCGCGTTTCCGGTGACCCACGTGGGTATGGAGGAGTCCGGGTTGTCGCGCTCCCGCGCACTGAGAAACCAGTCAGGCAACGGCACGACAACCAACCTAAGCCCGCACGCCACCAGGCGCACCCCGACCGGAGGGACCAATCATGAGCAGCGAGCCGCTGACCACCACCACCGCCGCCCCGGCCGACGCCGCCCAGGCGGCCGAGAAAGGCCTGCTCATCGCGGTTCTCCTGATCGTTCTGCTCGGTGTCGGAGCCATGCTGTTCATGGCCTAGTCAAGCACCCATGCGTCGTCCTTGATGATCTCTACCACACCCCGCGGCCCGCGGCCGGTGACGGTGATGCCGTCGCCGCCGATGACGACGTCGGTGTGCACGCTCGACATGTTCAGGCCGGCCTCGGCGCGCTGCCCCTCGGTCAGCGCCGTGCCGCCCTCGACGGCGAACGGGAAGCTCTGCCCCCAGGCGACGTGGCAGCCGGCGTTCTCGTCGAACAGCGTGTTGTGGAAGACGATGCCGGCCCGGGCGATGCGGCTGTCCCGGTCGACCAGCGACACCTCACCCAGGGAGCGCGCCCCCGCGTCGGAGTCGAGCTGAGCCCGTACGACCTCGGCCCCGGAATCCGCCGCGACGTCGGTGATCCGCCCGCCCACGAAGGTGACCCGCAGCCCGGTGACCAGAACCCCGCCCAGCACCAGGGGCTTCGTCAGCCGGATGACGCCGTCCGCGCGCGTCTTGTCCGGGCTGGTGAAGACCTCCTCGGTCGGGATGTTCGGCATGTACGGCACACCGGCCGGGTCGACCAGCCCACCACCGGTCCAGCGCGTCCCCGGCAGCAGCCCCACGGTCAGGTCGGTGCCCTCACCCACGTACCGGACCTCGGTCAGCTCCAGCTCGTCGAGCCGCCGCGCCCGCTCACCGAGCGTCGCCGACCGCTCCCGCCACGCCGCGACCGGATCGTCCGCGTCGAGCCGCATGGCCGTGCCCACGGCCTCCCACAGCCGGTCGGTGTCGGGCTCGCCGAAGATCTGCCGCGCCCACCCCGGATTGGGCGCACCCACAGCGGTCCACCGGACACCGTCGAACAGCGCCCGCCGCATGGCCTGCGACTCCTCCACCGGCACGGCCGCGGCCCGGGCCGGATCGGCCCCGTCGAGCAGATGAGGGTCGGCGTCACCGAGAAGCCTGATGAAAGCGACGCCTTCCTTGTGGTACCACTCGGTGCGCTCGAGAGCCCAGGGCCGGCTCGCGGTCAGCCGCTCCAGCGACTGATGGTCCACGGCCAGCCGCCGGATCGGCCCGTCCTCCCACTCGACCTCGGCCCAGCCCGCCCCGGCCCGGTAGGCCGCCGCGACCACCGCCCGCGCGATCTCCCGATGCGCCGTGTCGCTCCTGATCACCACACCCTGCCCGGGCTGCACGTTGACACCCACCCGGACCACCAGATCCGCGAACCGCTCGACCACGCTCATGCGCCCGAGCTTAGGACAACCGAAACAACGTCAGGGCGGCCAGCGAGGGCGCGTCCACGATCCCACCGCTCCGCAGCATGGCCACGATCTCGTCGTCGGTGAACGCCCGATGGACCATGTCGAGCTCGGTCACCTCCCGATCCGGTTCGCCCTCGGCCAGGTCGGTCGCGAGATAGACGTCGAATCCCTGTGTCGAGTAGCCGTACGCCTCGTACAGATGCCCCAGATGCGTCAGCGTCCCGGCCCGTAACCCGGTCTCCTCGGCCAGCTCCCGCCGGGCCAGCGCCGTCTGGTCCCCCTCATGGCCGGCGCCCCAGCTGCCCTGCGGGAACTCCCAGGCGCGCCGCCCAACCGGATAGCGGAACTGCTCGACCATCCAGAACCCCCGCGACCAGCGCGGCAGCACGAGCGCGAAGTCGGGTTTCTCCACCACGCCGTAGATGCCGGGACTGCCGTCCGGCCGCTGGACCCGGTCCTCCCGCACGGTCATCCACGGGTTGCGGTAGACGACGCGACTGCTCACCTGCTTCATGGTTTCCTTCCGTGCACCCGCTCGACCGTCCCCGCCTTGAGGCGCTGGGATTCGACGATCTCAAAACCCGCTTGCTGTACGGCGGTGAGCGGCCGCCGGGTGAAATGCTCGCCGGCCGTGGGAATCGTGACTCGTTCCAGCAACCACTGCGCCGCCCGCACCGGAACCGAACTGCTGACCACGTGGTCGAGCAGCAGCAGCCGGCCCCCGGAGGCGAGCACGCGCCGCATCTCGGCGATCGCCGCGACCGGGTCGGGAATCGTGCACAGCCCGAGCGCGCACACCACGGTGTCGAAGGCGCCGTCGGCGAAGGGCAGGTGCTCGGCGTCGCCGATCGCCTTGGTCAGCCCGGCTCGCGGCGCGACCGCCAGCATCCCGCTGCTCAGGTCGACCCCCGTCACCGTGACACCGGCCCGGTAGTAGGGCAGCTGCCGACCGGTGCCCACGGCGACCTCGAGGACCCGCCCACTCGCCCGCGCCCCCAGCCACTCACGCCCACCGGCGAACCAGTGGCGTTCCAGGAACGCGATCTGCCCGTCGTAGCGCGCCGCCGACCGGTCCCACACCCGCCGCTGCTTGTCGGTCACAGGATCGCCGCGATCAGCTCCGCCGCCGGCGTCGACGTCGGACGGTCACTGACCTGCCCGTCACCGAGCTCGACCACCCGCCACTGCCCGTCGCTCCGCAAGGCGAGGTCGACGGTGACGAAGGGCAGCCCCTTGACCGCGTCGCGCAGGAACGACACGTCGATGTCGGGCGGAAGCTGGCCGGCCGTGTCCGGATGCGCCGTGACCAGCCGGCATTCGCCATCCACCCACCATGTCCGCGCCTCGGCCCCGGTGAAATCCTCGAACCGCCGCAGCACGTACCCACCCGTGAAGTCGTCCCCCCGCAACTCCCGGAATCGCCGGGCGACGGCCCACGCCTTGCCGGCGTCGGCCAGATCGGGAATGTACGCGGCCTCGTACCAGTAATGCTTCATCGATTTGGTGTAGTCCCGCAGAACCGCGGCCCCCCGGTTGCCCAACCCGGCCCGAGCCTCCTCGAAATCACCCCAGGCCGACTCGGGAGTGAAGGGCGCGAGCGCCTCGTACCAGCCGGGAAGCTCGTGCCCCCGGCGGTACTGCGCGGCGCTGGTCCGAAGCCGCCCACCACAGGCGTCGGCCAGCCCGGCGTAGGCGGCGCTGCCGAGCATCCACCCGCGGTAGACGACCGGCTCATCCCCGTCGACACGCACGGCCCGCCCCGCAGCCACCGCGTCGTGGTCAACCATCGCCACCGTGTGCCCAGCGGCCCGCGCCGCGGCCGCCTCCTCAGCAAAGTGCTCATCGACCCGGCGCGGATTCACAACGTCACGAGGCACCAGCAGCATCATGAGCCCTTGATAGCAGGCTTCCGTCGAGGACGGTGACCGCGCGGCCGCTCAGCTCGACCCGGTCGCCTCGCAGAGCCGTACGGACGATGCCGGTGCGGGCCGAGGCCTGAAGGCCGGTCAGCTCGGGGCGGCCCAGGCGCGCCGACCAGTACGGGGCCAGAACGGTGTGCGCTCCGCCGGTCACGGGATCCTCGGGAATGCCGTCGGCCGGCGCGAAGAAGCGCGACACGAAGTCGTAGTGCTTTCCCGGTGCGGCCGGCGCCGTAGCGATGAAGCCGCGCAAACCGGTCGTCGCGCGCAAGCCCGCCAGAGCCGGAAGATCGGGCCGAAGGGCCCGGACCGCGTCCTCGTCGGGCAGAACCGCCAGCAGGTCGCCGAGCCGATCCGCCCGGAGAACGAGGAGCGGCTCCACTCCGAAGGCGGCGACGAACCCGGCGGGCGCGGCCGCCTCGACCGGAGGGGCCGCCGGAAAGTCCAGCGTGATCAGCCCATCGGCGGCGACGCGAGCGGTGAGCTCACCACTGAGCGTGTCGAACCGATACGTACCCGGCGCGCCGGCGTCGGCGGCGAGCGCATGGGCCGTGGCCAGAGTGGCGTGCCCGCAGAGCTTGACCTCGACGGTGGGAGTGAACCAGCGCAGCGCCCACCGGTCGCCGCCGAGACGGTGGGCGAAGGCGGTCTCCGAAAGGTTCAGCTCGGCCGCTACCCGCCGCATCCAGCCCTCGTCCGCCCAGCCGGCGCCGTCCAGCAGGCAGACGCCCGCGGGATTGCCGGCGAACGCCCGGTCGGTGAACGCGTCGATGACCCTGATCCGCATGATCAACACGGTAGGCGCCGGATCCCGGCCCCGTCGAAAGCCAATTCCGTCACCGTGGCGCGCCGGCCCGGGCGGTTCGGATCTCCGTTCGGGCTGGGCGCTACCGCTTGTCCGGGTCGGTGGGCAGCGGGCGGGTCGTGGTGGTGTCGGGCGGCGGGATCATCTGGGTTTCGTCGGCGCCGATGACGACCGTGTCGTCCCGGCCCGGATTGACGACCGTGGTGTCGTCGGTCCGCGAGGTGATCACGCTGGTGGTCTCGCCGTCGGGGGCCGGCTCGGACGGCGCGGGCGCTGAGCGGGGCGGCGGGATCACCTGCGTCTCGTCCGCGGAACTGGCGGCGGGGGCGGCGGCCGGCTGCGCGGCGGGTGCGGCCGGCTGCGCGGCGGGTGCGGCCGGCTGCGCGGCGGGGGCGGCGGCCGGCTCGGTGGCGGGTGCGGGTGCGGGTGCCGGCTCGGTGGTGGGGGCTGCCTGGCGCTCGGCGGCGTAGGCGCGGGCCTGGTCGCGGATGGTGGTGGACTCGGCGGCGGCGCGGGTGAGCCAGTACTCCCAGCGGGCCTGCATGGGGCGGATCAGGCCACCGCCCACGCCGACGATGATGACGCCGGCGATGGTGGCCAGGATGGCTATCAGTACGGGCCTGGTCACCGATGTGGCGATGCCTACCTCGTCCAGGGCGGCTATGACGCCGAGCGTCGCGATGATGATGGAGACGGCTCGGGCCAGGGCTCGGGCGTACGGCAAAGCGCCCAAAGCATTCACGATCAGGTCGGCCGCCGCCCGGCCGATCGCCAGCGCCACGACGACGATGACGATGGCGACGAACGCGCGGGGCAGCCAGGCGATGATGGCGGTGAGCAGGTCACTGACCGGGTTCGGGCCCCACAGGCCGAAGGCCAGTTGCAGGGCGAACAGCAGAACCCCGTAGAAGACGATCTTTCCGCACAGAACACTCGGTACGACCCGGAACGGGGTCGCCCGGTCGAGGCCGGCCCGGGCCAGGCCCTTGGTGACGGCGGTGCGGAGCAGGCGGGCCACCAGCCATCCGATCAGGACGACGGCGGCGAACGCCAGCGCCGTGGGAACCGACCGCAGCACCGGGTGCCAGACGTCTTCCATCGCGCCTCCTCGTTCCTATCGCGACCATAGGACGCAACGACCGAGTCGGCACGGGGACGTTCAGGAGCAGGCGTTTCCGTTGATCGTGCAGCCGCTGGGCGCGCCGTCGCCGTCGGACTGCATCTCGAAGGTGAATGTCGCCGAGTTCCGCGCGCCGATGGCCGCCCCGCCGAAGGTGACCCGGGTGCCGCTCGTCGAGGCCGAGACGCCGCCACTGAGGACGGTGATCGTGGCGCCGCTGGGGATGGTCAACCTGACCTGCCAGTCCGTGACGGCCGCCGAACCGGGGTTGTTCACGGTGACCGTACCCACGTCACCGTTCTCGTCGAACCCGTAGACGGCGGTCAGCGGCGCGGCGGCCGGCTTGGTCGGCACTGGCACGAGCGTCTTGGTCGGTGCCGGAGCGGCGGTGGTCGGCCGGGCCGTCGGCGCGGTCGTGGCCGGCCGGGTCGTGACCGGCGCGACGGGCGCGGCCGGCTTGGTGGTGGCGGCCGGTTCGGTGGTCGGCGCGGCGCTGGTCGGCGACGCGCTGGTCCGGGTCGGCGAGGCCGAGGTCGCGGCCGCGGTCGCCTGTGGAGTGGGCGCGTCCACCGTCGGATCGGCCGTCTCCACCGGCGCCGTGGTGGCCACGGCCGCGGTGGTCGGCCCCGGCTCCGAACTCGGCCGCAGCACGATGTATCCGGCACCCCCGGCCAGGAACACGCCGGCCGCCGCCAGAGCCACGATCCCCGCCCGCCGCCGGTTCCCTTCCCGGTGACTACGAGGCTCGGCCCGCGGCGCCGACAGGTCGATCATGGCGGTCTCACCCGCCACCGCCCCGCTCTCACTCCACGGCTCGGCGAACATCGTGGTCTCGGCCTCAGCCGGCCGTCCCACACGGGGGTCGATCTCCGGCGTCATGCCGCCGGCTTCTTGGTGGTACGCCTCGACGCCCACCCCGGCCGCGTTCCCCCCACGGCCGTACGCGTCATCGCGCCCCGAGCCTTCGCGGCTGTACATGTCCTCGGGCGGGGCGAAGCCCTCGCGGCCGTACGGATCGGCCTCGAAAGCGCCGCCCGGCCCGGAAGCGGAACCCTCGTGCCCGTGCGATTCGGCGCTTGTCCCCAGCCCGGCGCCGTCCCGCGGATAGGCCTCGGCTTCCGGCCCATAAACGCCTTGCCCGTACGGATCGACGTCCCGTTCGTGCCCCTCGCCACCCGGCCCGTCGGTGTAGGCGGGGTAGCCCTCGTTCCGATCGCCGAAGTCGGCCTCTTCGGCACGGACCCCATCCCGGACATATCTGTTATATCCGTCTGGCTGGTTCTGGTAGTAGCCGTCGTTGTCGCTCCGCCCCTCGAAGTCGGCCTCGTCGGCGTGAATCCCATCCCGGACATATCCGTTATATCCGTCTGACTGTTTCTGATCGTAGCCGTCGTCGTCGCTCCGCCCCTCAGAGTCGGCGTGGCTCCCGACAAAGGCGTCGTGCCCCGCGAAGGTGCCGTTCTCGTTGAAGGCGTCGGGCCCCGCAAAGGTGCCGTTCGCCGCGGAGGCATCGCGGCCCGCGAGGGCGCCCTGACCGTTGAAGGTGTCGTGACCAGTGGAGGCGTCGTGACCGTCGAAGGTGCCTTGGCCGGTGGAGACGTCACGGCCGTGGAAAGCGTCGTAGCCGGTGGAGATGCTGACGCCGGTGGAAGCGTCGTTCCCGGCGAAGGCGTCGTGGCCGGCGAAGGCGTCGTGGGTGCCGTTGGGCCCCTCCGAAGGCGCGCCGCTCTGGGCATATCCGTTATATTCGGCCGAATCGGTCCGGCTGTAGGCGTGGCCCTCGGGCGCGTACGCGTAGCCGTTCGGCTCGGGCCAAGTCTCCTCCGCGCCGGGCCACTCGTCGCCGGATCGCTGGTGGGGGATGTCGGCCGGCCAGCGGTCGGGTGCCTGCTCGGGCGTACCGGGAACCGGCTCTGGCCATGAGGTGTCGCGGCGCGGCGGCCACGACGGGTCGAACGAGGGCCGGGGCGCCTCGAACCGCGTCGTCTCCGCGTCCGACGGGGGAGCGGGCTCGAAGGCGGAGAAGGAGGCGGGCGGGGTCTGCCGCACGTCGGCGCGGTAGTCCGGTGCGCCATGGCGGGGGCGGCGGTCCTCGGTCACGGCCGCGACTATAAGTGAGCGAGTTAAGGACGGCGACGCTCTCCGAAGCAGCAATCAGCTACCCTCAGTGACTTCGCGCGGGGTGGGCTGGGGACGCTCCGGATAGTGCGGACTGGTCGTACCGTCAAGAATCGGACGGTTGGCCGGTGCGGCATCGTCCGAATGGCGGAGTCGGGATACGCTTTCGAGCATGGCCGGCAGCACGGGTGGGGTGAGCCCTTCAGTTATGCCCGCGCGGCCCTCGGCGACCCGTCTCGTGCATGAGGCCGACTGGTCCGCGACGGCGCTCGGCGCCCGCGACGGCTGGGATCCGGCTGTCGCCGCCACTATAGAGCTGGTGCTCGGCTCGCCGATGCCGATGGCCTACAGCCACGGCGACGAATTCCTGCTGATCTACAACGACGCGTACGCGGACCTGATCGGCTCCCTGCATCCGGCCGCGCTGGGGCGCCCGGCCGCCGAGGCTTTCGGTGACCTGTGGCGCGCGCCCGGCCTGGGCGGCGCCATCCAGGAGGCGTACCGCAGCGGCCGGCCGTTCCTCGAGGCCGAGACCCAGCTGACCGTGGTGCGTGGCCCGGGCGGCCGACCCGAGCAGGCCTTCTTCACCCGCGGCCACTCGGTGGTCCGGGACCGGCGCGGCGAGATCACCGGTGTGCTCACCGTGGCCGCCGAGACGACCCAGGTCACCCGCCGGCTGCAGAGCCTCGGCGATCTGACCGCCCGGCTGGCCGGCGCGCTCACCGTCGACGACGTGGCCCGGGTGGTTCTCGGCTACGCGTCGACCTCCTTCGACGTCGACCACTGCGTCTTCGCCGTCGACGACGGCGGGGCCTACCGGTATGTGCGCCGTATCCGCGGCGAGATGCTCGACGAGGCCGACGAGCGCCTGCCCCCGGTGTGGAAACGGGCGCCGAACGATCCGCGGGCCCCGCTGGTGGCCGCCGCGACCAGCGGGCAGCCGTCGTTCGTGACCGACGGTGAGCCGTTGCGCGCGGTCGCCACCGACCGCCACGAGCAGCGGGTCCGCTCGCTGGCCTCGCTGCCCCTGCGGACCGCCTCGCTGACCGGCGCGCTCACCATCGGCTACCGCCACGCCCACACCTGGCTGCCGGCCGAGCGGGCCCTGCTCAACGCGGCCGCCCAGCTGGTCGGGCAGGCGGCCGAGCGGGCCCGCCGGTTCGAGGCGCAGCACGGCACGGCCCAGCTGCTGCAGCGAAGCATGCTGCCGGAGCATCTGCCCGAGTTGGACACCTTCCGCATAGCGGCCCGCTACGACGTCGGTGTGGACGGCAACGCCGCCGGCGGCGACTTCTATGACGCGTTCACCCTGCTCGACGGCCGGCTGGCCATGGTGCTCGGTGACGTCGCGGGCCACGACGTGCGGGCCGCGGCCGTGATGGGGCAGGTGCGGGCCGCCCTGCGGGCGATGGCGCTGACCGACCCCGCCCCGCCGAGTGTCCTGGCCGGACTCGACCGGCTGGTCGGCTCGCTCGGTGCCGAGTCGCGTAACGAGGAGATCTTCGTGACCGTCGTGTACGGGGTGCTCGACCCGGCCGACGGCACGATCACCATGTCGAGCGCGGGTCATCCGCCGCCGGTGCTGCGGCGGGCCGGGGTGGCCGGCGAGGCGCCCACCGCCGAGCTGGTCAAGGTGCCGCCGGGCGCGCCGCTCGGGCTGGGCGGCCGCTGGCAGACCGGTCAGGTGCGACTGGAGCCGGGCGACTCGATCCTGCTGTTCAGCGATGGTGTGGTGGAGCGCCGCGGCCGCGCGCTCAACGACGGCCTCGACGCGCTGGTCGCGGTGACGGCGGCCGCCCCCAGTGGCGATCCGCGGAACTTGTGTGCGCTGGCGACGACGGCGGTGCCGGGGTCGACCGACGACGACGTGGCCGTGCTGGCGGTGGAGCACGCGGTGGCGATGAGCCGGTCGGCGACCATGCTGGTGCCGGCCGAGCCGACCGGGCCTTCCCGGGTACGCCAGTGGATGACCACCCGCCTGCGCGAGTGGAGCCTGCCCGAGTCGGTGATCGGCGCCGCCATTCTCTGCACGAGCGAGCTGACGACGAACGCCCTGTTGCACGCCGGCACGCCGGCCCAGGTGCACATCGACCTGAACGCCGAGCGGCTGCTGGTCTCGGTGGCCGACACGGGCACCCGCGGCACGGTCATCCGCGCGCACACCGACACGATGAGCAGTCGCGGCCGTGGTCTCGGTCTGATTGAGGAGTTGAGCGATTCGTGGGGCACCGACCCGTCGGTGCGGGGGTCCACTGTGTGGTTCGAGATGCTCGTGCCGGGCAGGAGCGCTCCCACGGCCGGCGACTTGTCAGCAGATTAACGATCACGTTACATGTGACGTACGGACGGTTACCTTCAGTAGCGGAAAGCCGCTCTAAAGCGGACATTGAACCCCGGGGTAGTGACGGCGCGTATTCATTGCCGTAGAGTCATTCGCAAATCGGGGACGTCCACGTTGGAGCGGTATATGCGGATCAGAGGCTTTGCGCCGTCGACCCCCTGCTGGGTGGAGCTCACCACGTCGAACCCGGAGGAAGCCGCCGGTTTCTACGGCGGGCTCTTCGGCTGGCGGCTCGACGGTGATCGATTCACGCTCGACGGCCGTGCGGTGGCCGGACTCAGCCGGAGCCGGTCGGATCGGCCCGAGGGCTGGCTGACCTACCTGGCCGCCCCCGATCTCGAGGGCACGGCCGAGCGCGTCGCGCAGGCGTACGGAAGGGCCTTGACCTGGCCCGAGGAGCGCGACGGCGCCCGCAGCGCGATCGTGGCCGACGGGGCCGGCGCGGTCTTCGGCCTGTGGCAGGCGGCGGGCTTCGCCGGTATGCAGGAACGCGGCGTGCCGGGCACGATGGCCTGGGCCGACCTGCTCACCGACGACGTGGCCACGGCGACGTCGTTCTACGCGCGGGTCTTCGGCTGGACCCTGACCCACGAGTTCGGCAGCGGCGAGTGGCTGACCGAGGCCCACGACTCGGTGGCCGGCCTGATCACCGGCCGCTACGGGGCCCGCTGGCAGCCGTCGTTCCAGGTCGCCGACTGCTCGGACGCCATCGACCGGGTGGCCGGGCTGGGCGGCCGCGTGCTCACCGGGCCGGCCGAGCTGGGCCTGGGCTGCTACGCCGAGATCGTCGACCCGTTCGGCGGCTCGTTCGCGGTGACCTCGCCGGTCGCCCGTGAGGTGCGGCTCGACGTCGCCTACAACGACATCATCGGCATGGAGTTGACGTACGGCGGGTAAGAGAACAGGCGTTCGAAGGAGGAGAGCTGATGACGACGACGAACGCCGAGAAGGACCCGTCGGACTGGACCACCGGTGACGAGCCGGCGACCGGCGCCCAGGAGTCTTACCTGCACACTCTCGCCACCGAGGCGCGGGAAGAGGTGCCGGACGGCCTGACCAAGGCCGAGGCGTCGGAGAAGATCGACGAACTGCAGGAGAAGACCGGCCGCGGCCGGTAGATCCACTCGAGGGCCGGCCCTGTGTGAACAGGGCCGGCTTTTTCGTGTCGAAGACGTCAACCGAAGTTGACACGACGGCGGCTGTCAACGTAAGTTGACAGCATGACCGAAGCAACCGATCTCGCCGCGGCGGCGAGCAGTGCCGACCCCCGGGTCGGACTCCGCGCCGTTGTGGCCCTGCGCCGCCTGCTCGAGGGGCTCGAGCACCTCCAGGTGGCCAACGCCCGCCGTAAGGGCTGGTCCTGGCAGGAGATCGCCGACGCGCTCGAGGTGACCCGCCAGGGCGTACACAAGAAGCACGCGCGCACGATGCCGGAGGACTGACATGTTCGAGCGATTCACCACCCCGGCCCGCGAGGTCGTCACCCGGGCCCAGACGGAGGCCCGCGCGCTCGGCCACGGCCACATCGGCACCGAACACGTGCTGATCGCGCTGGTCGCCGATCCGGACGGCCCCGTCGCCACGGCTCTCAAGGACAACGGCGTCACTGCCGATTACGTACGCGACGAGGCGCGCCGAAAAGTCGAGCGCACCCCGCCCCTCTCGCCGGTCGACTCCGACGCCGAGGACAGGGCGGCCCTGAAAGCGATCGGCATCGACCTCGACGCCGTACGGGCGGCCATCGAGCAGAACTTCGGAGCCGGCGCCCTGCAGCTTCCCCGCCCCGAGCCGAAGAAGCGCGGGCTGTTCGGCCGCTTCTCCAGCGGTCACATCCCGTTCACCAAGCGCAACAAGAAGGTGCTGGAGCTCTCGCTGCGCGAGGCGATCCGGCTCAACCAGAAATTCATCGCCCCCGAGCACATCGCGCTCGGCCTGATCCGCGAGGGCGAGGGCCTGGCCATGCTGATCCTGAGCGAGAAGCACGTCGACTTCGACCGCCTCCGCGACGACCTGGCCCGCTCGGTGCGGAGTCGGGCCGCCTAAGGCGTTTTCATAAGGCGGCAGCGGGATCAGGACCGCCCACTGCCTGTCGTCACGTCATGCCGCCTCGTCACCGCAAGGTGGCCACGAGGTCTCCGGTATGAACTTCCGGCTGGGTCGCAGAACCAGATACCGGAGACCTCTTCAGTTGTCGACCACAGCCGCGCCGTGACTTCAAGACCTCGGCGGGACCTACGAAACACGCGTTAGCTTGAGTTTTAAGGCCGGATCGATATTGACCGGCTACGCACCGCGCTGGCCGCAGCGCCGGTACCGCGAGCCGCCGACGGCCGGGTCGTACTCGCGGTGGACGTGACGTGCTGGTTGCGCCCGGAAGCCCACACCAGTCCGGATCGGGTGTGTCACACCTACGGGCCGAGCCAGGGACACCCACATCGGTGTCTCTGGCTGGCCGTATTCGGTGGTGGCCGCCCTCGAAACGGGACGGCATTCGTGGACCGCACCGCTGGACGTCCACCGGCTGCAACCTGGTGACGACGCCGCGACGGTGACCGCCGATCAGCTGCGTGATGTCGTGCGACGCTTGATCTCATGACGGACCCCGGCTGGCATTACTGGCGGGATCTGCCGGTGAAAGTCGTGGGCCGCCTACACTCAGCTACGCCTGGCCCGGACACTGGTTGCCGATCTGCGCCGGCCCTGGGAACGCCGCGTCACCAGGACCGATCGGCCCAGCAGCACAACCAGACAGAAGCCCTCAACCACTCCAAACTCAAGTTAGTTGTTGAGGCCACTCAGATCACGCGGCCGTGCATCGTCGGCATCCGTGGACCGGCTCAGCTCCTGCCAGGCGTCGATTTCGGCGATCTTGGCTTCGTCGGCCGCCCGAATCAAGCTGACCGCGTCCGAGCCGAGCGGGAGCCGCAGGGGTGGCTCATCGAGGTACGGCACGCCGGCGATGACCTGGCCGGCCTTCTCGGGGTCACCATTCAGGTCGCCATCCTTCAGATGGCCGATCATGTAGCCGACGGTGGCCCGATAGTCCTCACCCGGTTCGATCACCGCCATCGAGGAGCCGGCCCAGTCGGTCCGGAAACCACCGGGTTCGATGATGGTGACCTTCACCCCGAAAGGCTTCACCTCGGCCGCCAAGGCCTCCGAGAAGCCTTCGACCCCGAACTTCGCCGTGCCGTACGCCGCCAACCCGTATCCGGGGGCTCGCCGGCCGCCGATCGTCGAGATCTGCAGGAAATGTCCCGATCGCTGCTTCCGGAGGACCGGAAGAGCCGCTCGCGTGACGTTGACGACCCCGAACAGGTTCGTCTCGATCTGCGCCCGGAAAACGTCCACCGGGGTCTCTTCGATGGAGCCCAGCGTGCCGTACCCAGCGTTGTTCACCACAACGTCGAGCCGTCCGAACCGGTCGACGGCGGACTGCACGGCAGCGGCTGCGGCGGTCGGATCGGTCACGTCGAGCGGCACCGGCAACACCCGGTCGCCATGCGTGCCGACCAGATCCTCGAGGTCGGCGGTTCGGCGAGCGGTGGCGACCACGTAGTCGCCCTGCGCCAGGACGGCGTCCGCGATGCTGCGCCCGAGTCCACGCGACGAGCCGGTGATCAGCCATGTCTTCTTGGTCATGGTCATGTCCTTTCCGAGGTCAGGCGAGGAATCCGCCGTCCACCGCGAGGTGGGCGCCGGTGATGTAGGAGGCCTCGTCGGAGAGCAGGAACGCGACGGCCGTCGCGATTTCCCGGGGGTCTCCGATGCGACCGGCGGGGATGCTCTCGGCGATCCCGGCGGCTTCGCCGCCACCGGCTCCGGCGTCGAGCATCGGGGTCGCGATGACTCCCGGCTGCAGTTCGTTGATGCGCACACCGCGGTGCGCCCAGTCGCGTGCCGCCGACCGGGTCAATCCCCGGACTCCGTGCTTGCTGGCCGAGTAAGCAGCGCGCATCGGCAGACCTCGATCGGCGAAGACACTGCTCACGTTGACGACCGAGCCACCGCCGGCGGCGACGATCGCCGGGATCTCGACCCGCATGGCGAGAAACAGCGACGTCAGGTTGACGGCGATGGTGTCTGTCCAGAGGCTGATCGGCAGGTCGGGCAAATCGGCGTTCTCGCTGGCGACGCCGGCATTGTTGACCGCGTGGTGGAGCGCGCCGAACCGGGCGACGGTCTGCTCGACCGCGGTGGTCATCGCCCCGGCATCGGTCACGTCGGCGCGAACGACCAACGCCTCGCCTCCGGCCGCGGTTATGCGATGGGCGACCTCGTCCAGCGGTTGCTGTCGGCGCCCGACCAGCGTCACCCGAGCTCCTCGCTCAGCCAGTAGTTCCGCGGTAGCCGCGCCCATGCCGGTACCCGCACCGGTGACCAGAGCCACTTTTCCCTCTAAGGTCATTACGCCCTCTAAATGACTGGTCAGCCATTTCCGTATGCTGCGACCCTAGGGCGGACCGACGGCCGACCGGCCCTCACCGTCACTAAGGTGCGGGCGTGCCTTCCCCTTCAAGCAGAGATCGTCTGCTCGGCGCCGCCACCCGGGAGTTCAGCCGGCGAGGCGTCGCCGGGGCTGGACCGGACCGCGACGACCGCCGGGCTCAGCAAAGGCTTGACCTACCGCTGTTTCGCCACCAAAAAGGCGCTGCTCGAGCGGGTTCTCACCTTGGTGCGTCTTGACGGAAGGGATCTCCCGGCTTACGCCGGGCGGCTATTCGACCGGTACGCGGAGAGCCCGCACAGTGCCCGTCTCGCACTCTGGCAGACGCTCGAACGTGAGGACGCCGGTCAGCGCCTGGGCCACATCGCGGTCTCCACCCGGAGCAACCTGGCCTCGATTTCGGCAGCGCAGCAGGCTGGCCTGGTCAGCGGTAATAGAGGCGCAGCTGGTGGCCGTCGGCCGTGCGGTGCCAGCCGACGTCGCCGAGCGCCTCGACGTCGGGTCGCCGGGTGAGCCATTCCGTGGCCATCGCGAACGCCTCGGCCGGTGTCCGACCGATGAAGACGACCCGGCGCTCCCACTCCTCGTAGACGGTGGGCGCGCCGGTCTCGGGCCGGGTTCCGCGCGGGCCGGTCACCACCGCCGTGGGGCCGACGCGCCGTCCGTTGCGGACGGCCTGGACGAACCAGTCGTTGACGGTCTCGTCGTGTTCCACGGTCCAGCCGTCGAGGCGGCCGACGTCGTCGGCGATGATGCGCCGGGCACGGTCGAGCGCGGCGTCGAGCGTGGCGAAGTCGATGTCCTCGCCGTTGTACTCGACCCGGTACGTCATGCACGGTGATGATAGGGGCCGAACGGCGGTTATCGAAGCCTCAGGCGCATGGCCGGGTCGTCGGTGCGCCGGAAGCCGAGTGACTCGTAGAGCGGTTCGCCGTCGGCTGAGGCGCGCAGGTCGACCCGGTGGACGCCGCGACCGCGGAACCACTCGATCAAAGCGGTCACGCAGGCCCGCGAGTGGCCGTGGCGACGCTGGTCGGGGTCGGTGACGACGCTGAAGATGTAGCCGACGCGGCCGGTCGCGTCGCCCGGGCCGCCGAGGCGCTGCTCGACGGTGCCGACCGCGGAGGCCGCGAGACCGCCCCCGGGGCGGTCGACCACGAAGGCGGTGAGGTCCGGGTCGGGTGCGGAGAGTTTCTCGACCAGCGTCCGGCGGGCCGGCTCGCGCCAGTCGTCGTCCCAATCCGCGCCGCGGTCGAAGCTGCGCAACATCACCGCGCGGAGCCGGACCAGCTCCGCGGCGTCTTCGGGAACGGCCTGCCGTGCAGTCATGCAGATCATGCTAGGCAACGCTTGTTATTTCAGATTTGAAAGAGATACAGTTCTGGACATGGCCGAACCGCTGTCCGACGCCGAGGCGATCGCCTGGCGCACCTTCATCGAGAGCTCGTGGGCCCTGCACACCCACCTCGAGGACGAGTTGCGCGCCGACACCGGGCTCAGCATGAACGATTACCACGTTCTCGTCGTCCTGTCCGAGGCCCCCGACCACCGGCTGCGCATGGGCGAGCTGGCCGGCCGCCTCGTCTTCTCGCCGAGCCGCATCACGTACCAGATCAGCTCCATGGTCAAGCGGGGCCTGGTCCGCAAGCAGCCCTGTCCCGAGGACGGCCGCGGCCAGGAGGCCGTACTGACCGAGGACGGCCTGGCCGCCCTCAAAGCCGCCGCCCCCATGCACCTGGTCACCGTCCGCGACAGCTTCATCGACCGTCTCGACCCCGACGAGCTCGCCGTGATCACCCGTGTGTTCAGCAAAGTTAGGAAGTCCTGAGATGCCCGCCATCACCGTCGACGACGTCCTCGTCCTGCCACGGCTTCCCCACCTCGACCACACCGCCGCCGTCCGCCCGGTCCGGCGCCTGACGACCGCCCCGCAGGGGTACGAGGGTGAGGGCTTCCCGGTCCGGCGCGCGTTCGCCGGCGTGCCCCTGGAAGAGCTCGACCCCTTCATCCACCTGGACCAGATGGGCGAGGTCGACTACGCGCCGGGCGAGCCCAAGGGCACGCCGTGGCACCCGCACCGCGGCTTCGAGACCGTCACCTACATGATCGACGGCATCATGGACCACCAGGACTCCCTGGGCGGCGGCGGCACGATCACCAACAGCGACACCCAGTGGATGACGGCCGGCCGCGGCATCCTGCACATCGAGGCCCCGCCGGAGCACCTGGTCATGAGCGGCGGCCTCTTCCACGGTCTCCAGCTCTGGGTCAACCTGCCCGGCTCGGCCAAGATGATCGACCCCAAGTACCAGGACATCCGGGGCCGGGAATCGGCCCTGCTCACCACCCCCGACGGCGGCAGCCTGATCCGCGTCATCGCCGGCGAGGTGGCCGGGCACAAAGGCCCCGGCTCCACCTTCACCCCGATCAACCTGGCCCACGTGACCCTGCAGCCCGGCGCCCAGCTCGACCTGCCGTGGCAGCGCACGTACAACGCCCTGGTCTACGTCCTGTCCGGCCGGGGAACGGTCGGCGCCGACAAGCGCCCCATCCGGATGGGCCAGCTGGCCACCCACGGCGCCGGCGACTCGATCCGGGTGAACGCCCACGACGAGATGGACCTGTTCATCATGGGCGGCCGCCCCATCGGCGAGCCGGTGGCCATGTACGGCCCCTTCGTGATGAACACGAAGGCCGAGCTGAAGCAGGCTTTCGAGGACTACCAGAAGGGCCGCCTCGGCGTCATCCCGGCCACCCGCCTGCCGCACACCGACTGAACAGGGCCGCACACCGACTGAACAGGGCGCGCCGCTCGCGAACGTACGCCACGTCGCCCAGGTAGAGCCGGTCGTGCCCCTCGGCGAGGTGGCGCGCGAACGCCGCGTCACCGCCGGCGGCCGCGTCGCGCATGACATCGACCATCGCGAGCAGCCGGGCCACCACGGCGTCCGGCGCGGTCGCGGCGCAGCCGGCGGTGGCGTCGTGATAGTCGCGCAGCAGGCCGGCGTGGCCGGGTAGTTCGACACCTCGCCGGGCAGGAAGTCGAGAACTTCGAAGCCGTCGGGTGTCACCTCACGCACTCACGGCGCCTTCCGGAACCCCACCGCCTCGAGATGTCGAAGCAGGTCGTGGACCAGAGGGGACCATAGGCCGGTGAGCGCCGGTCGACGTTTCGCGATCATCCATGGTCGGCAGGATATGAGGACGGCCGGTACCGGGGGGTTCCCCGGTACCGGCCGTCGAAAATGAAAGGTCGGTCTACGGCGTTGCTAGTGGCGCCAGCTCAGTGGGCGGTCGGCAGCGTCTGGGCGAGCGAGCACACCGCCAGCAGGCGGCAGAGGACCCAGTCGCTCTCGGACCAGTCGATCAGGCCGACCGGCGGGCGCCAGCCGTGGGTGAAGGCGGCGTCGCGGACGCCCTCGGCGTAGGCGGCCAGCAGGACCGCGGTGAGCGGGCGGCTGTCGGCCGAGAGACTGTCGCGGATGCCCGCGGCGTGCTGGTCGACGACGGCCATCAGGCCGGGGTTGGCGTCGGCGGCCGGGAGGCCGGAGACACCCACCGTGTCGTGCAGCTCGGTGAGGGCGGCGTGGGCGGAGCGGAGAGCAGCACGGGCGGCGGCGCCGGAGAACAAACCATTCATGAGAAGAAAGTTAGAGACGCCGGGGTAGCTGACGGTTCTCCGAACGGGTGCAGCTCGGTTGAAGCTGTTCGCGCGGGGAAAGATCCGAGTCATGGATGACAAGACGGTCGAGGCGCTGGGGAAGCTGAGCGAGGCGCTGGAGACCACCGAACGCGCCCGCGGGCATCTGTACGAGATGCATCAGCTCACCGGGTCGGCCGACTTCCAGCTCGACGAGGCCGTCTCGCTGCTGCGCGAGGCCGGGCACGACGCGATGGCCGATCGGATCGAGCGCGAGCTGATCGGCCTCGACGTCATCGAGGGGCGCTGGACGTTCCAGATCGTCGAGGAGTACGACGACGGCTACTACGCCACGTTCCGCGCCGTCGAGAAGGCGGCGCGGGACGAGTTGGCGGGCGGGCGCCGCCACCTTTACGAGGCCGGCCTCAAGGAGAAGCGGGGCCGCTGAAACAGCGTCTTATTCGATCGGCTCGGCGGTGACCGGGCGGCGGCGCTGGGCGTCGTCGGCGAGGATCACGGTGGCGACGACGAGGGCGACCACGACGGCGAAGAGCCAGGAGGCGTCGTCGATCAGCTTGGCGGCCAGCGGGGCCTGGAAGGCGGCCAGGAGGAAGCCCAGCCAGGCCAGCTGACGCTGGCGGTCGGTGAGGAATCCGGCAGAACGCATTCGGACAGTCTGGCTCGGAAAGGGCTGATCGCCGTCACCCGTTCGGCCGATTTTGCGTTGGTCCGATCGTGCCCCGAGTCTTGCGTCAAGGTCGCTCAACAACGCTGTTTCTGCTGGTCGGAGCGTTGCTCCTGGGTGGCTGTCAGAAACCCACGATCGCTCCGCAAGCCCCCGGCCGAGTTGCGGTGGGAGCGCTCCACGGGCGTACCCAGGCCATTTTGACGGTCGACGACGCGGCCTCACGCGTGCAAGTGATCATGGCCAGTCTGCCGGGGATGCTCTACCGGGTCAGCACGCCGGCCGGCGGGGGATTGGAGCCGCATGTCCGGGTCGACGGCATGTCGGTGCGGGCGAGCCTGCGGGCCACCGGGACCCAGGGGCCGCACGAGGTGCGCATCGTGCTCAACCGGGACGTCCGGTGGGGGATCCGGCTGCCCGCGGGAGCGGGGGAGCAGCAGCTGGACCTCGGCCGGGGCCGGGTCACCCGGATCGACCTGGGCGCCTCGGGGCTGATCGAGCTGAACCTGCCCGAGCCGGCCGGCACGGTGCCGGTGACACTGGCCGGCGGCGTGGGCACGCTTTCGGTCACCACGCCGGTCGGGGTGCCGCTGCGGATCGGTCTCGACCAGGGCGCCGGCTCGGCCACCACGCCGTGGACGGTGGCCGAGTCGCTGCCGGCCGGCACCTATCTGGGCCCACCGATCTGGCCGGCGGCCCGGCATCGCTACGCGCTGCGGGCCACCCAGGGGGTCGGTTTCCTGGTCGTACGGAGGTCCTAGTTGGGGCCGCTGTGCGGCGTGGTGCTCGGGCGGTCGCTGGTGATGTCCGTACCTTCCTCGTTGTCCGAGGGGTCGTTCTGGCCGTCGATGTCCCACGAGGCCATGGCCTTGTCGAGCTCGGCGAGGGGCAACTTCTCCTCGTCGCGCCACACGCCGTCGTCTGCCGGATGAGTCATGATCCGTACATACCCCCTCCGCGCACACGAAAACGGCCGCCCGAGGGCGGCCGTTCGCGCGATGAGGGATCAGGCGCCGGGGCGGTCGACCTGACCACGCCAGCCGCCGGTCTCCCGGCCGCCACGGCTCTCGATGTACTCCTTGAACCGCTTGAGGTCGCCCTTCACGCGGCGGTCGACGATGCCGAGCTTGTCGCCGGCGTTCTCGACCAGGCCCTGCGGGTCGTAGTCCATCTGGACGGTGACCCGGGTGTGCGTGTCGTCGAGCCGGTGGAAGGTGACCACGCCGGCCTGCTTCTCACCCTCGGTCGACTTCCAGGCCACCCGCTCGTCGGGAAGCTGCTCGGTGATCTCGGCGTCGAACTCGCGCTTCACGCCGGCGATCTCGGTCTTCCAGTGCGTGTGGGTCGCGTCGAGCTGACGGATCTCGTTCACGCCCTCCATGAACCGGGGGAACTCCTCGAACTGGGTCCACTGGTTGTAGGCGGCTCGCACCGGGACGTCGACGTCAACGGACTCGGTAACCGTACTCACGGTGTCTCCTTCTCATGATGTTTCCCCGCCTTGCTGACAGAAGACGTGCCCGGCTCGCCCGCCGCTAAACGCGGGGCGAGCGGAGTTTGTGGATCTTCGTCGCCGGCCTGGCGCAGCCGCTGCCGCAGAACCTCGGCGTTGACCTGCACACCCAGCAGCAGCGCGGTGTTCGACAAATAAATCCAGACGAGGAAGGCGACGATCGCGCCGAGACTGCCGTACGTGCGGTTGTAGGAGCCGAAGTTGGCCACGTACAGCCCGAAGCCGAACGACGCCACCGACCAGGCGACCAACGCCACCGCGCCGCCCACGGTGAGCCAGCGGAACCGGGGCGTCTTCACGTTCGGCGCGATCCAGAACATCAGCGACAGCACCACCATGGCGATCACGACCAGCACCGGCCAGCGGCCGATCGACCACACCTGGCGGGTGGTCGCGCCGGCGTGCAGGGCGTTGCCGACCGCGTCCACCACCGGGCCGCTGATCACCAGGCCGGCCCCGATCGCGGCCAGCAGGACCAGGGCCACCGCGGCCAGCCCGATCTGCAGGATCTCGAGCCGCCACCAGACCCGGCCCTCCTGGACGCCGTAGATGCGGTTGGAGGCGCGGGTGAACGTACCGACATAGCCCGACGCCGACCAGACCGCCAGCACCAGGCCGAAGCCGAACAGCACCTTGGCCGAGGACTGCTGGACCAGCAGCGCCTGGATCACCGAGATCAGGCTGTCGTTGTCCACCACCGAGCCGATGCCGAGGTCGCGCAGGATGCCGACGGCCGCGTCGAGCACCGTCGAGCCGTCGGTGACCAGGTTGACCAGGGCGACGATGACGACCAGGGACGGGATCAGCGCCATGAAGGTCTGATAGGTCATCGCGGCCGCGAAGTCGGAGCAGTCGTCCTCGATGTACCCGACGACGCTGCGCCACCCGACCGAGCGCCAGCTCTTCCCGCTGAGCTGGCGAAGCTTGAAGGGAACGGGCCGGGGCGTAAGGTCCGCGGCGTGCGCCTCGGACTCCCGGTCGAGCGTCGGCTCAGCCACTCTCCGGCTGCTACCCGGGCGCGATGAGTGACAAACGCCGCCGGGAGGGTACGACGTTCTCGATGGACACTGCAGACGCGATCGTCATCGGCGCGGGCCACAACGGCCTGGTCGCCGCGAACTTGTTGGCCGACGCCGGGTGGTCGGTGGTGGTGCTCGAGGCCGCCCCGCAGCCGGGCGGGGCGGTACGGTCCGGCTTCGTGACCGCGCCCGGATATCTGAGCGACCTTTTCAGTTCGTTCTACCCCCTCGGGTACGCCTCGCCGGTGCTGCGCGATCTCCACCTCGACCTGGAGTGGACGCGCTCGCCGGACGTGCTCACCCACCTGCTGCCGGACGGGCGGGCGGCGACGATAAACACCGACGTCGCCCGGACGATGGAGTCGGTCGAGAAGTTCGCGCCCGGCGACGGCGAGCGCTGGAAGAACGCGTACGACGACTGGCGGGGCGTCTCGGCGCCGATGCTCGACACCATCCTCACACCGTTCCCGCCGGTGCGCGGCGGCATCTCCCTGTTGCGGGCTCTGGGCAGCGTCGACGCGCTACGGCTGGCCCGGCGGCTGGTCCTCTCGGTGCGCGAGCTCGGCTCCGAGCTGTTCAGCGGGGAGGGCGCGACCTTGCTGATGGCCGGCTGCGCCCTGCACACCGACCTCTCCCCGGAAGAGGCCGGCGGCGGCGTCTACGGCTGGCTGCTGGCCATGCTCGGCCAGGAGCACGGCTGGCCGGTGCCGGTCGGCGGCGCCCAGCGGATCACCGATGCCCTGGTCTCGCGGTTGAGGGCCAAGGGCGGCGAGATCGTGTACGAGGCCCCGGCCGACCGCGTCCTGATCGCGCGGGGCAAGGCCGTCGGCGTCCGGACCGGCGACGGCCGGAACTTCCGGGCGACGCGGGCGGTGATCGCCGACGTGCCGGCCCCCGCGCTCTACCTCGACCTGGTCGGCGAGCGCTGGCTGCCGGCGCGGCTCGTCGAGGATCTCGCCCACTTCCGCTGGGACGGGGCCACGGTCAAGGTCGACTGGGCCGTCCGTACGAAGATGCCGTGGAAGAACCCGGCCGCCGCCGGCGCCGGCACCGTGCATCTGGGCGCCGACCTCAACGGCCTCACCCGGTACGCGGCCCAGCTCGCCACCGACCAGGTGCCGGACCACCCGTTCATGCTCCTCGGCCAGATGACCACGGCCGACCCGGGCCGCTCGCCCGAGGGCACCGAGTCGGTCTGGTCGTACACCCACCTGCCGCACCGCGACCACTGGGAGCCGGACGAGATCGCCGCCCACGTCGAGCGCATGGAGGCGACCGTCGAGCAGTACGCGCCCGGCTTCCGGGCGCAGGTCGAGGGCCGCAACGTCTACTCACCGGCCGACATGCAGCGGGAGAACCCGTCGCTGGTCGGCGGTGCCCTCGGCGGCGGCACGGCGGCCGCGTTCCAGCAGCTCTTCCTGCGCCCGGTGCCCTCGCTGGGCCGGGCCGACACCCCGGTCGACCGCCTGTTCATGGCCAGCTCGTCGGCCCACCCGGGCGGCGGCGTGCACGGCGCTCCCGGCGCCAACGCGGCGCGGGCCGCCCTGGCCCGCCACCGCGTGCCCGGCTACCGGGCGGTGATCAACTCAGCGCATCGCGTCGTGTATGGCGGTTAGAGCGCTCGGCGATGTCGGCCAGGCGGCGCAGGGTCTCGATGTTGCGGCGGTGCAGCACCAGGTCGTTGAGCTTGTTGCGCACCGCCAGCAGCGGGCCCCGCTCGAAGTCCTCCTCGATCGTCACCTTGGTGGCGCCGCCCGGTGCGGGCTCGAGCTTGATGTCGACCACGGCCTCACCCAGGGGCCACAGGCCGGCGTTGAGCCGGAGCCGCCGGTCCGGCTCGACGATCAGCACCTCGGACTTGTCGTGCAGGGAGAGCGGCCACGGTCCGGCCTTGTGGTGGAGACGGCTGCCCACGGCGGGCCAGTTCTCGTCGACGTCACGGATGTGTACGGTGCCGACCACCCAGTCGCTGTAGGTCCAGCCGTCGGCGAGGACGGCGAACACACGATCGGGCGGGGCCTGGACGGTTCGCTGCACGATAGCCACGGCGAGGACATACCCTGAGAGAACAGTCTGTAACGGATAGGTCAGGTTTACGGATGTTGCCCTAGGGCAAGGTCTCCGGCGAACACCTGCCCGACCGGAGGGACCACGTGCGCATCGCCATGATCTCTGAGCACGCCAGCCCCCTGGGTGATGGCGGCCAGCACACCCACGTCGCCGACCTCTCCACGGCTCTCGCCGAGATCGGTCACGAGGTCCGCGTCTACACCCGTCGCGACTCACCGGACGTCGCCGACGTGGTGACCACGCCGGGCGGCATCCACGTCGTCCACATCCCCGCCGGGCCCGCCCAGACGGTGCCCCCCGACCTCCTCCTTCCGCACATGGGCGAGTTCGCCCGCCTGCTCGAGCACGAGTGGCGTACCGGCGACTGGCACCCCGACGTCGCCCACGCCCACTTCTGGACCAGCGGCCTGGCCGCGATCACCGCCGCCCGCCAGTTCGGCATCCCGGTGGTGCAGTCGTTCCACGAGCTCGGCCTGCCCTCGCTCAGCGGCGGCGCCGACCGGCCCTCGCGCAGCGGATACGAGCGCGCCCTGGGCCGCGCCGTCGACCGTGTCGTCGCGCAGTCCCAGGACGAGGTCAGCGGCCTGGTCCGGATCGGTGTGCCCCGGGCCCGGCTGACCGTCGTGCCGGCCGGCGTCGACAGCATCCGGTTCAGCCCCGACGGCCCGTCGGCCGAACGCGACCCCGAGCGGCTCCGCATCCTCTCGGTCGGCAAGCTCGTCGAGCGTAAGGGCCTGGGCGACGTCATCCAGGCCATGCGGTACGTGCCCGGGGCCGAGGTGGTCGTCGTCGGCGGCCCGCCGGCCGAGGAGCTCAGGGCCGATCCGGGCGCCGCGAAATTGCGCGCGCTGGCCGACCGGTTGCAGGTCGGCGACCGGTTGAAGCTGGTCGGGCGGGTGCCGGCCCGCGACATGCCACACTGGTACCGCTCGGCCGACCTGCTGGTGGCGGCGCCCTGGCAGGAGCAGTTCGAGCCGGCCGCCCTGGAGGCCATGGCCTGCGGCGTCCCGGTGATCGGCACGACGGTGGGTGGCCTGACCGAGACCGTGGTCGACGGCCTCACCGGCGATCTGGTGCCGCCGCGCGACCCACGCGCCCTCGGCGGCGCCCTGCGCCGCCTGGTGAACGACAAGGTCCGCCGCTTCGCGTACGGCACGGCGGCCCTGGACCGTGCCCGTCAGGCGTACTCCTGGAAGCGCGTCGCCGCACAGATCGGCTCGGTCTACTCCGCCGTCACCGGCCTGCGCCGCGGCAGCAACACGGAGGCCATGGTCTGAGCGGCCGATCAGCGGCCCGTCCAGCAGCTGATCTCCATGCCGTCCTCGACCGGGAAGTCGACGCTCACGTAACCGTGGCCGGGGTCGCGGACGTAGGCGACATAGTCGCTCATCGACGCGAACGTGGAGTCGTCGCCGATGACGAGGGCGCCCGGTGCGAGCCGGTCCTCGAGCAGGCGCAGGACGGGCAGGCACATGTCCTTCCAGCCGTCGAGCAGGGCCAGGCCGATCGGGCCGCTGACCGTGCCGAGGGTGGCCGGCGCGTCGCCCTCGAGCACGGTCACGAGGTCGCCGAGCCCGGCCGCCTCGATGGTGGAGCGGGCCGCCTCGACCTTGGTCCTGCTGAGCTCGGTCGTGACGACGTGCCCGATCCCGTTGTCGCGCACGGCGGCGGCGAGGTGGAGCGTCGAGATTCCGTACGAGGTGCCGAACTCGGCCACCGTCCGCTCCAGGACCGACATCCTGATCGACGCGTTCGCCGCCGACAGCGCCCAGGAACTCACGCTGCCGGACACCGGCGCCTTGCGCTCCGCGGGCCGAGGTGCTGCCACGACTGCGCGCCCGCGACCGGGTGCCGTTCGACCGGGCGGCGGCCCGGGGCGAGCTGCCCGCCGGCGCCGACATCGACCTGCTCGTCGACCAGACGGTGGGGCCGATCCACTTCCGGGTGCTCGTGACCGGCGAACCCGTGACCCCCGCATCGCTGGACGCCCTGGTCACCACAGCGAGCCAGAGACACCCCCAGGCGCCGCCGATCCAGGAGAAGCCGAGCGCGGCAACCGCCTAGAGGCGTCGTTGGGGCCTACCCGCGTGGTCACCCCGCCTGCCACTCCCGGTCAGGCGCTGGGGGCGGAGCCGGGGCAGCCGGAGTGGGCGTCCAGCCCGTACCGTCGCCTTGGTGAAGCGGGTGACGATCGTGGCCGCCGTTGTGTTCGCCGGTCTCAGCATGGTGAGTGGGTGGTGGGTGCCGGCCACCGTGGTCGCCGCGTTTCTGGCCGGGCGGCGGCCGGGGCGGACCGGGCCGGCGGTGCTCGCGCTGGTGGCGGTACTCGCGGGTGGCGTGCTGGTGTTGTCGGTCGTGCCGGGCTGGCTGTCGCTGGCCGGGCGGTTTCTGACCGTGTTCGTCGCCGCCACGATGACGCCGTGGTTCGCGGGACGGTTCTGGCGTCAATATCAGGATCTCGCCCGGGCCGGCTGGGAGCGGGCCGAGCAGGCGCAGCGCGAGCAGCGGCTGGTCGCCGACCAGGCGCGGCTGCGGGAGCGGGCGCGGATCGCCCAGGACATGCACGATCTGCTCGGCCACGACCTCAATCTGATCGCGCTGTCCGCCGGCGCGCTGAAGCTCGCGCCGGGACTCGGGGAGGACCATCGCCGGGCGGCGGCGGACCTCAGGGCCCGCGCCGGGGACGCGGTGGAACGCCTCGGCCAGGTGGTCGGCGTCCTGCGCGACCGGGACGACAGTGCCCCCATGGACGCCGACGGCCCCGGCCTCGCGGCGCTGACGGACGCGGCGCGCGCCTCGGGACTGGCGGTGGACCTGCGGGTCGACGGCACGGCGGGTGAGCTGCCGCCGATGGCCGAGCGGGCCCTGCACCGGGTCGCGCGGGAAGCCCTGACCAATGTGGCCAAGCACGCACCCGGGGCGCCGGCGACCGTCTCGGTGACGCACACGGCGGACGAGACGACGATCGTGGTCGAGAACGGGCCGCCGAGCGCCCGGCCGCGGCCCGGCGCCGGCGGCAGCGGACTGGCCGGCCTCGACGAGCGGGTGCGGCTGGCCGGCGGCACCTTCCAGTACGGCCCGCGGGACGGGGGCTTCGCCGTCACCGCCCGGATTCCGCACACCCCGGGGCCGCCGCCCGTGATTCCCCAGGCCGACCAGGCGCTGCCCGAGGAACATCGCCGTGCCCGGCGGCGGGTGGGCCGGTCGCTGGTCGTCGCGGTCATGGTGCCGCTGGTCCTCGGCGGGCTGCTGAGCGGGGCCCTGGCCGGCTGGGAGACCCTGTCGGCGGCACAGTCGGTTCTGGACCCGGGCGACTACGCCCGTCTGCGCGTCGGGCAGGATCGCTCCGAGGTGGAGCGTGTCCTGCCGCGCCGGCAGACGCGCTACCGGCCGGTGACCGCCGAGCCCGCCGGGGAGGGACTGACGTGCCAGTACTACGCAGTGACGGCCGACCGCTTCGACGACCGCTCGGGAGACGTCTACCGGCTCTGCTTCCGCGACGGTGTGCTGGCGTCGCGGGACACGGTCACTCCGTGAGCCGCCGATGATCCGGGTGGTGATCGCCGACGACGAGCCGATGATCCGGGCCGGGCTGCGCGCGGTTCTCACCACCTCCCCGGACATCGACGTCGTGGGGGAGGCCGGCGACGGGCGCGAGGCCGTCGAACTGGCGCGGCGGCACCGGCCCGCGGTGGCCGTCCTCGACATCCGGATGCCCGGCCTGAACGGCATCGACGCGATGGCCGAGCTCCGCCGGGCCGTGCCGGACACCCGGGTGATCATTCTGACCACGTTCGGGGAGGACGACTACATCATGCGGGCGCTCGGCGGCGGCGCCGCCGGTTTCCTGGTCAAGTCGGGCGAGCCGGAAGAACTGATCTTGGGGGTACGGGCCGTGGCCGACGGCGCCGCGTACCTGTCACCGAAGGTCGCCGCCCGCGTCGTCGCGCACCTCGCCGCCACGGGCGCGGACACCCTGGCCGCGCGGCGCGCGGCCGCCCGGGACCGGGTCGGCGCCCTCAGCCCCCGGGAACGGGAGGTGCTGGCCTTCCTCGGCGGCGGACTGTCCAACGGGCAGATAGCCCGCCGGATGAGCGTGGTCGAGGGAACTGTCAAAGCGCACGTGAGCTCCATCCTGGCCGCCCTCGGTGTGGACAACCGGGCCGCCGCCGCGGTGGTCGCCCACGAAGCGGGGGTCGCGGTTCCACCGTCGCAGCGGCAGTAACAGCAGCAGGGCGGTCGCCACCGTGGCGCCGCCGAGCAGGGCGCCGGCCAGTACGTCGTGGGGGTAGTGGACCCCGACCAGCACCCGCAGCACCACGGCCGCCCCGGCCAGCGACAGGGTGAGCGGCGCCAGGCGCGGCCACAGCACCGCCAGCCCGACGGCCAGTCCGGCGGCCAGGGTGGCGTGGTTGCTCGGGAACGACCAGTCCCCGCTCGCGGGGCACTCGGCGATCGTCTCGGCCGCCGTCCGCAGCGCCCGGCACGGCCGCTCCTCGTCCACCACGAGCTTGACCGCTTCGCTGACCCCGTACGCCGCCACCGTGCCGGCTCCGGTCAGCACGGTCCCGGCGACCCGGCGGACGTCCCGGCGGCGCAACGCCGTCCACCACATCACGGCCAGCAGCGCGCCGAGAATCACCAGGGTGCCGTCGGTCGCCGCCGCCAGCACCGGGCCGATCCAGGACGGTGCGCCCGCCATCGCCTCGACGACCGCTCGGTATCCGGACGCCGAGGCTCCGCCGGTGACCCGTATCGGCTCGGCCTGACCCCACCCACCTGGCGAAAGCCAGGCGATCGCGGCCGCCGCCGACACCAGGACGCCGGCCGCGGCCGGCCACTGTGTTCCTCGTTTCATGGGTGTCGACCGTAGGAGCGCAGCCGGCCGGAAACCCGAGCCGAACGACAAGGTCCACCCCCCGACGATCGTCGGGGTTGACACCGGCATCCACCAACTGGTGGATGCCGGCTCTCGCTCGCCGGTCGATTCGGGGACCCGGGCCGGACCGCGATTCTCTAGGCATGACAGTCATCGAGGTCCAGAACCTGCGAAAGGCGTACGGGGACACCGTCGCGGTGCGGGACGTCTCGTTCGCGGTCGAGCGGGGCGAGATCTTCGGCATTCTCGGCCCCAACGGCGCCGGCAAGACCACCACGGTCGAGTGCGTCAGCGGCCTGCGCCAGGCCGACGGCGGCGCGATCAGCGTGCTCGGCCGGCCGCCGGCCGACACCGCGCTGCGCCGCCTGGTCGGCGTGCAGCTGCAGGAGAGCCAGCTGCCCGACAAGCTCAGCGGCCGGGAGGCGCTCGAGCTGTTCAGCTCCTTCTATCCCGGCCCGGCCGACTGGCAGGCGCTCGCCCGCGACCTCGACGTCCCGCTGACCACCCGCTACGCCAAGATGTCGGGCGGGCAGAAGCAGCGGTTGTCGATCGCGCTGGCGCTGGTCGGCAATCCGGAGATCGCCATTCTGGACGAGCTCACCACCGGGCTCGATCCGCAGGCTCGTCGCGACACGTGGGGCCTGATCGAGGCCGTCCGTGCTCAGGGGGTGACGATCCTGCTGGTCACGCACTTCATGGAGGAGGCCGAGCGGCTCTGCGACCGGCTGGCGGTGATCGACCGCGGCACTGTCGTCGCGCTCGACACGCCGGCCGGGCTGATCGCCGGCACCACCACCGAGCAGCGGATCCGCTTCCGCCCGTCGGCGCCGGTCGACGTGGCGCTGCTCGAGGCGCGCCCGGAGGTGCGCCAGGTGCTCCGGCACGGCTCGCAGCTCGAGGTCGCCGGCACCGGCAACCTGCTGCACGCGGTCACCTCGGTGCTCGCCGCCAACGACATCATCGCCAACGACCTGCGCATCGAGCAGGCCAGCCTGGACGACGCGTTCGTCCAGCTGACCGGCCGGTCCGACACCGGGGAGTGACCACCGTGAACGTGTTCGCCAAGCTGACCCTGACCGAGCTGCGGCTGTTCCTGCGGGAGCCGATGTCCGCCTTCTTCGTCATCATCTTCCCGACCGTGCTCGTGGTCATCCTCGGCTGCATCCCGGCGTTCCGGGAGCCGCAGGACAGCCTGGACGGCGGCCGGGTGATCGACCTCTACGTCGGCATCGCGGTGGTGCTGACCTTGGCCATGGTGGCCGTCCAGATCGCGCCGGCCGTGCTGGCGACGTACCGGGAACGCGGCGTGCTGCGCCGGTTCGCCACCACCCCGGTGTCGCCGCTGAAGCTGCTCGGCGCGCAGCTCGTGACGAACCTGCTGTGCGCGGTCGTCGCCACCGCGCTCGTGCTGGCGGTGGGCCGGATCGCCTTCGACGTGCCGCTGGCCTCGCAGTTCGCCGGTTTCGTGCTGACCTTCCTGCTCAGCGCGGCCGGGGTGCTGGCGATCGGCCTGGTCATCGCCGCTCTGGTGCCGTCCGGCAAGGCCGGCAATTCGGTGGGTACGCTGCTGTTCTTCCCGCTGATGTTCTTCGCCGGGCTGTGGACGCCGCGCGAGGTGATGCCGGAGGCGCTGCGTACCGTCGCCGACTTCACGCCGCTGGGCGCGGCCGAGCGGGCGCTCAACGACACCATGACGGGACATTGGCCGGCGGCCGTCTCGGTTACGGTTCTCCTCGGGTACGTGGTGGTGTTCGGGTTCCTCGCGGTCCGCTGGTTCCGCTGGTCCTGAAGGGATTGACGGTGACGGTCATGGCAGTGGGCGGGAAGTCCGATCGGCTGATCACGGTGGTGCCGTACATAGCCCTGGTCTGCTCGATCGGCCTGATCGCGCTGGGCGATCTGGCCGGTGTGCCGCACCAGCCGTGGCCGATCATCGGAGGCGCGCTCGCCGTGACCGCGGCCTGGCTGTTCTGGTGGGTCACGATGCACCCGGAGTGGGAGCAGCATCGCGGCAAGATGGCCGTCTTCTTCGGCGGCCTGATCGTGCTGATCTTCTTCCTCGTCTGGTGCAGCCCGCTGTTCGGCTTCTTCGCGTGGACCGGCTACCTGTTCACCGCGTACGCCTTGCGGAGCCGGTGGATGGTCACGGGTGGCGTGTTCGTCGCCATCCCCGCCGGCCTGTCCCAGGCGGGCGGCTTCTACGTGCTCGACCAGAAATCGGCCTGGCCGGTCATCGCGGTCCTGCTGATCATCAACATCGGTGTCTCGGGCACCATGATCAGGCTGACCGCGCGGGCCGACGAGCGGGCCGCCCAGCAGATTCAGGAGATCGACGAGCTGGCCGAGGCGAACGCCAAGCTGGCCGCCGCACTCAAGGAGAACGAGAGCCTGCACGCCCAGCTCATGGTGCAGGCTCGCGAGGCCGGCAAACTCGACGAGCGGCAGCGGATGGCCGGCGAGATCCACGATGTGCTGGCCCAGGGCCTGACCGGCATCGTGACCCAGCTCGAGGCGGCCGGCTCGCCCGGCGGCGACCGCGACCGGCATCTCGAGGCGGCGAAGAAGCTGGCCCGCGACAGCCTCACCGAGGCCCGCCGTTCGGTGCACGCGCTGCGGCCGCGCACGCTCGACGCGGCCGCGCTGCCCGAGGCGATCGGCGAGGTGATGACCAGCTGGTCGCGGCTCAGCGGGGTCGGGGCCGATCTGGTCACCACGGGCACCGCCCGGCCGCTGCTGCCCGAGATCGAGGCGACCCTTCTGCGTACGGCGCAGGAGGCCCTGGCCAACGTCGCCCGGCACGCGTCGGCCGAACGGGTGACGCTCACGCTGTCCTACATGGAGGATGTGGTCACCCTGGACGTGCACGACGACGGCGCCGGCTTCGACCCGGCGGCCCCCCGGGCCGGCGGCGAGAAGGGCGGATACGGCCTGGTCGCGATGAAGGAGAGGCTGCGCCGCATCGCCGGCACGCTCGAGGTGGAGTCGGAGCCGGGCGGCGGCACGGCGGTGTCGGCCTGCGTGCCGGCCCTGTTCGCGGGGGCCGGCGCGTGATCGGGCTGCTCATCGTCGACGACCACCCGGTCGTCCGGGACGGCCTGCGCGGCATGTTCGCCGGCGACGGCCGCTTCGCGGTGCTGGGCGAGGCCGGCGACGGCCGGGAAGCGCTCGCCGTGGCCGGCTCGGTCGACCCGGACGTGGTCCTGCTCGACCTGCGGATGCCGGTCATGGACGGGGTCAGTACGATCCGCGCGCTCGCCGGGCAGGGGTCGCGGGCGCGTGTCCTGGTGCTCACGACGTACGACACCGACAGCGACGTTCTTCCGGCGATCAAGGCGGGGGCGACCGGCTACCTGTTGAAGGACACACCGCGCGAGGAGCTGTTCCGGGCGGTCGTGGCGGCGCACCGGGGCGAGTCGGTCCTGTCGCCGGCGGTGGCCGGCCGTCTCATGGGGACGCTGCGCTCGCCGGCCAAGGAGCCGCTGAGTCAGCGCGAGGTCGAGGTCCTGAAGCTCATTTCCCGGGGGCATTCCAACCGCGAGGCGGCCAAGCTGCTGCACATCAGCGAGGCCACCGTGAAGACACACCTTCTGCACGCCTATGCCAAGCTCGGGGTACGGGACCGGGCCGCCGCCGTGGCCGCCGCGTTCGAGCGCGGGCTGTTGTAGTCCCGACTACTGGGAGAACTTGCCACGAACACTCTCCGTTTCCTATTCTCACCAAACCAACTTGCTATGTGGGATATCTAGGGAAACGGTGGTCAGGGACATGCGCAAGCTGTTGCTCCTCGCCCTGGTCGGCCTGGGCGCCCAGTTGGTCGACGGGAGCCTGGGCATGGCCTACGGCGTCACGTCGACCACGCTGCTGCTCGCGATCGGCACCAGCCCGGCCGCCGCCTCGGCCACCGTGCACCTCGCCGAGATCGGCACCACCCTGGTGTCCGGGGTGTCGCACTGGAAGTTCGGCAACGTCGACTGGAAGGTCGTCCTCAAGATCGGCGTACCCGGCGCGATCGGGGCGTTCGCGGGCGCGACCTTCCTGTCGAACCTGTCGACCGAGACCGCGGCCCCGCTGATGTCGATCATCCTGCTGGCGCTGGGCCTGTACGTCTTCATCCGCTTCACCACGCAGGGCCTGCCCAAGGACCGCCTCGGCAAGCCGCTGCGCAAGCGCTTCCTGGCTCCGCTCGGCCTCGTCGCCGGCTTCGTCGACTCCACCGGTGGCGGCGGCTGGGGCCCGGTCGGCACGCCCGCCATCCTGGCCAGCGGCCGGCTCGAGCCGCGCAAGACGATCGGTTCCATCGACACCAGTGAGTTCCTGGTGGCGGTGGCGGCCAGCCTCGGCTTCATCGTCGGCATCGGCAACGAGAACATCAACTACACCTGGGTGCTGGCCCTGCTCATCGGCGGCGTCATCGCCGCGCCGATCGCCGCCTGGCTCGTCCGGCACATCCCGCCGCGCGTGCTCGGCTCGCTGGTCGGCGGCCTGATCATCCTCACCAACACCCGCACCCTGCTGCGCAGCGACTGGATCGACGCCCCCGACGGCGTCCGCTACACGTTCTACGCCGTGATCTACGCGGTCTGGGCGGCGGCGATCGCCTACTCGGTCGCGCAGTACCGCAAGCACCGCACCGAGGACGAGGCCATCATCGCCGAGGCCGAGGCCATCGTCGCCACCGACGACCGCCCCGACGAGAAGACCCCCGCCCCCGCCGCCTGACCTTCAGGCCGGTGTCCCTCGGTAGGTGCCGAACTGCCACAGGTTGCCCTCGGGGTCGCGGGCCGCGAAGTCACGCGAGCCGTAGTCGGTGTCGTACGGCGCCCGGAGAATGTCGGCGCCGGCCCGGACCGCCCGCTCGTGCAGGGCGTCGATGTCGTCGGCCACCACGTAGCAGCCGAACGTTCCGGGCTGGAGCTTCCAGAGGCCGCCGTCCTTGACGTCGCCGAGCATGATGCCGCCGCCGAGCGGCCAGGCCAGCTCGGCGTGGGCCACGCCGGTGTCGTCGCCGTGCACGACGGTCTCGGTGAAGCCGAACGCGTCGACGAGGAAACGGATCAGGGCGCGGGCGTCGGTGGCCACCAGCGTCGGCCACACCTGAGGGCGAGGTTCAGTCATACCGCTCATGGTGCGCGTCCGCGCCGGCCATGGCTTGGACAAAACCGAACTCGTCGGCCAGCCAGGTCCCCGGCGCGCATCCGGCGAGCGCGTGGAACTCCCGGACGAAATGGGACTGATCGAAGAACCCGAAGCCGCCCGCGACATCGGCGATCCGGGCGCCCGGCCGCAGCGCCCGGCGCGCCCGGTCGAACCGCGCCACGCGCGCGGCCTCCTTCGGCCGGAGCCCGACCTCGGCCCGGAAACGCGCGGTCAGATGGCGCCCGCTCCAGCCCACCTCCGCCGCGACCGCGGCGACACTCACGCTTCCCGTCATGAGGCGTTCCCAGGCGTACGCCACCTCAGGCGCCCCGGACCTGGGAAATCCGCCGTGAGCTGGTGCTTCGGGATCGTTGAGGGCGCCGCCGGCTGCCCAGCCGATCCGCACGGGGCGGTCGAGAGCCCGGCACAGCGCCTGGTCGACCACCGCGAACCGCTCGGGCCACGACGCCGCCGCGTACAGTCGCTCGCGGACCTCGGCGATCCGGGCGTGGCCGAGAACAGACGACGCCGGTAGATCCAGACCGGACAATTCGCCCGCCGGCACTCCGAGCAGCGCCCGGCATCCCAGCGGCCGCAGAGCCACCTGCACCCCCGACTGCCGCCCCTCGTGACTGATGATCGCCGGCCCCAGGTGAAGCCCGCCGATCAGCGCGTCGTAACTGCCGCCCCGCTGCCGCGGATCCGGATGAGCGTCGACGATCAGCGGCTCGTCCATCGTGAAGATCAGCGTCAGGTACGGCGACGGCAGTCCCCGATGCCGCCCGGGCGCGACGCCGCGCTGCCGATAGCCCGAATAGAACGCGACATGCGGCCGCAGCCGAGCGGATGGCCGGCCGGTCGCATACTCATCGACGACGGACACGGGTCGAGCATGACACGATGCGACCATGCCGAACGCCACAGTCATCGGAGCCGGAGTGGGTGGCCTGGCCGCCGCCGTGGCCCTGGCCCGCCGGGGCTGGACGGTCACCGTCCTGGAACGCGCGGCCGGCCTGGAGAACGTCGGCGCCGGTCTGGCCGTCGCCCCCAACGGCCTGCGCGCCCTCGACGTCCTGGGCCTCGGGGAGCGGGTGCGCGCCCTGGCCGCCCTGCAGGGCACGGCCGGCATCCAGCGCCCCGACGGCACCTGGATCACCCGTACCGACGCGGCGGCCGCCGAGGCCCGTTTCGGTCTTCCCACGATCGTCATCCACCGGGCCACCCTGATCCAGCTCCTCGCCGACGCCGCGACGGCCCATGGCGTCACGCTCAACCTGAACACGCCGGCCGAGGACGCCGAGGTGCCGGGAGATCTCGTGGTCGCGGCCGACGGGCTTCATTCGGCCGTACGGCGAAAGCTGTTCCCCGAAGCACCCGGCCCCGCCTACACCGGTGTGACGAGCTGGCGTTTCGTGGTGCCGAGGCCACCCGGCGAGCTGAAGCTCTCGGAGACCTGGGGCGACGGCGCCGTGGTCGGCGTGGTCAACCTGGGTGACGACCTCGTGTACTGCTACGCGACGGCCCCCGCCCCACCCGGCGAGAAGGCCGGCGACGAGCGCGCCGAGCTCCGGCGCCGGTTCGGCGCCTGGCATGAGCCCATCCCGTCCCTGATGTCCGCCGCCACCGAGATCATCCGCACCGACATCCGCTGCCTGGACATCCCTCTGCCGCAGTTCCACAAAGGACGGGTGGCGCTGCTGGGCGACGCCGCCCACGCCATGACCCCCAACCTGGGCCAGGGCGCCTGCCAGGCCCTGGAGGACGCGGTGACCCTGGCCGCCCACGCCGGCGACCTGCCCGGATACTCGAAACAGCGAGCATCCCGTACGGCCACCGTCGCCGCGGCCTCCCGCCGCATCGGCCGCCTCGCCGCCCTGCGCGGCCCCGCGGCCGCCCTGCGCAACACGGGCATGACTATCGCCGGCCGCCTGGGTCCCAACCTGGTCCTGCGCCAGATGGATCCCATCTTCAGCTGGCGCCCGTAGGCGCGGATCGTGGCCGTCCCGGACGGCCACGATCCGCTCCGGCGCTAGTCGGCCAGGGCCTTGGCCAGGTCGTCGCGGAAGGCGCGCTCGTTGTCGGTGACGGTTTCGGCGCCGATGCCGAGGACGCCACCGGTGGAGGCGGCGCCGACGACGCTCTCGGCGATCTCGACGAGCCAGTGCTTGTAGGTCTCGGCGTCGGCCTGGTCGGCCTTGACCGTCAGCAGCGCGTTCGCCTCGGCGGCGCGGCCCAGCACGTCCTCGGCGTAGGCGATCGGGTCGCCGGGCTCGATGACCGGGGGCTCCTCGCCCAGGTCGGGGTCGCCGACCCGGGAGACGATCGCGCCGGCCACGGCGGCCACGAGCGGGCTGGCCGACGCCCGGGCGTCGGAGATGACGTCGAGCCCGGCGGCGCTCTCCTGCCGGGTCTTGCGGGTGCTGTCCGGCGAGGCGGCGCTCGCCGCGGTGAGCACCGACTGGGGAAGGCCGACCAGCAGCCCCCACTCGGGGTCGGTGAAGCCCAGCTTCGAGTACAGCGGCTCGTCACTCACAGGTGAAATCCTCACATCCAGCGGTCAGTTGGCCGCTGCACTTATACCCCACGGGCCCGCGTCCGACGCGGAGCCACCGTCAGACCTTCAGAACGTCGATGTCGTACAGAGCGACCGAGGCATCGCGAGAAACCAGCGTCAGCCCTTCCACGGCCGCCTGAGCCACGAGCATCCGATCGAAGGGGTCGCGGTGGTGAAAAGGCAGACGCGCCGCCGCTGATCGCCCACAAGGCGATGGGGGTGTCGAGGAGCAAACTCATTCGCCGAGACCGAACCCGACTGCGATCTCGGCGTTGGTCGCGGGCGAGTCCCAGTCACGTAGATCGCAGGGTGGCTCGACACGATCGTGCCGGGTAGTAGCCGCGGGCCCGGACGCCGGCGGCCGGCCCCCCGGCCCGGGGCGCCGGCGTCCGGGCCGGTCTCAGGCGGCCAGGGGCTGGGGCTCGGGGGCCGGGACGGCCGTGCCGGCGATCAGTTCGGCGGCGGCCTGGCCGCAGGCGCGGGTGGCGCCGTAGGTGGCGATGTGCACCGCGCCGAGGATCGTCACCGGGAGGCCCATCTCGACGACGATCGCGTCGGGGCGGGACGCCAGCCAGGTCGTCAGGGCTTCGGCCTGCCACGGGTGGCGGTGCACGTCACGGACCACCACCACCAGCGGGCGGTCGCCGGCCTCGTCCAGTACGGCCGTGGGGTCGTCGTCCTCGGTGAGGCGGACCGTCTCCGTGCCGGGGAGCAGTTCGTCCAGCGGCGCGCTCAGGCCCCACGGCGTTTCGGCGCCGATCGCGATGTTGCGGGGCGGGGCGAACTCGACCACGTACGCCGGGCCGGTGATCGGCAGGGCCGGGGCGTCCTCGGTGCGGGTCACCCGGACCGCGCGGCGGGCCGCGTCGAAACCGATGCCCGACCCCGCCGACAGCACTGCCACCTCGGGGCCGGCGTCGGCCACGGCCCGGGCGCCGGTCGCCGTCTGGGTGCGGGTGGTCCATTCGCCGAGGTCACGGACGCGGGCCGCGGCGTCGCGCAGCCGCTGTTCGGGCAGGGTGCCGTCGAGCACCGCGGCCACGATGGCGTCGCGCAGTTCGGTCGCGGTGTGCTCGTCGGCGTGGTCACCGCCGACGCAGATCGCGTCGACGCCGGCGGCCAGGGCGCGCACGGTGGCGCCGGTCAGGCCGTACTTGCGGCGCACGCCCTGCATCTCGATGCCGTCGGTGACGATCAGGCCCCGGAAACCCAGCTCCTCACGGAGCAGGCCGGTGAGGATGCGGCGGCTGAGCGTCGCCGGGAGTTCTTCGTCGTACGCCGGGACGAGCAGGTGACCGGTCATCACGACCCGGACCCCGGCCTCGATCGCGGCCCGGAACGGCACGAGTTCGCACTCGGCCAGCTGCTGCCGGTCGCGGTCGATCAGCGGTACGTCGTGGTGCGAGTCGACGCTGGTGTCGCCGTGGCCGGGGAAGTGCTTGGCGCAGGCCGCGACGCCGGCCGCCTGGAGGCCGCGGACGAACGCCGCCGAGTGGCGGGCCACCAGGTGCGCCTCGGCGCCGAACGCCCGTACGCCGATGACCGGGTTGGCGGGGTTGCTGTTGACGTCCGCGTCGGGCGCGTAGTCGAGGGTGATGCCGGCCTTGGCCAGGTCGTCGCCGAGGTCGCGGGCGACGGTCTCGGTCAGCGCGGCGTCGTCGATCGCGCCCAGCGCCAGGTTGCCCGGACGGGAGCTGCCCAGGCGCGACTCGAAGCGGGTGACGTCGCCGGCCTCCTCGTCGATGGCGACCAGCACGTCCGGGCGTTCGGCCCGCAGCTGGGCGGTCAGCGCGGCGACCTGGGCCGGCGACTCGACGTTGCGGGCGAACAGCGCGACACCGCCGAGCCCTTCGCCGAGCCAGCGGCGGACCCAGTCGGGTGCGCTGGTGCCGACGAAGCCCGGCTGGAGCACCGTCGCGGCAAGCTCCGGCAATTCGCCAAATTTCGGCATTTGTCCCCCGTACGTTCCGGCTGCCTGGTCGCGTGCGGTCCCAATGGTCACATCGCTCCGCGATTTAGTCAACAAACCTTTCTATTAGCTGAGATTGAGTACGCTGTCGCCGTGACTGCCATCCCGCTCGCCGCCTCGGGCGTCGACTGGTCCGAGGTGCACGCCGTCCGTCTGCTCGGCGTCGCCCTGGCCGCGCTGTTCCTGCTGTGGGCCATCCGCCGCATGTTCGGCGGCAAGAAATAGGGGTATCTCCGGCGGTATGCGCATCGGATACTTCCTGTCTTGCGAGGAATACACCCCGGCCGAGCTGATCGAGCAGGCGCGCGGCGCCGAGCGGGCCGGCTTCCAAGGCCTGTGGATCTCGGACCACTACCACCCGTGGGTCGACGCCCAAGGCCAGAGCGCCTTCGTCTGGTCGATGATCGGCGCGATCAGCCAGGCCGCGCCCAGCCTCGAGATCACCACGGCCGTGACCTGCCCGACCGTACGGATCCACCCGGCCGTCATCGCCCAGGCCGCCGCCACCAGCGCCGTGCTCACCGGCGGCAAGTTCCGGCTCGGGGTCGGCACCGGCGAGGCCCTCAACGAGCACATCTTCGGCGACGCGTGGCCCGAGCTGGACGTACGGCTGGAAATGCTCGAAGAATCCATCGAGATCATGCGCGGGCTCTGGACCGGCGAGAACTACTCCCACCACGGCAAGCACTACACAGTGGAGAACGCCCGGATCTACACCCTCCCCGACAAGCCGGTCGAGATCCACATCTCGGGCTTCGGGCCGAAGGCGACCGAGGCCGCCGGACGGCTCGGCGACGGCTACGTCAGCGTCATGCCCGACGGCGACCTGGTGTCACGCTTCCGCTCCTCGGGTGGCGGCGACAAGGTCGTCCAGGGCGGGTTCAAAGCGGCCTTCGCGGCTTCCGAGGAGGAAGGGGCGCGGATCGCGTACGAGAAATGGCCTAACTCCGGCGTGCCCGGTGAGCTCTCCCAGGTGTTGCCGTCGCCGAAGCACTTCGAGCAGGCGTCCGAGCTGGTCACCCAGGACATGGTCAAGGAGAGCTTCGTCTGCGGCAACGACCCCCGCGCGCACCTCGAGATGATCGAGCAATACCGCAAGGCCGGGTTCGACGAGGTGTACGTGGCCAACACCGGACCGAACTACCAAGGCCTCTTCGATCTGTACGCCAAGGAAGTCCTCTAGGCGTTTGCGCACCGGTGAGCCGGGGCACAATGGCCGCTCGATGAAGATCCCCGTCTACGGACCCCGCCTGCGCAAGGCCGCCCGCAAGCACTTCGGGTGGCCCTCCCTGCGCCCCGGCCAGTTCAAGCCGATGCGCGCCGTGCTGCGGCGCCGCGACGCCCTGGTCGTCCTGCCCACCGGCGCCGGCAAGTCGGCGATCTACCAGATCCCGGCGGTCCTGCTGCCCGGCCCGACAGTGGTGATCTCACCACTGCTCGCGCTGCAGCAGGACCAGATCGCCGCCCTCAACGAGCGCGACGACCCGGCCATCCGCGCCGTGCGGGTGAGCTCGGCCGAGACGCCGGCGCAGCAGCGCGCGGCCATCGCCGAGATCGCCGAGGGGCGGGCCGAGTTCCTCTTCATCACCCCGGAACAGCTCAGCGACCCGGAGCGGATGGCCGAGGTGCGCGCGCTGCGCCCGGGCCTGGTCGCGGTCGACGAGGCACACTGCATCTCGTCGTGGGGCCACGACTTCCGCCCCGAGTTCCTGGCCCTGGGCGACCTCATCAAGGGCATCGGCCGCCCGCCCGTGCTCGCCCTGACCGCCACGGCCTCGCCGCCGGTCCGCGAGGACATCATCGAGCGGCTGCACCTGAACAAGCCCGAGATCCACGTCTCCGGCCTGGACCGGCGCAACCTGTTCCTCGAGGCCGCGTACTGCCCCGACGAGAACTACCGCTGGCGCAACCTCACCGCGCTGCTCGACTCGGCCGGCCGCCCCGGCATCATCTACGTGCCGACCCGGCGCTCGGCCGAGGAACTGGCCGAGAAACTGACCGAGGCCGGCTACCCGGCCGACTTCTACCACGGCGGCATGGCGGGCGGCGCCCGCGAGCAGAAGCACGAGGACTTCACCAACGACAAGGTCGAGATCATGGTGGCGACCTCGGCCTTCGGCATGGGCATCGACAAGCCCAACATCCGCTGGGTCGCCCACATGGCCCTGCCCGACTCGCCCGACAGCTACTTCCAGGAGATCGGCCGGGCCGGCCGCGACGACGACCCGGCCCGGGCGCTGCTGCTGTGGCGGTCCGAGGACGAGGCCATCCAGCGCTTCTTCATCGGCGGCGCCCCCGACGAGACCGAACTGCGGGAGCTGGCCGCGGCCGTACGGTCGGGACCGTCGACAAAGGCCGAGCTGAAGGAGAAGACCGGCCTGGGACCGCGCAAACTCTCGGCCTACCTGGCCCTGCTGGAAGAGGTCGGCGCGTCCGTCACGGGCCGCGGCAACCGGATCACCGTGCCGGTCTTCGCCCCGCTGCCGGCGGCGGCCGCGGCGGCCGCCCTGAAAGTCCACGAACGCCAGCAGAGCCTCGACCGCTCCCGCACCGACATGATGCGCGGCTTCGCCGAAACCCGGGCCTGCCGTACGCAGACGCTGCTGGCCTACTTCGGCGAGGAGCTGCCCAAGCCGTGCGGCCACTGCGACAACTGCTCGGAGGGCTCCGCCCAGGAGATCGAGCAGGCCGCGGGCGACGAGCCGTTCGCGGTGCACAGCAAGGTCCGCCACGCCGAATGGGGCGAGGGCATGGTGATGAGCTACGAGGAGGAACGGGTGACGGTCCTGTTCGACGAGGTCGGCTACAAGACCCTGTCAGTGCCGGTCGTCGTCGAGAACACCCTGCTGACCGCGGTCTGACAGCCATTGCTGGAAGCTGGTCCGCCCGACGCGGGCGGCACCGAGCGGGACAAGCGAGTCCCGCACGATCGGCACCCCGAAGTACGAGGCGGCGGCGCTCGGCTTGACCGGCCGGTCGTCGCCGTCCGCGGCGAGCACCGGCCCGACGAACCGGGCGAACGGCGCCCGCTCCGGTCCGGCGACTTCCACCGCACCGCCGGCCGGCGCACCCAGCACGACATCGACGAGGGCGGCGGCGACATCGTCAGCGGCGACCGGCTGAAGGTCGGCGGTGGGAAGCACGATCACGTCGTCCTCGGCCATCCCGGCCCCGATGGTGAGAAGGTTCTCGAAGAACTGCGTGGCCCGCACGATCGTGAACGGCACTCCCGAGGAGGCGACGAGCCGTTCCTGCGCGGCCTTGGCGTCCAGATAGCCCGGGTACGAGAGCCGGTCGACCCCGACGATCGACAGCACCACATGATGCCGCACCCCGGCCGCCCGCCCGGCCTCCAGCAGAGTTCGGGTCGAGGTGGTGAAGAAGTCCATGACCACGGCGGGCTCGAACACCGCCCGATTGGTCACGTCGACAACGGCGTCGGCCCCCGCGAAAGCCTCGGCCACACCCCGCCCGCTGATCGTGTCCACCCCGGCCTGCGGCGCGGCGATCACCACGTCATGCCCCAGCGGGCGCAGCAAGTCGACCACCTTCGACCCGATGAGCCCGGTTCCCCCAGCAACGACGACGCGCATGGCCACACCTCTCACATTCAGCCGACAACATCGTGATGACCATCGCGCCCACCAGAATGTGACAGCCGGCCGGTCAGATGTACGCGCGGGCGGTCCAGGTCTGCACGGCGGTGGCGGTCCAGGCCTCCGCGTCGACCGAGTAGACCTCCACCCGGCCCTGGTGCGTTCTGTCGTAGACCGGGCTGGCGTCGGAGGCGGCGTACGCCTCGTCACCGGTCAGGGCGGAGGCCAGGTCGGCCAGCACGCCCACAGTGGCCGCTCCCCACTTGAGGCAGGGGTCGATCCACGGCAGGGAGTCCGTGCAGACCGTCGTCGACGTACGGACCTTGACGGTCACCGTCGCGCCGCTGCGGAAGGTCACGACGGCTGACCTCTTCGTGCCGACGCCTCCGGAGCCGCTGAAGAGCGTCTGCGAGTAGCGCTTGTTGACGTAGACCTTGATCGCGTCGGCGCTGCTGGTCCGGCCGCTCGCGGTCGCCGTGAACGCGCCGCTCCTGAGCGCTTTGACGGTGGTGGTGTACTTGCCGTTCTTCTTGCCGGCCTTGACGTTCTTCACGGCCTTGCCGTTGAACTTGATGGTCACCGTGGCGCCCTTGGCCGCCTTGCCGGTGATCCGGATCGGGGCGCCGGCCTTGGTGACCTCGGCGGCGTCGATCGTGGGCTTGACCTTGGCGGCGGCCGCGGCCGGATCGGCGGCGAGGGCGATGGCGCCGACGGCGAGGGCCAGGGCGGCCGAGGTGCGCGCTGTGCGGTTCAACAGAGAGTTCCTTCGGTACGTGTTCCGGCTGAGCCCGGTGATCATGACAGAAGGAAGCGGCCTGAATTTCGGTGCGGGGTGGCCACCTTCGCCGAGGCCATCGAGGTCACGTTGCGCGCCGGTGATCGCCCGCGTCAACCGCCCCATCCACCAGATCGAGGGCGCCGTCGGCTACGCGTTCGACCTCGTCCGGGACGGCGACGCGAGACTCCCGGTCCTGATCCTGCGCCTGCGCACCGGCGAGGTCGTCGCGCTGAGAGGATCGGCCGGCCCTCGCTCGACGACGTTCGCCCTGTTGCACCGCGGCCCGGCCGACCACGCCAAGACCCTGCCCCACTTCCGCGACCTGACCGGCTTGAGCGACATCGAGCCGCTCTGAGCCGCGGCGAGCCTCAAGCTGCTCCGGCGCCGGCGACGCCCAGCGCGCCGGCGAGGAAGACCCAGAAGAAGACGAGGATGGCGGGTGCCAGGCAGACGTAGCCGAGAACCAGGCCGGCGATGGCCATGCCGCGGCCTTCCTTGGGGGTTCGCTTCATCTCGTTGAGGGCGGCGTGCCCGAGGACCACGGCGAGGATGCACGGGACGGCGAAGGTGCACCAGCCGCCGAGGATACCGACGATGCCCAGCACCATCGAGGCCACGGCGTAGCCGGAGGTGGGGGCCGGGTGGCCCACGACAACGAAGGGTGCCGCGGCAGGAGAGTAGGCGCCGGGCGGAAACGGGGGCGGGTAGGCGCCGGACGGCGACGGCGATGGATAGGCGCTGGACGGTGAAGGGGGTGGATAGGCGCCGGGCGGTAACGGGTGGGTCTGGGGAACCACATCGGGCGGAACGGGCGGGTGGCCGTTCTGGTAGTGGTGGGGTGCGGGATCGTACGACATGGCGCTCCGAGTTTTTTGATCTTTGTTGCCGCCTCATTCCAGCGGATCGGGGCGGTGCGCGCAGTCGGCCGATCGTCCACGTTCGGGCGGGCGGAGCTGGTGTTTCATCGGAGCTGATCAATTAACATCAATGGATGGGCCGCCCGACGATTTACGATGTGGCTCGCGAGGCCGGGGTGGCGCCGTCCACCGTGTCGCGGGCCTACGCGCGTCCGGGGCGGGTCAACGCCGACACCGCGGATCGGGTCTTCGCGGCCGCGGACCGGCTGGGCTATCGGGTGCGGCCGGTTCGGCGCAGCGCCGGCGCCGAGGAGGTTCCGCACAAGGCGATCGCCCTGGTCATCGCTGATGTCACCAACCCGTTCTACGGCGACATCATCAAGGGGGCCTACGAGGCGGCGCGGGACGCCGGCTACCAGCTGATCCTGTCGCACACGAACGAGTCGCCCCGGGTGGAGCGGCAGACCATCGAGCAGGAGCTGGAGCAGGTCGACGGTGTCGTCATCGCCAGTTCGCGGATGACCGACTCGGCCCTGCGGATGGTGGCCCGGCGTAAGCCGGTGGTGCTGTTGAACCGGATCATTCCGGAGGCCAACTGCGTGCTCAACGACGCCGAGCGCGGCATCAAGCGGGCGGTGGAACATCTGGCCGAGCTGGGACACGAGCGGATCACCTACGTGGCCGGGCCCGAGACCAGCTGGTCGGACGGCGTCCGCTGGCGGGCGCTGCGGCAGGCCGCGGCCGAGCTCCATCTGGATGCCCGGCGCGTGGGACCGTACGGCCCGACGGTCCTGGCCGGGCTGAGCGCGGCCCTGCGCGTGGCCGAACTCGAGGCGACCGCCGTGCAGGCCTACAACGACCAGTTGGCGATCGGTGTCCTGAAGGGGCTGCGCCAGCTCGGCATCGGCGTCCCCGAGCAGGTGAGCGTGGTCGGCTTCGACAACATCATCTTCGACGAGCTGGTGGAGCCCCAGCTGACGACGATCGCCTCGCCGCTGTACCGGATGGGTTTCACCGGCATGAGCAACTGCATCGCCATCACCCAGGGCGCCCGCCCCAGCGGTCAGCCTCTGGTTCTTCCCGTACGTCTCGTGGTGCGCCGTTCGACGGCCCGGGTCAGTGGTCGACGCGGCCGGCGAGGGCCTTCCGGGCCCAGGTGAACGACATGCGGTGCGACTCCCGTCTGGAGTCGACGCTGGGCTCGTCCACCTCGATCATGTAGTCGCCGTCGTAGGCCGGCGGGATGGCGTCCAGGACGGCGTCGAAGTCGACCACGCCCAGGCCCGGTTCGGCCCACAGGCGCTTCGACGCGGTGGCCTCCCGGTAGGACCTGGTGCGGTCGCCCAGCAGGTCGGGGAAGCAGTCCTTGATGTGAATGCCGCCCAGCCGGTCGGCGTAGCGGCTGATGAACGGGGCCGGGTCGATGCCGGCCCAGCGCAGGTGGCCGGTGTCGGGGCCGAAGCCGATGACGCCGGGGCCCAGTTCGTCCAGCAGCCGGGTGATGTCGTGTTCGGTTTCGAAGATGCCGCCGACGTGCGAGTGGTGCAGCGGGCGCAGCCCCTCGGCGGCCAGGGCGCGGCACACCTCGCCGCACATGTCGATGGCCCGGGTCAGGCGGGCCTCGTCGAAGCCGGCGCCGGCCGCGGGGTGGGCCAGGCGTTCGGGGCGGCTCATCGAGGAGACCATCGTGCGGTCGAGTCCGAGCGCGACCTGGGTGGCGGCGAAGCGCTTGGCCTTCTCGATTTCGCCGGCGGCGGTGACGGTCTCGTCGAACGGTGAGTTGAACAGGCTCAGCGCCGGTTGCAGGCCGTAACCGGCGATCCAGTCACGGTACGTGCCGGCGGTCATGTCGTCGGGGACGTCGGCTTTGACGGCGGTGAATCCGATGTCCTGGAAGTCGGCGAACGCCTCGGCCAGGACGGCCCGGGTTTTCCCGGCGGTGGCCCAATACGGGATGGGATTGGCGGCGATGCGGCTCATCCGAGTTTCACCGGCTTTCCGGTGCGGGCCGACTCGTAGACGCCGGTGATGACGGCTATCGATCGGCGGTTCGTTTCCAGGTCGACCACCAGACGTTCGGTTCCGTCCAGAGCGCCCAGGAAGTTCAGGTATTGCCGGCGGTGCGCGTCGGACAACGAGCCCGGGTTCGCGGCGGCCACCGAATCGGATTCGGTGCTCGACAGGGTCTGGGTCCCGCCCATCAGCTTCTCCTCGATGTCGACGCCGGCCGGGGTGGCGTGGAAGAACGCCAGCTGGTCGTTGTCGATCACGGCCGAGCCGCGGTCGCCGTGGACGTGCAGGCGGGCGCTCAGGCCGGGGTAGGCCGAGGTGGTCGCGTGCAGCACGCCGAGCGCGCCGGACTCGAAGCGGACGACGCCGGCCGCCACGTCCTCGACCTCGATGCGCTCGTGGGCCAGCGTGGCGGCGTACGCGAAGACCTCGACCGGCTTGCCCAGCGCCGCCACCAACAGGTCGACCGTGTGCACGCCCTGGTTCATCAGGGCGCCGCCGCCGTCGAGGTCCCAGGTGCCGCGCCAGTCGCCGGAGTCGTAGTAGCTCTGCCCGCGCCACCAGTCGATGGCCGCGATACCCGAGGTGATCCGCCCGAACTGTCCGCCGGAGATGGCCTCGAGGACGCGAACGGTAGACGGATCGAACCGATGCTGGGAGATGACCGTGACCAATTTATCCGACTTGTCACGCGCGCGGATGATCTCATCGGTCCGCGCGACGGTGATCTCAGCCGGCTTCTCGATGATGACGTGCTTGCCGGCCGACAGCGCCTCGATCGCGAGTGGACCGTGCAGGCCGGTCGGCGTGCAGACGACCACGACGTCGATCTCCTCAGCGGCCAGAGCAACGCTCAAGGAATCGTAAGGCCGTCCCCCGTGAACCGAGGCCAGCGTCGCGGCCCGCTCCCGGACCACGTCGGCGACCGCGACCAACTCGACCGCTGACGACAGCTGGCTGATGACCATCCCGTGATGACGCCCGATGACGCCGGCGCCGGCCAGGGCGATGCGGTAGCGGCTCATGCGTACTCGATCTCCTCTTTCTTCAGCAGGCCGGTGAAGGCCTGCCACGCGGTGCGGAACAGCTCGGGCCCGGAATAGCCGCCGTAGGCGTGCCCCGACGCGAGATGCGGCTCCAGCGAGAAGAACCCGTCGAATCCGTCGTGGCGCAGCGCCCGGATGGTCGCCGCCACCTCGCCGTCGCCCGCACCGGCCGGAACGACAGTCCCGTCGGCGAACAGCGCGTCCTTGATCTGCACGTACTCCACGTGCGGGCGCAGCATCGCGTAACCGTCGGTGTAGGGCCGGACCCCCACCTGGACGAAGTTGGCCGGATCCCACGCCAGCCGCAGATAGGGCGAGCCGACCGACCGGATCAGGTCGAGGCAGCGGGCCGGCACGTCCCCGTAGATCTCCTTCTCGTTCTCGTGCAGCAGGATCAGGTCGGCCTGCTCGGCGACCCGCACCAGCGCCCGCATCCGCTCGATGACCTCGGCGCGATGGGCGGCCGGGTCGGTGAGGAAGAAGGAGAAGATCCGGATGTACGGGGCCTCGAGCAGCTTCGCCACCTCGGCCGCGTGGCGCATCCGCTCGAGGTGAGGCCCGAAGTCATCGTCGATGGGGATCTTCCCGATGGGCGATCCGATGCTGGAGACCTTCAGCCCGTACCGCGAAAGCGTCTCCCGCATCGTCGCCAGCTGATCGGCTGACAGATCGAGGATGTTGACGTCCCAGGCGCTGCGTACCTCGAGATAGCGCAGGCCGAGCCCGGTCGCGACCTCGCACTGCTCGGTGAAGTCGGGCGAGATCTCGTCGGAGAAGCCGGACAGAGTCCACATGGTGTAGCCCTTTCAGATGTTCTGTCGGTAGATCTCGTCGACCAGGCGCAGGGACTTCATCCCCTCCTCAAGATCAACGGCAAAGCGTTCCCCGGTACGCAGGCAGCGGTAGAAGTCGGCGATCAGCAGCTCATGCGAGGCGCCCCAGTAGTCGCGCCCACCGGAGTCGGCCCGCCGCTCGGCGATGACCTCGACCCGCCCGTCCGCGTGCCGGACGGTCAGATCGCCCCGGATGGTCAGCGTCGCCGACGCGGTCGCGATCTCGATGGTCACCGGCGAGTCCACCGCGTTGGCCACCGTGGAGAAGAAGACACTCCGCGCCCCGCTCGCATGATCGAGCACGGCCGAGGCGGTGTCCTCCACTTCCCGCCCGGCGAAATATCCCACTTGAGCGCGCGTCTCGGAGACGTCGCCCAGCAGCCACTGCAGGAGATCGAGCGTGTGGATCGCCTGGTTGATCAGAACGCCACCACCGCTGCGCCCGATCTGCCCGCGCCAAGGGCGAGCCTCGTAGTACGCGTCGTCGCGGTGCCACATGACCGTCGCCGACGCGCCGGCGACCGGCCCGAGCGAGCCGGAGACAAGCAGCTCCCGGGCCGCCGCCGACGCCATGTTGTAGCGGTTCTGCAGGCACACCCCGACCGTCACCGAGGGGTTGTCCTTCGCCGCCGCCAGCAGTTCGCCGGCCGCCGCCACCGTGTGCGCCACCGGCTTCTCCAGCAGCACGTGCACGCCCCGCGCCAGGGCGTCCAGCGCCACCGGCACATGCTGATCGTGGGGAGTGCAGATGTGCACGGCGTCCGGGCGTACCTCGTCAAGCAGCACCCGATGGTCGCGATAGCGACCCTCCGACGTCGCGACCAATTCCACGCCGAGCCGGGCCAGAGCGGCCAGATGCACCACCGACACCGTGCCGAGGCCGATCACCGCCACCCTCACTTGACGCTGCCCGCCGTCAGGCCGCCGACCAGATAGCGCTGGAACGCCAGGTAGAGCAGGACCACCGGCAGCGCGCAGATCAGCGCGGCCGCCATCATCTGCGAGTACACCGGCAGCGCGCCGCCCTCCTGGGCCGAGCCGAAGATCGACAGGGCGACCGCCGCCGTGTGCGTCTCGGGCCGGGTCAGGACCGAGGCGAACAGCACGTCGTTCCAGCCGAGCAGGAAGGCGAAGATCCCCGCCACCACGATCGCCGGCAGGCTCAGCGGGAAGATGATCCGCCACAGGATGACCAGCGTGGACGCGCCGTCCGTACGGGCCGCCTCCTCCAGTTCGCGCGGCAGCCCGCGCAGATAGGTGACCATCACCCAGGTCGAGAACGGCAGCGCGAAGGTCAGGTAGGCCACGAACAGTCCCCACCGCGTGCCGATCACGGTCAGCCCGAGGTAGTTGCCGGCCGAGGAGAAGAGCACGAAGACCGGCAGCAGCATCAGCGTGCCCGGGATGCTCTGCAGGCCGACCAGCCCTCGCAGGATCGTGAGCCGCCCGAGGAAGCTGTAGCGGACCAGCACGTACGCCGTCGTCGTGCCGAGCAGGGCCGAGGCCACCGCCGTACCGGAACACACGATCAGGCTGTTGACGATGCCCGTCGACAGATCCGCCGTGGTCCAGATCTTGGTGTAGCTCTCCAGGCTCCACGAGCTCGGCCAGAACTCGCCCGCGGCCACGCCGACGTCCGAGTTGAGCGAGGCCAGCACGATGTACGACACGGGGACCAGCACCATCGCGCAGAGCAGCACGGTCAGGGTCGCGAGCATCGGCCGCGGCAGCAGTCGGGTGGCTTCCGCCGACGCGCTCATCTTTTGCCCCCTTCCTCATGGACGTCGAGACGGACGGCTCGCAGGTACACGTACAACGGGATCGCGATGATGATCAGCGACACCACCGCCATGGCCGCGCTGAGCCCGAACCGCAGACTCTGGAAGCTGGTGACGTAGACCAGCATCGGCATCACGTTCACGTCGTCCGGGGCCGGCGCCCCGAACAACACGAACGGCAGCGTGAAGTTGTTGATGTGGTTGAGCGTGGCCAGCAGGCAGGCCAGCAGCACCGGCCCGCGCAGGTAGGGCAGGATCACCCGGCGCAGCTTCGGCCACCAGGTCACCCCGTCCACCGCCGACGCCTCGTGCACCTCGTGGTCGACCGACTGCAGCGCCGCCAGCGCCATCAGATAGATGAACGGCCAGGCCGCCCAGATCTCCACCAGCACCAGCGTCCAGTACGACTTCGGGCCGCTCAGCCACAGCCCGGCGTCCACGCCCACTTTGGACAGCCACGCGTTCACCACGCCGTCCGGTTGCAGCATGGTCCGCCAGACCGAGGCCACGACGAAGGACGGGAGGACGTACGGGATGAGGAAGGCGGCCCGCACCAGACCGCGCCCCCGGTAGGCGTTCTGGGTGACCAGCGCCGCCGCGATGCCGATCGGCACGGTCGCCGCCGTCGACAGGACCGAGAACGAGACGCTGATCCAGATCGAGTGCAGCAGGCCGGAGTCGAGCGACTCGACGTAGTTGCCCAGCCCGATGAACGGCGCCTCGATCCACCGGCGCAGCGTGTACTGGTCGAGGTCGAGCAGCGAGAGGTAGACCGCCAGGGCCAGCGGGATCAGCACGATCAGGATCAGCAGGATCCCGCCGGGAGTGAGCAGCCACAGCGGGCGCTGCTGCTGGGTCACACCCTTTTCTTTGGCCGGAGCCTTCTGTTCCGGCCGCACCAGGGTGGTCACTACTTCGCCCGGTCGAGCGCGGACTGTGCGGACTTCTGCGCGTCGGCCACGCGGGCCTCGATCTGCGCCGTGCTGATGGAGCCCTTGGCCAGGTCGGGCAGCGACTGCACGGCCACGTTGGTCAGCGCCAGCTGGATGTCACCCCAGGCGCCGGTGAACGGCGTGGCCACCGACTTCTTGGCCGCCTCGGTGACCGGGCCCAGGGTCGGGTCGCCGGCCAACGTCTGCAGGGCGGCGGCATTGGCCGGCAGGTTGCCGAACTTCTTGTAGTAGTCGAGCTGAACCTCCTGGTCGGTCACGAGTTTGACGTACTCGAAAGCCAGGTCTTTGCTCTTGGAGTAGTCGGCGACGAGCAGGTTGTCGCCGGAGAGGATGCTGGCGGCCTCGACACCGCCGGCCGGGCGGCTGGTGGCGCCGGGCGGCACGGTCGGCAGCAGGGCGAACTTCCACTTGCCCTTGACCGAACCCTGGTTGAGCGAGTTGGCGGCGGTCGTCGTGGTCAGCGCGAAATATCCGGTCTTGCCCTTGGCGAACGCGGCCACGGCCTGCGGGTTGGTCCAGCCGACGGCGGCCGGGTCGACCACCTTGTCCTTCGCCAGCCAGCCGAAGTACGTCTCGTACGCCTTCCGCACGGTCGGGTCCTGCAGCCGGGCCGTCTTGCCGTCCACCAGCGGATTCCCGGCCTGGGCAGACATCCCCCAGACGAACTTCCACGGGTCGAAGTTGTCCTTGTAGGCGATCGCCAGCCCGTACTGGTCGCCCTTGGTCAGTTGTTTGGCCTGCTGCCCGAGCTCGTCCCAGGTCGTGGCCGGCTTGTCGATGCCCGCGGCCTTCAAGATCTCGGTGTTGTACGCCATGACGAACGGCCGGCTGACCCACGGGATCCCGACCTGGTTCTGCTCGTCCGGCCCGGAGATGCCCAGCGTGGCCGGGTTGAACTTCTCCTTGCCGCCGATCTTCTTCCACTCCTCGTCGCCCAGCTTGACGAAGGCGCCGGTCGAGTACGCGGTCGGCGTGAAGGTGGTGCCCACGGCGTACACGTCCGGCCCGGAACCGGCGACCACCGAGGTCTGGATCTTCGTGAGCTCGTCGTTGGCGCTGGCGAAGGTCTCGAACTTCACCTCGGCCCCGGTCTGCGCCTTGAACTTGGCGCTGATGTCCTTCTGCCAGGCCTGGAACTCGTCCGGGTACTGGGTGTTGGCGCCGATCAGGACGTTGAGCGTCTTGCCGTCACCGCCACCGCCGTCGTCACCGCCGCCACAGGCCGTCAGCGCGACGGCCAGCACCGTCGCACCGGCCAGCGCCGTCGCCGCACGCATCTTCCTCATCTCGTCTCCTCCGCGCCGCCGGTGCGGGGGTGACCCGCATCACTGTTACGCGATGGTTTCGTCGAGGGCACGGCGGCGGCAAAGAGTTGCCAGTTGTTGCTCGGCCGGCCCGCACACACACCCGGGACTTTGGTCCCGGGCCGCCGCGGGAAAGATGCGCCAAGATGGACTCATGAGAGCCAAGGACGTGATGACCAGCCCCGTTGTCACCGTCGCGCCGACCGCGCCCGTGGAGGCCGCGGTAGCCCTGCTCACCGAGAACGGCGTGACCGCCCTGCCCGTCATCGCCTCCACCGGCGACCTGGTCGGCATGGTCAGCGAGGGCGACCTGCTCCGCCACCGGGTACCGGCCGACCTCACAGCCCACCTGCTCACTCCGGCGCCGGCCACGGAAACCCGCCCCACCGCGGTGGCCGAAACGATGTCCTCCCACCCGATCACCACCTGGCCCGGAGCCGACCTGGCCGAAATAGCCGAAACCATGCTCAGACACGACGTCCGGAGCATCCCCGTCCTCGACGACGGCACGGTGGTCGGCATAGTGAGCCGCCGAGACATCCTGAGAGCCATGGTCCGTACGGACGAGGCCCTGGCCGCCGAGGTCCAGCACCGCCTGGACGACTACGCCCCACACTGGACCGCCACCGTGAAGTCGGGCGCCGCCACCATCACCGGCCCGTTCACCGACGACACCGCCCGCGCCGTGGTGACCGCCCTGACCCGCACCGTACCCGGCGTCGTCGCGGTAGACCTTCACGACCTGTCGTAGGGCGGCTGTTCCTCGGCGAAACGCTCGGTGGCCGCTCCCTCCTCCGCAGCGGCACATGACGTGTCGCGGCTTTCTCCATGCCGGGCGCCGCGAACGTCGCCCCGCGAGAGGACGGCCCGGCTCGGCCGCGCGATCCTGAGGATCGGCTTCTCCGGCGCCGCCTCGTACCGGCGGCCCAGGCCGGCACGGACACCGTCCAGCGCCGCGAAGCCGCCGCCGCGGAGGCCCGGTGAAACTCACGTGCTCCTCGGGGACTCGTCACAGACCGGTGCCACTCGGCCGATGACGCCTCGCCCTTTGCCGGCGCGCACGCGCCGGCGGGTGGTCAGCGGGGGCGGGGGACCAGGCGGGTCAGCTGGGTGACGTGGGCGGGGGTCAGTTCCTCCAGGGAGTGGGCGCCGAGCAGCTTCATCGTGCGGATGATCTGGTCGGTGAGGATCTGGATCGTGCGGTCGACGCCGGCCCGGCCGCCGGCCATCAGGCCGTACAGGTAGGCGCGGCCGATGAAGGTGAACTTCGCGCCCAGCGCGATCGCGGCCACGATGTCGGCGCCGTTCATGATGCCGGTGTCGATGCTGACCTCGACGTCGTTTCCGACCTCGCGGACCACCGACGGGAGCAGGTGAAACGGGATGGGGGCGCGGTCGAGCTGGCGGCCGCCGTGGTTGGACAGGACGATGCCGTCGACGCCGAAGTCGGCGAGACGACGAGCGTCCTCCACTGTCTGGACGCCCTTGACGGCCAGCTTGTGGGGCCACATCTCGCGGATGACGCGCAGGTCCTCGTAGCTGATGGTCGGGTCCATGGCCGCGTCGAGCAGTTCGCCGACCGTTCCTCCGGTGGCCGACAGGGAGGCGAACTCGAGTTTCGGGGTGGTCAGGAAGTCGTACCACCACCAGGGGCGGGGGATGGCGTTGGCGATCGTCTTCACGCCCAGCTGGGGCGGGATGGAGAAGCCGTTGCGCTTGTCGCGCAGGCGGGCGCCGGCCACGGGGGTGTCGACCGTGAAGAACAGGGTGTCGAAGCCTGCCTTGGCGGCGCGTTCGGTCAGGGCGTACGAGATCTCGCGCTTGTTCATGACGTAGAGCTGGAACCAGTTGCGGCCGGTCGGGTTGGCCTCCTTGACCGTCTCGATGCTGGTGGTGCCGAGCGTCGAGAGGGTGAAGGGGATGCCCGCCGCGCCGGCCGCGGAGGCTCCGGCCGTCTCGCCCTCGGTCTGCATGAGGCGGGTGAAGCCGGTGGGGGCGATGCCGAACGGCAGGGCCGACGGGCCGCCGAAGACCGTGGTCGAGGTGTCGACGTTCGCCACGTCGCGCAGGACGTTCGGGTGGAACTCGATGTCTTTGAACGCCTGGCGGGCCCGGGCCAGGGAGAGCTCGCCCTCGGCGGCGCCGTCGGTGTAGTCGAAGGCCGCGCGCGGGGTGCGGCGCTTGGCGATCAGCCGGAGGTCTTCGATGGTGAGCGCGGCCTCGAGCCGGCCGGCCCGCCCGAGTTGAGGCTTCTTGAACTGCATGAGCTCGAAGATCTCGGCGGGTTTGGGGAACTGACGTTGGACCACCGGTGTCTCCTCAGGCGCGGGAATTAAGAGACTAGTACCGGCCGGACCACCGCGGAGAGGGCGGGCCACAGGCTGGGAGCGGCGCCGATGGTGAGCTCAGGGGTGAAGTCGTCGCCGTGGCCGCCGAGGACCACGCCGGCCTCGCGGGCGATCAGGGCGCCGGCCGCGATGTCCCACAGGTTCGTGTCGAGGGCCAGGCCGCCGTCGAGGCGGCCGGCGGCCTGGTAGACCAGGTTGAGCGCGGCCGGCAGGCGGCGGATGTCGCCGGAGACGGGCAGCAGCTCGCGGATGACCTTGGCGGCGCGTTCCTTGGTGGCCGGGTTGGGCTGGAAGCTGACGCCGACCAGCGCCTTGTCGAGCGACGGGCCGCCGGTCACGGTCAACGGGTGGTCGTCGAGGTAGGCGCCGCCGCCGTCGACGGCGCTGAACGTCTCGCCCGCGACCGGCTCGTGCACGACCGCGACGCGGGGCTGGTCGCCCTCGTACAGGGCCACGCAGACCGACCACGGGCCGGTCCGGCTGATGTAGTTGCGGGTGCCGTCGAGCGGGTCGACGACCCACATCCAGCCGCTCGTGCCGTCCCGGCCGTGGCCCTCCTCGGCCTGGACGGCGTCGCCGGGCCAGGCCGCGGTGATGGCGTCGACGATGAGGCGTTCGCTGGCGATGTCGACGTCGGAGACGACGTCGTTGGCGTGTGCCTTGGGCGCGCCGACCCGCAGGGTGTCGTGCCGCTCGAGCTGCAAGCGGCCGGCCTGGGCGGCGACGGTGGCGGCGAGGTCACGCGCCGCGGCAAGATCCCGGTTCATCGCCGGAAACACTAGCGGTAGTCGGCGACCAGGTCCTCGTACTCCGGGTGCTCGGCGACGAACTGGGCGAAGAAGGGGCAGGAGGGTACGACCTTGACGCCGCGGGCGCGGAACTCATCGAGGGTACGGGCGGCGAGCTCGTGGCCGCGGAAGGCCGGGTCGATCTCGCTGTGCACGATGACGGCCACGCCGTCGCGCATCCGGTAGTCGGCCTTGCCGCCCCACTCACCGTCCACGGTGAGCTCGAATCGGCGGTGCGAGGGGTTGTCCCGTACCTCAATGTCGCTCATCGACCCAATGTAGGGTCGCGCGGTCCCCGTATCCTGGCAAGGGTGTTGAAACCCACCCGGCGAATCGCCGCCGCACTCACCTCAGCCGCCCTCGGCCTCGCGTTGCTCACCGGTTGCAGCAGCGACAACGTCGACTGCGGACTCGACCAGTGCACCGTGACGATCCAGCGGGAGACGAGCGCCAGCGCGAGCTTCCTCGGCGTCGAGGCCAAGTTCATCAGCGCCGACGCCAACACGGTCACCCTCGAGGTGGCCGGCGAGCAGATCAGTCTGACCAAGGGCCAGCAGGCCGTCGAGGTCGCCGGCTTGCAGGTGCAGTTGGACAGCGTCACCGCTGACACAATCGGACTCCAGGTGTCAAAGGCCTGATAAGTCTTTAGTCGAGTCAAGGGCGGCGGTGGGGTGGTTGGATGGGGAGTTTGGGGATCTTGTGTTCTGGTGACATTCGGGGGCATGACGAGCACCGCCTCTAACGCCAAGTACGCAGCCTCTCGGGCCGCCGACAGTAAGCCGCTGGAGTATCTGGCCCGGGGCGGCTTCATCGGCTACGGCATCATCCACCTCATCTTCGCCTGGATCGCCCTCCAGGTGGCCTTCCAGGGTTCCTCCCAGGAGAGCGACCAGTCGGGCGCCCTCCAGACGCTGGCCGGCAACGGCCTCGGCAAGACGCTGCTGGTCGTCATCGCGATCGGAATGGCCGCGATGGCGATCTGGCAGGCGTTCGAGGCGGCCATCGGCGAGAGCGGCGAGCAGAACCGCATGGCCATCGCCGAGCGGGTGCTCTCCGGCGTCCGCGCCGTCCTGTACGGCTACCTCGCCTTCCTCGCCGTCAAGATCCTGCAGGGCTCGAACGCCTCGATGGGCGACAACTCGCAGAGCAAGTCGTCCACGCTGATGGACAGCACCGGCGGCCGCTGGCTGATCGGGCTGGCCGGCCTCGTGGTCCTCGGCGTCGGCGTCGGCATGGCGATCTACGGCCTGAAGCGCAAGTTCGTCAAGCACCTCAACACCCAGGAGATGACGCACGGCACGCGCCAGCCGATCATCCGGCTGGGCATGGCCGGGTACGCGGCCAAGGGCGTCGCCTACGCGATCGCCGGTGTCCTGTTCGTCGTCGCGGCCGTCACGTACGACCCGGAGAAGGCCCGCGGTCTCGACGCCGCGCTCAAGACGCTGGCCGGCAACTCGTGGGGCGTGTGGCTGCTGGCCCTGATCGCGGTCGGGATCGCCGCTTTCGGCGTCTACTGCATCGCGCAGGCCAAGTACCGCAAAGTGTGAGCATTTCCCTCTTCCGCTGCGGGACAGTTGCGGGGACCGGCGACCTGGGCAAGGTAGGTCGCCGTTCCCCGTTTTCGGCGACAGGAGAGGAATGTGCCTGACGTACTGAGGGCAACGCTGATCGTTCTCGGGTCGGCGGCCCTCGCCGTAGTGGTGGTGGAGATCCTGCACCGGCTGGTCACCAAGGCCGGTCACCGGTCGGCCATCGCGGCCGACCTGGCCCGTACGACCCACCGCCCGTTCCTGGCCACTGCCACGGTCTTCGCCGTGCAGCAGGCGATCCGGGCCGGCGCCGGCGAGTTCCCGGCCCGGGCGGGAGTGCTGCACACCCTGGTGATCCTGTTCATCGCCTCGTTCGCCTGGCTGGTGGCGGCGTTGTTGCTGGTGCTGGAGGACGCCGCGCTCAACCGCTGGCGCCTCGACGTGCCGGACAACCTCAAGCGCCGCCGCTTCAAGACGCAGGTGGTGATCCTGCGCCGGGTCACCGTGGCCGCCATCGTGGTCATGGCGCTCGGCGTCGCGCTGATGACCTTCCCGAACATCCGGGCGCTGGGCGCCAGCGTGCTGGCCTCGGCCGGCATCGTCAGCGTGGTCGCGGCCCTGGCCGCGCAGAGCACGCTCGGCAACGTCTTCGCCGGCCTGCAGCTCGCCTTCAGCGACGCCGTGCGGGTAGACGACGTCGTGGTGGTCGAGGGGGAGTGGGGCCGCATCGAGGAGCTCACCCTCACCTACGTGGCGGTGCAGATCTGGGACGACCGGCGGCTCATCCTGCCCACCTCCTACTTCACCACCAAACCCTTCCAGAACTGGACGCGTACGGGTTCCGCGGTGCTCGGCACGGCGGAGGTCGACGTGGACTGGGCCACCGACATCGAGCCTTTGCGTACGGAGTTGCGCAGCACCTGCGAGGGCTCGGAGCTGTGGGACGGCCGGGTCTGCGTGCTCCAGGTGACCGACGCGGTGGGTGGCATGGTCCGGTTGCGCGCGCTGGTCAGCGCCAACGACGCCGGCGCGCTGTGGGATCTGCGCTGCCTGGTGCGCGAGCGGCTGGTCACCTTCATCTGGCGGCACCAGCGCGACTCGATGCCGCGGGTGCGGGCCGATCTGAGCCAGCCCGGCCCGGCCGGTCCCGTACGGCCGGTCCCCAAGCCCGATCCCGACTCGCCGGACTCCCGCGTTTTCTCGGGAGGGGACGACGGCGACAGCCGGGGCATCGCCTTCGGCGGGCCGGAGGAGCCGGTGGCGGCGACGGGCCAGCGTTGATCGCTTTTGCCGGGTTTCCAGCAACAGGATTGACTCTCCGGTGATCAGGGCATACACCGGGACACGGAAGGAGGTCACCATGGCCGATGTTCTGAACGGCAGTGAGGCCAAACCGCTCGCCGATCAGTCCACCGCCGAGTTGGTGCAGCGCGCGAGCGACCAGATCAGCAGGTTGGTTCGTGACGAGCTGGCGCTGGCCAAGGCGGAACTCGCGGAGAAGGGCAAGCACGCCGGCATCGGGATCGGCCTGTTCGCCGGAGGCGGCGTCTTCGCGCTGTACGGCGTGGGTGCCCTCATCGCGACGCTGATCATCGTGTTCAGTCTGTTCCTGGACCTGTGGCTGGCGGCTCTGATCGTCACGGTGGCGCTCTTCGTGGTCGCCGGCGTGCTGGCCCTGATCGGCAAGAAGCAGGTGTCCAAGGCGGTGCCGCCCGAGCCGAGCGCCGCGATCGAGAGCGTCAAGGCCGACGTCGACGAGGTCAAGCTGGCCGTCGCTAAGGAGCGGAACCGGGCATGAGCGTGGACGACAAGAGTCAGCCCCCGGCGCCGAAACCGACGGTCGAGGAGCTGCGGGCCGAGATCAAGCAGACCCGGGCCGAGCTCGGCGAGACCGTGCAGGCGCTCGCGGCCAAGGCCGACGTCAAGGCGCGGGCCAAGGACCAGGTCGAGCAGACGAAGCAGCGTGTCCTGGACAAGGTGCGCTCGACCGCCGACAAGGTCAACCAGACTGGTGAGGACGCGGTACGGACCAGTCCTGTGCCGCTGCAGTTGGTCGTGGCCGGTGTGGTCGCGATCGTGGGTGTCATTCTGATCGTTCGAGGGAGGCGCCGGTGAGCGGCAAGGTTTCCAAGCTCGCTTACAAGCCGGTCGGGATTCTGCTGGGCATCGGGGCGGGCACGATCGCCGGCTTCGTCTTCAAAGAGGTCTGGAAGGTCGCCTCGGGAGACGACGACGCGCCGAACGCCACCGATGAGGACCGTGGATGGGGCGAGATTCTCGCGGCGGCCGCGTTGCAGGGTGCGATCTTCGCACTCGTGAAGGCGGCCGTCGATCGAGGCGGCGCCGCCGGTGTTCGGAAACTGACTGGTCAATGGCCGGACTGAAGATGTCTTAACGAGTGAAGGTCTCCCACATCGCGAGAGCGAAGTGGGGGACCTTTTCCGAATCAGCTGACCTTTTTCGTATTGGCTTGGGGGGAGCTTTACGAGGCTCTTTTCAGGTACAGTGTGGCCAGTTTTTGCGTACGTGGTTCGCTGCTTCCGCCGAGATCCTAGATCTTGACGGATGGGACGTCCTCTGAAAGGCCGCCTCACGGCGCCGCTGCTCGAAAACGGTCATCGGCCCGGGCATCACGGGGTCGGCATTTTCAGAAGGAGAGTTCAGCATGGCGCAAGGAACCGTGAAGTGGTTCAACGCAGACAAGGGCTTCGGCTTCATCACCGTTGACGGCGGGGGTGCTGACGTGTTCGTCCACTTCTCGGCCATCCAGACGAGCGGTTACCGCACGCTGGAGGAGAACCAGCGGGTCGAGTTCGAGATCGCCCAGGGCCAGAAGGGCCCGCAGGCGGAGCAGGTTCGCCCGCTCTGAGACCCTGTCGGCCCTAGGCCGGCTGCCGATCGCCTGGCGGAGGTCGGCGTTCCAAACCAATGAATCCCCCGCATCCGGTCTCGGATGCGGGGGATTCGCTCTTTCCCAGAGCTTTTTCAGGCTCGCTTGGAACGGGCCCGGGCGCGCTGACCCAGAATGATCAGAATCAGTCCGGCGATGGCGATGGCGGGGCCGACGAACGACCAGATGGCGACGCCGCTCATCCGGCTGTCGGTGATGATGTCCAAACCCTGCAGTGTCCACAGAGCACCGACGACCAGCGCCAACACCCCTAAAGACATGAGAAGCCAGCCTTTGAGTTTTTTCGGAGGCGTTGCCGCTTCGTTCACCATCTGTCGTGAACCTGCGGGCGGATCAGCTCGTCATAGACGGCCGTGACCGTCTCGTGCGTCTCCGCGGACAGGGGCGCGAGGTCGGCCGCGGACGCGTTCGCGTGCGCCTGCGACTGGTTGCGGGCGCCCGGGATGACGACCGTGACGGCCGGCTGGTCGATGATCCAGCGCAGGGCGAACTGGGCCATGGTGGCGCCCGCGGGCACCAGCGGCCGCAGCCGCGACACCGCCTCGAGGCCGGTCGCGAAGTCCACGCCGGAGAAGGTCTCGCCGACGTCGAACGACTCGCCGTGCCGGTTGTAGTTGCGGTGGTCGTTCGCCGCGAAGGTGGTGTGCTCGTCGTACTTGCCGGAGAGCAGGCCGCTGGCCAGCGGCACTCGGGCGATGATGCCCACGCCGGCCTCGGCCGCCGCCGGCAGCACCCGCTCGAGCGGTTTGAGCCGGAACGCGTTGAGGATGATCTGCACGCTGGCCGTGCCCGGGCGGGCGATGGCGGCCAGGGCCTCGTCGACCTTCTCGACGCTCACCCCGTACGCCTTGATCCGCTTCTCCTGGACGAGCGTGTCGAGGGCGTCGTAGACGGCGTCGGTCGAGAAGACCGGCGTCGGCGGGCAGTGCAGCTGCACCAGGTCGAGGGTGTCGACCCCGAGGTTGGCCCGGGACCGGTCGGTCCAGGCCCGGAAGTTGTCGAGCGTGTAGTTGCCGGGCTCCTGGGCGACGCGACGGCCCATCTTGGTCGCGACGGTGAGCTGCGGTTTGTCCTTGATGAAACTGCCGATGATCTGCTCGCTGCGGCCGTCGCCGTAGACGTCGGCCGTATCGATGAAGGTAACGCCGGAGTCCACCGCGGCCTGCAGGGTCGCGTGCGCGTCGGACTCGCTCACCTCGCCCCAGTCGGCACCCAGCTGCCAGGCGCCCAGGCCGATGACCCCGACTGTCCGTCCCATCCTGCGAAAACTTCGATTCTCCACAGGTTCGCACCCTACCGTTCTCCTGATAGTTTGCTTGCAAAACGTACGTACGGTTTGGGAGGAACGATCATGTGGGATCCGGCCGTCTATGCCCGGTACGGCACCGAGCGCTCGCGCCCCTTCTTCGACCTGGTCAACCGCGTCGGCGCGGCCTCGCCCCGAGCGGTCGTGGATCTGGGCTGCGGCCCCGGCGAGCTGACGCTCGCGCTGGCCGAGAGGTGGCCGTCGGCCCGCCTGACCGGCATCGACTCCTCACCCGAGATGATCGAGAAAGCGCGGGCGCACGGTGGGCCTGCGGTTTTCGAGATCGGTGACGTCCGCGACTACCGTCCCGCCGCCGACGTCGACGTGCTGGTCACCAACGCGACGCTGCAGTGGGTGCCGGGACATCAGGACCTGCTGGCCCGCTGGGCGGGGGAGCTGCCGGCCGGCGGGTGGCTGGCCATGCAGGTGCCGGGCAACTTCGGGGCGCCCTCCCACCGGCTGCTGCGCGAGGTCGGCCGCCGCTACGGGCTCGGCGACGTGCTGCGCGAGGCGCCCGTCGACGACCCGGTCGATTACGCCGGGCTGCTGGTCGCGGCCGGGGCCGAGGTCGACGCGTGGGAGACCACATACGTCCATCTGCTCCCGGCCCATGAGCCGGAGCATCCGGTGCTGCGGTGGATGGAGGGGACGGCATTGCGTCCCGTCAAGGCCGCGCTGGACGAGAATGCTTGGCAGTCGTTCCGTGCCGACCTGGCGCGGGAGCTGGCCGGCGCCTACCCGGCGGCCGGCGACTACGTCGCGTTCCCGTTCCGCCGCGTCTTCGTGGTGGCCCGGGTCGCCGCTTGATCGCTCCTGGAGAAGAAATGACCGAGCTGACCTCGTTCATCGCCGGCCTGCCCAAGGCCGAGCTGCACGTCCACCACGTCGGCTCGGCGTCGCCGCGGATCGTCGCCGAACTGGCCGCGCGCCACGAGGGCAGCACGCCGGTGCCGGCCGACCCGGCCGCGCTGGCCGACTACTTCGCCTTCCGCGACTTCGCGCACTTCATCGAGGTGTACCTCAGCGTCGTCGACCTGATCCGCGACGACGAGGACGTGCGGACGCTGACCTACGAGGTGGCCCGCGAGCTCGGCCGCCAGCAGGTCCGGTACGCCGAGCTGACCATCACGCCGTACTCCAGCGTGCGGCGCGGCATCGCGGCCCCGGCCTTCTGCGCGGCCATCGAGGACGCCCGGCGGGCGGCCGCCGAGGAGTTCGGCGTCGAGCTGCGCTGGTGCTTCGACATCCCCGGCGAGGCCGGTCTCGTCTCGGCCGAGGAGACGCTGCGGGTGGCGCTGGAGGAGCAGCCCGACGGCCTGATCAGTTTCGGGCTGGGCGGACCCGAGATCGGCGTACCCCGGCCGCAGTTCAAACCGTTCTTCGACAAGGCCCGCGCGGCCGGGCTGCACAGCGTGCCGCACGCCGGCGAGACCACCGGCCCCGAGACGATCTGGGACGCGCTGCGCGAGCTCGGCGCCGAGCGCATCGGGCACGGCATCTCGGCCGCCCAGGATCCGGCGCTGATGGCCCACCTGGCCGAGCACGGGATCCCGCTGGAGATCTCGCCGACCTCCAACCTGCGGACCCGGGCGGTGCCCTCGCTCGACGAACACCCACTGGCGACCCTGGTCGGCGCCGGCGTGCCGGTGAGCATCAACTCCGACGACCCGCCGATGTTCGGCACGACGCTCGATCAGGAGTACGCGGTCGCCGCCCGCCTGCTCGATCTCGACGCGCGTGGCGTCGCCGGGCTGGCCCGGGCCGGTGTCGAGCAGAGCTTCCTCGCGCCGGAACGCAAGAAGGCCCTGCTCGCCGAGATCGACGACTACACGGAGCGCAACGCGTAAAGGGGCTCCTGCCACACCGCCAGCACGACCACGATCCCGATGGTCAGGATCGCGATCACGCGGATCAGGCGGCGCTTGTTGAACCTGGCGGGGCCCTCCTCGGGCTCTGCCAGGGGCTTGCTCAACGTGCTGGGCATGGCTACCTCCCGGTTCAGTCGGGTACCGCCGTCCAACTCTGGTGACGCTGGCCGTTGCCGTTCTGGAGCACGAGCACCCGGTGGGCGCCGAAACGCTGGCCGCCCACCCCGGCGACCAGGTCGCCGACGGTCGTGCGCAGGGTGAATCCGTACGGCGAGGCCTGCAGGGTCCACTCGGCGCCGCCGGCCGCGCAGTCGACCTGCACGAGGGGCGCGCCGGCGACCACGTCGCCGCCGAGCGGGCCGACGCACTTGTTGGTGGCCCGCGACACCAGCGAGTAGCTGCCGCGGCCGGCCGGCACCAGCTGCCACTGCTGCTGGGCGTCGTCGTCGGTGCCGCTGAGGGTGATCGGCGTGCCGAGGGCGGTCCGGGCCGCGTACAGGTCGGCGGCGCCGCCGGTCAGCGCGTTGGTCAGGGTGAACCACGAGCTCTGGGCGGGCCGGGCGGCCGGCGCCGTCTCGACGGTGACCCGGGCCGCGTACCCGAGGACGGATTTGACCGTGAGCTGATAGCGCGCGGCCGGCCTGAGGCCGATCAGCCGGGCCCGGGTCGCCTTGGTGGTGGCGATCGGCTGCTTGTCGACCCAGACCTCGTACGTCGCGGTCTCGGAGGCGGCGCTCCACGTGAGGCGCACCGAGCTGCTCGTCGCGTCGCGGACCTCGACCACGGCCTGGACCGCGCCGCCCTCCTGGACGCCGTCGCGGGCCGGCACCTTCTCCGTCGGCACGGTGGTGGCCGACGGGCTCGGGCTGACCGTCGCGGCGACCGGCAGGGCCGCCGCCTCGGCCCCGGGGTCCACGGTGGTCTCCTCGTCCGGGACGGCCGGGCTCTCGCTCGGGGTGACCGAGGGGGACGGCGGGGCGTCGCCGCCGCCGTCGGCCGTGCCGGGACCGGCGCTGGGCGTCTCGGTGGGCGCCGGCGTCGTGCTCTCGCTCGGCGTGGGGGAGGACGGCGACGTGGTGGCCGTGGCGGGCGGAGCGGCCGTCTCGGCCGGTTCCGGGGCGCCGGGCACGTCCGGGATGTCGTCGCCGCCGTCGCTGCGCAGCAGGAACTCGCTCTGCGCGACGTTCCAGTTCTTGTCCAGGTAGCTGCCCGGCCTGGGGTCGGTGCTGAAGTAGTCGTCGTGGCCGCAGTCGAGACGCGTCTCGTGCTTCTTGGGGCAGACGGTACGCACCTGCTTGCCCGAGCGGTCGGGCCCGCACAGCAGGTCGTAGTCGTCGAGGCAGTTGCCCAGGCCGCTCGAGTTGGGCGAGCCGGCCTGCATGGCGCCGAGCGAGCGGGTCAGCTCCTGGGCGGCCATGGCCGAGCTCCAGCAACCCGCGTCGACCCGGCCGTACGACGGGCCGCCGTTGTTGCGGTTGCTCAGCCCGGGGCGCCGGTCGGCGACGTAGGTGGCGATACCGCAGTAGACGTTGGCGTCGGCGAACAGCAGGTATTTGCGGTCGGTGCGGTTGTAACCGAGGGTGCGCAGCGCGGCGATGCTGCCGGCGAACGACCCGAGCTTGCCCGCGGGCACCTGCACCTCGGAGACGTCCACCCGGCACTGCGGGGTGGTCACGAAGCGGACGTGCCGCGAGCCGCCGGTCTCGGCCGCGCTCTCGTCGAAGATCTGGTCGACGCCGGCCGACCACGTGCGGATCGAGCCGAGGAACTCGGTGTACCGGCTCGGCGTGCCGAACTCGTGCAGGTAGATGACCTGGACGCGCTTGCCGCCGCGACCGTCCCCCTCGCAGGCCACGTCGTGCGCGCCGATGATGAAGTCGGCGTCGCCGGGCGCGGCGTCCGGGATCAGGGCCGGCGCGTCGGCGGTCAGCGCGCTGCCGCCCTCGTCGCGGGCGATCTCGGCGTCGGCCGGCACGGCCGAGGCCGGCTCGCGCCGGGGCTGCACCGGCTCGGGGGCCTTGTCCGTGACCGGGCTGACGTCCCGGCGCACCTTGAGGCCGACCGGCGCCGGGTCCGGCCCGTGCGTGCACGTCTGGTCGTCGACCTGGTAGGACCCGGCGCAGACGGTGCCCGCCCGGGCCGGTTGCAGGCCGTCGTAGACCAGGCCCTGGTCGGGCACGTCGCGCGGCATCGAGGTGAGCGCGAGGTCGCGGGTCGGCGCGGTGCCGGCCACGTTGTCCACCACGCTGGGGCCGACCACGCCGCCGACACCCAGCAGCGCGAGGCCGAGGGCGACAGGCAGCAGCCGGTGGCTCCGCGAGCGGGCCGCTCGGCGGTGACCCTTGGGGACCGGCCGGCGGTGGGTGGACAACTCAGCTCCTTGCCTGACGGGTGCGCGGTGGGAGGTGGCGATGGGGCGACCACCTCTCACCGCGCGGGGGCCTCCGCGGCTCGTCTCGTGGGGACGGAGCGGGCCGGGAAGCCGGATGGGATCGGAGGGAAGGTTGCCAGCCCGGGCGCGCGGAGGGAACCCCTTTAATACAGATCTAAGCAACGATTCGGTCCCGTTCAATCGTCAGCGGGACGGCTTGCCGCCGCGCTCGCGGGCGAGACGTCCGACAAGGCCGAAACGGTTCACCTGCTTGGGTGTCGCCTCGGCGTCGGCGAGCAGCATGACGACGCTGGCGCCGCCCATCGCGGCCCGGTCGAGGTCGACCGATCCGCCGGCGGCCTGGGCCGCGCGGCGGGCGATGTCGAGCCCGAGACCGGTCGAACCCTGATTGCTCTGGCCGCGTTGCATCGCTCTCTCCGGATCGGGAATTCCCGGGCCCGCGTCGTCGACCCGCACCGCCACCCAGCCGTCGCGCCGGGAGATGCCCACTTCGAACGCCGTGCCCTGAGGGGTGTAGCGGAACACATTACCCAGAATCGCGTCGAGGGCGGCCGCCAGTTCGGCCCGGGCCACCGGCACCGGGATGCGCATCTGCGCCCCCACCACCCGGTAGGTGCGGTTCTGGTCGTCGGCGAGCGCCGACCAGAAGGTCATCCGTTCGCGTACCACCTCGCTGACGTCACAGACGCCGGGCTCGGGCGCGGAGGCCACCTGGGCCGCGACCGCCTGCCGGGTGGTGTTGATCAGCTGGTTGACCTCGCCCTCGAGGGTGACGATGGCCTGCCGGATGCGGCGGATGCCGCGCCGGCGGTCGACCTCGTCGGCGGTCAGGTCGATGATCTGGGTGTCGTCCGGGTCGAGCGCCTCGGCGTCCAGGCGCAGCGCGGTCAGCGGGGTGCGCAGCCGGTGCGACAGGTCGGCGACCAGCTCGCGTTCGTTGGTGCGCGAGGTGACCAGGCGGTCGGCCATCCGGTTGAAGGCGTACCCGGCCTCGGCCAGCTCGCGCGGGCCGGACGGCGTGATCCGTACGCCGAGGTCGCCGCCGCCGACGGCCAGGGCCGCGTGCACCAGGTTGCGCGCCGAGTTGACGGCGCCCCGGGCCAGCCGGTCGACCACGATCACGGCGCCCGCGACCAGCACCAGCGCGATGCCGAACAGCAGCCACCAGTCCCGCGCGGTGCCCTCCCTCAGCTCGGCGTCGGGCACGAAGACCTCGACCACGGCCGTACGGCTACCGACCGTCACCGGTTGCAGACGGGCCACCCCGCCGTCCACGTCCACGGTGATCGTGCCGCCACTGCTCGCGGCGCGCCGTACGTCCTCGGCCGGGGCCTGGCCGCCGGCGGCCTGGCCGGGCGGGTGGACGGTGGTCTGGCCACCGGCCGCGACCACGGTGGCGGTCACGCCCTTGGCCGGCGCGCCCGAGGCGATGGCGCCGGCCACGGTGGCGCTGCGCCGTTCGGCGGCGGCCAAGGCCTGGTCACGATGGTCGTTGCGGAGTTCCCAGCCGAGCGGGACCAGGAAGGCCAGCGCGGCCACGGCGGTGGTGGCGGCCGTCGTGTAGGCCAGCCGGGCCCTCAGTCCGGCGCCACCAACCGGAATCCGACCCCCCGCACGGTGCGCAGGTAGCGAGGTTTCGCCGCGGACTCGCCCAGTTTCCGGCGTAGCCAGTACAGGTGCACGTCGATCGTCTGGTCCTCGCCGACCGATGGCTGTCGCCATACCTCCTCCAACAGCTCACGGCGTGAGACAACTCGGCCCGGACGGGCGGCGAGGTACGCCAGCAGGTCGAACTCCTTGCGGGTCAGCGCCAGCGGCTGATCCGCCAGGGTGGCGCTGCGCTCGCCCACGTCCACCCGCAGCTCGCCCACCTCGTGCACGGCCGGCTGGGCCGTGCGGCTGGCGCGGCCGACGCGCCGCAGCACGGTGGCGATGCGGGCGTCCAGGTGGGCGCCGGTGAACGGCTTGACCATGTAGTCGTCGGCGCCGGCGCGCAGCAGCCGGACGACGGTCTGCTCGTCGTCGCGGGCGGTGGCGATGATGATCGGGATGTCGGTGATGCCGCGCAGCATGCGCAGCGCGTCCGAGCCGTCCAGATCGGGCAGCCCCAGATCGAGCACCACCAGGTCGGGCGTCTCGGCGGCGACCCGGCGCAGCGCGTCCAGCGCCGTGCCGACGGCGTGCACGGCGTGTCCCCGATCGGCGAGCGAACGGAGCATGGCGCCGCGCACGACGTGATCGTCCTCGACGAGCAACACCGTGGCCATGCGAAGAAGGTACTGCGGTTGGCAAGCTGGTCCTAACCGGTCATCCAGGGACACCGGTCGATTACCTAACGTGACCTATTACTATCCGTACTGCCGATGTCATTCACTCTTTTTCCCGGTACGCGCTTGGCCCTGGCCCTCGAGAGCCTTGCGGGCCTGAGCGTGGGCGACGCGCTCGGCGCTCAGCACTTCGTGGCCAAGGTCGACCTGGCCGATCCACCGCCCGCACCCTGGGAGTGGACCGACGACACCGAGGAAGCCTGCTGCCTGGTCGCGGTGCTCACCGAGGGCGACTTCGACCGCGACCGCTTCGCCGACCTGCTCGGGCGCCACCACGACCCGTACCGCGGCTATGGTCCCGGCGCGGTGGTGATGCTGCGCGAGATCCGCGAGGGGCTGCCCTGGCCGATCGCCGCGGCCGCCGCCTTCGACGGGCAGGGCTCGGCCGGCAACGGCGCCGCCATGCGGGCCGCACCGCTCGGCGCCTGGCACGCCGACTCGCTGACCCACGCGGCCGCCCAGGGCGCCCGCGCCGCCGAGGTCACCCACGCGCACGCCGAGGGCATCGCCGGCGGGGTCGCGGTCACGGTCGCGGCGGCCGTGGCGGCGGCGGGCCGGCTCGACGGGCAGCGGCCACCGCTGCTGCGGGCGGTCGCCGCGCACACCCCCGACGGGCCCGTGCGCGACGGCCTGGTGGCCGCGGCCCGGATCACCGACCCCGGCGAGGCCGCGTACGAGCTGGGCAACGGCGCCCGGGCCATGGCCCGCGACACCGTGCCGTTCGCGGTGTGGGTGGCCGAGAAGTTCCTCGACGACTACCCGGCGGCGATCGGCGCGTGCGCCACCGCCGGCGGCGACGTGGACACCACCTGCGCCATCGCCGGGGGCATCGTGGCCGCGTACACCGGCCTGGACGGCATTCCGCCGTCCTGGTTGTCGGCCCGCGAGCCGCTGCCCGGCTGGCTGGCCGCCGCGACCGAGTGACCGGCCCGGTGATCTGCCACCCATTCGCTACCTCGGGTCGGGTCAGGTGAATCCGGCGGGCGCCGATCTGCACCGCCGTGATCAAGAGCGAGAACGTGCTGGCCGGTTCGGGCCTCATCGTCGCGGCGGCGTGGTGGCTGATCGAGCCGACCGCCCGCGGCGGCGTGGAGGCGGCGGCCATCCTGGTCATGCTGGTGCTGCTCTCGCGCCTGCTCGCCAACCGGAACGAGAGCCTGCGCGCCCTGCGCCGGGCGGTCGCCCGGGAGCACGTGCTCAGCCAGCTCGGCACCTCCCTGATCATGACCACCGAGGCGGCCGAGGTGCACCGGCTCGCGGTGACCGCCGCCGGCGAGCTGCTGGCCGAGTGCCCCGGCGCCCGGGCCTCGACGGTCGAGGCGTCGGCCGAGGGCTTCTCGATCGCCGACTCGGCCGGTGACGACACCGGCGCCGTGCTCGGCCGCCAGGTGCCGGCGGCCAGCGTCCCGCCCGAGATCCTGACCCGGCTGATGGCCGGCGAGGTGGTCCGGGTGGCCGACATGGCCGCGGCCGGGTACGCCGACGTCGACCGGGCGACCCACCGCCCGTACATCCTGATGCCCCTGCGCAACGGCGACCGGTTCCTCGGCGTGCTCAGCGTCAGCGCCGACGCCGAACTGCCGGCCGAGGTGTTCCAGGCCCTTCAGGCGCTGCGCACCCAGGTGTCGCTGGCGCTGGCCAGCGTGGCCCTGACCGCCGAGCTGACCGATCGTGCCCTGCACGACCCGCTCACCGGGCTGGCCAACCGCGCGCTGCTGCGCGAACGGCTCACCGTCGCGCTGTCCCGCTCGCGCCGCAGCGGCCGCCCGGTCGGCGCCCTGCTGCTCGACCTCAACGGCTTCAAGCGGGTGAACGACATGCACGGGCACGCGGCCGGCGACGACCTGCTCAAGGTGGTGGCCGACCGGCTGCGCCGGTGCGTGCGTACGGAAGACGTGGTCGGCCGCCTCGGCGGGGACGAATTCGTGATCATCGCCGAGGACCTGCGGTCGGCCCGCGACGCCATGGTGATCGCGGACCGGGTCGTGGCCGCGCTGAACGAGACGGTACCGGTCGGGCGCCGGCAGCTGAGCACCCCGGCCAGCATCGGCATCGCCCTGTCCCACACCGACGTCAAGGACCCCGACGAGCTGCTGCGGATGGCCGACGCGGCGATGTACACGGCCAAGCGGCGCGGCGGCGGATCGTACGAGCTGCACGGCGCCACGTCGTACGCACCGGATGTCCTTCCCGCCGGGACCGTCCTCCCGGCCGCCGGGACCGTGGACCGGCGGCGGCCTAAGCTGCCCGTGTGACGGACGACGCTGCGTACGCCGAGACGGGTGAGCCGGACGGCCTGGAGCGGCTGTGGATGCCGCACCGGCTGGCCTACGTCACCGGCGAGGACCGCCCCGACGGCTGCCCGTTCTGCCTGGCCCCCGGCCTGCCCGAGGCGGACAGCCTGGTGGTGGCGCGCGGCGAGACCGTGTACGCGATCCTGAACCTGTACCCGTACAACCCCGGCCACCTCATGATCGTCCCGTTCCGGCACGTCGCCGACTACACGGACCTGACCGAGGACGAGACGGCCGAGCTGGCCGCCCTCACCCGGACCGGCATGCGGGTGCTGCGCTCGGTGAGCAGCCCGCACGGTTTCAACATCGGCATGAACCAGGGCTCGATCGCCGGCGCCGGCATCGCCGCCCACCTGCACCAGCACATCGTGCCCCGCTGGGGCGGCGACGCGAACTTCATGCCGGTGATCGGCCGCACGAAGGTCCTGCCCCAGCTGCTCGGCGAAACCCGGCAGCTCCTCATCAAAGCGTGGCCGTCGTAGTGCGGATCGCGAGCGTGAACGCGTGGGGTGGCGCGCTGTTCGACCAGCTGGCCGGGTGGCTGCCGGAAAGCGGGGCGGACGTCGTCTGCCTGCAGGAGGTGACGCGGACCCCGGGCCTGAGCGGGTGGACGCGCTTCGCGGACGAACACCGAAGTCTGCCCCAGCGAGCCGACCTTCTGCGGGACGTCCAGGTCGCGCTGCCAGGCCACCAGGCGATCTTCGTGGCGAGTGACGCCGGGCCCGTGGCGGACGGCGAGGGGGCTCGCCATCGACAGGACTTCGGCGTGGCGACGCTGATCGCCGACCATCTGCCCGTCATCGGTGTCGACTCGGCGTTCGTCCACGGCGAATTCGCCGATCACGTCGAATGGAGTGTCGCGGACCGGCCCCGCGTCGCGCTCGCCGTGCGTACGGCCGACCGCGCCGCCGGCCGCCCGGTCTGGATCGTCCAGGTGCACGGGCTGCGCGACCCGGCGGGCAAGGCGGACAGCCCGGCCCGTCGCCGGCAGGCGGAGCGGCTCGCGGAACTCGTGGTCCGCATCCGCGGCCCGCGTGACCTGGTGGTGCTCTGCGGAGACTTCAACCTGCGGCCCGAGAGCGAGACGTTCGGCATCCTCGCGGAGGTGGGTCTCACCGATCTGGTCGGAGAGGCTGACACCCGGACATCGCACTACGGCAAGCCGGTACGCCACGCGAGCTACCTGCTGGTGTCGGACATCGCCGCGGTCAAGAGCTTCGACATCATGGCCGCGCCGGAGGTCTCGGACCATCGCGCGCTGATCCTCGACCTCTGAGCCGCGGAAGCTGCCCTCAGGCGCTGGGGCGGGGCAGCTGCTGGAGGCCGGCGACGATCTGGTCGGGGCCGGGGGCGCCGGCCGGGTCGGTCAGCCACTGGGTGACGATGCCCGAGAGCAGGGCCATCTGTACCGAGCCGACGCCGCGGGCGGTCGCGTCGTCGATCTGATCCTCCGGTACGCCCAGCGCTATCGCGGCCATGCCCCGCCGGCCCGCGTCGAGGCCGGCCGCCAGCTGTTCGCGAAGGACCGGGTTGTGCTCGGCCTGGATCATCACCTCGACGCTGGCCAGCCACAGCGGCCGGTCGGCCTCGATCGACGCGATGATGCGCCGCCAGAAACCGGCCGGTGTGCCGTCGCCGGAGGACAGGGCCCTGCCCAGGGTCTCGCCCCACTCCTGCATGGCGGCGAGCATGGCCGCTGTCATCAGCGCCTCGGTCGAGCCGTAGTGGTAGCCGATCGATCCCAGGTTGGTGCCGGAGAGGGCCACGATGTCGCGCGCCGTGGTTCGCGCGTACCCCTTCTCGTACAGCGCTCGCTTGGCTCCCGCCAGCAGGTCTTCCCGGTGCCCCATGACCGTGGATCCTAACTTCTATACAAACGTATAAGACGTTTGTATAGTGCGAGGCATGACGATCCTCATCTCGGGCGCCGGCGTGGCCGGCCCGGCATTGGCTTACTGGTTGACCCGGCACGGGCGGCGGGTCGAGATCGTGGAAAGGGCGCCGGAACCGCGCGCCGGCGGCTACAAGGTCGACGTGCGCGGAGCGGCCAGCACCGTGCTCGGGCGGATGGGGCTGCTCGCGGCGGCGAAGGCGGCCGACACCGGGATGCGCCGGATCACGTACGTCAGCAAGCGGGGTAAGACGATCGCGGCGCTGCCGGCCGACCTGATCATGGGGCGGCGTGGGGACGACGTGGAGATCATGCGAGGGGATCTGGGGCGGATCCTGCACGACGCGACCGTGGAGGAGACCGATTACCGCTTCGGGGACGCGATCGCCTCGCTCGAGGACGGGCCGGACGGGGTCGACGTCACGTTCACCAGCGGGCGTGCCGGGCGCTACGAGCTGGTCGTCGGGGCCGACGGGCTGCACTCGGCGACCCGGCGGCAGGTGTTCGGGGAGGTGCCGCTGACCCACCTCGGCGGCAACATCGCCATCTTCACCACCGAGAACACGCTCGGGATCGACCGGGAGGAGATCATGTACGCCGAGCCGGGGCGCCTGATCTTCGCGTACGCCGCGGGCGGCCCGGCCCGAGTCGGAATGATCTTCGCGGGGGAACCCAAGAGCTCCATCGACGAAGCCTTCCGCGGCGGCGGCTGGCGCACGGCGGAACTGCTGGCCGCCATGCAGAAGGCCGGCGACCTGTACTTCGACTCGCTCAGCCAGGTCGAGGCGCCGCGATGGTCGTCGGGCCGGGTCGCGCTGCTGGGCGACGCCGCCCACTGCCCGTCACCCGCCTCGGGCCAGGGCACGAGCATGGCCCTGGTCGGGGCGTACGTCCTGGCCGAAGCGCTGGCCGAGGCCGGTGACCACACGGCCGCGTTCGCCACGTACGAGAGCCGGATGCGCCCGTACGTGGCCAAGAACATGGCGTTCGGCCGCCGGATGGTCAAGGACATGGTGCCCGGCGGCCGCTTCGCCATCGCGTTCCGCAACTACGGCATGCGCACCCTCAAGTACCACCCGCGCAAGGAGCAGGTGATCGAGAGGGTGCTGGCGCCCCTGCGCGAGGCGGCCACCGCGATCGCTATTTAGAGCTGTGATCCTTGCGTACGGCCTCGGCCAGGTGCGACGGCATCGGCTCGTGCCGGACGTACGTGCGGGTGAAGGTGCCCGAGCCCGACGACAGCGCCCGCAGCTCGACCGCGTAGCGGACCAGTTCGGTGGCCGGCACCTCGGCGCGGACCAGGCTGTGGTCGCCGTCGTTGTCGGTGCCGAGCGGGCGGCCGCGGCGGCCGGACAGGTCGCTCATCACCGGGCCGACGTAGACGTCGGGCACCCGGACCACGATCTCGTCGATCGGCTCGAGCAGGGTCACCTGGCCCGCGCCGGCCGCCTCGCGCAGGGCCAGCGCGCCGGCCGTCTGGAACGCGGCGTCCGACGAGTCGACGCTGTGCGCCTTGCCGTCGTGCAGCGTGACCCGCAGGTCGACCACCGGGTAGCCGGCTACCAATCCGCGTTCGAGCTGCGCCCGTACGCCCTTCTCGACCGACGGGATGTAGTTGTGCGGCACCGCGCCGCCCACCACCTTGTCGACGAACTCGAAGCCGGAGCCGCGGGGCAGGGGCTCGACGGTGATGTCGCAGACCGCGTACTGGCCGTGGCCGCCGGACTGCTTCACGTGCCGGCCGTGCCCCTTGGCCGGGCAGCCGAAGGTCTCGCGCAGCGGCACCTTCACCGGCTCGGTGTCGAGCTCGACACCGCCGGAGCGCAGCCGGTCGAGCACCACGTCGGCGTGTGACTCGCCCATCGTCCAGAGCACCAGCTGGTGCGTGTCGGCGTTGCGTTCCAGGCGCATGGTCGGGTCGCCCGCGACCAGCCGGGCCAGGTTCTTGGCCAGGGCGTCCTCGTCCGAGCGGGACTTGGCGACCACGGCGATCGGCAGCAGCGGCTCGGGCATCGACCACGGCTCCATGAGCAGTGGCTGGTCCTTGCCGCTGAGCGTGTCACCGGTCTCGGCGCTGCCCGACTTGGTGATCGCGCAGATGTCGCCGGCGATGGCGTACGGGACCTCGCGCAGCTGGGCGCCGAGCGGCGAGTAGACGTGGGCGACCCGCTCGTCCGCGTCGTGGTCGGGGTGGCCGCGCTCGGCCAGGCCGTGGCCGGAGACGTGCAGGACCTGCTCGGGGCGCAGGGTGCCGGAGAAGACCCGGACCAGTGAGACCCGGCCCACGTGCCGGTCGATGGTGGTCTTGACCACCTCGGCCACCAGCGGGCCGTCGGGGTCGCAGGTGATCGGCGGCCGCGGCGAGCCGTCCACGCCGGTGACCACCGGCGGCTCGTGTTCCAGCGGCGACGGCGCCCCGGTGACCAGGCCGTCGAGCAGCGCGTCGAGGCCGACGCCGGTGCCCGCGCAGACCGGGATGACCGGGTAGAAGTTGCCCCGGGCGACCGCCTTCTCCAGGTCGGGGACCAGGGTGGCGGTGCTGATCAGCTCGCCGCCGAGGTAGCGGTCCATGAGGGTCTCGTCCTCGCTCTCGGCGATGATGCCCTCGATCAGCGCGTTCCGGTCGTCGGAGATCGGGTTGAGGTGTTCCCGCTCGGCCTCGCGCTCCTTCGGCGGGTAGCCCTCGGAGTAGTCCAGCACCCGCAGCGTGACCAGCCCGATCAGGCCGACGACGGACTGGCCGTCGTCGCCGAGCATGGGCTGGTAGATCGGCATCACGTTCTCGCCGAACTTCTCCTGGCAGTCCTCGAGGGTCTGCTCGTAGTCGGCCCGCGGATGGTCGAGCCGGGTGATGGCGACGGCCCGGGGCATGCCGACGGCGGCGCACTCCTCCCACAGGGCGGCGGTGGCCTCGTCGACGCCGTCGACGGCCGAGACGACGAAGAGCGCGGCGTCCGCGGCCCGCAGGCCGGCGCGCAGCTCCCCGACGAAGTCGGCGTAACCGGGCGTGTCCAGGAGGTTGATCTTGGTGTCGTGGTAGCTGAGCGGCGCGCAGGACAGCGACACCGAGCGCTGCTGGCGGATCGCGGCCGGATCGTGGTCGGACACCGTGGTGCCCTCGGTCACCGAGCCGGCCCGCGAGATCGTGCCGGTGGCCGCCAGCAGGGCCTCGACCAGGGTCGTCTTCCCCGAGCCGGAGTGTCCCACCAGCACCACGTTGCGTACTCTGCCGGGCTCGGTCACCACCGGCGCCGTGGCGCCGTTGAGCCCCTTCTCCGAGGAGGTCTTCTGCGCCATTGCGGCCCGCTCCCGTCGTTTCGAGACTGTTGGTAAATCCCACACCCGCTGGTATACGGCTGGCAACCCTTTGTAGTCGGCAAACGAGGCAAGAATGCCTTTAGTCCGCTTAAGGGCGGTGGCGGGGTGGTTGGACGGGAGAACGATACGGCCACGGTCGGTTGCCTGAGCGCCAGGACCCCGAGGTCGCCGATAAGGTGGTCAGGCCATGGCAAAGATCGTCCAAGTTCCCGCGCGCGCCGTAGTCGCCTACGGCGTCAACCCGACCGCACGCTTCCTGCTGCGCATCGGGGTCACGCCCAACGCCGTCACCGTCGCCGGCACCATCGGTGTGCTGATCGGCTCCTACTTCGGCGCGAGGGGTCACCTGTTCTGGGCGACCTGGATCGTCACCGCCTGCGCGCTGACCGACGTGCTCGACGGCACGATGGCCCGCATGCGCGGCGGCGGCGGCAAATTCGGCGCCCTGCTCGACTCGTCGATGGACCGGATCGCCGACGCCGCCGTCTTCGGCGCTGTCGCGTTCTACCTGGCCGGCGAGGACAACCCGTACGGCGGAATGATCGCCGCTCTGATCAGCCTGGCCGCCGGCCAGGTGGTGTCGTACGTGAAGGCGCGCGCCCAGAGCCTGGGCCTGAACGCCGACGTCGGCATCGCCGAGCGCCTCGAGCGGCTGGTCATCGTCGGCATCGGCGGCCTGCTCGGCAGCGCCGGGCTCGAGTGGGGCCTGCCGGCCGCGCTGTGGGTGCTGGCCGCCCTGTCCATCGTCACGATCTTCCAGCGCCTGGTCTCGGCGAGCCGCTCCGACCTGCCGGCCGGCGCGCGCACCGAGCCGACAGTGGCCGACTCGCCGGTCGCCGTCCCGCCGGTCGACCCCAAGGATCCGGCTGCGTGAAAGACGGCCTGATCGAGTTCGGCTACGCGGCCGGGTGGCGGCTGGTCCGCGCCCTGCCGCTGCCGGTGGCGCGGCGCCTGTTCACGGCCGCGGCCGACCGGGCGTACGGCAAGAACGGTCCCGGAACCCAGCGCCTGCGCCGCAACCTTCAGCAGGTCGTGCCGGACATGCCCGACGAGCTGGTGCGCGACGGCCTGCGGTCGTACGCCAGGTACTGGATGGAGGCCTTCCGGCTGCCGTCGCAGACCAGGCAGCAGTTCCTGGACGGCTTCGCCATCTCCGCCGAACACTACGACTGGCTCAAGACGGCGATGTCCGACGGCAACGGCGTGGTCCTCGCGCTGCCGCACGTCGGCAACTGGGACGCGGCCGCGGCGTGGGTCGTCTCCAACGGCTGGCCCATGGTCACCGTGGCCGAGCGGCTCCAGCCCGAGGGCGTCTTCCAGCAGTTCGTGGCCTATCGCGAGAAGCTCGGCATGGAGGTGCTTCCGCTCACCGGCGGTCAGCGCCCGCCGCTCGACGTGCTCGCCGAACGTCTCCAGCAGGGCTTCGCGGTGTGCCTCCTCGGCGACCGCGACCTCTCGCGGAGCGGGGTCGAGGTCACCTTCTTCGGCGGCCGTACGAAGATGCCGGCCGGCCCGGCCATCCTGGCCATCCGCACCGGCGCGCCACTGTTCGGCGTCGACCTGTCATTCACGGACACCCAGACGGTCGCCGTGCTGCGGCGGGTCACCCCGCCGACGGACGGGCCGTTGGACGTACGGGTCAAGCAGACCACCCAGATGCTGGCCGACGCCTACGCCGAGGGCATAGCCGAGCACCCGCAGGACTGGCACATGCTGCAGAAACTGTGGCTGTAGGGAGAGTGCCATGCGGATCGGGATCGTCTCGCCCTACTCGTTCGACGTGCCCGGCGGCGTGCAGAACCACATCATGGACCTCTCCGAGGCCCTGATCGGTCTCGGGCACGAGGTGTCGGTGTTGGCGCCGGCCGACGAGGACGCGGACCTTCCGCCGTACGTGGTCCCGGCCGGCCGGGCGCTGCCGCTGCCCTACAACGGCTCGGTCGCCCGGATCGCCTTCGGCCCGGTCTCGACGGCCCGGGTACGGCGCTGGCTCAACAAGGGCCAGTTCGACGTGCTCCACGTGCACGAGCCGATGACGCTCAGCCTGTCGCTGCTGGCCGTGCTGTCGGCCCGCGGCCCCGTGGTGGCCACCTTCCACACGGCGATGACCCGCTCCCGGGCCCTGTCCGCCGCCCAGGGCCTGCTCCAACTGGTCGTCGAGAAGATCACGGCCCGGATCGCGGTCAGCGAACTCGCCCGCAAGGTGCAGGTGGAACACCTGGGCGGGGGAGCGGTGGAGATCCCGAACGGGGTCGCGGTGGCCAAGTTCGCCGGCGCCGAACCCATGGACGGCTGGCCCGGCGACGGCGGCACGCTCGGCTTCCTGGGCCGCTTCACCGAACCCCGCAAGGGCTTCGAGCTGCTGCGCTCGGCCTTCGTGACGCTCGCCGCCCGCCGGCCCGGCCTGCGCCTGCTGGTCGCCGGCCCGGGCGACCGGGACGACCTGTACGGCCCGATCCCGGCCGAGCTGCACGACCGCGTGACCTTCCTGGGCCTGGTCTCGGAGGCCGACAAGGCGCGCATGCTGCGCAGCGTCGACGTGTACGTCGCCCCGAACACCGGCGGCGAGAGCTTCGGCATGATCCTCACCGAGGCGATGGCGGCCGGCACGGCCATCGCGGCCAGCGACCTGGACGCCTTCCGCCGGGTCCTCGACGGCGGCCGGGCCGGCGCCCTCTTCCCGACCGGCGACGCCTCGGCCCTGTGCGGCCTGCTCGACCAGCTGCTGGACGATCAGGAACGCCGCGCCGCCCTGTCGGCGGCGGCGAGCGTCGCGGTGGGCGCCTTCGACTGGCCGAGCGTGGCCCAGCGGGTGCTGGAGGTGTACGCGACGGCCATCGAGGCCACCGACGGCCGTGTGATGGACGACGAGCCGTTCACTTCCTGAGTCTCGGCTGTGACGGGCCGGACATGCCCTAACATGCGCAAGCGCCGGGGCACTACCATTCCCGCCATGTGGTGGGTCCTGGCAGTCGTAGCGGTGGTCGCACTGCTGACGGCATATCTGGGCTGGACCGCCCACCGGGTCGAGCGCGTCCACGTGCGGGCCCAGTCGGCCGAGCGGGCCCTCGACGCCCACCTGATGCGCCGCGCCGCCGCAGCCGCCGTGGTGGCCGAACACGGCGACCACGTGGAGCTCTACGCCGCGGCCCGCCTGGCCCTGGACGCCGCCCCCGGCGACCGCGAGTCCGCCGAGAACGACCTGACCCGCCAGCTCAACGCGGTCCAGGTCGACGAAACCGACCCGGCCGCCCGCACCCTGACCGCGACAAGCCGCCGCGTGGTCCTGGCCCGCCAGGTACACACCGACACGGTCCGCGACGCTCTGACGGCCCGCCGCCGCCTCCTGGTCCGCGCCCTGCGCCTGGCTCGCCGTTATCCCCGCCCTCAGTACTTCGACATCGAAGACCCAGCCCTGCCCCTGGCAGTGGTCCCGGCCCCCGCCGCCCCACCGGTCCCCCTGGAAGCGGTCTAACCCACCCCGCGGACGGGCATCGCCCCAGCGGCCCCGTGGAAGCTAATCCACCCTCCGCGCGCGGCATCCGCCCCAGCGGTCCTGTGGAAGCTGTCCACCCTCCGCGCGCGGCATCCGCCCCAGCGGTCCTGTGGAAGCTAATCCACCCTCCGCGCGCGGCATCCGCCCCAGCGGTCCTGTGGAAGCTGTCCACCCTCCGCGCGCGGCATCCGCCCCCAGCGCCCTCGTGCGGGCGCCCCCTGCTTCCTGCGTCAGCGCTGGTCCGCTCTTCTCTGCGTAAGCGCTGGTCTGCTCTTCTCTGCGTAAGCGCGCGTTCGCTCTGCTGCGGAGCGCCCGCCTGCCCATACTCGCCGCCCTTCTTCCTCGCGCCGAGACGGCATTCTGTTTACCGCTCGCGCACAACCTCTAAGTGAGATTTGTCCGTACTTATGAGGACTTGGCAGGTTGGGCTCGGCGGGAGCGAGCGCTGCGGAGGGGCTACGAGAGCTGCTGAGCGTGTCGGGGCGCCGTGAGGATTGGCTTGCCGAGGGGCGCGGAAGGGGGAGTCGTGGGGCATGGCGCGGGAGGGGTCGACAGTGGGCGCTGGGGTTGGCGCGGGAGCGGCTGGAGGTTGGAGCGTGGGAGTGGGGTGGGCGCTGGGGTTGGCGCGGGAGCGGCTGGAGGTTGCAGCGTGGGAGTGGGGTGGACGCTGGGGTTGGCGCGGGAGCAGCTGGAGGTCGGAGCGTGGGAGTTCGGTGGGCGCTCGGGTCGGCGCGGGGGCGGTCGCGGTCGGAGGTGGCGGGAGCTGGGCGGGTTGGGGTTGGCGCCGAACCGGCCGGAGGGCGGTGCGGAGAAGGAGTTGCAGGGAGGCCGTCGCTGCGGCGGGGGCGGTCAGGGTTTGGCGGAGCGGTGTGTGTGCGTACCGCTGGAAGAGCGTGACCTGACCGCCCGGGCTTGCGAAGGCGCCGGCGGGGAGTTACCAGCCGCGTTCGGCTAGGCGGTGGGAGACGGGGACGTCGTCGACGTTGATGCCTACCATGGCCTCGCCCAAGCCTCGGGAGACCTTGGCCAGGACGTCGGGGTCGTCGTGGAACGTGGTGGCCTTGACGATGGCGGCGGCGCGCTGGGCCGGGTTGCCCGACTTGAAGATGCCGGAGCCGACGAAGACGCCCTCGGCGCCCAGCTGCATCATCATGGCGGCGTCGGCGGGGGTGGCGATGCCGCCGGCGGTGAACAGGACGACCGGGAGCTTGCCCAGTTCGGCTACCTCTTTGACCAGGTCGTACGGGGCCTGGAGCTCCTTGGCCGCGACGAACAGCTCGTCCTCTGGGAGAGTCTGCAGGCGGCGGATCTCCTGGCGGATCTTGCGCATGTGGGTGGTGGCGTTCGAGACGTCGCCGGTGCCGGCCTCGCCCTTCGAGCGGATCATGGCGGCGCCCTCGGTGATGCGGCGCAGGGCCTCGCCCAGGTTGGTGGCGCCGCAGACGAACGGGGCCGTGAAGTTCCACTTGTCGATGTGGTTGGCGTAGTCGGCGGGGGTCAGCACCTCGGACTCGTCGATGTAGTCGACGCCGAGCGACTGCAGGATCTGCGCCTCGACGAAGTGGCCGATGCGGGCCTTGGCCATCACCGGGATGGAGACGGCGTTGATGATGCCGTCGACCATGTCGGGGTCGGACATGCGGGAGACGCCGCCCTGCGCGCGGATGTCGGCCGGTACGCGCTCGAGGGCCATGACCGCGACCGCGCCGGCGTCCTCGGCGATCTTCGCCTGCTCGGGGGTGACGACGTCCATGATGACGCCGCCCTTGAGCATCTCGGCCATGCCGCGCTTGACGCGGGCGGTCCCGACGGCGGGCTTGTTGTCGGACATGGGAATCGGCTCCTCACGCAGGGATGTCGGTGCCGAGAAGCGTAGGCAGCGGCCGGGGATCGGACGATGGCCAATCGACCCCCAGGTGGCCTGCTGTCACGCCAGCAGCTGCGGGATCCGGGCGAAGAGCTGCTCGGTGTACGTGATCATCTCGTGCAGCATCCAGTTGCCGGAGAACAGCAGGGCCGCACCGACGGCGGCGGCCTTCGGGACGAACGAGAGCGTCGCCTCCTGGATCTGGGTGACCGACTGGAACAGCGAGATGGCGAAGCCGACGACCAGCGCCGTGATCAGCGTCGGCGCGCACATCTTGGCCGCGATGGTCATCGCCTGCAGGCCCAGCTCCACGATCATCGTGTCGGTCATACCCTGCTTTTCGGGCCTTGCCGGGAGCGCGCTGAGTGCGGGACGGTTGCGAAACGGTTAGAACGCTCAGGTTCGCGGCTCGACGAGCACCAGCCAGTTGCCGGTGTTGTCGCGCATGACGGCCTCGACGCCGTACGGCCGGTCGGAAGGCTCTTGAAGGAAGACCACGCCCGCGGCGCTGAGTTCGGCGTACGTCTTGTGACAGTCGTCCACGCGCAGGCCGAGGCCGCCGATCTGACCCGACTCGAGCTGCTGGCGCACGAGATCGGCGGACTCCGGTGACAGGGGCGGGCCCGGCACCATGAGGGTGACCTCCAGTTCGGGCTGGGCCGGATGCGCGATGGTGACCCAGCGGAACTCGCCGAGCATGGTGTCGACGCGCGGCTCGAAGCCCAGGTGCTCGACGTAGAAGTCGCGGGTGGCGTCCTGGTCGAGGCAGTAGACCGTGGTCAGCGAGATGTTCAGAATCATGGGCTGACGCTAGGCCCGGTGTCGCCGGCCGCGCTTCTCCCCGATTGCGGTATGACGCCGCGCATGAACAGATAGCAGCCCGGAATGTGGGGATTGTCGGTGGCGTAGCGGCGCTGGTAGGCGGCCGGGCTCTCGCCGACCAGCTCGGTGAAGCGCGAGGAGAACGAGCCCAGGGACGAGAAGCCCACGGCCATGCAGACCTCGGTGACGGTCAGGTTGGCGTGGCGCAGCAGCTCCTGGGCGTGCGCTATGCGGCGGCGGGACAGGTAATGGATGGGTGTCACGCCGTACGCCGACCGGAACGCCCGTACCAAATGAAAGCGCGACATGCCCGCCAAGCGCGACAAATCGCTCAGCCTGATCTGGTCGGCGGAATGCCGGTCGATGTGGTCGCGCACCCGGCGCAGGGCGAACACGCGACGAGCCTAAGCTTGCCCGGTGAACATCGGAGTGCTGGCCCTGCAGGGCGACGTGCGCGAACACCTGGCCGCGCTGGCCGAGAGCGACGTCCTGGCCCGGCCCGTCCGGCGGCCCGAGGAGCTGGCCGACGTCGAGGCGCTGGTGATCCCCGGCGGCGAGTCGACAGCCATCAGCAACCTGGCCGTGGCGTTCGGGCTGCTCGACCCGATCCGCAAGCGGATCGCCGACGGCATGCCCGTCTACGGCTCCTGCGCCGGCATGATCATGCTGGCCTCGACGGTGCTCGACGGACGGAAGGACCAGGAGTCCTTCCAGGGGATCGACATGACCGTACGGCGCAACGCGTTCGGCCGGCAGGTCGACTCGTTCGAGGCCGCGGTGACGATCGAGGACATCGCCGGCGACGATTTTCACGCCGTTTTCATCCGCGCGCCATGGGTCGAGGAGGTCGGCGACGACGTGCGGGTGTTGGGCCGCGTGAGCGACGGTCCCGCCGCCGGTAGGATTGTCGCCGTTCGGCAGGGCAACCTGCTCGCCACGGCTTTCCACCCGGAGCTCACCGGCGATCTTCGCGTCCACCGGTACTTCGTCGAGATGGTCCGCCAGGCCGCCTGACAACACGGAGGTTTTGCATGTCCGGCCACTCCAAGTGGGCGACGACCAAGCACAAGAAGGCCGTCATCGACGCCAAGCGCGGCAAGATGTTCGCCAAGCTCATCAAGAACATCGAGGTCGCGGCCCGCACCGGCGGTGGGGACCCGGCGGGCAACCCGACCCTCTACGACGCCATCCAGAAGGCGAAGAAGAGCTCCGTCCCCAACAACAACATCGACAACGCGGTCAAGCGGGGCTCCGGCCTCGAGGCCGGCGGCGCCGACTGGCAGACGATCATGTACGAGGGTTACGGCCCCAACGGCGTGGCGCTGCTCATCGAGTGCCTGACCGACAACCGGAACCGCGCGGCCACCGAGGTGCGGACGGCCCTGACTCGCAACGGCGGCACGTTCGCCGACGCCGGCAGCGTGTCGTACCTGTTCAATCGCAAGGGCATCGTGATCGTGCCGAAGGCGGGCCTGAGCGAGGACGACCTCATGATGGCCGTCCTCGACGCGGGCGCCGAGGAGATCAACGACCTGGGCGACTCCTTCGAGGTCGTCAGCGAGCCGACCGACATGGTGGCGGTCCGCACGGCGGTCGTCGACGCCGGCATCGAGTACGACTCGGCCGAGTCCTCCCTGGTCCCCACGATGACCGTCCCGGTCGACGAGGAGGCCGCCCGCAAGGTCTTCAAGCTGATCGACGCCCTCGAGGACTGCGACGACGTCCAGAACATCTTCGCGAACTTCGACGTCAGCGACGAGGTCATGGCCGCCATCGACGCCTGATATCGCATCCGGGAAACGGGGCCTGGTCGCTGCGGCGGCCGGCCCCGTTTCAGGTTTCGAGCCTGCCGGGATCGTCCTACAGCCTGGTCGTCGAAGTCGTGTCGGAGCGGTCACCGAACGGTGAGTACACCGAAAAGGCTGCTTGGTATGCGGAGCAGGGCATCCCTGAGTACTGGATCGTGGATCAGGCCGAGGGGCGCCCCGACGACGACGGGCTCGTGCGCATCCACCGTCTGACATTGACTGGTGACGTGCCTGCCTACATCCGGGAACGCAATGTCCTTCTCTCCGAGCTCGAGTCCGAGTACCGCACCCGTTGAGTCGGCGCAGGACAATGTCCGAGGTCGATGCCTAATTGCGTGCTCAAGGCGTGGGGGAGATCGAGGTCATGAATTGGATCATTGCAGCTATGAGGAGGATGCCGCCGACTATCAGGCGGCCGGCTCGGTGCCATAGCTGGCGGCGGTAGGCCTGAACCCACGCTATGCCGGCGTCGGCGGTGGCCTCCACGCCTGAGCGGTGCGTGTCGGGGAGCAGGTCGGCCTTGCGCAGGGCCAGGGACGCCGTGGGGCCCGAGCGGCTGTAATAGGCCGGCGGTGGGGGGATCACCCGTACGTCCACCTCGTAGAACTGGTCGTCTCGCCACTGTTTTGTCCTCGTGGCCAGGCGGTGGGTCATGTAGTCGGCGGCGGCCTGGGGGTGGCCCAGCAGGCGGCGGCGCCAGAGCAGGCGGCGCCAGTGGCAGGCCACGTCGGCCAGGACGTCCATGTACAGGTGGGCGGCCTCGCGGTCGCCGCCGACCAGGCGCAGCGTCTCGCGGCGCAGGTCGTTGACGTGCAGGGCGACGAACGTGACGTAGTCGGGTGGTGGCTCGTCGTCCATGGGCGGCACGAGATACATGGGGCTCACCCCCTCCACTGCCATCGTCGGGGCGTGTCGCTGCCGGGCGCAAGTGGCGGCCGTACTAGGGTGTCGAACACACGTACGTGAGGCAGGGGAGGTCCATGGTGCGCGTGCTCGGCATCGACCCGGGGCTCACACGCTGCGGAGTCGGAGTCGTCGAGGGCATGCCGGGCCGTCCGTGCAAGCTGGTCGCCTACTACGTGGTCTACTCCGAGCCCGACGACGACATCGCTCTGCGGCTGCTGCATCTCGACAAGTCGCTCGGTGAGCTCGTGGCCGAGCACCAGCCCGAGAGCGTTGCCGTCGAGCGGGTGTTCTCGCAGCACAACGCGCGGACCGTGATGGGCACCGCCCAGGCCAGCGGCGTCGCCATTCTCTCCGGGGCGCGGGCCGGGCTGCCCGTCGAGACCTACACGCCGAGCGAGGTCAAGGCCGCCATCACCGGGTCCGGTACGGCCGGCAAGGCGCAGATGACCGCGATGGTGACCCGGCTGCTGGGCCTCGACGCGCCGCCGAAACCGGCCGACGCGGCCGACGCGCTGGCCATCGCCATCTGCCACATCTGGCGCGGCGGCACCCGCGCCCGTATCCAGGCGGCGGCCGTCGCCGCGGCCACCAAGGTGGCCGCCCAGCGGGCCGCCGCGCAGAAACTCAAGGGGGGAACCCGCCGATGATCGCCAGTGTGCGGGGGGTCGTGGCCGCCATCGCGGCCGACAGCGCCGTCATCGAGGTCGGCGGGGTCGGCCTGCAGCTGCACTGCGCGCCGGGGACCCTGGCCGGGCTCAAGCCGGGAGCCGAGGCGCGACTGGCCGCCAGCATGGTCGTACGGGAAGACTCGCTGACCCTTTACGGTTTCGCCGACGACGACGAGAAGCACCTGTTCGAGCTCTTGCAGACGGCCAGCGGCGTCGGTCCCCGCCTCGCCCAGGCCGTGCTGGCCGTGCACTCGCCCGAGACCGTCCGCCGGGCTCTCGCCGGTGGTGACCTGGCCACCCTGACCCGGGTTCCCGGCATCGGCAAGAAGGGCGCCGAGCGCATGGTCCTCGAGCTGCGCGACAAGATCGGCCCGATGCCGATCGCCGGCGAGAACGGCACCATGCTCAGCGGCGCCTGGCAGGAGCAGGTGCGCCAGGGTGTGCTCGCGCTCGGCTGGTCCGCCGCCCAGGCCGACCAGGCCGTGGCCGCGGTCGCCGAGTCGATCGACGGTGAGGTTCCGCCCGTTCCGCAGCTGCTGCGCCAGGCGATCAGGCTGCTGGGCAAGACCCGATGAGCGATCTCGTCTCGGCCGACGCGGGCGACGAGGATCTCGACGCCGAGGCCAGCGTCCGGCCGCGCCGGCTGGCCGAGTTCATCGCCCAGCACCGGGTCCGTGACCAGCTCGACCTGCTGCTCAAGGGCGCGATGGGCCGCGGCGCGCCGCCCGACCACATCCTGCTGTCGGGGCCGCCCGGCCTCGGCAAGACCACGCTGGCCAACATCGTCGCGGCCGAGCTCGGCACCGGCATCCGCACCACCAGCGGCCCGGTGATCGAGCGCAGTGGCGACCTGGCCGCGATCCTGACCAGCCTCGCGCCGGGTGACGTGCTGTTCATCGACGAGATCCACCGCATCGCCAAGCCGGCCGAGGAACTGCTCTACAGCGCGATGGAGGACTTCCGGGTCGACGTCGTGGTCGGCAAGGGCCCCGGCGCCACCGCCATCCCGCTCGACGTCGAGCCGTTCACCCTGGTCGGCGCGACCACCCGGGCCGGCCTGCTGTCCGGCCCGATGCGTGACCGGTTCGGCTTCGTGGCCCACCTCGACTTCTACTCACCGGCCGATCTGGACGCTCTGCTGCACCGCTCGGCTCGCATCCTCGGCGTGCCGATCACCGAGGAGGGGGCGGCCGAGATCGCCGGCCGGTCGCGGGGGACACCGCGTATCGCAAACCGTCTCCTTCGGCGCGTTCGGGACTTCGCCGAGGTACGCGCCGACGGCGTGGTGACCGAATCCACAGCCCGTGACGCCCTCAAGGTGTACGACGTGGATGAGCTGGGCCTCGACCGTCTCGACCGGGCCGTGCTGCGGGCGCTGATCGAGTCTTTCCGGGGCGGGCCGGTCGGTTTGTCCACCTTGGCGGTGGCGGTCGGCGAGCAGTCTGACACCGTGGAGGAGGTGTGCGAGCCTTTCCTGGTGCGGGCCGGGCTTCTGGCCCGTACGCCGAGAGGCCGGGTCGCCACCGAAGCGGGTTGGGTGCACCTGGGAAAGACGCCCCCGTCGGGCGTGGTCCAAGGGGATTTGTTCGCACGCGACGCGTGAGAGATTCCTCGTAATGCGAACGTGATGTGTGCCGCATTCGGACTTCCCAGGTTGACCGATTAGACTCGCCGCCGTTCCAACCCGGGATGTGTTTATCGCCCCGGTCACGCGCACGGGCGCGTCGCCGGCGGCCTACGGAAGGCTTTTTTGGTGATTCAGGCAGCCGAGGCATCGGGTGGTGGCAGCTTCACGCCGCTGCTTCTCATCGTCCTCCTCTTCGCCGTCATGTACTTCCTGATGATCCGGCCGCAGCAGAAGCGCCGCCGCGAGGCGCAGCAGATGCAGAACGCGCTGGGGCCGGGCGACCGGATCGTGACGATCGGTGGCCTGCACGGCACCGTGGTCTCGGTCGGCGACGACGTCGTCCACCTCGAGATCGCCGACGGCGTCGAGGTGCAGTTCGCGCGCCCGGCGATCGCCCGCGTCGTCTCGCAGGCCGACGCGCCGGTGGAGACCGGCGTGATCGAGGAGGCCGCCGAGCCCGCCGTCGAGGAGCCGGTCGCCGACCCGATCGTCGACACGCGTAAAAAGGACTGACAGTTCACTCCGGCGGGCCGGTCCAGACGGGCCGGTCCGTCAGGCCGCGCGCGGCCACCAGATTCGGACATTAAGACACAGGGAGACCGAAAGCCGTGGCACGACCACCACAGGGACAGATGCATCCCGGACGGCAGCTCGCCGTGCTCGGCTTCATCTTCGTCGTTCTGTATCTGCTGGTCTTCTTCGCGGGTGGCGCGAGTGGCAGCTTCACCGACCGGTTGCACCCGAAACTGGGTCTCGACCTGGTCGGTGGCACGCAGGCCACCTACATCGCCTCCGTGCAGGGCGGCCAGGTGCCGTCCAAGGAGAGCATGGAGCAGGCCCGCGGGATCATCGACCAGCGCGTCAACGCGCTCGGCGTCTCCGAGGCCGAGGTGGTCATCCAGGGTGACCGCAACATCGTGGTCTCCCTCGCCGGTAAGGCCGACGACCAGCTCAAGGACCTGTCGCAGGCGGCGCAGATGCGCTTCCGCCTGGTGATCGGCGCGACCGGCGACGTCTCGACGGTGGCGCTGAACCCGCCGACCGCGACGCCGGCCCCGAGCGCGTCCGGCAGCGCCAAGCCGAGCGCCGGCTCCAGCGCCAAGCCGGGCGCCGGCTCCAGCGCCAAGCCGTCGACCCCGGCGAAGGCTCCGGCCGCCTCCAACAGCCCCTCGTCCGGTGGTCAGGGTGGCGGCGAGGTCGTGAAGGCCCCGACGCCGACCCCCACGCCGTCCGCCTCGGCGAGTGCGAGCGCGAGCCCGAGCCCGAGCGCCGCCGCGACGCCGCCGGCCACGGCCGACGAGAAGGCGCTGCTGGCCGAGGTCCAGAAGAAGGTCGGCACCGCCGTCTGGGCCGCCGCGAGCAAGCTGACCGCGCCGGTCGACCTGAGCACCGACCCCAACGCCGGCAAGGCGTACGCCCCGTTCGCGAAGCTCAGCGGCGACGAGGTCAACGTCCTCACCCCGCAGATGCAGATGTACGTGCCGACCGTCGGCTGCCCGCAGCTCGACGCCCGTCCCAACGGCGCGATCGACAACAAGGACAGCCAGGTCGTCGCCTGCTACAACGGCGGCAAGATCCTGATGGACAAGGCGTCGGTCGTCGGTGACGACATCGACAAGGCCAGCCCGCAGCTCGACCAGCAGACCGGCCAGTGGGTCGTCTCGCTGGACTTCAAGAGCGAGGGCTCGACCAAGTGGGCCGCGCTGACCCGGCAGGCCTTCGAGGCCACCTCGTCGGCGCCCTGCTACACCGCCGCCACGGCGATGTACGGCTCGATCGAGCACTGCGCCGTCGCGGTCGTGCTCGACAAGTCGGTCATCTCGGCCCCGCAGATCCAGGGCGTGCTCACCGGCACCTCGCAGATCACCGGCCAGTTCAACGCGAAGAGCTCCAAGGAGCTCGCCGACCAGCTGAACTTCGGCGCGCTGCCGGTCACCTTCAGCTCGGGCCCGGCCCAGACCGTCTCGGCCACCCTCGGCACCCAGCAGCTGCAGGCCGGTCTGATCGCGGCCGCGATCGGCATGGGCCTGGTGGCGATCTACGCGTTCTTCTACTACCGCCTGCTCGGCTCGGTCATCTTCCTGAGCCTGCTGCTGTCCGGTCTGCTCACCTTCGGCGCCCTGGTCTTCCTGGGCCGGACGGTCGGCTTCACCCTGACCCTGGCCGGTATCGCCGGATTCATCGTGTCACTAGGTGTCGCGGCCGACTCGTTCGTCATCTACTTCGAACGGTTGAAGGACGAGATCCACGAGGGCCGCAGTCCACGCAGCGCGGTGCCACGGGCCTGGGCCCGCGCCCGCCGTACGATCATCTCAGCGAACACGATCACGATCCTCGCCGCCGTGGTGCTGTACATCGTCTCGGTCGGCGCGGTGCAGGGCTTCGCCTTCGCACTGGGCGTCGCGACGGTGCTCGACCTGGTCGTGGTGTTCCTCTTCCGTCACCCGATCATGACGATGTTCGCCAGCACCAAGGCGTTCCTCTCGCCGCGCGTGAGTGGTCTCGGCCGCGTGCTGCGCCGCGCTCCGACCGACGTCAAGGAGGCCTGACATGGCCAGCCAAGGTCTTGCCGCCCGGCTCTACGCGGGTGAGGCCAATGTCAACATCATCGGCCGGCGCAAGCTGTGGTTCACCATCGCGGCCGTGCTCGTGCTGATCTCCATCGCCAGCATCGCGGTCCGCGGGTTCCACCTGGGCATCGAGTTCGCCGGCGGCACGTCGTTCAGCGTGCCGGCCACGACCGGCAGCACGACCTACACCGAGGACGAGGTGTCGGACGCGGTCGATCGGGCGATCAAGTCGGTCGACCCGGCCGCCAAGGTCGTCTCGTCGCAGACGCTCGGCAGCACCGGCGGTGGCGGCGACACGTACACCGTCCGGGCCTCGACGCTCACCGCGGCGCAGGCCGAGCAGGCCAAGACCGCGCTGGTGAGCGACCTCAAGCTCGACGCCACCAAGGTCAGCGACGACCAGGTCTCCGCGGCCTGGGGTGGGCAGGTGACCCGGCAGGCGCTGCTCGGTCTGATCATCTTCCTGATCGTCGTCATGATCTATCTGATCATCCGGTTCGAGTGGCGCATGGCGGCGGCGGCCGTCTCCTCGCTCCTGCTCGACCTGATCTTCACGGCCGGTGTGTACTCGCTGGTCGGCTTCGAGGTGACGCCCTCGACGGTGGTCGGCTTCCTGACGATTCTGGGTTATTCGCTGTACGACGTGGTGGTCGTGTTCGACAAGGTGCAGGAGAACACGCGGGGCATCACCGCGAGCAGCATCCGCACCTACAACGAGGCGGCCAACCTGGCGGTCAACCAGACCCTGATGCGCTCGATCAACACCGGTCTGGTGGCCCTGCTGCCCGTCGGCGGCCTGCTGTTCATCGGCGCCGGCCTGCTCGGCGCGGGCACGCTCAAGGACCTCGGCCTGGTGCTGTTCGTCGGCATGGGCTTCGGCGTCCTCGCCTCGATCATGTTCGCGGCGCCGCTGCTGACCGTGTTCAAGGACCGCGAGCCGAAGATCAAGGCGCACACCGCCCGGGTCCTAGCCCGGCGGGCCCAGGCCAAGTCCGGCGACGTGGCCCGCGGCGAGCGCGCCGGCCGCCAGTCGAACCTGACCGAGTCGGACGAGGCCCCGGCCCTGGCGTCCTCGGCGCCGCGTCCCGGCGCCCGGCCCACGGCCAAACGCAGCACCGGCGGTAACGCCAACCGCGGTCCGGGCAACCGGCCGGGCGGCAAGCGCCGCTGACACGTCGGCACAGAAAAGGGCGGCCCGGTCGGGCCGCCCTTTTCGTTGTGAAAGGCTTGCCCCCGTGACAGACCAGCACACCGACCTGGCCGCCGTCGTCGAGAGCGGCACCGTGGACGTGCCCGACTTCCCCAAGCCGGGTGTCGTCTTCAAGGACCTCATGCCGCTGTTCGCGGACGGGCCGGCGTTCCGCCGGGTGATCGACGGGATCATCGCGCACCACGGCGCGGACAGTTTCGACGTCGTGGCCGGCGTCGAGGCCCGCGGTTTCGTGGTGGCCGCGGCCATCGCCTACGCCACCGGGACCGGCGTGGTGCCGGTGCGCAAGGCCGGCAAGCTGCCGCGCAAGGCCCTGTCGGCCTCGTACGAGCTCGAATACGGCGAAGCCACCCTCGAGGTGCACGAGGACGCGTTCATCGCCGGACAGCGCGTCCTGGTGGTCGACGACGTGCTCGCCACGGGCGGTACGGCGACCGCCGCGCTGGAGCTGGTCGAGCGGGCCGGCGGCACGGTCGCCGGCTTCACGGTGCTCATGGAGCTGGCGTTCCTGAAGGGCCGGGAGCGGCTGCGCCCCCGTACGGTGCACGCGCTCTTGACCGTCTGATTCTTTTCTCGGGCTTCGGCCGGGTTATCGGGGAAGAGGGTGCGGGTAGGATGGCGTTCCTAACCAGGTGAACCAACCCACTATTGACGAGGGTGTGAGGAGGCCGGTGTCCAGCGACGTCGCCCCTCCGGCGGAGGGCACGGTGCAGCCGACCGAGAACACACGGACCGGTGCGGACGCTACGGCGCCCGCTGTCGAGTCACAGCCTGACGGCCCCCGGCCGGCCGTTCCCGCGGCCGACGCCGAGGCCACCCAGCCGCTGCCCGGGGGTGAGGAAAGGTTCGGCCTGGCCAGCGCGCCCACCGGGCGCCGGGTCCGGGCCCGTCTCGCGCGCTTCAACGCGCCGTGGCAGAGCACGCAGGTCAGCGAGGTTCTCGAGCCGCTGATCGCCACTCACCGGGCGAGCCACCCCAAGGCCGACGGGCGCATGCTCCAGCGCGCCTTCGACGTGGCCGCCCGCTGGCACTCGGGTCAGTACCGCAAGTCCGGCGACCCCTACATCACGCATCCGCTCGCGGTGGCGACGATCCTGGCCAACCTCGGCATGGACACCACAACCCTGGTCGCGGCCCTGCTGCACGACACGATCGAGGACACCGACTACTCGCTCGAGCAGATGAAGGCCGACTTCGGCGCCGAGGTGGCGCTGCTGGTCGACGGCGTCACCAAGCTCGACCGGGTCAAGCTGGGCGACGCGGCCAAGGCCGAGACCATCCGCAAGATGGTCGTGGCGATGGCCAAGGACCCGCGGGTGCTGGTCATCAAGCTGGCCGACCGGCTGCACAACATGCGCACCCTGACCTTCCTGCCCCGTCCCAAGCAGGAGCAGAAGGCCAAGGAGACGCTGGAGATCCTGGCCCCGCTGGCCCACCGCCTCGGTATGAACACGATCAAGTGGGAGCTCGAGGACCTCGCCTTCGGCACGCTGTTCCCGAAGCGGTTCGAGGAGATCAACCGCCTCATCGGCGAGCACCAGCCGCAGCGTGAGGCGCTGCTGCGCCAGGTGACCAACCGGGTCTCGCTCGACCTGAAGTCCGCGAAGATCAAGGCGGAGACCACCGGCCGCCCGAAGCACCTCTACTCGATCTATCAGAAGATGATCGTGCGGGGCCGGGACTTCAACGACATCTACGACCTCGTCGGCGTCCGCATCCTGGTCGACACGGTCCGCGACTGCTACGCCGCGCTGGGCGTCATCCACGCGAACTGGCAGCCGGTGCCGGGCCGGTTCAAGGACTACATCGCGATGCCGAAATTCAACATGTACCAGTCGTTGCACACCACGGTCATCGGCCCGACCGGCAAGCCGGTCGAGATGCAGATCCGCACCTTCGCCATGCACCGCACGGCCGAGTTCGGCATCGCCGCCCACTGGAAGTACAAGGAGCAGAAGGGCGCGACGATCGTCGGCCCGCCGGCGCACATCGACGAGATGACCTGGCTGCGGCAGCTGCTCGACTGGCAGCGCGAGGCGAGCGACCCGTCGGAGTTCCTCGACGCGCTGCGGTTCGACCTGTCGAGCCAGGAGGTGTACGTCTTCACGCCCAAGGGCGACGTCATCCCGCTGCCGACCGGCTCGACCCCCGTCGACTTCGCGTACGCGGTGCACACCGAGGTCGGGCACAAGTGCATCGGCGCCCGGGTCAACGGCAAGCTGGTCCCGCTCGAGTCGACGCTGTCGAACGGCGACGTCATCGAGATCTTCACGTCGAAGTCGTCGAACGCCGGCCCGACGCAGGACTGGCTCGGCTTCGTCAAGAGCCCCCGGGCCCGTACCAAGATCCGGCAGTACTTCAACAAGGAGCGCCGCGAGGAAGCGATCGAGGTCGGCAAGGAGGCGATCGTCAAGGCGATGCGCAAGCAGGGCCTGCCCCTGCAGCGCATGCTGACGAACGAGAACCTGACGACCATCGCCCGCGACCTGCACCTGCCCGACGTGGCCTCGCTGTACGCGGCCATCGGCGAGAACACGGTGAGCGCCCAGTCCGTCGTGCAGAAACTCGTCGCCGGTTTCGGTGGCGAGGAGGGCGCGGTCGAGGACATCGCCGAGACCGCCGTCGCCACCCGCCCGCCGCGCAACCGCAGCACCGCCCAGGACCCGGGCGTGGTGGTCAAGGGTGTCAGCGACGTGTGGGTCAAGCTGGCCCGCTGCTGCACCCCGGTGCCGGGCGACGCGGTCTTCGGCTTCGTCACCCGGTCCGGCGGCGTCAGCGTGCACCGGGAGGACTGCGCCAACGCGGAGGACCTGCGCGAGCAGGAGGAGCGCGTGGTCGAGGTGACCTGGAAGCCGACCAGCGCGTCGACGTTCCTCGTGGCCATCCAGGTCGAGGCGCTCGACCGGCACAAGCTGCTGGCCGACGTGACCCGGGTGCTCTCCGAGGAGCGGGTGAACATCCTGTCGGCGACCGTGACCACGACCCGCGACCGGGTGGCGGTCAGCCGGTTCACGTTCGAGATGGCCGACCCGAAGCACCTGGGCCACCTGGTCGCCGCGGTGCGCAAGGTGGACGGTGTGTTCGACGCGTACCGGGTCACGTCCGGCGCCTGACTTCGCCACAGACGAGAACGGCGGAAATTGACCGAAGAGCCCGAGGGAATCCCCTCGGGCTCTTCTGTCGCGTTGTGCGGAGTGTCAGGCGGCCGCCATGGTGAGCGACTTGATGTCGATCTCCTGCTTGGGGTGGCCGTCGCCCTGGCCGTTGGCGTTGTCACTGCCGGCCTTGGCCACCTTCTGGACAATGTCCAGGCCCTTCGTCACGGTGCCGAGCACCGTGTACTGCGCGGGCAGCGAGGCGGCCGCGATGTCCCCGTACACCAGGAAGAACTGGCTGCCCGTGGTGCCCGGCTGCTGGGTACGGGCCATGGCCAGGGTCCCGGTCGGGTAGGTCGGGTCCTTGCCGACCGGCAGGTTCTCCTCGGGGTACTCGAAGTTCGGTCCGCCCGAGCCGTCGGTCTGGCGGTATCCCTTGCCGGTGGCGAAGGGGTCGCCGCACTGGAGGACCTTGATGCCCTCGGTCACCAGGCGGTGGCACTTGGTGTTGTCCCAGAACTTCTTGCTGGCGAGGAATTCGAACGCCGCCGCCGTGCAGGGCGCCTTGGTCTTGTCGACAGTGGCCGAGATCGTCCCGAGGCTGGTGGCGATGTTCATCGTGTCGGTGCCGGTGTTCGGCACGGTGGCCGGGGGAGTGCCGCCGACATCCTTGATCTTGGCGCCGGTCGACGTGTCCGTGTTCGGCGTCCACGTGCAGGCGACCTGGCCGGCCGGCACCGGGCTGGCCGACGACGTGCTCTTCTTGTCGTCCTTGTTGAGCTGGGTGACGACGAGCACCGCGGCGCCGGCGATCAGCACGACCGCGATCGCCGAGCCGATGATGGCCTGGCGCTGCCGGCGCTTGCGGGCTGCCGCGGCGCGCTCGGACATCTCCTTCTCGAGCCGGGCCCGCGCCGCCGCGCGCTGCCGGTCCTTGATCGACGACACGGTGTTCCTCCTGCTGTGTTCGGCCGTGGGGATTAAGACTGAGTGCTCGCCGACGGAGACGGGGCGGTGGCCTCGTCGCCGACAGTCAGGCTCTTGATGGTGATCTTCTGCTTGGGCTTGACCTTGTCGCCGGTGGCGTTCGCCACCGTCTCGATCTTGCTCATCTTCGTCACCGTGTCGAGGCCGCCGGCCACCGTGCCGACGATCGAGAACTCCGGCGTGGCCGGGCTGTAGTCCTTGGCGAAGATGAGGAACTGGCTGCCGTTGGTGCCCGGCGGGTCGCCGATCAGGGCGACGGTGCCCTTCGGGTAGAGCGGCGCTTTCCCGGCCGTGCCGGTGGAGGCCGACGGGCTGGGCTCGGGCGCGGACGGCACGTTCTCGTTGTAGACGCTGTACGTCGGGCCGCCCTGGCCGGTGCCGCTCGGGTCGCCGCAACGGATCGCCCCGTACGTGGTGATCTCGTGGCAGTCGGTGTTGTCGTAGAACTTCTTGCCCGCCAGGAACGCCAGGCTCTCCGCACCGCAGGGCGACAGCGTGTTGTCGAGACTGACCTTGATCGGGTCACCCTGGTTGGTGGTGATCGTCATGGTCCGCGTGCCGGAGGTCGGGATGTCGGTCGTGGGCGGGGTGCCGACGTCCTTGAGGTTGGGGTTGGCGGTCGCGCTCTGCGGCGTCCACGCGCAGATGTCCTCGGCCGCCGTGGTCTCGGCGTCGTCGGAGTCGAAGGCCCCGCCGGCCCAGGCGATGCCGGCGACGATGAGCAGGACCGCGACACCGGACCCGACGCCCGCGAGCATGCGGCGTCGGCGGCGCTCCTTCACGGCTCGCCGGGCCATCTGCCGATCGAGCTTCGCCCGCGCCAGCTTGCGCTGCCGGTCCCTGCTGGATGCCACCGAAACCTGTCCTTCCTACGACCCTTGTCACACGCCCGCAAGAGTGTACGGGTACCTCCTGGGAAAGTGGTGTGCGACCGCCGGGCTACTCTCGTTACGATTTCGCTCTAATCTGTGAGAGAGGGGCCGTTGTGCTCGTCACCGGCTTTCCGGCCGATGCCTTCGGCACCAATTGCTACGTCGTGGCCACCGGCCCCGGCGAGCAATGCCTGATCGTCGATCCCGGCATCGGTGTTCTCGACCGCCTCGACGAGGTGCTGGCCGCGCACCGGCTGCACCCGGCCGCGGTGCTGCTCACGCACGGCCACCTCGACCACACCTTCTCCGTCGCGCCGGTGTGCGGCGCGCGCGGCATCACGGCGTACGTGCACCCGGCCGACCGGGAGATGCTGGCCGACCCGTCCAAGGGCCTCAGCATGGACCTCAATCAGCTGTTCGGCGGCCGCATCGAGTACTCGGAGCCCGAGGACGTCGCCGAGCTGACCGACGGCGCCACGCTGTCGCTGGCCGGCCTCGAGGTGACCGTCGACCACGCGCCGGGCCATACCGGCGGGTCGGTGCTGTTCCGACTGCCCGGCGCGAGCTCCACGTGGGACGCGGACCAGGTCTGCCTCTCCGGGGACGTCCTCTTCGCCGGCTCGATCGGTCGCACCGACCTGCCGGGCGGCAGCACCGAGACGATGCTGGCCAGCCTGCGGGACAAGATCCTGCCGCTGGCCGACGACACCGTCGTCCTGCCCGGCCACGGACCGGCCACGACCATCGGCCGCGAGCGCGCCCAGAACCCCTACTTGCGGGAACTGGCTGACGCACCGCGCCGTGGTCTCTGAAGACTTTTTTCCTAGGAGATTCTGAGAATGCCCATTTCCGGTTTTCCCGAATGGATGCCGCCGCAGCGCATGATCGAGCAGCGGGTGATCGACCGCGCGCGGGCCACGTTCGAGCTGTATGGCTACGCCCCGCTGGAAACGCGATCGGTCGAGCCGCTGGAGACCCTGCTCAGCAAGGGGGAGACCTCCAAGGAGGTCTACCTGCTGAGCCGCCTGCAGGCCGAGGAGGGTCAGAAGAGCGACGACCAGCTCGGGCTGCACTTCGACCTGACCGTGCCGTTCGCCCGCTTCGTCACCGAGAACGCGGGCAAGCTCCAGTTCCCGTTCAAGCGCTACCAGATCCAGAAGGTGTGGCGCGGCGAGCGGCCGCAGGAGGGCCGCTACCGCGAGTTCCTTCAGGCCGACATCGACGTGGTCAACCGGGGGACGCTGCCGTTCCACTACGACACCGAGATGCCGCTGGTGATCGGGGACGTGCTGTCGGGGCTGCCGCTGCCGAAGGCCCGCATCCAGGTCAACAACCGCAAGGTGTGCGAGGGCTTCTACCGGGGCCTGGGTCTCGAGGACACGGCTCAGGTGCTGCGCGTTGTCGATAAATTGGACAAAATCGGCCCCGCCAAGGTCATCGAGCAGTTGATCGAGACGGCCGGCGCGTCCCAGAAACAGGCCGAGGCGTGTATCCAGCTGGCGGAGATCTCATCGGAAGACGGCTCGTTTGCCGATGCGGTTCGCAAACTGGGCGTCACTGACCCGCTCCTGGACGAAGGGCTCGAGGAACTGCTCCAGGTCGTCGAGACGGCCCGCGACATCAACCCCGGCCTGGTGGTGGCCGAGCTGAAGATCGCGCGGGGCCTCGACTACTACACCGGCACGGTCTACGAGACCCAGCTCGAGGGCTACGAGCGTTTCGGGTCGGTCTGCTCGGGCGGCCGCTACGAGAACCTGGCCACCGTCGGCAACGAGAAGTTCCCCGGGGTCGGCATCTCGATCGGCGTCTCCCGCATGCTCGGCGTCCTGTTCGGGCAGAACGCCCTGTCCGTCTCCCGCTCGGTGCCGACCTGCGTGGTGGTCGCGCTGCCCAACGAGGAGCTGCGGCGCTCGTGCGACCGGACGGCGGCCGCCCTCCGCAAGCGCGGCATCCCGGCCGAGGTGGCGCCGACCGCCGCCAAGTTCGGCAAGCAGATCCAGTACGCCGACAAGCGCGGCATCCCGTACGTCTGGTTCCCCGGCCGCGAGGGCGAGCCCGACACGGTCAAGGACATCCGCTCGGGGGAGCAGATCGAGGCCGACGCCGCCACGTGGGCGGCGCCGGCGGCCGACCTGTACCCCGTGGTCAGCGGGTCCTGAACGGTTCCACGTAGGACGACTTCCGGGTGACGGCCTGGTCGCCGCAGAGCGCGGTGACCAGGAAGTCGCTCGCCGCCACGTCGATCGGGTGCGGTTCGGTGGGCGAGGTCTGATAGAAGGCCATGCTCTGCGCGTACGTCACCTGACGCACCCCGTCCGGGCTGTGCCAGGAAACGGTCTGGTGGCCGATGGTTCCGCCGTCGTGTCCCCAGATCCGGCCGCACGGCAGATCCACGTAGTAGAGGCCGAGCCCGTACCCGTCCACGCCCGTGGTGGTCTTCATCTGGGCCAGCAGGGACGGCTTGAGCAGGCGGCCGGTCAGCAGCGCGCGGTAGAACACGTTCAGGTCGCGGGCGGTGGAGACGATCTCGCCCGCGGCCCAGCCCCACGACATGTTGCAGCGGGTGAAGTCGCGCAGCTCGCCGTCGGTCCACGGGACGTACGCGTGCATGTGCGGCCCGCGGATCAGCGGATCCGTACCCTCGAAGTAGGTGTCCCTCAGCCCGAGGGGCTGCAGGATCCGCCGGCCGATCTCACCGCGGTAGCTGTGCCCGGTGACCTTCTCGACGATCAGCCCGGCCAGCACGTAGTTGGTGTTCGAGTACGAGTAGACGCCGGGCTCGGTGGGCGGGGCGGCCAGCCCGATCCGGACCAGCTGCTCCGGCCGGTACGTCCGCTCGCACAGCGTGATGATGTCCTCGGCCGTCTTCAGCAGTTCGGTGTCGTAGTCGCCGATCCCGCTGGTGTGGTTGAGCAGCGTCCGCAGGGTCACCCGCCGCCCGACGTCGGCCGGCACCAGCCGGGGCAGATAGCGCCCGATCGGCGCGTCCAGGTCGAGCCGGCGTTCCCCGGAGAGCTGGAGCACGGTCGTGGCCAGGAACGTCTTCGAGATGCTGCCGACGCGGTGGCGCAGGCCGTCGCGGACCGGCTCCCCGGTGGCCACGTCGCTGACCCCGGTCGTCAGCCGCAGGGTCTTCTTCCCGTCCCGCACCTCGGCAAACGCACCCGGCATGCCGGCCGCGTGCACGGCGTCCAATTTCTCCTGCAAAAGCGACTTGTCGGAAGCGGCCGCGGGAACGGCCGGGGCGATCAATCCGACGGTGGCGATCAGAGCGATGAGCGCGCGTCGTACCAAGACTGCCTCCTCGAGGGTCGGTCGTGGCCATCCATCGTGGTCGACGCGTGCCAGCCCCGCGCTCACCGGCGGGGTGGGGGAGTAACCTACGGTTGCGTAACCGTAGGGAGTGCTGGGCAGTTGGAGGTTGGGGACATGGATCAGACCGCCTTGCTCATCGAGCTGGAGCCCGTTGTGGCGACCAACCTCGACCGGCACCTCTCGCTGGCCAAGGAGTGGTTCCCCCACGAGTACGTGCCGTGGAGCGACGGCCGCACCTTCGACGGCCTGCTCGGCGGCGACCCCTGGCGCGAGGACGACTCGCAGATCCCCGACGTCGCCCGCACCGCCCTGATCGTCAACCTGCTCACCGAGGACAACCTGCCCTCGTACCACCACGAGATCGCCACGCTCTTCGGCCGCGACGGCGCCTGGGGCACGTGGGTGCACCGGTGGACGGCCGAGGAGGGCCGGCACGGCATCGCCCTGCGCGACTACCTGACCGTCTCGCGGGCCGTCGACCCCACCGAGCTGGAACGCGCCCGCATGTCACACATGCAGGCCGGTTACAGCAACGGGCACCCCGACGAGATCCTGCACTCGATCGCCTACGTGGCCTTCCAGGAGCTCGCCACCCGCATCTCGCACCGCAACACCGGCAAGGCCACCGGCGACCCGCTCGCCGAGCAGCTGCTCGCCCGCGTCGCCGCCGACGAGAACCTGCACATGGTCTTCTACCGCAACCTGCTGGCCGCCGCCTTCGACCTCGACCCCAACCACGCCATGCGCGCGGTGACCGACGTGGTCAGCTCGTTCGAGATGCCCGGCGCCAACATCGAGGGCTTCGGCCGCAAGGCGCTGTCGATAGCCTTGGCCGGCATCTACGACCTGCGCCAGCACCGCGACGAGGTCCTGCAGCCCGTCATCCGCCAGTGGAACGTCTTCAGCCGAACCGACCTGACCGGCGACGGCGAGAAGGCCCGCGAGGAACTGGCCGCCCACATGGCCGACCTGGACACCCAGGCCGCCCGCTTCGAGGAGAAGCGCGAGGCCCGCCGCCAGCGCCTCCTGCGCAAGACCTCTTAGAGATACGGAATCAGCGACAAGCCCCCGCCGCAGGGCCCAGCTGCGAGGTGGTCCGGGCCGTCCCCGGCCGCCGGGCTGTCCGGCAACGCCCGCGCCTGGCGGCGCTGACTCAACCCACGCCCGGCGAGACCGCTCCGGCCTCAGAGCCCGCCCAGGCCGTTCCGGGCGGCGTGACTGGGTGACAGGGTGATCGGCCCGGCCCACCCCCGGATGACGGCGCGGATCTGGCTGCGCCGGGGTTGAGCGGGATGGACATCACGGCCCTGTGCCCAGTTGTCCAACAGGCCCCGAGTGGTCTCCAGCGCGGTGGTCACCATGGTGTGGGCCGGTCCGGTTCACCGCAGCCGTCGTCCGGGAAGTGATGGTGCCGAAGAATGCGCGCCAGTTCGTTGACCGAGCGTTGCAACGGGGTGGCGTCCGCCGGGTCGTCGCCACACGTTTGCCATCCCTCCTCCCGTGCCGCGGCGACCACGTCAAGGGCGAGCAGCTCGATCTGCCGTAGGTGATCCCGCCCGTCGAGTTTCTGCCTCCAGCGTCGGCACAGTGTGGTCGATGCTGGAGAATCCTGTCGCACGATTTGGGCCGGGGCCGGCCGGCGGCGCTGTCCAGTGGTGCTCCTCGACCGGGCCGAAGACCTGCTCGTCCCGGGGGCGGTCATTCGCCTGCCAGGTCTCGTAACCGTCGGAGGAGGCCATCTGGAGGCGCTCGACGCACATCGGGTCGAAGAAGAGGCGGGTGCCGTGGTGGAGGCGGAACTCGGCGCAGCGGACCAGGAACGAACCGGGGGCGGGGTCGGGTTCGAGCGCGCCGAAGCGGGCGGTCGCCGCGTAGCGGATCTCGGTTATCGGGTGGGGCATGGTGGTGTCGAAGAACAGGGAGCCGATCGAGGCGGTGGCGAACTCCTCGTCCTCGCCGATCATGTAGTCCGAGGTGGTGGGCTCGGTGGCGAAGCTGAGGGTCAGGAAACCTTCGTAGGCGGTGCCGTCCAGGTGGAGCAGGCGGTCGCCCAGGTCGAGGTAGGCACGGCCCATCAACCGGGCGAAGCGGGGTGGTCCGTTGTCGGTGTCCAGGTATCCGGGTAGCAGGATGTCGTGCAGGTGGGCGCCGTCGAGGGCGGTCAGCAGGGAGTTCATGGTTTGAGCTTTCGTTGCAGGACAGCCCGGCGGCGGGCGACGGCCCGGACCACGACGGCGCTGATCCCCGTGGCGGGTGGTCTTTCGTCGATCCCGTATCGCTAAAGGTTGAAGAGCATGCAACTCGACATGGCCTGAGCCACCAGGCGGTCCTGGGAGTCGGTCAGGCGGGCCTCGGCCAAGGCGGTGCGGCGGCCGCTCTGCAGGACGCTGCCGGTGCAGGTCAGGCGGCCGGAGGTCAGGGTCACGGGGCGCAGGAACTTCACGTTGAGGTCGAGGCTCGTGTAGCCGACGCCGGCCGGCAGGGTGCTGTGGACGGAGCAGGCGGCGGCCGTGTCGAGCAGGGTGGAGATGACGCCGCCGTGCATGGTGCCCAGGGGGTTGTAGTGGAACTCCTGGGGGTCCAGGTAGACGGTGACCGCGCCCTCCTCGACGTGCATGCCGGCCGAGTCGATGAGGTGCATGATCGGGGGCGCGGGGAGTTCGCCCGAGGCCATGGCCCGCAGGAGTTCCAGGCCGGATCGGCGGCCGATGAGCTCGGCGTGGACCGCGGGGTCGGTCCAGCTGAAGGTCCGGGTACGCGTGTCCTGCTGGGTCTGGGTCATGGACGCAGCCTCGCAGCCGTTTGCTGGGTCTGTCCAGTGGACTTAGCCTGGTGTCGTGAATTCCACTGAGGCGCTGGAATGGTCGGTAGATGCCTGCACGATCGAGCGGTCGATGGCGATCCTCGGGGAGAAGTGGACCGTGGTGGTGCTGCGGGAGATCTTCAGCGGGATCCGGCGCTTCGACGACATGCGGGTGCGTACCAGGATTCCGCGGCAGGTGCTGACCAACCGGCTGGCCACCCTGGTCGAGAACGGGGTGCTGCGCCGCGAGCCGTACCAGGAGCCAGGGGCGCGGGTCCGGCACGAGTACCGGCTGACGGCCAAGGGGTTCGACCTCTACCCGGTGATGATCGCGGTGGCCGCGTGGGGCGACCGTCACCTGGCCGATCCGGAGGGGCCGCCGCTGCGGTTCGAGCATCGCGGCTGCGGTCACGAGGTAGGTGTGCGGGTGGTCTGCGACGGCGGGCATGAGGTCGGTGACTACCGTGAGGTGCTGCCCCGGCCGGGGCCGGGAGCGCGGCGCCGGTAGATTCTCGCGGTGAGTCCATGGTCACCGCTCCGGGAGCGGGTCTTCCGTCATCTCTGGATCGCCGTGCTGGCCGGCAACGTCGGCACCTGGATGCAGACGGTCGGCGCGCAGTGGCTGGTGGTCGGCGAGCCGAACGCGGCCACCTGGGTGTCGCTGGTGCAGACCGTGACCATGCTGCCGGTGCTGCTGCTGGCGCTGCCGTCGGGGGCGCTGGCCGACGCGGTCGACCGGCGGCGGTTGCTGCTGGCCGTGCAGCTCGGGCTGTTCGCGGTGGCCGGCGTGCTGACCGTGCTGACGATCCTCGGCCTGATGCCGCCGGTGCTGCTGCTGGTCTTCACGTTCCTGCTGGGCGTGGGGCAGGCGCTGACCCTGCCGACCTGGCAGGCGGTGATCCCGGAGGTGGTGCCGCGCGACGAGCTGCCGGCGGCGTCGGCGCTGGGCGCGGTCAACACGAACCTGGCCCGGTCGGCCGGGCCGGCGGTGGCCGGCCTTCTCGTCGCGCAGACGGGGTCGGCGACGGTTTTCGCGATGAACGCTTTGTCGTACGGGGTTTTCGCGCTCGCTCTTTTCCGGTGGCGACGGCCCGCCCGGAAACTCCCGCAACCTGAACCTTTCGGGCAGGCGGTACGGGCGGGCGCGCGATATGTCCGCTATTCGCCGACGGTCATGCGCATCCTGGCGCGAGTTGTGGCTTTTGTCGTGCCGGGAGCGGTCGTCTGGGGACTCCTCCCGCTGGTCGCTCACCAGGAGCTGCGCATGGGCGCGAGCGGCTACGGCATCCTGCTGGCGGCACTCGGCGTGGGCGCGATCGCCGGCGCGCTGCTGATGCCCCGGATCCGGCAGCGGCTGTCGCCGAACCGGCTGATCGTGCTGGCCGGGCTCGTCTACGGCGGGGCGCTGGTGGTCACCGCGCTGGTGCCGAACGTGATCGCGGTGACGGCCGTGCTGGTCCTGGCCGGGCTGGCCTGGATGACGCTGGTCTCGCGGATGAACGCCACCCTGCAGCTCTTCCTGCCGAACTGGGTACGGGCCCGCGGCTTCGGGATCTACCAGGTGGTCTTCGCCGGGTCGCAGGCGCTCGGGGCGCTGGTCTGGGGGCAGGTGGCCTCGCTGTTGGGCCTGGACACGGCCTTCCTGGCCGCCGCGGTGGCGCTGCTGGCGGGCACGGTGACGATCCGCTGGTGGCCGGTGCACGAGCAGGACGGCGCCGACCGGAGCCCGGCCATCTTCTGGGCCGAGCCGCACATCATGCTCGAGCCGCACCTGGACGAGGGGCCGATCCTGGTCACCGCCGTCTACCGGGTCGCGGCGGACAAGGCCGGCGAGTTCGTCGCGGCCATGGAGGCGGTACGGGGTTCGCGGCAGCGCACCGGCGCGTCGCGGTGGGGTCTGTTCCGGGACGGCGAGGAACCGGGCAAGTACGTCGAGGTCTACCAGGTGCCGACCTGGGAGGAACACCTGCGCCAGCATGAGGGGCGGATGACCGGCAGCGACGAGCAGGCCGAGAAGCGGGCGCTCGCGCTGGCCGCCGGACCGCCCGAGGTCACTCACCTCCTGCCCGCCCATAACGCCGATTAGCCGGATGTTTCGGTTTTGTTCCGATTAGCCTCCTAGTGAAGGGGGGCGCGTCGCATGAAGATCGAATCCCTGCGCCGGCTGCGCGGCCCGAACGTGTACCTCTCCCGGCCCGCCATGGTCGCCCGGCTGCGGCTGGAGGAGCTGACCGGCGTCGAGACCTCGGACGTGACCGGCTTCGCCGAGCGGCTGCTGCGGGCGCTGCCGGGGCTGGCCGAGCACCACTGCGCGGCGGGTGCGCCGGGCGGGTTCGTGAGCCGGTTGCGCGGGGGGACGTACTTCGGTCACGTCACCGAGCACGCCTGCATCGAGCTGTCGCAGATGATCGGCCGGGACGTCAGCTTCGGCCGTACGGTGTCGGCGGGCGCACCGGGCCTCTACGACCTGATCATCGAGTGCCCGGTGGACGAGTCGCCCGACTCGTCCCTGCCGGCCGAATTGCTGCAGGCCGCGGTCGACCTCGTGCTGAGCGCGCACGCCGGCGGCGCCGCGGGAAGGACCGGGCTCGAGCGCTTGTCCGATCTGGCCGAGAGGGAAGCGGCCGGGCCGAGCACCCGGGCCATCATCACGGCGGCGCGGCGGCGGGGGATCCCGGTCGAGCGCTTCGACGACCTCAGCCTGCTGCGGCTCGGCTGGGGTGTGCGGCGGCGGCTGGCCTGGGCCGCCATGACCGACCGGACCAGCGGCGTCGGCGTCGACATCGCCGGCGACAAGCAGGTCACCCGCCGGCTGCTGGGCGAGGCGGGAGTGCCGATGGCCGAGGGCGGCCCGGCCCGTACGGCCCGGGAAGCAGTTGATCTTCTCGCCCGCCTCGGCGGGCCCGTCGTGATCAAGCCCCGTCAGGGACGGCACGGCGAGCACGTGACGCTCGACGTGGGCACCGCCGCGCAGGCCGAGCGGGCCTTCGAGGCGGCCGGCCGGGACGTGATCGTGGAGCGGCAGCTCGGCGGCCGTGACTATCGCGTGCTCGTCGTGGCCGGTGAGGTGGTGGCCGCGGCCGAGCGGATCGCCGCCCACGTGGTCGGCGACGGCCGGTCGACGATCGCCGAACTGATCGGGCGGACCAACGCCGACCCCCGCCGCGGCATCGGCCATTCCCGGTTGCTCACCCGGGTCGAGGCCGACCCGGACCTGCTCGAGCGCCAGGGATGGGCGCTCACGGGCGTACCGCCGAGCGGGGTTGCCGTCTGGCTGGCCGGCACGGCGAATCTCTCCACCGGCGCCACCAGCCACGACGTCACCGACCGGGTGCATCCCGACGTGGCCCGGCTCTGCCTGCGGGTGGCCGCGCTGCTCGGCCTCGACATCGCCGGGATCGACCTGCGGCTGCCCGACATCGCCGAGCCGGTGCCGCCGGTGACCGACGGCGGCGAGGTCGCCGGTGGCGTGATCGAGGTCAACGCGGTGCCGGGCCTGCGCATGCACCTGGCCCCGGTGCGCGGCCGGGCCCGCGACGTGGGCGACGCGATCGTGCGGGCGATGTTCCCCGGCGGCTCCGACGGGCGCATCCCGACCGCCGCCGTCACCGGCACGAACGGCAAGACCACGGTGGTCCGGCTGGCCGCGCATCTGCTGGCCGCCGGTGGTACGCGGGTGGGCCTGACCACCACCGACGACGTGCGCGTGGGCGGGCGGGTGATCTACCGGGCGGACGCCACCGGGCCGCTCTCGGCCCAGATGGTCCTGGGTGACCCGAGCGTTCAGGTGGCCGTGCTCGAGACGGCGCGCGGCGGGCTGATCCGCCGCGGCCTGGGCTACGACTGGTCGGACGTCGGCGTGATCACCAACATCACCGCCGACCACCTGGGGCAGGACGGCCTCGAGACGATCGAGGACCTCGCACACGTCAAGGCGCTGGTCGCCGAGCGGGTCCGCGAGGGCGGCACGCTGGTGCTCAACGCCGACGACCCGTGGGTGCGCAACCTGGTCGAGCGGCCCCGGGTACGGGCCGACCGCAAGCGGATCGTCTGGTTCGGCCTGGACGCGCGGCAGCCGGTGGTGGTCGAGCATCTGGCCAAGGGCGCGACCGCGTACCTGCTCCAGGACGGCTGGCTGACCCAGGCCACCGGGGCCCGGCGGACCCCGCTGATGCGGATGGCCGAGCTGCCCGGCGCGTACGGGGGAGCGGCACCCCACGTGGTGGCGAACGCGCTGGCCGCGATCGCCACCGCCCGCGCGCTCGGCGCCGGCCAGGAGGACGTGGTGCGCCGCCTGACCGAGTTCCGGTGGACGGTCGACAACCCGGGCCGGGCCACGCTGCTGCGGCTGGGCGACGTCTCGGTCTTCGTGGACTACGCGCACAACCCGGCCGCGCTCGCCGCCACACTGCGCACCCTGCACAAGCTGTGGGGCCCGGACCGCTGCGTGGTGGCGCTGACCCTGCCCGGCGACCGGCGCGACGACCTGCTGGCGGGAAGCGCCCAGGTGGTCGCCGACGGCGTGACGCGGGCGGTCCTCTACGAGGATGAGGACCCGGGCGGGCGGGCTCCCGGTGAGGTGTCCGAACTGGTCGAGCGGGAGATGCGGGCGCGCCGCCCGCAGCTGACGGCGGTGCGGGCGCGGGGCTACGAGGAGGCCGTGCCGGCGGCGCTGCGGCTGGCCCGCGCGGGCGATGTGGTGCTGGTCATCTACGAAAAGCTCGACCCGGTGCTGGACCTGTTGGCTCGGCTGGGCGCGCTCCCGGCCGGGGAGGCGCCCGTGCCGGTGCGGCTGACTCCGCCGAAGCGGCCGTCGCCGGCGTCGGTACTTTTCGGGAACGGGAGCGTTCCCGCGACGGATCGACACGCCGCGTTCTCAGGTTGGCATGAGAAATAGGCTGATCAGCGGAGGTATTCACCCGATCAGCGGGGGTTGCTCAGGTCAAGGCTTCAACAATTGCCCTACGGTAAGTAATTGCTCATGATCGTTACCTGTGGCGGTCCGTTATCTTTCGGCGACCGCCAGTTAAGCGGCTCTTAAGGGGCGGCGGGAATCTCGTTCCTGCCGTCACTTCCGATGAAGCGGGCATTCACCGCCTTATCCGGATATCGCCACCCGACGTCAGTCGGAGATCCGACTTTCGGGGGTCTTCCCCCTGGGCGCCACGGCCGGGATCCGTCGTGAAACGGACGGTAACGAACCGCAGGTAGACCGCCCGACGCGGGATTCTGATACAGGCGATCATCGGCTAGCATCCGACCCGTCGATGGGGAAAGCTTCCCCCGGCGCTGAGGAGCATGGCGGTGCGACTCGGCGTTTCTCACGAGGCGCGCATGTGGGGGCACATGAGCCAGCCGGACCTGCCCGGTTCGAGTTTGCTGGCCGGTCGTTATCGACTGGTCGAGCGGCTCGGCGCCGGCGGGATGTCAGTGGTGTGGCGAGGGTTCGACGAGGTCCTCGGGCGCCAGGTCGCGGTCAAGGTGTTGCCGCCGTCGACCAGCACGGACCCGGCGTTCCGCCGCCGGCTGCGCGCGGAGGCGCAGGCGGCCGCCCGTCTCAGCCACCCGAACATCACCAACGTCTACGACTACGGCGAGGCGACCACCGCCGACGGTGAGCCGGTGCCGTACGTCGTGATGGAGCTGATCGACGGCGAGTCGCTGGCCGCCGTGCTTGCCCGCGCGCGCAAGCTTCCCTGGCAGCACGCCGTGCGGATCACCGCCGAGGTCGCCGCCGCCCTGGCCGCCGCGCACGCCCGCGGCATCGTCCACCGCGACGTCACCCCGGCCAACGTCATGCTCACCCCGACCGGGGCCAAGGTCGTCGACTTCGGTATCTCGGCCCTGATCGGCGAGAACGACATCGACCCCGACGGCAGCCTGTTGGGCACGCCGGCCTACCTCGCGCCCGAGCGGCTCGAGGGCGGCCAGGTCAGCCCGGCCACCGACGTGTACGCGGTGGGCCTGCTGATCTACCGCACGCTGATCGGCCAGCTGCCGTGGGACGTGGGCACCACCACGGCCCTGCTCCGCGCTCACCAGTACGTCGAGCCCGACCCGCTGCCGCCGGTGGAGGGCCTGCCGGCCGAGGTGGACGCCCTGGTCGGCCGCTGCCTCGAGAAGCGGCCGGCCGACCGGCCGTCCAGCGCCGAGTTGGCCCGGATCCTGGCCGCGCTCTCGGCGGGCGCGCCCGCGGTGGCCCGCGGTTATGTGCCCGAGTGGGCCGACGACGCCGAGAACACGACGATCCTGCCGACCGCGAACGAGTACATGACCGAGGCGGCGGCGGCCGCGGCGGCCGCGGCCGCTCCGCAGTCCCCGGCGCCCACGTCGGGCAACCCGGCCGCCCCGGCCCGCAACAGCCGGTTCGCCGGCCTCGAGTCGGTGCCGATCGAGGCCGGGCAGCAGCTGCGCCCGGCCTACGGCAACCAGGCCGCGCCGGCCGCGGGGCAGCGCGGCCCGGGCAACCGGACCCGGCGCATCCTGGTCGTCACGGCCGGCGTGCTGCTGCTGGCCATCGGCACGTACGGCTGGAGCGCCAGCGGGAGCAGCCCCAAGGACAAGACGGCGATCGCCGGGCCTCAAGTGGTGGCGCCGACGGGCGAGTGCGTCGTCAACTACGCGGTCGTGAACGACAGCAACGGCCGGTTCAGCGCCCAGGTCACGGTGGCCAACAAGGACGACACCCCGGTCAACGACTGGAAGCTCTGGTTCCTCATGCCGGGCGACCAGACCATCTCCGGCAACGGCCGGACCACGCTGAACCAGAACGGCCAGAGCATCGAGGTCAGCTCGCCCACGGCGGCCGCGATCAAGGCGAAATCGACGGTGAGCGTGCCGATCACCGGCCGGTACACGTCGACCAACATCGCGCCGCTGACGTTCACCCTCAACGGCGCGACGTGCGAGACCTTCGTGTCGACCAAGCCGGGCGGCCCGCCGCAGAAGGTGGAGCAGCTCAGCGACGGCAGCACGCGGCTGGTGCCGACGACGACCGATCCGGGCTACAGCATCGCGCCCGACGGCACCGTCACGATCACCCCGACCGTGAAGCCGACCGGGGGCGTCAACGTCAAGCCGATCACCACGTCGCCCAAGCCGGGCACGACGACCACGCTGCCCAAGCCGGGCACCACGACGACCGGGACCACGACCACCCCGGCAACCACCCCGACGGGAACGCCGACCACCACGACCGGCGGCGGCGCGCCCGACCCCGAGCCTCCGCCACGTACCACGCCGACGCCGACACCCACGCCGACACCGACGCTGCCGGTCGAGGAGGGGCCGACCGATCCTCCGGCGACGCTCAACTGCGACGACCCGGAGGAGGATCCGAACTGTGACGCCGGTGCCGGGCCCAACCTGCCGCCCGACGTCCCCTGATCCACGGTGCTGCACAGGGCCGGCCCGGCTTCCGGGCCGGCCCTGTCGCGTCCGCCCCTAAAAAGCAGACGACACCCCGCGCGGCACGGAGTTAGGGTGAACCTGATGGCGCATGCATTTTCTCCCGATTCGCCCGGCGTGTTGGCTGGGGCGGGAGGGGTGCGCGAGGAAGATGAGGTTTGCTCTTTCCGCTCCGATCGGTTGTAACCACCGCCGACCGGGCATTAAGGGCAGCGCACTAGTTGTCGTACATCGGGGAGTTCGACATGATCAGCATTGTCAAGGATCTGGCGGCGGAGGCCCTCTTCGTCTCGGATCTCCAGCCGTCCCAGTGCCCCAGTCAGGCGGCCGTCGAGCGGGCGGTCACCGCCATGCTGCTGCTGCACGGCAGCGACGGATGCGCGGCGGAGGTGGCGCTGGAGTTCGGCGACCACCCGGACATCGCCGTCACGCGCATGCACTGGGTGCACGAGGAGCTCACCGGGGTCCTGCGGAACCGGCACGTCGCCGCCTTCCACTGAACCTGAGCTTTTCTCACGAAAAGCACCCTAATAGCAACCGAGTTCGGCCGCCTTCGCACCTTTCGTTCGTAAAAGTTCTTCTCGTTAGCCGGTTTTCACGCAACCGGTCGAATAGCGAGGAGGACCACGTGAGCGACACGACCGAACTCCCCGCCACCATCGGCACGACCCACGACGCGCCGTCCGCGCGGGACATCGAGGACCTCGTCCGCGAACACATGCCGATGGTTGGCCACCTGGTCCGGGAACTGCTGAACCGCGTACCCGGCCACGTCCACGCGGACGACCTTTCCTCCGCCGGATTCGCCGCCCTGCTCGGCGCGGCCCGGTCCTTCGACGTCACCCGCGGCATCCCGTTCCACCGATTCGCCGCGGTACGCATCCGCGGCGCGCTCCTGGACGAGCTCCGCGGCCAGGACTGGGCCAGCCGCTCGGTCCGGGCCCGGGCCCGGCGCACCGCCGCCGCCCGCCAGGAACTGACCGCCGCGCTCGGCCGCACACCCACCGACGCCGAGGTGGCCGAGATGCTCGGCATCGGGGTGCAGGAGCTGGCGACGGTCGAGGACGACGTGCAGAAGGCGGCGCTGCTCAGCCTCCAGGGCTTCCCCACCGGGGCGGCCGAGGAGATGGTGCCCGAGCTGTCCGAAGGCCCCGAGGACCTGCTGCTCAAGAGGGAGCGCCTCGGCTACCTGCACCAGGCGATCCAGGCGCTGCCCGAACGGCTGCGCCTGGTCGTCACCGAGTCCTTCCTGCAGGAACAGCCCCTCAGCGACGTGGCGGCCCGGCTCGGCGTCACCGAGTCGCGCATCTCCCAGCTGCGCACCGAGGCGCTGCAACTGCTGCGCGAGGGCCTGAACAGCTCCCTGGCCCCGGAACTGCTGACGGTGGCCGCGGGCGGCCCGAGGACACGCAAGGGCTGCATGCAGCGGCGCCGCAGCGAGTACTTCGCCCGCGTGGCCCAGCAGGGCAACCTGCACACCAGGCTGGCCCTCACCGACGCCCACGGCGTACCGATCGCGGTAGCGGCCTGAGCTCACCCGACGGCGAGGGCGGCTCCGGCCGACCTCGCCGCGTACAACGGATCGAGGGCCGCACACAACGGGTCCAGGGCCGCGCGCACCTGCCGGATGTCCCGGCCGACCGCGGTGGCCAGCATGCCCGGGCCGGCGAGCGGCATGAGCACGGCCTCGCCGCCCAGCAGCGCGGGATCCGCGACGGTGGTCGTGACCACGGTGCCGATCGCCCGGCCGCCGCCGAGCACGGCGGCGCCGGACCAGCCGGGAGCGGACGGGCCCACCGAGAGGTCATGGCGGTAGAGGGTCCGGCCGGCATAACGGACGGTGGTCTCGGTCCGTACGTCGCCGGGGTCCTCGCCGTGACGGCCGCAGACCAGATCGTCGCGCCAGAGCAGGCGGCCCCCGTCGGCCACCTCGACCCGGGTGACGGTGACGTGGTCGCAGCCGGCGGCGGCGATCAGCGGCTCGGGAAGCCAGCGCAGCTCACCGCCCTCGGCCACCCGGGCCTGGACCTCGTAGCGGGACGTGGGCAGATGGGACCGGCCGGGGAGCGCGAGCTGAGCCGCGACGCTGCGAATCTCTAGGGTCGCCCCGGAACCGACGGCGATCTCCAGGCGGAGGTCGTCGCCGCGCAGCGGTCCGGCGGCGCCGCCCACGAGGTGGACCCGGCCCGGCCCGGTGCGCCGCACCAGCAGCGGCGACTCCCCGCGCAGCTCGGCGAGCCGGGTGCCGCCGCGCCCGTCGGACTCGGCGGCGATCCGCGCGAACGCCTTCACCGTGCGGCGACCAATCCCCGGACCCAATCGGCCACCGGGGTGGCGGCGCGGTCCTCGACCAGAGACAGGAAGACCGTGGGCAGCTCGCCGCGGCGGGCCCGGGCGTCACGGTCCATCACCGACAGGTCGGCGCTGACCAGCGGGGCCAGGTCCGTCTTGTTGATCACCAGCAGGTCGGCGGTGGTGACGCCGGGGCCGCCCTTGCGGGGCACCTTGTCGCCGCCGGCCACGTCGACCACGAAGATCTGCTGGTCGATCAGGCCCTTGCTGAACGTCGCGGTCAGGTTGTCGCCGCCGCTCTCGACCAGCACGAGGTCGAGCGGGCCGAGCGCCGCCTCCAGTTCCTCGACGGCGTCCAGGTTGGCCGAGATGTCGTCGCGGATCGCCGTGTGCGGGCAGCAGCCGGTCTCGACCGCGCGGATCCGCTCGACCGGGAGCACGCCGTTGCGCTTGAGGAAGTCGGCGTCCTCGGTCGTGTAGATGTCGTTGGTGACCACGGCGAGCCGCAGCTCGTCCCCGAGGGCCCGGCACAGGGCGGCCACCAGCGCCGTCTTGCCCGACCCGACCGGCCCGCCGATGCCCACCCGCAGCGCCCGGGGCGCGTCGGGGAGGGGCGCGTGCGGGTCGACGCCCGGCTCGGGATGCGTGTGCGGCACCTCGTCAGCGGCATGCGTGTGAGTTTCAGGATGCAAAGAGACGCACCTCCCAGGTGGCGTGGAGCTCGGCGCCGATGTCGAGCAGGGGAGCGCCCGCGGCCGGCAGGTCGCCGACCGGGTCGCCGGCCCGGGCCGCGGCCGACGCCGCCACCCGGTCACAGTCGGGGGCGAGCCGGGCCAGGAGCCCGTGCACCGCGTACGGATCGAGACCCAGCAGCCGCACCCCGGCGCTGGCCGACCCGGTGACGGTGCCGTGCGCCGCGGCGACGGCCGCCTCGAGAGGTCCCAGGCCGGCCGCCCGGGCCAGCACGCCGAGGGCGACCGGCTGATGCGGTTCCCGCCCGATCTCCGGGATCGCCCACATGGCCCGGCCCGCCCGCAGCAGCGCCCGGCCCTGGGCCCGCGACGCCCTCCGGAGCGCGGGCGACGGCGTACGGGAATCAAGCCCTTCGTCCAGGTCCGCCAGGGTTTCCGGCGTGCGGTGGCAGGCCGCGGCGGCGAAGGCGGCGGCGACCAGGCCCGAGGTGGCCAGCTTGCCGCGGAGGAAGCCGGCCAGGCCGTCGAGGTCACGCACCCGGCCCGCCGAGACCTGCGCCTCCAGGCCACCCGAATGGGCGTGGCCGCCGGCCGGGAGGCGGCCGTCGGCCAGCAGGAGCAGCGTCGCGAGGCTCATGGTCAGAACAGGAAGTAGCGCTGGGCCATGGGCAGCTCGGTCACCGGCTCGGGCTCGATGATCTCGCCGTCCACCCGGACCTCGAACGTGTCGGCGTCCACCTCGATGCGGGGGAGGGCGTCGTTCAAGGGCAGGTCGGCCTTGGTGACGTGGCGGGTGTCGGCGACCGGGGCGAACGCGCGCTTCACGCCGACCCGGTCGGTCAGCATGGCGTCGATGGCGGCCGGGGCCACGAAAGCCAGCGACGTCTGGGCCGGGACCACGCCGTACGAGCCGAACATGGGTCGTGGCAGCATCGGCTGCGGCGTGGGAATCGAGGCGTTCGCGTCGCCCATCTGCGCGGAGGCGATCATGCCACCCTTGAGGACCAGCGACGGCCGTACGCCGAAGAAAGCGGGCTCCCACAGGACGAGGTCGGCCAGCTTGCCCGGCTCGACCGAGCCGACCTGATCGGCCATGCCGTGCGCCACCGCCGGGCAGATCGTGTACTTGGCGACGTAGCGGCGGGCGCGGTTGTTGTCGGCGGCCGTGTCACCGGGGAGGGCGCCGCGGCGGGCCTTCATCACGTGGGCGGTCTGCCAGGTCCGCAGGATGACCTCGCCGACGCGGCCCATGGCCTGCGAATCGGAGCCGATCATCGAGATGGCGCCCAGATCGTGCAGCAGATCCTCGGCGGCCATGGTGGACGGGCGGATCCGGCTCTCGGCGAACGCCAGATCCTCCGGCACGGCCGAGTTGAGGTGGTGGCAGACCATCAGCATGTCCAGGTGCTCGCTGAGGGTGTTGCGGGTGTACGGCCGGGTCGGATTGGTCGACGACGGCAGGACATTGGGCTGCCCGGCGACCGTGATGATGTCGGGCGCGTGGCCGCCGCCGGCGCCCTCGGTGTGGTACGCGTGGATCGACCGGCCGCCGATCGCCCGCAACGTCTCCTCGACGAAGCCGGCCTCGTTGAGCGTGTCGGTGTGGATCGCCGCCTGCACGCCGGAGGCGTCACACACCCGGAGGCAGGCGTCGATCACGGCGGGCGTGGTGCCCCAGTCCTCGTGCAGCTTGAAACCCCCGGCGCCCCCGCGCAGCTGCTCCCACATCGACTCGGCCGACATGGTGTTGCCCTTGCCGAGAAGCAGGACATTGACCGGGTACGTGTCGATGGCCTCGAGCATCCGGGCCAGATACCAGGCGTTCGGGGTGACGGTGGTGGCTTTGGTGCCCTCGGCCGGCCCGGTCCCACCCCCAATGATCGAGGTGATGCCGGACGCGATCGCGGTGTCCAGAATGGTCGGGCTGATCAGGTGAACGTGACTGTCGATCGCCCCCGCGGTGAGGATCTTGCCGTTACCAGCGATGATCTCGGTGCCGGGCCCGATGACAAGATCCGGATGTACGCCGTCCATGGTGTCCGGGTTGCCGGCCTTGCCGAGCGCGACGATCCGCCCATCCCGGATGCCGATGTCAGCCTTGACGACACCCCAGTGGTCGAGCACGACAGCACCGGTGATGACGGTGTCGGGCGAGCCCTCGGCCCGGGTGGCCCGCGACTGCCCCATCGACTCCCGGATGACCTTCCCACCCCCGAAGACGACCTCGTCGCCCGGCCGGGGTCCGGCGCTGCGATCCTCTTCGACCTCGATGAGCAGATTGGTGTCGGCAAGCCGGATCCGGTCGCCGACCGTAGGCCCGTAGAGAGCCGCGTACCGGCTCCGCTCAAGGCGCCCCGCGCTGGTCATCACAAGCTCCCGTTCTGCGGTCCGGCCGTGGTCATCGCCAGCTCCCGTCCTGGTCTGTACGCGGTCACGGCGCGCTCCCGTCCCACGGTCCGGCTGCGGTCACCGCCAGCTCCCGTCCTGGCCCGTACGCGGTCACTGCGTTCCCCGCGCCGCGGTTGGTCCGCGCTCCCGCGCCGCGGTTGGTCCGTAATTACCGCGTTCTCGCGGTGCGGTTCGTCGCCGGTCACCGCGCTCTTGCGCCGCCGTTGGTCCGCGGTCACCGCGTTCCCGCGCTGCGGTTGGTCGGCGGTCATCGCGTTCCCGTGCCGCGGTTGGTCGGCGGTCACCGCGTTCCCGCGCCGCGGTTGGTCGGCGGTCACCGCGTTCCCGCGCCGCGGTTGGTCGGCGGTCACCGCGTTCCCGCGCCGCGGTTGGTCCCCGGTCACCGCGAACTCCCGTCTTGGGCGCATTCCCTCAAGACAACAAATCGGAAATATCCGAAAGGTGGGCGGGTGAGGGCGAGCGGGCGGTGGGAGCGCCGCGCCCTGCGGTTCGGTCGCGGTCACCGCGACCTTCCGTTCTCCGGTCCGGCCGTGGTCACCGCGACCTTCCGTTCTCCGGTCCGGTCGTGGTCACCGCGAGCTTCCGTTCTCCGGTCCGTCTGCGTCACCGCGAGCTTCCGTTCTCCGGTCCGGTCGTGGTCACCGCGACCTTCCGTTCTCCGGTCCGTCTGCGTCACCGCGAGCTTCCGTTCTCCGGTCCGTCTGTCGAAGGCGATAAATCGGAAATGTCGGAGAGCGAACGCGAGGGAGGAGGGGCGATCGGGAGTGCGGCGCCTTGCGGTCCGGCGGCGGATGGGCCGGTGGTGGTCTGCGGGCTGGTGGTGGCCGGGGCAGTGGTGGCCTGGCCGGTAGTGGTCTGCGGGCTGGTGGTGGCCGGGCCGGTGGGGGTCTGGCCGGTAGTGGTCTGCGGGCTGGTGGTGGCCGGGCCGGTGGTGGTCTGCGGGCTGGTGGTGGCCGGGCCGGTGGTGGTCTGCGGGGCGGTGATGGGGAACCCGGGGGTGGGGGGAGGTGGGTCCAAGGGGCCGGCTGCCAAGCCTCGTAGGCCGGGGACTATGCGGGCGCCGGCCAAGGGGATCAGGGTGATGTCCCGGGGCATGCCGGGTTCGAAGCGGACCGATGTGCCGGCGGGGACGGCCAAGCGGTGGCCCCAGGCCGCGGTGCGGTCGAAGTCCAAGGCCGCGTTCGACTCGGCGAAGTGGAAGTGGGAACCGACCTGGATGGGGCGGTCGCCGGTGTTGCGGACGGTCAGGGCTATGGGCGTACGGCCGGAATTTATCTCGATGTCGCCGTCGCCGTGGAGGATCTCGCCGGGGATCATGCGATCGGCCCGTGGACGGTGACCAGCTTTGTGCCGTCCGGGAACGTCGCCTCGACCTGGACCTCGCCCAGCATCTCGGGGACGCCCGGCATCACGTCGTCGCGGGTGAGGACCCGCCGTCCCGCGTCCATCAGGTCGGCTACCGTGCGGCCGTCGCGGGCGCCCTCGAGCAGGAACGCCGTGATGATCGCCGTGGCCTCGGGGTGGTTGAGCTTGAGGCCCCGTTCGCGACGTTTCTGGGCGACGTCGGCCGCCACGTGGATGAGCAGCCGTTCCTGCTCGTGCTGGCTGAGGAACAAGGGACCTCCCCGGTTAGCGCTCCGCGAGCCTCGCAGGCCGACGTTTCGCTCGTGTTACCCGTTCGTGGCGCGAGCCTCCAAGGTGATCAAACCAGGCTCGCGCACACGAAGCGGGGAAACGCGCTCAGGCCCCGGTGTAGAGAACCGCGTCGATCTCGATGTCGAAGCCGACCAGCGGCACCGGCAGGGTGGTCCGCACCGGCGGGTTCTCGCCGTTCACGTACTCCTTGTAGATCTCGTTCATCTCCGCGAAGTCGTCGAAGTCGCGCAGGTAGACGCCGAGCCGTACGGCCTGGTCGAGGCTCGCGCCGGCCGCCTCGGCCACCGTGGCCAGGTTGCGGAAGGCCGCGTGGGCCTGCTCGGCGAAGCTGCCGGTGACCCAGGTGCCGTCGGGCAGCGACGGGATCGCCCCGGCCAGGTAGATGAAGTCGCCGGCGACGACCGCCTGCGAGTACGGCCCGCCGACCGGGCCCGCCTTGTCGGTGTTGATGGCGCGCTTGGGCATCAGATGTCCCCCTCGGATGTTCGCGGAAACTGCTCGGCCAGCCCGTCCACGCCGACCAGCGGCGCGGCGAGCATCTCCCGAAGATCTTGCTCCCGCCGGTCGAGCGCCGCGCGCTGGGCACCGGTCAGCGGGACCCAGGGGGCCGGTGGGGCCGGCAGTCGCGGCCGCAGCAGCCGGCCGGCCACGTAGGTCGCGGTGTTCACCAGGCGCACCGGCGCCCGGCGTACCTGGCGGTGCGAGTCGACGACCTCGTGCTCCTCGTCGCGTACCTCGAAAACCGCCAGATCGGCCGGCGAGCCCGGCGTCAGCGTGCCGCCCGGCAGGCCGAGGATCTCGGCCGGGCGGGTGGTCGCCATCGCCAGCACGTCGGGCAGCGGCAGGCCGACCGCGAGCAGTTTGGCCATCGTGGTCGGCAGGTCGAACACCGGGCCGTACAGCGATCGGCAGTGCAGGTCGGTCGAGACCGTGTCCGGGATGATGCCCGATTCGAGCTGCCGTTCCAGCACGTCGAAGGCGAATCCGCCCGAGCCGTGCCCGATGTCGAACCGGACCTCCCGGCCGAACGCCGCCTTGACGGCCGGCCCGAGCGGCTCGGCGATCCCGCTGGAGCAGTGGGTGACGATGTCGCCCGGCCGCAGCAGATCCAGCACCTCGTCCAGCTGCGGCGGTGTGGTCCCGACGTGGACCATGACCGGCAGGCCGCATGTCTCGCCGACGGCCAGCGCGCGCCGCAGCGGCTCCACCCCGTTGTCGCCCACGGTGTCCCGGTCGACGCGGACCTTGACACCGCGGATCAGCTCGCGGTGCGCCTGCACGGTGTCGATGGCCAGGGCCACGTCGCAATTGTCAAGGTCACGACCTTCGCCCGTACGGCCGGAAAGCCCCACCGCCGAGATGTTCAGGAGCACGGGGACCCGTACCTGAAGAACCCTGTTCGTCAGATCCGGCAGTGTGTAAGCGCCCGTCGATCCGGCGTCGACCCACGTCGTCACGCCCGTGTACCAGGCCACCGAGTCCGGCGAGATCCCCCAGTATCCCGGCCCGACATGAGTGTGCAGATCGATCAGTCCCGGCGTGACCAGCTTGCCGCTGACGTCCACAATCGTGCGGGCGTCCCGCGGCAGGTTCGTGCCCACCGCCGCGATCTTCCCGTTGGTCACCGCCACATCGAACGGCTCGCCCCCGCTCAGGAGCAGGTCGTGCGTCACTCGCATACTGTAATAAGCGATGATTCCGCAGCCGGTGTCCATCACCCGTAAAGACGGCTTCTTCCACCTAAATCCGGCCGTGCCGCTCGACGCCGGGCCCGGTCTCGACGGCGTGGCCACCTGGCTTCGCCAGGCTCTGCGCTGCCCACTCCCGCCCGGGCGGGGCGGCGTCACGCTGCGCGTCGACGACGCAAAACCGCTTGAGGGGTACGCCCTGACGTGCGCCCCGACCTCCTTGGAGATCGTCGGCGGGTCGCCCGCGGGCGTGTTCCGGGGCGTGCAGACCTTGCGCCAGCTGCTGCCCGCGGCGGCGCTGCGCCGGGCCGGCGAGGTGGACTGGAACGTTCCCGCGGTGCACATCACCGACCAGCCCCGGTTCGCCTGGCGTGGCGTGATGCTCGACGTGGCCCGCCATTTCATGCCGGTGGCCGACGTGCTGCGCTTCCTCGACCTGGCCGCGTTCCACAAGCTGAACGTCCTGCACCTGCACCTGACCGACGACCAGGGCTGGCGCGTGGAGATCCCCGGCTGGCCCCGCCTGACGTCGGTCGGCGCCTGGCGCCCGTCCTCGATGCTGGGCGCCCGCGTCCACGCCCGCGACGACGGCCGCCCGCACGGCGGCTTCTACACGACGGACGACCTGCGCGAGATCGTGGCGTACGCGGCGTCGCTGCACATCACCGTGGTCCCGGAGGTCGACATGCCCGGGCACATGCAGGCCGCGGTGGCCGCGTACCCCAGGCTCGGAAATGGTTTCTCCGGCGGCGTCCGGACCACATGGGGCATCTCCTCGCACGTGCTCAACCTGGGCGAGGAGGCCATGGCGTTCTGCCGCGACGTCCTGGACCACCTGTGCGACATCTTCCCCTCGGAGCTGATCGGCATCGGCGGCGACGAGTGCCCACCGGGCGAATGGGAGGGAAGCCCCCTGGCGGCCCGGCTGGGCCTGCCCGGCGTGCAGCCGTGGTTCACCGCCCAGATGGCCGCCCACCTGGCCCGTTCCGGCCGCCGCCTCTACGGCTGGGACGAGATCCTGACCGGCGGCACCCCACCCGGCGCGGTGGTGGCGGCCTGGCGGGGCCCGCGCCCGACCACGGTGGCGGCCCGCCTGGGCCACGACGTGGTGTCCTGCCCCGACATAGCGGTCTACCTGGACTACCGCCAGTCGGACGACCCGGGCGAGCCCACCCCGGTCGGCACCCGGCTGACGCTGGAGGACGTGTACGGCTTCGACCCCGTCCCGCCAGGTCTGACGGAGCGGGAGGCGGCCCACGTCCTGGGCGGCCAGGCAAACGTCTGGACCGAACACATGGAGAACGCCCGCCGCGTCGACTACATGACATACCCGCGGTTGTGCGCCCTGGCCGAGGCGGTGTGGGACCCGCCGGGCCGCTCCTACGAGTCGTTCCGGGCGCGTTTGCCGGAGCATTTGTCCCGCTTGGACGCCCTGGGGGTCAACTACCGCCCACTGACCGGCCCGCGCCCGTGGGACGCCCGCCCCGACGCTCCCGGCAACCCGCGGAGCATGCCCGACCGCTTGGCCGAGCTGGCCGAGATGACCGCCGACCTCCCGCCCACGGACTGACAGGATCTCCCGCCCTTTTTCGTCCACTCTTTCCTTCTCGCGTGTCCCTCTCTCCTCTGCGGGCGCCGTGACCTGTGAGTATCCATGGCCTATAGTTGAACATGTTCAACTATAGGAGGTCGCTGTGTGGGCCCTGGTCAACGCGCTCATCACGCTCGGCATGGTGCTCGTGGTGCCGGCGGGCCTCCGCCTCATCGGCGTCGAAGGCCCGGTCGCCGGGTCGTGGCCCTTCGCGGCGGCCGCAGGCGCGGCGAGCCTGTGGCTACCGCGCGGCATTCCAGCGACCGGCCTCGCGGTCCTCTACGCGTTCGCGGCTGTGGCACTCGCCCTTCAGGCCCTACAGCCCCGGTTTCTTACCCCGGCCCCAGCCCCAGCCCCAGCCTCGGCGGCGACTCCGGCTTTCGCCCCAGCACCTACTCTGGGTCCAGCTCCAGCCGTCATTCCGTCCCCGGCGCTCATCCCGGCTCCAGCCCTCGGCTCAGCCGCGGCGCTCACTTCAGCCCCGGCTCCGACACCAGCGCTTGCCCGGCTCCCGGTTTGGTGTTGGCGCCGGCTCTCGCGCGGGTGGCGGGAGTGGATTGCTCTGGCGACCGCGCTGGCCGGGCCCGCTGTCGCGGCCGGGGCGCTGGTTGCCGAGCGGGCCGGGTACCGGCTGTTCGGGTTCGAGCTGGGTGTGCTGACGCTGACCGTGGCGCACTTCCACTTCGCCGGGTTCGCGGCCGCGCTGATCGCCGGGCTCCACCGGCGCCTGGCGCCCGGTCGCCTCGCCGACGCGGCCGTGCTCACCGTGCCGGCGGGCACGCTGCTGGTGCTGGCCGGCTACTTCACCAGCGAGTTCGTCGAGCTGGCGGGCGCCCTCGTCCTCACCACCGGCATGTGGGCCATGGGCTGGTCGACGTGGCGCCACGCCCGTACCCGCGTCCCCGACCGCCTCACCGCCGCTCTGCTGGCCACCTCGGCTCTCGTCCTGGCCGCCTCGATGGTGCTCGCCGTGAGCTGGGCCTTGGGCGAGGCCACCGACCTGCCGCACCCGTCGCTGGCCTGGATGGCCGCCACCCACGGCGTGGCCAACGCCCTCGGCTTCGGCCTGGCCGCCTACACCCGCCTCCACACCGCCGCCCTCCGGACACCCGCACCGACCCGCGACTGACTCGCCGCGCGCCGCCCTCAGCCGGTGCGGAGACCATGAGCGCCTTGCCCGCGACTGGTTCGCCGTGCGGCGCCCTCAGCCGGTGCGGAGACCGCCAGCGCCTTGCCCGTGACGGGCTGGGCGGCGTGGTGCGCCATGCCGTTGGCGCCGTCCCAGCGGCTGATTCGGGCTAGGGCGTCCAGGGCGCCGGCGGCCAGAGACAGAGCGGAAGGGAAGCGAGGGCTGGGCCGCGCACGAGAGCAGCGACATGGACAGGAGGGGCGACGTCGCGGGGGCAAGGGGCGAAAGCGCGAAACGGCCCTTGAGGAACATCGGAACGAAAAGGGCGAGAACCTGCACGACGCCGACGGCAACCGGCCACTACGCCCCGTCGCTCCGCCCTTCCTGGTCTGATGACCGCCCGCACCGGTCTCTACCGCCGGGAGGGGGGTGTGTGGAGGCGCGGCCTGCTGCGGTTCGGGTGAATCGGCGGGCGAGGTGCGCAAAGGCCTCGGTCAGTTCGTCCGGGCCGACGACGTCGATGTCGGCGTCGTAGCGGGCGATCGCGGCGGCCAGGCTGGTCCAGGACCAGGACCCGAGGGTGAGCCGGCACCGGCCGGGGCTGATCTGTTCGACGAGCCCGTCACGGGTGTAGAGCGCCACGGTGGCGGCTGGCAGGTCGAGCAGCACCGTGCCCTGGCACGGCCAGTTGCCGGAGGCGTCGCCGGATCCGCGGAAGACGCCGGTGACGTACGCGGCGACGTCTGCGCCGGGTAGCGCACGGGGAGTGAAGCGTGGCCCGTTGGGGGTGCGCGGGCTGATCCGGTCGACGCGGAAGGTGCGCCAGTCGTCGCGGTCGAGGTCCCACGCGATGAGGTACCACCGTCCGTCCCGGGTGATCACGTGGTGTGGTTCGGCGCGGCGCGGCTGTTTGGTGCCGTCGTCGCCGTACTCGAAGCGCAGGATCTCGCGGGCGCGCACGGCGGCGCTGATGGTCAGGAGCACGTTGCCGTCGACCGGTTCGGCCGGGCGGGTGGTGGGCCGCTGGACGGCGGTGACGTCGAGGGCGCCGAGGCGGTGCCGTAGCCGAGACGGCATCACCTGACGGATGGTATTCAGCGCCCGTTCGGCGTCCTCGGCGAGGCCGCTGTCCGGGGTGGTCGCGGCGATCTGCAGGGCGACGGTGAGAGCGACGGCCTGGTCGTCGTCGAACAGCAGCGGGGGCAGTTCGGTGCCCGCGCTGAGCCGGTAGCCGCCGTCGGGGCCTTTGACCGCGGCGATGGGATAGCCGAGCTCGCGCAGCCGATCGACGTCGCGGCGCACGGTACGCAAGCTGACGTCCAGGCGGTCGGCCAGCACTGTGCCGGACCAGTCCCGGCGGGTCTGCAACAGCGACAGCAGGGCCAGCAATCGCGCGGAAGTTTTCGGCATGAACCTGATTCTGCTCACAGTAGGTGCCACATCCTGTCACCTACTCCTGCAAGTCTTGAACTCGAGCCGGTCAAGCACGGTGCTTCGGCGACGCCGAGAGCCGCTCATCCCCCTTTCATGTACGGAGTCAACACATGTTCGATGTTCTGGGCGATCTCAACTGGCTCGGGATTCTGGTCGGCTTCATCGCCTTGACCTTGCTCGGCGGCCTCTGGTTCGCAGCCCTGTTCCCCAAGGCGTACAACCGCTCGCTCGGCCGCGACACGAACGCGAAAGCGCCGACGACGCCACTGTTTCTCGCCGGGCCACCGCTCACCAGCCTGATCATCACCTTCACCAGCGCAATCCTGTTCGCCGCGCTGAACATCGACGCCTACTGCGACGCGCTGCTGTTCGGCCTCATCGTCGGCTTCGGCTACCTCACCGCGAACACCGTCACCATCGCCATCAACCCCAACTTCCCGCGACCGCTGCTCTACGCAGCGATCTCCGGCAGCTACAACATCGTCGGCAGCCTCGTCGTCAGCGCCATCCTGCTGGCCATCTGACACGCGCCGGAAGCGGTCGGATCCGCCGGTCCAGCCGCCCACCACCGCTTGCTCTGGTTCCCTCGCATGAGGTCCAACCAGCCCATATCGGGTTGATCCCGCCCGAGAACAACCACCCGAGGAGTCCCGTATGGCCATCACCACCACGACGCACCTGAACTTCCGCGGCGACGCCCGCGCGGCGCTGGAGTTCTACCAGTCCGTCTTCGGCGGACACCTCACCGTCGTCGCCTACGGCGACTTCGGCATGCCCAACTAACTCCCGGACGCCGACAAGGTCGTCTTCGGCCAGGTCACGGCCGACAACGGGTTCAGCGTCATGGCCTACGACGTGCCCAGCCAGAGCCCCGCCGCTGCGCCGGCCGCGATCACCACCCGTGAGAACGGCATGACCTTGACCGGCGAACGGTTCTTCGTCTCCGTCCGCGGTGAGACCGCCGACGAGGTCAGCGCGCTGTGGGACAAGCTGTCCGAAGGCGCCGAGATCATCGAGAAGTTCGGCCCTTCGCAGTGGGCGCCCGGCTTCGGGATGCTGACCGACCGGTTCGGCGTCACCTGGATCCTCGACGTTGCCGTGGCCTACGCCGGCTGACCCACCACACCCGTTTCCGGTCCGGGGCCGCCGAGCCAGGCCGCCCCGGGCCGCCCCCGTCCCGCATAGGAACAGCACATGCGCATGCGCTCCCTCGGCCGCACCGGCATTCAGGTCAGCCCCTACTGCCTGGGCACCATGATGTTCGCCCCGTTCGGCAACCCCGACCCCGACGACTGCGCCAGGATCATCCACCGGGCCCTGGACGCCGGCATCAACTTCATCGACACCGCCGACGTCTACGGCGGCGACGGCGAGACCGAACGCATCGTCGGCAAAGCCTTGAAAGGCCGCCGCGACGGCGTCGTGCTCGCCACCAAGTTCAACGGCGTCATGGGCACCGACCCGAACCGGCGCGGCAACTCCCGCCGCTGGATCGTCACCGCGATCGAGGACTCCCTGCGGCGCCTCGGCGTTGACCACATCGACCTCTACCAGGTCCACCACCCCGAACCCGGCACCGACATCGAGGAAACCCTCGCCGCCCTGACCGACCTGATGCGGGCCGGCAAGGTCCGCGCGATCGGCCACTCCAGCATGCCGGCCGCCGACATCGTGGAAGCCCAATGGACCGCCGAACGCCGCGGGCTGGCACGGTTCCGCACCGAGCAACCGACCTACTCGATCCTGAACCGCGGCATCGAACGCGACGTCCTCCCCGTGTGCGAACGCTACGGAATGGGCGTACTGACCTGGAGCCCACTCGCGTCGGGTCTGCTCACCGGCCGCTTCCGCCTCGGTGGCGAACAGCCCTCCGCCCGGCGCATGCACTGGGTGCCGAAGCACATGACCGACCCCCGCAACCACGCGGCCGTCGAACAACTCGTCCCGATCGCCGAGCAGGCCGGCCTATCGCTGACCCACCTGGCCCTGGCGTTCGTCGTCAGCCACCCTGCCGTCACCTCGGCGATCATCGGCCCTCGCACCATGGCCCACCTCGACGACCTGCTCGCCGGCGCCGGCACCGCCCTTGACGACGACACCCTCGACCGGATCGACGAGATCGTCGCGCCCGGGGCCAACCCCGGAACCCTCGACATCGCCTACACACCGCCCGCCCTCACGCACACAGACCTGCGCCGCCGCCGCACCGGCGACCGCGCCGCCGCCTGAACGCTCGCCGGCCAGGCGCATGTTCTCAGAAACGCCCTCTCCACCGGCATCGACTTCCCACCCGCCGCCCAAGCCTTCCGAATCCGCCGCCACTGGCACATCGAAAACCAGATCCACTGGGTCCGCGATGTCGCCTACGACGAAGGCCGGTCCCAAATCCGTACCGGCAACGGACCGCAAGTCATGCCGCCCTCCGCAAGGCCGCCACCGGCGCACTGCGCCTCACCGGCGTCACCAACATTGCCGCCGCCAACCGCCATCACGCCCCCGGCAGCACATGATCCCTGGAACTGCTCGGAATCACCTGACGACTTCGCGAGACATCGCAGAAAACCGCCGGGGTAGGGATAGCCCCCCGTGCGGTGGTGACGGTGCCCGTAGGACGGATCGGCAGGCAGCAGGATCGAACTTCACGCGGCGGACGCGAACTATTGATCTTGCCCGCCCAGTGGGCCGCCGCGGTCAGCTTCCACTACCGCGAACCGGCAATCCTTGAAGGAACCCCCATGAACTCCTACTTCCCCGCCTCTCTGCGCCGAGCCGTGCTCGCCGTCGTGCTCCCGGCGATGGCCGTCGGGGCACTCGTCGCTTGCAGTGAAACCCCAGCGCCGGCCCCCGCCGCAGCAACGCTCCCGGCGACGAGCGCGCCGGTCACGAGCGCGCCGGTCACAGAGACTCACATGATCACCAACAAAAGCCACAGGCTGGCGTTCTACGTAACCCCCGGGCACCAGCCGGCAATTGTGCTGGACGCCGGTGGCGGCGAGGACCACACCCAGTGGAAGGACATCGTCCCCCGGTTGGCGAAGGCCACTGGGTCGGAGATCATCACCTACGACCGGGCGGGCCTGGGCGCCAGCGACGAAGTCAAGGGGGCCTGGGACGTGCATGCCGCGGTGTCGGACTTGCAAGCCGGTCTTCATCAGCTTGGCGTTACCGGAAACGTCATTCTGGTGTCGCACTCGCAGGCTGGCGAGGTCGCCACCTACTTCGTCAACAAATACCCCAAACTCGTCTCAGGTGCTGTCCTGGTCGACGCCAGCCTGCCGCAGTTCTCCACCGATGAACAGATCGAGCGGATCATCGCCGTCACGACCCCGCAGATCGAGGAGCTCAAGAAGCAGCCGTCGACGAAGCAGACCCGCCAACTGATCGCGACCGCGGCGAACTACGGCCCGATGCACCACGCCTACCACAAGGTGTCCTGGCCCAGCAGCGTGCCGGCCACCGTGATCGTTTCGGAGAAGACGCCCTTCGACGGCTCGCCGCAGGACGCCCAGCACTGGCGCGATGCGGCCGCCGCGTTCGTCAATGCCGCGCCGGGCCGCACGCTGGTGACCGCGGTCGGTAGCTCCCACGAGATCCCCCAAGATCAACCGGAGTTGGTACTCGAGCAGATCGAGAAGATGGTCGCCGAGCACGGCTGAGCTTGCATTCCTGAGACCGACTCACGGTCCCAGCAGGAGTGAGAGGCCCTCGGCGCGGGGATCCCGAGCACGAAAAGGCCGGATGCACCCCCAGGGGAAGAACATCCGGCTTGATCACTATCGGAGGTGCCGGCGGCTGGGCTGCTCGTCGTCGCCACTGTCGGGGTCACGCAGCCGCCGGTAGGTACGTCCGCCCAGGTCGGGCAGCGTGAACGTGTAGTGGCCGTGGACGCGGATGTGATGGCGCACGTACGGCGAGAGCCGGGCGACATCCGCGTCCAGCACCCGATAGCCCTGCCCGCGCAGCCCGGCCAGGTCCAGATCCAGATCCAGGTCCAGGTCCAGGTCCAGGTCCAGGTCCAGGGTGTTCCACAAGGTGATACCGCCTCACGCCCGGGCCAGCCCGATGCCGTCCTGGGCGTCGATCAGCACGCTGTTGGCTGCGGCGTAGGTCTCCGGCCGCAGGTAGGTCGCGTCGACGTGGCTGATCCGGCCCCGGGTCAGCGCCGGGATCCCGTCGGAGATCACCGGCCCGAAGCCGGCGTTGAGCGCGTGCGCCGTCAGCGTCGCGGCGACCGTCACGTGCAGGTCGTCCCGGCGCGTGGCCGCCCGGGACAGCGCTGTGAACGCGGCGTCGAAGATCGCCTTCGGGCCGTCTCCCGCGGTCCACGCCCGGGCGTCGATCCAGCGGATCGGATCCGGTTCCGCCGCGGCGAAGTCGTTGTAGCCGTACTCCCGGGCGATCTCACGCTGATGCTCGAACCGGGTCGGCCGGCGCCAAAGACACTCCTTGACCTTCGACGGATCAGCCGCACCGACCTGCCCGGCGACGTCATCGACCGCCTCGGTCGGCACATCCAGGGGATCGGCCAGGAACAGACCCGGCGCCCGCACGGTCGCCACCTGCAATCCGAACCCGATCCGGTTCTCAAGTCCTGGTCGAAGTCGTCCAGGAAGAACAAGCCCTCCAGCTGTGTCGGCGTCAGCCTGTCGGGAAACCGGCCATAGGAGGTCGCCTGCTCATCAGGGAGGAACTCAACCGGCACAGCCCGAAACGACAGGGAGGCAGCCGGCGCCGACGTCGACGGCGAGGAGCGGGAGGTCTCGGTGATGGCGGGCGGTTGGGGTGGGAGCGAGGAGAGGCAGAAACGGTGAGGGCCATGGCGGGGGAGGCGGGGACGGGAGGGATGCCGTGGAGGAAGTGGAAGGGCAGGAGGGGTTACAGGCTCATCCAGCAGAAGAGGGAGTCGCCGGTGGCTTGGGCTCGGGTGGCCAAGGCGGACAGCTCGGTGATGAGCTCGGCGAAGTACTGCGGGTCGGTGTTGGGCTGTAGCTCCTCGATGGCGGACCACTGAACGGCCAGGGACGGCACGCGGTCGGCGGGCACCGCGGCCAAGGTGTCGCGGGTCTCGTTGTCGAGGATGGTGACCCATGGGCCCTCGTGGGAGGTGTCCTGTTCGCCGCCCTCGGGCCAGATCAGGTGGTCGTCGACGATGTGGGGATGCCACGGCTCGTCGCGGATGAAGCCGATGAGCTTGCCCAGTACGACGCTCGTGTCGATCCATTTGGCCTCGACGCCGTCGTAGACGGTGGTGGACGGGTCGCTGGTCAGCAGCGGGCCGCCTTCGTTCAGCGTCAGCTGTTCCTGGACGGCGGCGGCCGAAGGAGCGCGGAAGTAGTCGGTCAGAACACCCATGCCGGTAGCACACCACACGGGTGCGACAAGAATCGTTGGTAGGCTTCCGGCAGCGTCGCGGTGCGCCCGGCAAAGAGACCGCCGAGGGCATGGAGGCGCCGGACCATGGGACTTGCCTCCGTGGACAAATCGAACGTCAACCGATTGAGGGCGTACGGCAATCAGTTGATCGCCTGCCATCACCATCTCCTCGAGATGATCGACGAGATACGCGCGGGCGACGGCGACGGCGTGGCCTTCTGCGCCGCTCTCACCCGGCATCACACCGGCGAGGACGCCACCGTCTTTCCGGTTCTGGCTGGACGGCATCCGGAGTTGCGGGAATTTCTGGACAGCCTCGCCCGTGATCACGCGATCATCGCGGGGATGGTGAAGGACGACATGACGCGCGAGGAGCTGGACGGGCTCACCGCCGTACTGGAAACGCATTTCATCGGGGAGGAGAAGCGCCTGGTCGCCGTGCTGAACGCGCTTGAGCCGACCCCACGACTGGACGGGGTGATCGACGATGCGGGTTCCTGAGGTCACCGTCGACTGGCGCAGCAAGGGTTTCTGGCTGCCGGAGGGCGAGCGCGCCGCGGCCGACATCGCGCGGGAGAGCCCGGGCATGTTCGACGGGCTGCTCACCTGGCCGGTCCTGGTGCTGCGGCGGGCCGCGGCCGAGGCGAACATCGCGACCATGGCCGCCTACTGCCGGCGGCACGGGTGGGATTTCGCACCGCACGCCAAGACGACCATGGCGCCGGGGCTGCTCGCCGCCCAGCTCGACGCCGGGGCCTGGGGCATGACCGTGGCCACCGCCAACCAGGCTCTGGTTCTGCGCCGGCTCGGTGTGCGGCGCATCCTCATCGCCAACCAGGTGCTCGACCCGGTCGCTCTGCGCTGGCTGGACGGTGAACCGGACGTCTACTTCCAGGTCGACTCCGTCGCGGGGGTCGCCGCCGCGGCCGGCAGGAGTGTGCGGGTTCTGGTCGAGCTCGGGCACTCCCACGGCCGTACGGGGGTGCGGACGCTCGACGAGCTGGAGGCTGTGGCCCGCGCCGCCGTGTCCAGCGAGAACGTCGAGCTGGTGGGTGTGACCGCGTACGAGGGTCAATTGACGACCGAGCGGGAGGTCGACGACTTCCTCGACCTGTTCGCCGCCGGTGTCGCCCGGCTGGTGGAGGCGGGGCTTCTGCCGGCGGAGCCGATCGTGTCGGCCGGCGGCAGTGCCTGGTTCGACCGGGTGATCGACCGGCTGGCCCCGATCAAGCAGGCCCGTCTCGTTCTGCGCAGCGGCGCCTCGGTGACCCACGACGACGGCTTCTACCGTGAGCGCACCCCGTTCCTTCGGGTGCCGGCCGAGGGGCCGCTCGCGGCCGCGCTGGAGATCTGGGCTCAGGTCACCTCCACCCCCGAGCCGGGGCTGGCCCTGGTCGGCATGGGCAAGCGGGACGCGCCGTTCGACGAGGGGCTGCCGGTGCCGATGGAGATCCGCCGGGTGGACGGCTCGTACGCCGCCACCACCGGCGTCGAGGTGACCAAGCTCAACGACCACCACACGTACCTGGCCGCCGACGACCTTCAGCCCGGTGATCTCATCCGGTTCGGGATTTCCCATCCCTGCACGGCTTTCGACAAATGGCGGCACATTCCCGTCATCGACGAGGATCGACGCGTGGTGGACGTCCTGGAGACCTATTTTTAGCGGAATGAAGACTTCGGACGGGCAGGGCGGCTACCGGGTTCGGTTCGATTGGGGGCCGGTGGGCGCGGATGCCGTGGCGCCCGAGGTCGCGTTCGTGGCGGTGGTCGACGTGCTGTCGTTCACGACCACCTTGAGCGTGGCCGTGGAGCAGGGGATCAGCGTGCTGCCGTACCGCTGGCGGGACGACTCGGCGGTGGCGGTGGCCCGGCGCAACGGGGCGGCGCTGGCCGTGTTCCGGTCGCAGGCGGGCCCGGGGCAGATCACGCTGTCGCCGGAGAGCATCCTGCGTACCGACCTGAAGGCGGCCCGGATCGACCGCCTGGTACTGCCGTCGCCGAACGGGTCGGCCATCTCGGCCCGGATGGCCGACGCCGGCGCCACGGTGGTCGGCGTCTGCCTGCGGAACGCGGCGGCGGCCGCCGAGTGGGTGCGGCAGCGCTGCGGTGACCGGCCGGTGGCGGTGGTCGCGGCGGGGGAGCGGTGGCCGGACGGGTCGCTGCGCCCGGCGGTCGAGGACCTGTGGGGCGCGGGGGCCTTCCTCGACGGCCTGAAGCAGGAGGGGCTGTCGCCCGAGGCGGCCACGGCCGTGGCCGCCTATCGCGGGGTGGCCGACCGGCTGGCCGAGGAGTTGCACGAGTCGGTGAGCGGACGGGAGTTGCGCAACAACGGCTTCGAGGGTGATGTGACGGTGGCGGCCGCCGTCGGGGCCAGTAAGGTCGTGCCGGTTTTGCGCGACGGATGGTTCGTCGACGGAGGATCCGACGCGGCAGCCTGAGCAGATGGCGGAAAGCGGCAGCTGGAGGGTTCTGGTTGCGAAGATCGTCGGGAGGGAAGCCACCGTTGGGGTGACGAAAGGAACCCCGTAATGCGTAAGTGGTGGCCCCTGGTGACCGTCTGCCTCGGCACCTTCATGCTGCTCATCGACGTCACCATCGTGAACGTGGCGCTGCCGCGGATGGCGGACGACCTGCACTCCACGTTCGGCAACCTGCAGTGGGTGATCGACGGCTACGCCCTCGCGCTCGCCGTGCTGCTGCTCGGTGCCGGCGCCCTGGCCGACCGGATCGGGCACCGCCGGCTCTACGCGGCCGGGCTCGCCCTGTTCGCGCTCTCCTCGCTCGCCTGCGGCCTGGCCACCGGCGACGGCGTGCTGATCGCGGCCCGGGTGGTGCAGGGCGCCGGCGCGGCCGCCATGTTCACCACCACGTTCGCCCTGCTCAACAGCTCGTATCAGGGGCGGGAGCGCGGGGTCGCGTACGGCGTCTGGGGTGGCGTCTCGGGCGCCGCCGCGGCGATCGGCCCGGTGCTCGGCGGCCTGCTCACCGATGCGCTGAACTGGCGCTGGATCTTCCTGGTGAACCTGCCGATCAGCGTCGCCGCGCTGCTGCTGTGCAAGTTCGTGCTCCGCCCGGACGGCGCCGGCCGTGGGGGCCGGTTCGACTTCGCCGGCACCGCCGCCTTCACGGTCGCGGCGACCGCGCTGACCCTGACCGTGATCCGGGCCAACGAGCACGGCTGGTCGTGGTGGCTGTTCGCGGTGGCCGTGGTCGCGCTGGCCGGCTTCGTGGCGATCGAGCTGCGCAGCCCGCACGCCATGTTCGACCTGCGGCTGCTGCGCAACCGCTCGTTCGCCGGCATCCTGATCGCCGCCCTTCTGGTCAACTTCGCCGGGTTCGCGATCCTCACGTACACCTCGATCTGGCTTCAGTCCCTGATCGGGCTGACGCCGTTGCAGGCCGGGCTCACCGCCCTGCCGATGGGCCTGCTCTCGCTGGTGGTCTCCGGGGTGGCCGGGGCCAAGCTGCACGGGCGTTCGCCGCGTGTGCTGATCGGCACCGGCATGCTGCTGATCGCGGCCGGCGCCGCGCTGGGCGCGATCCTGCTCGACCGGGGATCGAGCTGGCCGGCGTTGCTGCCCGGGTACGCGCTGGTCGGCCTCGGCGTCGGCCTGGTCATGCCCAACCTGGCCGAGTCGGGCATGGCCGCGGTGCCCACGCACCGGGGTGGCATGGCGGCCGGCGCGCTCAACACGGCCCGCCAGCTCGGCTACGCGATCGGCGTCGCCGCGGTGGGCGCCGTCTTCCTGTCCCGGGCCACGTCCTACCTGGGCGACTCGGCGGCCGCGCACGCGCTGGCGTCGGGTCGTGGCGGTTCGCCCGCGGCCGCCGCGGCCGGTCTGGACGCCGGCTTCTGGCTCTCGGCCGGGGTCGGGCTGGTCGGCGCGCTTGCGGTCTTCTTGCTCGTACGGCCGGTGGAGCGCACCCCGGCGCGGCAGCCCGAACCCGCGACCGCGGGATAGCGGAGCAGCCTATTCTGGAGGACATCACCCGAAAAGCCCCTTTTGACCTCCTGGGAACCGGGGCGCGCACCGCGGCCCGGCAGTCGGCGATGCTCTTCTTCCTGGCCGGCGCGCTGGCCCTGGTCGGCATCGCCGGCCAGGGCGGCTCGCCGGCCCGGCTCCTGCTGGTCGCGGCGCTGGACTGCGCGCTCGGCCTGGCCGGCTTCCTGCTGCCCTGGGAACGGGTGCGGCCGGAGTCGCCGGCCCTGCTCGGCCTGGCCGGGTTCGCCGTCCTCGGCCTGTCCACCTGGTCGTTCGGCGGGGTCGCGGCCGGGACCGGCCCGTTCCTGGTGCTGCTCTACACCTGGGCGGCGCTGCACTTCCCCCGGTGGATCCTGCTGGCGTACGCCGTGCCGGCCGGGGTGGCGTACCTGCTGCCGCTGATCGTGACCCACCGGCCGCCGGAAGTGCTCAGCAGCGCCCTGGTCCTGCTCCCGGTCGCCGTGGCGATCGCCCTGCTGGTCGAGGCGCAGGCCCGGCACCTGCGCGAGGACCGGGAACGGCTGGCCCGCATCGAGACCTGGCAGTCGGCGATGATGAGCACCCTGGCCCACGACGTCCGGTCGCCGCTGGCCACGCTCCAGATCGTGCTCGAGGAGCTCGGCGAGAACGCCTCCCCGGCGGACGCGGGGATGATCGGCGCCGGGCTCCGGCAGGCCACCCGGATCCGGCGGCTGGCCGACGGGCTGCTCGACGTGCAGCGCATCGACAGCTCCGGGCACCTGCGCCTGGACCGGGAGCTGACCCCGGCCGGGCCGCTCGTGCGGGAGGCCGTGTCCTACACCAGCGGCAAGGACGTGACCGTCCGGATCGACGACGGCCTGGAGATCTACGTCGACCCGCAGCGGTTCGAGCAGATCGTCGTCAACCTCGTCGGCAACGCCCTGCGGTACGGCCGGCCGCCGGTGATCGTCACGCTCACCCGCGACGGCGGCACCGACCGGCTGGAGGTCCGTGACCACGGGGCCGGGATCCCGGAAGCCCTCCGGCCGCGCCTGTTCGGCCGGTTCGCCGTCGGCGGCCCCGACGGCATCGGGCTCGGCCTGTGGATCGTGCGCAGCCTCACCGAGGCGCACGACGGCCGGGTGGTCGCCGAGGCCCGCGAGCCTGGCGTCGCCATGGTGGTCACCTTCCCCGCGCCCGGGGCGCCGGTTCAGGCGTAGGGGTCGCGGACCATGCCGTTCTCGATCAGGAAGTGGGCCTGCTTGACCCGGGTGAGCTGAGGGACCGTCTCCACGCTGTGGATGCCGTCGATGGCGGCCACCTCGGTGGTCAGATAGCGGTAGAGGGCGGCGGCGTCGCGGCAGCGGGCGGCGGCCATCAGGTTGGCCGAGCCGGTGACGGCGGCGGCGAACGACAGCTGGTGGTGATCGGCCAGCCGGGCGCCGACCTCGGCCAGATGGGCCGGGGCGATCGTGAACCACAGGTTGGCCGAGGCCAGGATGCCGATCGCGGCGTCGGCCACGTCGAGGTCGAAGAGGATCGCGCCGCTGCCGGTCAAGGCGGCCACCCGCTGCGCGACCTGGCGCTGCGTCCAGCCGGTGGCCTCGGCCAGCGACGCCCAGCTGGCGCGGCCGTCGCGGGCCAGCGCGTCGAGCAGCGGCTGGTCGGCCGGCTCGACGCGGGCGTCCGAGTCCAGGGCGGCCACGTGGCCCATCACCACCGTCGTGCCCTCGGTCAGCGCGGCCTGCTGGCCGGCGTCGAGCTCGTGGCCGGTGGCGACCCAGTCGACCTCGCCCCGCCCGGCGAAGCGGTGCAGGATCTGGTGCGCGCTGAAGGTGAGCACGTTGGAGGCCCGGGGCAGGTGGTGCAGCAGGCCGCCCTGGCCGGCCGCGACGACAGCCGAACAGGTGATCTCGGCGCCGCCCGCGCCGATGCTGATCCAGGCGGTGTCGCCGCGCCGGGCCAGGGCGTCGGCCAGGGCCGGGGCGGTGCCGGGCCGGCAGCCGATGCGCAGCGTCCAGTGCGTCGTGCCCGGCATCTTCACCGGGTCGGGGCGGGCCAGCACCCGCAGGATGCCGGTGCCGCGCATCCGCTGGTAGCGCCGGGCGACGGTCTGCTCGGACACGCCGATCACCGCGGCGACCCGGGCGAAGGGCGCCCGAGGCGAGAGATGAAGCGCGTGGAGGATCTGCCGGTCGATGTGGTCCGGCCCGCGGGACTCTGTCGCCACCAGGTCATTCTATGGCGGGGTGGTACGTGGGCTGTCAGTCCCCACGTCGAGGGATGGGTCCCGATGATCTCCGAGCCTAGGGTCGGGATCACCCGGTTTGCCCCTGCCGATGGGAGCCCGCTCCATGTCTGTCTTCCGCGCGTCGAACAACAACCCGTCGAAGCCGCGCGACCCCTACCAGATCAACCAGAGCGCGGGCATCCCGGACGGGCCGACCGAGAAGCTCGGCGGTACCAAACCCCGGCCTCGCCGCAACTGGCCGCTGCTGCTGGTCGCGGGAGTCGCGCTGTTCGCGCTGAACGTGGCCGCGGTGGCCGTCTTCGTCGCCTGGCGCTCCTCGCAGGCGGCGCGCGCGGTCGCCGAACGCCCGCCGGCGGCGCCGGTCCCGACCGGCGGCGGCTACCACGTCACGTACGCCCAAGAGCCCCTGAAAGTGCAGGTCGGCTGCTCGGCCGTACTCTTCCTCGACCTGGACGAGCCCCGGTCCAACGCCGAGGAGAAGAAGAGCGATTTGCGGTACGACAGTCGCTGCGGCACCGGCGTGCCCAATCTGACCCTCGGGCCCGGCGCGACCGCGGGCGCCCAGGTGCAGGGCTCCGACACCGACGCCGCCGGCTGCGACCGCGCCATCCGCACCGCCCCGCTCGGCCCGGGCGCCACCGTGGCCGTCCGCAAGGGGGCCGTGCTGTGCGTGCTGACCGCCGGCACGCCGGCCAAGATGGCGCTCGTCGAGATCACCGAGGTCGGCACCACCGGCACGGCGGGCATGCGGGCCACCTCGTGGAAGGTCGGGGGCTGAGCACCTGACAGAATGGCGGGTGCCCTGACAGCTTGATGAGGAGAGCATCCCGTGATCCGTACGCACAACGCCGGCAGCCTTCGCGCGAGCGACGCCGGCTCGACGGTGACCCTCGCCGGGTGGGTGGCCCGCCGGCGCGACCACGGCGGTGTCATCTTCGTCGATCTCCGGGACGCCTCCGGCGTGGTCCAGGTGGTCTTCCGCGAGGAGGACGCGCACGCGCTCCGCAACGAGTTCTGCGTGCTGGTCGAGGGCCAGGTCTCGGCCCGCCCCGAGGGCAACGCCAACCCCGAGCTGGCCACCGGCGAGATCGAGGTGGTCGCCTCGCAGCTGACCGTCCTGTCCGAGGCGGCCCCGCTGCCGCTGCCGGTCGACGACACGATCACCGCGTCCGACGACCTGCGCCTGAAGTACCGCTACCTCGACCTGCGCCGCTCCGGCCCGGCGAGCGCGCTGCGCCTGCGCAGCCGGGCCAACCAGATCGCCCGCGAGGTGCTGCACGCCCGCGACTTCAACGAGATCGAGACGCCGACCCTCACCCGGTCGACTCCCGAGGGCGCCCGCGACTTCCTGGTTCCGGTACGCCTGCAGCCCGGCACCTGGTACGCCCTGCCGCAGTCCCCGCAGCTGTTCAAGCAGCTGCTCATGGTGGCCGGCATGGAGCGGTACTACCAGATCGCGCGCTGCTACCGCGACGAGGACTTCCGGGCCGACCGGCAGCCCGAGTTCACCCAGCTCGACATCGAGATGTCCTTCGTGACCCAGGAGGACATCATCGAGCTGGGCGAGGAGATCGTGTCCCGGCTGTGGGGCGAGCTCGCCGGCTACCAGGTGCAGCGGCCGATCCCGCGGATCACCTGGACCGACGCGATGAACCGCTACGGTTCCGACAAGCCCGACCTGCGGTACGGGGTCGAGCTGGTCGAGCTGACTTCCTACCTTGCGGGCACCTCCTTCCGCGTTTTCGCCGGCGCCATCGACGCCGGTGGCTACGTCGGTGCGGTGGTCATGCCCGGCGGAGCGTCGCAGACCCGTAAAGAGCTGGACGGCTGGCAGGACTGGGCCAAGGCTCGCGGGGCCCGCGGTCTGGCGTACGTGGTGCTCGACGCCGACACCGGCGAGGCTCGGGGACCGGTGGCGAAAAATCTGTCTGCTGAGCATTTGTCGGGACTGGCCGACGCGGTGGGCGCCAAACCGGGCGACGCCATCTTCTTCGCCGCGGCGGCTGAGCGTCGCGAGGCGCAGGAGCTGCTCGGCGCGGCCCGTATCGAGATCGCCAAGCGCTCGAACCTGATCGACGAGTCGGCCTGGGCGTTCTGCTGGGTCGTCGACGCGCCCATGTTCGAGAAGACCGACGAGGGCGGCTGGACCGCCGTCCACCACCCGTTCACCTCGCCCAACGACGAGTGGATCGACCGCTTCGAGGAGGCGCCCGACCAGGCCCTCGCGTACGCGTACGACATCGTCGTCAACGGCAACGAGATCGGCGGCGGCAGCGTCCGTATCCACCGGGCCGACGTGCAGAGCCGGGTCTTCGACCTGCTCGGCATCACCCCCGAGGAGGCGCAGGACAAGTTCGGCTTCCTGCTCGAGGCGTTCAAGTACGGCCCGCCGCCGCACGCCGGCATCGCGCTCGGCTGGGACCGCACCTGCATGCTGCTCTCCGGCAACGACTCGATCCGCGAGGTCATCGCGTTCCCCAAGACGCGCGGCGGCTACGACCCGCTGACCACGGCGCCCACCCCGATCACGGCGCAGCAGCGCCTCGAGGCCGGCATCGACGCCAAGCCGAAGCCGGCGGCCGGCACCCCCGGCACCGACGGCCAGGCGGCGCCCGTGGAGCGCTCGAACTGACCTTGCCGGCCGAGAGAATCTGAGGTACTTCCGTCCTATGAGCACACTGATCGTCGGAGCCTCGGGATATCTCGGCAGTGAGGTCGTGCGGCAGGCCCGGGCCGCCGGGCACGCGGTGGTGGTAACGGCCACCACCGCGGCCGGCGGTCACGTGCCGGTCGACGTGACCGACCGCAAGGCGGTGCACGCGGTCGTCACCGCGGTGCTGCCCCGCCTGGTCGTCAACTGCGTCGGCCACGCGAACGACTGGCGTGTCCTGGCCGACGGCGGCGCCGCCGTGGCCGCGGAGGCCGCCGCGATCGGCGCCCGCCTGGTGCACGTGTCCACCGACGCGCTGCACGCGGGGCGAGCGGCGTGGTACACCGAGGCGGACGCCCCGACGCCGGTGTCCCAGTACGGTTCGGCCAAGGCGGCGGCCGAGACGGCGGTGGCCGCGATCTCCCCGGCCGCGGTGATCGTGCGGACGTCCCTGATCGCGGGCACGGACGAGAGCAAGCACGTGCGGTTCGCCCTCGACGTGGCCGCGGGCCGCGAGCCGGGCACGATGTTCTCCGACGAGATCCGCTGCCCCATCCACGTGGCCGACCTGGCCGCCGCCATCCTGGAACTGGCCGACTCCCGCTTCAGCGGCGTCATCAACGTGGCCGGCCCCGAGCCCATCTCCCGCGCCGACTTCGGCCGGCTGGTGGCCCGCACCCACGGCCTGAACGAGTCCGCCGTCCCGGTCGGCCTCAGCACCGACGCGGCCATGGGCCCCCGCCCCCTCGACGTCAAACTCGACACGTCACTGGCCCGCTCCATCCTCCGCACGCGCCTACGGCCCGTCTCAGAATTCCTCTGACACCGCCTGCCAGGCCCCACCTCCGCGCCTACCTGCGGCCCCCTTGACTGCGCCCTCGCGCCGCCCATCTCCGCGCGCCTTGCGCCGTCCCACCCCGCGTCTCCGCCCCACCTCACTTCCACGCCGCCTTACCTCTGCGCCGCTGCACCTCCGCACCTCTGCCGCGCCTAATCTCCATCTCCGCGCCCCCGTACCTCCGCGCGTTCGCGCCTCCGCGCCTCCGTACCTCCGCGTCCTTGCGCCTCCGCGCCTTCGCGTCCTTGCGCCTCCGCGCCTTCGCGCCCTTGCGCCTCCGCGCGCCTTGCGCCGTCCCACCCCGCGTCTCCGCCCCACCTCACCTCCACGCCGCCTTACCTCTGCGCCGCTGCACCTCCGCACCTCTGCCGCGCCTAACCTCCATCTCCGCGCCCCCGTACCTCCGCGCCCCCGTACCTCCGCGCGTTCGTGCCTTCGCGCCTCCGTACCTCCGCGTCCTTGCGCCTCCGCGCCTTCGCGTCCTTGCGCCTCCGCGCCTTCGTACCTCCGCGTCTCCGTGCCTTCGTGCCTGGGTGCCTGGGTGCCTGGGTGTCTGGGTGCCTGGGTGCCTGGGTGCCCTTGCGCCTCCGCGTCGCTTCACGTCCGCGTCGCTTCACTTTCGCATCGCCTTACCTTTGCGCCGCCTCACCTCGGTACCTCCGCACTTCCGCCCGCCTCGCCTCCGTACCTCCGTCCTCCGTACCTCCGTACCGCTTTCATCGGTATTTATCCGCATCGACCGTCTTCGCGCCCCTCGCCCTCGCGTCTCTCCGCTGCCTGGCGGGGTAAGCGCTTCCCCGTCCCGGTGGTGGCGCTTCGGGGCATCGAACGGGTGGCGGGCGGGAGCCGCCGACGTGCGGGTGGGGTGATGGGCTGTGAGACTGGGATGGTGGAGCCGAAGATCGTGGAGCTGGGTGAACAGCCGTACGTCGGGCGGCGTGAGTCGATCACGATGACCGAGTTCGCGCGGGTCGCCGACCATCTGCCCGGCATGCTCGCCCGCCTCGCCGAGCGGGGTGTGCCGGTCGCCGGGGCGCCGTTCTTCCGGTACCGCGTGATCGACATGTCGGCCGACCTCGTCGTCGAGGCCGGCATCCCGGTTTCGGCGCCCACCGAGATCGCCTCGCCGATGTTCGCCGACACCCTGCCCGCCGGTCGCTACGCCACCCTCACCCACGTCGGGCACCCCGACGAGCTGATGGGTGTCACCGCCCGGCTGCTCGGGTGGGCGCAGGACCGCGGTCTGGCCTGGGACATGCAGCCCACCCCGACCGGCGAGGTGTGGGGCTGCCGGCTCGAGATGATGATGACCGACCCGGCCAAGGAACCGGACATGCACAAGTGGGAGACGGTCCTGCTGTTCAAACTGGCCGCATGATGGGCGTGTGCCCGACGAGATCGAGAAACTGACCGAGGCGCTCGGCCCCGCCTGGCGGCGGCGGACCCGCGGCGAACACCGGTGGCCGGCCACGGTCGCGATCGCCGTGATGATCGCGCTGCAGTGGACGCTGCCGGCCCGGCTGACCCTGGGACCGCACTGGCTGCTGCCGGCGATCGAGCTGACCATCGGCGTCGTCCTGTTCGCCGCCGACCCCGGCCGCATCCACCGCGACACCCCGGCCCTGCGGATGCTCAGCCTCAGCCTGATCGCCGTGGCCAGCCTCGGCACCGCCTCCTCGGTCGGGATGCTGGTGCACGCCATCGTCAGCGGGCGCGACACCGGCTCGGCGGCGCAGCTGCTGGCCGGGGGCAGCGCCATCTACCTGATCAACGTGCTCACCTTCGCGGTGTGGTTCTGGGAGCTCGACCGGGGTGGCCCGGCCCGGCGGGCGCACGGCACCGACCCGTACCCGGACCTGCTCTTCCCGCCCATGACGGCCCCCGACATGGTGGCCAAGGACTGGGAGCCGCGCTTCCTCGACTACTTCTACGTCGCGTTCACCAACGCCACGGCGTTCAGCCCGACCGACACCCTGCCGCTGACCCGGTGGGTCAAGGCCGCCATGGCGCTCGAGTCGGCGATCGCGCTCGTGACGGCGGCGCTGGTCATCGCCCGGGCGGTGAATGTCCTATGAGTTTGGTGAGCGAGGTCACCTGGGTATCTGCATGTCAGCGCTCTCACCCCCCGGAGGAAATAGACATGCTTGCTATCGCCGCCGCCATCGTCTTCGGCATCTGGCTGCTTCTCGACCTGTTCAACACCAACCTCGGCGCCCCCGATCTGTTCAACTTCCCCACCATGGCGTCGCTCGGCCTGCTGCTGCTCGCGCTCTACCTGGCCGGCGTGGGCTCGGGCCCGCGCGCCGGTTCCGGCAGCGGCCGCCGCTTCTACGGCCGTCGCCCCGGCCGCGGCTGATCCGACGGCACCGGCCCGTGGCGGCGCGTTTCGAACGTGAAGCCACGGGCCGGTACTGTTTTCCCCGATGGAAATGGACGGGCTCTTCTCCCTGGCGCAGCCGGGCGCATCCGCACCAGGTGACGCCCTGACCCCTCCCGCGGAGGACTCGCCGCTCCCGGTGCGGATGCGCCCGGCGACCCTCGACGAGCTGGTCGGCCAGGGACATCTGCTCGCCCCCGGCGCCCCGCTGCGCCAGCTGGTCACCGGGGCCAGCCCCATGTCGGTGATCCTGTGGGGCCCGCCCGGCACCGGCAAGACCACCATCGCCCATCTGGTCGCCGGCGCCACGAACCGCAAGTTCGTCGCCATGTCGGCGCTGACCGCCGGTGTCAAGGACGTCCGCGCTGTGATCGACACGGCCCGCCGCGAACGCCGCTCGGGCGGCCCGCCGACGGTGCTGTTCATCGACGAGGTGCACCGCTTCAGCAAGACCCAGCAGGATTCGCTACTCGCCGCCGTCGAGGACCGGACGGTCACGCTGCTCGCGGCCACGACCGAAAATCCGTACTTCTCGGTCATCTCGCCTCTGCTTTCCCGCTGTGTGCTGCTGACGCTGCAGGCGCTGGACGACGATGACGTCCGCGGCCTGCTGCGGCGCGCGGTAACCGACGAAAGGGGCCTGGGCGGTGCGGTCACGCTGAGTGCCGAGGCCGAGGACCATTTCGTACGGCTGGCGTCCGGCGACGTCCGTAAAGCGCTCACCGCACTGGAGGCGGCCGCCGGCTCCGCCCTGGCCCAACAGGTCACCGAGATCGACCTGGCCACGGCCGAGAAAGCGGTCGACGTGGCGGCGGTCCGCTACGACCGCGACGGCGACGCCCACTACGACATCACCAGCGCCTTCATCAAGAGCATGCGCGGCAGTGACCCCGACGCGGCCCTGCACTGGCTGGCCCGCATGCTGGTCGCGGGGGAGGACCCCCGTTTCATCGCCCGGCGCATCGTCATCTTCGCCAGCGAGGACGTGGGCATGGCCGACCCGCAGGCCCTGCTGGTGGCGACGGCGGCGGCCCAGGCGGTGCAGACCATCGGCCTGCCGGAGTGCCAGCTCAACCTGGCCCAGGCGGTGGTGCACATGGCCACCGCCCCGAAGTCGAACGCGGTGACCACAGCCATCGGCGAGGCCATGGCCGACGTCCGGGCGGGCCGCGGAGGCCCGGTGCCGACCCACTTGCGCGACGCCCACTACCCGGGGGCGCGAGGTCTGGGGCACGGACGGGGATACCGCTACCCCCACGACGACAGCCGCGGAGTGGTCACCCAGCAGTACGTCCCCGACGACCTCCTGGAGGCGGAGTACTACCGCCCCACAGACCACGGCGCCGAACGGGCGGTCAACGACCGCGTCCCGAAACTCCGCCGCATCGTCCGAGGGCTGGCCGCCCCGCGACCAGCCGCGTCTGCCACGGCTACGCCTGACACCCCTCCGCTTGCGGCCGGCGCGTCTCCCTCTCCCACCCCCACTCCCGGGCCTGTGGAGGCCTCTTTGAACGGGGTGGAATCCGGCGATGACGCGCAGGGTGCTGAATTGGCGACTGAAAGTGCACCCGAGAGTGGGGCGAAGGCTCGGGGGAGCCGGCCGCGGCGGGCCGTTGCGGACGGCGCGGTTGTGACGGATTCCTCCGCGGTGGGTGGTTCCGATGGCGGTGACCGGGTCGGAGCTGCTGATTCGTCGGCGGGTGGACCTTCGGGGGGTCGCGTCCGCCGCGCGGCGGGTGGTGCGAAGGGCAAATCTGGGGCACGCTCGTCGGCGGATCGGAAGCCCGCGGACGTACGCGATGCCGAGGGCAGCTCGTACACAGGTGACCCTGGTACCTTCTCCGATCCGGAAGCAAAGGCCGATCCGGGATCGAAGGCCATGGACGGCCGGGGAGACGACAGCGGCGCAGCCGCCGGAGAGGAACGACCGTGACACCGCGCGGTGCCGAACGGCCCGACGACGCTGACCTGGGCAACGAGCAGGCCGGCGGGCGCAAGGGCCGCCGGTTCGGACGAGGCCGCCAGGAACCGGCCGAGCCCGAGATCGTGCAGCCCGAAGAGACCGGCTGGCTCGACGACCTGCGTACGGCCAAGCAGCAGCGCTCCGCGATCGGCCCCGGCACCCTGGCCGGAGAAACCAGATACAGCAAATCCGGGCGTCTGGCCCCGGGCCCCGACGAGGAGCCCGACGACGACCTGGCCATCCCCGGCTTCCACGACTCCAGCGACGACTCCGACCGCCGCCCACCCGCCGCCCCCCAGAGCCCCCCGGCTCCGGGCCGAGGCGCCGCGGCCCCGTCCGGCACTCCCAGCCGAGCCGTTCCGCCTCCCGGCCCACGGGGCGCCGGTCGAGCTGTTCCGCCGTCCGGACCGCAGGGTGCCGGTAGGGCTGTTCCGCCGTCCGGCCCACAGGGCGCCGGTCGAGCTGTTCCGCCGTCCGGACCGCAGGGTGCTGGTCGGGCTGTTCCACCACCCGGACCTCAGGGCGCCAGTCGACCAGTTCCATCAGCCGGACCCCAGGGTGCTGGTCGGGCTGTTCCGCCGACAGGACCACAGGGTGCTGGTCGGGCTGTACCGACGGCCGGGCCGCAGGGTCCCGGCCGGGCTGTTCCGCCAGCTGGAACCGCGGGTGCCGGCCGGGCGCAAAGCGGGCAGACCTCCGGACAGTTCCCTTCCGGGCGGGTCCCGCCTGGACAGACTCCTTCGGGCCAGCTGCCGCCTGGTCCGATATCGCCCGGTCAGGTGCCGGGTCAGCCAGCTCTCGGCGAAGGGGCGTCCGGCCGATTCCGTCCCGGGCAGGGTGCTCCTGGGCGAGCCGTGCCCGGGCAGGGACAAAGCGATCAAGGCGCTAGCGGCCGATCGCTGCCCGGACAGGGCGGCCAAGGTACTCCCGGCCGGGCCGTCCCCGGGCAGGGCCAGGGCGGCCAAGGTGGTCCTGGGCATGCCGTGCCCGGACAGGGGCAAGTCGGTCAAAGTGGACCAGTCTCCGCTCAGGGTCAGCCCGGTCGCGCGTCGGCCGGTCGGGCCATTCCGGGTCAAGCCGGCCCAGGGCGCGCGACGGCCGGTCAAGGCGGTCCCGGGCAGGGCCTACCCGGGCAAGGCCTACCCGGGCAGGGCCTACCCGGGCAGGGCCTACCCGGGCAGGGCGCTCCTGGGCAGGGCATTGCAGGGCAGGGCATTCCAGGGCAGGGTGGTCCGGGGCAGCCGGCTTCCGGGCCGGGCATGCCTGGTTCCGGTGTGCCGGCCGGCCGGGGCGCGGCTTCCGTGCCCGGACGGGGCGGACCGGAGCAGCCGTTCGGGGGCGCGGCACGCCGCGGTGTCGAAGCCGAGCCGTACGCCGTCGACGGGATGACCTCGGGTCCCATTCCGCTCTCCGGCAATGCCCCGGAGATTCCTTCCGCGCGCCCGGTGTCGCCGGCGTCGCGGCCTACTTCTTCTCCGCCGGTTCGCGGGCGTGATCGGTTCCGCTCCGATGGACCGCAGGCCGGCGGTCCGGGCCCGGTCTCCGGCGTGCCCGCTTCCGGGTTCGGCGGTGCGGGGCGTCCGGTGTCGGGCGTTCCGGCGCCGGGATTCGATGGCGCTGGGCGTCCGGTGCCGGGTGTTCCAGGTCCGGGGTACGACGGTGCGGGGTACGACGGTGCGGGGCGTCCGGTGTCGGGTGTCCCGGCCCCAGGGTCCGGTGGCGCTGGGCGTCCGGTCTCAGGCGTTCCGGCGCCGGGGTTCGGCGGACGCGATTCCAGGGGCCGCCCCAACGATCTTGGTTCAGCCGGTACGGGCCGGCCGGTCTCCGATGCGGGGCATGGCTATCCCGGTGAAGAGCAGCCGACCGGACGGCACGGCGCGCCGGATGGCGAGGGCCCGGGTGGCCGATCGGGACGGCACGGCGTTTCCGATCCCAGCGATGGCGGCCGTCGGTCCCAGGGCCGTGGCGGGAATTCCGACACGACCGGTGGCTTCGGCGCGTCGGCCGCACCCGGTTCCCCGGCGCCCGGCGGCCCCGGCTTCGACGGGCCGGCTGCTGGCGGTGCTGGCGGTCCAGGTTTCGGTGGGCCGGCTGCTGGCGGTGCTGGCGGTCCAGGTTTCGGTGGGCCGGCTGTCGGCGGTGCTGGCGGTGCAAGTGTCGGTGGGCCGGGCGCTGGTGGTGCTGGCGGTCCAGGGTTTGGTGGGCCGGGCGCTGGCGGTCCGGGGTTCGGTGGGCCGGGTGCTGGCTTTGGTGGGCCGGGTGCCGGTGAGTCCGGTTATGCCGGGCCGGAGGACGAGGACGGGAACGGTCGCCGTGGGCCTGAGGGGCCGCGAGGGCGAGCCGGGCGTGCTGTTCCGCCGCAGGGTGGTCAGCGTGGCCCAGGCACCTCGGGGCCGGTGACCGGTGGTCAGCGACCTGCCGAGCCCTCTGTGGGGCCGAACCCGGGGGCCGGGCAGAGTGAGACGACCGGGGGCTTCCGAGGTGGAGCGCCGGGTACCGGGCCGGTGCGGGCGGCGGCCAGTGTCGTGCCGCCGGTGGTGCCGGGGCGGGGTGGCGTACGGACGCCGGCCCTTCCCGGGCGGGCCGGTGCGATGGCGGGCGGGTCCGGTGTCGTTCCGCGGCCGGGTGAGGGGTCGGGTGGCGTCGCGCCTCGTGCGGGGCAGGGGCCAGGGCCGGGCGCGCGTGGGGGATTCGCCACCGGTGCCGTTCCGGCCGGGCCGGTCTCCCCGGGACAGCCGCAGCATGGGCCCGGTGGCAGCGACGACGCCGGGTCCGGGCCGGGCGGCCGGCGTGGGCCGGGCGGCGGCGATGAGTTCGGGTCCGGGCCGGACGGGCGGCGTGGGCCGGGTAGTAGCGACGACTTCGGGTCCGGGCCGATTGCTGGGGCCGGGGGGCGGCATGGGCAAGGTGGCGACGCTGACGGAGCGGGGCGCTACGGCTCGGATGGTGAGGACGGGCGGCGTGGCCGCCACGGGCAGGAGGACTTCGATCCGGAGGCTTCGGGTGAGCTGCCGGGTGGCCGCCGCGGACGAGGGCCGGTAAGCGGCCCCGTTGCGAGGGGTGGTCCGGCCGGCGGCGCCGCGTCGGTGGCCGGCCCGAACACGAGTGGGCCGGTGACCGGTGCTGCCTCGGTGGGAGGGCCGGGTCTGGCCTCGCGCGGCGGCCCGGTAACGGGTTCGGCGTCGGTGGGAGGTCCAGCAGCGGGAGCAGCCCCAGTGGCGGGAGCAGCCCCGGTACCGGGAGGCGCCCCGGCGGGTCGTCCGGCAGTGGGTGGAGCCCCGGTCGGCGGCCGGGCGTCAGCCTCGGTAGGGGCCGCGTCTGTCGGAGCTGCCTCGGTGGGCGCGGCGTCCGTGGGTGCCGCCTCCGTGGGTGCTGCCTCCGTGGGTGCTGCCTCCGTGGGTGCTGCCTCCGTGGGTGCTGCCTCCGTGGGTGCGGCGTCCGTAGGAGCGGCCTCCGTGGGTGCCGCCTCGGTAGGAGCCGCCCGCGTCGGCGCGGTGCCCGCCGATGTGCGGGCCGGTACTCCGGGCGTACACCAGACGGGTGAAGATGGAGCGCCGCAAGGCGCGAGAGTCAGTCCCGTCGTGGGCGCCCGGGCCGCGGCCGCCAAAGCCGCCGCAGCGGGGACCGAGGACGAACCCGCCGGTGTCGTCGGAGGGTTCCGGGAGAAACTGCGGACTCAGCGGCGTCTGCGCGTCGTGACTCTGGTCTCTCTCGCCGCTGTCGTGCTTCTCGTGCTGCCCGCCTTCTTCGGGCTGAGGGCCGCCGGCAACGATCCCGTCTTCGGGTCCCTGAACTCGCTCGACGTGCCGGCCTGGGCCGCCGAGAAGGTGGACGATCAGAGCAGCGGCAGCCGCTGGTGCTTCATCGACTGCACCTTCCGGGAGCGGATCGCCCAGTCGGCCAAGCCGTTCAAGGAGACCACGCAGGTCTACACCGCCGCGCTGAGCGCCGCCGGCTGGCAGCCGTGGAAGGTCGCCGAGTGTCCTGAGCAGCCGGTGGGGCCGGAGGACGGCACGTACAGCTGCTGGAAGCGAGACGAATTCACTTTGGACCTCTGGGTGCGGTTGCCGGAGTGTCAGGTGGATCAGGTCGCCGCCCAGGACACGGGTACCGAGCCGGTCGATCCGAAGAACTGCACCGGCTCCACCGTGAGCATCAAGGTGCAGAACGCGATCGCCGACACGCGGGGCAAGCCGGAGGTGCAGGAGAGCCCGCTCGTGGGCGAGACTCCGGACCCGGTCCTGTCGAATGATCCGCTCTTGGAGCCGACACCCTCGGCGTCGTGACGCGGCTCGCGGTCACGGACGGTAGGGTCTGCACGTTGACTCGCCACCCGTGACCACGTAAGGGAGAAGCGCCTCATGGACGCCGGAGAAATCGCAGGCCTGATCGCGGCGGGCGCCTTCTTGATGCTCGTCATCGTGCTGGCCGTGCCGATCCTCAAGCTGGGCCGCACGGTCGACGCCGCCACCAGGGCGATCAATGACCTGACCGACCGGACCGGGCCGCTGCTGGGTGACGTCAACGACACGGTGCGTAACGTCAATAGCGCGCTCGGCCAGGTTCAGGTCTCTTTGGACGGTGTCAACGTCCAACTGGCCAAGGTCGACACGATCACCGAGCACGCCGCGCACGTGACCGCCAACGTGGCCAACCTGTCCACGGTCGTGGCCGCGGCCGCCGCGAACCCGCTCGTCAAGGTGGCCTCGTTCGGGTACGGCCTGCGCAAGGCCGCCGCCGCGCGCCGCCGGGCCGACGAGGACCGCGCCGTCCGTACGGAAATCAAGACCCGCCGCAAAGCCGCCCGCTGAAAACTCACTCGGAGGAAAAAGCCATGAAGCGCCTGCTCTGGCTGGGTGTCGGCTTGGCCGTCGGCGCCATCGTCGTTCGCAAGCTCACGCAGAAGGCGAACGAGTACACCCCGTCCGGCATCGCCACCTCGCTGTCGCAATCCGCTGGCGGCCTGGTCGAGTCGATGCGTAGCTTCGTGGATGACGTCCGCGACGGCATGGCCGAGCGGGAGCAGCAGATCCACCAGGCGTTCGCCGAGGGTGAGCTGTACGAGGACGAGCCGGACGAGGCTCAGGAGGGGAACCGATGAAGACGGCGGAGATCAAGCGGCGCTATCTGGCGCATTTCGAGGCCAACGGGCACACGGTCGTGCCGAGTGCCCCGCTGCCGGCCATCGACGACCCGAACCTGCTGTTCATCAACGCCGGCATGGTGCAGTTCGTGCCGTACTTCCTGGGACAGCAGACCCCGGCCTTCAAGCGCGCGGTCAGCGTGCAGAAATGCATCCGGACGCCGGACATCGACGAGGTCGGCAAGACGTCCCGGCACGGCACGTTCTTCCAGATGAACGGCAACTTCTCGTTCGGCGACTACTTCAAAGAGGGCGCGATCAAGCTCGCCTGGGAGCTGTCGACGAAGTCGCAGGCCGAGGGCGGCTACGGGCTCGCCCCGGAGCGCATCTGGCCGACCGTCTACCACGACGACGACGAGGCGTTCCAGCTCTGGCGCGCGATCGGCGTCCCGGAGTCACGCATCGTCCGCCGGGGCAAGAAGGACAACTACTGGTCGATGGGCATCCCGGGTCCGGCCGGCCCCTGCTCCGAGCTTTTCTACGACCGGGGCCCGGAGTACGGGCGGGACGGCGGCCCCGAGGTCGACGAGGACCGGTTCATGGAGTACTGGAACCTGGTCTTCATGCAGTACGAGATCACCGACGTGAAGTCGAAGACCGACTTCACCATCGTGAGCGAGCTGCCGAACAAGAACATCGACACCGGCATGGGCCTGGAGCGGATCGCCTCGATCCTGCAGGGTGTCGACAACCTGTACGAGATCGACGAGGTCCGCCCGATCCTGGCCCGCGCGGCCGAGATGACCGGCAAGCGGTACGGCGCGCACTCGGGTCACGTGGCCGGCGAGTCGCACCCCGACGACGTGCGCCTGCGCGTGATCGCGGACCACGTGCGTACGGCGCTGATGTTGATCGGCGACGGGGTCACCCCGTCGAACGAGGGCCGGGGCTACGTGCTGCGGCGCATCATGCGGCGGGCGATCCGGGCCATCCGCCTGCTCGGCTGGCAGGAGCGGGCGCTGCCCGAGCTGCTGCCGGTGGCGCGCGACTGCATGGCGCCGTCGTACCCCGAGCTGGAGAAGGACTTCGAGCGGATCTCCACGTACGCGTACGCGGAGGAGGACGCGTTCCTGTCCACCCTGCGCGCGGGCACCACGATCCTCGACACGGCGATCTCCGACAGCAAAAAGTCCGGAAATTCGACTTTGTCGGGTGCGCAGGCGTTCCAGCTCCACGACACGTACGGCTTCCCCATCGACCTGACCCTGGAGATCGCGCAGGAGCAGGGCCTGTCCGTGGACCAGGACGGATTCCGTCGCCTGATGGCCGACCAGCGGGCCCGCGCGAAGGCGGACGCCGCCGCGCGCAAAACGGGTCACGCGGACCTGTCGGCCTATCGGGGCGCTTTGGATAACGGTGGCCCGGTCGAGTTCACGGGATACCAGGAGGTCTCCCGCGAGTCCCGGGTGCGCTCGATCATCGGGGGCGGCGGCTCGGTCGAGGTGGCCGGCGAGGGCGACTTCGTCGAGCTGGTCCTCGACACCACCCCGTTCTACGCCGAGGGCGGTGGCCAGCAGGCCGACACCGGCATCATCAACGTCGGCGGCGGCCGGCTCGAGGTCGTCGACGTCCAGCAGCCCATCCCCGGCCTCATCGTGCACAAGGCCAGGGTCCTTCAGGGCGAGGTCCGTACGGGCGAGACGGGTTTCGCCGAGATCGACGTGACCCGCCGCAAGGCGATCTCGCGCTCGCACACGGCGACCCACCTGGTTCACCAGACCATGCGGGCGTTCCTCGGCGAGTCGGCGACCCAGGCCGGTTCGCTGAACGCGCCGGGCCGGCTGCGCTTCGACTTCAACACTCCCGGGGCCGTCTCGCCCGCGGTGCTGCACGACGTCGAGCAGCAGGTCAACGAGGTGCTGCTGCGTGACCTCGAGGTTCACTGGTTCCTCACCTCCCAGGAGGAAGCGCGCCGGCTGGGCGCGATGGCGCTGTTCGGTGAGAAGTACGGCGATGAGGTCCGTGTGGTTGAAGTGGGTGACTACGCGCGTGAGCTGTGTGGTGGCACCCACGTCGACCGCTCGGGCCAGCTGGGCCTGGTGAAGATCCTCAACGAGCAGTCGATCGGTTCCGGTGTACGCCGGGTGGAGGCGCTCGTCGGCATCGACGCGTTCGGCTTCCTGGCCAAGGAGCACCTGCTGGTCTCCCGGCTCGCGGAGCTGTTCCGGGTGCCCGGCGACCAGGTCGCCGACCGGGTCGAGCAGACCGTGACGGCGCTGCGCGACGCCGAGAAGGAGCTCGAGAAGCTGCGGGCGCAGATGGTGCTGGGCGGGGCTTCGACGCTCGCGTCGCAGGCCAAGGACCTGCGCGGTGTGGCGTACGTCGGCACGGAGGCTCCCGAGGGCGCGGCCGGCAACGACGTGCGTACGCTGGCTCAGGAGATCCGCGGCAAGATCGACGCGGCTCGTCCCGCGGTCGTCGCGGTGGCGGCCCGCTCGAACGGCAAGGCGTCGCTGATCGTGGCGCTGAACAGCGCGGCCAAGGGCCGTGGCCTGTCGGCGGCGGATCTGGTCAAGGGTGCGCTCTCCGGCCGGGGCGGCGGCAACGCCGACCTCGCGCAGGGTGGCGGTCTTCCCGCCGACCAGGTTCCGGCGCTGCTCGCGGCCGTGGAGAAGGCGGTGGCGGACACCGCGAGCTGACCGAACGTAGCTGGGGGTAGCCAGGAATGAGCGCACTGTCGCGGGGTAGGCGGCTGGGCGTCGATGTCGGTAAGGTGCGCGTCGGGGTCGCGATCAGCGACCCTGACGGGATCCTGGCCACCCCCCTGGTCACGGTGCCCCGTGACATGGGCGCGGCAGACGATGCCGTGCCCGCTGACATTGCTGAGCTTGTCCGCCTCGTGGGGGAACACGAGGTGGTGCAGATCGTGGTGGGGCTCCCGGTTCGCCTGAACGGGGCCGAGGGACCTGCCGCCATCGACATTCGTGCGTACGCTGGGCGACTGGTGGAGGCAGTCGGTAGTGTGCCGGTCGTCCTCGCGGACGAGAGGATGTCGACCGTGGTCGCAACCCGCAGGCTCGCCGAGCGAGGCGTACGCGGCAAGCGGCAGCGGGCGGTCGTCGACCAGGCGGCCGCGGTGGAGATCCTGCAGGGCTGGCTGGACGCTCAGCGGAGGCAGAGATGATCGACGAGCTGGACCTCGCGTTCGACGAGAACGCCGAGAAAGGGAGACCCCGACATCGCCGGGGCTCTCGCGGCGGGAAGAAAAGCGGCGGTAAGTCCGGTGTCGCGTTCCTTATGGCCTTCGTCCTGCTCGCCGTCCTCGGTGGCGGCGTGTACTTCGGCTACACCAAGGTCAAGGACTTCTTCGTCGCCGCCGACTACGACGGCGGCGGCGGCGCCGCCGTGCAGGTCGACATCGCCAAGAACTCGACGCTCACCGACATCGGCAACGCGCTGGTGGACAAGGACGTCGTCAAGAGCACCAAAGCCTTCGTGAACGCGGCCGACGCGAACCCCAAGGGCAAGAATATCCAGTCGGGCACGTACAACCTGAAGAAGCAGATGTCGGCCGAGAGCGCCGTTACCCTGCTGCTCGACCCCAAAGCGCGCGTCTCCAAGGGCATCACCATCCCCGAGGGCAAGACCGCCAACCAGGTGTACGACATCCTGGCCAAGGCGACCGGCAAGAAGGTCGACGATTTCAAGGCGGCGGCCAAGGATCCCGAGGCGCTCGGGGTGGCGGACTTCTGGTTCAACCGCAGCAACAACACCAAGGCGACCAAGTCGATCGAGGGCTTCCTCTTCCCCGACACGTACGAGTTCGACCCCAAGGCCACCCCGACCGAGATGCTCACGACGATGGTCAGCCACTTCAACACGGTGGCCGAGGAGACCGGCTTCGTCGACAAGTCGCAGAGCGCCCGCAACCTCACGCCGAACGAGGTGCTGACCGTGGCCTCGCTCGCGCAGGCCGAGGCGGGCAACAAGGACGACCTGGGCAAGGTCGCACGGGTCGCGTACAACCGCCTCTACGTCGGTACGCCCGAGATCGCCTGCGGCTGCCTCGAGTTCGACGTCGGGATCAACTACTACTACCAGCTCACCGGCCGTCGGACGAAGCCGTCCGGCAAGATGACGCTGGCCGAGCTGACCGACCCGAAGAACCCGTACCGCCTGCACGGCAAGAAGGGCCTGACCCCGACGCCGATCAACAACCCGGGCCGGGCGGCCATGGAGGCGGCGCTGAACCCGCCGAAGGGCGACTGGTTCTTCTTCGTGGCGATCGACAAGCAGGGCCACTCGGCCTTCGCCAAGACGTACGCCGAGCACAACAGGAACATCGAGAAGGCCAAGAAGGCCGGCGTCCTCTAGGGTTTTCAACCGTGCAACCACGCCGGGCCGCCGTCTGCGGCCAGCCGATCGCCCACTCGCTCTCGCCGGTCCTCCACACGGCGGGCTTCCAAGCGGCCGGGTTGACCGACTGGCGCTACACGTCGTTCGAGGTCGACGAGCTCGCTCTGCCCGGGCTCGTCGACTCCCTCGGACCCGAGTGGGCCGGGCTGTCGTTGACGATGCCCCTGAAGGAGACGGCTCTCCGCCTGGCGGCGGAGGCGTCACCGCTCGCGGTGGCGACGGGTGCGGCCAACACTTTGGTACGCCGTGACGACGGCACCTGGTACGCCGACAACACCGACGTGACCGGCATGGTCCGGGTGCTCCGCGACGCGGGGGCCGGCGCGCCGACATCGCTGACGGTGCTCGGCGGTGGCGGCACGGCCCGGGCGGCGCTCGGGGCGGCGGCGTCGCTGGGAGTGGCCGAGGTGGCGGTGGTGACCCGCCGCCCGTCCGCACGGCTCGAGCTGGCGCCGGCGGCGGAAGCCCTGGGCGTCCGCCTGGTCGGGCACGCCTGGGAGGACGCGGCGGCGACCCTGACCGCGGACGCGGTGATCTCGACGGTCCCCAAGGGCGCGGCCGACCACCTGGCCATCGAGGCGGAGTGGCGGCCGGGCACGGTGCTGTTCGACGCCATCTACGACCCGTGGCCGACCCCGCTGGCGGCCTCGGCCGTGGCCGGTGGGCTGGCCGTGATCTCGGGGCTCGACCTGCTTCTGGCCCAGGCTCTCTCGCAGTTCTCCCAGTTCACGGGCGTCGACCCGGCCCCGGAGGCGGCCATGCGGGCGGCCCTGTTCGCGGCCGCGGCGGCCCGCTGACCGCTTTGTGGCTCAGGTCACAGCGCAGCCGCCAACCTTTTCCGCGCCCGCGCGTCCTCCCAGTCGACAGTGCACCCACTGACAGTGCTGGAGCTTGAGATGCGCAGATCCACCCGGGCCCTCGCGGTCGCCGCCGGAGCCGTTGCCGCCGTCGCCATCGGCGGTGTGGCCGCCGCGGCGGCCTTCGCCGACGACGCGGCCCCCAAGCCGGCTCCTTCCGCCCCCGCCTCGGCTGCGGTTTCTCCCCCGGCTTCAGGCGCGGCTTCTCCTACCGCTTCGGTTGCCGTTTCCCCGTCCGCTTCGGTTGCGGCTACCGCTTCCGCTTCAGGTCCGGCTTCCCGTCCGGCTTCGGTTGCGGTTTCCCCCTCCGCCTCCGTTGCGGTTTCCCCCACCGCCTCCGTTGCCGTATCTCCTCCCGCCTCCGGGGTGAAGCCGACGGTCTCGGCCCCCGCGCCCAGAGCGACCGCCAAGCCGGCCCCCACCGTTTCGGCGAGCGCACCGGCCACGGGGCGGAAGCCCACGGCGGGCCCGGTGCCCTCGGCCACCGCCACGACCCGGGCCGTTTCCTGATGTCCCGCGCGCCGGCCGTCCGGCCGGCGCGCCACCGACCGTTATCGCGAGGCCCTTTGTGATCTTCGTGCTGCCGATGCCCAGGTCGCTGCTGCGCTGGCGGCGGGGAGCCGCGCCCGGCCCGCTCGTGGCGGCGGCGACCGCCGCCCCCGCGATCGACGAACTCTTCCGCGAGCGCCGCCTGCCGCTGGTCCGGCTGGCCGTCCTCATGGTCGACGACCTGCCCACGGCCGAGGACATCGTCCAGGACGTCTTCACCCGCCTCTACCGCCGTCACGGCACCGGCCTGGACACGGTCACCGACCCCGAGGCGTACCTGGTCTCCGCCGTCATGAACGCGGCCCGGTCCACCCTGCGCCGCCGCCGGATCGCCCGGGCCTACCTGCCGCCGCGCCCCGACCCGGCCCCCGCCGCCGAGGAGGAGGCCCTGCTCGGCGCGGGCGACCGCGAGGTGATCCGGGCACTGGGCCACCTCACCACCCGCCAGCGTCAGGTCATCGTCCTGCGCTACTGGTCCGGCCTCTCCGAACGGGAGATAGCCGGCGCCCTGCGCGTCACCACCGGCACCGTCAAGTCGACCGCACACCGCGCGCTGACGCTGCTCCGCGCCCACCTGGGGGAGAGATGACCGAAGCCGACCTGGAACAGCGCCTGCGCACGGCCCTGTCCGCCCGCGCCGCCGCCGTGACGAGCCAGAGCCTGCGCCCCGCCCCCACGAGACCCGCGACCCGGTCCGCGCTAGCCCGATGGTGGCTCCCATTGACCGCCGGCGCCGCCGCCGCGGCGGTCTCGATCGCAGCCTTCGCCCTGCTCCGGCCGACGGACCCGACCCCGTCCCGGCCCGCCTCCCCGGCTTCGCCGTCCTCCTCGACCGCCCCCAGCCGCTCCGCCCCACCCACGGTGCTCCCGGCCCCCACGGCGACCGTAACCTCACCCGCCCCCGCACACTCGTCGTCAGCCATCGCGCCGACTTCCACCGCATCCGGCGCCAGGCCCCCCACAACCCCCACCGGAAAGCCGACCGCGGAGCCACCCCCTTCCGCGTCCGTCAGCAGGTCACCCGCAACCCCCAAGGGCCAGCCCTCCATCGGCCCAACCCCGACCGCCTCAAACGGCAAGCCGCCCACAACCCCCTAGGCCAGCCGACTCCCGCCCTGCCCTGCCCAGCCCTGCCCGCGCGCCCGCCCTGCCCGCGCGCCCGCCCTGCCCGCGCGCCCGCCCTGCCCGCGCCCGCCCTGCCCGCGCCCGACGGCAGGCGCTCACCATCCAGGAAAGCAGCCACTTCGTGCTGGGCAGCGACGCGGACGCAGCCGCTGAAACGGGGCCTCCGGCGGCGGATGGCCCGCAGTTCCTGGAAAGCGACCTCGGGCGTATTCCGCAGGAGACTCGCAACCTCCTAGGAAGCTGTCCCCATTTGCACCCGACAGCAAGGCCCGCGGGAAGCGAACCACCCCTACCGCGCCCGTCGCGAAGCCCCACAACTCCTCGGAACAGTGGAGCCGCCGCGCTCGACGACAGGTGTTCACAACCTCCCGGCGTTCGCAACCCTGAGGAGGACGAACCGCCGATAGCCGCCGCGTCCGGCAGGGTGCCCGCAGCCCTCGTCAGCGCGATGGCCGGGCGCAACCAAGGCGCGGTGAGCAGACCGGCGAGCCGGTCCCCGCCGCGCGATGAGTTGGCGCCCCTAGCGGCCAGGCAAAGATGGCCACGGCGGGCTATGGCGCGACGTCCACGAGGCGGACCGGCGAGACGGCCCCCTCTGCGGGCGATGGCATGGCACGCATGCGGCCCGACGTGACGCCTTCATCGCGGGGATTACGAGGGGATCGGTGGGGCGAGTCTGCGCAGGAACAGGGTCCGGGGGTTCCGGCTGGCGGGACGCGGGTGGGGGTGCGGTGGGTGCTGGGGGCGGCGTGACAGAATTTGGGGGTGTTGCGCTGGCTAACCGCAGGTGAATCGCATGGACCGGCGCTCGTCGCGCTTCTCGAAGGCGTTCCCGCCGGGGTGGAAGTGACGAGTGCGGAGATCGGGCGCGATCTCGCGCGCCGTCGTCTCGGCTATGGGCGCGGGGCGCGCATGCAGTTCGAGCAGGACGAGATCGAGATCATCGGTGGGATCCGGCATGGGCTGACGTTGGGCAGTCCGGTCGCGATCCGGGTCGGTAACTCCGAGTGGCCCAAGTGGCAGACCGTGATGGCGGCCGACCCGGTCGACCCGGAGGAGCTGGCCAGCCAGGCGCGTAACGCGCCTCTGACCCGGCCGCGGCCGGGGCACGCCGATCTGGCCGGCATGCAGAAGTACGGGCACACCGATGCCCGGCCGATTCTCGAGCGAGCCAGTGCGCGGGAGACCGCGGCCCGGGTCGCCGTCGGTGTCGTGGCCAAGGCGCTGATCAAGCAGGCGCTGGGTATCGAGATCGTTTCTCATGTGATCGAGCTCGGGTCGGTGGCGGCCAAGGTCGGGCTCATCCCGGCGCCGGAGGACGCGGCGCGGATCGACGCCGACCCGCTGCGCTGCCTCGACCCCGAGGCCAGCGCGCGCATGGTGGCCGAGGTCGACGCGGCCAAGAAGGACGCGGACACGCTGGGCGGCATCGTCGAGGTGCTGGCGTACGGGGTGCCGCCGGGCCTGGGCACCCACGTGCAGTGGGACCGCAAGCTCGACGCCCGGCTCGCCGCCGCGCTCATGTCGATCCAGTCCGTCAAGGGTGTGGAGATCGGTGACGGGTTCACCCAGGCCCGTTCGCGCGGGTCGGTGGCTCACGACGAGATCATTCCGACCGCGGACGGGGTGCGCCGGGTGACCGATCGGGCCGGTGGGCTCGAGGGCGGCATCACCAACGGCGAGCCGCTGCGGGTGCGGGCCGCGCTCAAGCCGATCTCGTCGCTCAACCGGGCGTTGCAGACCGTCGACGTGGTCACCGGCGAGCCGGCGACCGCGATCAACCAGCGGTCGGACGTCTGTGCCGTGCCGGCCGGCGGCGTGGTGGCCGAGGCCATGGTGGCTTTGACGCTGGCCGAGGCGGCGGTCGAGAAGTTCGGTGGTGACTCGGTGGCCGAGATCCGCCGTAACCTCGCCGGATACTTGGAAAGCCTGGTCATCCGCTGATGGCGCCGCGGGCCGTGTTCGTGGGCGCGCCGGGCGCCGGCAAGTCCACCATCGGCGCGGCCGTGGCGGCGCTGCTGGCCACGGAGTTCGCCGACGCCGACACGATCATCGAGGAGCGGGCCGGCAAGCCCATCCCGGAGATCTTCATCGACGACGGCGAGGAGGCGTTCCGCGCGCTGGAGCGCCAGGTGATCGCCGAGACGCTCGACAGCTTCGACGGCGTTCTGGCGCTCGGCGGCGGGGCGATCCTGCACGACGGCACCCGCAAGCTGCTCACCGAGCACACCGTGGTCTACCTGTCGGTCGAGCTGAGCGACGCGGTCAAGCGGGTCGGCCTGGGCGCGGGCCGCCCGCTGCTCAACCTGAACCCGCGGGCCACGCTCAAGTTCCTTCTCGATCAACGGCGTCCGTTGTACGCCGAGGTCGCCACCCACACGGTCACCACCGACGGCCGCGAGCCGCACGAGATCGCGGCCGAGGTGGCGGAACTGCTCAGGGCTCCGGCCGCCTGATCCGGTTGCGTCCGGAGAAGGCGATCTCCAGCGGTGGGTGAGCAGGGGCGCGACGACGGCACGGCCCACATCGAGCAGTGCGGACTGTGCTCAGCCCAGGCGAGTCTCCAAGCGTTCGATGCGTTCGATCAAGGGGGCGAGCGCCGCGGTCAGCGCGTCCTTGGGCGGGGTGTGGCTGGCGCGCAGGTGGGCGTATCCGGCGAGGGCGGCGCTGACCGCTCGGCGGATGACGCGGACGTCGGCGCCGCGGGCGCGCAGGACCTCGCCCGCGGCCCCGTCGGGCTCGGCGGCCAGGGCGATCAGCAGGTGTTCGCAGCCGACGTAGTTGTGGCCGAGGCCGATCGCCTCGCCGACGGCCAGCTCCAGGACGACAGCGCCCGACCGGCTGAAGCGGGGGCCGGTGGCGTCGCCGGTCGGCTCGGCGGTCTCGGGCGCGGTCAGCGTGGTGGGCGGGATGTCCATCGCGGTGAGGATCTGCAGGGCCAGGTTGTCGCCCTCGGCCAGGACACCGTGCAGCAGGGCGCCGGTGGTGACCGGCTCGCCGCGCTGTGCGGCCAGTTCGAGGACGGTGACCAGCCGGGCCGTGAAGCTGGGGAGGCGCTCGGCCAGGGCGGCCGGGTCGAGGTCGATGGCGGTGGCGTCGCGGATGGCGGCGACGCGCTGGACGGCCTGCTCCAGAGCGCGCTGGCAGATCGCGGAGACGGGGATGCCGCTCTCCCGGACGGCGTCGGCGAGGTCGTCGGGCAGGTACACGTTGATTTTCGGCATGGCTCATGTGTAACCCGTATGGGGGTAGAAAGATATAACCCCATTCCGGGTGGTGGAACGGGCGCCATGGGGTGCGTCTGGCCGAGGGCGCGGGTCTAGGGTTTGCGCCGTGGTGACACGAATTCAGGTGGCCGGTGACCGTCCGTACGACGTGCTCGTCGGCCGGGATCTGACGAACGAGCTGCCGTCGCTGATCGACGGGGCCGCGCAGGCCGCTGTCCTCTTCTCGGCGCCGCTGCGCGACCGGGCGGAGCGGATCGCGGCCGCGACGGGGGTGAAGACCCTGCTCATCGAGGTGCCCGACGCCGAGGCGGGCAAGAGCGTCGAGGTCGCGGCGATCTGCTGGGACGAGCTGGGCGCGAACAACTTCACCCGTACGGACGTGGTGATCGGCGTGGGCGGGGGAGCGGTCACCGACCTGGCCGGTTTCGTGGCCGCGAGCTGGCTGCGCGGGGTGCGGTGGGTGCCGTGCTCGACGTCGCTGCTCGGCATGGTCGACGCGGCCGTGGGCGGCAAGACCGGCGTCAACATCGCCGCCGGCAAGAATCTGGTCGGCGCGTTCCACCCGCCGGCCGGCGTGCTGTGCGATCTCGACTCGCTGGCCACGCTGCCGGCCGACGATCTGGTGGCCGGGCTGGCCGAGGTGATCAAATGCGGGTTCATCGCCGATCCGGTCATCCTCGAGCTGATCGAGAAGGGTGACCTCGGCGACGCCGTGCTGCGGGAGCTGGTCGAGCGGGCGATCCGGGTCAAGGCCGAGGTGGTGGGCGTCGACCTGAAGGAGTCGGGGCTGCGCGAGATCCTCAACTACGGGCACACGCTCGCGCACGCCATCGAGAAGCGCGAGCGGTACACGTGGAAGCACGGGCACGCGGTGGCGGTCGGCATGATCTTCGCGGCCGAGCTGGCCCGGCTGGCCGGGCGCCTGGACGACGAGACCGCGCGGCGGCACCGGGCGGCGCTGGAGAAGGTCGGACTGCCGACCTCGTACCCGGCCGAGGCGTGGCCCGAGCTGCTGAGCGCGATGCGGGTCGACAAGAAGGCGCGGGCGGCCACGCTGCGGTTCGTGGTGCTCGACGGCCTGGCCAAGCCGGGCATCCTGACCGGCCCGGACGAGAGCCTGCTCGAGCGGGCGTACGCGGAGGTGGCGCGATGATCTACGTGCTGAACGGCCCGAATCTCGGCCGTCTGGGGACCAGAGAGCCTTCGGTGTACGGCCACACCACGTACGCCGACCTGGAAAAGCTCTGCCTGGAGACCGCGGAGCGGCTCGGCGTGCGGGTGGAGGTGCGCCAGACCGACGCCGAGTTCGAGATGATCCGCTGGCTGCACCAGGCGGCCGACGAGGGCGCCGACGTGGTGCTCAACCCGGCCGGGTGGTCGCACTACAACATCGCCGTCCGGGACGCGGCGGCCCAACTGGGCGGCCGGCTCATCGAGGTGCACATCTCGAACATCCATACCCGCGAGGAATTCCGGCATCATTCGGTCATCTCGGCCGTCGCCACCGGGGTTCTGGCGGGTCTGGGTGTCGATGGTTACCGGCTCGCGCTCGAGCACCTGGCCCGATTCGCCGGTTAGACGTTCCCGCCGGTAAACTCGGTCGGTCACCGACAGCTTCCATAGAAATCAAGGCAGGGCATGGCTTCCACGAACGACCTGAAGAACGGCCTGGTGCTCAACCTCGACGGCGGCCTCTGGTCCGTGGTGGAGTTCCAGCACGTCAAGCCGGGTAAGGGTGGCGCGTTCGTGCGCACCACGCTGAAGAACGTGCTGTCCGGCAAGGTCGTCGACAAGACGTTCAACGCCGGCACCAAGGTCGAGACCGCCACGGTCGACAAGCGCACGATGCAGTACCTCTACCAGGACGGCGAGGACTTCGTCTTCATGGACCTGGACACCTACGAGCAGATCACCGTGGCCGGCGCGACCGTCGGCGAGAACGCGAACTACCTGCTCCCCGAGGCCGAGGCGACTGTCGCCACGCACGAGGGCGTGCCGCTCTACATCGAGCTGCCGACCAGCGTGTTCCTCGAGGTCACCTACACCGAGCCGGGCCTGCAGGGCGACCGCTCGACCGGTGGCACCAAGCCGGCGACCGTCGAGACCGGCGCGACCGTGAACGTTCCGCTGTTCATCACCACCGGCGAGAAGATCAAGGTCGACACCCGCGACGGCCGTTACCTCGGTCGTTCCTGATCATGGCTGACGCCCCTCGCTCGACGCAGACGCCGGCTCGTCGCAAGGCCCGGAAACGGGCCTTGGATGTGCTGTACGAGGCCGATCTGCGTGACCTCCCGCCGCGGGAGGTGCTCGCCACCTACCTCGAGCGCATCGCCAAGCCCCATCCGGATCACCTGGAGTACTCGGTCGGCCTGGTCGAGGGCGTGGCCGAGCACCTCGACCGCATCGACGAGCTGATCGCCAGCTACGCCGAGGGCTGGACCCTCGAGCGGATGCCGGTGATCGACCGCAACCTGGCCCGGATCGCCGTCTACGAGCTGCTCTACGTCCCCGAGATCGACGACCCGGTCGCCATCTCCGAGGCGGTCGAGCTGGCCAAGACGATGTCCACCGACGACAGCCCGCGGTTCCTCAACGGCATTCTCGGCCGGATCGCGGAGTTCGCGACCCGCTGAGCGCTTCTCAGGCCCCGGGCTCTTCGGAGTGCGGGGCCTTCGTGCTGCCTCGACGTGTTGCTTGATCAAAACGGTCGACATCACTCCACGTGGCGGTCGCCCTTACCGTGACCGAGTTTGCGGGGGTTTGACACCACGGTGAGCACGCCCTTGCGATCTCCCCGCGCGAAAGGCGCGCTATGGCCGGCCCCGGACGATGGTCGCGCTGCGCCTGCGGGGCGGCGTCACTTGCGCTTGGGTCAGCCGGCGTGGCGTACCTCGGCGGGTTGAACGCAAAAAAGCCCGCGTGCGGAACGCGGGCTTTTCAGCGTGTGGGACACGGCGCCGGCGCGGCGAGTCGCAGGGGGGATGGGGGATTGGTGCGCTTCGCCTCATGGAGAAAAGGAGGCGGAACGTTTCAGTTGGTGAACGTCAGCTGGCGAAGAAGGCGCGCGGGTCGGCCACGAGGACACCCTGCTCGGTGAGGCGCTCGATGAGGCCCGAGGGGGAGATGTCGTAGACGATGGCGAGCGCCCGCAGGTCGTCGGCGCGGATGGAGAGGACGCGGCCGTTGTAGTCGCCGCGCTGCTGCTGGATCGCACGGGCGTACCGCGCGACGTAGGCGAGGTCCTCGCCGGTGGTGTCGTACAGCTTCTCGAGGTCCAGCACGATCTTGTTGGTGGCCTCGAGGCGGACACCGCTGCCGTCGGGCAGCAGCTCCGACACGGGAACGCGGTAGAAGTCGGCCAGCTCGGCGAGACGCGAGACGGTGACCGCGCGGTCGCCACGCTCGTACGATCCCACCACGACGGCCTTCCAGCGACCGTTCGACTTCTCCTCCACGCCTTGCAGGGACAGGCCCTGCTGCTGGCGGATGGAACGCAGGCGGGCGCCCAACGACTTGGCGTACTCAGACGGCATTCGGAACACTCCCACTGTGCATGCCGCGGAGGGTTCTTCCTCCGCGATCGCTACGCAGCGTGACGGTACGGAGTTTGCGACTTCCGGTCAAGTGTCGGTTACCGATGAGTCGTGTGGCACACGGTAGATCTGTCTGATTAGTCCGTCTGACGTGACGGTCAGCCATGTCACGATGGCCGCCGCCGGCGGCACTGGTAACGTAGCGTCAGCCCATGTGGTGGCCCCTCCCGGGACCATCCTGAACTTCCTTTAACGACCCGTCCCGTGAGGCGGGGAAGGAGGTCCGCCGTGGCGCAGCCACGTGCCGACACGCCCAGCAAGATCATTTTGAGCGCGTCCGACCTGCACCGGGTCGTCGACCGGGTCGCTCATCAGATTCTGGAGAAGACGTCCGGCGCCACCGGCACCGTCCTTCTCGGGATTCCCACTCGCGGCGTGCCGCTGGCCCAGCGCCTGGCCGCCCGCATTCACGCGTTCGAGGGCATCGACGTGCCCGTCGGATCGCTCGACATCACCCTCTACCGCGACGACCTGCGGCTGCACGCCACCCGCGCGCTCGGCAAGACCGAGCTGCCCGGCGGCGGCATCGACGGCCTGCGGGTCATCCTCGTCGACGACGTGCTGTTCAGCGGGCGCACGGTCCGCGCCGCCCTCGACGCCCTGAACGACGAGGGGCGCCCCAGCTCGGTGCAGCTCGCGGTGCTGGTCGACCGGGGCCACCGGCAGCTGCCGATCCGCGCCGACTACGTCGGCAAGAACATTCCGACCGCGCTCTCGGAGAGCGTCCGCGTCTCACTGACCGAGACGGACGGGCTCGACGAGGTACGACTGACGGGGAGCGAAAATTGATCAAGCATCTCCGTTCGGCGGCCGACCTCGACGCGGCCACCGCCACCCTCATCCTGGACACCGCGGGCGAGATGGCCGCCCTGGCCGGCCGCGAGGTCAAGAAGCTGCCGACGCTGCGCGGCCGCACGGTGGTCAACCTCTTCTACGAGGACTCGACCCGCACCCGCATCTCGTTCGAGGCGGCGGCCAAGCGCCTGTCGGCCGACGTCATCAACTTCTCGGCCAAGGGCTCCAGCGTCTCGAAGGGTGAGAGCCTGAAGGACACCGCGCTGACCCTGCAGGCCATGGGCGCGGACGCGGTGGTGATCCGCCACCCGGCGTCGGGCGCGCCGCACCGGCTGGCCCAGTGGGTCGACGGGTCGGTGGTCAACGCCGGCGACGGCACCCACGAGCACCCGACCCAGGCGCTGCTGGACGCGTACACGATGCGCTCGCGCCTCGGCCGGATCGACGGCCTCAAGGTCGCCATCGTGGGTGACGTGCTTCACAGCCGGGTCGCGCGATCAAACGTTCTGCTGCTCACGACGCTGGGCGCGCGGGTGACTCTGGTCGGCCCGCCGACCCTCATCCCGCTCGACGTGGCGGCCGCTCTCTCCAAGACGACGAAAGTGTCGTACGACCTCGATAGCGTCCTGCCCGACATGGACGTCGTGATGATGCTTCGAGTGCAGACCGAGCGCATGCAGGACTCGTACTTCCCCTCCGCGCGGGAGTACAGCCGGCGCTACGGCCTCGACCTCGCGCGCATGCGCAAGCTGCCCGAGCACGCGATCGTCATGCACCCCGGCCCGATGAACCGGGGCATGGAGATCACGCCCGAGGTGGCCGACTCCTCCCGATCCACCATCGTCGAACAGGTCGCCAACGGGGTCAGCGCCCGCATGGCCGTCCTCTATCTGCTGCTTGGGGGCAAGGCGTGAGCTCATACTTGATCAAGGGCGTGTCGGTGCTCGGCGCCGATCCGGTTGATCTGGCGATTGTCGATGGCCGCATTTCCGACAAGTCGGATCCCTCCGCAGAGGTGATCGACGCCGCCGGCCTGGTCGCGCTGCCGGGCCTGGTCGACCTGCACACCCACCTGCGCGAGCCGGGCCGTGAGGACGCCGAGACGGTCGAGACCGGCTCCCGGGCGGCCGCGCTCGGCGGGTACACGGCCGTCTTCGCGATGGCCAACACGTCGCCGGTGGCCGACACCGCGGGCGTGGTCGAGCAGGTCTGGCGCCTGGGCCGCGAGGCCGGCCTGGTCGACGTGCAGCCGATCGGCGCCGTCACCGTGGGCCTGGCCGGCAAGCAGCTGGCCGAGCTGGGCGCGATGGCCACCTCGGCCGCCGGGGTGCGCATCTTCTCCGACGACGGCTTCTGCGTGGCCGACCCGCGCCTCATGCGCCGCGCCCTGGAGTACGTGAAGGCGTTCGACGGCATCATCGCCCAGCACGCCGAGGAGCCCCGGCTCACCGAGGGCGCCCAGATGCACGAGGGCGAGGTCAGCACCCGCCTCGGCCTCACCGGCTGGCCCGCGGTCGCCGAGGAGGCGATCATCGCCCGCGACGTGCTGCTGGCCGAGCACGTGGGCAGCCGCCTGCACGTCTGCCACGTCTCCACCGCCGGCTCGGTCGAGGTGCTCCGGCAGGCCAAGGCCCGCGGCGTCCGGGTGACGGCCGAGGTGACGCCGCACCACCTGCTGCTCACCGACGAGCTGGCCGCGTCCTACGACCCGGTCTTCAAGGTCAACCCCCCCTTGCGTACGGCGTCCGACGTGCACGCCCTTCGGGAAGCGCTGATCGAGGGCGTCATCGACGTGGTCGCCACCGACCACGCGCCGCACGCGGTGGAGGACAAGGAGTGCGAGTGGGCGTACGCCCGGCCCGGCATGGTGGGGCTGGAGACGGCGCTGCCGGTCGTGCTCTCGGTGCTCGGCGAGCGGTGGGACCTCATCGCCGACCGCATGTCGCGAACCCCCGCCAAGATCGCGGGCCTCACCGGCCACGGCACCGACCTCAGCGTCGGGAGCCCGGCCAACCTCACGCTGGTGGACCCGTCCGCCCGCCGGGTCGTCGACCCGGCCGAGCTGGCGAGCCGCAGCCGCAACACACCGTACGCGGGCACCACCCTGCCGGGTCGCATCGTGGCGACGTTCCTCCGGGGAGTTCCTACGGTCCTCGATGGGAAGGCTGTTAAGTGACGAAAGCAATCTTGGTCTTGGAAGACGGGCGGACCTTCTCCGGTACGGCGTACGGCGCTGTCGGGGAGACGTTCGGCGAGGCTGTCTTCACGACCGGCATGACGGGTTATCAGGAGACGCTGACCGACCCCTCGTACCACAAGCAGGTCGTCGTCCAGACCGCGCCGCAGATCGGCAACACGGGCGTCAACGAGGAGGACGACGAGTCCTCTCGCATATGGGTCGCCGGCTATGTCGTGCGTGACCCCGCCCGCCGGCCCTCGAACTGGCGCTCCACCGGCGATCTGGGCGACCGGCTCGCGGCCGAGGGGATCGTCGGGATCAGCGGCGTCGACACCCGGGCTCTGACTCGCCACCTGCGGTCGCGCGGCGCGATGCGAGTCGGTGTCTCATCGGTCGACCTGGACCCCTCGTCGCTCCTTGAACGTGTTCAGGCGCAGCCGCAGATGGTTGGCGCGGATCTTTCCGGCGAAGTTAGCACTCCGGACATTTACACCGTTTCTGCTGTCGGTGAGCACCGCTACACGGTCGCCGCGCTCGACCTCGGGATCAAGCGCAACGTCACCCGGCGGCTGGCCGAACGCGGCGTCACCACGCATGTCTTCCCGGCCTCGTCGTCGATCGAGGACCTCCTGGCCGTCAGCCCGGACGCGGTGTTCTTCTCGCCCGGCCCGGGTGACCCGGCCACGGCGGACGGCCCGGTCGCGCTGGCCCGCGAGGTCATGCGCCGCGAGAAGCCGCTGTTCGGCATCTGCTTCGGCAGTCAGATTCTCGGCCGGGCGCTCGGCTTCGGCACCTACAAGCTGGGCTACGGCCACCGCGGCATCAACCAGCCGGTGCTCGACAAGACCACCGGCAAGGTCGAGGTGACCAGCCACAACCACGGCTTCGCGGTCGACGCCCCGCTGAACAAGGTGATCGACACCGACTTCGGCGGCGTCGAGGTGTCGCACGTGTGCCTCAACGACGACGTGGTCGAGGGCCTGCGGGGCATCGAGGTGCCCGCGTTCACTGTCCAGTACCACCCCGAGGCCGCCGCCGGCCCGCACGACGCCGACTACCTGTTCGATCGGTTCGTCGAGCTCGTGGAAAAGAAGGGCTGACCCACATGCCGAAGCGTGAAGATCTCAAGCACGTCATGGTGATCGGCTCCGGCCCGATCGTCATCGGCCAGGCCTGCGAGTTCGACTACTCCGGCACCCAGGCCTGCCGGGTGCTGCGGGCCGAGGGCATCCGCGTCTCGCTGGTCAACTCCAACCCGGCCACGATCATGACGGACCCGGAGTTCGCCGACGCCACGTACGTCGAGCCGATCACCCCCGAGTTCGTCGAGCTGGTCATCGCCAAGGAGCGCCCCGACGCGATCCTGCCCACGCTGGGCGGGCAGACCGCGCTCAACACCGCGATCGCCCTGCACGAGAGCGGCGTCCTGGAGAAGTACGGCGTCGAGCTGATCGGCGCCGACGTCGACGCCATCCGCCGCGGCGAGGACCGCCAGCTGTTCAAGGAGATCGTGGCCAAGGCCGGCGGCGAGACCCCGCGCTCGCGGGTCTGCCACTCGATGGACGAGGTCAAGGCGACGGTGGCCGAGCTCGGCCTGCCGGTCGTCATCCGACCCTCGTTCACCATGGGCGGCCTCGGCTCGGGCATGGCGCACACCGACGAGGACCTGGAGCGCATCGCCGGCTCCGGCCTCGCCGCCTCCCCGGTGCACGAGGTCCTCATCGAGGAGAGCGTGCTCGGCTGGAAGGAGTACGAGCTCGAGCTGATGCGCGACAAGCACGACAACGTCGTGGTCGTCTGCTCGATCGAGAACGTCGACCCGATGGGCGTGCACACCGGCGACTCGGTCACCGTGGCGCCGGCCATGACGCTGACCGACCGGGAGTACCAGAACCTGCGCGACCTCGGCATCGCCGTGCTGCGCGAGGTCGGCGTCGACACCGGCGGCTGCAACATCCAGTTCGCGATCAACCCGGACAACGGCCGGCTCGTCGTGATCGAGATGAACCCGCGCGTGTCCCGCTCGTCGGCCCTGGCCTCCAAGGCGACCGGCTTCCCGATCGCCAAGATCGCGGCCAAGCTGGCCATCGGCTACACGCTGGACGAGATCCCGAACGACATCACGCTCAAGACGCCGGCCGCCTTCGAGCCGGCCCTCGACTACGTGGTCGTGAAGATCCCGCGGTTCGCGTTCGAGAAGTTCCCCGGGGCCGACGCCGAGCTGACCACCACGATGAAATCGGTCGGCGAGGCGATGTCGATCGGCCGCAACTTCGCCGAGGCGCTGAACAAGGCGATGCGGTCGATGGAGACGAAGGCCGCGGGATTCTGGACGTCGCCTTCTTTCGAGACGGCGGAGGCCGCCCTTGAGGCGATGCGCGTTCCGCACGACGGCCGGCTCTACACCGTGGAGGCCGCGCTGCGGCTCGGCGCCACCGTCGAGCAGGTGCACGAGGCCAGCGGCCGCATCGACCCCTGGTTCCTCGACGAGATCAAGGCGCTGGTCGACCTCCGCCAGGAGATCCTGGACGCGCCCGTGCTGGACGAGGAGCTTCTTCGTACGGCCAAGCGCTCCGGAATCTCCGACAAGCAGCTCGCCGCGCTGCGGCCCGAGCTGGCCGGTGAGGACGGCGTCCGCACGCTGCGCCACCGGCTCGGCGTGCGCCCGGTCTACAAGACCGTCGACACGTGCGCGGCCGAGTTCGAGGCGAACACGCCCTACCACTACTCCACGTACGACGAGGAGACCGAGGTCGCGCCCTCGGACCGGCCCAAGGTGCTGATCCTGGGCTCGGGGCCGAACCGCATCGGGCAGGGCATCGAGTTCGACTACTCCTGCGTGCACGCGGTCATGGCCTTGCGGGGGGTCGACTTCGAGACCGTCATGGTCAACTGCAACCCGGAGACGGTGTCGACCGACTACGACACCGCCGACCGGCTCTACTTCGAACCGCTCACCTTCGAGGACGTCCTCGAGGTGTTCCACGCCGAGGACAGCTCGGGCAAGGCCGCCGGCGGCCCCGGCGTGATCGGCGTGATCGTGCAGCTCGGCGGGCAGACCCCGCTCGGCCTGGCCAACCGGCTCAAGGCGGCCGGCGTGCCGATCGTCGGCACCTCGCCCGAGTCGATCGACCTGGCCGAGGACCGTGGGCTGTTCGGCGCCGTGCTGGCCAAGGCCGGCCTGCGCTCGCCCGACCACGGCACGGCGACCAGCTTCGACGAGGCCAAACAGATCGCCGACGCGATCGGCTACCCGGTGCTGGTCCGCCCGTCGTACGTCCTCGGCGGCCGCGGCATGGAGATCGTCTACGACGAGCCGACGCTGCGCGGCTACATCGAGCGGGCCACCGAGATCTCCCCGAACCACCCGGTGCTGGTCGACCGGTTCCTCGACGACGCGGTCGAGATCGACGTGGACGCGCTCTGCGACGCCAACGGCGACGTCTACATCGGCGGCGTGATGGAGCACATCGAGGAGGCCGGCATCCACTCCGGCGACTCGTCCTGCTCGCTGCCGCCGATCACCCTGGCCGGCTCGCACCTGGCCGAGGTGCGCCGCTACACCGAGGCGATCGCCCGCGGGGTCGGGGTGCGCGGCCTGCTCAACGTGCAGTACGCGCTCAAGGACGACGTGCTCTACGTGCTCGAGGCCAACCCGCGCGCGTCGCGGACCGTGCCGTTCGTCTCCAAGGCGACGGCGGTGCCGCTGGCCAAGGCGGCGGCCCGGATCATGCTGGGCGCCACCATCGGCGAACTGCGGGCCGAGGGCATCCTGCTGCCCGACAGCGACGGCGGGACGGTCCCGGAGAACGCGCCGATCGCCATCAAGGAGGCGGTGCTGCCGTTCAAGCGGTTCCGCACCCCGGCCGGCAAGGGCGTCGACAGCCTGCTCGGGCCCGAGATGAAGTCGACCGGCGAGGTCATGGGCATCGACGCCGGCTTCGGCCAGGCGTTCGCCAAGTCCCAGGCCGCGGCGTACGGATCGCTGCCCACCGCCGGCAAGATCTTCGTGTCGGTGGCGAACCGGGACAAGCGGGCCATGGTCTTCCCGATCAAGCGGCTGGCCGACCTCGGCTTCACGATCGTCACGACCGCCGGCACCGGCGAGGTGCTGCGCCGCTACGGCGTGGTCTGCGAGATCGTGCCGAAGCACTTCGAGAGCGCCGGCCAGAACGCGCTGGAACTCATCGCGGCCGGCGAGATCGCGATGATCATCAACACCCCGCAGGGTTCGGGCGCCAACGCCCGCTCCGACGGGTACGAGATCCGCAGCGCGGCGGTCACCGCCGACATCCCGTGCATCACCACGGTGCCGGGCGCGGCGGCCGCGGTCATGGGCATCGAGGCGCTGATGCGCGGCGACATGTCCGTCCGCCCGCTGCAGGAGCTGCACGCCGCCCTCCGGGGTGCCGAGAAGTGACCTTGTTCGAGTCCACCGTCCGGCCGGTCCTGTTCCGGCTGGGCGGTGGCGACGCGGAGACGGCGCACGAGTTCACGCTGCATCGGCTGGCCGGGCTGCCGGCGCCGGCGCGGTCGCTGATGCGTGCCCGCTACGCGACGAGCGCGCCGGTCGAAGCGTTCGGGGTCCGGTTCCCGAACGCGGTCGGCCTGGCCGCGGGCATGGACAAGAACGGCGTCGCGCTACCGGCGTGGCCGGCCCTCGGGTTCGGCTTCGTCGAGGTCGGCACGGTCACCGCGAAGGCGCAGCCCGGCAACGACAAGCCACGGCTGTTCCGGCTGCGCGGCAGCGAGGCGATCATCAACCGGATGGGCTTCAACAACGCCGGCGCGGCCGCCCTGGCCACCCGCCTGGCCGCGCTGGGCCCGATCGGCGTGCCGCTGGGCGTCTCGCTGGGCAAGTCGAAGGTGACCCCGCTGGAGGAGGCGGTCGAGGACTACCTGACCTCGCATCGGCTGCTCCACCCGTACGCGGACTACATCGCGGTCAACGTCTCCTCGCCGAACACCCCGGGCCTGCGCAGCCTGCAGGACAAGTCGGCGATCGCCGACCTGCTCAAGGCCCTGGTCGGCCCGAAGCCGGTGCTCGTGAAGATCGCGCCCGACCTGACCGAGCCGGCGATCGCGGAACTGCTCGAGGTCTGCCTGAGCCACGGCGCGGCCGGCGTGATCGCCACCAACACGACGCTGTCGCGTGACGGCCTGGCCCCCTCGGACCAGCCGCGGGCGGCCGAGGCGGGTGGCCTGTCGGGCCGGCCGCTGACCGAGAAGGCCCGCAAGGTCGTCCACTTCGTCCACACCGAGACCGACGGCCGCCTCCCGATCATCGGCGTCGGCGGCATCATGGAGCCGGACGACGCCGTCCGCCTGCTCGACGCGGGCGCGTCACTGGTGCAGCTCTACAGCGGCTTCATCTACCGGGGCCCGGCCCTGGTCCGGGCCGCGGCGAAGGCGGCCGCCGCCCATCACACGACCCTGGTCCGCCCGGCGCGATGACCAGCCCTCCGTCCCCGCCGGCCCCAGGCAGCACATCGTCTTCGGCCGGCCGGGCGGGGCGGTTGCTCGCGCTCGATCGGGCGCACGTCTGGCATCCGTACGGGCCGATGCCCGGCCGGAGCGAGCCCTATCTGGTCGAGAGTGCTTCCGGCGTACGTCTGAAGCTCGCCGACGGGCGTGAACTGGTCGACGGGATGTCGTCGTGGTGGGCCGCCATCCACGGCTATCGGCATCCCGCGCTGGACGAGGCGCTGGCCGGGCAGTCGCGGCGGATGAGTCACGTGATGTTCGGCGGGCTCACCCACGAACCGGCCGTCGAACTGGCGGCCGAACTGGTCGAGGTGGCCCCGGACGGGCTGGAGCACGTCTTCCTGTGCGACTCGGGGTCGGTCAGCGTCGAGGTCGCGATCAAGATGGCGTTGCAGGCCCGGCCCGGGCGCCGCAAGCTGGCGACCTGGCGGGGTGGATACCACGGCGACACCTTCCATCCGATGAGCGTGTGCGATCCGGACGGGGGGATGCACTCGCTGTGGACGGGGGTGCTGCCGGCGCAGGTCTTCGCGGACGCGCCGCCGGTGGAGTTCGACGAGGCGTACGCGGAAAAGCTCGTGGAAATGATCGAGCGGCACGCGGGGGAGCTCGCGGCGGTGATCGTCGAGCCGGTCGTGCAGGGCGCGGGCGGCATGCGGTTCCACCATCCGGGCTACCTGCGGGTGCTGCGGGAGGCGACCGCGGCGTACGGAGTCCTTCTGATCTTCGATGAGATCGCCACCGGGTTCGGGCGGACCGGGAAGTTCTTCGCGGCCGAGCACGCCGGGGTCGGGCCCGACATCATGTGTGTCGGCAAGGCGCTCACCGGTGGCTACCTGACGCTCGCGGCGGCGCTGTGCACGACGGCGGTCGCCGAGGCGATCTCGGACGGGCCCGGGGGCGGGCTCATGCACGGGCCGACCTTCATGGGCAATCCGCTCGCCTGCGCGGTCGCCAGAGCGTCGCTCAGGCTGCTGCGGGACGGATCCTGGGTAGATCACGTACGACTGATCGAAAACGGTCTCAGGGACGGTCTGGAGCCGTTGCGAGGGCGACCCGGCGTCGCGGACGTCCGGGTCCTGGGCGCCATCGGGGTGGTGCAGCTGGATCATGACGTGGACATCCGGGCCGCGACGGCCGCGGCGGTCGCGCGTGGGGTGTGGTTGCGGCCCTTCCGCGACCTCGTCTACACGATGCCGCCGTACGTCACCGGCGCCGAGGACGTCGCCCGGATCACCGCGGGCGTCGCCGCGGCGGCCACGGTCGGCTGATTCGGCGTCCCCCGGTCTCCGTCCGGCGTCTCTGCGGCGCAAAACACATCGCTATTTTTCGACTGCTTTGCCGGGTCGCGGCCCGGCCGATCGATCTGACTGCTTTGTCCGCTTAACGAGCGCCGCCGTCCCGGCGGCCGGCTCACCCATGAACCCCCTACCGCATCGGCCGCCCGCGCGCTGGCGGCCACCCGACACGGAAGAGGAATGACAGCGATGGAGACCTTCGGCAAGCGCCTCGTCGAGGCGACCGCGAAGCGCGGCCCGCTATGCGTCGGCATCGATCCGCACGCCGCCCTGCTCACTAAGTGGGGTCTGCCCGACGACGTGGCCGGCCTGGAACGCTTCGCCCTAACGGTGGTCGAAGCCCTGGCCGATCGGGTGGCCGTGCTCAAGCCGCAGTCCGCGTTTTTTGAGAGATTTGGGTCACGCGGCATCGGCATTCTTGAGTCAACTATCCGACAGTCTCGGGAGGCCGGAGCCCTTGTTCTGCTGGACGTGAAGCGGGGCGACATCGGTTCGACCATGGCCGCGTACGCCTCCGCCTACCTTGATCCGGCGAGTTCTCTGTGTGCCGATGCGATTACTGTGAGTCCCTATCTCGGATTCGGATCGTTGCAGCCGGCACTCGACGTCGCGGCCGCCAACGGCGGCGGCGTCTTCGTCCTCGGCCTGACGTCCAATCCGGAGGGACCGTCCGTCCAGCATGCCGTCGCGGCCGGCGGCCGCACCGTGGCGCAAACCATGATCGACGAGATTTCCCAGCTCAACAGGGGTGCGGAGCCCCTGGGAAGCTTCGGTCTGGTCATCGGGGCGACGATCGGCGAGACCGGCCACGACCTGTCCGCGGTGAACGGTCCACTGCTCGCGCCGGGCCTCGGGGCGCAGGGCGCGACCCCCGCCGACCTGCGCCGCGTCTTCGGCGAAAGCCTGCGTAACGTGCTGCCGTCGTACTCACGGGAAGTTCTGACAGCGGGACCATCAGTGGCCGGGCTGCGTCTAGCAGCAGAGCGGGCCGCAGACGAGTGCGCAGCTGCGCTCGGGTGAAAAGGTCCCTGCTTACCAGGGACGCGGACAGCGGGTGCGGGGGTACCCCCACGTTGCCGAAACCGCCGTTGACCGCTAGTTTTCCCCGCGCCGGGGAACCACATGCCCCTTTGGTTACCTGGCACACCACGTTTCACAGAAGCGCCGGTATTGACCTACCGTCGCGATAGGGACCTGAGGAGAACTGGTGCCGCTCCCGTCACTGAGCCCCGAGCAGCGCGCTGCCGCGCTGGAGAAGGCTGCTGAAGTTCGTAAAGCTCGGGCTGAGCTGAAGGAACAGCTCAAGTCCGGCAAGACCACCCTCGCCGCCGTGCTCGACCGCGCGGAAGAGGACGAGGTCGTCGGCAAGCTGAAGGTCTCGGCCGTGCTTCAGGCGCTGCCGGGCATCGGCAAGATCCGTGCGACGCAGATCATGGAGAAGCTGAAGATCGCTGACAGCCGCCGGCTGCGCGGTCTCGGCGACCAGCAGCGCAAGGCCCTCCTGGGGGAGTTCGCTGCGAACTGACTCGAGGGCTCGTGTTGAATGAGCCTTGTGAGCATGGATGACGACGCGCGCCCGGCGGCCCGACTCACCGTCCTCTCCGGCCCCAGCGGGGTCGGCAAGGACAGCGTGATCGAGTTGATCCGGGCGCGCTCGCCTTGGATCAAGCTGTCCGTGTCCGTGACGACGCGGAAGAAGCGCGACTACGAGACCGACGGCGAGCACTACCATTTCGTGACTCGCCAGGAGTTCCAGCGGCTGATCGATGGCGGACAACTGCTGGAGTGGGCCGAGTTCGCCGGCAACCTCTACGGCACGCCGCGGGCGCAGGTCGAGGGCTGGCTGGGCCAGGGCCGGCCGGTCCTGCTGAAGATCGACCTGCAGGGCGCGCGCCAGGTCCGGGCCTCGATGCCCGACGCGCAACTGATCTTCCTGGCCCCGCCCAGCGTCGAGGAGCTGCGCCGTCGCCTGGTCGGCCGGGGCACCGACGACGAGGAGACCATCCGGCGCCGCCTCGCCCACGCGGATGAGGAACTCGAAGCCGAGAAGGAATTCGACCGTACGGTCGTCAACGACTTCGTCGAGCGCGCGGCGGACGAGCTGGTAGGATTACTCGGTTCGTCATTTCTGACGCCCCAAGAGCATTAAGGACTGAACAACTGTGGGAACCATCGCGAACCCCGAAGGCATCACCAACCCGCCGATCGACGAGCTGCTGGACAAGACCTCGTCGAAGTACTCGCTGGTGATCTTCGCGGCCAAGCGTGCCCGCCAGGTCAACGCCTACTACAGCCAGCTCGGTGAGGGCCTCCTCGAGTACGTGGGCCCGCTCGTCGAGACCACGCCCCAGGAGAAGCCGCTCTCGATCGCCATGCGCGAGATCAACGCCGGTCTCCTGACCGCCGAGGCGACCGACAACCCCTGACGGCCCGCCGCACGGCTGAGCATCGGAGATCCCGCGCCCACCCCGGTGGCCGCGGGATCGTTGCATTTTCGGCACTCCCTACCAGGGCACTGCTCCCTCGCGGCTGAGCACGGTGCCGGTCGGGCCGTCGTCGCCGAGGGTGGCCAGGTGAACGATCGCGTCGGTGCCCTCGGTCACCGTCTGGGTGCCCTGACCGCCGTTCAGGTCGGTCGCCGTGTATCCGGGATCGGCCGCGTTGACCAGGATCCCGGGCAGGGCGCGCGAGTACTTGAGGGTGAGCATCGTCAGCGCGGTCTTGGAGATGGCGTAGATCGGCGGCACGACCCGCCAGTCGAACATGTCGTACTCGAGGGTGGCCGCGAACGAGCCCACCCGGGACGAGACGTTCACGATCCGGGGATGCTCGGACGCGCGCAGCAGCGGCACGAAGGCGTTGGTGACCCGTAGCGCGCCCAGCAGGTTGGCGTCCAGCTCGGCCGCCGCGTCCTCGGCGGTGGTCCGCTCGAGCGGGGTGGCGACGCTGTTGACGGCGGCGTTGTTGACGAGGACGTCGAGACGCCCGTACTCGGCTCGTACCCGCTCGGCCGCGGCGTCGACGCTCGACTGGTCGGTGATGTCCAGGTGCAGCCACCCGACGCCGAGCTCGCCCGCGGCGTCCCGGCCGCGTCCGGGATCGCGCGCGCCGATGAGCACGGTGTGCCCGGCCTCCGCGAGGCGGCGGGCGGTCTCGCGGCCGATGCCCTTGTTGCCGCCGGTGACGAGAGTGATCGTTTCCATGCCGGTCAGCCTGCGGCCGGCCGGGCGCGGGGGGAAGGCGCCGTGCGTCGGTAGGACCACCGGTACCACCCGGGCGGCCGGATACGATGATCACGTGACCGAGACGGTGCGGGCGCCGGGGTTCGGGACCCTCCTGCGCGGGTTCCGGGACCGCTGCGGCGCCGATCCGGCCGGCCTGGCCCCTCCCGGCCTGGCCGCTCCCGGCGGTCGCGCCCCCGGCCTGGCCGCTCCTGGTCGCCGCGCCCCCGGCCTGCGCCGGGAGGAGCTGGCGCTGATCGCCGGCGTCTCGGTCGACTACGTCGTTCAGCTCGAGCAGGGCCGAGCCGCCCGCCCGTCCGCGCCGGTGGTCGCCGCCCTGTCCCGGGCTCTGCGGCTCGACCAGGACGACGCCGCGCTTCTGCACCGTGCGGCCGGCCTGGCTCCGCCGAGCCGGCCGGCCGACCGGGTGGTGCCCGCCGGCCTCGATCGCATGGTCACCCGCCTGGCGGAGTGGCCGGTCGCCGTCTACTCCGCCGACTGGTGGCTGCTGCGCTGGAACCCGGCCTGGACGGCGCTGCTGGGCGACTCGGCCGAGCTGCGGGGGCGGGCGCGCAACGTCGTCTGGTTCGAGATGACCCAGCCCAACCCACGCGTGTGGGTCGACCCGGCCGAGGACGAGATCTACCGCGACGCGATAGTGGGTGACCTGCGGGTGGCCTACCTGGAGAGGCCCGACGACGCCGAACTGGCCGATCTGGTCACCGCGCTGCACGAGACCAGCCCCGAGTTCGCCGAGCGCTGGACCGCGGCCCGGCCCGCGCGGTACCGGGGCATGCGCAAGCACATCGACCATCCGACGGCCGGGCCGATGGTCCTGGACGGCGACGTCCTCCAGGTTCCCGGCTGCGATCTGCGGATGGTGGTCTACTCCGGCGCGCCGGGCACGCCGGACGCCGAGCGTCTGGCGCGGCTGACGGCGCCCGGGTGACGTGGGGCAGGATCGGGTGGGGATTCCGGATGGCGGGTCCCGCTCTCGTACGGGGGTCTTGGTGACTGAAGTCGTGCTCGGGGTGGGTGGCGGCATCGCCGCCTACAAGGCGTGTGAGCTGTTGCGGCTGTTCACGGAGTCGGGGCATGGGGTGCGGGTGGTCCCGACCGCGTCCGCGCTGCAGTTCGTGGGGGCGCCCACCTGGGCCGCGCTGTCCGGGCGGCCGGTGGCCACCGAGGTGTGGCAGGACGTGCACGAGGTGCCGCACGTGCGGATCGGGCGGGCGGCCGAGCTCGTCGTGGTCGCTCCCGCGACAGCTGATCTGCTGGCCAAGGCGGCGCACGGCATCGCCGACGATCTCCTCACCAACACGCTGCTGACGGCGACCTGCCCGATCGTGTACGCGCCGGCCATGCATACCGAGATGTGGGAGAACCCGGCGACGCGGGCGAACGTGGCGACCCTGCGGTCGCGCGGCGCGGTGGTGATCGAGCCGGCCGTGGGGCGGCTGACCGGCCAGGACACCGGCAAGGGGCGCCTGCCCGATCCGATCGCGATCTTCGAGCTGGCTCAGCGCGTACTCAAACGGGGTCTTGACCTTGATCTGAAGGGCCGCCACGTCGTGGTGACGGCGGGCGGGACCCGCGAACCGCTCGATCCGGTCCGGTTCCTGGGGAATCGGTCGTCCGGCAAGCAGGGGTACGCCCTGGCCAAGGCGGCCGCGGCGCGGGGGGCGCGCACCACGTTGATCGCGGCCAACGTGACGCTGCCCGATCCGGCGGGTGTGGACCTGATCAGGGTGGGTACGACCGAGGAGTTGCGCGCGGCCACCGTGCAGGCGGCGGCCGGGGCGGACGCGATCGTCATGGCGGCGGCGCCGGCCGACTTCCGGCCGGTGAGCGTCGCGGCCGAGAAAATCAAAAAGACAGACAGTGGTACGCCGTCGCCCATCGAGCTGACCACCAACCCGGACATCGCGGCGGAACTGGGCGCGGCGAAACGGGAGGGGCAGATTCTCGTGGCGTTCGCGGCCGAGACGCACGACGCTCTGGAGAACGCTCGCGCTAAGTTGATCAAGAAACGTGCCGACCTGATCGTCGTTAACGAGGTGGGAGTGGACCGCGTGTTCGGCGCCGACCACAATGAGGTCACGCTGCTGGGCGCTGACGGGAGCACGGCGAGCCACGCCGAACTCCCTAAAGACGATGTGGCGAATATGATTTTGGACCGCGTCGCCGTCCTACTGGATGGGCAGGTGGGCGGCGGTGAGCCAGCCCGGGTGCGGTGACTACACTTCCCGGTTACGTTGTATTCGACAAATCTGAGGAGCACCGTGGCACGCCGCCTGTTCACCTCCGAGTCGGTCACGGAAGGCCACCCGGACAAGATCGCTGACCAGATCAGCGACGGTATTCTCGACGCCCTGCTCCGGCAGGACCCCCGCAGCCGCGTCGCGGTGGAAACGTTGATCACGACCGGCCAGGTGCACGTGGCGGGTGAGGTCACCACGCAGGCGTACGCCGACATCCCCAGCATCGTCCGCGACACCATCCTGCGGATCGGCTACGACTCGTCGAAGAAGGGCTTCGACGGCGCGTCCTGCGGCGTCAGCGTGTCCATCGGCTCCCAGTCGCCCGACATCGCCCAGGGCGTCGACAGCGCGCTGGAGCTGCGTGCGGGCGACAGCGAGCACGTCCTCGACTCCCAGGGCGCCGGCGATCAGGGCATGATGTTCGGCTTCGCCTGCTCCGAGACGCCCGAGCTGATGCCGCTGCCGATCGCGCTCGCCCACCGCCTGGCCCGCCGGCTGTCGAAAGCCCGCAAGGACGGCACGATCCCGTACCTGCGACCCGACGGCAAGACCCAGGTCACCATCGAGTACGACGGCTTCCGCCCGGTCCGTCTCGACACGGTGGTCGTGTCGTCGCAGCACGCGGCCGACATCTCGCTGGAGTCGCTGCTCACGCCGGACATCCGGGAGCACGTGATCGCGCCCGAGCTCGAAGGACTCGGCCTCGACATCGACGGCTACCGGCTGCTGGTGAACCCGACCGGCCGCTTCGAGATCGGCGGGCCGATGGGTGACGCCGGCCTGACCGGCCGGAAGATCATCGTCGACACGTACGGCGGATACTCCCGGCACGGTGGTGGGGCGTTCTCCGGCAAGGATCCGTCCAAGGTGGACCGGTCGGCGGCGTACGCCATGCGGTGGGTGGCGAAGAACGTGGTCGCGGCGGGGCTGGCCGAGCGGTGCGAGACCCAGGTGGCGTACGCGATCGGCAAGGCCCACCCGGTGTCGCTGTTCGTCGAGACGTTCGGCACGGAGAACGTTCCGGTGGAGCGGATCGAGAAGGCGATCAACGAGGTGTTCGACCTTCGGCCGGCGGCCATCATCCGCGACCTGGACCTGCTGCGGCCGATCTACCAGCAGACGGCGGCCTATGGGCACTTCGGGCGGGAGATTCCGGAGCTGCTCTGGGAGAACACTGACCGGGCCCAGGATCTTAAGAACGCTGCTGCCTGAGGGTTTCGCTTTCAGCCGGTGTCCCCTTTGGGGGCGCCGGCTTTTTGCTTGCGCTGGGACGGTTGAGGGCCGGGTGTGGCCGACCCTGACTGGCTGGGGAGCGCTTTACGTCTGGGTCGGCCACACCCGGCCCTCAACCTTGCGTGGGGTTTCGGTGCCGGGCAGTCGGGGGGCACTGGCTGCTTGGTGGTACGAGGGGTGGGCTTTCACCTTGCGCCTGGGTGTGGGGCGGGGTTCGCTGCCGCGTGGGGGTTCGGGTGGGCGGGTCTGTCGGGCCGGCCGGGCTGGGTGGGGGGCCGGGCGGCAATTCCAGGCCGGTCGCGCGGGTTTGTCGGCTGGCTTGGTGCCCTGCCGGGCTTGGTCCGCTGGCTGCTTCAGACCTGCGCCTGCTTCAGCCCTGCGCCGGCCCAACCCATTCCCCGGCCCAACCCCTGCGCCGGCCCCAGCCCCTGCGCCGGCCCCAGCCTCTGCGCCGGTCCCAGCCCCTGCGCCGGCCTTTGTCCGGCGTCTGGATCGGTCTGTGGGCTGGCTTGGTCGGCTGCCTGGCTCGGTCCGGCGTCTCGCTTGGTTCGCTGGTCGGCTTGGCGGCTGCCTTCCTCGTCTGTGGTCTTGTCGCGTTCGTTGCGCTGGCGGACCGCATGCCTTGGAAGGCTCGTTCCGCACCCACCACCTTGGTAGGCCCGGACTCGGCCCGTCACTTTGGTGAGTCGATTGTCTCGTGGTTCGAATGTTGCCTGGGTTCGCGTCTTCCTCGGTCTGCGGCGCTTACCGCGGGCCGCAGTTCCGGGGGTTTGCGGCGTCCTCGGTCCACGCCTTGCTCGGTCCACGCCTTGCTCGGTGCGCGCGTGCTCGGTCTGCGCGTTGCTTGGTCCGCGCCTTCCTAAGCCTGCGGCTCCTGGGTGGCGCGTCTTCGGGTTGGGCCTCCTTCGTGCGCGTTGGCCATCGGTGATGTCTGGGGGCGGTGCGTGCGGGGAGAGGGCTTGGTGTGCGGGGGCGGGCGGGGTGGTCACTGTGGGTTAAGGACGGTGGGGGTGGGGACGAAAGGGGTCTGGGGTTGGAAAAGGGGGCAGGATGCATTCTGAGCTGGGGAGGATGGCGAGAGGGGATGATCTTGGCGGTAGTCTCTTCGGGCATGGGTCGAGATCTAACTGAGGACGCCGTCACTCTGTGGTGTGCGGTGGGGGCCGGGGACTTTGCGAAGATCGAGGCCGGTGAGTGGCGGGCGTTGCCTGGTGGGGTGGACCTTCGCGTGTTTGCCGGGCGGGGGGCCGCGGAACGTGTTGCCCGGGAAGAGATCGTGGGGCGGGAAGGTGCGGGCTTCGTACTGAAGCTCGAGGTTCGGCGGGAGTTCTTTGCGGACGGTGCGGTTCCCGGCGACGGGCTCGTGGTCGCCGCCGGGGATGTGGCGGAGCTGAACACGCAGCTGGCGGGGACGATTGTGGAGGCTGTGGACTTTCGCGGGGCGGTGGATGACGCGGAGTTCGCGGGCGGGCCGTCGTTGCCGGCGGAGTGGCGGGCCTATCTGCAGTCGCCGTCGTGGTTTCGGCGGGGGCTGCTCGCCTCGGGGAAGTACGTGTGGCTGTACCCGCCGGCGGAGGGGCGCGAGATCCTGGCGATCTGGGAGGCCGAGGAGCGGTTCCCGGGGATCGCGCTGATCGGCGGCGATGGTGGTCTCGAGAATTTCGTATTCGACCTGCGGCAGGATCCGGCCCCCGTGCTGATGGTCAGCAACGCCAGCGAGTCGTGGGCGGACGCCGTCGTGCAGGCGCCGGACGCGGCCGACTTCATCAAGCGGCTGGAGGACGGCACGTTCGACCTGGCCGTGGGTTAGAAGAGGGCCGTGGGGTCCACTTCGATGCGTACGGGCTGAGGGGCCTTTTTGGCGCTGCGAACGGCGGCCGCCTCATGCAGGGCGTGAGCCAGCGGGGCGGCCTGGGAGCGCGGGACCCGCAGGAGCATGCGTTCCTGGTCGTCCTGGGCGGGAACCGGGCCGAGGAGTTCCACGCCGGCCGGTAGGCGCGCGGTGTTCAGGAAGTCGTTGACGGCTTCGGTCAGGCCGGTGACGCTGGCCATGCGGGCGGCCGGCGGAAAGCCGAGCTCGCGGCGTTCGGTGAGTTCGCGGGTGGCGAACCAGGCGGGATCCCAGCGGATCAGCGCCTGAACAGTGGCCAGGGAGCCGTCGGCGACGACGATGACACGGCCGTGCGGGGCGGGTTTGGCCAGGGCGGCCGCGTTGAGCCAGCGGCGCATGGTCTCCTCGGCGGCGCGCAGGTCGGAGCGGGTCAGCAGGGCCCACGTGTCGAGCAGGAGCACGGCGCCGTAGCCGCCGACGGCGACCGGTTCGGCGCCCGGAGTGGACACGACGACGCTCGGCTCGGCCGGGACGGTGTCCAGGACCTCGTCCCGTCCGGACGTGCGTACCGTCGCGCCGGGGAAGGCACGGCCCAGTTCCTCGGCGGTACGGCGGGCGCCGGTCACCGAAGCGCGCAGGCGCCGGCCGCCGCACGTGGGGCACGCGTACGCGGCGGCGGCCCGGCCGCACCACCGGCAGGTGGGCACGTCGCGGGCGCCGGAAAGCTCCAGCGAGCCGGAACAATGGGGACAGCGCGCGGGCGTACGGCAATCGGCGCAGGCGATCGACGGCAGATAGCCCCGCCGGGGAACCTGAACCAGAACCGGGGTTCCCGCCTGCAGCGCCTGCCGAGCCGCCTGCCAGGCCAGACTGGGCAGCCGCGCGGTAGCGGCGCCCGGATCGCGCGCGAGCTGAGGATCGTCACCGGTCGGCTGGATCGCCGGTGCCCGCCGCCGCAGCACGTCCCGCCCGGCACTGATCTCCTTGGCCCAGCCCGTCTCGAGGAGCAACTGCCCTTCGCCCGTACGCGCGAAGCCCGCCACAAGCGCAGCCGACCCGCTCAGCTGAGCCCGCGTCAGAAGCACCTCACGCGCGTGCGGATACGGCGCCCGCGGCTCTCCGTGCAGGTCGTCCCCGTCATCCCAGATGACCACGAGCCCAAGCTTGGCCACCGGCGCCCACATGGCGGCCCGGGTACCCACCACCACCGGCACCTGATGCCGGCTGGCCGCGAGAAACCGCCGGTACCGTTCCGCCGGCCCGAGCGCCGCGTTCAGCGCCACATGCTGCCCAGCCTCCAGCGCCACCCCCAGAGCACGGTCCACCCGATCGAGATCCCGAGCGTCCGCGACCACGATGACAACCCCGCGCCCACCCCGAACAGTGGCCGCGGCCGCCTCGGCGATCCGAGCCGCCCAGTCCTCACCCGGCAGCGCACTCCAGACCGCCCGCGCGTCCCGCCCATCCGCCAGCGCCCGCAGAAAGGCCGGCCCAGCAACATACGATCCCCAGCCACCAACCTCAACCGCCGCCCCAGTCACCCCGCTCCCGGCCGCGCGGCCTCCGATCGCGCCCGCCATACCGCTTCCGCTCGCGCCGACCCCGCTCGCGCCGACCCCGCTCGCGCCGACCCCGCTCGCGCCGACCCCGCTCGCGCCGACCCCGCTCGCGCCGACCCCGCTCGCGCCGACCCCGCT
>NZ_JBICTW010000004.1:0-128382 GCF_043197815.1 Actinoplanes sp. NPDC048988 | reverse complement strand
CTCGCGCCGATCGTGCCCGCCGCTGTCATGCCGGCCGGGCTGATCCCGGTCGTGCCCGCCTGGGTCATGTCGGCCGGGCTGACCCTGGTCGTGCCCGCCGCTGTCATGCCGGCCGGGCTGACCCCGGTCGTGCCCCCCTCTGTCACGCCGGCCGTGCTGGCCCCGGTCCTGCCGGCCTCTGTCATGCCGCTCGGGCTGACCTCGGTCAAGCCGGTCGGGCTGCTTTCCTTCATGTCGGTCGGGCTGCTCTCGGCCATGCCGTCCGCCGCCACCGCGGGGCCGTCGGCGGAATCTGAGGCGTTATGGGCCGCTATGTCTCCAGGGACTGCCGGTTGTATAGGGCCGCCCGCGGTCGAATCCGGAACCCCGGCGGGCGGGGCCACCTCGGCGCCCAGGGCTCCGGCGGCGCCGTCGGCGGGACCGAGGTCGAGGTCGCTGTGGTCAGACATTTTCCGAATGCCCGAGTCGAAGGCCACGGCGACACTGCCCGAGACGATGGCAGCCGACGAAGGCTGGGGAAAGTCTTCGGCCGCCGAAGCGATGGCGGAATGAATGGCGTCGTCCGCGGTAGGGGCGGCACCGGCGGGTGGGTCGGTGTCGGCTGGCTCAGCGGTGTGGGCGTGGGACGGGGCAGGAGCCGCCAAGGGGTGGGCTGCGGGAGCGTGGGCCGACGAGGCATGGGCCGACGGGGTGAGGGGCGTTGGGGTGCTGGCCGCCGGGTCGAGGGCTGCGGAATCAACGGGTGCTGGGGTGAGGGGGGCCGCTGGCTTGGGGGACTGGGCCTCGACCCGGGCGTGGCGTGGGGGTACGGCCAAGCGCAGGACGTCGCAGAGGTTGCCGGCGTAGCGGTCGGCTATGGCTCGGGCCAGGCGGGTGATCTCGGGGTCGAGGACCTGCTCGGGGGAGACGACCTTGTCGAGGTAGGCCAGTTTGCCGCCGTGGGGGGACGTCTCGGCGCGTTCCAGGAGGAAGCCGCTGACCAGCTGGCCGGCGAAGCGGACCTTCACCCGCACGCCGGGCTGGGCCGCCTCGTCGTCGGTGGACGCGACCAGGTAGTCGAAGAGACGGTCCAGGTGGGGCAGGGGGACGTCGACGCAGACGCGGGCCACCGGCAGGGTTTCCGCCGGTGTTCGGTCTGCTCGCGTGCCCTTGGTAGCCATCGCAGCCATTCTGCCCGGACCCCCTGACATTTCCCGGCGGCCACCACGGGATTCGGATCACACATCCGATCGGATAAATAATCCTCTCTCATGCTACGGTCGACGCCACGAAGGGAGCTGGTCATGAACGTGTTTCTCACCGGAGGTAGCGGCTATCTCGGTGGTGTGGTGCTGGAGCGCCTGATCGAGGCGGGGCACCGGGTCGAGGCGCTCGCGCGGTCGGAGCGGGCCGGCGAACGGGTCGCCGCGCTGGGCGCGGAGCCGGTGCCGGGGGATCTGCTCGCGAAAGAGGTCCTGCGCGAGGCGGCCGAGCGGGCCGACGCCGTGATCCACGCCGCCGTCGACTACGCGGACCCGAACATGGCCGACATCGAGGCGGCCGCGTTGACCGCCATGCTGGTCGGCAAGCCGTTCGTCTACACCAGCACCGGTCTCGTCTACGGCGAAGGTCAGCTGAGCGAGGACGACCCGGTCGACGTGAGCACCGCCGCGCAGCCGCACAAGGTGCTGGGGGAACGGGCCGTGCTCGCGGCCGGGGGCACGGTGCTCCGGGTTCCGCTCATTCACGGGCGCGGGGGATCGGCGCTCATTCAAGGGCTGATGGGCTTCGGCCGTACGCAGAAGACCGTGCCTTTCGTCGGCGAGGGCCGGCAGGTCTGGGCGGCGGTGCACGTGGACGATCTGGCCGATCTCTTCGTGCTGGCGCTGGAGAAGCCGCAACCCGGCCGGATCTTCAACGCGGCCCCGGGTGACACCTTCGAGATGGGGCAGCTCGTGCGGCTGATCGCCGAGCGCACCGGCGCGGCCGCGGTGTCGCTCGCCCCGGAGCGGGCGCAGGGGCAACTTGGAGTGCTGGCGCGCAGCGGCGGGATGGACGGAACGCGGGCGCGGGAGACCTTCGGGTGGGCGCCGAGCAGGCCGGGGCTGCTCGATGATGTGCGTGGGGAGTCCTACTAGAGAGAATGTCCACCATGGATGCCGCTGAAGCCGTGAAGACCCTGCTGTCGCCGAGCGCCACCCACGATCCCGTGCCCGCCTACGCGGCGCTGCGGGAGCACGGTCCCGTGCTGCCCGTGGCCGACGGGTACTACTTCGTCTCCGGCTACGCGGCGGTGGACGGCATCCTGCGGGACGCGGCCATGGAGACGTACGACATCAAGCGTCTCGACAGCCGCTGGGACGACTGGCGTGACAACAAGGCGCTCGAACTCTTCGCCGACTCGATGTTGCGGTCCAATCCGCCGGATCACACCCGGATGCGCCGGCTCGCCGCGGGGGTCTTCACCGCGCGGCGGGTCGGCACGCTCCGTTCGGTGATCGAGGAGCAGGTCGCCGAGGCGCTGGACGGGCTGGACGGCACGGCCGATCTGATGTCGGAACTCTGCTATCCGCTGCCGATCGGGGTGATCACCGCCCTGCTCGGGGTGCCGCCCGAGGACCGGGGGCAGTTCCGGCGGCTGGCCGAGGCGCTGACCGCCGTGCTCGAGGTGCGGTGGACCCCGGAGGATGAGGCCAAGGCGCACGAGGCCGCGGTCGAGCTCGAGGACTACTTCATCCACCTCGTCGCCAAGAAGCAGCGGGAGCCGGGTGGCGACCTCACCACCGCGCTGGCTCAGGGCGGGGAGCTGACCGGGCGGGAGCTGCTCGGCAACCTGATGCTCCTGCTCGTGGCCGGCTTCGAGACCACCACCAACCTGCTCGGCAACGGCATCGTCCTGCTGCTCGACCAGGAAAAACGGGGGCCGGAGGCGTACGTCGAAGAGATCCTCCGCTTCGACTCGCCGGTCCAGCTGACCGAGCGCTACGCCACGCGCGACACCCAAATCGGAAATGTCCGAATAAACGCCGGGGCGGAACTCGTCCTGCTGCTCGGAGCGGCCAACCGCGACCCCAGCCGCTTTTCCCGGGCCGACGAATTCTGGCCGGACCGCCCCAACAACACCCCGCTGTCGTTCGGCGCGGGCGCCCACTACTGCCTCGGCGCACCCCTCGCGCGGCTGGAGGCGCAGATCGCGCTGCCCGCGCTTTTCCAGAGGTTCCCGGAGATGCGGCTGAGCGAGAAACCGGTGCGCAGGCCGAGGATGAACCTGCGCGGTTTCCAGGCCCTGCCGGTGACGCTCGGCACGCCGGAGCACTCCGTAGACTAGTTGGGTGCCAGCCCACGATCTCAGGAGCCTTGTCGCGTGACAGTCCAGCCCATCCGTCTGTTCGGCGACCCGGTGCTCCGGTCGCCGGCCGATCCCGTCGTCGACTTCGACAAGGAACTGCGCAAGCTGGTCAAGGACCTGACCGAGACCATGCAGGACGAGGGCGGCGCCGGTCTGGCCGCCCCGCAGCTCGGCGTCGGCCTGCGGGTGTTCAGCTTCGACGTGGATGACGTGGTCGGGCACATCGTCAACCCGGTGCTCTCCTTCCCGGACGACGAGGAGCAGGACGGTCCCGAGGGCTGCCTGAGCATCCCGGGCGTCTACATCGACACCAAGCGCCGCCAGCACGTGGTCGCCTCCGGCTTCAACCAGCACGGCGACCCCATCCAGCTGGTCGGCGACGGGCTGATGGCCCGCTGCGTGCAGCACGAGACCGACCACCTCGACGGGGTTCTGTTCATCGACCGGCTCGACGCCGCCGCCCGCAAGGACGCGATGAAGCAGATCCGGTCCGCCGAGTGGTACGACGCCGGCAAGCCCCCCACGATCAAGCAGAGCCCGCACGGCCGGGGCATCTTCGGGCTGGGGCGGTGACCCGGTGCGCCTGATCTTCGCCGGCACGCCGGCCGTCACCCTGCCCAGCCTGGACGCCATCGCCGCGTCCGGCCACGAGCTGCTGGCCGTGGTCACCCGCCCCGACGCCCCGGCCGGGCGCGGCCGCCGCCTGGTCCGCTCGCCGGCCGGCGCCTGGGCCGACGAGCGCGGCATCGAGGTGCTCACCCCGGCCAAGCCGCGCGAGCCCGAGTTCCAGGAGCGCCTGCGCGAGCTCGCCCCCGACTGTGTGCCCGTCGTGGCGTACGGCGCCCTGGTCCCGCCGAGCGCCCTCGAGATCCCCAAGCACGGCTGGGTCAACCTGCACTTCTCACTGCTGCCGGCCTGGCGCGGCGCCGCCCCCGTGCAACACGCCGTCCTGCACGGCGACGAGGTGACCGGGGCCAGCGTGTTCGAGCTGGAGGCGGGCCTCGACACCGGCCCGGTCTACGGCACCCTGACCGAGGACATCCGTCCCACCGACACCTCCGGCGACCTGCTCGAACGGCTCGCCACCGAGGGCGCCGGGCTGCTCGTGGCCGTGCTCGACGCGATCGAGGCCGGCGCCGCCCGGGCCCATCCGCAGCCGGCCGACGGGGTGACCATCGCCCCGAAACTGACAGTGGACGACGCGCGGATCCGCTGGGACGACCCGGCGTTCGCCGTCGACCGTCGCGTCCGGGCGTGCACGCCCGCGCCGGGCGCGTGGACGACCCTGCGCGACGACCGGCTCAAGCTGGGACCGGTGCGCCCGGTGGCCAACGCGCCCCAGCTCGCGCCGGGCGACCTGCTCGTCGAGCGCACCCAGGTGCTCGTGGGCACGGCGACCACACCGGTCGCGCTTTCAGAGGTGAGGGCCGCCGGCAAGAAGCCGATGCCGGCCACCGACTGGGCACGAGGGCTGCGGATCCAGCCGGGGGAGAAGCTTCAGTGACCGACCACAGGGCCAGCAGGCCGCACGGTTCCGGACGTCCGCGCCGCGGTGTCGAGGGACCGGGCTACGACCGTGACTCCCGCTCGGGACGGGCGCCGCGCGCCGGCCGCCCACCGTCCGACCCGGCCCGCCAGGCCGCGTACGAGGCGATCGCGGCCGTGCACCGCGACGACGCGTACGCCAATCTCGTCCTCTCCGAGATCCTGCGGGACATGGGGCTGGACGGGCGGGACGCGGCGTTCGCGACCGAGCTGACCTACGGCACGCTGCGCACGCTGGGCACGCTCGACCTGATCATCGCCTCGGCGGCCGGCCGGGAGGTGTCGCGCATCGACCCGCCGGCCCGTGACGCGCTGCGGCTCGGCGCTTACCAGTTGCTGCACACCCGGGTGCCGGCGCACGCCGCGGTGAACCAGACCGTCGACCTGGTGCGCTCGGTCGCCCCGGGCGCGGCCGGCTTCGCCAACGCCGTGATGCGCACGATCTCCGAGACGCCGCTCGAGGCGTGGCTCGAGCGGCTCGCCCCGCCGTACTCCGAAGACCCGATCGGCAACCTGTCGGTGCTGCACAACCACCCGCAGTGGATCGTCCGGGCCTTCGACGAGGCGCTCGGCGGCGACCTGGCCGACACCACCCGCCTGCTGATCGAGGACAACCAGCCGCCGGTCGTGCACCTGTGCGCCCGTCCCGGCCGGGCCGACGCCATCGAGCTGGCCGACGAGGTCGGCGGCGTGCCGGCCGCGTTCTCGCCGTACGCGGTCTACCTCAACGGCGGTTCCCCGCGCGAGCTGGCGGCCATCCGCGAGGGTCGCGCCCACGTGCAGGACGAGGGCTCCCAGCTGGTGGCCGCGGCCCTGCTGGCCGCCCCGATCGAGGGCCGCGACACCCGCTGGCTCGACCTCTGCGCGGGCCCCGGCGGCAAGACGGGCCTGATCGGCGCCATCGCGTCGGCCCGGGGCGCCGAGGTGACGGCGGTCGAGGTCGCCGAACACCGGGCCCGCCTGGTGGAGAAGGCCACCGAGGGCATGCCGGTCACGGTCCTGCCGGTGGACGGCCGCTCGGTGGGCCGCGACCCCGACCTGCCCGAGGAGTCCTTCGACCGCGTCCTGGTCGACGCCCCGTGCACGGGCCTGGGCTCCCTGCGCCGCCGCCCCGAGTCCCGCTGGCGCCGCCAGCCCGCCGACCTGCCACCGCTGACCAAGCTGCAGCGAGAACTCCTGGTGGCAGCACTGCGAGCGGTCCGCCCGGGCGGCGTGGTGGCCTACGTGACCTGCTCCCCCCACATGGTGGAGACCCAGGTGACGGTGACCGAGGGCGCCCGCCGCAGCGGCGTCGAGGTCGATTTCGTCGACGCCCGGCCGCTGCTCCCGCCGGGCATGCCCGGCCTCGGCACCGGCCCGACGGTGCAACTCTGGCCTCACAAGCACGGCACTGACGCCATGTTCCTGGCCGTCTTGCGAAGGACCACTTAGAGGTACGCCTGCGGCGGCCCCCAACCGCAGCAATCCAGAGCCGGCGGCGCCGCGCGGCCTCTCGCGAAACGAGAGGCCGCGGCGCGCCTTTCGCGTGTAGTTGGGGTCACCCGAAAACCGGTCGGCCGCCCCGGAGATTGACGACAGTAGTTCTGTGATGACAGGGTGTGATGGCGGGCACCGGGGTGAACCGCTGATCACGGGGAAGGCGGCCTCCTGCCCGGGGGAAGGACCGCCATGCACCCTGTCTCCGCCGTTCTGGCCGCACTCCTGGTAGCCCCATCGGCCACTTCCACCACCAGAGTCGTCGCGGCCGAGCTCCGCCTCGACGGTTCCCGCGTACGCGTCACGCTCTCCGCCACCTGCCCGGCCGGCGCCACCCTGCGGGCCGAGGTGACGGTGACCGCGGTCAACGGCACCGCGATAGCCCAGGGCACCCGCCGCAAGAAGGCCGACTGCACCGGTAGCGCCCAGCAGCTCGTCCTGCTCGTCGACCGGGACCCGGCCGGCGCCCTGTTCACCCGGGGCCCGGCCACCGCCCGCACCGTCCGGACGGTCTGCACTCCCACCGCGTGCGAGGTCATCCCGTTCGACGAGACCATCCGGATCACGAAGTGATCGCCCCGGCGCTCGCGGCGGCCCTCCTGCTGACCACCCCGCCGGTGGCCACGATCGACCTCCTGTGGACGACGATCGCCGCCCGCGGGGCGGCGGTCGACGTGGCGTTCGGGGTCGCATGCCCGGAGGGCTTCACCGGCACCGCGACGGTGACCGTGGCGCAGGCCCGCCCCTCCGACGGCCTCCTGGCCCAGGGCACGGGAGTGAAGGAGCTGACCTGCTCGGGCCCGGGCCTGCTCTACACCCAGCGCGTGACCGCGAGCATCACCGGCGCGCCCTTCGAGCGCGGGAAGGCGACCCTCGCCATGCAGGTCGTCGTCTGCGATGAGCAGGGTTGCGCCAGCACCCCACTCAACCAGCAGATCCGCATCACCAGGCTGCCCTAGGGTTTTGCCAGCTCGCGCAGGACGAGGGCGGCGTCCAGGACGGCGACCGCGGTGGCCCAGCCCTTGTCCTCGACCGAGTCCTCCAGGCCGGCGCGGTCGCGGGCCTGGCCCAGGCTCTGCACGGTCAGGACGCCGTGGCCGACCGGGGTGGCCTCGTCCAGCGCGACCCGGGTCAGGCCCGCGGTGACGGAGTCGTTCACGTACTTGAAGTGGTCGGTCTCGCCCTTGATGACCACGCCGAGGGCGACCACCGCGTCGCACTGGCGGGCCAGGGCCTGGGCGACGATCGGCAGCTCGACCGCGCCCGCCACCCGGTGCACGACGACGTCCTCGACGCCGCACGCCTCCGCGGCCGCCTTGGCCCGCTCGATCATGTGATCGATCAGGTCGGCGTGCCAGCGGGAGCCGACGATGCCGAGGCGCAGCCCCTTCGCGTCGACGGTCTGCAGATGCGGATCACCGAAGCCGGCCATGTAAGTCCCCCTTTATCGGACAGTATCGTGCCACAAAACGCGGGAGTCAGCCCAACGCCTCGAACAGGTGCCCCATGCGGTCCCGCTTGGTGCGCAGGTAGTGCACGTTCTCCGGGTGCAGCCGCACGGGCAGCTCCTCCCGGCCGGTGATGGTCAGGCCGTAGCCCTCGAGCCCGGCCCGCTTGGCCGGATTGTTGGTGAGCAGCCGCATCGAGCGCACGCCCAGGTCGTACAAAATCTGCGCCCCGGTCCCGTAATCACGCGCGTCCGCCGGCAGGCCGAGCTCCAGGTTGGCGTCGACCGTGTCGAAGCCCTTGTCCTGCAGCTGGTAGGCCTGGAGCTTGTGCAGCAGTCCGATGCCCCGGCCCTCGTGCCCGCGCATGTACAGCACCACGCCCCGCCCGGCCGCCGCCACCCGCTCCAGGGCCGCGTCGAGCTGAGGGCCGCAGTCGCAGCGCTTCGAGCCGAAGACGTCGCCGGTCAGGCACTCGGAGTGCACCCGCACCAGCACGTCCTCGCCGTCACCGATCTCGCCGAAGACCAGCGCCACGTGCTCGCCGTCGTCGACCAGCGCCCGGTAGCCGACCGCGGTGAAGTCGCCGTGCTCGGTCGGCAGCCGGGTCTCGACGACCCGCTGCACCTGCGACTCGCGGTGCTTGCGGTAGGCGACCAGGTCGGCGATCGTGATCAGCGCCAGGTCGTGCTCGGCCGCGAACTTCTCCAGGTCGGGGCGGCGCTGCATGGTGCCGTCGTCGTTCACCATCTCGCAGAGCACGCCGGCCGGCCGCAGCCCGGCCATCTCGGCCAGGTCGATCGAGGCCTCGGTGTGCCCGGGACGGCGCAGCACGCCGCCGGCGCGGGCCCGCAGCGGCACCACGTGCCCGGGGCGGGTCAGGTCGGTGGGCTGGGTCTCGGCCGAGGCGAGCAGGCGGATGGTGCGCGCGCGGTCGGCGGCCGAGATGCCCGTGGCCACGCCTTCACGGGCGTCGACGGTCACGGCGTACGCCGTACCGCGGGCGTCCTGGTTGGTGTGGAACTGAGGGGGCAGGTCGAGGCGGTCGGCCTCCGACTCGGGGATCGGCACGCAGATGTAGCCCGAGGTGTAGCGGACCATGAAGGCGACCAGCTCGGGCGTGGCCTTCTCGGCCGCGAAGATCAGGTCGCCCTCGTTCTCGCGGTCCTCGTCGTCGACGACGATGACGGCCTTACCGGCGGCGATGTCCTTGACGGCGCGCTCGATGTCCTCAAACATTGCGGCTCCCCAGCATCTTCTCGACGTACTTCGCGATCACGTCGACCTCGAGGTTCACGGGGTCGCCGACGTCCTTGCCGCCCAGCACCGTCAGCTTGGAGGTGGTGGGGATGAGTCCCACACTGAACGTTTCGTCATCCACCGCCATGACGGTCAGGGACACCCCGTCCACGGTGATCGAGCCCTTCTCCACGACGTAGCGGGAGAGGGCGGCCGGCAGAGAGAACCGCACGACCTCCCAGTCCGCGCCCGGCTCGCGAGCGACGATCCGCGCCACCCCGTCCACGTGCCCCTGGACCAGGTGACCACCGAGGCGGCTGCCGAGCGCGGCCGCCCGCTCCAGGTTGACCGGGCTGCCCTCCTCGAGCGCGCCCAGCGACGAACGCCGCAGCGTCTCACCCATCACGTCGGCGGTGAAGACGCCGTCGACGTTGTCGATGACGGTCAGGCAGACCCCGTTTACCGAGATCGAGTCGCCGTGCCGCGCGTCCGACGTGACCAGCGGCCCGCGCACGGCGAGCACGGCCGAGTCGCCGCCGGTGTCGGTGAGGCCGACGACCTCACCCAGTTCTTCGACGATTCCGGTGAACATTAAGTACCTCTTCAGTCCGAATAAGGGTGGCGGGCGGGGTGGTCGGATGGCTTCTGTCGGAGCGTTGCCGTGAAGCGCAGGTCAGGGCCGATCTGCGCGATATCGGTGAGATCAAGGTCGATGGCGTCGCCGATCGTGGCGACACCCGCGTCGAGCAGGGCCGTCTTGCCGGCGCCGAGCAGCTTGGGCGCGACATAACCGACCACCTGGTCGACCAGCCCGGCCGCGAGGAAGGCGCCGGCCAGCGTCGGCCCGCCCTCCAGCAGCACGGACCGGATGCCCCGGCCGTGCAGGGCGGTGAGCAGGGCGTTCAGGTCGACGCGCCCGTCCGGGCCGGCGCCGATCTCGCTGGTCGTGACGACCCAGGTGGGCGCGGCGGCGTCGTTCACTCGCGCTGTTTTCGGGGTACGCCCGTGCGAGTCCACCACCACACGCAGCGGCTGCTTGATGGCGAGCGAACCGTCCCGCAGATCACGGACGGTCAGCTGCGGATCGTCGGCCAGGACCGTGCCGACGCCGGCCACGATGGCGTCGACGGTGGCCCGCAGCGCGTGCACGTCGGTCCGGGCCGGCTGCGAGGTGATCCACTGGCTGGTGCCGTCGGCGGCCGCCGACCGCCCGTCCAGGGTGGCCGCGAACTTCCAGGTCACGTACGGCCGGCCGCGCCGCACCGCGGTCAGCCAGGCGATGTTGCCCTGGCTGGCCTCCTGGCGGCGGACGCCGGTCTCGACGTGGATGCCCGCGGCCCGCAAGGTGACCGCGCCGCCGGCCGCGACCGGGGTCGGGTCGTCGACGGCGATGACCACCCGGCGGACACCGGCGCCGATCAGCGCCTGGCTGCACGGCCCGGTCCGCCCGGTGTGGTTGCACGGTTCGAGGGTGACGACGGCGGTGCCGCCACGGGCCCGCTGCCCGGCCTGGGCCAGCGCGACGATCTCGGCGTGCGGCCCGCCGGCGTACGCGTGGAAGCCCTCACCGACGACCTCGCCGTCGGCGTCGAGCAGGATGCAGCCGACCACCGGGTTGGGGCTGGTCGTGCCGAGGCCCCTGGCGGCCAGCGCGATCGCGCGGCGCATCGCCTCGTCCTCGGTCACCATCCGCGTCTTCCTCTCGCGCGCTACTGACCAAGCGCTGGAGGAAGAGGGAGGAAACGCCGGGAATCGGACATGAGGGTACGCTTCGCGCACCCCGGCGCTGCCGAGGGCAGCATCCGATTCCGCGCGCTGTCTCCCATCCGGACTGTCTGACCGAGCTTTCGCCCGATCAACCGTCGGCTCTGGGTTCTCACCAGATCCACCGTCCGTCGTGGTGACGACGTCCGGGTCGCGGGCTTACCGGCCTGAGAAGGCCGGATCACCGCCGGTTCGGAATTTCACCGAGTCCCGCCAGCGCGTGGTGGGTCACCCACGAGTTTTACACGCGCGATCGTTTTTGCCACCTCGGGGCGAGACATGTCACATGTCCTCAGCTTGACGAACATGTTGCACGACCTTTACGCGTCGGCCTCGTCCTCGGACTCGGCGCGGCGGCGGTCGATGGCGACATACGACCCCGGCTGGGACTTGGCGACCTTCTTCATCTCGGAGGCCACCGCGATCACCACGCGGGGATCGGTGAAGCGCCGGCCGTCGACCGTCGCCTGGGCGACGCCGATGGACAGGGTCACCAGGGCGGCCCGGTTCTTGTTGCCGCGCCGGTCGGGCACCTCGATGTAGCCCCGGCGCGCGTCCTCCGGGTCGTACAGCTGGTCGGCCGACTGCTCGAAGTCGGTCACCGTGCGCTTGGTCAGCGGCAGCACCTGGTCCGGCGTACAGATGAAGACGAAGTCGTCGCCGCCGATGTGGCCCAGGAAGATCGAGGGTGGCCCCACCGCGACCACCGCGCGGTGCAGGCTGCGGGCGAGCTCGGTGATGAACTCGTCGCCGCGGTCGAAGCCGTACACGTCGTTCACGCTCTTGAACCGGTCGACGTCGATGTAGCCGACCGAGTACTCCCCGCCCGCCTTCATCCGGTCGGCGATCTCGCGCCGGACCCGGGCGTTGCCGGGCAGACCGGTCAGCGGCGACACCTCGCGGAACTCCTTGTTGCGCCGCAGCGTGGAGGAGACGCGGGCGATCAGCTCGGCGGTGTCGAACGGCTTGACCAGGTAGTCGTCGACGCCGGCGGTGAGACCCACCACCTTGTCGACGGTCATGCTCTTGGCGGTCAGCATGATGACCGGGAGGGCCGAGGTGAGCGGCTCGGCGCGCAGCCGGCGGGTCAGCTCGACGCCGTCCATGCGCGGCATCATCCAGTCGACCACGGCCAGGTCGGGCCGCTTGGTCTCCATCACCTCGAGCGCGTCCTGCCCGTCGCGGGCGCGGACCACGTCGTACCCGTGGACCTTGAGGTTGAACTCCACGAAGCTGGCGATGTCCTGGTCGTCGTCGACGACCAGGATGAGGTCGGGCCGGTCATCGGGCTCGCGACCGAGCTCGTCGGGCTTGTCGGGGATGACCCCAGTGCTCATGAGACCCCTTCCGCGAGGGCACGGAGCTTACGGATCGCCTCGGCCGGGTCGGCCGCGCCGTAGACCGCCGTGCCGGCCACGAACGCGTCGGCGCCGGCCTCGGCCGCCTGCTCGATGGTGTCGGCCGCGATCCCGCCGTCGACCTCGAGCCGCACATCAAGATCTTTCGCCGAGATGCGCCGCCGCACGTCGCGCACCTTGCCCAGCATCTCGGGCATGAACTTCTGCCCGCCGAAACCAGCCTTGATCGTCATGATCAGGACGGTGTCCACATAGGGAAGCAGCTCGAGGTAGGGCTCCACCGGGGTGTCCCGGTCGATGGCCAGGCCCGCCTTGGCCCCGGCCGCGCGCAGCGTCTTGGCCAGGTGAACCGGGTCCTCGCAGGCCTCGGCGTGGAAGGTGACGTTGTAGGCGCCGGCCTCGGCGTACCCCGGCGCCCAGCGCTCCGGATCGGTGATCATCAGGTGCACGTCGAACGGGATCTCCGTCGCCTTGCGCAGGCTCTGAACCACCGGCAACCCGATCGTCAGATTGGGCACGAAATGGTTGTCCATGACGTCCACGTGCACCCAGTCGGCAGCGCCCTCGATCGCGCGCACCTCGTCGGCGAGACGCGCGAAGTCGGCGGCCAGAATGCTCGGGGCGATGATCGGCGATGGTGTCACGGCTGAAGTGTATGGCCTTCGGCCGCCGGTCTTCACGGCCTGTGGACAACCGATAGAGTGACCCCTCTTGATTCGAGAGCGGGGGACACACGATGCGAAGGTGGGCGGCCGTCCTGGCCGGCGCCTTGATGTTCGCCCTGGCCGGGTGCGGCGAGCTTCCCCAGGGGGTCGACGGCGACCTGACCGACGGCTGGCACACCCCGCCGGCCGCGCTTCAGTTCCGCCCGACCGACGGCTGCCACGCCGACCTGGCCGAGACCTCGGCGCTCGGCGACGACCGCCCCGTCTCGTGCCAGGACCCACACGTGGCCGAGACGTTCGCGGTGGCCGACCTGGGCGAGGTGACCACGGCGACCCGCGAGGCCAAAGCCTTCCAGGAGTGCTCGACACGGGCCAACGGCTACGTCGGCGGCGACTGGCGCACCGGCTGGCTGCTGCTGCAGCCGGTGTTTCCCAGCGACGAGGCCTGGTCGGGCGGCGCCCGCTGGGTCCGCTGCGACCTGGCCGAGACGTCACCGTCCGACGGCACGCTGGTCCGCCGCTCGAGCAGCGTCCGCGACGGCTTGAAAGGCGCCGCAAAGCTCAAGATGACCTGCGCCGACGCCGCCGTCCAGGGCGACCAGGTGACCGGCCTGCGCACGGTGAGCTGCGCGGCCGAGCACACGTCGGAGTTCGCCGGCCTCTTCGTGAGCAAGCGCCCCACATCGGCCGCGGTCACGTCGGCCGAAATGGAAAAGGGCTGCAACGCGGCGATCGCGAGGTTCACCGGCGTCCCGAACGACAACACCATCAAGAACCGCGTCGGCTGGCTGGGCTTCCCACCCGACAAGGACTCCTGGCGCCAGGGCGACCGCGCGGTCCGCTGCTTCCTCTGGCTCAACGGCGAGAAGATGACGGGCTCCTACCGCAACGCCGGCACCAAAAAACTCAAAATCCACTACACATACCGCTAGAAAGTACGCATCCGCGCCCACCCAACCGCAACGGCACAGCCCCCGCTCCGTCGAACGCGGCCCGGGAGGCCACACCGGGCCACAGGGCGCGTTCCGCGCCTCTGCACCACCGGCACCCCACACCCAGCGCCGCTCCCCGCACAATCAGCGACCACCCAGCCGACTTGCGCGGCCACGACGCAGCACCGCTCCCCGCCGGAACTCGCGCCGCGTCCCCGGCCATGCGCGCCGCGTCCCACGGCCATGCGCGCCGCCGCAGAGGCATCCGCTCTGCCGCCCAACGGACATCCGCGCCGCCACGCAGGCGGGGCCGTCGAGGGCGATCCCCCTCGCCGCCCAGCGGAACCGACGTAGCCCGCCTTCGCCTGCCAGTTGACGCGGCGACGGTCGGCGAATGCACTTACCGGCCCAGCCACCGCACGCGAAAGGCGCCCGCCTCGTCGACGGCGCGGCCCGGCGCACCACTGAGACCAGCTCGTTCCGGCTGACGTCCGGCACTCCCGGCTGGGCCGGCCGGGCGGTCTCAAGCGCGAACTCGCCGACATCGCGAAACTCTCAGTAGCCCTGAAACTCTTCCGCGATGCAGTCGTGGCCGGTCCCGGCATCGAACGCGGCGATCCCGCGGGCGACGGTGTGAACTTTGGCCGAGACGCTGATGTCGGCCGGGGTCGACGAGGTCTTCGGTGCTGGGTACGCGAACGCGGCGACGAGCGCACGACATCGCGGAATGGCTACCAGCAACGCTTGCCCGGCTCTTGGAGAGCGTCGTCGTCTCGCTGGATGGCGTCCCACGACGCGGCGCGAGCTTCGGAGAGGCAGGTCGAAGCTGTCGCCGAAGCGACGCCTCGATTTCCTGAGCCTGTCCCGGGCGAGGCGTGGGCAGTCCGTCAGAGCCCGAGCTGTGACCACGCGCGAGAGGCGCCCCGCGGCCTCTCGTTGCGGAGAGGCCGCGAGGGGCCGGCGGAGCCGTGGTCCTGCGTTCGGGTGGCCGAGAAGGCGTACCTCTAAAGTCTTCCCGCCTCGATGATCCGGGCCAGGAACTGTCTGGTGCGGGCCTCCACCGGCTCGCCCAGGACCTGGTCGGGTGGGCCCTGTTCGAGGACCTTGCCCTTGTCGAGGAAGGCGACCCGGTCGGCCACCTGGCGGGCGAAGCCCATCTCGTGGGTGGCCAGCACCATGGTCATGCCGTCGCCCTTGAGGTCGCGGATCATGGTGAGGACCTCGCCGACCAGTTCCGGGTCTAGGGCCGAGGTCACCTCGTCGAGCAGCAGCAGCCGGGGATTGTTGACCAGTGCCCGCACCATCGCCACGCGCTGCTGCTGGCCGCCGGAGAGCCGGTCCGGGTAGGCGCCGGCCTTGTCGGCCAGGCCGACCCGCTTCAGCCACTCGTGAGCCTGCTCGCGTGCCTCGGCGACCGGCCGCTTGTGTACGCGGACCGGGGCCAGCGTGATGTTGTCGAGCACTGTCATGTGCGGGAACAGGTTGTACGACTGGAAGACCAGGCCGATCTTCTGCCGTACGGCGTCGGGGTTGATCCGGGGGTCGGTGATGTCCTCGCCGTCCAGGCGGATCGTGCCGTCGTCGATCTCGGCCAGCAGGTTGACGCAGCGCAGCAGCGTCGACTTGCCCGAGCCGGAGGCGCCGATCAGGGCCACCACCTCGTGCTCGCCGACGTCGAGGGTGAGACCGTCGAGCACGACGTTGGGCCCGAACGTCTTGCGGACGTCCTCGCAGGAGAGCACCATCTCAGGCCCCCGCGTTCTGCCGGCGGGCGGCGCGCAGCGTGACGAAGTCGGTGACCCCGATCAGCGGCAACGCCAGAAGGACGAAGAGCACACCCGCGACCACGTACGGGGTGAAGTTCGCGTCCGAGGCCACGCCGATCTGCGCCGCGCGGATCGCGTCGATCGGGCCGGCCAGGGAGATCAGCCCGACGTCCTTCTGCATCGCCACGGTGTCGTTGAGCAGTGGCGGCGCCGACCGGCGGACGGCCTGCGGCAGCACCACGTGGCGCATGGCCTGGCGGTAGCTGAGCCCGAGTGAGCGGGCGGCCGCGACCTGGCTCGGATGCACCGACTCGATGCCGGAGCGGATCACCTCGGCCAGGTAGGCGCCGTAGGTGATCACCAGGGCCGCCCCGCCGAGCACGGTCACGCTCGGCGTGCCCTGCAGGCGCAGGCCCGGGATGCCGAACGCGAACAGGTAGATCACGATGATCAGCGGCAGGCCGCGGAACGAGTACGTATAGATGGTGCCGAGCGCTCGCAGCGGGAAGAAGACCGGTCCGCGCAGGGTGCGCAGAATGGCGATCAACAACCCTAAGATCAATGCACAAATCGCACAAACTACGAAAAGTCGTACATTGAGCCACAGGCCCTCGAGGATCGCCGGCAGGTATTCGCGGGCGACCTCCGGGTTGAAGAACGACTGCTTGACCCGGTCCCAGCCGGGTGCCCCGGTGACCAGCACGACCAGGACCGTGCCGATGACCGCCGTGGAGAGCGCGGCGAGCAGCACGGACCGGATCGCCTGCCTGCGCCGGTACGCGATCCGGCCGCGCTGAGTCTCGCTGACTTCGTGGAGCTGGGTGGTCACGACAGTTCTTTGGCCCCACCGGAGTCGGCCAGCCAGGTCTTCTCGAGCACCGCGAGGGTGCCGTCCTGGCGCAGCTGGTCGACGGCCTGGCTGACGCAGCTGGTCAGTGCCGAGTCCTTGTCGAGCACCAGCCCGAACTGCTCCGGCGTGCCGACCTGCGGGAGCTGGCCGACGATGACGCCGTTGTCGAGCTCGGCCGAGGTCATGTAGAACGCGGTCGGCAGGTCGACCACGATGCCGTCGACGGTGCCGTTGACCAGGGCCGCCTTGGCGTCGTCGTTGTTGTTGAAGACCGACGGCTTGGTGCTCGGCTTGATCAGTTCGGTGATCGCCTGATAGCTGGTCGTGCCGACCTGGGCGCCGAGCTTGGCGTTCTTGAGGTCGGCGATCGAGGCGGCCGACGCGATCTTCGAGCCCTTGGTGGTGATCACCGTCTGGCGAACGAGGTAGTACGGCGACGAGAAGTCGACCGCGTTACGGCGTTCGGGTGTGATCGAGAACTCGTTGATGTCGAAGTCGAAGGCCTTCGGACCCGGGGCGATGGCGTTGTTGAACGTCACAGAGGTCCAGATCACGTTGTCCTGCGCGTACCCGAGACGCTGGGCGACCTGGTAGGCGACGGCCGATTCGAAACCTTTGCCGTTCTTGGGATCGTTGTCGGAGAACCACGGCTCGTACGCGGGGTTGTCCGTACCGATCGTCAACTTGCCAGCCGTCTTGGTGTTCAGGGCGCCAGCAGGGCAGACATTCCCCGAGGACGAGGCGGACGCGGTCGGTGACGAGTTGTCGTCGGCGGGCGCGCAGGCCGCCAGGGCGGCCACCAGCAGCGCGGCGCCGCCGAGAGAGGTGAGGGTGTTTCGGCTGACCATGACCGGCAGCCTAGGCCACGTCTCACCTGCTGGGGCCGTTCGTCGCCATCCCGTGACGAGTTGGCAAAATGCTCGGCGTGAAGACGTTCGAAGAGCTGTTCGCCGAGCTTCAGGCGAAAGCGGTGGCCAGGCCCGAGGGTTCGTCCACCGTCGCCGCCCTGGAGCGCGGAGTCCACTTCATCGGGAAGAAGGTCGTCGAGGAGGCGGCCGAGTCCTGGATGGCCGCCGAGCACGAGGGCCCCGAGCGGGCCGCCGAGGAGATCTCCCAACTGCTCTACCAAGCCCAGGTCCTGATGATCGCGACCGGTCTCAAACTCGAGGACGTCTACCGACATCTCTGACGTGCCGCCCCGATCACCGACAGATCGATCACGAGGAGCACGTCCGTCATGCTGCGTATCGCCGTCCCCAACAAAGGGACCTTGTCCCAGCCCGCGTCGCAGATGCTGCGCGACGCCGGCTACCGCCAGCGCACCGACCCCAAGGACCTCGCCTGCCGCGACGAGGCCAACCACGTCGAGTTCTTCTACCTGCGGCCCCGCGACATCGCCACGTACGTCGGCTCGGGCGACCTGGACCTGGGCATCACCGGCCGGGACCTGCTGGTCGACTCGGGTGTCCCGGCCAGCGAGGTGCTCGACCTGAACTTCGGCGGGGCCACGTTCCGCTGGGCCGCACCGGCCGACAGCCCGATCACGGCCGAGGAGATCGGCGGCCGGCGCATCGCCACCGCGTACCCGGGTGTCGTCGAGCGGTACCTGGCCGAGCGTGAGCTCAAGGCCGACGTCGTGCGCCTCGACGGCGCGGTCGAGAACGCGGTCCGCCTCGGCGTGGCCGACCTGATCGCCGACGTGGTCGAGACCGGCGCCACGCTGCGCCAGGCCGGCCTGGTCACCTTCGGCGAGCCGCTGCTGCGCTCGTCGGCCATCCTGATCGGCCGCCCGGACGAGGAGGCCGCGGGTGCCGCCCAGTTGATCCGCCGCCTGCAGGGTGTCCTGGTCGCCCGCAGCTACGTGATGCTGGCCTACGACGTCCGGGCCGACCTGCTCGACGAGGCGACCGGGCTGACCCCGGGTTTCGAGTCGCCGACGGTCTCGCCGCTGCACCGCGAGGGCTGGGTCGCCGTGCAGGCGATGGTCCCGCGCAAGGACGTACACCGGATCATGGACGAGCTGTACGAGCTGGGCGCCCGGGCCATCCTCGTCACCGACATCGCGAATTGCAGGCTGTAAATTGAGCGCCGTGGACACCAAGCCGGTCACGTACCGGCCCTTGAAGATCCGTTGGGTGGCTGTGCCGCTCGCGGTCGGAGTCGCGCTGCTGTTCACCGTGCTGAGCTTCGGCCTGCACGGGTCGGCCGGCTTCGACAACTCCGGCACGTTCCAGCGCGGCGACCAGGCCGCCATGATCGGCCTCGGGATCCTGATCGGCCTCGGCATCCTGGCCTTCTGCCGGCCCAAGGTGACGGCCGACGCCGACCACATCAAGATCCGCAACGTGGTCGGCGGCTACGACCTGCCGTGGTCGGTGGTGCGCAAGGTGCGCTTCGACCGCAACTCGCCCTGGGCCCAGCTGGAGCTGCACGACGAGGAGCAGATCTCGATCCACGCGCTGCAGGCGGCCGACAAGGACTACGCGGTGGAGGGCGTGCGGACGCTGCGCGCCCTGCACGCGGCAGCGGTCGAGGCGTAACGCGAAGCACCTGGTAGACTTCACGGCAGTCGACCACGCCCTGCTCCATCGGGGGCGCGAAAGAGGAGCCCGCCGGCTCCCACCCGCAGTCCTTTCGAGGGCCGGGTCCGGTCACCTGCGTCACGGGAATATTCGCGGCGCGGGGTGCGTCCTCATGGGCGCCGATGACCGGTCGAGCGGGCCCCGGCATGCGCGTTTCACGACGTGCGAGCGGGGCCTTCTGCTTTCCCGGCGCCCGGCAACCGAGGGCGCGGGGCCGACCGACATTGGCAGCACCGCGTGGTTGGGGAACCGCGCGGTGAAAACATTAACTGAGGAGGCCCCATCAGCGTCGAACCACGCGTCAACGAACAGATCCGGGCTCGTGAGGTCCGACTGGTCGGCCCCGAGGGTGAGCAGGTGGGCATCGTCCCGCTCGAGCGCGCCCTTCAGCTGGCCGCGGACGTCGATCTGGACCTGGTCGAGGTTGCTCCGATGGCGCGGCCGCCGGTGTGCAAGCTCATGGACTTCGGCAAGTTCAAGTACGAGAGCGCACTGAAGGCACGCGAAGCGCGGCGCAACCAGCAGCAGACCGTCATCAAGGAAATGAAGCTCCGTCCGAAGATCGACCCGCACGACTACGAGACCAAAAAGGGTCACGTGGTGCGGTTCCTCAAGGCGGGCGACAAGGTCAAGGTGACGATCATGTTCCGCGGTCGCGAGCAGAGTCGCCCGGAGCTGGGTTTCCGGCTTCTGCGCAGGCTCAGCGAGGAGATCTCGGAGCTTGGTTTTGTCGAGGCCAGTCCGAAGCAGGACGGCCGAAACATGATCATGGTGCTGGCCCCGCATCGGGCCACGAAGGCCGCTGCCGTCGCGGCCAACGTCGCCGCCGCCAAGCCCGGCCGTGAGCCGCGCGAGGGCGAGGGCGAAGGCGTCGCGACGGACGTGCCCGCCGAAACCACCGCAGAGTAGACAGCTTTTCCGTGCGACGTGGGGCCAGCCGGCCCCTCGATCGCACGGAAAGACCAGAAAGAGGCTCAAGTGCCTAAGTTCAAGCCGCACACCGGCACGGGCAAGCGCGTCCGGGTGACCGGCAAGGGCAAGCTCCGCACCGAGCAGGCCGGCAAGCGCCACCTGCTCGAGGGCAAGAGCTCGCACGTCACGCGCCGTATGACGGGCACCACCGCCGTCGCCAAGGCGGACATTCCGCGAGTGAAGAAGCTGCTGGGCCGCTGACGCGCGCGCCACACACGTTCCCCTGTTAGGAGTACTGAAATGGCACGCGTCAAGCGGGCAGTAAACGCCCAGAAGAAGCGTCGCACGTTGCTGGAGACCGCCAGCGGATACCGCGGTCAGCGCTCCCGCCTTTACCGCAAGGCCAAGGAGCAGGTGCTGCACTCGATGCAGTACTCGTACCGCGACCGTCGTGACCGCAAGGGCGACTTCCGCCAGCTGTGGATCACGCGCATCAACGCGGGGGCCCGGGCCAACGGCCTGACCTACAACCGCCTCATCCAGGGCCTCAAGCTGGCCGGCGTCGAGGTGGACCGCAAGATCCTGGCCGACCTCGCGGTGAACGACGCCGCCGCCTTCACGGCGATCGTCGAGGTCGCGCGGGCCGCCGTGGCGGCCGAGGGCACCGGCGGCGCCGCCGCTCAGGCTGCCTGATTTCGAAGAACCATTCAGGGCGTCTCCCGTACGAACGGGGGGCGCCCTGCTTCGTGAGAAAGAGCAGCCCGGATGACATTCACGTCCCGTACGCCCAGGGTGGTCTCGGCCCGTAAGCTGCAGCGCCGCAAGGACCGCGACCAGGCCGGCCGATTCCTCGCCGAAGGACCGCAGGCGGTCCGGGAGGCGCTGGCCGCGGGGGTGGTGGCCGAGCTCTTCGGGACCGGCGACGGCCTTTCCCGGTACGCCGACCTCGCGGCCGAGGCGCCGGTCGTCTCGCCGATCGACGACGACGGGCTGGCCTCGCTCGCCGAGACGGTGAACCCGCAGGGGCTGGTCGCGGTCTGCGAGCGCGTCGACGTGCCGATCCACGAGGCGCTGGCCAAGCAGCCCCGGCTGGTCGCGGTGGTCGCCGAGATCCGCGACCCGGGCAACGCGGGCACGATCCTGCGCACCGCGGACGCGGCCGGGGCGGACGCGGTGATCTTCGCCGGGGACGCCGTCGACCCGTACAACGGCAAATGCGTCCGCGCCTCGGCCGGATCGTTGTTTCATGTAGATGTGGTCCGTGCCCCGCTCGATGTCGTTCCCGAGTTGAAAGCCGCCGGTCTGCGGGTGCTCGCCACCAGCGGATACGGCGCCGACGACCTGGACTCCCTGGCCGATGACGGCGAGCTCGCCGCGCCGACCGCCTGGATGTTCGGGTCGGAGGCGCACGGCCTGCCTTCGTCAGTGCTCGAGGAGGCCGATCGGCGGGTGCGCGTGCCGATCTACGGCGGCGCCGAGAGCCTGAACCTGGCCGCGGCCGCCGCCGTCTGCCTGTACGCGTCGGCCCGGGCCCAGCGCTGATGCGGGCCATCGTCTACGACGCGGTGGGCGCGCCGCCGCGCCTGGCCGACGTGCCGGCGCCGGACTGCCCGCCCGACGGCGCGGTGGTCGACGTGCGAGCCACCGGCGTCTGCCGCTCCGACTGGCACGCCTGGCGCGGGCACGACCCGGTGCCGCTGCCGCACATCCCGGGCCACGAGTTCGCCGGGGTCGTGGCCGCTGTCGGGCCCCAGGTGAAGGGCTTCGCCGTGGGGGACCGGGTGACCGCGCCGTTCGTCAACGGCTGCGGCTGGTGCCCGTACTGCGTCTCCGGGAAAGCGCAGATCTGCCCGAACCAGACCCAGCCCGGCTTCACCCACCCCGGGTCGTTCGCCGATCAGGTGCAGGTGCGGGCGGCCGACACCAACCTCGTACGGCTGCCGGACGCTGTTGACTTCGTCCCGGCGGCGGCCCTCGGCTGCCGGTTCGCGACGGCCTTCCGGGCGCTGACCGGACATGGTCCGGTGCCCGACGACGCCGTGGTGGCGGTTCACGGCTGCGGGGGAGTGGGCCTGTCCGCCGTGATGATCGCGGTCGCCCTGAAGCTGCGGGTGCTGGCCCTCGACCTCTCGCCGGCGGCGACCGCGATGGCCGCCTCGCTGGGCGCGGTCGTGGTGCCCTCGGTGGTCGGCGAGGCCGACATCGCCATCGACGCCTACGGTTCGGCGGAAACGGCCGAGGCTTCGGTACGGAGTCTGCGCCGCGGCGGCCGGCACGTGCAGGTCGGCCTGATGCTGGGCGACGACGCGCGGGCGCCGCTGCCCTGGGACCTGGTCGTGGCGCAGGAGCTGCAGATCGTCGGCTCGCACGGGATGGCCGCCGCCGACTACGCGCCGATGCTCCAGCTCGTGGCCCGTGGCCGGCTCGACCCGGGCCGCCTGGTGGCCTCCGTGATCGACCTCGCCGAGGCGGGTGAGGCGCTGACCGCGATGGACTCGCCGATCCCGGCCCACGCGGGTATCACGGTCGCTGTCCCGTCGTGACGACCGGTATGCTGGTCCACGTGCCAGGACTGATGATGCTGTTTAGCCGGCCCGCTGGTCGCGGGCGCTAGACACTCCTGGGCGTCTTCCCTGACCGGCGGGCTGCGGCTGAGCCGTGCCTCCGTACACTGCCCGATGGCTCATCAGGTGTTAGGGGAGTAGCCCGACCATGTCCTATCGCAACGATCCGTACGATCCGAAGCAGGCCGCCCTGCTCGATCCGGCCGCCCTCGAGGCCGCCGTCGACGACGCGCGCAAGGCCTTCGACGCCGCCGGCGACCTCGACGCGCTGGCCGCGCTCAAGCCCCTGCACCTGGGCGACCGCTCGCCGGTCTCGCTGGCCCGGCGGGAGATCGGCTCGCTGCCGCCGGCCGCCAAGTCCGACGCCGGCAAGCGGGTCAACCTGGCCCGCCAGTCCGTGCAGGGCGCGTACGACTCCCGCCAGGCCGAGCTCGAGCTCGACCGCGCGGCCAAGGTGCTGGTCCAGGAGCGCGTCGACGTCACCCTGCCGTGGAACCGCGCCCCGCGCGGTGCCCGCCACCCGCTGACCACGCTGATGGAGCACATGGGCGACCTGTTCGCCGGCATGGGCTACGACATCGTGGAGGGTCCCGAGCTGGAGCTCGAGTGGGCCAACTTCGACGCGCTGAACATCGGGCCCGACAACCCGGTCCGCGGCGCCATGGACACGTTCTACGTGGACCTGCCCGGCCTGGTCATGCGGACGCACACGTCGCCCGGCCAGGTCCGCTCGATGATCACCAAGCAGCCGCCGATCTACGTGGTCAGCCCCGGCCGCGCGTACCGCTCGGACGAGCTGGACGCCACCCACAGCCCGGTCTTCCACCAGATCGAGGGCCTGGTCGTCGACGAGGGCATCACCATGGCCCACCTGCGCGGCACCCTCGACCACTTCGCCAAGGCGATGTTCGGTTCCTCGGCGCGCACCCGCTGGCGGCCCCACTACTTCCCGTTCACCGAGCCCAGCGCCGAGTTCGACGTCTGGTTCTCCCAGCACCGCGACGGCCCGCGCTGGGTCGAGTGGGGTGGCTGCGGCATGGTCAACCCGCGGGTGCTGACCGCCTGCGGCATCGACCCGTCCCGGTACTCCGGTTTCGCGTTCGGCATGGGCGTGGAGCGCACCCTGATGTTCCGCAACGGGGTCAGCGACATGCGCGACATGGTCGAGGGCGACATCCGCTTCACCACGAACTTCGGAATGGAGGTCTGACGCGATGAAGACCACGCTTTCGTGGCTGCGCGAGTACGTCGAGCTGCCCGCGGACCTCACCTCGGACCAGCTGGACTCCGCGCTGACCAACCTCGGCATGGAGGTCGAGTCGATCGTCGACCAGACCGCCACGATCAAGGGTGACCTGGTCGTCGGGCGGGTGCTGACGATCGAGGAGCTGACCGGATTCAAGAAGCCGATCCGGTTCACCACAGTGGACGTCGGCCGCGACGCTCCCCAGGAGATCGTCTGCGGCGCCCGCAACTTCGCCGAGGGCGACCTCGTCGTGGTGATCCTGCCGGGCGGCGAGCTGCCGGGCGGTTTCAAGATCGGTGCGCGCAAGACGTACGGCCGCAACTCCAACGGCATGATCTGCTCGGCGGCGGAGCTCGGGCTCAGCGGCGACCACTCGGGCATCATCGTGCTTCCGGCCGACTCGGCCACGCCGGGTACGGACGCGCGCGGGGCCGTCGGTCTCGACGACGTCGTGGTGGAAGTCGAGATCACCCCGGACCGGGGCTATGAGATGAGCCTGCGCGGCCTCGCTCGCGAGCTCTCCTACGCGTTCTCGGCGGCCTACACCGACCCGGCGGGCGTCACGGCGGCTTCTCCCACGGCCGATTCTCCCTATCCTGTTTCGGTTGAGGACACCGTCGGCTGCGACCGGTTCTCGGCCCGCGTCGTGCGGGGGATCGACCCCTCCGCTCCGTCGCCCGAGTGGATGCAGAAGCGCCTCGTCGCGGCTGGCATCCGGGCCATCTCGCTGCCGGTCGACATCACGAACTACCTGATGCTCGAGCTCGGGCAGCCGATGCACGTCTTCGACCTCAACCGGCTCAACGGCGGCCTCGTGGTGCGCCGGGCCCGGCCCGGGGAGAAACTGACCACCCTGGACGGCGTGGCCCGCGTGCTCGACGCCGAGGACATGGTGATCTGCGACGACACCGGCCCGATCTCGCTGGCCGCGGTCATGGGCGGCGAGACCAGCGAGTGGCAGCCGGACACGGTGGACGTGCTGCTCGAGGCCGCCCACTGGGACCCGGTGATGGTCGGGCGCACGGCCCGCCGCCACAAGCTGTTCAGCGAGGCGGCCAAGCGCTGGGAGCGCGGGGTCGACCCGCAGTTGACGCTGGTCGCCCTGTCCCGCGCCGTCTCGCTTCTGGTCGAGCACGCCGGCGGCACTGTCGACCCGCTCGTGCTCGACATCGACCACGTCGCCGCACCCGCGACCATCACCCTGGATCCCGCGCTGCCGGCGCAGCGGATCGGCCTCGCGTACTCGTCCTCGGACGTCGTCGATCTTCTTGGTCGCGTCGGCTGCCAGGTGCGTGACACCACGCCGCTCGAGGTGACGCCGCCGTCGTGGCGTCCCGACCTGCTCACGCCGATCGACCTGGTGGAGGAGGTGGCCCGCCTCGGCGGGTACAACGACATCCCCAGCATCCTGCCGCCGGCGCGCGGCGGGTCCGGTATCACGCCGGCCCAGCGCCGTCGCCGCACGGTCGGCCGGGCGCTGGCCGAGAACGGCTACGTCGAGGTGCTGTCCTACCCGTTCGTGGCGCCGGGCGCGGCCGACCAGCTCGGCTACCCGGCCGACGACCCGCGGCGCAGCGCGGTCCGGCTGACCAACCCGCTCTCCGAGCAGGAGCCGCTGCTGCGGACGTCGCTGCTGCCCACGCTGCTGGCGACGCTCAAGCGCAACCTGGGCCGGGGTCACCGCGACCTGGCCCTGTTCGAGACGGGCCTGGTCTTCCAGCCGACGCTGGCGGTCACCGCGCCGCCGCCGATGGGCGTCGACCGCAAGCCCACCAATGAGGAATGGCGGGCCGCGAACGCGATCGTCCCGCACCAGCCGTGGCACCTGGCCGCGGCCGTGACCGGCGACATCGCGCCGGCCGGCTGGTGGGGCGCGGGCCGCGAGGCGACGTGGGCGGACGCGGTCGAGGCGGCCCGCATCGCCCTGTCGGCGGCCGGCATCACCGCCGACCGGGTGACGGTGGCGGCGGCCGAGCTGGCCCCCTGGCACCCGGGACGCTGCGCGGCGATCAGCGTCGACGGCCAGGTCGTCGGCCACGCGGGTGAGCTGCACCCGGCGGTCGTGTCGGCGCTGGAGCTGCCGAAGCGTACGAGCGTCATGGAACTCGACCTCGACGCGGTGCCCGCGGCGCCGGTCACCCAGGCGAAGAAGATCTCGTCCTTCCCGCCCGCGCTGATCGACGTGGCGCTGGTCGTCGACGCCGGCACCCCGGCCGCCGCCCTCGAGTCGGCCCTGGCCGAGGGCGCGGGCGAGCTGCTGGAGTCGGTCGCGCTCTTCGACCTGTACGAGTCGGACCAGCTCGGCGAGGGCAAGAAGTCCCTGGCCTACAAGCTGACCTTCCGGGCCCCCGACCGCACGCTGACCTCGGAGGAGACCCTGGCCGCGCGCGACGCGGCGGTGGCCGCCGTGTCCCAGCGGTTCGGGGCTACCCTGCGGGGCGCCTGACGCGTGGTTCCCCGGGGCGGTGGTGACACTCCCCGGGGAACACTCGCCGCAGCTCACCGGCGATCGCCTCGCGCGCGGCGACCGCACCCGGCTCGGTGTAGGCATGCAGGCGCAGACCGTCGGTGAGCGCGAGAAGGCGTACGGCGGCCTCCGCCTCGTCGGTGTCCCCGGGAACCTCGCCGCACTCCTTGCCGTTCTGAACGGCCCGCGTGACCGTGCCGCGGATGTGGGAGTTGCTCCGGCCCAGGGCCGCGGCCAGCTCGGGGTTGTCGACCGTGCGGCCGGTGAACGCCAGCTCCACCCGGCACTCCCGGCGCCTTCTGTCGTCCAGCGGCAGAAGCTCGGTCAGCGCGTCCAGCAGGATCTGCTCGATTCTCGCCCCCGCTTTGTCGGCTTTCTTCGCCTCGTCCTGGATCCGGTTTTCGAGGCGTTCCCGCGCCGTGGTGAAGGCGTGCAGCAGCATTTCGTCTTTTGTCCGAAAATAATGCTGCACCAGGCCGACCGAGATGCCGGCGGCCTTCGCGGTCCGGGCCACCGTGACGGCGTCGAAGCCCTCGGTCGCCACGATCTCCTCGACGGCCTCGGCGACCTGCCGGCGGCGGGCTTCATGATCAGCGGTTCTCGCCATTGCATAACCATATCGAGATACGGTTTACTGCGATAACCATACAGCCATATGGTTATGGAGGTCCCATGTTCGCCCATGTGCTCCTGGCCCTCACCCTGGCCGTGCCCGCCTACGTCGACCAGCAGCAGAGGGAACTCGAGATCCCTGGCGTGGCATACGCGATCGTCACCCGCGACCGCGTCGTCGAACAGCACACGTCCGGCGTCACCCCGCAGACCCCGTTCCTGATCGGCTCGGTGTCCAAGCCGTTCACCGCGCTGACCGTCATGCAGCTCGTCGAGCAGGGCCGAGTCGCCCTCGACGACCCGGTGGGGCACCATCTGCCGTGGTTCGCCTTCCCACAGATCACCGTGCGCCAACTGCTCAACCACACCAGCGGCCTGCCACAGTGGGCCTCCCGCACCGACCGCTTCGACAACACCCCCGACGGCCTGAACCGTTCCGTACGTGACCTGGCGTCAGCCCGCCTGGGCGCACACGAGTACAGCGACGCCAACTACATGGTCCTGGGCGCGATGGTGGCGGAGGTGACCGGCCGCCCGTTCCGCGAGGTGTTGCAGCGCCAGGTCTTCGGCCCGCTCGACATGCGTCACACGGTCGCCCAGTCGGCCGGCCACCGCTACTGGTTCGGCCATCCCCGCCGTTTCGAGGCCCCCTACGACCTTTCCGGTCTGCCCTACGGCTACGTGACAGCGTCCCTGCAGGACATGACGCACTTCGCCATGGCCCACCTGAACGGCGGCCGTTACGGCTCCGCTCAGCTTCTGAAAGCCGCCACCGTCACCCAGATGCAGACCGCACAGACCGAGGTCGGGTACGGCCTGGGCTGGCGCGACACCACACTGGACGGCACCCGTATCGTCTGGCACGCCGGCGCCGCCCCCGGCTTCTGGGCTCACCTGGTCCTGGTGCCGAGCGCCGGCCTGGGCGTGATCGTTCTGGCCGACGGTTACAGTCCCGCCCTCGACGAACGCCTGGCCTCGATCGCCTTCACCATCACCCGCATGGCCCTGGGTGGCGCCCCCGGCCCGTCACCCGGCTGGGATCCGCTGCTGCGGGGAACCCTCTACACACTGGTCGCCCTGGCCGGCCTGCTCACCCTGACGATCGCGATTTCCGCCGTACGCCGCAGGGCCCGCCCCGGAGCCGCCGCGTTCCTGTGGGTCGCCGCGTGCGCGCTCCTGGCCACGCTGGTCCTGCTGGTGCTACCGGCTTCCATGGGCTACACCCTGACCCAGATCCACTTGTGGACCCCCGACATCTTCTGGTCGATCGTCGCCGTGGCCACCCTGGCCAAGATCCTGGCCGTCCTCCGCGTCACGCTGGCCGCCAGGGCCGCTCGCCACGGCAGCCGCCATCACAGCGGCCCGCCGAGGCGCCGTACGCCCCTTCGCCCCCGGCGTTCAGCGGCTCCGGGCTGACACCGGTCACCGAAGCCGGGTCGGCGGTGCGCCAGGTCCCGACGACTCTCCGCGGGGAACCGCACCACGTCTTCGCCTGCGCTGCCTCAGCCTGCAACCCGCCCGGCAAACGGACGAGGCGACCGGGTCTGCGCTGCACAGCCGGCCGCGGTAGGAGAGCCTGCTCCCCATCACCGTCGCGCTTCTAGCTCTTGCTTCGAGCTGCGGCCCGTTGCTTAGATCGCGGCTTCTCCTTCGGCCCTGGTGCTGACGTCAGCCCTGGCTCTCAATGGGCCGGCAATTCCTTGGGCGCGCTTACTTTCGCCCGGTCTCGCTTCGGTCCAGCCCGACTTCGGAGGAGGCGTTCACCGGACCGGTGTGCCCGCTCGGGGTCTTCAACCCAGCCCGGCTTCCGGGCCGGCGTTCACTGAGGCGAGGGCTTCGCGGGCGGCGGCCCCGCTCCGGGATTCGTTGCCGCTGCGGCCGAGGCGCGGATCACCGCCTCGATCGGGTCCGGCGTTCGTTGCGGCTCCGGGCAATGCCGAGACCCTGCCTGCCATGGCCTCGGTTTCGCTGCGGGAGCCGACGGTGGCTGCGACGCCCACGTCGCCCGCAGCGCCGCTCGGCGGCGGTGCCGCTCGCCGGCGGTGCCCACGTTGTGCCGCGGCGCTGGCGTGTCCCGGGGCGCGGGCGCAGGCGCGGGCTGCGGCGCTGCGTGTGCTGCGGCGTTGCCTTGGTTGGGGGCGCCCACGTTCGCCGTGGCGCCGCCTCGGTTGAGGTGCCCGCGTGTGCTGCGGTGCCGCTTTGGTTGAGGTGCCTACGTGCGCTGCGGTCCCCAGGTGTGCTGCGGTGCCGGCGTGGGCTGTGGCGCTGACTTGGTTGCGGCGACCCCGTGGGCTGCGGCGGCGCTCTCGGTTCGGCGCCGGGTTTGGCGTCGCGGGGCGGGTGGGGAAATGGCGCGGCCCCGGTGGTCCGCCCGCCGCCGTGGGCGGACCACCAGGGCTTTCAGCGCGCCGCCGGGCGAGCTGGTCTGGGGATGTTCAGTTGGGGTGAGCGCGTCCTGACGGCGTGGTGGCCGCCACCGCGGCCGTCAGGACGCGCTCAGCTGGGGGCGGGGCGCCGGGCCTCGGCGAAGATCTGGTCGTAGGCGATGAGCCAGCGGATCTGTTCGCGTGGGGGGACCTGGCAGCCGCGCAGGAAAGCCAGCAGGGTGTCGCGCCGCGAATGGCCGCGGGCGGCGATCAAGTTGTGGGCCGTGGCGCGGGAGATGGGGGTGCCGGCCAGGCTGCTGCGGCGCACTACGGCGTCGACCGAGCATCTACGCTGTGTCATCAGAGCTCGGAGCCGCCGTCCCAGCTCTTGCGGGGTGGCGGCGCCGGTAGGGTCGGGCGGAACGTTCGGCATGGTTGCAACGCTCATGAAGAATTGCCTCCAACGGCTCCGGTCCTCGCGGCAACGAGGATCTTTCCGGGGTCGATGTAGATCCTGGTGCGGGCGCCGGGGCGAAACAAGAACGCGGTTGCGCACGAAAACCCGAGCTCAGGGCGCTGAACGCTCCGTGACGCCGGCGAACCGCACGCCGCGTAGCCACGCTGGGCCGGCGGCGGTCCTCAAGCGCCCGATGGTCAGCACATCGACATCACGGTCGGTAGTCGTCGACGTAGGTGATCTCGTAAGGTTCACCCAGCTGGCGCCCTTCCGAGATGAAGGCCGTCAGCCGGAAGCGGCGCGGGCCTGCGATTCTCGACGGGTGGATCCGATCGTTGCGGAAGTGCTCGATGCGGTGGGGCGGGAGGATCGGGCGGCGCTGATCCGGCTGCTGCATCCCTACCTGCACTGGACCGAGGGCGGCGTGACCGTGCGCGGGCGTACCAAGGTTCTGGCCCGGCTGGCCGGTGTGCCCGGGCCGCCGGCGTCGTACGAGTTGCGGGACGGGCAGATCTACCGCTGGGTGTCAGCCCAGGACGGGTAGCCGGGCCGCCGGCGGGGACTGGTCCGCCGTGGGTGTCTCGCGGCCGGTGCCGAGCAGGACCGCTGTCTCGTCGGACCAGGTGGTGGGGAGCGGTTCGCCGGCCAGGGCCTCGACGGTACGGCGGGCCAGCCGCAGCGCCGGGGCGTGCGGGGGCGACGTGGTGATGTCCAGGTGGTGCACGGCCAGCTCGACCGCCCAGGTGGCCAGGAAGTCGCCCCACGGGAGCACGTGACCCTGGAACCGCACAGCCGACGGCTTCCGGGTGAGCACGGCCGCCCTTACCCCGTCAATGGTCGGGGTCAGGTGTTTCAGCAGGTCGGAGGGGCGCTGGTACGCGGCGGCCACGCGCCGGACGAACTGGATGCCGGCGATGTCGGGCTGTGCGGGTTCGGCCGGGGTGAAATCGCGCCAGTACGAGGCGGCGTCGGTGTCGGGCCGGGCGTCGGTCGCCGTGACGCAGCCCAGCAGCATCTCCTGCAAGCCCTGGTGGACGTGCACCAGAGTCTCGCTCACGGTCCAGCCGGTGCAGCGGCTCGGCGCCAGCAGGACCTGGTCGGAGAGTTCGGCCGCGGTGCCGATCAAAAGGTCCATCTGACCGAGGAACGCCGAGCGTGCCTCGTCCGGGTCCACGTGCATGGCGTTCTCTTACCCAGAAACTACGTATAGACATCGATCACTGCACGGGCGAGAGTGGGACGCATGGCCAACTCGACGAGGCGTACGTTTCTGTCGGCGTCCGCGGCTGCCGTGGCGGCGCCGCTCGTGGCGGGTGAGGCGAAGGCCTCGGTGGAACCGCGGCTGAGGGCGATCCTCAACGAGATCGACCCGCGGCGGATCGAGGCCGTCGTCCGGCGACTGGTCTCCTTCGGTACGCGGCACACGCTGTCCAGCCAGGACGACCCGTCGCGGGGGATCGGCGCGGCCCGGGACTGGATCTACGCGGAGCTGCGGCGGTACGCGGCCGGTACGCCGATGACCGTGGAGTTGCAGTCGTTCGTGCAGCCGGTGTCGCCGCGCGTGCCGGAGCCGACCCGGATCACCAACGTGATCGCGACGCTGCCGGGCTCGGTGAATCCCGAGCGGATCTACGTGGTGACCGGGCACTACGACTCGCGGGTCACCGACGTCATGAACGCGACCGCCGACGCGCCGGGCGCCGACGACGACGCCTCGGGCGTGGCCGTGATCATGGAGTTGGCCCGGGTGTTCGCCCGCCGGCGGCCCGAGGCGACGCTCGTCTTCGCGGCCGTGGCGGCGGAGGAGCAGGGGCTTTACGGCTCCGATCACATGGCTCAGGTCTACCGGGACCGGGGTGCTGACATCCAGGCGATGTTCAGCAACGACATCGTGGGTACGGGCGACGCGCACGACGGCAGCGCGCCCCGTCCGCGCCAGGTGCGGCTGTTCGTCGAGGGAGTGCCGACGTCCGAGACCGCGGCCGAGGCCAGGACCCGGCTGAGTGTCGGGGGTGAGAACGACGGTCCCTCGCGGCAGCTCGGGAGGTTCGTCAAAGACCTCAGGACCGATCTTGACGTACGGGTCATCTGGCGCCGTGATCGCTACCTGCGCGGCAGCGACCACATCTCGTTCCTCCTCCGCGGCTATCCGGCGGCCCGCTTCACGGAGCCCCGGGAGAACTTCGCCCACGAGCATCAGGACGTACGGGTGGAGAACGGTGTCCAATACGGCGATCTGATCGAATTCTGCGACTTCCGGTACATCGCCGGCGTGGCCAAGACGAACGCGGCCGTCCTCTGGTCGCTGGCGCAGGCCCCCGGCACGCCGCGCGGTGTGGTCATCGACACCACGCAGCTCACCAACGAGACGACCCTGCGCTGGGAGATCGGCCCCGAACCGGACCTGGCGGGCTACGAGATCGTCTGGCGGGAGACCACGGCCCCGGACTGGCAGCACCGGCGCGACGTGGGCAAGGTCGGCACGATCACCATCGACCTGTCGAAGGACAACGTCTTCTTCGGCGTACGGGCGTACGACCGCGACGGAAACCGCAGCCCGGTGGCGGCGCCGAAACCGTCGTCGTGATCGGCCGACCGAAGTAGGACAGAACGAATCCGCAGGTGCGCGGCAGTGCGACGATGACTTTCATGACGTTGGAACACACCGTGCGCCTCCGGTTCGGGGACGCCTCCCGTACGGCCGCGACGCACACCAACCTGTCCGCCGTCCGGCTGGACGGGCCCGTGCTGTGGATCGCCGGCGACGAGACCGCGACCCTGGAACGGCTGACCGTCGACGACCCCGCGCAGCCCACCGAGTTCGGCGACGAGCGCAGTTTCCGCCTGGCCGACTTCGTCGACCTGCCCGGCGTCGACGCCGACGAGGAGGCCGACGTCGAGGGCCTGGCCCGCACCGGGCAGTTCCTGTGGGCGGTCGGCTCGCACAGCCTGCGCCGCAAGCAGATCAAGGAGCGGCACGAGGGTTCCCGGGCGCTCAAACGCCTGGCCCGGGTCGAGGGCCAGGACAACCGCCAGATCCTCGTACGGCTGCCGGTCGTCGACGTCGACGGTCTGCCCACGCCCGTCCGCGAGGTGACGGTCGACGGCGTCCGCCACCGGGCGGCCGCCCTCGGCAAGCGGGACGCCCTGCGGACGCTGCTGCGCTCCGACGAACACCTCGGCCCGTTCCTGGGCATCCCCGGCAAGGACAACGGCCTGGACATCGAGGGCATCGCCGTCCGCGGCGGCCGCGTCTACCTCGGCCTGCGCGGCCCGGTGCTGCGCGGCTGGGCGTTCGTGCTGGAACTGCGCCCGTACGTCACCGCGGAGGACCCGGACCGCCTGCGCCTGACCCCGTTCCCGGACGGCAAGCTGTACCGCAAACACGTGCTGGACCTGGACGGCCTGGGCGTACGCGACCTGTGCCCACACGGCGACGACCTGCTCATCCTGGCCGGCCCGACGATGGACCTGGACGGCCCGGTCCGCATCTACCGCTGGCACGGCGCCGCGGTGGCCGAGGAGCCGGTCATCGTCCGCTCCGACCTGATCACCCGCGAGCTCGAACTGACCTACGGCGAGGGCGACGACCACGCCGAGGGCCTGAGCCTGGTCGGCGACGACCGCGTCCTGGTCGTCTACGACAGCCCGGCCCCGGTCCGCCTGACCACCGACGGCGCGGTCGTCGCCGACGTCCTCAAGCTGCCCTGAGCTGGGTGACCGGCTGGGGGCGGGTGGCCGACAGCGACGTGATGAGCGTGGTGGCGCTGGTCACGGTGAGGGCGATCGCGGCCACGGCGCCGATCTGGGTCCAGGGCAGGTCGAGGGTGGCGGTGCCGGTGACGGCCTTCGTCGTGGTGAGGACGGCGATGAAGGTCGCGGCGGCGGCCACGCCGCCGAGCAGCAGGGCCGAGACCGTGATGGCGTACGACTCGAGCAGCGACGAGCGGACGACCTGGCCCCGTGTCATGCCGGTGACGCGGGCCTCGGCGAACTCGCGGCGGCGGGTGGCGGCGCCGATGACTATCGAGTTGACGACGCCGATCAGGGCGTAGAGGCCGCCCAGGCCCAGCACGATCAGCATGATCTTCTCGTTTGTCGAGTTGGCGGCGTCGGCGTCGGCGCGCAGCCGCTCGTCGAGGGTCGACACGGTGCCGAAGCGGGCGAGGCCGGCCCGGGTCGCCGCCACGTCCGCGTCCTTCGTCAGTGTGACGAACGATCGGGTGGGTGCGTCCCGCAGTTCGGCCGCGGTGAGCAGGCCGGGCGGTACGAGCAGGTTGGCCCCGCCGGTCATCGTGGCCGGCACGCCGGCGACGATCGGCAGGTCGCCGAGGTCGCGATCGGGCACCTTCAGCCGGATCGTGCTCCCGGCGCCCGGAACGTCGCCGCCGGGACCGGCCGCGACCTGCCGGCCCTGAAGGCCCGTCAGCGCGGCGCTGTCGTCGTGCGTTGCCGGGTACGCCCCGGGGTCGATCACCAGAAGGCTGACCGTCTCGGTCTCGCGGTCCTCGCCGGAGCCCGTGGTGACCTCGCCCGGCAGCCGCGTCTCCACCGACACCGAAGCGACGCCCGGAATGTCGGAGACAGCGGCCGCGCCGGACGGCTCGGACAGCCGGGGTGGGCCGGTGGACTCCACGACCAGGTCGGCGTGGGTCTGGGCGGCCAGTTGACGGACGCCCGAGGCCGTGAAGGAGGCGCCGGCGCCCACGTTGCCGACGATCAGGGCGACCAGCACGATCAGCGGCGCCGCCACGGAAGCGGTGCGGCGGCGGGCGTCGCCCAGGTTGGCGCGGGCCAGGCCGCCCGGGGCCCGCAGCGGGACCAGGCGGGCGATCAGCGGCACCAGCAGCGGGGCGAACGCCACCACCGCCACGGCGGCCGGGATCGGGACGTTCATCGCCATCGCCATGCCGCCGGCCGGGCCGCCGAAGGGGGCCACGATCATCAGGGCCAGCGCGCCGCCCAGGAAGACCAGGCCGATCAGGGCTCGGCTCCACGTCATCACCCGGGCCGCCGGGCCGGTTTCGCGCAGCGCCTCCAGGGGGCGCACCCGGGCCGCGCGCCGGGCCGCGACCAGGACTCCGGCGACCGCGAGCAGGATGCCCGTACCGAAGGAAACCCCCAGAATCCATCCTCGCCACTCGCCGGCGAAGCCCGGCGGCACGAAGCCGAACTCGCGCATGAGCCAACCCTGGAAGCTCATCACCGCCAAGCCGGCCGGAACGCCCAGCACGGCGCCGAACGCGCCCAGCAGCACCGCCTCGCCCAGCAGCAGGCGCCGCAGCTGGCCGCGGCTTCCGCCGACCAGGCGCAGCAGGGCCAGGTCGCGGCGGCGCTGGTCGACGGTGAAGGCGAACGTCGAGCTGATGATGAAGCCGGCCAGGAAGACCGCCCCGCCCAGCACCACGCCCAGCATCGACACCGCGGCCGTCGTGCCGTCGGCGAACTCCATCCGCTCGACCGCGCTCAGGCCGGCCGGCGGGTCGAGCAGGGCCGCCGTGATGAGCAGCAGCAGCGAGGACTGCACGAGCGCCACGCCCAGCGTGACCGACAGCAGCGCGCCGATGAACAGGGTCCAGCGCCGTCCCGCCATCTCAGCGCTCCCACTTCGCGAGCCGGTCGGCCACCTCGTGGGTGCTCGCGCCGGTCAGCCGGTCGACCACGCGGCCGTCGCCGAGGAAGACGACCGAGTCGGCCCGCGCGGCCGCGCCCGGATCGTGGGTGACCATGACGATGCTCTGGCCCGCGTCGGCCATCGCGCGCAGCAGGTCGAGCACCGTCCGGGCCGCCGTGGAGTCGAGGGCGCCGGTCGGCTCGTCCGCGAACAGCACGTCGGGCCGGGTCACCATGGCCCGGGCGATCGCCACCCGCTGCTGCTGCCCGCCGGACAGCTCCCGCGGCTTGTGCCGGATCCGGTCGGCCAGCCCGACCGCGTCGAGCGTGGCCCGGACCTCCGCCCGCGACGGCTTCCGCCCGGCGAGGCGCAGCGGCAGGGCCACGTTCTGCTCGGCGGTGAGCGAGCCGATCAGGTTGAAGCTCTGGAAGACAAAGCCGATTCGGGTACGCCGCAGCGAGGTCAACTGCGAGTCCCCGGCCGCCGTGATGTCGGTGTCGCCGACCAGCACCCGCCCGCTGTCGACCCGTTCGAGGCCGGCCGCGCAGTGCAGCAGCGTGGACTTACCGGAGCCGGACGGGCCCATCACGGCCGTCCAGCCACCCCGGGGAAAGTCGAGGGTCACGTCATCGACGGCCCGCACGGCCGTCGGTCCTCGTCCGTACACCCGGCTGATGCCCTGAAGGGCGACGGCGGCCCCCGTCATCGTCATCGTCGTCATGCCGTCGACGCTATTTTTCGCCGGCGCGGAAAGCGCTCCCGCCGGCCCCCGTCTTCGAGGTGGTGCTAGCTCCCCGGTTTCCAGCCGAGGGCGGGGCCGAGCTTGGTGGCGATGTCGGTGAGGATCTGGACGTAGTCGTCGTGCTCGAAGCTGAACGGCAGGGCGAACGCGACCTCGTCGATCTCCCGGTACGCGGCGTGGGCGTGCAGCTGGTCGGCGATCTCGGCCGAGGAGCCGACGTAGTCGCGGGAGAACAGCATGCGCGCCGGGCCCTGTGGTTCCAGGGTGCGAGGGGTGCGCTTGTCGACGTACGCCGAATACTTCGCCTTCTGCTCCTCGGACGCCGAATCCGTAGGGATGACCACGAGGCCCTGGGAGACGCGCCCGGCGGGGTGGGCGGCGCGGAAGGCGCGGATGTGGCTGAGCTGGATGTCGGCGAAGTCGGTGCCGTCCTCGGCCTTGACCACGTTGCTGGTCAGGAAGTTCATGCCGTGCTCGCCGGCCCACTGGGCCGAGCGGAGGCTGCCGCCGCCGTACCACATCCGCTGGCGCAGGCCGGCCGCGTGCGGCTCGACGCGGGGCGAGAAGACCTCGAAGCCCTGCGTGCCCTCGAAGTCGGTGGCCTGCTCGCCGGCGACGAAGTCGAGCAGGCGTTCCACCCGGCCGTAGCCGAAGTCCTCGTCGTGGTCGGGGTAGAGAGCGGGCTTGACCTTGTCGTAGTTCATCGGCGGGCCGACGCTGACGCCCGGGTTGAGCCGGCCGCCGGAGAGGATGTCGACGGTCGCCAGGTCCTCGGCCAGGCGCAGCGGGTTCTCCCAGCCGAGCGGGATGACCGCGGTGCCGAGCTCGATCCGGCTCGTGCGCTGGCTGGCCGCCGCCAGCACCGCGACGGGCGACGAGATGCCGTACTGCAAATGGCGATGCCGGACCCACGCGCTGTCGAAGCCCAGGTCCTCACCCAGCTTGATGATCTTCAGGGTCGTCTCGTGCCCGGGTCGCGGGTCGGCCCCGTCGAAGAGCCCGATCGTCAGAAAACCCAGCTTGCGCAGTGATCCATCCGCCATGGACCTACCCTGTCACGAATGACGGCCCTCGAGGACGTGACATTCCCTTCACCTTCTTCTCCTACCGACTCACAGGGTGTTGAGCCCTTTCTGGCCTGGCTCGATTTTCTGCGCGGCGCGGTGCTGCGCAAGGCCCTCGGCCTGACCGCCGAGCAGGCCCGGTGGCGGCCCGGCGGGAAGCTGCTGCCGCTGGCCGGCCTGGTCAATCACCTGACCAACGTCGAGCGCCGGTGGATCGACGGTGTCCTGCTCGGCGGTTCGACATTCAAGGACGTTTCCGAGTACGAGGCCCCGGCGCTCCCCATCGAACTCGTCATCACCGCCTATCGGGAGAGGGCGGTCGCGACCGCCGGCGTGGTCCGGTCCCTGGGCGACCTGGAGGCGCGATCGCGGGACGGGAAGTACGACCTACGCTTCGTGCTACTGCATCTGATCAACGAGACGGCTCGGCACGCGGGGCACGCGGACGCCGTGCGGGAGCTGCTGGACGGAACGGTGGGAGAATGACGGCTCTGATCACGGGCGCCTCGCGGGGGCTCGGCGCGTTCATCGCCCGGCGGCTGGCGGAGGCCGAGCCGGTGGTGGTCAATTACGCGTCGGATTCCGCGGCCGCCACACGGGTCGTCGACGAGATCATCGCGGCCGGCGGGTCGGCTCGGGCCTACCAAGCCGACATCACCGATTCGTCGTCCGTGCGGGAGATGGTGGACGCGGTGGGACCGGTACGGGTGGTGGTGGCCAACGCGACCGGGCCGCAGCCGCTCATCCCGGCCGAGGAGACGACCTGGGAGGACCACCTGCGGCAGCTGGAGTTCTTCGTGAAGAGCCCGGCCCTGCTCATGCGGGCCGCGCTGCCCGGCATGAAGCAGCTCGGCGGCGGCCGGATCATCATGATCGGCTCGGACTCGTTCGAACGGGCCCTGCCGCTGGCCTCGGCCTACAACGCGGCCAAGGGCGCGCAGATCGGCCTGGCCCGCACGTGGGCGAGGGAACTGGGCCGGTACGGGGTGACGGTCAACGTGGTCGCGCCCGGCTGGATCCCGGTCGAACGCCACGGCGACGCCGACACCGCCGGCTACGTGGCCGATGTACCGCTGGGCCGCATCGGCACCCCCGAGGACATCGCCGACGTGGTGGCGTTCGTGGCCTCGGACGCGGCCCGTTTCGTCACCGGCGAGCGGATCACCGTCAACGGCGGCCACACCATCGACTGACGAGGCTAGTCTGCGGACATGTTGATCACGGTGGTGGCCGACTACGGCCTCGGGGACCTGGCCTTCGCCGAGGTGCGGCAGCGCTTCGCCAAGCTGCTGCCGCACGCCGAGCTCGACACGGTGCCGGTGCCCCCGTTCGACACGGTGAGCGCCGGCTTCTGCGTGGCCCAGCTCGCCTTCGGCGACGGCCCGGCCGACCGGATCGTCTACGCCAACGTGGCGCCCCGCGAGGACCGGAACGAGGCCCGCCACGACAACGAGGGCGAACCGCTGGCCGCCGCCCAGCTCGACTCGGGGGTGCTGGTCGTCGGCGTCGCCTCGGGAGCGTCGCTGTCGTTCCTGGCCGCCGAGGGGGTGCCGGTCCGCGCGGTGGAGGTGCCCGACGCCGGCTCCCAGTTCCGTTCCCGCGACGTCTTCCCGGCCGCCGTGGCCGCCCTGTCCCGAGGCGAGGACCTGCTCGGCCCCGAGCTGGAACTGCCACCCCCACCGGCGAAGGCGGTCATCTACACCGACGGCTACGGCAACCTGAAAACCTCGTACACCGAGCCCCCGGCGGCGGTAGGCGCCGCCGTACAGGTGAAGATCGGCGACGTGACCACCGAGGCGGTCATCAGCGACGGCGTCTTCGCCGTCCCGGCCGGCACGATGTCGTTCGCCCCCGGCAGCTCAGGCTGGCGCCACCCGTTCTACGAGCTCCTGCATCGCGGCGGCAGCGCCGCCGACATCTTCCACCACCCGAAATCGGGAACGCCGATCGAGTTCTACTGAGCGCTGCGCGAATGCATGTGCAGAGGCGATCTGGCATATTGTGGCGAGCAGGCCGACAGCTGAATGTCATTCGGGAAAGTTGCTTTCTGCTCTGTCGCAATTGGCTACGTGGCAGTGCCGTTGGTCTATGCCAAACGTGAGTGAGTAAGAAAGGGTCTTGTTTCCTCGGACATAATGTCGATAGGGGAACTTGCCGATGTGGGGCAGGCCTACGGAGGAGCCGCGGCCGTCATCTCCTGCATCGCCTTGTTCGTCGTCGCGGCGTCGGTGACCATGCAATTCGCCCAACTCAAGGCGATGCGCCACGACGCGTTCGTGCAGTACAACGAGGGGCTGGTGCTCCTGGCGATGGAGAATCCCAAGTACCGGCAATGCTGGGGCTCCCGGATGTCCCCGGACGGCGTGGAGGAGGATCTCTTCTACTACTGCGGCAAAGTGATCAAATCTTGGTCCTGGGCATACGAGATCAAGAAGATCGATGAGGCTCAGGCGCGCGAGTATCTGGCGAAGTTCTTCGAGAGCGAGGTTCCGCGACTGTACTGGCAGCATCACGGAGACTGGCACCGCAGGGGCGCATCGCGGGAGGGGTTCCCGGCGTTCGTGAACGACGAATACTTCCGGGCGCTCGCGTCGGGGCCGCCCACGCGGAAGTTCGAGTCCTTCGCCGCGACGGCTCCGCCGGCGGCGTCAGCGTGAAAGGCGCAGTTCGCCGGTTTTCAGGCCGTCCATGAAGTTGCGCCACTCGGCCGCGTCGAAAGTCAGGACAGTTCCGGGCCTTTGCGAGTTCCTCAGCGCAACCCGTTCGCCTGAGTCGATGACTGACAATTCGACGCAGTGTGCCTCGCCGACGCAGCGGCTGCTCCGTAGCCAGGTGCGGTCGGTGTGGGTGATGCTGTCGCGGGTCAACCTGAACTCCTCGGCGGTGTTTTGTCGATCACATTACCGCCAAGATCCTCGGCGCTTGGTGCTTTTCGGCTGATGGCCCGGACGCGTCATCCGTACGATGTGGACGATCGCGGAAGCGAGACTACACATCGTCGCGCCTGAGGGCCGGGCCGGGTGTACGACCTCCATGGGCAACGATTCTCGCGGGAATAGGTCACGAGGCGGCGAGGGCCTCTTCGACTGTTGTTTCGTGGCGGCCCAGGAAGACGGGGTCCCGGTGGGTCACGACGTCGGCCACGGCCTTGACGATGGCGCCTCGTTCGCGGATCACCGAGTTGCGCCAGGGCTCCTTGTAGATCTTCACGGAGTCGTCGCCTACGCCGTTCGTGGCTATGCCCTGGGTGCGGCAGAGGGCTACCGCGCGATCCAAGTGGTACGTCTGAGTGACGATCGTCGCCGCTGTCACGCCGAAGACGCGCTTGGCCCGGGTGCACGAGTCGTACGTGTCGAAGCCCGCGTAATCCAGGGCGATCCGGGACGCCGGCACGCCGTGGGCGATCAGGTACACCTGCATCGAGCCGGGCTCGTCGTACTCCCAGCGGCTGTGGTCGCCCGAGACCAGGATCGCCTTCACCTTTCCCGTCTCGTAGAGGCGGCGGGCGATGTCGAGCCGGGCCGCCAGGAACGGTGACGGGGAGCCGTCGGCGTAGACCTCCGCGCCCAGCACGATCGCCACCGGGGCCGCCGGGACGTCCGACTCGCTGAAGACGTGGCCGCGGGCCTCACCCCGTACCCACAATTCGCCGGTCAGCAGGACCGCGACGCCCAGCATGACCACGACGACGCTCGCCAGAATGCCGCGGCGTAGCCAACGGCGAGTGAGGATCCGCACGTGCCTGACTTTGTCAGGCCGGGTCAAGGCAGCATGGCGGGGTGCTCACGCTTGACGATCTCGCCGCCGCCACCGGATACGACCCGATGATGATCTGGGCCGCCGATCGGCCCGAGGCGCGCGTCTTCGCCCGGCCCGGTGCCGTCGCGGTCGCCTGCCCGGATCTTTCCCGGCATGATCGGATGCCCGTGCACGGCGATCCGGACGCCGTCGCCGCTCTGCTGCGCGACGTTCTTCCGCTGGTCGGGCCCTCGTTTCGGCCGCTCGGGTCCGAGGCTCTGATGACTGCCGTGGCCGAGCGCCTGCCGGCGATCGAGGTCGCCGGGCGGTTCGGCTGGATGGACACCGCCACGGCGCCGCCGGCGGCCGGAGATCAACGGCCCTGTTGGCTGGGTTCCGGCGAGCTGCCCGAGGTCACGGCCCTGCTTGATTCCGCTTTCCCCGAGACGTACGCCCGTCCGGGCGGTTCCGGGGTCGCGCGCTGGGCGGGTGTCCGGGACGAGGACGGCACCCTGATCGCGGTGGCCGCCGACGCCTGGTCGTGCGGCCGGATCGGTTTCCTGGCCGGCGTGACGACCGCCGAGCGGGCGCGGGGCCGCGGACTGGCGTCCGGGCTCTGCGCCTTTGTGACACGGGAACTGCTCGCCGGCCGTGACCGGGTGGCGCTGTTCGTCGACTACTGGAACAGCGCCGCCCTGGCCACGTACAAGAAACTGGGTTTCGGTCTCCGGCCGATCGCGGCCGCTCACACGATCGTGAACGCGGCCTTGGAATAGGTGCGGGAGTTCGGGCCGACCAGCAGCTCGAACTCGCCCGGCTCGACCACGCGACGGCCGTCCGCGGTGACCAGCGAGCACGCGCTGGCCGGCAGTTCGAGCTCCACCGTGCGGCTCTCGCCGGGCGGGACGGAGACCTGGCGGTACGCCTTCAGCTCGCGCCCGGCCCACGTGACGCTCGTGACGAGGTCGCTGATGTAGACCTGCACGGTCTCGACGGCCGGGCGCTCGCCGGTGTTGGTGAGCGTGACCGTCGCCCGGACGACCCCGTCGGCGGCCACCTCGGGTGTGGTCACGGTCAGATCGGCGTACTCGATCGTGGTGTAGCTCAGACCCTCGCCGAAGGCGAACAGCGGGTCCTGGGTCAGGTCGGCGTAGCGGTCGCCGTGCTGGCCCCGGATGGTGTTGTAGTAGACCGGCTGCTGGCCGACGTGCCGGGCCACCGACAGCGGCAGCCGGCCGCTCGGCTCGATCAGGCCCAGCACCAGCTCGGCGACGGCCCGTCCGCCGCGCATGCCCGGGTTGAAGGCCTGGATGATCGCGGCCGCGTCGAGGGCCGACTCGGGCAGCACCGACGGTTTCGACTGGACCAGCACGACGATCATCGGGGTCTTGGTGGCCGCGATCGCGTCGAGCAGGGCGATCTGGCCGCCCTGCAGCTCGAGCGTGGCCGTCGACTTGTGTTCGCCGGTCAGGTTCACCGTGTCACCGACCACCACCACCGCGAAGTCGGCCCGGATCGCCTTGTCGCGGGCCACGTCGATGAGGTGGCGGTCGACCGGCGCGGCCTGCGAGATCGGCGGGCGCGGCTGCCCGTCGGGGTAGGTCTCACCCTCGGGGTCGGGCACGAGCCGTTCGATCTCGGCGCCCTTGGCGTAGTCGATGTCCCAGTTGGCCGGCGCGACCGCGCGGAAACCGTCGAGCACCGTCTCGATCATCTCGCGGGGCTGGCCGTCGGGCAGCCAGTCGATCTGGCCGGAGTCGCCGGCCCAGTCGCCGAGCTGCGCCGACGGGGAGTCGGCGTTGGGGCCGATCACGGCGATCCGGCGGAACTTGGCCGCCGGGTCGAGCGGCAGCGTGCCGTCGTTGCGCAGCAGGGTCAGCGAGCGGCGGGCCACCTCGAGGTTCAGCTCGGTGTGCTCGGCCGAGCCGATCACCGCCTTCTGCCGTACGGGGTCGGGGGCGCGCGGGTCCTCGAACAGGCCCAGTTCGAACTTCAGGCGCAGGATCCGGCGTACGGCCTCATCGATCTCCTCCTCGGCCAGAAGCCCTCGCTCGACGGCCTCCTGAGCGCCCTCGAAGAAGCCCGGGGTGACCATGACCAGGTCGTTGCCGGCCTTGACGGCGACCGCGGCCGCCTCGGCGTAGTCGGCGCAGACCCGCTGCTCCCAGACCATGCGGCCGACGTTGTCCCAGTCGGTCACGAGAGTGCCGGTGAAGCCCCACTCCTGCTTGAGTACGTCGTTGAGCAGCCACTTGTTGGCGGTGATGGGCACGCCGTCCATCGACTGGTAGCCGAGCATGAAGACCCGGCAGCCCTCACGGGCGACCCGCTCGAACGGCGGCAGGAACCAGGAGCGCAGCTTGCGCGGGCTCAGGTCGGCCTCGCTGGCGTCCCGGCCGCCCTGGGTCTCGGAGTAGCCGGCGAAGTGCTTGGCGGTGGCCAGGATCGCTGTCGGATCGGTCAGGCCGCCACCCTGATAGCCGCGGATCATCGCCGAGCCGAGCTCGCCGATCAGGAACGGGTCCTCGCCGAAAGTTTCGTCGACCCGGCCCCAGCGGAGATCACGGGTGATGCACAGGACGGGGGAGAAGGTCCAGTGGATGCCGGTGGCCGAGACCTCGACGGCGGTCACCCGGGCCACCCGCTCCAGCAGCTCCGGATCCCAGCTCGCGGCCATCGCGAGCTGGGTCGGGAAGATCGTCGCGCCCGGCCAGAACGAGTGGCCGTGGATGCAGTCCTCGGCGGTGAGCAGCGGGATCTGCAGCCGCGTCTTGGCGACCAGGTCGATCGCCTCGAGCATCTTCGCCGGCGAGGTGTGCAGGATCGAGCCGGCCAGTTTCTCGCTGACGATCTCCTTCACGTCGCCGCGGGCGTCCAGCTGGAGCATCTGCCCGACCTTCTCGGGCAGGGTCATCCGGCTGAGCAGGTCTTCCACCCGCTGATCGACGGATAGGGAGGGATTCCGGTACGGGGGGACGTCGGGCACGCGCGCCTCCGGTCGTCACGACCGCGGTGGCACGGTCAACGAAACATGAACGATCGGAGTCTGACAGCTCGGAACCGGTTCCGGCAGCCCGGAACGGTTCCGAAACTTGTCCTGTCTGTTTCCCTCAGTGGTCGGGGTCGCTCTCGTCGATGCTGGGAACCTCGAGACCAGCAGCCTCGATCGCGTCGAGGCGAGCCTCTACGGCTTCCTTCTCCCGCTGCACGAGAACGGCGTATTCCGCGAGGGCGCCGGGGTCCTCGGCGTCCTCGAGCTTGTCGAAGAAGCGCTGCGTGTTGCGGACGGCCTCGGCGTACGCCGCCGCGGCCGCACGGATCGTGATGATCGTCTGGTCTGCCATGGCGCCAGTCTTACCACCGGGCCGGTGGTTTCACTCACTCGCCGGGTAAATGGTGTTGCTCGTCGCTCGCGCCCCTTGATACGGTTCTCTGCATATTCATGCGGAGGTTGGTATGGGGATTCGGGTCGCGGTAGCGGGCGCCAGTGGTTATGCCGGGGGTGAGTTGCTGAGGCTTCTCGCCGGGCACCCGGAGTTCGACCTCGTGGCGGCCACCGCACACACCCAGGCGGGCACGCGCGTGTCCGCCGTGCACCCGCAGCTCACCGGGCTCGACCTGACGCTCGGCGCGACCGACGCGGCCGGCCTGAGCGGTGCCGACCTGGTGTTTCTCGCCCTGCCGCACGGGCAGTCGGCGGCGCTGGCGGCGCAGCTTCCCGAGACCGTGAAGGTCGTGGACCTCGGCGCCGACTTCCGGCTCCAAGACGCGGCGCCGTGGGAGAAATACTACGGCGGCGCGCACGCCGGCACGTGGACTTACGGACTGCCCGAGTTGCCCGGTCACCGGGAGCTGATCGCCTCTTCCGACCGGGTGGCGAACACGGGATGTTATGCGGCCACCATCACGCTCGCGCTGGCGCCGCTGATCGCCGCCGGGCTCGCCGACCCGGCCGACGTGGTCGTGGTGGCCAGCTCCGGCACGTCGGGCGCCGGGCGCGCGGCCAAGGCGCACCTATTGGGCAGCGAGGTCATGGGCGACCTCTCGCCGTACAAGGCCGGCGCTCACCAGCACGTGCCCGAGATCAAGCAGGCCACCGGGGCGACCTCGCTCTCGATGACGCCGGTGCTCGCGCCGATGCCGCGCGGCATCCTGGCCACCGTCACCGCCCGCCCGCTGACCGGCGGCGATCCCCGCGAGGTGCTTCAGGCCGCGTACGCGGACGAGCCCTTCGTGCACGTCCTGCCCGAGGGGCAGTGGCCGCACACGGCCGCCACCTCCGGCTCCAACTCGTGTCATCTTCAGGCCACAGTCGACATCGACTCGGGCCGGATCGTGGTCGTCAGCGCCCTCGACAACCTCGGCAAGGGCGCCGCCGGCCAGGCCGTCCAATGCGCCAACCTCATGTTCGGCCTGCCCGAGACCTCGGGCCTGTCCGTGTTCGGAGTCGCGCCGTGAGCGCTTGCGCGAACCTTCAGGAGTTTCAGTGACCGTCACATCTCCTCGCGGCTTCCGGGCCAGCGGAGTCGCCGCCGGCTTGAAGGCCAACGGCAACCCGGACGTGGCCCTGGTCGTCAATGACGGCCCCGACTTCACCGCCGCCGGCGTCTTCACCGGCAACCGGGTCAAGGCGGCGCCCGTGCTCTGGAGCCAGCAGGTGCTCAAGGGCGGCATCGTGCGGGCCGTCGTGCTCAACTCGGGCGGCGCCAACGCCTGCACCGGGCCGCAAGGCTTCCAGGACACGCACGCCACCGCCGAGCACACCGCGACGGTGCTCCGTGGCGGGCCGAAACCGCAGCTGATCGGGGCCGGTGACGTGGCGGTCTGCTCGACCGGCCTGATCGGCGAGCTGCTGCCGATGGACAAGCTGCTGCCCGGCGTCAACGCGGCGGCCAAGGCGCTGAGGGCCGACGGCGGCCCGGCCGCGGCCGAGGCGATCATGACCACCGACACGGTGGCGAAGAACTCCGTGGTCGAGCGCGACGGCTGGTCGGTCGGCGGCATCGCCAAGGGCGCCGGCATGCTGGCTCCGGCGCTGGCCACCATGCTCGTGGTGATCACCACCGACGCCTCGGCCAACAACGAGGTGCTCGACGCCGCGCTGCGCGAGGCGACCCGGGTGACCTTCGACCGGATCGACGCCGACGGCTGCATGTCCACCAACGACACCGTGCTGCTGCTGGCCAGCGGCGCCTCCGACCGGCAGCCCACACAGGAAGAGCTGACGGCGGCGGTCACCGAGGTCTGCCACGACCTGGCCCAGCAGCTGATCGCCGACGCCGAGGGCGCCACCAAGCACATCGCGATCGAGGTCAAGGGCGCGGCCACCGAGGCCGACGCGGTCGAGGTGGGCCGCACGGTCTGCCGCAACAACCTGGTCAAGACGGCGCTGTTCGGCAACGACCCCAACTGGGGCCGCATCCTGGCCGCGGTCGGCACGACGCGGGCGCGTTTCGAGCCCGACCGGGTCGACGTGGCGATCAACGACGTGTGGATCTGCAAGGGCGGTGCCGCCGCCGAGGATCGCTCCCGGGTCGACCTGACCGGCCGCGACGTGAAGATCACGGTGAACCTGCGCGAGGGCGAGATGGAAGCGACGATCTGGACCACCGACCTCTCGCACGCCTACGTGCACGAGAACTCGGCGTACTCGTCGTGACCACGCCCATCGAGAAAGCCGGCGTCCTGATCGAGGCGCTGCCCTGGCTGGAGCGCTTCCACGGCGCGACCGTCGTGATCAAGTACGGCGGCAACGCGATGATCAACCCGCAGCTGCAAGCGGCGTTCGCGGCTGACATGGTGTTCTTGCGATATGTCGGGATCAAGCCGGTCGTTGTGCATGGTGGCGGCCCGCAGATCAGTCGCATGCTCGACAAAATGGGCATCACGAGCGAATTCCGCGGCGGATTGCGGGTCACGACTCCGGAAGCGATGGACGTCGTTCGTATGGTCCTGGTCGGACAAGTCGGGCGTGAGCTGGTGGGCATGATCAACCAGCACGGGCCCTTCGCGGTGGGGCTCTCCGGTGAGGACGCGCGGCTTTTCACGGCGGTGCGCCGGGGTGCCATGGTCGATGGGGCGCTCGTTGACATCGGCCAGGTGGGCGACGTCGAGCAGGTGGACACCTCGGCGGTGGACGACCTGATCGCGGCCGGCCGGATCCCGGTCATCGCGTCGGTGGCGCCGGACGCGGACGGTGTGGTGCACAACGTCAACGCCGACACGGCGGCGGCCGCGCTGGCCGAGGCGCTCGGCGCGCGCAAGCTGGTCGTGCTGACCGACGTGCCCGGGCTCTACACCAACTGGCCCGACACGTCGTCGCTCACCTCGCGGATCGACGCCGACGCCCTGGAAAAGCTGCTGCCCACCCTGGAGGCCGGCATGGTCCCCAAGATGGAGGCCTGCCTGCGGGCGGTGCGCGGCGGTGTCCCGGCCGCCCACGTCGTCGACGGCCGCGTCGAGCATTCGACGCTGCTGGAAGTCTTCACCTCGGAAGGAATCGGAACAATGGTGGTCCCCTCCCCAGCCGGCCACCCCGCCACCACCCTCAAAAGGACTGAAGCATGACCTCCTTGATCGACCGGTGGTCGCAGGCCGGCATGAACAACTACGGGACTCCGCAGGTGGCCCTGGTCCGAGGTGAGGGCGCGGTCCTCACCGACGAGAACGGCAAGCAGTACGTCGACTTCCTGGGCGGGATCGCGGTGAACGCCCTCGGCCACGCCCATCCGGCCGTCGTCGAGGCCGTCACCCAGCAGGTGCAGCAGCTCGGGCACATCTCCAACTTCTACGTCGCCGAGCCGACCGTCGCCCTGGCCGAGCTTCTGCTCGCCCTGGCCGGCCGCTCGGGCCGGGTGCTCTTCACCAACTCCGGCGCCGAGGCCAACGAGGCCGCCTTCAAGCTGTCCCGCCTGACCGGCCGGGTCCACGTGGTCGCGACAAATGGGGCATTCCATGGCCGGACGATGGGGGCGCTGGCCTTGACCGGCCAGCCCGCCAAGGCGGATCCCTTCCGGCCGCTGCCGGGCGACGTGACGCATGTGCCCTTCGGAGATCTCACCGAAATGGACAAATCCGTAACGTCGGAAACTGCCATGGTCATCGTGGAGCCGATCCAGGGTGAGAACGGCGTGGTGGTTCCGCCGGCCGGCTACCTCGCCGGCGTGCGGGAGATCTGCGACAAAGCGGGCGCGCTGCTCGTGCTGGACGAGGTGCAGACCGGCATCGGCCGCACCGGCCACTGGTTCCACCACCAGAGCGAAGGCGTCGAACCCGACATCATCACCCTGGCCAAGGGCCTCGGCGGCGGCCTGCCGCTCGGCGCCTGCGTTGCCTTCGGGCCGGCCGCCGGCCTGTTCACCCCCGGGTCGCACGGCACCACGTTCGGCGGCAACCCGATCTCGTGCGCCGCGGGGCTGGCCGTCATCCGTACGATCGCCGGCGAAGGTCTCCTGGACCACGTGAAGCGGGTCGGCGAACAGCTGCGGCGCGGCATCGAAGGCCACCCCGCCGTCAACCATGTCCGTGGCGCGGGCCTGCTGCTCGGCATCGTCCTGAACGAGCCGATCGCGGCCAAGCTCGCCGCCGACCTCAAGGAAGCTGGTTTCCTGGTGAACGCCCCCGCGCCGGACGTCATCCGGCTCGCCCCTCCGCTGATCATCAGCACCGAGCAGGCCGACGCCCTCATCGCCGCCCTGGACGGTCTCCGGTGACCTCGTCCCCTCAAATCAGGCACTTTCTTCGCGACGACGACCTCAATCCTGAGGAGCAGAGCGACGTCCTGCACCTCGCGGCCCAGATGAAGGCCGACCGCTTCGCCCACCGGCCGCTGGCCGGGCCGCAGTCGGTGGCCGTCTTCTTCGACAAGGTCAGCCTGCGCACGCGACTGTCCTTCGAGGCCGGCATCGCCGAGCTCGGCGGCCAGCCGATCATCGTGGACACCCAGGCCACCCACTTCGGCCGGGGCGAGTCGCTGGCCGACGCCGGCCGGGTGGTCGAGCGCTACGTGGCGGCCATGGTCTTCCGCACCACCGGCGACGAACGGCTCACCGAGCTGGCCTCCGGCGTCAAGGTGCCGGTGATCAACGCGCTCACCGACGGGTTCCACCCGTGCCAGCTGCTGGCCGACCTGCTCACGATCCGCGAGAGGTTCGGCGCGACCGAGGGCCGGAAACTGGCGTACGTCGGTGACGCCGCCAACAACATGGCCCACTCCTACCTTCTCGCGGGCGCCACCGCCGGCATGCACGTCCGGGTCGCCGGGCCGTCCGGCTTCGACCCGTCCCCGGCCGTGGTCGCCCGCGCCGGCGAGATCGCGGCGTGGACCGGCGGCTCCATCGAAGTGGTCCGCGACCCGTACGAGGCGGTCGACGGCGTCGACGTGATCGCCACCGACACGTGGACGTCGATGGGCCAGGAGGACGACGGGCGCGACCGGCTCACCCCGTTCTGGCCGTACCAGGTCAACAAGGACCTGCTCGCGGCGGCCGGGCCCGAGGCGATCGTGCTGCACTGCCTGCCCGCGCACCGCGGCGAGGAGATCACCGACGACGTCATGGACGGCGCCCAGAGCGCGGTCTTCGACCAGGCCGAGAACCGGCTGCACGCCCAGAAGGCTCTTCTGGCCTGGCTGCTGGCGGTGAACGCGCGATGACCGGGCCGGTGACCAGGGCCGGACGGCACGCCCGGATCGTCGAGCTGATCAGGGACAAGTCCATCCGCTCGCAGACCGAGCTCGCCGAGCTGCTGGCCGGCGAGGGCGTCCAGGTCACCCAGGCCACCCTCTCGCGCGACCTCGAGGAGCTGGGCGCGGTCAAGGTCAGCGGCGCCTACCTCATCCCCGAGGACGGCAAGCGGCCGCTGCGCGAGACCACCGAGCAGGGGCCGGCCCGCCTGCTGCGGCTGCTCAAAGAGCTGCTCACCAGCGTCGACTACAGCGGGAACATCGCCGTGCTGCGCACGCCGCCCGGCGCGGCGCAGTTCCTGGCCAGCGCCCTGGACCGGTCGGGGCTGACCGACGTCGTCGGCACCATCGCCGGCGACGACACGATCTTCGTCGTGGCCCGCGACGCCCACGGCGGTGAGGCGCTGGCCGAGAAACTGGCCGTGTGGGCGGGCTTCACGATCGACACTCTTGAAAGGAGCACCCCGTGAGCGAACGGGTGGTTCTCGCCTATTCCGGGGGGCTCGACACCTCCGTCGCCATCCCGTACCTGGCCGACCAGGTCGGCGGTGAGGTCATCGCGGTCGCCCTCGACGTCGGCCAGGGCGGCGAGGACATGGAGGTCATCCGGCAGCGCGCCCTCGACTGCGGCGCCGCCGAGAGCATCGTGGTCGACGCGCGCGAGGAGTTCGCGGCCGACTTCTGCCTGCCCGCCCTGCGCGCCAACGCCCTCTACATGGACCGCTACCCGCTGGTGTCGGCGCTGAGCCGCCCGCTGATCGTGCGTCACCTGGTCGAGGCGGCCAAGCGGTACGGCGGCACCGTCGTGTCGCACGGCTGCACCGGCAAGGGCAACGACCAGGTCCGCTTCGAGGTCGGCATCGGCGCCCTCGCGCCCGGACTCAAGGTGATCGCGCCGGCCCGCGACTTCGCGTGGACCCGGGACAAGGCGATCGCGCTGGCCGAGGAGAAGGGCCTGCCGATCGACGTGTCGCACAAGTCGCCGTACTCGATCGACCAGAACCTGTGGGGCCGCGCCGTCGAGACCGGCTTCCTCGAGGACATCTGGAACGCCCCGATCGAGGACATCTACTCGTACACCCAGGACCCGTCGGTGGCCCGGGATCCCGACGAAATCGTCATCACGTTCGACCAGGGCAACCCGGTCGCCATCGACGGCGAGACCGTCACCCCGTTCCAGGCCATCACCGAGCTGAACCGGCGCGCCGGCGACCAGGGCGTCGGGCGGCTCGACATGGTCGAGGACCGCCTGGTCGGCATCAAGAGCCGCGAGGTTTACGAGGCGCCGGGCGCCCTCGCCCTGATCGCCGCGCACCAGGAGCTCGAGAACGTGACGGTCGAGCGCGACCTGGCCCGCTTCAAGCGCACGGTCGACCAGCGCTGGGGCGAGCTCGTCTACGACGGCCTCTGGTTCTCGCCGTTGAAGAAGGCGCTCGACGCCTTCATCGACGACAGTCAGAAGCACGTCACCGGCGAGGTCCGGCTCGTCCTGCACGGCGGCCGGGCCACTGTCACCGGCCGCCGGTCCGAGGCCAGCCTGTACGACTTCGGCCTGGCCACCTACGACACCGGCGACACCTTCGACCAGTCCCTGGCCAAGGGTTTCGTTCAGCTTTGGGGTCTGCCGTCACGCATGGCGTCGGCCCGCGACCAGCGTCTGGGAGACTGACTCACCGTGACGACCGAGAAGACATCCTTGTGGGGTGGCCGGTTCGCCGGCGGTCCCGCCGACGCCCTGGCCCGTCTGTCGGTGAGCGTGCAGTTCGACTGGCGCCTCGCCCCGTACGACATCGCCGGCTCCCGCGCCCACGCCCGGGTCCTGGCCGCAGCCGGGCTGCTCGACCCGGACGAGCTGGGCCAGATGCTGGCCGCCCTCGACGACCTCGAGGCGGCCTGTGCGTCCGGCGAGTTCCGGCCGACGATCGACGACGAGGACGTGCACACCGCGCTCGAACGCGGCCTGCTGGAACGGCTCGGCACGCTCGGCGGCAAGCTGCGCGCCGGTCGCTCCCGTAACGACCAGGTCGCCACCGACCTGCGCCTCTACATGCGCGACCACGCCCGCGGGGTCGCGCAAGCCCTGGTCGAGCTGGCCGACGCGCTCACCGAGCAGGCCGCGAACAACGTGAACACGCCGGCCCCCGGCCTGACCCACGTGCAGCACGCGCAGCCGGTCTCCTTCGGGCACTGGCTGCTCGCCCACGTGCAGCCGCTGCTGCGTGACCTCGACCGGATGCGGGACTGGGACGCCCGTACGGCCATCTCGCCGTTGGGCAGCGGGGCCCTGGCCGGCTCGTCGCTGCCGCTCGACCCGGCCGCGGTGGCCAAGGAGCTCGGCTTCACCGCCCCGGCGCCGAACTCGATGGACGCGGTGGCCGACCGGGACTTCGTCGCCGAGTTCCTGTTCATCACGTCGCTGATCGGCGTGCACCTCTCCCGGCTGGGCGAGGAGGTCGTGCTCTGGACGTCGACCGAGTTCGGCTGGGTGGAACTGGACGACGCCTTCGCCACCGGCTCGTCGATCATGCCGCAGAAGAAGAACGCGGACATCGCCGAGCTGGCCCGCGGCAAGAGCGGCCGCCTGATCGGCGGCCTGGTCACGGTGCTGACCATGCTCAAGGGCCTGCCGCTCACGTACGACCGCGACATGCAGGAGGACAAGGAGCCGGTCTTCGACGCCATCGAGACCCTCGAGCTCCTGCTGCCCGCCCTGGCCGGCATGATCTCGACCATGACGGTACGGGTGGACCGCCTCGCCGCGGCCGCCCCGGTCGGCTTCTCGCTGGCCACCGAGGTCGCCGACTGGCTGGTCCGCAAGGGCGTCCCGTTCCGCGACGCCCACGAGATCACCGGCAAGCTGGTCGCGCTCTGCTCGGTCCGCGAGTGCGAACTCGAGGACCTGACCGACGACGACCTCAAAACGGTCAGCGAACACCTGGACCCGTCCGTCCGCCAGGTCCTCACCGTCGAGTCGGCCCTGGCCTCCCGCACCACCCCCGGCTCGACCGGCCCCGGCCCGGTCGCCGACCAGCTCGTCCAGGTCCAGCACCACCTGGACACGTGGCGTACCTGGGCGGTCGAAAAGGTCGTACCCCGCTAACCGCGGATCACGCCGGGCCGGCCACGCGACACCCGTGGCCGGCCCGGCTCCGTTAGGCTTCGGCGCCGTGGAGATCCGGAGCTTGCTTGGGGGCGGTGGGCGTGAGGTTCCCGCGTATGGGAGTGCCGGGCTCACCGCGGAGGCGCTGGTGCGGGCGGAACATACGGCGGTGACGGTGTTGCGGGTGGCGGCGGGTGGCCGCATCGGGCGTCATCCGGCCACGGGGGACCAGCTTCTCCTGGTCGTTGAGGGGCGCGGGCGGGTTCGCTCCGGCGACGGGGACTGGCAGCCGGTCGCGGCCGGTGATGTGGTGCGCTGGCGTGACGGCGAGGACCACACCACCGAGGCGGATGAGGCCCTCGTCGCGTACGTCGTGGAGTACGAGGACCAGGTGTGCTGTCCGGGGAGGTTGCTCGAGGTTGTCTGACGATCCGGGTCTGATGTTGTGAACGAGTGAAGGCCTCCAGCTGTGGAGTGGAGCTGTCTAGGAACCAGTTCCAGCAGGCGGGAGGCCTTCGTGTCCCGGCGAAACGCTGGGCCGGGCGCTATCGCGAACTCGGTGCCGCCGGTATGCGGGACCGTTCGTCAGGGCCACCGGCGCGCACCCCGCAGCCGCAGGTCCGCAAGATTGTGCGTCTGTGATGCAAGCACCGCCTCGGCCCGGTCCAGATCGGCGGCCGTCTCGGTATGCCGGTCTCGACCGTGCACGCGGTCCTGACCCGTTGCCGGCTCAGTCGGCTGAGCCACCTCGACCGGGTGACCGGCGAGCCGGTCCGACGCTACGAACACGACCGGCCCGGCGCGATGCTGCACGTGGATGCCACCGAATACGGCAACATCCCCGATGGCGGCGGCTGGGGCTACGTCGGTCGAGCGCAGGGCAAACGCCATCAGCAAGCCACCGCCAAACGCACCGGCCGCCCACCACCCATCACCAGGTTGACCAACGTCGCTGGCCAGCACAACTAGGGCACGATTCTCGTCTTCGGGGTGTCGCCGGGGAGGCCGCCGCTGTCGGTTTCGAAGGGGGGAACCGGGGTGGCGCCGAGGACCGAACCGTCGGCGGCGAACGCCGTCACCGTCGCGTCGCCGTCGGCCGGGAGGGAGGCGAAGGCCGCGCCCGTCGTGTCGGGGACGCCGCCCGGGGACAGCCGGGCCGTGCCGGGTGGGCCGACGGCCACCACCTGGTCCGTGCGGTCGTCCTTGCCCTCGGCCCGCATGCGCCAGGCGATCGGGCGCTCGTCGGCGCCGGCGGCCGGCAGGAGCAGGCGCAGATCCTGACGGTAGGTGTTCGCGCCGCCGTGGAACGCGTACGCCAGGACCCCGCCGCCGTTCGGCTGCACCGTGAGCAGCGCCGCCGGCTGGCCATTCACCGTGCCCGTCCACCGGACCCGCACCGTGGTGCCCCGGGCGGGCAGGCGGGCGTCGATCAGCGCGCTTTCGATCCAGCCTCGCATCGTGGGCCGGTCGAAGGCCCGGCCGCCGAGCGCGTCCGTCAGCGTCCGCTCGCTGATCTCCTGCGTGCTCTGGCCGGCCCGGCCCGTCCATCCGCCGTACGCCGGTCCGCTGTGGATGACCCGCCCGTGCGAGTCGTACACCGTGACCGTGGTGCCGGGGTCGAACGGCGCCGCGGGCAGGGTGAGCTCGGCCAGCCCGCTGCCGGGCGTGCCCGTCCGCGGCGCGGCGTGCTCGACCCGGCCCGCCGGGCTGTAGGTGAAGCCGCTGCTCACCGCCACCGTCGAGCCCGAGGGGGCCACGACCACCAGCGCGCCCGGGGCGTCGGTGCGGCCCTGCTTGAAGATCGCCACCGGGTCGTCGCCGTCGGTGCGGGCGTCCTCGCTCATCTCGGCCGGCGCCGCGCCCGGCTCCCCCCGGTACCACATCAGGGTCTGGCTGGTCAGGAACCCGAACCGCAGCGGCACCAGCGCCAGCGCCAGCCGATGGCCGGGCACGTCACCGGCGTACAGGAACCGGATTTTGCTCCGGTCCTGGATCTTCCACAGCTCGCCGGGGTCCTCGACGTCCTTGATCTCGCCGCGCAGGCCGTCCAGCCACGCGGTGTCGTCGGCCAGCGAACCTCGGGGCGGGCTCTTGGCCAGCGCCGTCTCCCATCCCGCGATCGCGAGGCCCGGCGCCCAGCCGGGCAGCGGCACCACGCCGGTCTGCACGCCCACCGCGGCCACCAGGGCGGCCGCCACCACGGCGATCCGGATCCGCCGGTTGCGCTTGTGGGTCTTCTCGCGCTTGGCGAAACCCTTCCACGGATCTTGCGGTACGCCCAGGGCGCCGGCCTCAGCCGCCAGCGCGTCGCGCAGCGTCGCCTCGGTGGTCATGCGCGCTTCCCTTCGAGAGTCGGGGCGGGCCGGAACTCGGCGCGCAGCCGGTCGAGGCCGCGTGAGGCCTGGCTCTTGACGCTTCCGACCGAACAACCGAGCGTCGCCGCCGTCTCGGCCTCGCTGAGGTCGGCGAAGTAGCGCAGCACCAGCACCGCCCGCATCCGGGGCGGCAGGCCGCGCAGCGCTGTGATCACCTCGTGCCGCTGGTCGAGCGGCCCGTACGGATCCCCGGCCGGCGCGTCGCTGAGCAGCAGCGGCACCTCGCTGACCCGCCGTCGCCGCCGCCACGACACGGCCGTGTTGACCATGGCTTTGCGGACGTACGCGACGGGCGCCTCCATCCGCGACACCCGCGGCCAGCGGCGGTGGGTCTTCTCGAGGGCGGCCTGCACCAGATCCTCGGCGTAGCCGCGATCGCCGGTGAGCAGGTAGGCCGTGCGCAGCAGCGGCGCCCACTCCCGTTCGACGAACGCCCGGAAGTCCTCAGCAGAAGGCATGCGAGGTTAACGCCACCACACCGGCAAAAGGTTGAGCCCGGCCGATCGCGGGATCGGCCGGGCTCGCACACACCGAACTTTAGACGGCGAAGCCGCGGTGGCGGCGGAACAGTTTGCGCATCATGAAGACGGTCTGGGCGATGGTGGCGATGTAGAGGATCGGCCAGCCCAGCGACAGGATCGCCGACTGCACGGACACGCTCTGCTGGCTCCACGCGTAGGTGGCGCCGCCGAGGACGGCGAGCAGGACCACCAGGGGCATGACGTACGCCGAGCCCTTGCCCTTCTCGGCGTTGGCCTGGGCGGCCCAGTTGTCCTTGTCCGTCTTGGCCAGGAACTGCGTCCAGGCCGACACGAAGTGCCCCATCCGGATCCACATGTACAACTCGGCCGGCAGGGCCAGCGCCGCGTACAGGATGTCGGAAGCGCTCTTGTCCTTCATCGACAGCGCCAGGCGCAGGTTGAGCAGCGCCGCCACGGCCGGCGGGATCAGCCAGATCGGGTTGAACACGAAGGCGTGGATGGACAGCGCCGCCACCAGCAGCAGCAGGAAGCCGAGGCGGGAGGCGATGTTGAACGCCATCGCGATGTTCTCGTACCAGCGCAGCCGCAGGTTCGGGTGCAGCGGCTGGCCCTGGTTGTCGCCGCGCGTGCCGGGCCAGAACAGGTCGATGGCGCCGAAGTTCCATTTGACCTGCTGGCCGTGCAGGGCGCGCAGGTTGGTCATCGGGCCCACGAAGGCGCGGGCGGTCGAGCTGATCTTCGTGCTGTACCCGGCGTCCTTGATCTGCAGGGAGAGCTTGCTGTCCTCGACCTCGCTGTCGCGGACCCACGGGGCCTGCTGGTGGTGGCGGACCATCACCGTCTCCAGCGCCCGGATGCTGAACAGGCTGCACTGGCCGCCGAGCACGGCCATGTTGCGGCCGCGCAGCAGGTTGTCCATGTTGAAGGCGGCGAACTGTGCGCGCTGGCCGGCGATCAGGAAGCGCGCCATGAGGCCCTTGTAGCGGTTCTTGTCGATGCTGTAGATGGCGCTGAGTCCCCCGATGCGGGGGTCGTCGGTCATCTCCAGTTCGAGCCGTTCGACGGCGTCGCGGGCGAGCGTGGTGTCGCCGTCGACGCCGAGGATGTAGTCGTAGCCGCGGGACAGGAAGTAGCCGTAGTTGAGCGCGCCGACCTTCTTGTCGGGGTTGGAGCCCATGTCGTGGACGTGCACGACGGTGACGAACTCTTCACCCTTGACGGTACGGGTGTGCCGGCCCTCGAACGACCGCGCGATCTCCGGGGTGTCGTCGTCGGTGTTGTTGATGATGACGTGGATGACGTCCGGCAGCCGGGTCTGCCCGAGCAGGCTCTTGAGGACGTCGGCGATCGTGTCCTGCTCGTTGTAGCAGGGGATGATGCAGCTGATCGTGGCGTTGCGGGGTGTCGCCGTGGAGGCCATGGCGATCTCGCCCGACACCACCTCGACGTTCTCCAGGTCGGACAGCTTCGGCACGGCCGGTGGCAGGGCGAGCGGCCCCGCCTTGGCGCTGCGCGGCATCAGGATCTGGCGGTCGGTGGCCCGGCGCAGGCCGGGACTGGACTCGGTCATCGGGCGGTACCGTTCGTGAGCAGCGGCAGGGTCAGGGTGTCGAGAGCGGTGGAGCGGTAGTAGCTGTTCGATTTCGGCGCGGTCTCCACGAGGAGGTCGAGCCGGATCGTCAGCGTGAGCTTCGTTGCTCCCGCCGTCGCCGCCGGAAGGGTCACCACGGTGTTGTAGGGGTAGGGCGGCGTGACGTCGAACTTGCCGCTGTCGGTGGTGACCACGGCCCGTTTGGCGCTGTCGTCCTGGATCACCTGGAAGGTGGTGACGGTGACGTGGTGCGTGCTGTCGGCGTCCTCGATGTGGGCGGCGACGTTGATGGTCTTGGACGAGGCCGCCGTGTACTGCTTGGCGTTGTCCGAGGTCCAGTAGGTCAGCTGCACCGAGAAGTTGCCTTGGTCGACGCGGTGGGTGACCGTTCCCGTGTCGAGCGGGCCACTGGCGCGGGTGGGGGTGGGTGCCGGTGCCGCCGACGCCGACGCCGACGCGGCCGGTGACGCGGACGGCGAGGACTTGAGCAACGGCTTGCTGCTGCTGGTGAGGTCGGTGATGCTGCTGCAACCGGTGAGCAGAACGGCTGCGATGCCGGCTGCCGCAATGCGAGCGATGTGCCTAGCTGTACGAGTCAACGGCCCGTCCTGCTGTTCGAGATGACCAGGGGTAAGCGTTCTGGTCGGCCGGCGGCACCCGGACTTGAGAGGACGTGACAGTGGACACTCAGCAGATCCGGTGCATTGGCATCGGTTGATCGGCTGAGCGCGGTATCCGTCGCGTGACAGGCGCGTTACCGTGAGGAGGCGTCGGATCGACGGGCACCTGTGGCTCTCCACCGCCACGTCACCAGATCAGCCAGGCCCGTCCCGCAGTGCCCATCGGGGGAAGGTGATGTGGTGATCCGGGTAGCGGTGGCCAGGGAAGAGGGATATTTCGGCGTTCCCGTGCGCGCTCTGCTCGAGACGAATCCCGACATGGCGTTCGTCGGCACGCTGCCGTTCGGCAACGAGCTGCCCCGGCTGGCCGCGCGGACGTGGCCGAGCGTCATAGTGATCGACACCGACCGCATGGTCAGTCAGGTTCTGCCGGTTGCGACCGAGTTGCATTCGTCGGCGCCGACCTGCGCGCTGCTGCTGCTCTGCGATCCGGCCAAGCGCGGCATGCTGCCGCCCCGCCACCGGACCGGCTGCCTGAACTTCCTGCTCAAGACGGCCAGTGCCCACCTTCTCGCCGATTCCGTACGCCGTCTCGCGCTCGGCGAGCGGGTGGTGTCCCCGATGTTGCAGGCGGCCTCGCTCACCACCGAGCGTGGCCTGACCACCCGGGAGCTGGAGGTGCTGGGCCTGGCCGCCGAGGGCGACTCGGTCAAGGAGATCGCGGGCCGGCTCTACCTGTCCGGCGGCACGGTCCGTAACTACCTGTCCGCCATCATCGCCAAGACGGGCGCGCGCAACCGTCTCGACGCCATTCGAATCGCCCGTAAGGACGGCTGGCTGCGGTAGGGCGCCCACGTATCCTCAGAACGGTGCAGCGATTGGTAATCCCCGCGATCCCCGTCATGCTCGTCCTGGGGATCGCCCTGATGGCCTTCGCCGCGAGCCGGGTGCGCGACCGGGCGCAACTGGTGAACGCGTGGCTCGCCGGCTGGTACGCGGTGGCCGTCCTCGGCGCGACCATGCTGCCGCTGCACGTGGGCTGGGGTCCCGGTTCCCCCGACTGGTACCGGATCATTCTCGTGCCCATCCTGGAGATGCGCCCGGCCGACTTCATCCTGAACGGCGCCATGATGCTGCCGCTGGCCTGGTTCCTGCAGACGGTGTTCCGGGTCACCCGGGAGCCGCGCGTGGTCCTCATCGGCTTCCTGATCAGCCTCACCATCGAGCTCACCCAGCTGTTGCTGCTGGTCACGGTGCACGGCACCCGCTGGGCCGACGTCAACGACCTGCTCTCCAACACGCTGGGTGCCTGGCTGGGCTTCATCTTCCTGGAGAGCTTGCTGCGGGTCCCTTTCGTACGGGATCTGGCCCGGCGCTGTGCGATCGGCCGGCCTCAGCTGGCGGCGACCCGCTCGTAGAGCTCGTTCACGTCGGCGGCCATCCGGTTCGCGCGGTAGCGGTCGGGCAGGGTCCGCGGGGGCAGCCGGGCCCCGTACCTCTCGAGGTGGCACAGAACCTCGGCTCGCAGGGCCCGGGGCAGCGACTCCGGATCGTGCGGGGTGAGCCGCCGGGTGTGCTCCACCGGCGTGCGGGCCGCCGTCATCTCCTCCAGGGGCGGGCAGGCCGCGTACAGCGCCGGCAGTCCGGCCGCTATCGCCTCCAGCACGGCCAGCCCGAAGGTCCCACGGCTGGGTGACGCGAAGACGTCCATGGCGCACAGCATCTCGCGGGGGTGCTCGACCGGCCCGGCGAACAGCACCCGGTCGCTGACCCCCTCGATGCCGGCCAGTAGTTGCAGCGCGACCCGGGCCGGTCCGTCGCCGACCAGCAGCAGCGTCGCCGCCGGAACCTCGGCCACGGCCCGGATCAGGGTGTCGAGGCGCCGCTCGGGTTCGAGCCGGCCGACGGCCCCGACGACCGGGGTGCCGGGCGGGATGCGCAGCCGGGCCCGGGCCGCCGAGCGCAGTGCCGGATCGAACGCGTACTCGCCGGCGTCGAGCGCCTTGGGGATGACGGTGACCCGGTCGAGGGGCACGCCCCAGCGCCGCAGCCGGTCGGCCACGGCCGGGGCGGCCGCGACGGTCACGCCGCTGTGCCGTTCCCCGGCCAGGTAGAGCGCCCGCACCCCGGCCGCGGTCCGGCGGCCCTCGTCGGCGTGGTACTCGGTGGCGACCACCCGCGGTGTCCGGGCCAGCCGGGCGGCGACCCGTCCCTGCACGCACGCGCGGAAGAGATGGGTGTGTACGACGTCGAAGCGCCCCTCGCGGATCAGGCGGCCCATCCGGCGGATCGCGCCGAGGTCGCGGTCGCGGGTGGTCGGCCACTCGTGCAGGGTGGCGCCGGTCGCCCGCAGGACCGGGGGAGCGGGACCGAGGGTGAGCACGTGCCCGTCGTACGGCAATCGCCCCAGCAGCAGGCGCAACTGATGCTCGGCGCCGCTGCCGGGCCGCGCTCCGATGACGTGCAAGACCCGCATGATGGCCTCTCTCGACAAATGGACGGTCGCAGACGCTCCGGCGCGATGAAAGGCGCAAATGTCATGCCGAACAAGAGCGATATTCATCTTATTGGGCGAAGTAGTGCCTGGTCAGGCCCCATGTCATGTGGAACATGAGAGATATTCAGATCGCTCGTGACAATTGCCACTGTGGAGGTGAGATAACGACTGCGAGCCTTTGAAAGCGCATTCCCAGCGCTGTTTTCGGGGGAGGACTCCATGGTCGTAAGCAGTGCGGCGCGCGAGGTCACCGAGGACCCGAGCCACCGCGCCCGGGCCGGTGTCCTGCCCGGCCGGGCCGCCCGGGCCGGGGCCGACGCCGCCGCGCTGGCGCTGGCGCTGCTGATCGCCACCCTGCTGCGCCACGACGGCGACCTGGCCGAGGCCGATCTGACCGGCCTGGCCGTGCTGGCCGCCGTGGCCGCGGTCGTGCTGGCCGTCACCGGTTCCTGGTGGGGCCTGTACACGGGCCGCTGGCAGTACGGCTGCTTCGAGGAGATCGCGGCGCTGGCCAAGACTCTCGCGGTCACCACGCCTGTCCTGTTCCTGCTGGACACCCTGCTCGGCCGGCTCGTGCCGCGGTCGGCCATCATCGGCGCCGGGCTGGTCGCGCTCGTGCTGGCGGCCGGTGTGCGGTACGCCGTCCGGCTCCTTCAGGACCAGCGGCTGCGTCCCTCGGCCGAACGCGGCCTGCGGGTGGTGGTGATGGGCGCCGGCGAGGGCGGCGCCCAGGCCGTCCGGTCGATGCTGCGCAGCCCGTCCAGCCCGTACGTGCCGGTCGCCCTGCTCGACGACGACCCGGCCAAACGCACCCTGCACATCATGGGGGTCCCGGTGGCCGGCACCCGGCGCGCGCTGGCCGAGGTGGTCCGGCGCTACGGCGCCCACTCCGTCCTCATCGCCATCCCCAGCGCCGGTGCCGACCTCATCCGCGAGCTCACCGAGGCCGCCGGCCCGATGAACGTCGACGTCAAAGTCGTGCCGCCGGTGGTGGAACTGTTCGGCCGCACGGTCAGCGTCGACGACATCCGCCCGGTCACCCACGCCGACCTGCTCGGCCGCCGCGAGATCGGCATCGACCTGGCCGCCGTGGCCGGATATCTGGAAGGCCGCCGGGTGCTGGTCACCGGGGCCGGCGGATCGATCGGATCCGAGCTGTGCCGCCAGGTCGCCCGCTTCCGCCCGGACCGGCTGGTGATGCTCGACCGCGACGAGTCCGGCCTGCACGCCGTGCAGCTCTCGCTGGACGGCCGCGGCCTGCTCGACGACCGCAACCTCGTGGTGGCCGACATCCGCGACCGGCAACGCCTCGACGAGGTCTTCGCCGAGCACCGGCCGCACGTCGTGTTCCACGCCGCCGCCCTCAAACACCTGCCCCTGCTCGAGATGCACCCCTCCGAGGCGCTCAAGACGAACATCCTCGGCACGTACCAGGTCCTGCAGACCGCGCTCCGGCACGGCGTCGAGCGGCTGGTGAACATCTCCACCGACAAGGCGGCCGACCCGGTGAGCGTGCTCGGCTACTCCAAGCGCATCACCGAACGGCTCACCGCGGCCGCCTCCTTCTCCTCGGTGCGGTTCGGCAACGTGCTCGGCAGCCGCGGCTCGGTGCTGACCGCGTTCGCGGCCCAGGTCGAGGCGGGCGGCCCGATCACGGTCACCGACCCGGACGTCACCCGCTACTTCATGACGGTCCAGGAGGCCGTACGGCTGGTGATCCAGGCCGGCGCGCTGAAAAGCTCCGGCGAGGTGCTGGTGCTGGACATGGGCGAGCCGGTCCGCATCGCCGACGTGGCCAAGCGCCTGGCCGAGGCGGCCGAGCGGCACATCGCGATCGTCTACACCGGACTGCGGCCGGGCGAGAAGCTCGAGGAGAGCCTGTTCGGCGCGGGCGAACACGACAGCCGTCCGTACCACCCGCTCATCTCGCAGGTGCCGGTGCCGCCGCTCGACGGCTCGGTGCTGTCCCTGCTCGACGCGTCGGCGCCCCGCAACGACCTGATCGCCGTCCTGCGCTGGCTCTCGGCGAGCCCCGCCTTCGTCAAGGAGCGCGTCTCATGAAGGTGGTCGTCGCCGGGCAGGGATACGTCGGCCTTCCCCTGGCCGTCCAGGCCGCACGGGCCGGGCACACGGTCGTCGGCTACGACGTCGACGAGGAGCGCGTGAAGAGGCTGGCCGCCGGCGAGTCGTACGTCGACGACGTCTCCTCGGACGACTTGCGGGCGCTGCCCGGCTTCCGCGCGTCCTCGGATCCGCGGTCCTGCGCGGGTTTCGACGTCGCCGTCATCGCGGTGCCGACCCCGCTGCGCGAGGGCACGCCCGACCTGACGTACATCAAGCAATCGGCTCGGACCCTGGCCCGCTATCTGCGGCCCGGCGCGACTGTCGCGCTCGAGTCGACGACCTACCCGGGAACCACCTCCGATCTGGTCGCGCCGATCCTCGAAGAGGGCTCGGGTCTGATCGCGGGAACCGACTTCTTCCTCGGATACAGTCCCGAGCGGATCGATCCGGGAAACCGGGAATGGCGCCTGGCCGTCACCCCGAAGGTCGTCTCCGGCATCAATCCCGAGTCCCTGCAGCGGATCCGGGCCTTCTACGACACCATCGTCGAGCACACCGTGCCGGTCTCCGACTGCAAGGCGGCCGAGCTGGCCAAGCTGCTGGAGAACACCTTCCGGCACGTGAACATCGCGCTCGTCAACGAACTCGCCGTCTTCGCGCACGAGCTCGGCATCGACGTGTGGGAGGCGATCGACGCCGCGTCCAGCAAGCCGTTCGGCTTCATGCGCTTCACCCCCGGACCCGGCGTCGGCGGGCACTGCCTGCCGATCGACCCGTCGTATCTCTCGTGGCGGGTGCAGCGCACGCTCGGGCAGAGCTTCCGCTTCGTCGAGCTGGCCAACGACATCAACAACCACATGCCGGACTACGTCGTACGGCGTCTGGTCGCCGCCCTCAACGAGCGCCGCAAACCGGTGAACGGCTCCCGCGTGCTCCTGCTCGGCCTGGCCTACAAACGCGACAGCGGCGACGCCCGCGAGTCACCGGCCCGCCGCGTCGCCGCACTGCTGCTGCAGATGGGCGCCGACGTGGCCGCAGCCGACCCGCACGTCGTCGAGGACACGCACATCGACCCCCGCGTGGCCCGGGTCGCCCTCACCGCGGAGCAGGCCGCCCGGGCCGACGCCGTCGTCGTGCTGGCCGACCACTCCGAGTTCGACCTGAGCCTGGTGGCCGCGCACGCCGCGTACGTGCTCGACACCCGGCACTGCCTGACCGGACCGACCGTGGAGGCACTGTGATGTGGGACTTCCTCAACCGCGTGGTGGCCGCCCTGCTGATTCTGCTGCTGCTCCCGCTGATCGTCGCCGTGGCCGTGTGGATCCGCGTGGCCGACGGCAAGGGCGTGCTGTTCGTCCAGGACCGCGCCGGCCGCGGCGGCGTGCCGTTCCGCATGCTGAAGTTCCGCTCGATGGTCCACGATTCGGTGGCCCTGTCGTCGTCGCTGGGCATGGCCGACCCGTACGGCCTGCTCGAGAACGATCCCCGCATCACCCGGTGCGGCCGCTTCCTGCGCCGCACCAGCCTGGACGAGCTGCCTCAGCTGTTCAACGTCGTCCGCGGCGACATGCTGCTCGTCGGCCCCCGCCCCGACGTGCTGCCCCAGGTGGCCCACTACTCCCCGCTGGACGCCCGCCGCCTGGAGGTGAAGCCGGGCATCACCGGCTGGGCCCAGGTGAACGGCCGCGACGACATCGACTGGCCGCAGCGCTTCATCCTGGACCGCTGGTACGTCGACCACCGCACCCCGATGCTCGACCTGCGCATCCTGTGGCGCACGGCCACCTCCCTGAACCGCGGCGAGCCCCCCGTCCACGTCGACCACCTGAACATCGACCGTGCCGCCTGACATCGGCTCCGAGTTCCACTGGGAGCCCGGTGTGCTGGGCGGCGACGGCCCGCCCGCCTGGTTTCCCGCCCGCCGCGCCCTGTTCGCCACCGCGTGCGGCGCCCTGCACGCGGTGCTGCGGCTCCTGCAACCCCGGGGCCGCTTGTTCGTCCCGTCGTACTTCTGCACCGGCGTAGCCGAGTCCCTGGCCCACGTCGTCCCCATCGGCTGGTACCGCCACCTGCCGGACACCCTCGACCTGACCGCGTTGCCGGCGGTGCCCGGCGACGTGGTCCTGGCCCAGAACCTCTTCGCCCGCGAGGAAGCCGCCCCGTGGCAGGCCTGGATCGAGGCCCACCCCGCGGTGCCCGTCATCGAGGACCACTCCCACGACCCGTTCGGCGAGTGGCCCCGTCACAGTACGGCCGCCTACGCCGTGGCGTCCCTGCGCAAAACCCTGCCCCTGCCCGACGGCGGCCTGCTCTGGTCCCCATCGGGCCGCCGCCTGCCGGCCTCGTCCGGCCCGCCCGGCCCGGGCGGCGACCTGAAGCTGGCCGCCATGCTCCTGAAATCCGCCTGGCTGGACGGCGAGGACGTTCCTCGTGAGGTCTTCCGCGCCCTGCAACAGCAGGGCGAGCAGACCCTGCTGGGCAGCAGCGCCCGGCCGTGCGCCACAACGGCCGCCGTCCTGCCCCTGATGGACATAGCCGGCGTTCGACGACGAAGCACCGAGCGGGCCCGGGCCCTGGCCGCCCTGCTCCCCACCGAGACGCCGGACTGGCGGCTCCTGCCCCCGGGCCGGACACCGTTCCGTCTCCAGTTGGTGTGCCGCTCCGAGCCGATCCGGGACGCCTTGCAGCAGCACCTGGCCAGGCATCACATCTTCGCCCCGGTGCATTGGCGGCAGACCGCCTTCCACAGCCACGACGAGCAGACCACCACCCTGACCACCCGAATGCTCACCCTCCCGGTGGACCACCGCTGCACCGACGCCGACCTCCATCGGCTGGCTCGCGTCCTGTCGAGCGCCGGAAACGGCGCGCCCGATCCACCAATTCGGTGACTTCAGAGGACGGGCTTGATGTCGACGAGCGGCGTGCCGTCGACGGCTTCCAGGCCGGCCACCTTCACGCGGAGGCCGTCGACCGTGAGCACCCGCACCCGGTGCAGCCCGACCGGGTTGGGGCGGTCGGCCGACCGGGTGCTGAAGACCCCGGTCAGCGGATTACGAGGGTCGTCGCGCGGGTGGACGACGAGTGTGGACCGGTCGGCGAGGTGCAGCCAGGTGAGGACGACCACCTCGTCGCCGGCCGCGAGGTCGCGCAGGCCCTCGGCCACCCTCGGCTCGAAGGCCAGCCAGGCGTCGGCGCCGCCCTCGGTGCCCTGTTTGGGGGCGCTCGCGGGATCGGTCAAGGCCGACTCGACAACCCCGATCGGGTGAATCTCGTACGTCACGACGCCTCCTTTTGATCGCCTCGTACACCGGGGGTGATGGATCCGCCGACAAGGCGTGGTGGTACATCACGCTGCTGACCATCGGCTACATGGTCAGCCGTGGGCTGGCCAAGGCCGGCAGCCGCAGCAGCGACGCCGACCCTCGCACGCACTGACGCTGTAGGGCGTGACCGGGCCGCGGGCCCGGTCACGCCCCGGCGGATCAGTCAACGGTAGGGCGGGAAGCGGCCCTCCAGCGCCTCCGGGGTGGGGCTGCCCGGTTTCTCGTACGCCCGAGGGTCGCCCGGTGACGCGCCAGGTGTGGAAGTCCTGACCGCCCGGCGAGAAGGCCGCCTTGTAGCGGAACGGCGCGCCGGCCTCGGCGTACCGGAAGGCGATCGACGATCCGGCGTCGAGCCGCGCGTACTCGGGCCGGTGGTAGACGTCGTGCCGGACCATCGCCTGCGTGTCGGCCCACGCCCGGTCGCCCGGCTCGAGTATGGCGGCTTCAGCCATAGGTGCCCCTTGCCGAAAGGCGGCGCCGGGCGCGGTGCCGGCGGCGCGCCGACAGGGCGCCGCGCAGCATGGCCCGGGTGACCGCGGTCTGTGTCGTCAGGTGCAGAACGTACCGCCACAGTGGATAGTCGCCGCGGCGGTTGGAGAGCGCGTACGAGAACTGCTTCGCCGGCAGGTCGGCGTAGTTCGGCATCCGCTCGAACCAGCCGCTGCTGGCCAGCGCGGCCCTTTGCAGCGGGGCCAGCGCCGAGCGGCGGCGGTGCTCGTAGCGTTCCAGGGCGGCCGGCAGGGACTCGTCGGCGGCGAGCGCGTCGGACAGGGCCATCGCGTCCTGCATGGCCAGTTTCGTGCCCGAGCCGATGGCGAAGTGCGTGGTGTGTGCGGCGTCGCCGAGCAGGGCCACCACGCCGTGGTCCCAGCGCCGGTTGGTGACGCGGCGGAAGTTCATCCAGCCCGTACCGCCGGAAGCCGCCCGATGGTCGATGAGCGGCCGGCCGTCCAGGTGCTTGGCGAAGATCTTCTCCAGGCGCGCGCATCCGGCCGCCGCGTCGAGGCGGTCGAGGTGGAGCGCCGACCACGTCTCGGGCGTGCATTCGACGATGAAGGTGCTCGCGTCTCGGGAGAACGGGTAGGCGTGGTACCAGATCCAGCCGGCGTGGGTCCGTTCGAAGCCGAACGTGAAGGTGCGGAAGACCTGCGGCGTGCCGAGCCAGATGTACTTGTTGCGGCCCGTTTCCACCTCGGCGCCGAAGTGCTCGGCGGCCTGGTCGCGCAGGCGGCTGCCGGCGCCGTCGCACGCCACCACCAGGTCGGCCGCCGGCAGCACAGGCCGCCCGGCCGACTCGGTCTGATACCGCACGTCGACGCCGAGTTCGGCCGCGCGCTCGGACAGGATGTCGAGCAGGCGGTGCCGGCCGAGGCTGTACCCGTAGCCGGGCAGGTGGGTGACGTCCTTGCCGGTGCACCGCACCTCGTACTCGTCCCACTTGTAGGCGGCGTCCCAGACCCGGCGGGCGCTGACCGGGTCGTAGCGGAACAGGTCGTCGAGCAGGTCGTCCCAGAACACGACACCCCAGCCGTAGGTGACCCCGGCCGGGTTGCGCTCGAGCACGGTGATCCGGTGGCCCGGGTCGGCCAGCTTGGCCAGCACGGCGAAGTACAGTCCGGCGGGGCCGCCGCCGACGCAGGTGATGCGCATGGTGGCCTCCTAGCGGTAGGGCGGGAACGTCCCGGCGAGGTCGGCCGGGTCGGCGCCGGGCTTCATCCGGACCAGTTCCAGGTACGCCGGTGGGTCCGCTATCACGCGCCACGTGTGGAAGGCGTGCCGTCGCGGGGAGAAGCCGGCCTTGTACGAGAAGAGCGAGTCGCTGCGCCCGCCCCGCCCGCCGCCCAGGTGGAACGCCGTGTCGCCGCGTTCCTTGCACCAGCGGCGCACCTCGTCGTAGAGCAGTTCGTCGGCGTACCGGTGCTTGGCCCGCCGGGTGGACGACACGTATCCGGTGGCGATCCCGTCGTACTCGAAGAAGGTGTTCCCGCCGACCACCTCGTCACCCTCCAGGGCGACGGCCAGGTGCATCCGGTCGCCGATCGCGTCGTGCAGGGCGGCCAGATGCCCGTACGTGAAGAAGTAGTACGGCTGCGCGCCGACCCGGCGCATGTTGTCGTGGTAGACGGCGACCCATTCGGCCAGCCGGTCCCAGTCGTCGAAGACCACCCGCGTGCCGGCCCGGCGGGCCCGGTTGATGTGGTTGCGGTGGTCGGCCCGGGTCTGCCGCCACATCTGTTCGGCGCTGACCGTCAGATCCATCGACACCGTCTCGCCGTGCCGCACCAGCGTCCCGAAGTCGGCCAGCACCGGCAGCGGCGGCGACGGCACGAGCGGATGCATCCGTACGAAGGCGCTCACCAGACCCGCCTCGCGCATCGTGGCCACCATCGAGGCGCAGGCCCGTTCCCAGAACGGGCGGTCGTCGGGCCGGGCGCTGCCGACCAGACCGGGATAGCCGTACGGGGACATGGCGTCGTGCCGTCCCGTACCCGGAATCTCCCGCACGATCAGTGGTAACAACGCGTGCCGGCCCGCGTCCTCGTACCAGAGCGCCACCGGCCGTCCGCCGCACAGGGTGGCGTCGAGGCTCACGTAATCGGGCAGGTGATAGATGTCGTGCGCGGTCCGCTGAAGGGCCTCCTTCCACTCCCGGGCTCCCGGGTCGAGCAGCGCGGCGTGCGCGGTGAGTGTCATCTCGTCATCCCTTCGGCGTGAAGGATTCGGGCGTTGAGCGCCATGTTGGCCGCGAACTGGTCGTTCACCACCTCGTGGTCCTCCAGCCGCCGCTGCACCGACGGACTCGAGCGGCCCAGCTTCACGAAACCGTCGGCCAGCCAGCCGTTGTCGGAGCCGGTGCCGTCCACATAGGCCCGGTAGTCGCGGCCGCCGGGCCAGATCACCGGCAGCACGGCCGAGAAGGCGGCCAGGTCGGCGGCGGTCCAGGAGCGGGATTCCACGACGTACGCCATGACGCCGTTGCCGTGTCCCACATCCTGGCCGGGCCGCTTCGCCGAGCCCCACACGTCGCTCCAGAAGTAGGCGGTCGGCTCGACCGGGCTGCGCCGCATCTGGTCGCGCAGGCGACGGTCGATCTCGGTGCGGACGGCCTGGTAGCGCGCGTCCGGGGTCAGCACGTCGAGATGCCGGGCGATGAGCGCCCAGTGCGCGGCCATGTGGGTGCGCTCGCGGTACACGAAGTCGTCGGCCCCGCGCTCGTACCACTTGGTGAACACGTTGGTGCCGGCGAAGGCGAGCAGCCGGTCGAACCGGGCCTGGTAGCCGCGATCGGCCATCACCATCGCCGATTCCCGCATGGCGGCGAGCAGGCCGGTGGCGTAGCGCCAGAAATAGCTTTCGTACAGCGGGATCTCGTCGCCGTCCTCGCCGTTCATCGACGACGGCCACCCGAGGTAGCCGTCCTTGAACCGGCTGCCGGCAAGGGACTTCGACGGGACCGCGGCGGCCATCACGTTCTCGGCGAACTCCAGGGCGCGGTCGAGGTAGCGGCGTTCGCGGGTGGCCCGGAACATCGCGACGAGAGCGTCCAGCGTGTACGAGAGGTTGTAGTGGTCCCAGCTGTCTCCGGACCGGCTCTGCGGCAGGCTGCTGCCGTACTGGAAATCCCAGCCCTGGCCGAAGACGCCGGCCCAGTGGGAGACGGGTTTGATGCCGGCCTCGGTGGCCGGGCTCTCGCGGATCGGTTCCGGCATCGGCGGTACGTGTTCCGGGCCGGCCGAACCGCAGGCGGCGGTCACCGACCCGGCGGCCAGCAGGATCGCGGCCCGGCGACTCAGCTTCATGACGGCACCGCCTGCCTTCGCCGCGCCGGCAGCGGTGTCACCGCGGCCGCGGCGGCCAGAGCGGCGAACAGCCAGAAGAGCCGGGCGTCGTAGTAGTCACCGGAGAAGAGGCTGCACAGGGCGACCAGCGCGGCCGCCGCCACGGCGAGCCCGGTCAGCCGGGGCCGCGGGCCGCCACCGCGTACCGTCCCGGCCCACAGCAGCACCGCCAGGGCGAGCAGGCCGAGTCCGAGGAGCCCGCCCTCGGCCGCGACGCCCAGCACATAGTTGTGCGGGTATTCGACCCGCTGGTTGACCCCGACCGTCCCGTAGAAGCCGTCCAGCCCGGTGCCCGCGACCGGATGCTCCACGGCGAGCCGCCAGGCCGCGCCCCAGATGTCGGTCCGGTCGGAGAGGTAGCGGTCCCGCACGGTCTGCTCGACGAACCGCTCCTGAAAGAGGCTCGTGAACGCCGGCGGCGCGAGCAGCCCGATGACCCCGGTCACGGCCGCCAGCAGCCCGACGACCGCGACGACGGCTCCGGCCCGGAGCCGGCCCCGGATCTTGAACAGCGCCGCCGCGCCCACGACCATCCCGGCCAGCAGTCCGGCCCGCGACCCGGAGAGCACGGCGGTCAGCAGGAACAGCGGAACGGCCACCAGCGGCAGCTTGCGCCCGCTGAGCATCGTCAGGGCGATCGCGCTGATGACCCCCAGCAGCTGGATGCGGACGAAGACGTTGGGCCCGCCCCCGAACGCCGAGTAGCGCCCCTGCTCGCCCGGCCCGGCCGCGAGGGCGGCCAGGGCGAACAGGATCGCGGCGACGTAGAAGAGCACGAAAGCCGTACGGAGGACCGCGTCCGGATCGCCCGTGGCGTACAGATAGAAGGCCAGGACGAGGACCGCCATCAGCACCAGATCGAGTGTCTGCGGCCCGACCCGCGCCGGTTCGGGCGCCCACAGCCCCGAAGCGATCTGGAAGACGAAGAACAGCGTGGCCGCGACGAGCCAGCCCTCCCGCCGAGTGCCCGTCCGCTCCCGGCGCGGCCGCCGCGCCACGTCCACGCCGAGCGCGACCAGCCCCACCGCCAGCCCGATGACCCGCAGGTCGACCCAGGCGAGATCGGTGAAACCGGCCCGGTCCAGCGTGTACCGCCCGCCGATGGCCACCAGGATCAGAACCAGGCCCGGGGCCAGAAGTACGCGAGGATGCCAGACCCACGTCACGACGGCGCCACCCGGTTCGCGCCCAGGGCGAACAGCAGGCAGGCCCCGTACCCGATCAGCGATCCGTACGCGGCCCCCGCGATGCCGAACGGCGGAATCAGCAGGAGGTAGCCCACGAAGCTCACCCCGAACCCGACGATCTCGGCCGCCGAGACCAGCCCGCCCCGCCCCTTGGCGATGAGCAGCCCCAGGCTGACCCGCGACACCGCGTAGAGCGCCGCCGCCACGACCAGCGGCACCACGATTCCCCGGGCCGGCGCGTAGGCCTCCCCGAACACCGGCACGATGAGCAGAAGCAGCCCGGCCGCCGCGATCGGCGCCACCACCACGCAGTACAGGCTCGCCGCCAGCACCAGGGGCCGGCTGCGCAACGTCCCCTCCCGGTACGCCACCCGCCACCGCCCCAGCCGCGAGTCGGCGTAGGCCCGCACCGGCCACGCCAGCAACTCGGTCATCGTGGAGACACTGGCGTAGAGCCCGAGCGCCGACGTCGAGGCGATCGCGGGCAGGGCGAGCCGGTCCACGCGCAGCATCGCCATGTTCGACAGGGCCGCCGGGAAGAGCGCGATCCCTTCCCGCCGAACCAGCCGGTTGTGGTCGCGCTGAGGCCCGGCCACGCCGCGAAGCCAGAGCACGAGATAGGCCCCGGTGGGCACGATCCCGGCCACGAGATAGGCCAGAATCCACACTTCGGGCCGCGCCGCCCCGGCAACGGAGAGCGCAACGAGCAGCGAAAGCAGCAGAACGGCCTCGACAACCCGCAGAACGAGGAAGTCGGTGACCCGCCCGGCCGCGATCGCGATCGACCGGATGGCCAGCCCCCAGGTCTCGACAAGCGCGTAGGCCGCGATCAGCCCGACAACGGCCGTACCCGGATCGGGCGCCATGACGGCGAAGCCGACGGCCGCGGCGAGCCCGATCCCGCAGGGAAAGGCGAGCAGCCGCGCGTACGCCCGCACCCCCGCCGCCGGCGTCGTGTCGTGATAGGCGGCGACGAAGCTCCGCTCGGTCCCCAGCAACAGAACCTGCGTCGACAGATAGACCACTTGCAGCAGCAGCGCGACTTCGCCGCGGTCGCCGGGAGTGAGCGCCCGCACCATGAGCACGTTGGCGACCAGGGCCACCCCACCCACGAGAAGCTGAGAGGCGACGAGCTTGACGTACGGTTCCCGCAGCTGCCCCCAGACCCACCCCAGCCGCCCGCGAGCACCGGCCTCCACGGCCCCTCCGGCCCGCTCCACCAGCTCACTCATCCCCACGCCCCGCCGTCGCGGTCGCTGTTGCCGTCGCGGTCGCTGTTGCCGTCGCGGTCGCTGTTGCTCTTGCCGTCGCGGTCGCCGTTGCCGTTGCCGTTGCCGTCGCGATTGCTGTTGGCGTCGCGGTTGCTGTTGGCGTCGCGGTTGCTGTTGGCGTCGCGGTTGCTGTTGGCGTCGCGGTTGCTGTTGGCGTCGCCGTTGCCGTCGCGGTTGCTGTTGGCGTCGCGGTCGCCGTTGCCGTTGCCGTCGCGCTCGCGGTCGCCCCGAGCGCCTTCCTCGTGGGCACGCGCAGCCTCCGCGCCTTCCCCGCGGGAGGAGCCGACCTCGTCCCCGGCTTCCTTCGTGCCCGCGTTTGCTCCGGCGGCGGTACTTCCCGCGAGCCCCGGCAAGGCTCCTAAATCGGATTTATCCGATGAGGAGAGGCCGCCTTCTTCCTTATGGACCGCACCTTCCTCCGCCTCCGTTCCGCCCATATCGGATTTATTCGGCGAGGCGGAATCGCCGGGCTCCCGTACGTGCGCCGTGCCGCGCGCGATCGGTGGCGCCTCGCTCTCGGCGGCGGCGCTGGAGGCGGAGACGTGGGCGGTCGCCCGGACGACCGTGGGAACAAACGGCGGAATGCCTGCCGGGATGGCGGGCGAGGTGGAAACCGGCTGCTCGGCATCGGCCGGCGGTAGCACGGAGTCCGGGAACGCGGTCGGTGGTGGCGCGGTGCCCGGGAACGCGGTCGGTGGTGGCGCGGTGCCCGGGAACGCGGTCGGTGGTGGCGCGGCGCCCGGGAAGGTGGTCGATGGTGGCGCTGAGCCTGGCAAAGCGGTGGGCGTCGGCGCGGCGCCCTCGGAAGTGGTCGGCGAAGGCGTGGAGTCGCCGGGAGCGGCCGGCGGTGGCGTTTGCGGGGTGTCGGTGACGCGGGCTCGGCCCTGGACCGTGGCGGGATAGGCCGGGATCAGGCCCACCGACGTCTCCTCGTCGTCGGAGGGGCCGCCGACCAACGTCTGGATCAGGCTGGGGCTGTCGGCCGGTACCTGCGGTGGGCGATGCCGGATCGCGCCCGTCGGCAGGCGGCGGGGCAGGGCGTTCAGGACCGCGCCGACCAGGTGGGCGCCCACCCTCTCCAGCAGGTCGGCCGCGCGCTGGACCTCCGCCGCCCGGGTTCGGTTGGCCCGTACCACCAGCAGGGCGCCGTCGGTCACCTTGCTCAGGACCGTGGCGTCGGCCGTGCCGGCCAGGGGCGGCGCGTCGACCAGCACGACGTCGAAGCGGCGGGTCAGGTCGTCCATCGTCGCGCCCAGCCGGGGCGATGCCAGCGCCTCGCCCGGGTCGGGGATGTGCGTGCCCGGCGGCAGCACCGTCAGGCGGCCGTCGAGCGGGTTGTGCAGCACCTCCGCCACCGTCGCCGTGCCCGCCAGCACCTCGGCCAGGCCCGGGCCGGGCTCCAGCGACAGGTAGCGTCCCACCCCGGGCGAGCGCAGGTTCGCGTCGACCAGCAGCACCCGGGCGCCCGTCTCGGCCATCGCTATCGCCAGGCCGCAGGCCACCGCCGTCGTTCCCTCTTTACGGGTGGCCCCGGTCAGCAGCAGCGAGCTGCCCCCGTCCAGGGACGGCAGCAGGCTGCGTAACCTCCGGAACGCCTCGGCCAGTTCCTCGTCCGGTTTCGCCGTACGGCCGTAGCGGTTTCCGATCGCGATGACGCCCACGGTTCCGATGCCGAGGCGGCGCAGGTCGTCCTCCTCGCTCACCTTCTTGCGGGTCATCTCGCGGACCGCCACCACGATCGCGCCGATCAGGAGGCCGAGGACCGCCGAGAAGCCGGCGTTGCGGACGAGACCGTCCGGCTCTTTCGTCGTCACCGCGTCCTGGGCGATCGAGACCGCCGGCGCCGGCCCGAGCCTTTTCACCAGCGCCACCAGTTCGGCCGTGGCCGTGCGCACGATGGCCCGGCTTCGTTCCGCCGACGGGTCGGTTGCCGTCACCATCAGCAGGTCCGTGCCGTCCTGGACCTGTGCCGTCAGGTGGTCGGTCACCCCGTCGACCGTGAGGCCCTGTCCTACTTTCGCGACCACGCCCTGCGCCACCCGCGGGCCGGTGAGCAGCACGATGTAGGAGTTGAGCCGGCTCGCCCCGGTGTCGGCGTCGTCCGCCCCGGTGGTCACGAACAACACCATCGACGACCGGTACGCGGGCGGCCGGCTCAACGTGAGCGCGGCGGCCGTCCCGGCCGCCAGCAGTACCGGCACGACGATCCAGATCCAGCCGCGCCGGCACGCCCTCGCGTATTCGCGCAGTTCCACGTCAGGCCGCCGCTCGGTCGAGCACGGCCGCGAACTGCTCGAAGAGTTTGTCGCGGGAGAACCTTTCGACCGCCATGGTGTACGCGGCCGCGCGCGCCCGGGTCAGCCATTCCTCGTCCCGGCAGTGCGCTTCGAGGGTCGCCGCGGCCGCGGACGTGTCCACCGGGTCCAGCACGAGCCCGGCCCCGGTCGAGCGCAACAGGTCGGCCTGCCACCCGCCGTAGTTGACGGCGATCGGCCGCCCGGCGGCCAGGGCGTCGAAGAACTTGTTGGCCGAGTTGTCCCACAGGGCGGGGATCGGCCGGACGAAGCTGGTCGACAGCGTGGCCGCGCCCAGGATCACCGGCAGTTCGGACTTCGGGACCTTCTCCCACATGTGCACCGACACGTCGAGCAGCCCATGGGTTCGCGCGAGCGCCTTGGTGGACTCCCATTCGCGGCCGTGCCCGACGATGAGCACCTGGATCGAGGGGTCCATCTCCCGTGCCGCCTCGACCAGGTACGAGACGCCGTTCACCGCGCCCAGCGCTCCGGTGTAGACGATCAGCGGCCGGTCGGCGAGCCAGCGGTGCTCCGTGCGGAACTTCTTCACCTCCAACTCGTCCACCTGGAAGAGGGCGAGGTCGGCCGCGTTCGGGATGACCGTCGTCCGCGTGGACGGGCGCCGCGCCGCTATCCCGGCCGCCATCCCGGGCGAGAGCGCCACCACTTCGCGGGCGTTGCGGTAGGCGAAGCCGGCCAGCGCGCCGGCGAGCCGCCGCGTGACCGGGTTGCGCAGCGCGCCCATCTCGATCGGCACTTCGGGCCAGAGGTCGCGCACCTCGAAGACGAACGGCACCCGGCGCAGCTTGGCGGCGACCACGCCGGGTACCGCGACGGTGAGCGGCGTGCTGGTCGCGAAGACCAGGTCCGCTTTGAGGGCGGCCGCCTTCGCCGCGGCCAGCACCATGAATTCCGCGAAGGCCCAGATCCGGCGGCCGTACGACATCTCGTTGTTGTACGGAACGGCGAACCAGTGCACCTGGATGCCGTCGTCGTCCGTACGCCGCCAGGTCAAGGATTTTGAGACGCCGGTGATGTCGGTCGTGATGACGTGGACCTCGTGCCCGCGGGCGACGAGCCGCCGGGCCTGTTCGTAGGAGCGGATGCCGCCGGCCATCCGCGGATTGCAGTAGTACTGGTGGATGTAGACGATGCGCACCCCGCGCTCACCCCTTCTGCTCGGCCGCTACCGCGCGGACGACGTCCACGACGCGCTCCCGGTCGTGCTCGGTGAGCGCCGATCCGCTCGGCAGGCACAGCCCGCGGCGGAACAGGCCGGCACTGACCTCGCCGCCGCGTGTCACGCAGTCGGAGAAGACCGGCTGCAGGTGCATCGGCTTCCAGGTGGGCCGGGCCTCGATGTCGTGCGCGGCCAGCCGGTCGAGGATCCGGTCGCGGCTCGCGCCGAACCGTTCGGCGTCGACCAGCAGGCAGGTGAGCCACCAGTTCGACTCGCCGTAGGCGGCCATCGGCATGAAGCTCAGCCCGGGCAGGTCGCCGAGGGCGGCGCGGTAGTGGCGGCCGGTCTCGCGGCGCGCGGCGATCATCGCGCCGAGGCGCTGGAGCTGTCCCCGGCCGACCGCGGCCAGCAGGTTGCTGAGGCGGTAGTTGTAGCCGACGGCGCGATGTTCGTAGTACGGCAGCGGTTCGCGCGCCTGGGTGGCCAGGTGGCGGGTGCGCGCGGCGGTCCGGTCGTCGTCGGTGACGAGCATGCCGCCCCCGCCGGTGGTGATGATTTTGTTGCCGTTGAACGAAAGGATCCCGGCCAGGCCGAAAGACCCGGCGGGCTTGCGGTGGTACGAGGCCCCGAGCGCTTCCGCCGCGTCCTCGATCAGCGCCACGCCGTAGCGGTCGCACGCGTCGAGCAGGGGATCGTAGTCGGCGCACTGCCCGTACATGTCGACGGCGATCACCGCCCGCGGCGGTTTTCCCTTGGCGCAGCGGCGGCGCAGCTCCTCGACGACCAGCGCCGGGTCGACGTTCCAGCTTTCGGCCGTGCTGTCGATGAAGACCGGCCGGGCGCCGAGGTACATCACCGCGTTGGCGGTGGCGGCGAAGGTGAACGACGGCACCAGAACCGTGTCGCCGTGCCGGACCCCGGCCGCGACCAGCGCCAGGTGCAGGGCGGCGGTGCCGCTGCTGAGGGCTACCGCGTGCCGTACGCCTGTCAATTCGGCCACCTGGGCCTCGAACGCGTCCAGGTCGGGGCCGACCGGCGCCACCCAGTTGGAGTCGAACGCCTCCAGCAGCAGCTTTCGCTCGACGTCGCCGACGTCGGGCGGGGAAAGGTAGATCCGGGTGTCAGGCATGGACCCGCGTCCTCACGGCCCACAGTGGCCACGCCGGGTGCAGGCCCTGCCGGTGGATACCCATCACGGGCCCGCCCGGGTGCATCGCCGGGCGCAGCGTGGTGGCGAAGCTCCGGTAGCCGGCCTCGCGCGCCGCGGTCACCTCCCGCTCGCCGAAGTCGACGGCCGGGTTCCCGTACGGGGCGGCGAAGTCCCGCACCTCGACGGCCACCTCGTCCTCGATCTCCCGTTTGGAGGCGACCAGTTCCCGTACGACCTCGGACCCGGTCTGATCGGCGAGCCGTTGGTGGGTGACGGTGTGCGAGCCGAAGGCGAAGCCGGCGGCGGCGATGGCCCGGCAGTCGGGCCAGGTGAGGTTGCCCGGCCGCCCGACGAGCCCGGTGGTGAGGAAGAAGGTGGCCGGCACCTTCTCGGCGGCGAGGATGGGCACGACGACGTCGCGCCAGCTCAGGTGGCCGTCGTCGAAGGACAGGCAGAAGACCGGCCCGTCGGGGTCTCGCCGGCCGGCCAGGATGTCGAGCGCGTCGTCCCAGCTCACCATCGGGCCGCGCTGCCGGAAGGCGCACAGGTGCCGGCGCAGGTCGTCCGCGTACCGGCCCGGAACGTCGTGGTAGAAGGGAAAGTAGAGCCCGGCCGTGTCCGGCAGCCGTTTGAGAATGCCGGCCGGCGCGAGGATCCGGCCCTGCAAACGCGGCCGCGCCCGCAGCCGGCTGCGCAACTCCAGCTCGTTCAGGCGCCGTTTGATCGTGGTCGGCGTCTGCATCGGACCCTCCCGAAAGATCGTTGACCGGGAATGTCTCGACCTTCCCAAACGGCCGTCCGCGAGCATCAGTGGCATTTGTCATCAAGAACGTGAGAATCCTTCAGTGTCTTGATTTGCCGACACGCCCCGGCGCATCGTGAGGCCCATGCTGCGACTGCGAAGGGTGGACCCGACGGCCGCGCTCTGGTCCGACCGGGCCACCTACGACGACCGACTGATCTTCCACACCCGCCCCTGGCTGCGCTTCGTCGCCGAGGCTCAGGGCGCGTCACCCGTGCTGGCCGTGGTCGAGGACGGCCGCGACACCGTGGGCCACTTCACCGGCCTGGTCAGCCGGCGCTTCGGCCTGCGTATCCTCGGCAGCCCGATGGCCGGCTGGACCACGTCGTACATGGGCTTCCTGCTCCAGCCCGGGATCTCGCGCCGGGCCGCCCTCGAGGCCCTGACGCCGTTCGCCTTCGACGATCTGGGCTGCGCCCACGTGGAGATCCGCGACCGCCACCTGACCCCCGGCGACCTGGACGGCCTGGCCTTGCGCTGGGACACCGCCCCGACCGCGGTGATCTCCCTGACCCCCACCGAGGACGAACTGTTCGCCGCGATGACGAGTGCCTGCCGCCGCAATATCCGCAAGGCGGGAAAGTCCGGCATAGTCATCGAGGAGGCGTCCCCGGACGATCCGTCATTCGCCGCCGAATTCTATGATCAGCTCCGCGACGTATTCGCCAAGCAGAATCTCGTACCCACTTATTCCATTGACCGAGTTCGATCACTGATGTCGTGCCTGGGCCCCTCCGGAAACCTGCTCCTGCTGCGCGCCCGCGACACCACCGGCCGCTGCGTGGCCACCGCGGTCCTACCCTGGCATCACCGCACGATGTACTTCTGGGGCGGCGCCAGCTACCGCGCCGACCAGTTGTCCCGACCCAACGAGGCCCTGATCTGGCACGCCCTGCGCTGGGCCCGCACCCGATCCCTGACCGAGTTCGACTTCGTAGGCGGCAACGCTTACAAGGCGAAGTACGGCACCACCGACGTCCCCGTCCCCTGGGCCCGCCGCTCCCGCTCCCCGCTGGTGGCCCGCCTGCGCGACACCGCCAAGCAGGGCTTCGCCTTGAAGCAGCGAGCCACGGCCCGCCTGATCCGCGCTCGCTAGGCGTCACTCCGGCGGTCTGTTATGACAAAGGCCAGATCAGGCGCTTGCGAGATCACGTCGGCCCGGTTGTCGATCAGCCGGCGCCCCAAGAACGCCAACCATTCTTCCCAAGGATCGGACGATCCCGGCTCCGCACCTTCGACGACGGTCGGAACGCCGAGCAGCGTCTGCCGTTTCCCGTCGTAGAGCTCGGCAACCTCCCCGACGTCCACCTCATCGGACCGGTCCTCGACCTTCTGAATCTCGACCTTGAAGTCGAACCCACCATCGCGGTGCCTGCCGAGCCGGACCAACACTAGGAATTGACGGCCCTGCGGCACAGGTATAGCCAGTTCGAGGTTGAACCCTTTGCCGAGGGGACACGATCCTTGAACATGGGTGGGCTCTCTCGCGCTTCCTGCCCGAGGCTGTCCGGCACCCTTTCGGAATTCGATTGGTCGGGAAAGATCCCAGTGTCATCGTAGGCATCCCAGCTTGGAACTTCGGGCGAGGGATTGTCGTCCCCATCCTCAGGGTCGGCAGGAGAGTCGAGCCATTCCGCGTCGTCCATGAAGGCAGCGTGTCACGGCCGTCCCGGCGAGAGGGCGGAGAGATTCGGCAGAATCTGCAAGAAGTTTCAGGAGGTGGGTGTGCCCACGGGAACGGCTCGGCGGGCCGGGGCGATCGCGGTGGAGTCGCGGGCGACGAGTTCGGGACGGAACAGGTATTCCGAGTGGGGGGCGCCGTGGCCGTTGATCTCGTCCATCAGGGAGCGGACGGCGGCCACCGCCATGGCCGGGACCGGCTGGCGCAGGGTGGTCAGGGGCGGGTCGGTGAAGGCGATCAGCGGTGAGTCGTCGAAGCCGATCACCGAGACGTCGCCGGGCACCGACAGGCCGCGGCGGCGGGCGGCGCGGATCGCGCCCAGGGCCATCAGGTCGGAGCCGCACACCAGGCCGGTCACGCCCATCGCGAGCAGGCGGTCGGCCGCCACCTCGCCGCCCTCGACGCCGAACAGGGTCAGCGACACGAAGTCGTCGATCGAGGAGTCGGGCACCTTCAGCTCGCGCTGCAGCGCCTGCCGGTAGCCGGCCAGCTTGCGCTGGGTCGAGATGAACCGGTGCGGGCCCGAGATCATGCCGATCCGCCGGTGCCCCAGCGCGACCAGATGGGTCACCGCCAGGTCGCCCGCGAGGCGGTCGTCGCACGAGACGAACGGCGCCTCGATGCCCTCGGCGTAGCCGTTCACCAGCACGATGGGCAGCGGGCGGTCGAGCAGGCGCTGGTAGCGGGCGTGGTCGGCGGTGGTGTCGGCGGACAGGCCGGACACGAACACGATGCCGGAGACCTGCCGGTCGAGCAGCATCTCCACGTACTCGTCCTCGGTGACGCCGCCGGGGGACTGGGTGCACAGCACCGGCGTGTAGCCCTGCTGGGCCAGCGTCGACTCGATCACCTGGGCGAAGGCCGGGAAGATCGGGTTGTCGAGCTCGGGCACGACCAGGCCGACCAGGCCGGCGCTGCGTTTGCGCAGCCTTTCGGGCCGCTCGTAGCCGAGGACGTCGAGAGCGGTGAGCACCGCCTGGCGGGTCTCGTGGGAGACCCCCGGGCGGTCGTTGATGACACGCGAGACCGTCGCCTCACTGACCTGGGCCTGACGGGCGATGTCGGCCATCCGTGCACGCATGGCGACAACTCTAGTGCCGCCGGGTTTCCGGCGAGTTCCTGCAAGCTCTTCCATTGATTGCAAGGACTTGCTAACGTCCCCGCAACGCCAGCGACACAAGCCGATCTCTATGAAGAGGCAGTGAGCTGCGCTTATTCGTATATGACGATCAACAGGCCGGCAAGTCCTTACGTTGCTGGCTTGCATTTGACGCAAGATCCTTCAAAGGGAGACCACCATGCGCCTCCGTGCAGTGGGTGTAGCCGCCACTATGACCTGCGCTCTGCTCATGACGGGCTGTGGCGACAAGACCGACGCCAGTTCCACCAAGCCGTCGGCCGAGGCCGCCGCGAAGGGTGAGCTCGTCATCTGGGCCGACGACAAGCGCTCGGCCGCCCTCAAGCCCTTCGCCGACAAGTTCGGCGCCGAGAACGGCGTGACCGTCAAGGTCCAGGCCATCTCCAAGGACCAGCAGACCACCTTCGTCACCGCCTCCCAGCAGGGCAGCGGCCCGGATGTGATGGTCGGCGCGCACGACTGGATCGGCAACCTCGTCCAGAACGGCGCCGTCGATCCCGTACAGCTGTCGGCCGAGCAGACCGCCGGCCTGGCCCCGAACGCCCTCAAGGCGGTCACCTTCAACGGCCAGACCTACGGCGTCCCGTACGCCATGGAGAACCTGGCCCTGATCCGCAACACCGATCTGGCCCCGAAGGCTCCGGCCACCGTCGAGGAGCTGGCCACGGCGAAGCTGTGCGTGCAGGTCGGCCAGAACGGCGACGCCTACCACCTGTACCCGCTGTACTCGAGCGCCGGCGGCTACCTGTTCGGGACCACGGCCGGCGGCGACTACGACCCCAAGGACCTGGGCGTCGGCAAGCCCGAGTCGGTGGCCGCCTTCAAGAAGATCGCCACCATCGGTGAGAAGGGCAGCGGCCTGCTGAAGCGCTCGATCACCCCGGAGAACTCGATCGCCACCTTCACCTCGAAGAAGTGCGGCTACCTGATCTCCGGCCCGTGGGCGATCACCGACGTCAAGAAGGCGAACATCAAGTACGACATCAGCCCCGTACCCGGATTCGCCGGTGGCAAGCCCGCGCAGCCGTTCCTCGGCGTGCAGACGTTCTACGTCGCCTCGAAGGGCAAGAACAACGCCCTCGCGCAGGAGTTCGTCACCAACTACGTGACCACGCCCGAGCTGGCGGTCGCGCTCTACCAGGCCGAGCCCCGGCCGCCGGCCCTGACCGCCGCGTTCGACCAGGTCAAGGGCGGCGACCCCGACCTGCAGAAGTTCATCGACGCCGGCAAGAACGGCATCCCGCTGCCGGCGATCCCCGAGATGGCCGCGATCTGGGACCCGTTCGGCAAGGCCGAGGCCGCTGTGGTCGGCGGCGCCGACCCGGCGAAGACGATCACCACCGCCGGCCAGACGATCCAGGCAGCGATCAAGTAAATGGTCATGCAGCTCGACGGGCCTGCCACCGACAGGCAGGCCCGTCCCGCCGAGGAGACCCGGCGGACGTACCCGATCGTGAAGATCGTCCTTCTCGGCTTCACGGTCGCCATCGCCGTCTGGGCCTCGTTCCCGCTGATCGAGAACGAGGCCTGGACAGGACTGGCCATCCTGGCCGCCACCACGGCGGGCCTGCTCTACCTCTACCTGACCCCGCGCCACATCCCCGCGAAATACCTGGCCCCCGGCACCGTCCTGCTGATCGCCTTCCAGATCTTCCCGGTTCTCTACACCGCGAGCACCGCCTTCACCAACTTCGGCGACGGCCATCGCGGCAGCAAGGCCGAGGCCGTCGTGGCCATTCAGACCGCGTCGGTCACTCAGGTGCCGGGTTCGGTTCAGTACGCCCTGACGGTCGCGACCACCGGCGACGCGGCCACCGGCCCGCTCGTCTTCCTGATCACCGACCCGGCCACGAAACGGGTGTCCGCCGGTGACGCGAACGGCCTCGCCCCGATCGAGGCCACCGTCACCGGCGCGGGCCGGGTCACCGCGGCCGACGGCTACACCATCCTCACCACCGGCCAGGCGAGCGTGCGCAGCAAGGAGATCACCGCCCTGGCCGTGCCCACGGCCGGCGGCGCCATCCGCTCGTCCGGTCTCTCCCGGGCGTACGAGGGCAAGGCCGGCCGGGTCTACGACGCCGCGTGTGACTGCGTGCGGGACACGGCGACCGGCCGGTCGTGGCGGGCCGACGAGAGCCTGGGGCTGTTCGTGGCCGGTGACGGCGAGCGCCTGGCCCAGGGCTGGAAGGTGACAGTCGGTTTCGCCAACTTCTCGCGGGTGCTGACCGATCCCGCGATCTCCGGCCCCTTCCTCCGTACCCTCGTCTGGAACTTCGGTTTCGCCCTGGCCTCGACCGGCGGAACGTTCGTGCTCGGCCTGCTGTGCGCGATCGCGTTGCACTCCAAGCGGGTCCGGGGGCGCACCTTCTACCGGGTGCTGCTCATCCTCCCGTACGCCATGCCGTCGTTCGCGATGTTGCTGGTCTGGCGGGACATGTTCAACACCGACTTCGGCCTGATCAACAACCTTTTCGGTACGGACGTGGACTGGTTCGGCGGATCGGCGTCGGCCCGCTTGGCGGTGATCCTGGTGCAGTTGTGGCTGGGCTATCCGTACATGTTCCTGGTCGCCACGGGCGCCCTCCAGGCCATTCCGGGCGAGCTCACCGAGGCGTCCCGGATCGACGGCGCCGGCCCGTGGTCGGCGTTCCGGAAGATCACGCTGCCGTTGCTGATGGTCGCGCTCACCCCGCTGCTGATCTCGTCGTTCGCGTTCAACTTCAACAACTTCAACGCGATCTACCTGACCACCGAGGGCGCGCCCTTCCCGGCCGACAACCCGGCCAACGGAGCCACCGACCTGCTGATCACCTACACGTACCGGCTGGCGTTCGGCGGCGCGGGCGCTCAGTATGGCTTTGCGGCCGCTATATCGATCTTCATCTTCCTCATCGTCGCGGTCGTCTCGGCGATCAGCTTCCGGCGCACCCGGCGTCAGGAGGAGGTCTACTCATGAAATGGCTCAAGCAGGTCGGCTGGCGCCACGGGGTGGCGATCCTGATGCTGGTCTTCGCGATGGTGCCGATCGTCTTCGTCGTCTCGGCCGCGCTCAACCCGCTCGGCACGCTCTCGTCGTCGCAGCTCGTGCCGAGCGGGGCCTCGTTCGGCAACTTCACCCGGCTGCTGGGCGACACCGCGTTCGGCAGCTGGTTCCTCAACTCGGTGGTCATCGCGGCGACCGCCTCGGCCGCCTCGGTGTTCCTGAGCGCGCTGGCCGCGTACGCCTTCAGCCGCCGCCGTTTCCGCGGCCGGCGGGTGGGGCTGCTGTCGCTGCTGCTGATCCAGATGTTCCCGCAGTTCCTGGCCATCGTGGCCATCTTCCTGATGTTCTCCACCATCACCGACTACTGGCCGGCGATCGGCTTCAACACGTGGTGGGGCCTGATCCTGCTCTACCTGGGCGGCGCGCTGGGCGTGAACACGTGGCTGATGAAGGGTTTCTTCGACACCGTGCCGCGGGAACTCGACGAGTCGGCCACCATCGACGGGGCCAGCCATCCGCAGGTGTTCTTCCGGATCCTGCTGCCGCTGGTGGCGCCGATCCTGGCCGTGACCGGGCTGCTGGCCTTCATCGGCACCATCAACGAGTTCCTCATCGCCAACGTCTTCCTGACCGACACCGGGGCCAAGACATTGTCGATCGGGCTGTGGGGCCTGGTCGCCGGGGAGCGGGACGCCAACTTCGGCATGTTCTGCGCGGGCACGTTGCTCACCGCGATCCCGACCGTGCTCGTCTTCCAGTTGTTGCAGCGCTACATCACCGACGGTCTCACCGCGGGGGCGGTCAAGGGATGAGACCACACCACGACGGCAGCGAGCTGTACGTGAGCGACCCGGCGCCCGGGCTCGGCGACACGGTCAGTGTCTTCGTGCGGGTGCCGCGCGGCACCGGGGTGTCGCGGGTGCACATGCGCTGGGTCCGGGACGGCGAGCCCGTCTTCACGTCGGCCGTCGTGGATCGCCGTGGGCCGGGCGGCGACACGTGGTGGCGGGCCGATCTGCCGGTGCACAATCCCGTCACCACGTACCGCTTCCTGCTCGGCACCACCCGCGGCATGCGGTGGCTGACCGGGATGGGGCTGACCACGCACGACGTGCCCGACGCGACTGACTTCCGGGTGGTCGCCCACCCACCGCCGCCGTCGTGGTCGCGCGGCGCCGTGGTCTACCAGATCTTCCCCGATCGGTTCGCCGCGTCGACCGAGCGCGCGCTTCCGGACTGGGCCGTCGCCGCCGACTGGAACGATCCAGTGGTGCGCGGGCCGGACGCGCTGCGCACGATGTACGGCGGCGACCTGGACGGCATCGTGCGGCATCTCGACCACATCACCGGCCTCGGCGCCAACACCGTCTATCTGACCCCGTTCTTCCCGGCCCGGTCCAACCACCGCTACGACGCCACCACCTTCGACCACGTCGATCCGCTGCTGGGCGGCGACCGCGCGCTCGAGCGGCTCTCCGCGGCCGCCCGCGATCGCGGCGTCCGCCTGCTCGGCGACCTGACCACCAACCACACCGGCGACGCCCACGAGTGGTTCCCGCACGAGAAGGAGCTCTATTACATACGCCCGGACGGCGGTTACGAGTCGTGGCGCGGCGAACCGACACTGCCCAAGCTCAACTGGGGCAGCGACGAGCTCCGCCGCCGGTTCGCGCGGATCGTCCGGCACTGGCTGTCCGAGCCGTACTCGCTGGACGGCTGGCGCATCGACGTGGCCAACATGACAGCCCGCCTCGGCGCCGACGACTTCACCCACGAGGTCGCCACCCTGCTCCGCCAGGCCATGCACGACGTCCATCCGGACGGTCTGCTCATCGCCGAGCACACCCACGACGCGTCCAGCGACCTCGACCGCGACGGCTGGCACGGCACGATGAACTACTCCGGATTCACCCGTCCGGTGTGGAGCTGGCTGCGCGCCGCCGACCTGCCCTTCGACAGCTTCCTGGGCGTCCCCGAGGAGGTGCCGGTGGCCGACGCGGCCGCGGTGTCGGCGACCATGTCGGCGTTCGCGGCCCAGATGTCGTGGCGGTCGTGGACGACCTCGTGGCAGCTGCTGGGCTCGCACGACACGGCCCGCATCCGTACTGTCGTCGGCTCCGAGCAGCGGCAGGAGGTCGCGGCCGGTCTGCTCTTCACCCTGCCCGGCACGCCGATGGTCTTCGCCGGCGACGAGCTCGGGCTGACCGGCGCCGACAACGAGTCGGCCCGCGTGCCGATGCGCTGGGACGCCCCGGTGCTCGGCTTCTACCGCGACCTGATCGCGCTGCGCCGGTCGTCGCCGGCGCTCCGAAGCGGCGGCCTGCGCTGGGCGCACGCCGACGGGGACAGCCTGATGTTCCTGCGCGAGAGCGCCGATCAGAGCCTGCTGGTCCTGGCCCGCCGGTCGCCCGGCCCGCCGTTCAGGCTGGCCGGCCTGATCCCCGGCACGACCTCCGAGAACATTTACGGCGGCGCGCGGCCGCTGTACACCGAACCCGATGGTTCCACAGTCATCGATGGCTATGGCCCGACCTTCCAGGTCTGGTCCGTCCGCAGTTGAAGGAGACGTAGTGGTCTCAAAGCGCCGGGGGCTGTTCGCCGCCGTACTCTCGCTTCTCGTTCCTTTCCTCATAGCCACACCGGTTTCGGCGGCCGCTCCCGCCGATTCCCTGATAGCCCGGTGGGGCGCCGACACGGTGAACCCGGGCGAGCAGTACTACTTCGTGCTGCCCGACCGCTTCGCCAACGGCTCCACCGCCAACGACAAGGGCGGCCTGACCGGCGACCGGCTCACGACCGGCCTGGACACCACCGACAAGGGCTTCTACCACGGTGGTGACCTGGCCGGCGTCATCGACAAGCTGGACTACATCCAGGGCCTCGGCACCACCGCGATCTGGCTGGCCCCGGTCTTCAAGAACCGGCCCGTGCAGGGCAGCGGCAGCGACATCTCGGCCGGCTACCACGGATACTGGATCACCGACTTCACCCAGGTCGACCCGCACTTCGGCACCAACGAGGAGCTGCGGAAGCTGGTCCGGCTCGCCCACCAGCGCGGCCTGAAGGTCTACCTCGACATCATCACCAACCACACGGCCGACGTCATCAAGTACGCCGAGAACAAATACGACTACATAGACAAGGCCACCAGCCCGTACGAGGACTCGCGCGGCCGCCCGTTCGAGGACCGCAACTACGCCGACTCGCGGAACGGCTTCCCGCGCGTCTCCACGAAGTCGTTCCCCTACACGCCGGTCGTCGCCCCCGCCGACCGCAACGTGAAGGTGCCGTCGTGGCTGAACGACCCGACGATGTACCACAACCGCGGCAACTCGACGTTCGCCGGTGAGAACAGCGAGTACGGCGACTTCTACGGCCTCGACGACCTGTGGACCGAGCGGCCCGAGGTCGTCCGCGGCCTCACCGACATCTACGCCCACTGGATCGGCTACGCCGGCATCGACGGCTACCGCCTCGACACCGTCAAGCACGTGAACCTCGACTTCTGGCCCCAGTTCGCCGCCGGCATCGAGAAAGCCGCGGGCAAGAAGGACTTCTTCATGTTCGGCGAGGTGTACAGCGCCGACCAGGAGATCGAGTCCACGTACGTACGCCAGGGCGGCCTCCCGGCCACCCTCGACTTCTCCTTCCAGGCCGCCGCCCAGGGGTTCGTGGCCGGCAACGGTTCGGCCAAGGCGCTCTCCGACCTGTACGCCAAGGACGACCTCTACACCGCGCGCGACACCTCCGCCGCGAGCCTGCCGACGTTCCTCGGCAACCACGACATGGGCCGCATCGGCTCGTTCATCGCCGCCACCGGCGCCGACGACGCCGCGAAGCTGCGGCGCGACCAGCTCGCGCACGAGCTGATGTTCCTGACCCGGGGGCAGCCGGTCGTCTACTCCGGTGACGAGCAGGGCTTCACCGGCCCGGGCGGCGACAAGGACGCCCGGCAGGACCTGTTCGCCTCGAAGACCGCCGACTACCTCGACGACGACCTGATCGGCACCGGCCGCACGCACGCGGTGGACAACTACAACACCGCGCACCCGCTCTACCAGACGATCGCCGCCCTGGGGGCGCTCCGCAAGGCGCATCCGGCCCTGCGCGACGGCGTCCAGGTGACCCGGTACGCGGCCGACGGTCCCGGCGTCTTCGCCGCCTCCCGCGTCGACCAGCGGCAGCGCAACGAATACGTCGTCGCGTCCAACAGCGCGACCACCCCGCAGACCGTCACCCTGGACACCTGGTCGGCCGGCCAGACGTTTCGCGGTGTCTATGGCACGAACACGGTCACGGCGGCCGGCGATGACGGCAGACTGACGATCACCGTGCCCGCGCTGTCGTCGGTGGCGCTGCGGGCCGACCGGCCGATCGCGGTGCCGCCGGCCGCGCCGGCCGTCTCGCTGAACACTCCCGATGCCGTGCCGGCCCGCACCGAGCTGACCGCGACGGTGACCGGGGACCCGCTGTCCACCGTCACGTTCGCCGCGCAGGTGGGCGACGGGCCGTGGAAGCCGATCGGGACGGCGGCGCGCGCCCCCTACACCGTCTACCACGACCTCACCGGCCTGGCCGGGGGAACGGCGGTGAAGTACAAGGCGGTCGTGCGCGACGGCAAGGGGCGGCTCGCCTCGGCGACGAGCTCGACGAAGGTGGGCACGCCCGAGGTGGCCACCAGCCCGGACTACGCGATCGTGCACTACCAGCGGCCGGCAGGCGGCTACGACGACCAGGGGCTGTACGTCTTCGGTGACGTCGACCCGTCGATGACGACGACGTGGCCGGCCGGGCAGCCGTTCGCGGGCGAGGACTCGTACGGCCGCTTCGCCTATGTGAAGTTGACCCCGAACGCCAGGAACATGGGTTTCATCGTGGTCGGCAAGGACGGGGTGAAGGACGTCGACGCGGACCGGTTCCTCGACCCGTCGGTCACGCCCGAGGTGTGGCTGAAACAGGGCGACGCCACGGTGTATCCGACACGGCAGGCGGCGACGGGGCAGCCGGATCCGCCGCAGGACCAGAACACGGCGGTCATCCACTACCGCCGCGCCGACGGGAACTACGACGGCTGGGGTCTGCACGTCTGGGACGGGGCCGCCACCCCGACCGACTGGGCGGCGCCGCTCCCGCCCGCGGGCACTGACGCGTTCGGGGTCTATTTCCGGGTGCCGCTGGCAGCCGGGGCCACCGCGCTGAACTACATCATCCACAAGGGAGACGCGAAGGATCTGCCCGACGACCAGAAGCTGACGTTCGCCGACGGCGGCCGCGAGATCTGGTTGCTGGCCGGCGTCTCGCCGAGGATCGTGCCGGTGGTGAAGAGGACCGGCGCCGGGGGAGTCGTCGACCCGGCCAAGTCGTCGGCGGTCTGGATCGACCGGACCACGGTGGCCTGGAAGCCGGGCGGCGACACCGACGGCAAGGTCTACGACCTGGTGGACCCGGCCTCCGGGCCGATTCGCCTGACCGTACGGCGGGACGGGCTGACCGAGGCGCAGCGGGCGAAGTTCCCGCACCTGTGGCAGTACGACGCCTTCCGCCTTCCGGCCGGCGTCGACGTGAAGGCCCTCCTGCGCGGGCAGGTCACCATCACCGAGCGGGACGCGGCCGGCAAACTGCTCGCGGCCACGGGCGTGCAGACGGCCGGCGTGCTCGACGACGTCTACGCGGCCGCCGCCTCGGCCACGCTGGGTCCGGTCGGCACGACGCTGTCGGTGTGGGCGCCGACCGCCCAGAACGTCGCGTTGCAGCTGTACGACACGGTGACCGCCTCGCCGTCCACAGTGGCCATGAAGCGCGACGACCGTACGGGCGTGTGGTCCGTGCGCGGGCCCTCGTCGTGGAAAGGCAAGTACTACAAGTACTCCGTCACGGCGTGGCAGCCGGCGGCCCAGAAGGTCGTCACGGCCGCGGTCACCGACCCGTACAGCCTCGCCCTCTCGACCGACTCCAAGCTGAGCCGGATCGTCGACCTGTCCGACCCTTCGGCCGTGCCCGCCGGTTGGTCGTCGCTGCGCAAGCCGGCCGCCGTTCCCGCCGCCAAGATCCAGATTGCCGAGGCTTCTGTTCGGGACTTCTCGATCGCCGACTCCTCGGTGCCGATTGCCGCCCGTGGAACATATCGGGCATTCACCGCTTCTCAGTCTGCTGGAATGAAGCAGCTGTCGTCCCTGGCGAAGGCCGGGGTCACCCACCTTCATCTGCTGCCGGTCTTCGATTTCGCGACCATCCCCGAGAACCGGGCCGACCAGAAGCAGCCGGACTGCGACCTGGCCGCGCTGCCCCCGGACTCTTCGCGGCAACAGGAGTGCGTCGCGGCGGTGGCTGCGACCGACGGCTACAACTGGGGCTACGACCCGCTGCATTACACCGTGCCCGAGGGCGGCTACGCGGTCGATCCGGCCCAGCGCACCCGCGAATTCCGCGAGATGGTCGGCGGCGTCAACAAAGCGGGGCTGCGCGTCGTGATGGACGTCGTCTACAACCACACCTCGGCCGCCGGCACCGACCCGAACTCGGTTCTCGACCAGATCGTCCCCGGCTACTACCAGCGGCTGCTGGCCGACGGGACGGTCGCCAACTCGACCTGCTGCGCCAACACGGCCCCCGAGAACACGATGATGGGCAAACTGATCGTCGACTCGGTCGTCACGTGGGCCAAGGCGTACAAGGTCGACGGCTTCCGTTTCGACCTGATGGGCCACCACCCGAAGGCCAACATCCTGGCCGTGCGGGCCGCCCTCGACCGGCTGACGGTGGCCAGGGACGGCGTCGACGGCAAGAACATCTATCTGTACGGCGAGGGCTGGGACTTCGGCGAGGTGGCGGGCGGCGCGCGCTTCGAGCAGGCGACCCAGGCGAACATGGCGGGCACCGGGATCGGCACGTTCAACGACCGGCTTCGCGACGCCGTACGCGGTGGCGGGCCGTTCGACGCCAATCCGCGCGTGCAGGGGTTCGGCTCGGGGCTGCTGTCGGCGCCGAACGGGGACGCCGTGAACGCCGACGCGGCCACCCGGCTGCCGCACTACCAGGACCTCATCAAGGTCGGGCTGAGCGGCAACCTGGCGTCCTATCGCTTCGTGTCGTCGTCCGGAAGCACGGTCACCGGGGCGCAGGTCGACTACAACGGCTCGCCGGCCGGCTACACGGCGGCACCCGGCGAGGCGATCACCTACGTCGACGCGCACGACAACGAGGTGCTGTACGACGCCCTCGCCTACAAGTTGCCCTCCACCACCTCGGCCGTCGATCGGGCCCGGCTGCAGTCGGTGGCCTTGTCCACCACGGCTCTGGGGCAGGGTGTGGGATTCTTCGCGCTCGGCAGCGAGCGGTTGCGGTCGAAGTCGCTCGACCGCAACTCGTTCAACTCGGGTGACTGGTTCAACGAGATCATCTGGGATTGTTCGAAAGGCAACGGCTTCGGCCGCGGGTTGCCAGCCGCCGCTGACAATGCCGACAAGTGGGATTACGCGCGGCCCCTGTTGGCTTCGGCCGCGCTCGTGCCTTCCTGCGAGGCCGTCAATCTGGCCGACGCCCGGTACAAAGAGCTGCTCGCGATTCGCGGCTCCTCGCCGGTGTTCGGCCTGCCGACCGCCGCCGAGGTGCAGAAGCGACTGTCGTTCCCGCTTTCCGGCGCGGCCGAGACCCCGGGGGTCATCACGATGACCCTGGACGGACGGGGTATCGACCGCCGGTGGAAGTCGGTGACCGTCGTCTTCAACGGCACCTCGGCGGCAACCGCTCAGACCGTCCCCGCCCTTCGGGGCAAGACGGTCGCGCCGCACCCGGTGCAGCGCACCTCGGCCGACCCGCTCGTCCGTACCGCAAGCTTCGCTCCCGCGACCGGAACGTTCACCGTCCCGGCGCGGACGACCGCTGTGTTCGTACAGAAGTGACGAGCTGACCCTCCGAAGCCGGTACGCCCGGGGAGTCCTGGGCGTGCCGGCGGAGCAGCACCGGGATGATCGCCATGAGCACGGCGATGCCCGAGGCGAGGCCGACCATCGCGGTCGGCAGGTCGAAGAGCTTGAGCGCGCTGGCCAGCAGCACGACCACCAGCGCGGTGCGCACCAGCCCGGCCGGGGCCCGCGACGAGATGCGCGACCCGATCAGCACGCCCGGGATCGAGCCGAGCAGCACGGCCCCGGCCAGGTCGAGCTGAAGGTCGCCGAAGAGCGCGTGGCCCAGCGCGGCCGCGCTCACGAGCGGGATCGCCTGCACCAGATCGGTGCCGACGAGGTCGTTGGCGCGCAGCTTCGGATACATGGCGAGCAGAGCCACGATGATCAGCGAACCCGACCCGACCGACGTGAGGCCGACCACCAGCCCGCCGGCCGCTCCGAGCAGCGCGGTGGGCAGCGGCCGGACCACGATCGGCTCCGGCGGCCCGTCGTGGTTCCCGCGCCGGCGGGCCGCCCACGACTTGAGCACCAGCCCGCCCGCCGCGAGCAGCAGGGCCACACCGAGCGCGAGCCGGATCGCCCGCTGCACCGTCTCGTCGTCCCCGAGCAGCCGCAGCAGCAGCACCCCGAGGAAGGCCGCCGGCACACTGCCCACGCACAGCCACCGCACGAGAGCCCAGTTCACGGTCCCCCGGCGGGCGTGCACCGCCCCGCCGAACGGCTTCATGACCGCACTGGCCGCCAGGTCGCTGGACACGGCCGCCACCGGAGGCACCCCGAAGACGAGGACGAGAATCGGCGTCATCAGCGCCCCGCCGCCCATCCCGGTGAGCCCGACGACGACACCGACGCCCAGCCCGGCCAGCGCTAGCGTGAGGTCCATCGGACGATCCTGCGAGACGATCCCCTGCCTTGTCTACTAAGACGGTGGATTTTGTCGAGTTTCCGCCCGTGCGTGGCAGTGGGGTTACGGATCCGGCGCTGGGGTATGGCGTCGGCATGAAGGAGCTCCAGTGGCTCGCCGTGGTCCGGCACGGGCAGAGCACCGGCAACGTCACCGCGCAGGCCGCCGAGGAGGGCGGCGCCGAGGTCATCGAGATCCCCGAACGGGACGCCGACGTTCCGCTGTCGGACCTCGGGCGTGAGCAGGCCGAGGCGGTCGGCGAACACCTGGGCCGCCAGGCGCCGGACGTGGCGGTCGTCTCGCCGTACCTCCGCACCCGCCAGACCGCCCGGCTGGCCCTGGGCGACCGGGGTGTGCCGTTGATCGTCGACGAGCGGCTGCGCGACCGTGAGCTGGGCGTTCTCGACCTGCTCACCGGTCGTGGCGTGCAGGCCCGGCTGCCCGACGAGGCGCGCCGGCGCAGCCGGTTGGGCAAGTTCTACTACCGGCCGCCGGGCGGCGAGTCGTGGGCCGACGTGCTGCTGCGGCTGCGGGCGCTGCTCCGGGAGGTTCGCGAGGACTATCCGGAGGGCCGGGTCGTGCTTTTCGCGCACGAGGCCACCGTGCTGCTGGTCCGCTATCTGGCCGAGCGGCTGGACGAGGCCGAGCTGATGGCGATCGCGCACCGCACCACCATCGCGAACTGCTCGATCAGCAGCTGGCGCCGCGAGGGCGACCTGCTCGTGCCGGAGGCGTTCAACGCCGTCGACCACCTGCACCGCGAGGGTACGCAGCCGACCAGGCAGGAGGACGTCAATGCTTCAGCAAGTCATCACCCCTAAGGTCCTGCGCGAGTGGCCGCTGCCCGATCCGGAGGGCGGCAAGGAGTCCCGCGGCACGGTTCTGGTGGTGGGCGGCTCCAAGTTCACCCCCGGCGCCGTTCTGCTGGCCGGGGTGGCCGCGCTGCGCGCCGGCGCCGGCCGCCTGCAGCTGGCGGTGGCCGAGGAGACGACCATCGCGCTGAGCATCGCGGTGCCCGAGGCGAAGGTGGTCGGCCTGCCCGGCGCCGACCTGGCCGCCGGGGCCGACGTGATCGCGCTCGGGCCGGGTCTCGACGACATCGACGAGACCACCAACCTGATGCGCGAGGTGCTGGGCAAGGCCGGGCCGGAGACGGCGGTGGTGCTCGACGCGTACGCCCTGGGCGCGCTCAGCAAGGACGCGAGCCTGCTGCCGGCCCCGGAACGGGCGGTGCTGACGCCGAACATGGTGGAGGCCGAGCACCTGCTGGGCCACTCGCCCGGCGACGACCCGGGCGCCGCCGCCGTCGAGCTGGCCGGGAAGTACGGCGCGGTGGTCTCGCTGTTCGGTCACATCGCGGCCCCCGACGGCCGGCGCTGGGTCGAGGAGAGCGGCGACGTCGGCCTGGGAACGTCCGGCAGCGGCGACGCGCGTGCCGGGATCGTGGCCGGCCTGCTGGCCCGGGGCGCCGACCCGGCGCAGGCCGCGTGCTGGGCCGCGTACGTGCACGCGGTGAGCGGCCAGCGCCTGACGCCGCGCCACGGCCGTACGGGCTTCCTGGCGCGCGAGCTCGTCGACGAGGTGGCCCACACGATTGCGACTCTTTGATACGGGTACCCCCTTCTTCAACAGAAAGGGAGGAACCACTCATGACCACCGCTCGCGAAATCATGACTCCCGACGTCACCTGCGTGGGGGAGCGGGAGACGCTCGCGGACGCCGCCCGGAAGATGGCCGATCTGGGCGTCGGCTCGCTGCCCATCTGCGGCGAGGACAACCGCCTCAAGGGCATGGTCACCGACCGGGACATCGTGGTGAAGGCCCTGGCCAAGGGGCGCAACCCGGGTGAGGTGACGGCCGGCGAGCTCGGTGCGGGCAAGCCGGTCACGATCGGTGCCGACGACGACACGGCCGCCATCCTGCGCACGATGTCCCAGCACAAGGTCCGCCGTCTGCCCGTCATCGACGGCCACCAGCTGATCGGCATCGTCGCGGTGGCCGACGTGGCCCGCGCCCTCCCGGACCGCCCGGTGGGTGACCTGATCGACGCCATCAGCGAATAGCTCTCCGGAAACCGCGCCCCGCCGGCCTCGTGCCGCGCGGGGCGCTTCGATGTGCAAAGCACTTCGGTGTAATGGGTTGCCATAGTGTGCGTCGCACACTATCGTGAGTCACATGACAACGGACGTGACACTAGCCAGCCACCTACAGGAGCTGCGCCGGGGAACGGTCGTCGTCGCCAGCCTCATCGCTCTGCGCACGCCGGGGTACGGCTACTCGCTGCTGGAGACGCTCAGTGAGGCCGGTTTCGACGTCGAGGCCAACACGCTCTACCCGCTGCTGCGCCGGCTCGAATCCCAGGGCCTGCTGGTCAGCGAGTGGAACACCGACGAGGCCCGCCCGCGCAAGTTCTACCGGACCACCGGCCAGGGCGACGCCGTCGCCGAGACGCTGCGCGGCGAGTGGACCCGCATCGACCGCGCCATCAACGACCTCTCCTTCACCCACCCCGGGAGCGACAAATGACCAGCCTCGTCGACCGCTACGTGTACACCGCCCTCCGCCGCATCCCCGAGCAGCAGCGCGCCGACATCGACCGCGAGCTACGCGCCTCCATCGACGACGCGGTCGACGCCCGCGTCGAGTCCGGCGAGCCGCGCGACGCGGCGGTGGAGAGCACGCTGCTCGAACTGGGCGATCCCGACAAACTCGCCGACAGCTACGCCGACAGACGCAACTTCCTGATAGGCCCGGAGCTGTACGGCGTCTGGCGCCGCTTCATGCTCATGCTCTTCTCCACGGTCCTGCCCATCGTGGTCGTGGCCACCAGCATCGGCCGCGTCTTCGACGACAACCCCGACGTCGGCGCCATCATCGGCAACGCGATCGGCACGGCCCTCACGGTCGCCGTCCACCTGGCCTTCTGGACCACCGCCACGTTCGCCGTCATCGAACGCACCGGCCTGGGCCGCGAGGACCTGCGCGGCGCTCCCTGGACCCTCAAGGACCTTCCCAAGTACGAGTCGGGCGCGGTCAGCGTCGGTCAACTCGTCACCTACATCGTGTGGCCGGTCCTGCTGATCGCCGCGATCGTCCTGCAGCGCTTCACCTTCACCGACGTGCCCGTCCTCGACCCCGCCGGCTGGTCGTTCTGGTGGCCCCTGGTCATCGTGCTGATCGCCCTGAAGGCGATCTGGGCGTCCTGGCTGTACCACCAGGGCTGGACCCGCCCGGTCCTGATCGTCAACGCCGTGCTGGCCCTGGCTCTCGGCGCCGTCCTGGTCGGGATGCTGGCGTCCGGCAACTTCTTCAACCCCGCCTTCGACTGGATCACCGACAACAACACCGACCTGCTCGACTGGATCACCCCCGCCGCCATCGTCACCACCATCGCCGGCACCCTCTGGGACATCATCGAGCCCACGATCCGGGGCGAGCGGGCTCGCCGGGGCCTGCCCACAAAGGTCCCCGGCTCCGGAAACACCTACAAGTTCGGCTGACACCGCCAGGAAAGGGCGCTCCTCGTCCGGGGGCGCCCTTTCCACGCGTCCGGCGCGGGTAGCATCCGGCGGGATGGACAAGCTTGATCGAATCGCCGCTGACGTGCTCGGCGTCACCCTGCGCCCGGCGCAGCGGCGCGCCCTGGAAGCGCTGACCGGGCACGGCGACACCCTGGCCGTCCTGCCCACCGGCAGCGGCAAGAGCGCGATCTACCAGGTCGGCGGGCTCGCCCTGGGCGGCCTCACGGTGGTCGTCTCGCCGCTGATCGCGCTGCAACGGGACCAGCTGAGGTCGATGACGGCCCGGGATTCCGTACGGGCGGTGATGCTCAACTCCTCCCAGCATCACGCCGACCGGGCGGACGCCCTGGCCGAACTGGCCGGCGGACGGGTCGACTTCGTCATGCTCGGCCCCGAACAGCTGGCCAACGCGGAGACGATGGCGGCCATCACCGGCAGCCCGCGCCCCATCACCCTGGTCGCCGTCGACGAGGCCCACCTGGTCAGCGAGTGGGGCCACGACTTCCGGCCCGAATACCTGCGCCTGGCCGACGTCGTCGAGGCGGCCGGCCGGCCACCGGTGCTGGCGTTGACCGCCACCGCGGCGCCACCCGTGCAGGCCGACATCACGCGGCAGCTGCGGATGCGCGACCCCCAGGTCATCGTGGCCGACTTCGACCGCCCGAACATCTCCCTCGCGGTGCGGCGCACCCGGCGCGACCGGCCCGAGGCGCAGGCGGTCGACGACCGTACGGTGGAAGTGGTCCTCGCCCATGAGGGCCCGGCCCTGGTCTACGCGCTCAGCCACGCCCGCTGCGAAAGCCTCGCGGAAAGGCTGCGCCTCGACGCCTACCGGGCCGAGCCCTACCATGCGGGCCTGCCCGCGGCCCGCCGCAGCGAAATCCAGGACGCCTTCTTCGCCGGCCGGCTGGACGTCGTGGTGGCCACAAGCGCCTTCGGCATGGGCATCGACAAGCCAGACGTACGCACGGTGGTCCACGCCGGCGTCCCCGGCAGCCTGGACGAGTACTACCAGGAGATCGGCCGAGCCGGCCGCGACGGCCACCCGGCCACAGCGGTGCTGGTCTACGACCCCCGCACGGTACGGATCCCCCGCCTGCTGGCCGCCCGCTCCCGCATGGGCGCCGCCACGGTCCACGCGGTGATAGACGCCATCGAGGCCGCCCAGGGCCGAACAACGGTGAAGGACCTGGCCGAGTCGGCGCAGGTGGGCCGCTCCGCCGCCGAACGCGTGGTCGACGAGCTGCTGGACTTGGGCCTGGTCCACCCCGACGGCAACAACGCCATCCTGCCCGCCCCCATGGGCGACGCCTTCCGCCAGGTGACGGCCGCCGGCAACCGCCGCCAGGCCATCCTGCGCTCCCGCATAGAGTCCGCCCGAGGTTACGCCGAAACCACCCGTTGCCGCCGAGCCGACCTACTGGCCTACTTCGGCGAGCACTACACCCCACCTTGCGGCTCGTGCGACAACGACAAGCACCCCACCACCCCGGCCGCCCCCATCCCACCAGCCCGCGCCGCCTATACCCCCGCCACCAATCCGCCCCCCTCTTCGCGCGGAGCCGATTCGGCTTCCTCTTCGCGGGCCACCGATTCGGCTTCTTCTTCCGGCGCGCACGACTCGGCCTCCTCTTCCCCCGTGGACGAGCCTGCGTCCCTCTCCCGCGTGGACGATCCCGCCGCCCTCTCCCGCGTGGACGATTCCGCCGCCCAGTCTCGCGACGACCAGAGCGCCGGGCGCGCCTACCAGACCCAGGCGAAGCGTGTCCGTCACCGATTGTGGGGACCGGGCACCCTGCTCAGCCAGGACGATCACGAGCTGGTGGTCGCCTTCGACTCAGTCGGCTATCGCCACCTCGTCGCAGCGGCTCTGACCAACGGTCTACTGACCCTGGAGTGACCGTTAGTGGGACTAACTGATCGTCCGGCGCGGCCGAGTGGGTCGGCATGAGCGCGAGCGTTAGTGAGGCTGACGATTCCGCCAACGAGGTCCGGTGAGGGCGGCTGACGCGAGGGATCGTTAGCGTGACGAACTGATCGTTGCGGTGCCGGCTCGCCGGAGCGGCTGGGTTGTGGTTGAGGGTTGGTGCGACCAACCGATTTCTGCGGCGCGAGCTGATCGGGGCGGCTGACTCGCGGGTGAGTGTTAGTGCCGCTAACTGATCGCTATGGCGCTGCGCGATGGGTCGCCGGCGCTGGATGAAGCGCGTCCGCGGCCCGCTGGAGGAGCGGGCCGCGGACGGCTTTGAGTGCGGACGGTTCCGGTGGGGGAGGGTTAGACCATGACTGCGGTTCCTGCGTTGGCGTTGGCCTCCTCGCGGCCGGCTTTGACCAGGACCAGGGCGATGATGGCGGCCAAGCCGATCAGGGCGGCGCTCCACCAGAACGCGACCGTGTAACTGTGGACCGTTGCCGCGGCCGTCAAGGATGCCGGGTCGGAGGCTGTTGCCTGGTGGTCGACGATGTAGGCCGCCACCGCTGAGGTGAAGATGGTGTTCAGCAGGGCCGTGCCCAGGGAACCGCCGATCTGCTGGGTGGTGTTGATCAGGGCGCTGGCCACGCCGGCGTCGTGGTCGGCCACTCCGACCAGGGCCGTGTTCGACATGGGGCCGAAGGTGACGCCCATGCCGAAGCTGATGACCAACTCGGCGGGGAAGACGTGGGTCCAGAAGCCCGTGTCGACGCCGATGCGGGTCAGCATCACCATGCCGATCGTCGACATCAGCAGGCCGCCGAACATCAGCAGGCGCGGGCCGACGCGGGTCTGCAGCTGGGCCGACACGCCGGCGCCCAGGATGATGCCCAGCGTGAACGGCAGGAACGCCACGCCGGTCATCAGCGCCGAATAGCCCAGCGTGATCTGCAGGTAGAACGTCAGGAACAGGAAGACGCCGAACAGGCCCGAGCCGATCAGCAGCGCCGCCAGGAACGAGCCGCCCCGGTTGCGGTCGAGGATCACGCGCATCGGCAGCAGCGGGTGCGACGAACGCAGTTCGATGACGACGAAAGCAACCAGCAGCAGCACGGCCGCGACCAGGAAGCCGATCGTCGTGGGTGAGTCCCAGCCGTCCTCGCTGGCCTTCGTGAACCCGTACACCAAAGCCACCAGGCCGGCCGTGGACGTCAGCGCGCCGGGCAGGTCGTAGTGGGTGTTGCCTTCGGCGCGGCTCTCGCCGACGAAACGGGCGGCGGCCAGCGCGGCGATGATGGCGATCGGGGTGCTGACGAGCAGGGTCCAGCGCCAGGAGGCGTACTCGGTCAGCAAACCGCCCATCAGCAGGCCGACCGCGCCGCCGCCGCCGGCGATGGCGCCGTAGACGCCGAAGGCGCGGGCCCGCTCACGCGGCTCCGTGAAGGTGACCGTGAGCAGCGACAACGCGGCCGGGGCCATCAACGCTCCGAAGGCGCCCTGCAGCGCGCGGGCCGAGAAGAGCATGAACGCGTTGGTGGCCAGGCCGCCGAGGGCGGAGGCGGCGGCGAAGCCGAGCAGGCCGATGATGAACGCCCGTTTGCGGCCGGTGAAGTCGGCGATGCGCCCGCCCAGCAGCAGAAGACCGCCGAAGGCCAGGGTGTACGCCGTGATCATCCACTGCCGGTCGGCGTCGCTGATGTGCAGTGCCTTCTGGGCTGTCGGCAGGGCGATGTTGACGATCGTGGCGTCGAGCACGATGAGGAGCTGCGCCACCGCGATCACGGCCAGCGCCAGCCATCGCGATCGTGATTTAGGCGATATATCCGGCGTACGGTGAGCGTCAGAGGTCGTGATGGACATGAGGGGTCCCCTTTCAGGGCACGCGGAGATCCACCCAGGGCGGAAGGCGAGGGCGTGGAAGGTCGAGCCGGCGGCCGGGCCGCAAGCTGAAGGGTGGGAGGAAGTAGGGGTGAAGGGTTAGGAGCGCGGCTCCCGGGTGAGCAAGGGCAGGACGATGTCGTCGACGAGGTGGTCGATGAAGGCCTGGTCGAGCGGCTCGCCCAGCGCGAACCGCCGCATGAAGACCATGGCCGGCACGATCTCCTCGATCAGCCGGGCGTCGTAACCGGGCCGGAGTTCGCCCCGGGCCACGGCCCGCTCGCAGATGGATTCCGCGAGCGGCAGTTTGGACTCCTGCATCTGGCGCAGCTGCATGGCGAGCTCGGGCTCGGTGTGCAGGGCCATGAACAGGCCGGCGAGGATCGGCCCCTGGTCGCTGCCGATCATGGTGGCCATGTCGCAGAACCAGGCTGTCAGGTCGCCGCGCAGCGTCCCGGTGTCGGGAAGCGGCTTGTCGACGGCCTTGCACACCCGTACGGCGTCCGCCACCAGCTCCGCCTTGGTGGGCCAGTGACGATAGAGGGTGGCCTTGCTCGCCTGGGCCCGGGCGGCCACCGCGTCCACCCGAAGCCCTTGATAGCCCGTCTCGCCGAGCAACTCGTAGGTCGCGCGCAGGATCGCCTGCTCCCGTTCCTGGTCGAGTTTGCGGGTGCGCGCAGCCTGGTCAGCCACGGCGGTCACCCCCTCTGCGAAACGAAACTGTTTCGTACACTACGCCTCCCGCTCAAACGACGCGATCTCCGAAGGCGATTGTGACGCAGCCGACGTACGGGGCCGAGGGTCGTACCGCTCGAAGGTCGTCTCCAGCACGCCCTCGCCGTGCGTGAGACCAGGAATCGCCTGCTCCAGTGCCCGGACCCACGCCGCCGGCACCAGCCCCTCGACCAGCGCCGCTGTGGAGCTCTCGGGAACCGCGCCGAACTTCCCGAGGGCGGCCAGCACCGCACCCAGCGTGGATTCGGGCACTTCGAGCCGAAAGCGGGAGATCGGCTCGCACACCACGGTCCCGGCCCGCTCCAGCGCCTCCCGCAGCACGATCGGCACCAGCTTGCGAAAATCGGCGGCCCGCGTCGCCGGCGAGACGAACCCCGTCCGCGTCGCCGTCACGTGCACATCAGTCACCCGCCAGCCGAAAAGACCGAAGGTCAAGGCCTCATTGACGTACGCCGTGAGCGACTCCCGAAACAGCTCGACCGCCTTGAACACGTGGATCGGCACCTGCTCCACCGGCACCTGAAGCGCGAAGGTCACGCCCGTGCCCGGCTCGACCCGCAGGTCGAGCGTCGCCAGCGTCGGGTTGCCGTCCTTCCCGAGCGTCCGGCCGGCACACCCGGTTCCGGCCGGCCGCTCGACGTGGATCGTCCGGGTCTCGGCAAAGACCACTTCGATGCCGTACGCCTCGGCGAGCGTGGCCCCGATGACCTCCTTCTGCACCTCGCCGTAGAGCGACACGGAGAGCTCGGCGCCGTCCTGCCGCAGATCGATCAGCGGATCCTGCCCCGCCAGTTCGCTCAGTGCCGCGTGCAGCCGCCGCCCCTCGGCCGGATCCCGGGGCCGCACCACGGATTCCAGGGTCGGCGGCGCGAAGATCTGCCCACCCACCGTCCCGGCCCCCAGGGTGTCCCCGATCCGCGCTTCCCGAAGCCCGTGCACCTTCCCGATCTGCCCCGCCACCAGAGCGGGCCGCCGTACACCGCCGCCACCCTCGATCGCCTCGATCGCGGTGACCACAGCCGGCACCCGATCACGGACGTGGACAGCACCGGAGAACATGCGGACGTAGGCGACCCGCCGCCCGTGGTCGTCCCGGTCGACTTTGAAGACCGTCCCGCTCAGGGGCCCGTCCGCGCGGCCGGGCGTCGTGGGCAGCAGGGTCGGCAGGGCGGCCATCAGCTCGCCGACGCCGGCACCGGTCACCGCCGACCCGAAGAAGACCGGATGCAGGAGCCCCGCGCGGGTCCGGGCGGTCAGAACGTCCCGCAAGCGGTCGTACGGCACGGACCGTTCGTCCCGCGCCCAGTCCGAAAGCAGGACGGGATCGCCCGAAACATCGACCAGTCGAGCGATGAAGTCCGCGTCCGCCGGGGCCGCGCCGAGCAGGCGGATCGTGGCGTTGGCGGTGCCCGCGTCGAGGACCGTGGCGGTGGGGAGGATGTTCGGGGTCAGGCGGGCTGCCAACTCGCGCAGGAGGGACTGTTCGCGGGCGCCGGGGCGGTCGATCTTGTTGACGAAGATCAGGGTGGGGATGCCGAGGCGGCGCAGGGTGCGCATCAGGATGCGGGTCTGCGCCTGTACACCCTCGACCGCCGACACCACCAGCACGGCCCCGTCAAGGATGCGCAGGGCCCGTTCCACCTCGGCGATGAAGTCCGGGTGGCCGGGAGTGTCGATGAGGTTGACCGTCACCTGGCCCACCGGGAACGACGCCACCGCCGTCTTGATGGTGATGCCGCGGCGGCGTTCGAGGTCGAGCGAATCGGTCTGGGTGTCGCCCGCGTCGACGCTGCCGATGTGGTCGGTCACCCCGCCCTCGTGGAGCAGGCGTTCGGTCAGGCTGGTCTTACCGGCGTCGACGTGCGCGACGACGCCCAGGTTGAGAAAGGGCACGCGGAGTCAGGTCCTTCGAGGCGGCGACGGTGGGCTTCGGGTGGGACCGGAAACCGCGCATCTCTCCTCCTCAAGAACAAGACCTGACCCCGGCACCGTAGCGCCCGCGAAAGCCGGGCGCTTCCTATTTAGTGGCCTCGTCGGCCGCCCGCGGGATCATCGCCGCCAGCCCCACCATCACGATCGCGACCAGCACCATGCCGATGAAGATGCGGTGCACCGCCTCGGTCAGCTTCGCCGGGTCGACCACGTCGCCCGAGCCGATGACCGCGTTGGCCAGCGCGCCGAACACCGCCGCGCCCAGGGCGCTGCCCAGCGAGCGCAGGAAGATGTTGTTCGCCGTCACCACGCCGCGTTCCGACCAGCCGACCGACGACTGGGCCGCGATCAGCGTCGGCGCCGCCGTCAGGCCCATGCCCAGGCCGATGACCAGGCAGTACGCGCCGACCGCCCAGATCGACGAGGTCTCGTCCAGCAGCAACAGCAGGGCCGAGCCGATCAGCACCAGCGTCGTGCCGATCAGCGCGCACATCCGGAATCCCAGGCGCAGGTAGACCCGGCCGGCCTGGCTGGCCGAGATCGGCCAGCCCAGGGTCAGGGCGGCCAGCGCGAACCCGGCCACCAGCGGGCCGGTGCCCAGCACGTCCTGGGCGTACGTGGGGACGTACGACGAAAGCCCCAGCAGGATCGCCCCGACACCGACCGCGAGTTGGCCGCTCGTGACCAGCAGCCGCCGGCGGAACACCCACAGCGGCAGGATGGGGGCGTTAGCCGTACGCTCGACGAACCCGAAGATCACCAGAAGGATGACGCCGAGCCCGAGCACCGCGAAGCTCGTCGTCGAGTCCCAGGCCCAGGCCTGCCCGCCCTCGAGCACGCCCAGCACCAGCAGCGTGAGGCCCGCGGTCAGCAGGGCCGCCCCGCGATAGTCGATCACCGGGTGGCCGCGTTCGACCCGCTCGTGGAAGCGGCGGAACATCACCGCGCCCGCGGCCAGGCAGAGCGGGATGTTCACCCAGAAGATCCACCGCCAGTCGACCCACTCGCTGAACACGCCGCCCAGGGTCGGGCCCACGACCGACGCCACGCCCCACACGCTGGCCACATAACCCTGGACCTTCGCTCTTTCCTGTACGGAGTAGAGGTCGCCCACGATCGTGATGGTCGTCGGCGCGATGGCGCCCGCGCCCAGGCCCTGCACGATCCGGAAGACGATCAGCGGGAGCATGCCCCAGGCCAGGCCGCACAGGATGGAGCCGACCAGGAACAGCCCGATGCCCCAGAGGATCACCGGCTTGCGGCCGAACAGGTCGTTGAGCTTGCCGTAGATGGGCACCGAGACGGCCTGGGCCAGCAGGTAGACCGTGAACAGCCAGGGGAACTCGGTGAAGCCGCCGATGTCGTCGACGATCGAGGGCACCGCGGTCGCGAGAATCGTCGAGTCGATCGCGATCAGCGCGGTGGAGAGCATGACGGCGCCGAGGACGGGCCCGCGCTCGGACCTCAGTCCAACGTTGTTAACCACCCTGATCGTCTACCCCTCGCCGTGGCCCGGCGCACACTCGGGCGGGGGAGAAGAGTGCAGTATCACCCCTTTCCTGACCACCGCGTGCCTAGCGTGGTCACTTGTGTCGCTTGTTGTCGTGGCCGAGGACAATCTTGATCACCAGAGGGTGATCGCGCAGGTCATCCGCCGTCTCGGTCATGAGGTGGTGGTGGCCGGGGACGGCCGGGCCGGGCTGGAGGCGGTCGCCGCGCACCGGCCGGTCCTGCTGGTGGCCGACGTCGACATGCCGGAGATGGACGGGCTGGAGCTGTGCCGCGCGCTGCGCGAGGATCCGGAGCTGGCCGCGACACCGGTGGTGCTGATCACCGCCTATCTGCTGCCCGGCGATCAGCGCCTGGCCGGCACCGGCGCGCTCGACGTGATCGGCAAGCCGTTCAGCGTGCCGGAATTGACCCAGAGGCTGGGTCTGGTCCTCGAGAAGTTGGACAATGCGGTCGACGTGACCGTCCAGGCGCTGCTCGACACGCTCGACGCCGGAGTGATCATCTGCGACGCGACCGGGCGGATCACCGCGACCAACCTGGCCGTCCCCGAGGCGTACGGCGAAATCCTGTCCCGAGCTCTCGCCGGGGAGAAGCTCCGCGATGTCGAGGTGATCGGCCGGGACCGGTGGTACGCCGTGAACGCCACCCCCGTCACCACGGCGGACGGCACGATCACCGGGGCCGTGGCCACCTTCCACGACCGCACGTACGAGCACCGCTCCCGCGAGTACCAGCAGTGCGAGACCGAGGTCCTGCGCGTGCTGGCCGACCACACCCACGCCCTCGACGCCACCGACCGCATCCTGCACGCCATCGGTTCGACGCTCGGCTGGCCGTACGTCCGGCTCTGGCTGGTCGACGAGGTCACCGACGTGCTGCGCCCGGCCGGCAACTACACCGCGCCGGGGGAGCGCTCGCTGCCCACTCCGGCCAGCATGTCCCGCGGCTCCGGCCTGGCCGGATCGTGCTGGGCCACGATGGAGCCGCTGTGGATCCCGGACATCCACGCCCACGACTCACCGGTCCTTCCGTACGTGGCCTCGGAAAGCGCCTTCCAGGCCGGCGGCGCGGTGCCCGTGCGCAGCGGCGACCGGGTGATCGGGGTGCTGAGCTTCTTCACGCACACCCGGCAGGAGCCCGACCCGGCCCTGGCCGTGCTGCTGACCGGCGTGGCCGGGCTGATCGGCGCCTTCCTGGAGCAGCGCCGGGCCGAGGTGCTGGCCCTGCACCTGGCCGCCGCCACCGACGAGTACATCGCGCTGGTCGGCCACGAGCTGCGCACCCCGCTGACCTCGATCGGCGCCTACGTCGACCTGATCGCCGAATCGCCCGACGAGACGCCGATGGGCGAGGTCCGCGAGATGCTCGACGTGGTGCAGCGCAACAACGTGCGCCTGCGCGACCTGGTCGAGAAGCTGCTCGACCTGGCCGCCCTGGAGTCCGGGCACGCCCAGCTCACCATCGTCCCGGTCGACCTGGTCGAGGTGGTGGCGGCCGCGATCGTCGCCATCTCGTCCGCCGCCGGTGAACGGCGGATCACGATCGAGACCACGATGCCGGCCGAGCTGACCGTCCCCGGCGACCGCGACCGCCTGCGCCAGGTGGTCGACGCCCTGCTCGGCAACGCGGTGAAATTCAGCGGCACCGACTCCACGGTGGCCATCACCCTCACCGACGAACACGGCGAAGCGGCCGTCATGACCGTGGCCGACCAGGGCGTCGGCGTGGCCCCGAGCGAACAGGCCCGCCTGTTCCGCCGCCTCTACCGCGGCGGCAACGCCCGGCACACCGGCATCCCGGGCGCCGGCCTGGGCCTGGCCCTGTGCCGCGTGGTGGTCGAACGCCACCACGGCTCGATCACCCTGGCCTCCCAGGAGGCGGCCGGGACGAAGGTGACGGTCCGCCTGCCCCGGCACCGCGACTGAAAAGGCGCAACCGAACGTAGGGTTCGCTCGTCTTGGTGCTCATGAAACGACGAGAGGCGTCAGATGGCCCGCGGTGACGACGACTTCATCGCGTTCGCCCAGGCGAGTTCCTCACGGCTGCAACGTGCGGCGTACCTGCTCACCGGCGACCAGCACCAGGCCGAGGAGGCGGCCCAGGCCACCCTGGTCCGGGTGTACGCGGCCTGGGGGCGGGTCCGCCGCAAGGACCCTTACGCGTACGCCCGTGTGGTGCTCACCAACCTGGTCACCGACCAGTGGCGCCGGCCGATGCGGGAGTACGCGACCGAGACCATGCCGGAACCGCCGGCGTCCGAGGACGTGGCCGACGTGGTGTCGAAACGGCGCTGGCTGATCGGCGCTCTGCGGGCGTTGTCACCGCGGGAACGGGCGGTGATCGTGCTCCGGCACTTCTTCGACGCCAGCGAGGCGGAGGTGGCCCGCGAACTCGGCCTGCCGGCGGGCACCGTGAAAAGCCTCAACTCGCGCGCCCTGGCGAAACTGCGCATCACGGCCGGCCTCGTCCCGCCGCTGCGCACCGAGACGGAAGCAGGGGTAGGGCTGTGACGCTGCAGGACCTGAAGGACGCGATGCACTCGCCACCGGATTTCCGGCCCGCCCCTGTGGACCTGGAGCGGGTGATGGCCGCCGGTGGGCGGATGCGGCGCCGGCGCCGGTTCGCCGTCGGTGGCGCGTCCGCGCTGACGGTGGCGGCTCTGCTGATCGGCGGCAGCCAGCTGGCCGGCCTCGGCGGTCCGGCCGGCTCCCTGCCGGCGGCCGGCCGATCGGCGCCGTCAGCCGACGGTCCCTCCGGTGGTTCCCCGGCCGCCGGCGTGCTCGGCCCGATCGTCGAGACCGGCCGCCAGAGCGAGGGCCGGCGATGGATCCTCTACGTCGAGACGGCCGACCCGGACCGGCTCGACGAGACGCTCACCCTGGTGCTGGGGCGTACCCGGACCGGCACGATCGACGACTTCCGCCGCGAGATCGTCAGCAGTGACGCGCAAACCGATCGGATGGCACCCGGCTTCCACGCGATCACCGCCGGCCGGCTGCTCGACGGCCATACCACTCCGACTTTCGGCTACTACGTCGGCGACGCCGCCCGGATCACCGCCCGCGACACCGCCACCGGCCGGACCGTCGAAGCGAAACGGGCGCCCTGGAGCGGCTTCGCCGCCACGGACGAGGCACAGATCTTCTGGTTCGACTTCGCCGAAGGGCGGCCTCCGGCCACCCTGACCGATCTGACCGCGTACGACAGCAAGGGCACCCCACAGCACGCCGGCGGATGAGCCGGGTTCACGCCGCCGAGTCGCCCAGGTTGGACGCGGCCAGCGCCAGCCGGCCCCGGCGCCGGCGCCGGCCGCACCCGACATCACTTCTACAGGCTCGCTGTAGACTCGGCTCATGGAGGACAGCGAGCTCGCGGAAGCGCTCCGGGCCGCGATCGGCGACTTCGTGCGACGGGCCCGCGCCGGCGATCGCATGCCGCCGGGCCAGGCCGCCGTTCTCGGGCACCTCGACCGGGAGGGGCCGCTCTCCATCGCCGATCTCGCCCGTCGTGACCAGGTCCGGCACCAGTCCATGACCCGCACCGTCCACCTGCTGCACGACCGGGGCCACGTCACGCTGAGCCCGCACGAGGCCGACAAGCGCCAGCTCGCCGTGGAGATCTCCGCAGCCGGCCGCGCGGCCCTGGCGGACGAGCGCCGCCACCGGGCCGACGGCATCACCCGGGCCCTCCGTGACGACCTCAACGAACAGGAGCGCGAGGTGGTGCGCCGGATCCCCGAGATCCTGGGCAAACTCCGGGTCTAGCCCGGGCCCAGCTGCCGTTCCAACTCGGCCATCCGGGCCCGCACCGGGCCGAGCCGCGGGGCCTCGGCGCCCAACTCGGCCAGCAGCTCTCGCGCCGCCTCGAGGTCGGCCCGTCCGGACGCCGTCTCGCCGAGCCGCGCGTACACGAGCGCCCGGTCCACCCGTGCCGTCAGCAGAACATCGTGCGGCTGCTCCAGTCGCTCGGCGGCCGCGATCGAGTCGCCGGCCCGCCGCAGCGCCGCCGGCCAGCGCTCGGCCTCCACCTCGATCTCCGTCAGGAAGCCCCGGACGCCTGCGACGATGTACAGCGCGATGCGCGGGGACGGGGCGGTGGCCGGGTCTGTCACCGCCTCGATGACGTCCTCGAAGAGCGGAACGGCGTCGTCGGCCGAGCCCATGCCGCGGACCGCCATCGCGCACAGGGTCAACCCGTTGGGCAAGCCCTCCCGGTCGCCGGTGGCGCGGAAACCGGCGACCGCGGCCCGGGCGTGCTCCAGCGATGCGGACCACTGCCGCGCCTCGTGCGACGCCCATGCGGCGTAGTACTCGGCCCACGCGATCTGTCTCCGGTCGCCGGACCGCACGGCGCACTCCAGCGCCCGCCGGGCCGGCTCGATCGCCTGCTCCGGCTGTCTCAGGCAGACGATGTGGACCCAGGCCAGATATCCGAGGTGAACGGCGCGCAGAGCGTCGTCATCCAGTCGCTCCGCGGCCCGGCTGGAGAGCGTGAAGACGTCCTCCCATTGCGGCCACGACGCCCAGCCGTCGGAGAACCAGTGCAGTGACTCGGCGACGTCGACCACCCGCCGGTCATCGCCGTCCTCCGCGGCCTGCCGGAGCGCGGGCAACCAGTTCTCGGCCTCGGCGCGCAGCCAGTCACCGGCCCGCGCCTCGGTGGTCAGCCCGGCCGCCACGGCGGCATCCGGCCGGGTGGCGTGGAATTCGGGTTCGAAGAACCGGCCGGCCATCATGGCGGTGTCCAGCAGCCAGACGTCCCGGCGGCGCGTCAGGCGCTCCCGCTCGGCGGCGCTCTCCTCCCGGCCCAACTGGACGCCGGCGTACAACCGCAGCAGGTCGTGGAACTCGAAGCGCCCGTCCGGCCGCAGCTGGAGCAGACTGAGCTCCACCAACTCGTCGAGCGCCGTCTCGGTCACCGGCGCCGGCTCGCCCACCAGTACGCCGGCCAGTTCCGTACCGGTCGACGGGCCGGCCACCAGGGCCAGCCGCCGGAACAGCCGGCGCGCGATCCCGGACAGCTGCTCGTACGACAGCGTGAAGGCGGCCTCGATCCGCAGATCGCCGGCGGTCAGCGCGTCGAGTCGCCGTTCTTGCGCGGCCAGCCGGACGATGAGGTCCTCCGGCGTCCACCCGGGCCGGCTGGCCAGCCTGTTGCCGGCGATCCGCAGCGCGAGGGGGACGTTGACACACAGCTCGGCGATGCGGCGCAGGCCCTCCGGCGGGCTGTCCTCATCGAGGATGCGCGTGAGCAACGTCAGCGCGTCCGGATCGGGCAGCGCGCCCAAGCGCACCCGGTGGACGCCCTCGAGGCCGCTCAACCGCCGCCGGCTGGTCACCAGCACGACGACCGGGCCGTTCGGCGGAATCACCGGGCGCACCTGGTCCTCGTCCACGGCGTTGTCCAGCACGACGACGAGCCGCCGTTCGCGGACCAGGGAGTGCCACAGCGCCGCCGCCTCCTCGGTCTTGCGCGGAACCGCCCGCTGCGCCGGGCTGACCGCGCGGATCAGCCGGCCGAGCACCGCGTCCGGTGTGAGAGGCCGGGTGTCCAGGCCACGCAGGTCGACGAAGAGCCGCTCCTCGGCCGTCCACGCCTGAGCGGCCTGTACCGCGAGAGAGGTCTTGCCGATACCCGGGGCGCCGGAGATCACCACCAGCGCCGGCGTCAGCTCGGCCCAGCCCGCGATGCGGGCGAGGTCGTCGTCTCGACCGGTGAAGTCGAGCGCCGCCCGAGGCAGCGGAAGCCCTCCCACGACCGCCGGGGACCGCGGAGCCCGGGCCGCCGCGGCCAGAGCGGCCCGCTGATCGGGATCGAGCCGAAGCCCGTCCGCGATCAACTGCACCGTGCTGACCCGAGGGCGGCGGCTGACGCCGCGTTCCATGTCGCTGATCGCCCGGCCGGTGACCCCTGACGCCTCGGCCAGTTGGTCCAGGGTGAGCCCGGCGGTGACGCGCAGCCGGCGCAGCAGCGTCCCGAACGAGGCACCATCGTCTGCCATATGCCATCTCCCCAGCTCACGCGAAGGGTCCACCCTCTCACGGTTCGTTTCTTCATCCTTTCTTCGTGGCGGGGAGATCGGCCCGGTTGATCGAATGACGTGCCCGTACCACAGCGTCGTGCCGGAGGGGATCGCATGGGGTCACCAACGTTGGCCGGACGTGAGCGCGAGCTCGCCCACCTCGGCGCCTTCGTCGAATCGTCGACGACCGGGCCGCGATCGCTCGTGCTGCTCGGCGAAGCCGGCATCGGCAAGTCCGCGCTGCTCGGCGCGGCCGCGTCGCTGGCCCGGGCGCGTGGCTTCCGGGTTTTCGCCCTCCATCCGGGCCGCCCGCTGCCGTGGGCGTTGCTCCGCGCGCTGTGCACCCCGCGCCTCGACCCGGCGGCGCGGGCCTGGCTCGCCACCGGCCAAAGGCTCGATCCGGCGCTGCTCACGGCGCTGCTGCTCGGCCTCGACCGGCTCACCGCACGGCGGCCGGCGCTCCTGCTGATCGACCGCGCCGGCCGGTGCGACCCCGCGACGATGCGCCTGTTGACCGAGGTACTGCGGCACGCCGGAACCAGCCCCGTCGGCGTGCTGCTGGCCGCCCGCGGCGATGAGGGGCCACCGGGGCTCGGCGCCGAGATCAATCGATATCCGGTGGGGCCCCTGGAGAGCCGGGCCGCGGCCCGGTTGCTCACCAGCCGGGCCGGCCTCGAGGCGGGCGCACCCCGCAGCGTGGCCCTGCGCCGAGCGGCCGGCAACCCGCTGGCTCTGCTCTCCACCCGGGCGCCGGTGGAGTTCCGGCAGCGGCTCGACGGCCTTCCGCACGCCACCCGCCGGCTGCTGCTGTGTGCGGCGGTCGCCGCGGACACCGAGCCTCTCGCCGTGCTCAACCGGGCCGGCGCGGGCGCCGCTGACCTGCGTGACTGGCAACCGGCCGAGGACATCGGCCTGATCAGCGTGGTCGACGGGCGGGTCAGCTTCCGGCATCCGCTGATCCGGGAGGCCTGCACCGAGGCGGCGGGCGAGGCGGAGGTACGGCGGGCCCACCACGACCTCGCCGCCCGCACCGACGATCCGTACCATCGGGCGCTGCATCGCGCCCTGGCCGCCGACCGGCCGGACGAACCGGCGGCCGCGGCGATCGAGGAGAACGCCGACCACCTCGGCCGGCGGGCCGACTTCGTGGCCGAGGCGCAGGCGATGCGGACAGCGGCGGAGCGCAGCCCCGCTCCCGCCGACGCGGCGCGGCGCTACGCCAAAGCCGTCGTCGCCGCTTACCGCTCGGGCGAGCCGGCCTGGGCGATCGAGCTCTATCGGGCGGTGGCCGCGCTGACCAGCGACCCGGACGTCCTCGGTGCCGCCAGTGTCGGTGCCGGGATCGCGATGATTCACCTGGGCCGGCTGACCGAGGCGTTCGAGCTGCTCCGGGCGGCGGTGCTCGGCCGGCCCGGCGACGGGCAGGTGGCCATGGTCGCGGTGGCCGCGGCGGCCAACGCGGCGATGCTCTCCGGCGTGGCCGCGCACCGCGAGCAGCTGCCCGCCCTGCTCGATCTGGTCGTCGACGGCACCGGCGGCGAGCTCGGCGAGGCCATGATTCCCGGATCGGCGAACCCCGCCACCCGGGCCTCCGTGCTCGCCGTCGCCGGCCTCGGCGGCCCAGGACACGACGACGACCCCGCTCCGCTCTCCGCGATCGCCGAACACGCGCGGCTGATGGGCACCAGCACGGTCGCCTGGCTGCGGGACGACTCAGCGCGTGCCGCCGCCGAGCTGTCCGCGCTCTGGCAGGGCTTCCGCGCCTACGGGGCGCCGGGTGCGCTGGCCGCCCGGGTCCCCGTGATGATCCTCGCGATGATCGACAGCGGCCGGTGGGCCGAGGCCGACGAGGCGCTCGAACAAGCCGACGGCGTGGCCGCCGTGGGCGACATGACCCTGCTGCTGAACGCGCTGCCGGCCCTGCGTTCCACGTTGGACGCGCTACGGCACGGCGGTGCCGCCCCGGTGCGGGTCCGGCCGTGGCCGACCGGCGACGCCTTCACCGAGAGCCTCCGGCGGCGGGCGTTCGGGACGATCGCTCTGACGGCGGGCGACTACGAGACGGCGTACGGGCACTTCCGTGCGATGTTCGGTTCGGACGGCGGGCCGATCCACTATTTCCTCGGCCCGCGCTCGCTTCCCCAGTTGGCGCTGTCCGCCACCGGCGGGGTGCGGCGCGCGCAGGCGCGGCGGATCCTGCGAGCCTGCCGCCAACGGGCCGGCGAGAACGTCACCGCGCGTCTGGCGATGCTGTTGGCCCACTCCGAGGCTGTGCTCGACGACACCGAAGCAGCCGCCGGGCACTTCCGCGACGCGCTGAGCGATCCGGACCTGGCGGCGCAATGGCCGTTGGAGTATGCCGAGGCACAACTCAACTTCGCGGTGTGGCTACGACGGCGACGGCGGCCGGTCGAGGCCCGCCGGCATCTGCCGCCCGCGCTCGAGACGTTCCGGCGGCTGGGGGCGAACCCGCACGCCGAGCAGGCGCTCAAATATCTGCCCCAGGACGACGAGCGCTCCGACCCGGCGCGCGCGTTCGCCGCGCTGACCGCGCAGAAGCAGGCGATCGCCCGGCTGGCCGCCGGCGGAATGACCAACCGGGAGATCGGCCGGCGTCTCGCCCTGTCCCCGCGCACGGTCGGCTCCCACCTGTACGGCATCTATCCGCAGCTGCGCGTGAGCAACCGCAACCAGCTGCGCGTCCTGCTCGGCGGCCGGCGCGATGCCTGACATCCTCGGCGTCCCCGGCCCGGGTCTGATCGGCCGCGAACGCGAACAGGACCGGCTCGCGGAGTGCCTGAGCGGCGGCGGCGCCGTGCTTTTCACCGGCGAGCGGGGGATCGGCAAGTCCCGGCTCCTCGACGCGGCGGCCGGACAGGCCCGAAGGGACGGCCACCGCATCGTCCAAGTGCACGTCCCGCCCGATCCGCAGGCCGGTCCGCCGCCCGATCCGCAGGCCGGTCCGCTGGTCGGCGCGCCGGCCCTGATCCGGCGGCTGCTCCTGGCCCTGCGCCACGATTTGCCGGGCCTTCCCGGCCCGGCCGCGCGAGCCGCCCGAGCCGCCCTCGGTCTGCACACGGATCAGGCCCCGGCCGCCGCGCCGCCGACGGGCGGGGACATCTCGATGCGTTCCGCGCTGTGCGCGGTGGTGGCCGCGATCGACCGGCGCCGGCCGGTGCTGATCATCGCGGACGACGTGGACCGTCTCGCCCCGGACGAGGCGGCCCTGCTGGCCGAGCTCGGCGGGGCGGCCCGCGCACTGGTCGCCGCCGGGTGCGGAGGACGGATCCCGGCCGCGCTGGCCGGACTTCCCGTCGTCGAGCTGGGGCCGCTCGACCGCGAGAGCGCCGTACGCCTGGTCGAGGCTCAGGCCGACCCGCCCCTCGGGCGGCGCCGGGCCGAGATCCTGCACCGGGCCGCCGGCAACCCGGCCGCCCTGGTCGAGCTCTGCGCCGGTCTGCCCGCGGCCCGCATCCTGCAGACCGAGTTCGGCTCGAAGCTGGCGGCGCTGCCTGAACCCACCCGCCGGCTGCTGCTGCATCTTGCCGTCGCCGTCCCGCCGGCCGATCCGGAAAGAGTCGCCGCGGCCGCCGGAGATGAGACCTGGCCGCCCGCCGAGCGGGCGGGCCTGGTGTCCCGGACCGGCGCGGTCGCCCGCTTCGCTCATCCGCTCGCGGCCGAGGCGGCGTATCGCAGCGGCTCCGTCCACCAGCGCCACCAGGCGCATCACAATCTGGCCGCGAAGCTGCCGCCCGCCTCCGCGGAGTACGCACTTCACCTCGCCGCCGTGACCTCCGGCCCCGACGAGCCGATCGCGTCGGCGCTGGAGTCGGCCGCCGCCGTCTTCCGGGCCCGCGGCGCGCTGTTCGAGGCCGCGACGGCCATGGAACAGGCGGCCGAGCGGTCGCCCGCTTTCCCCGCCGCCGCCCGGCGCTATGCGCAGGCGGCCATGGACGCCCGGAACCTGGGGGAGCCCGAATGGACCGGCGAGCTGTACGCCCAGGTGCGGCGCCTCACCAGCGACCCGGACACGGTCAACCTGGCGGCGCACGCGGCGGCCACCGCGCTGTCCCGGGCCGGACGTCAGCACGAGGCGTACGGGATGGTGGCCGCCGCCCGCCGGGCCGGTTCGCCGGCCGATCCGCGGACCGCGTCGGCGCTGGCCGGGCTGGCCGCTGTCGTCGCCGCCACGTCCGGCGACGAGGAGCACCGGCTCGGTCTCGCGCCGATGCTGGCCGAGACCGCCCCGGACGCCGACCCGCTGGTGGTTGCCTTCGTCCGGCTGGTCCTGGAGCCGGCGTCGCACGCCGGCCGCGCGGTCTGCGACGCCACCCCCGTCCCGGCCGGTGATGCCGTGCTCACCCCGGCCGACCGGTACCGCCTCAACATCGTCGGCACGATCGCCGCGTACGAGAATCGCTCCCGGCTCGCGGTCGGCCTGCTGCGGTCGTCGATGGGCGGTGAGCCCGACCCGCGCTCGTCCCTGACCGGCATCGAGATGATGCCGACCCTCGTCGGTGCGCTGATCGACGTCGGGGACTGGGCGGAGGCCGAGCGGCAGGCGCAAGCGGTCGACGGGGCCGGGCTGCCCGTGCTGGCCGCCGGCATGGCTGCTCTGCGAGCCCAGGTGCACGCGCTGCGGGGCGACGCCGCGCGGGCCCGTCGCCTGGCCCGGCAGACGGTGACCCGGATCGACATCCGGCAGCACCGGGCCATTCACGTCCGCCTGCTGCGCGCGGAAAGCCTCGCGTCCACGATCGACGGCGACTACGAGAACGCCTACCGCCACCTGCGGTCGATGTTCGACGGCAAGGGCCGCCCCCTGCATTCCTTCCTGGCGCCGCGGCACGTCGCCGATCTGGCGGCCGCGGCGGTCCGGAGTGGCCGGGCGGCCGATGCCCGCGTCATCGTCGACCGGGTCCGGCTGGGCGCCGGAGATCGGCCGAGTGTCCGGCTGACGCTGTTGCTGGACCTTGCCGAGGCCCTGCTGGGCTACGGCGAACGGGCCGAGGAGCATTTCCGGCGGGCGACCGGCGATCCGGCCGCCGGCGAATGGCCGTACGAGCGGGCCGTCGCCTGGCTGCACTATGGGGAATGGCTCCGCCGGGCCCGTCGCCCGCGCGACGCCAGGACCGTGTTGTCCCGGGCCGAGGACGCCTTCCATCGGCTCGGTGCGGTCCACGCCGCCGAACTGGCCGGCCGTGAGCTGCGTGCGGGCGGGCAGAGAAGCGGGGGCGAGGGCCCGCTCACCGCGCAGGAACGGCAGGTGGCCGAGCTGGCGGCTCGCGGTCTGCGGAACAAGGAGATCGCCGAACGGCTGTTCATCTCGGTTCGCACAGTGGCCGCCCACCTGCGCAGCGTCTATCCCAAGCTCGGCGTCAGCGGCCGAGGACAGTTGGGAGACGCGCTCCCGCGGTGAGCTCAGGCGTCGAGACTGTCGCCGGGTGTGAGGCGGTGCAGGGGGAGGCCGGTCAGGCCGTTCTCGCCCAGGAGCATGGCGGCGGAGTTCTGCCCTAGTTCGCTGAGCATGAGCTCATGGATCTGGATGACGCGGTCGGGGCGTACCGACCGTACGAAATCGGCCGCCTCGCCGAACTTGGTCCAGGGGCCGCTGGTCGGCAGGAGCAGGGTGGGCACGGGGACGCCGGGGGCGAAGTAGGCGTCGCCGGGGTGGTAGACCGAGCCGTCGATGAGGTAGCCGACGTTGCCGACCTGCGGGATGTCGCGGTGGATCAGGGCGTGTTCGCCGCCGTGGGCGGTGACCGCGAAGCCGGCCGCCTCGAAGCTGTCGCCCGGGCGGACGGTGATCAGGCGCTCGCTCAGGTCGCCGGCGGCCTCGGGCGGGGTCTGCTCGGCCAGTTTGGCGGTGACCGCCGCCGGGCCGTAGACGTGCAGGCCGGGACGGTTCCGCATGGCGGCCAGCACGATGCCGTCGTCGAAGTGGTCGAAGTGCTCGTGGGTGATCAGCACCGCGTCGGCCTCGGTGATCAGGCGGGGTGCGTCGGGGGTGAAGGTTCCCGGGTCGAGAAGGACCGTGCGGCCGTCCTCGGTGAGGGTGACGCAGGCGTGGTCGTACTTCGTGAGCTTCATTCGGTGCCTCCTCAGGTACAGCGCAACTGTACAGTCTTGCTGTGTATAGAGGAGAAAGGGTCAGGCGAGGGGCTGACCGGCGGACTGGGTCTCCGTCGGCACGGGGGCGGCGTGATGCGTCAGCACCGCGCCCGTCATGAAGGTGCCGCCCACGGCCAGGGCGCCCAGGATGCCCAGCGAGATCTGCTGTTCCAGGTCCCGCTGGCGCTCGTAGTCCGACTCGTTCACGACCGTCAGGCGGCCGTTGTCGTTCAGGACGTACTGGCCGTCGCGAATCTCGGTGTCGCCGTTCAGGCCGGCGAAAGCCAGCACCACCGCCAGCCAGAAGGCGAAGAACATCACCCCGGCCAGCATGCTCGCCCAGTGCGGCACGTGCGGCGGCACCCACGCGGTCAGGCTCCAGGCACGGCGCGGTCGGGTGGTCCGGTAATACCAGCGGTTGCCGATCACTCCCGCGATCACCCCGGGCACCGCCATGGCCGCCGCCACGCCCACCGCGGCCGGTGTCGGGAGAAGGCGTACGCCGGCCAGCAGGCCTGCGATGAGCACGGCCGACCAGAGCAGGCCGGCGGAGCACATCGCGCCGCACACGATCAACCACCGCTGGGGAACCATCAGTCCGGACGCTAGCCGCCCCGGACCTCACGCGCGGTGGTTTCCGCCGGACCGTCCGCCGCGACCGGAACGGTCGTATGATCTGGCGCGAGATGAGCGATTCGTATGCGTGCGTGATCCCCACCGACCCCACCTGGCAGCCGGAGGGCGAGGCGGCCGAGCGCGCCGAGGATTACGTACGCAGCGTCTTCCTCGACCCGGACGGCTCCGGTCAGGAGATCACCACCGAGTTCTACGACCGGATCACCGCCGTCGACGCCGGCGAGAACCTTTCGCGGATCACCTGCCCGCGCTGCGGCGCCGACATCCCGCTGGAGTGGTGGGCCGAGCTCTCCGAGGAGTCCGAGCACGAGTTCGACGATCTCGCCGTCGTCGTGCCCTGCTGCACCGCGGAGCTCCAGCTCGACACCCTGATCTTCGACTGGCCGTGCGGCTTCGCCCGCTTCGAGATCGCCGTCCTCAACCCGGCCCGCGACGACGCCCGGTTCGCCGACGACGAGCTGGCCGAGCTAGCCATCCTCCTCGGCCACCCCGTACGGCAGATCCTCATCCACCTGTAGGACCTCGTAGCGCAGCCAGACCGTGCCGTCCGCGGTGGCGTGCGTGGCCAGCAACCGCAGCGACGCCGGCATCTCGCCCGGGGCCAGCGGATCCCCGTCGAACAGGGTCGGCGTGCCCGCGCCCCCGATCAGCGCCGGATAGATGACCACCTGGACCTCGTCGACCAGCCCGGCCCGCAGCAGCGCCCCGTTCACCCCGCCGCCGGCGTTCGACACGACGCACGAGACGCCGAGACGCGACCGCATCTTCTCCAGAGCTTCGCGAAGGTCCTCGCCGACGAGATACGAGATCTTCTCCTCGCGCAGATAGGACAGGTAGCCCGCCGGTGTGGTGGGGGAGACGAGAACGAGCAGGTGGTAGCCGTCGTTCTCCGTCATCGTCCAGCGGACCCGTCCCCGCCTGTCCACCACGGTGAACCATTTGGCGGCCGGAATGACGAAATCCTCGTACAACGCGGGCGAGGCCGGCGACGCGCCGAACAGCGGCCCGGCCGTGGAGGGCACCAGCGACCCGCTTCCCTCGAGCACGGCCGTGGGTTGCTGAAGCGCCAGCTGAGCCGTACGCGCGGCCTCCACCGCGTCGGCGCCGGGCGGGCGCAACGACGCCCAGATCCGCGGCGAGGTCATCAGCAGATGGTCACGGCGCAGCGTGATCCGCCCGTCGAGCGACATCTGCGCCGAGACCACGACACGGGGGCGGGGCGCGGTCATGCGGAGGTCCTTCCCCGGCGGGGCGTGTGGCGGCGGTAGGCGCTGACCGAGGGGTCGTCCTCGATCCAGAAGCGCCAGGGAACGTCATGGGCCGAGGTGACGCCCACGCGGGGACCCGCCGCGACCGCGAAGTCCGTCGAGTCGGGGGGAGAGACGGTCAACGGCCCGGTTCCGTCGATCACCGACGTGCCGTTGGCGGAGCGGTTCAGGGCCAGTACCTGCATCAGTTTGGCCGGGCCGGCCGCCAGATCGCTGTCGCGCCGGGTCGCCGGCCGGCGGGAACGGGCGACCGGGAGGCCCGAGACGACCGATCCGGCCCGGAGCAGGACCGCCGCCGGCCGGCCTTCCTCGCCGCAGACGATGTTGGCGCAGAAGTGCATGCCGTAGATCTGATAGACGTACAGGTGGCCGGCCGGGCCGAACATCACCTCGTTGCGGGCCGTCATCCCCCGGTGGGCGTGGCTGGCCGGGTCCTCGCCCAGCCCGCTGTACGCCTCCACCTCGGTGAGCCGCACGGTCACCCCGTTGGCGGTCAGCCGCCATCCCAGCAGCAGCCGAGCCGCCTCGTCCACCTCGTTCGCCGGCAGGTCCAGCCACGAAACAGTCACCGGTCCAGCCAATCACACGGGATCATGTGGCTATGCGCCCCGATCCCGGCCTGCTGCAACGGCAGGTCGCGCTCGAGGGCGTGCCCACGCCCGGGGGTCGCGCAGCGCCTGGTCAGTTCTTCCGGCCTACTGCTCCGAAGATAGAGGCCTCGACCGGGCTCGGGTGTTCGTCGGCCGAGGGGTCGGGCCGCCAGTCCGCCACCGGCGCGATGCCGGGCGCGACGAGCGACAGGCCGGCGAAATGGGCCGCGAACTCGTCCCTCGTACGGGGATGAACGTCCGAGCGTCCCGTCCGCAGCGACTCGTCCCACGCCTCTTTGAGGGCGGGGGTGAGCAGGTCGGTCGTCGCCATCGTGGCGATCAGGTGGCTGCCCGGCGCGAGCGAGTCCAGCAGCGTCCGCACGATCGCCGGCGACTCCTCCTGCGAGGGCAGGAAGTGCACCACCGCGACCAGGATGAGCCCCACCGGCCGGCTGAGGTCGAGCACCTGGGCCGCCTGCTCGAGGATCGTCGCCGGGTGGCGCAGGTCCTCCTCGAGGTAGCGGGTCTCCCCGTCCGGGGTGCTGGCCAGCAGCGCCCTCGCGTGGGCCATCACCATCGGGTCGTGGTCGACGTACACGATCTTGGAGTCCGGCGCGACGCGCTGCGCGACCTCGTGCGTGTTGCCGGCCGTGGGCAGGCCGGTGCCGATGTCGAGGAACTGCCGCACGCCGGCGTCGGCGGCGACGTAGCGTACGGCCCGGCCCAGAAACGCCCGGTTGGCCCGGGCCGCGATCCGCGCGGCCGGGTAGGACTTCGCGAGCAGGTCGCCGGACTCACGGTCGGCGGCGAAGTTGTCCTTGCCGCCCAGCCAGTAGTTGTAGCGCCGCGCCGGGTGGGGGACTCCGGTGTCGAACTTGTCGGTCACGGTCCTCATTGGATCATGTGGACGCCCATCCGAGGAACCTCTCGTACAGGTCGGCGGGCGCCGGCGAGCCTCCGGCCGCGCAGTCGTCGATGGCCGACAGCATGCACGAGCCGAGGAAGAACACCAGTGCCGGCTGCTGACCTCGGTACTCCTCGGCGAGCTCCACTTTGGCCGAGGCGCACGGCCAGTGCTGCCCGCAGGCCACGCATTCCCAGGCCGGCCGCGAGCCGAGGTGTTCCGTCACGCTACTCCCCGCGTTCGATCTCTTACAGAGAGCAGTCTCGATGGCTTACGCTGATTGCTCAACGGTTCCCGGCGAGATTCCCGCGAATGGATTCTCGCTGTCTCGCTCGAGGCGGTCGAACTGTCTCGAACGGAACACCGAAAGAGAGTGATCGATGACCGAGACGGGTTCGACGGTTCCGCGGCGCCAGGTCGGCCGCCTGCTGAAACAGCTCCGCGAGCAGGCCGGTGTGTCCCTGATGGGCGCCGCCGAGGAGCTGGAGTTCTCCCGGGCCCGGATGTATCGCATCGAGAAGGGCGAGGTGGCCGTCCGCAAGCACGACGTCATCGCGATGTGCGGCGTCTACCGGGCCACGCCCCGGATTACCGAGGTGCTCATCGGCCTCGCCCACGAGTCCAAGGCCAAGGGCTGGTGGCACGCGTACGGCGACGTCGTGCCGGCGTGGTTCGAGCTCTATGTCGGCATGGAGCAGGCCGCGAGCCGTCTGCGTTCCTTCGCGCCCAGCGTGATTCCGGGCCTCCTGCAGACCGCCGAGTACGCCGACTGGATCTTCCGGAAGTGGATCGGCGACGACGAGCCGGCCGTGCGGAACGCGGTCGGCATGCGCCTGGAACGCCAGTCGCTGCTGACCCGCACCCGGCCCGGCGCCCCCGATCTGGAGGTGCTGATCGACGAGGGCGTGCTGCGCCGATCGGTCCCCGACACCCTCGGTATGCAGCGGCAACTCGCCCATCTGGTGAACGTCTCGACCCGGCCCAACGTCAGCGTGCGGGTCATCCCGTTCGCCGCCGGCCCGCACAAGGCGGCCAGCTCCGGGCAGTTCACGATCCTGGAGTTCCCGGCTGTCGGCACCGCCTCGCCGGAGCCGACAACGATCTATTGCGAGAACCTCACCGGCGCTCTCTATCTGGATAAGCTCGCGGAAGTACAGACATATGAATCGATCTGGGGGGAACTGGAGTCGGTTGCTCTGGGGCAGGCCGAGTCCGACGATCTCATCGCGACGATCATCAAGGAGAGCGATGACTGACCTGACCGGTGCCGTCTGGCACAAGAGCACACGCAGCGGCGGCAACGGTGGCGACTGCGTCGAGGTCGCGGTCAACCTGCCGGGGATCGTCGCGGTCCGCGACACCAAGGACCGCGAGGGCGCGGCTCTGATCTTCACGCACGCCGAGTGGGTCGCTTTCCTCGGCGGCGTCCGCGACGGGGAGTTCGACCTTTAGATCTGCGTGTGCCGATCCTTAAGCGTTCGTTAGCCGACGGGACGCCGTGGGTGGACGACCCCATAGTGGGGTTGGCCGTCCCCCGTCCCGAAGGTGATCTCGATGAATGCTGCTGCCCGCGTCCGCTACACGCTGGTGGCCGGAGTCACCTCTGTCGTGATCGGCTCGGGCTTTACGTTCGTGGGCCTGTCCCGGGGCGCCGAAGCCGAGACGACAGCGCCCAGCGCCGCCGAACAGCCCCTGGCGCCGCCGCCGGCCACGGCCGAGACGACCACGCCCCCGCCCGCCACCACGCCGGCGACCACCGCGCCGGCCCCGAAGCCGTCCCCCTCGAAGTCACCGAGCGCGAAGCCGAAGCCGAAGGCGACGCCGAAGCCCACCCCGAGCCGGACCAGGGTGAAGAAGACGGCGCAGGCGGCCCCGGCGACGACGGCGCCCCAGACCAGCGGGTCGGTCGTCGAGCAGGTGCTGGCGCACATCAACGCCGCCCGCGAGGACGAGGGCCTGTCCGCCCTCACCCTCGACGAGGACCTGTCCAAGGCCGCCGCCCTCCACAACCAGCTGATGATCGACGGCTGCGGCCTCTCCCACCAGTGCTCGGGCGAGGGCGGCATCGGCACCCGGTTCAGCGCGCAGGGCGTCAAGTGGTCCTCGGCCGGCGAGAACATCGGCTTCGGCTCGAGCGGCTCCAGCGACTCGGCGAAGGTGAACGCGGCCAACGGCCTCACCGACAGCATGCTGGCCGAGACCCCGCCGAACGACGGCCACCGCAAGAACCTGCTCAGCACCGGTTTCAAGCGCATCGGCCTGAGCATCGTCCGTGACAGCAAGGGCATCACCTGGATGACCCAGGACTTCGTGGGTTAGGACCGCCAGGCGTGGCCGGGGTGCACGAGGTCGAGCGCCCGGTCGAGCCAGTCCCGCTCCGCGGCGGTCAGATGCGGGGCGGCGGCGAGATAGTCCTGCTGGTCCTTCTCGCGCGCGTGCTTGGCCTTGAAGAGCAGGGTCACGTCGGGGCTCAGGTAGGGGATGCCATCCGGGGTCCGGCGGATGATTTCGCCGTACGGGCGGCGCAGGCTCTCGTGGCGACGGGAGATCCAGATGTCGCCGTCGTGCGGCTCCCGGAACACGTCCAGCCGCCACACGTCCTCGCTCGGGTCGAGTGCCCAGGTCTGGTGGTGCTCGGCCAGCGCCCGCGGCGTGGCCGGCACGAGCACGCCCGCCCCGGCCGGGGCGTAGAAAGCCAGCTCGGGGAAGCGCCCGGCGATCTCGGCGAACCGGCTCTCCGGCACGGCGATCTCGGTGTCCTCGTGCTCGCGGAGCTGCCCGCCCAGGTGCAGGTCGATCGCCCAGCCGCCGGCCACGTACCAGGGGGTTTCGACGCCGGCCAGCCGCTCGGCGACCAGCGACGGGTGCCACGACTGCCAGGCTTCGATGTCCGGTGTCATAGCGGCAGCCTAAAGTGCAGCCGTGGCCAAGATTCTCAAGACCCTTCTCCGCCGGATCACCGGCAAGGCGACCCCGGCGCCGGCGCCGCGCGCCCCGCAGCCGCAGCCGAAACCGGTGCGGCACGTTCCCACCCACGAGCGCGGCCGGCACGTCGAGTACTCGCCGAACCTCGACGGCGACGCCGACCCCGGTGAGGTCGTGTGGACCTGGGTGCCGTACGAGGACGACCCCGCCCAGGGCAAGGACCGCCCCGTGCTCGTGGTCGGGCGCTCCGGCCGTACCGTCCTCGGACTGATGCTCTCCTCCCAGAGCGACCGTGACGGTCAGCGCAACTGGATGGGCCTGGGCGCCGGCTCGTGGGACAAGGAGAACCGGCCGAGCTGGATCCGCCTCGATCGGGTGATCGAGGTCGACCACGACGGCATCCGCCGCGAGGGCGCCGTGCTCGACCGCACCCGTTTCGACCGGGTCGCGGCGAAGCTGCGCCAGGACTACGGGTGGCGCTGAGGCGAGCCGGATAGCGTTGACGCCATGCAGAAGGACGTAATGGTCGGTTTCGGTGGCAAGCAGGCATGGCTGGCCGTCCGCAGCGAGCCGGGCGCCGACCGTGACCCGGGCCGGGTCATCGACGCGCTCGGCCTGCGCGACCTCGGCTCGGTGCCGTGGCGCGACGGCATCGACCTGGCCCACCTGACCGACGACCGGGTCGCCGTGACGCCGCCGCTGCCGGGCGCCCGCGACACCGCGTGGGTGCTGGTGGCCGGCCGTTGGCTGATCCGCCCCGGCACTCCGGTCGACGTCATCGCCCTCTCGGCCGAGCTCGGTACCGAGGTGCAGTTCTTCGCCACCCACCGGGTCACCGAGCTGCACCGGTGGCAGCGCGCCGCCGAGGGTGAGCTGATCCGCGCTTTCGGGTATGTGGGGCAGACCGGCGAGGTCACCTCCTGGCACGGCGATCCCGACCCGGCCGAGCGCGAGGCCGGCCTGCCCGGCGAGCTGACCGAGGACACGACCGTCCTGGTGGGGGAGAAGGACGTGCTTTCGGTCGCCCGTGCCTGGAGCATCGACCCCACCACGCTGACCGGGCGGCCCGCGCCGGGACCGCTGCGAATCGGCGCCGCCGACGGAGAGGGCTGACATGCGCAAGTACGTGATCATGGGAGTGCAGGGCAGCGGCAAGGGCACCCAGTCGCAGCTGCTCTGCGACGACCTCGACCTCGTGCACATCGCGGTCGGTGACATCTTCCGCTGGCACGTCAAGAACCACACCAAGATCGGCGCCCAGGTGCGGCGCACGATGAACGCGGGCGACCTGGTCGGCGACGACCTGGTCGAGAAGATCGTGCGCGAGCGCCTGGACGGGCACGACTGGAACTACGGCTTCGTCATCGACGGCTTCCCGCGCAACGGCCGGCAGGCCGAGTTCTTCATGGAGAGCTTCGACATCGACGGGGTGATCCATCTCGAGCTGGCCGAGGACGAGGTCCGCCGCCGGGTGCTCAGCCGCCGGCTGTGCCCGAACTGCGGCATGGACTACAACCTGATCGCCGACCGGCCCCAGGTCGAGGGCCGGTGCGACATCTGCGGCCACGAGCTGATCACCCGCGCCGACGACACGCCCGAGGCCCTCGACGCCCGCCTGCGCGACTACAACGAGAAGACCCGGCCGGTCCTCGAGCTGTTCCGGCGCAAGGAGTTCGTCCACGACATCGACGCGAGCCCGTCGGCCGACGAGGTGCAGCAGCGGATCCGCGATGCGCTGGGGCTGCCCGACTACAAGGCGGCGAGCTGAGGCGCCGGGCGCCACATGGCCACGACGGCCGCCGCGGCGATCACCAGACCGCCCGCCAGCAGGCGATACCCGAAGTGCATGCCGGCCGTGAAGTCGGCCGTGGACCGCAGCGCGTGGTGCGAGTTGAGCACCGTGCCGATGATCGCCACCCCGAGCGCGGCGCCGATCTCCCGGGCCGACGAGTTGACGCCCGCGCCGAGGCCGGCCCGGGCGTGCGGGAGCCCGGTCATGATGCCGTGGGTGAGCGCCGGCGTGCACAGACCCATGCCGGCCGCCGTCACCAGCAGGTACAGCGCGTAGATCCCGTACGGCGTCGAAGCCGTCGCCGTTGACAGCGCCCCGAGCCCGAGCGCGATCATCCCGAGCCCGGCCCCGACGATCCACCGCGCGCCGAACCTCTCGGCCAGCGGCACCGCCCGCCGCGTCACCAGGCCCATGCCGACCGCCAGCGGCGCGATCGCCAACCCGGTCACCAGCACCGAGTAGCCCTTCACGTCCTGCAGGAACTGCGCGTTGACGTAGAACAGCCCGAAAAGCACCAGGAACCCGAACCCCACCCCGAGGGCGCCCGCCCGAACCGTCGGAATCCGGAACACCCGCGGGTCGAGCAGAGGGTCGGAGGCCCTTGCGGCGTACGCGATGAAGACCGTGATCAGAAGCAGCCCGAGGCCGAACCCGCCCAGCACGGCCACGTCGCCCCACCCGCGCCCGGGCCCCTCGATGATGCCGAAGAGCAGTGCGAACACCCCGCCGGTGAGCAGCGCGGTACCGGCCGGGTCGAGGCTCGCGTGGTGTCGCGGCGCCCTGGGCACGAAGGCGGCGACCCCGGCCGCCAGCAGCAGCGCCACCGGCACGAAGAGCGCGAAGAGCCAGCTCCAGCCGGCCCACCGCAGCACCACCCCGGCGACCAGGTTGCCGGCCATGCCGCCCATCCCCATGGCCGCCGTCCAGACGGCGATCGCCTGCGGGCGGCGCCGCGGCTCGGTCGCGTTGACGAGCAGGGCGAGGGTGGCCGGTTGCGCGAGCGCGGCCGCGACGCCGGCCAGGGCGCGGCCGGTCTCGAGCACGGCCACGTTCGGGGCGAGCGCGCTGACCATGTTCGCCACGGCGAACAGCACCAGGCCGGCGATCAGCACCCCCTTGCGCCCGAAACGGTCGCCGAGCGCGCCGGCCGGGATCAGCAGCGCGGCGAAGACGATGACGTACGTGTCGACGATCCACACCAGCTGACCGCCGGAGGGGTGCAGATCGCTCGCGGCGAGCTGTGGCAGCGCCAGGTTGATCCCGGCGACCAGCGCCTGCAACGTCACCGCGGCCGCGCACATGAGCAGCAGCGTCTTGTTCTTGACCATGGATTCGACGCTAGGAAGCGCCTAATCTAACGTCAAATGCAAGCTTCACAAGAGAGAGTTGCGTCTGATGCAGTTCGATCTGAACCTGCTGGTCGCGCTGGACGCGCTGCTCGAGGAGGGCAGCGTCGGCGGGGCCGCCCGTCGGCTTCATCTCAGCGAGCCGGCGACCAGCCGAGCGCTCGGGCGGATCCGGGCCGCCACCGGCGACCCGATCCTGGTGCGCTCCGGCCGGTCGATGGTTCCCACCCCGAGAGCCCAGGCCATCCGTACGGAGGTGCACGCGCTCGTCGAACGGGCCCAGGCCGTCTTCACCCCGCCCGGAGCGCCCGACCCGTCGTCGCTGGAGCGCACGTTCACGCTGCTCGCCTCGGACGTGGCGATCTCGGTCGGCCCCGCGCTGCTGGCCCGCGTGCGGGCGGAGGCGCCGAAGGTGGCGCTGCGGTTCCTGGCCGAGGGATCCGGAACCGAGGGGTTCGAGCTGCGGGACGGCGTCGCCGACCTGGACATCGGGGTGGCCGACCGTACGCTCCCCGAGATCCGGGTCGAACCGCTGCTCACCGACCACGTGGTGGCCGTCGTCCGGCCCGGGCACCCGCTCGCCGCGGGCCCGCTGACCCGGGAGCGGTTCGCGGCGGCCCAGCACGTCAGCGCGTCACGCCGGGGCCACCTCACCGGGCCGATCGACGACGACCTGGCCGCGCACGGGCTGCGCCGCACGGTGGCCATGGCCGTGCCCACGTTCTCCGCCGCCATGTTCGTGGTCGCCGGCACCGACCTGGTGGGCCTCATGCCGTGGCGGCTCGGCGGGCCCACCGTCGCGGCGCTGGGACTGGTCGCACTCGATCCGCCGATGGAACTGCCGTCGATCGAGATCAGCATGTCCTGGCACCAGCGCTACGACGCGGACGGGGCACATGGGTGGCTGCGTGACCGCGTACGGGAAACCTTTGATCAGAACTTGTGACCACGCTTGGTGAGCTCGGCCTCGATGGCCTCACACACCGTCTCGACCACGGCGAACCGGGCGTAATGCTTGTCGTCGCCCTGAATGACGTGCCAGGGGGCCCACGTCGGATCGCAGCGCTCGAGCATTTCGCCGATCGCGGCCTCGTAGGCGGGACGCTTCTCGCGGTTGCGCCAGTCCTCATCGGTCAGCTTCCACTGCCGCAACGGATCGTTCGCCCGGTCCTCGAACCGGCGCGCCTGCTCGTCGGCCGACACGTGCATCCAGAACTTGACCATGATCATGCCCTCGGCGGTCAGGGTCCGTTCGAATTCCACGATTTCGTTGTACGCCCGTTTCCACTGCTCCTTGGTGGCGAAACCCTCGACCCGCTCGACCAGCACCCGGCCGTACCAGGACCGGTCGAAGACCGCCATGCCGCCCCAGCCCGGCAGCTTCGGCCAGAAACGCCAGAGGAAATGGTGGCGCTTCTCGTCGTACGTCGGCGCGGCGAACTGCGAGACCCGCACGAACCGGGGGTCGAGCGGAGCGACGAGCCGCTTGATGGCGCCGCCCTTACCGGACGCGTCCCACCCCTCGAAGACACAGGTCAGCGGCGGCCCGATCCGCTTCTCGCCGATCTGGCCGCCCAGGATCAGGCGCAGCCGCAACAGGCGCTGCTGCGCCTCCTCCAGCCGGGCCACAGCCTTCTTCTTGGAGATCTCGATCGGCGGCGCACCGCTACCCAGGCGACTCATTCCTTGTGTTCTACCCGTGCCGCTCCGCCGAGGAAACCCAGTGTGATCGCGCCCGCCGAGTGAGGGACAATGCCGAGGTGACTCTCGTAGACGACCTGACGTGGCGTGGACTGATACAGGACTCGACCGACCCGGCCGCCCTGGCCGCAGCACTGACCGGCGGGTCCATCACGTTCTATGTGGGCTTCGACCCCACCGCCGCGTCCCTGCACGTCGGTCACCTCATGCAGGTCATGACCGCGCGCCGGCTCCAGCAGGCCGGCCACCGGCCGCTGCTGCTGGTCGGCGGGGCCACCGGCCAGATCGGCGACCCGCGCGAGTCCAGCGAGCGCACCCTCAACCCGCCCGAGGTCGTGCAGGGCTGGGTGGAGCGCATCCGCGCGCAGCTCTCGCCCTTCGTGACGTACGAGGGTGACAACGCGGCAACCCTGGTCAACAACCTCGACTGGACCGGGCCGACCTCGGTCATCGAATTCCTGCGCGACGTCGGCAAGCATTTCCCCATCAACAAGATGCTCGCCCGCGACGTCGTGAAGAACAGGCTCGAGAGCGGCATCAGCTTCACCGAGTTCGCGTACCAGCTGCTCCAGTCCAACGACTTCTACCAACTGCACGTCCGCCACGATTGCGCACTGCAATTCGGCGGCTCCGATCAGTGGGGAAACATCACGGCCGGAGTCGATTTCGTACGCCGGCGCGGCGCCGGCCCGGTGCACGCGTTCGTGACGCCCCTGGTTCTGAAGGCCGACGGCACCAAATTCGGCAAGACCGAGGGCGGGGCGGTCTGGCTCGACCCCGAGATGACCACGCCGTACGCGTTCTACCAGTTCTGGATCAACTCGGACGACCGCGACGTCAACAACTACCTGCGCTACTTCAGCTTCAAGAGCCGTGAAGAGCTCGAGGAACTGGAAAAGGCGACGGCCGAGAAACCGCAGGCGCGCCTGGCCCAGCGAGCGCTCGCTCTGGAGATCACCTCCCTCGTGCACGGCGAGGAGGAGGCGCGGCAGGCGGTGGCGGCCAGTCAGGCGCTGTTCGGGCGGGGGTCGCTGGAGGAGCTGGCGCCGTCGACGTTGGAGGCGGCGCTCTCCGAGGCGGGGTTGCAGACGTTCCGGGGTGAGCTGCCGTCCTTCACCACGTTGCTGAAGGAGTCGGGTCTGGTGGCCTCGGCCAACGAGGCGCGGCGGACGATCAACGAGGGTGGTGCGTACGTGAACAACGAGCGGATCACCGATGGCGAGGCCGTGCCGGCCGTTTCCTCGCTGTTGCACGGGCGGTTCCTCGTGCTTCGCCGGGGGAAGAGGTCGTTCGCGGGGGTCTCGTACGAGGGATGACCCCCTCGGCAAACCGGCTCTGACCTTTAGCTTCTCCATGATCGGCCTCCTGTGATCGGGCTCGCAGGGGGCCGATTTGGCATCCGGGTTCAGACGCCTGTAATGTTTTCCAAGCCGCCAGGGAGACGGGCGAGCGAGCGGGACCCACACGGGGCCCGGAGCGGCCGTCCTGACGGAACCCCTGAAATTCGCTCGGCGAATAGCCGTGCTAATTTCTTGGGGCTCGAGCGATTTGTTTGGTCGATTACCGGGAAATTTCCGGGAGTTGACGAAGCGGAAAAGCGAGAGTAAAGTTGAGCGAGTGCCCCGGGGTGGTTAACCGGGTAGCGGTTGTTCTTTGAGAACTCAACAGGGTGCTTGATAAGCCAGTGCCAATTAGTAATACCCCGGCCGGCTTCTCTTTGCGGAGAGTCGGTGGGAGATTCCTTTGGCAACACTTTTTGTTGCCGGGACGCTTTTCCAAAGATTTTGT
>NZ_JBICTW010000003.1:0-751400 GCF_043197815.1 Actinoplanes sp. NPDC048988 | reverse complement strand
CGCAGGTTCGGGGTAGGACGTCGCAATCCACACCGAACCCGAAGGCCCTCACCTATTTCAAGATCTCCCCGTCACCAACGTCCGTGGTCAGAACAGCTAGGCGCGCCGCTCGATGCTGTCCAGCAGGGCCGTCAGCAGGCCGGTGAGGACCGTGTCGTCGTCGACCGCGGCGAAGTGTGGGGCGACGGCGGCGATGTTGGGGAAGTCGGCCGCGGGCAGGGACTGGTATTCGCGGGTCCAGGCCGACTCGTCGCCGCGGCGGCTCGACTCCTCCAGCGCGGCGAAGCCGCCGCACATGCCGGCGTACGACAGCAGGGTGTCGGCGAAGACCCGGTGGTGCACCGCCGCCTGCTCGCCCGACAGGCCGGCCTCGCGCAGCGCGCCCAGGATGACCTCGACCGTGCGGAACTCGCCGGGACGCCGGGTCGTGCGCACCGCCACCGTCGGGGCGATCGCCGGATGGTCGACGAAGGTGCGCACCAGCTGCCGGCCGAGCCATTCCAGGCGGGCGCGCCAGGGCAGGCCGGGCGGCAGCTCCTCGATGATCTGGCCGATCAGGCGGTCGGCGACCTCGAGCACGATCTCGTCGCGGTCGCGGAAGTGGCGGTAGACGGCCGTCGGGTCGGCGCCGAGCTCCTTGCCGAGGCGGCGCACGGTCAGCGCCTCGGCCCCGGACGTGGCGGCCAGGCGGCTGGCGGCGTCGATGATCAGCTCGGGGCTGAGGGAGGGGCGTGCGCGCACCTCACGCCTCCGGGTAGGACGGGGTCAGCGGCGCGCTCGGGTCGAGGGTGGTCAGGGCGGCGGCCAGCAGCAGCCAGACCTGGGCCGCGAGGGACGCGCTCAGGGTGTCCTGGTCGATCTCGTCGCGGTGGTCGAACCACCACAGCACGCCCGCGTCGACCAGGCCGATGATGCCGGCCACGACGTGCTCCGGCGGGCCCGTCCGGACGTAGGCGGCGAGAGCGCGGGTCAGCTGCGGTACGGCCTCGCCGGGGCTCAGGCGTACCCGGAAGCGGTAGAGATTGGGGTGGACGGCGGCCCACTGCAGCACGCGGGCGACCAGGCCGTCGATGACCTGTGGCGGGGTGCCGCGGACGGTGAGGGACGGGCGGATCCAGGCGCCGAGCATCTTGGCCGCCTGCCGGGCCACGGCCCGGTCGAGCTCGTCCTTGCCGGTGAAGTGCCGGTAGACGTGCGGGCGGGGCAGGCCCGCGAGGTCGGCGATGACGGCCAGGCCGGGGTCGCTGCCGTGTTCCTCGATGGCCTGGACGGCCGCCGCGACGATCCGCTCCCGGTGGTTGACGCCGCCGGCTCGCCGCGCGGCGACGGTGTCCTTCCTGACGGCGGCTGAGCTCATGGCCACACCCTAACTGGTACAGTCTGTACCCACGGTCGGGTACAGGGTGTACCAAGGGGGTTGGACATGGTTGAGGCTGCCGCACTGCGTGACGTGCTCGACGGGCGCTGGGCGCACATCCGCCGGGCCGCCCGGGAGAGGCTCGACGACAGCCGGTTCACGCCGGTGCCGGGCGAGAGCATCGAACAAGCCCGGTCGCGCATCACCGGCCTGCTCTCCGAGCTGCCCGGTGACCTCGGGGTGACTGCCGCGTTCCCTTCCGAGTACGGCGGCAGCTTCGATCCGGGCGCGGCCGTGGTCGCGGCCGAGATGCTCGGGCACGTCGACCTTTCGCTGATGGTCAAGGCGGGCGTGCAGTGGGGCCTGTTCGGCGGGGCCGTCTCGGCCCTCGGCACCCACCGCCACCACGAGGCCTACGTGCGCGACATCATGTCGGCCGAGCTCATGGGCTGCTTCGCGATGACCGAGACCGGGCACGGCTCCGACGTCCACCGGTTGCGCACCACGTGCACCTATGACCCCTCGTCGCAAACGTTCGACCTGCACACGCCGCACGAGGCCGCCCGTAAGGACTACATCGGCAACGCCGCCCGCGACGGCCGCATGGCCGTCGTCTTCGCCCAACTGATCACGCAGGGCGAGTCGAAGGGCGTGCACGCGTTCCTGGTTCCGATCCGGGACGGCAACGGCGAGCCGATGCCCGGCGTCACCATCGGCGACGACCGGCACAAGGCCGGCCTGCTCGGCGTCGACAACGGCCGGCTCAGCTTCGATCACGTCAGCGTGCCCCGCGACATGCTCCTCGACCGGTACGGCCAGGTCGCCGAGGACGGCACGTACTCGAGTCCGATCGAGAACGACACCCGGCGCTTCTTCACCATGCTCGGCACCCTCGTCCGCGGCCGGGTCAGCGTCGGCGGCGCCTCCTCGGCCGCCACCAAGGTCGCGCTGACCATCGCGGTCCGCTACGGCGAGGTCCGCCGCCAGTTCAGCGCGCCCGGCCACGAGCGCGAGGTCGTCCTCAACGACTACCTGGCCCACCAGCGCAAGCTGCTGGTCGCCCTGGCCAAGTCGTACGCGCTGCACTTCGGCCAGGAGGAGCTGGTCACCAGGATGCACGCCGTGCAGGTGGCCGGGGCCGGCGCGGCCGACCACGACCAGCGCGAACTCGAGTCGCGAGCGGCCGGGCTCAAGGCCGCGCAGACCTGGCATGCCACCCACACCATCCAGATGTGCCGGGAGGCGTGTGGCGGCGCCGGCTACCTCTCGGAGAACCGGCTGCCCGGCCTCAAGGCCGACACCGACGTGTTCACCACCTTCGAGGGCGACAACACCGTCCTGCTCCAGCTGGTCGCGAAGGGCCTGCTCACCGGATATCGGGACGCCTTCGGCTCGCTCGACGGCTGGGGGCGTACGGCGTTCGTGGCCGACCAGGTGCGCGAGATGATGCTGGAGCGCACGGCGGCCCGCTCGCTCATCCAGCGGCTGGTCGACGCGGTGCCCGGCCGCGGCGACGAGGTGGCGCTGACCGACCGGGGCTGGCAGCTCAAGATGCTCGAGGACCGCGAGAAGCACGTGCTCGAGGGCGTGATCCGCCGCCTGCGCAAGGGCGCGGCCACCAAGAAGGACCGGCCGTTCGACATCTTCAACGACGTGCAGGACCACGTGCTGCAGACCGCCACCGCCCACATCGACCGGGTGGTGCTGGAGGCGTTCGTGGCCGGTATCGAGCGCACCGGCGACCCGGACGTGAAGGCGCTGCTGTCCAAGGTCTGCGACCTGTACGCGCTGACCACCATCGAGGCCGACCGCGGCTGGTTCCTGGAACACCAGCGGCTGACCCCGGCCCGCGCCAAGGCCGTGACCGGCGCCGTCAACGACCTGCTGCGCGAGCTGCGACCGCACATGCGCACCCTGGTCGACGGCTTCGGCCTGCCCGACACGTGGCTCGACGCGGCGATCCTGCGCGAGGAGCCCGACCGTCAGGAGACGATGGCCAAGCACGACGCCGAAAGCTAGCCGGTCTCGACCAGTGCGATGTCGGCGACCTCGAGGTGGAAGTCCTCGGGGTGGCCGCCGACCTGGAAGGTCAACTCGGAGTGGGCGCTGGTCTTGGCGGCCACGAAACGGTACTCGTGGCGGCAGGCGGTGGCGTCGGACGGCAGGTCGCGGGTGTACGACTCCTGGTAGGTGGGCGGGCTGTCCTGCACCCGGACCCGGATGGTGGTGGCCCGGTCGGTGATGGCGGTGAAGGCCAGGGTGTACGGGCGGCCCTGCACCAGGTCGACGTCGCTCTTCACGATGACGACGTCGCCGGGAGCCTTGGTACCGGCGGCCACGTCGGCGCGGAAGCGGTGACCCTGCTCGGTCAGCGCGGCGGTGTCGTTGTTGACCCACCACTTCGGGGCCGCGCGGCCCAGCACGTCGGAACCGGCCGGAGCCGGCCGGCCGGACGGCAGGCAGGCGTCGGCCGACTCGGCCACCGGGGTGACGGTGGGCCGCCGCCAGTCGGGCCAGGCCAGGGTGCCGGCCACGCCGGCGCCGATGCCGGCCAGGAAGACCACGGCGACCAAGGGCGGGGCCAGCCCACGGCGCGGCGGCCGGGGAGCGGGCTCGGCCGGGGTCTCCGGCTCGGACAGCGCGCACCAGGCGGCCCGCCAGCGGGTCAGCTCGGCGGCGATGGCGGGCTCGTCCTGGCCGCCCGCCCGCAGGCAGGCCGTCACGAACGACTCGACGAACTCGTACCGGGGCAGCCGCGGCAGCCGCTTGCCCGCCAGCACCTCCGAGGTCGTGCTCGGCGGCAACGGGTCGGGCCGGGCGTCGCCCTGGGCGGCCGCGATGCGCTGGTCGGCGAGACGGCTCAACTGCCGCAGCGACGGGTTGCCGGCGCGCACGCGGAGCTGGCGGAGCTCGGCCACGAAGTCGTCGGCCGTCCGCACCGCCGCCGGGTCGTCTACAGAGGAACTGGGCATCGCCGGTCACTATAACTACGCGTGTCTATCGTTCCCCCGGGGCCAGTCCGGTCCGCACCGCGTGCAGGGCGGCCTGGGTGCGGTCGGCCAGGCCGAGCTTGAGCAGGATGCTCGAGACGTGGGTCTTCACCGTCTTCTCGGCCACCACCAGGGCCCGGGCGATCTCGCGGTTGGAGCGGCCCTCGGCCAGCAGGGCCAGGACGTCGCGTTCGCGGGCGGTCAGGGCCGGTTCCTCGGGCGGGGCGCCGAGCAGGCCGGCCGCGACATCCGGTTCGAGCAGCAGATGGCCGGCCGCGACCGAGCGGACGGCGGCGACCAGGGCGTTCGGGTCGACGTCCTTGGAGAGATAGCCGCGGGCGCCGGCCCGGACCGCGGGGATCAGGCGGGCCCGGTCGGTGAAGCTGGTGACGACCAGGACGCGGGCGGTCAGCTCGCGCCGGCGCAGCTCGCGCAGCACCTCGACACCGTCCATGCCGGGCAGGACCATGTCGAGCAGCACGACCTCCGGCCCGGTCTCGGCGATCAGCTCCAGCGCGGCCGGCCCGTCGGCGGCCTCACCGACCACTTCCAGATCGGCGGCGAGTTCGAGAAAAGTGCGCAATCCCCGCCGTACGGCCGGATGGTCGTCCACTATCAGCACGCGGATGTCAGCCATGGCGGACCTCCAGACCGACCGTGGTGCCCTCGCCCGGAGCGGAATCGACGGTCAGGGTGGCCCGGACGGCGCAGGCCCGCTCGCGCATGGAACGCAGGCCCAGGCTGCGGCCGGCCTTCAGCGTCGCCGCGACGTCGAAGCCCCGGCCGTCGTCGGCGACCTCCAGGCGTACGGCATCGGGGCCGAGGGTGCGCAGGCGAACCCGGACCGTGGACGCCTTGGCGTGGCGGACCGCGTTGTGCAGGGCCTCCTGGGCCACGCGGAAGACCACTGTGCGCACCGGCATCGGCAGCTCGGGCGGGTCGTCGTCGCCGTAGGTGAGGTGCGGGGCGCCGTTGTAGGCGCGGTCGAGGACACCGACCTGTTTGCGCAGGGCCGCCGGAAGGCCGTCGGTGGCCAGGTCGGCCGGGCGCAGCTCCTGGACTGCGGCCTGCAACTCCTCGGCCGCCTCGCGGGCCAGCGTGGTCACCTCGGCCAGATGCCGGCGGGCGGCGGCCGGGTCCCGGTCGAGCAGGACATCGGCCGCCTGGGCGGTCAGGCGCAGCCCGAACAGCCGCTGGGCGACCGCGTCGTGCAGGTCGTGCGCGATGCGGGCGCGTTCCTCGGCGATGGTGAGCTCACGGTTGCGCGCGTAGAGCCGGGCGTGGGTCAGCGCGATGGCGGCATGGGTGGCCAGGACGCCGACCAGCTCCTCGTCGGCGTCGGTGAAGCCACCGGGCTTGTTGGCCAGGTAGAGCGCGCCCAGGATCTCGTCGCCGCTGATGATCGGGACGCCGAGGAACGCCTCGAGCACCGGATGGGCGTCCGGCCACCAGTGGAAGCGCGGGTCGGCCCGGATGTCGGCCACCCGCTGAGTCGCCGGGTCGTGCAGCATGACGGCCAGGAAACCGTGCTGACGGGGGAGCGGGCCGATCGCGGCCTGCACCTCGTCGCTGACCCCGGACACCACGAACTGCGCGAACGAGCCGGCGTCGTCGGGCACGCCCAGCGCCGCGTAGCGCGCGCCGGCCAGCTCGCGGGCCGTGTCGACGATGGTCTGCAGCACCTCGGGAACGGTCAGCCGGTCACTGACCGCCAGCACCGCGGCCGACAGTCGCCGCGCGACGCTCAGCTCGTCGCTCATACGGCCACCCTAGCGGCGGCCATCGACCGAGCACCTGCGCCGATGGTCCTAGGACCAAGGTCCCGTACGGAAGCCGTCCCGGGCCCGATTCGGCGGTGATCGATCGGCGGCAGGGTCGACGGCATGACCAACGACAACACGACACCGGTCGCCGTCATCACCGGCGCCTCCCGCGGTCTGGGCGCGGCACTGGCCCGCGGACTGGCCGCGGCCGGGTGGCGGCTCGTGCTCGACGCCCGTACGGCCGAGGATCTGCAGACCGTCGCGGCCGAGCTCGGCCAGCGCACCACAGTCGTCGCCCGGCCCGGCGACGTGGTCGACGACGACCACCGGGCCGTCCTGGCCGTCGCGGCCGAGCAGCTCGGCGGGGCCGACCTGCTCGTCAACAACGCGTCGGTGCTGGGCGGCTCGCCGCTGCCGGCGCTGGCCGCCTTCCCGCTGCCCGCGCTGCTGGAGACCTTCGAGGTGAACGCGCTCGCGCCGATCGCGCTCACCCAGCTCCTGCTGCCACAGCTGCGCCGGTCCCCGGCGGGCGGCGCCATCCTCAACATCAGCTCGGACGCGGCCGTCGAGGCGTACGAAGGCTGGGGCGGCTATGGGGCCGCCAAGGCGGCCCTGGACCACGCGGGCCGGGTGCTGGCGCTGGAGGAGCCCTCGGTACGGGTGTGGAGCGTCGACCCGGGCGAGATGCGCACCCGGCTCTACCAGCAGGCCGCCCCGGACGAGGACATCTCCCATCTGCCGCCGCCCGAGACCGTGGTGCCGCACCTGCTGGGCCTGCTGCGGTCGCGCCCGGCCTCCGGGCGGTACGCGGTGGCCGAGCTGCCGGCCGTCGAAGGGGCGCGATGACCACGGACACCCTCGACTTCGAGCTGCCGGCCGGCCTCGAGGCGCGGGAGCCGGCCGAGACCCGGGGACGACAGCGTGCGGACGTGCGGCTGCTGGTGAGCCGCGGTGCGAAAGTCAGCCACCACCGGTTCCCGGAACTGCCGTCGATCCTGCGGGCCGGCGACCTGCTGGTGGTGAACAACTCGGCCACCCTGCCGGCCGCCCTCGACACCGGCGGCGGGCTGGTCGTGCACGTCTCGACCGAGCACGCCGACGGGTCGTGGCTGGTCGAGCTGCGCCGGCCGGCCGGAGGCAGCACGGCCCCGTTCGCGCCGGGCACGGGGCCGGCGCGGGCGGGGCTGCGGCTGGAGGTACCCGAGGGGACGGTCACCCTGCTCCACCCGTACACCGCACGGCTCTGGACCGCGAAAGCCGACGTGCCGGGAACGAGGGTCGACTATCTGGCGCGGCACGGGCGGCCGATCCGGTACGACTACACCGACCGGGACTGGCCGTTGGCGACCTATCAGAACGCCTACGCGACGGAGCCCGGCAGCGCCGAGATGCCGAGCGCCGGGCGGCCGCTGACCGGCGCGGTGCTGGCCGCGCTGGCCGGGCGGGGGATCCTGGTCGCGCCGGTCACCCTGCACACGGGGGTGGCGTCGGCCGAGGTGGACGAACCGCCGTACCCGGAGTGGTATGCGGTGCCGGGCCCCACGGCCGGCCTGATCAAGCACGTGCGGGGCCGGGGCGGGCGGGTGATAGCGGTCGGCACGACGGTCGTGCGGGCCCTCGAAACGGCGTGGGACGGGCCGCCGTCGGGCTGGACCGACCTGGTCATCGGCCCCGAGCGCCCGGTGCGGTCGGTGGACGGGCTGCTCACCGGGCTGCACGAGCCGCGCGCCTCACACCTGCGGATGCTGTCGGCCGTGACCGGCCTGCCCGCGCTGCGCACGGCCTACGACGAGGCGCTGCGGGAACGGTACCGATGGCACGAGTTCGGCGACGTCCACCTGCTGCTGCCGGAAAGCCGTCAGGGCAGCAGCTGATCCAGGGCGGGCGCCTTGGGCAGTATCCCGTCGCTGCGGCCCAGCTGGGCCATCCGCTCGATCGACGGGCGGTTGATCTCACCCGGCCAGCTCGGCAGGATCATCGCGATCCGGACCGTCTCGTTGATCGTGGTGTAGGTGCCGACGATGTCGCGAACCTCGTCCGGATGGGTCGCGGCGTACGCCATCGAGTCCTTGATCGCGCCGGTGAACTGGGTGACCAGATCAGGGCTCCGGGCGATCTCGGCCTCGCTGGTGAAGTAGAGCGCGACGGTCAGGTCGGCCGCGGTGTCCACGAAATTGGAGGCGACGATCTGACCGCCCTGCGTCAGCACCTGCGACAGTTGCGGCTCGACGACCCAGGCGGCGTCGACCCGGCCACCCTGCAGGGCGGCCGGCATGTCACCGAACGGCATGGCCTCGAACTTCAGGTTCGCCGGATCGCCGCCGGCGGTGCGCACCGACTGCCGTACGGTCGTGTCGCCCAGGTTCTTCAAGGTGTTGACCGCGATCGTCTTGCCGGTCAGGTCCTTGGCCGTACGGATCGGGCTGCCGTCGTGGACCACGATGGCCGAGAAGTCACGCCCGGCCCGGCCGGTCGAGGAGACGCCGCCGGCCACACCCTTGAGCTGGGCCCCGCCCGCCTGCGCGGCCATCAGCGAGGTCACATTGCTGAAGCCGAACGGGTACTTGCCGGCGACCACGTTCTTCACGATGGCCGAACCGCCCTGCTCGGGCACGAGCGTCAGGTCGATGCCGCGGCTGGCGAAGAACCCCTTGGCCTTGCCCAGATAGATCGGCGCCACGTCGACGATGGGCACGACGCCGACGGTGACCTTGGTGCCACCGCCGGTGTCACCCTTGTCGTCCGCCGAGCAGGCGGCGGCGCCCAGCATCAGAACGACAACGGCGGCGGCGAGGATCCGGCGCATGGGTCCGCTCCAGGAGAGTTCGGGGGCGCACTTGCGCCGGGCGAACGGTACCCGATCTCCGCCCGCTTAGGGACCGGCCAGAAGGGACTAATATCCGTGCGTCAGGAGCCGGCGAGCTTGCGGAGCGCGTCGGCGGCGCCGTCGGTGAGGGGTTCGCCGTGGCCGGGAAGGATGGTCTTGACGTCGAGGGCGGCCAGCTTCTTCACCGAGGCGGCGGCCTTGTCGAGGTCGGCGGTGTACTTGGGGTCGGAGCCGGCGAGACCTTCGGTCGTACGGAGGGCGTCGCCCGCCACCAGGGTGCCCGTGGACGGGTCGAAGACCGAGATGTGGCCGAGCGTGTGGCCCGGTGTGTCGACGATCTGGAGGCCGAAGACCTCGTCGCCGTCGCCGAGGGGCTTCAGCGTCCGCTGCGCGTTGACGATCGAGCCGACATCGTTCAGGCCGGCGTGGAAGACCGCCTTCGTACGCGGTTCCACATCCGGCAGCCCGCCCACGTGGTCCTGGTGCTGGTGGGTCAGGATGACGTGCCGGACCTGGTTCCACCCGCTCCCGGCGGCGGTCAGCGCCGACCCGATCGCGTCCCCGGACCCGGGCGTGCCGAGGTCGACCACCGCCGCCTCGTCACCGCGGATCAGCAGGTAGGCCGACACGTACGACAGATTGACCCGCTCCCAGCCGCCGAACGAGGAGCCGCCGGCGGAGGTGGTGCCGGCGGCGGCGCTGGACGCGGTGGCGGCGGCCGGCGTCTCAGCGTCCGAACATCCGGTCACCGTGTTCACAATCGTCAGACCGAGCACTCCCGCGCCCGCACTGACGAGCAGCCGGCGCCGCGTGAGCAGAAAGTCAGTCATGCTCCGATGATTTCCGCCGCCGCCCCACGATCACCACCGGATCGCCCGAGTCTTGACCGATTCTTATCCAGGGACACTGGGTACTCGAGGGGCATGACGGTCTACGGAATCCATGCCTCTCATGAGCAGATCCCGCCCGCCGAGCTGCTGGCCGCCGTGGTCGCTGCGGAGCAAGCGGGGTTCGAGGCAGCCATGTGTTCTGATCACTTCTCGCCGTGGAGCGCGCGGCAGGGTCAGTCCGGGTTCGCCTGGTCGTGGCTCGGGGCGGCGCTGCAGGCGACCAACCTGTCGTTCGGTGTGGTGAACGCGCCGGGGCAGCGCTACCACCCGGCGATCATCGCGCAGGCCATGGGGACGCTCGCCTCGATGTACCCGGGGCGGTTCTGGGCGGCCCTCGGCAGCGGTGAATACAGCAACGAGCACGTCGTCGGTGGCGAGTGGCCCCGCAAGGATGTGCGGGAGGCGCGGCTGCTGGCCTGCGTCGACGTCATCCGTGACCTGCTGGCCGGCAAGGAGGTCACCCGCGACGGGATCATCACCGTGGACCGGGCGCGGCTGTGGACGCGGCCGGAGCAGGCGCCGCCGCTGATCGGGGCCGCGGTCAGCACCAAGACGGCCGCGTGGTGTGCCAAGTGGGCCGACGGGCTGGTCACCGTCAACGCGCCCGAGGAGCAGCTGCGCGCGATGATCGACGCCTACCGGGGCGCCGGCGGCACCGGGCCGGTCTGCCTTCAGGTGCACCTGAGCTGGGCGCCCACCCGGGAGGAGGCCGAGCAGATCGCCTACGACCAGTGGCGCAGCAACATCTTCCCGCCGCCGGTCTGCTGGGACGCCGAGACCGTGGAGCACTTCGACGTCATCTCCGCGAACGTCACGGTCGAGCAGGTCGCGAAGGTCGTCAACATCTCGGCCGACCTGGAGGAGCACACCGAGCTGCTGCGCCGGTACGCCGAGCTCGGCTTCGACCGGATCTACCTGCACCACGTCGGGCAGAACCTGACGCCGTTCATCGATGCCTTCGGCAGCAAGGTGTTGCCCGCGCTCCGCTGAGTTGTATACAAACCCTGGCCGCCTCTTGCGTAACACCCGCCCCCCTCGCCAAGATTGCATACATTCACGGCGAGGGGGGTTCGGTGCGGGCGGCGGCGGAGCAGGCGGCACAGACGTTGCGGCAGGAGATCCTGGCGGGGACCATCCCGTCCGGCGCGCGGCTGGGGGAGGTGGAGCTCGCCGGCCGATTGTCGGTGAGCCGCACGCCGATCCGCGAGGCGCTGACCCGGCTGGCGGCCGAGGGCCTCGTCGAGATCCAGCCCCACCGCGGCGCCCGCGTCGTGAGCCGCTCCGACGAGGAACTGCGCGAGATCTTCGAACTTCGACTGCGGCTTGAGCCGTACGCCGTCCAGCAGGCCGTTCCGGCGCTCAGCCCCGAGCAGCTCGACGAGCTCGACGCGCTCGCCACCGAGATGATCGAGGCCGGCGACCGGGACGCGCTGGTCGAGCTGAACCGCCGCTTCCACAGCATCTTCATCGAGGCCGCCGGTTCCCGCCCGCTGGCCGACGCGCTGCGCGGCGTCACCCACGCGCCGGTCGTCCACCAGAACTTCCACAACTACACGCCCGAGGCGCTGCACCGCAGCCTGCACCACCACGTCGAGATGGTGGCCGCCGCCCGCGCCGGCGACGGCGACTGGGCCGAGGCCGTGATGCGGTCCCACCTGTACAACGCCCGGGCGACCATGGTGGGTGTGCGATGACGTTGCCGCTGGACGATCTGCGCGTCGTCGAGTTCGGTCAGTTGCTCGCCGGTCCGTTCTGCGGTCAGTTGCTCGGCGACTTCGGGGCCGAAGTGATCAAGGTGGAGGACCCGGCCAAGGGCGATCCGATGCGCGAGTGGGGCCGGGAGAAGCCGCACGGCAAGTCGCTCTGGTGGCCGGTGGTGGCCCGCAACAAGAAGTCGGTGACCTGCGACCTGCGCCGGCCCGAGGGGCAGGCCCTGATCAGGCGGCTGATCGACACCGCCGACATCGTGGTCGAGAACTTCCGGCCCGGCACCCTGGAGCGCTGGGGCCTCGCCCCCGACACGCTCTGGAAGACCAACCCGGGCCTGGTCGTCACCCGGGTCACCGGCTACGGCCAGACCGGCCCCTACGCCGGCCGGGCCGGTTTCGGCTCGATCGGCGAGGCCATGGGCGGCATCCGGTACGTCATGGGTGAGCCCGAGCGCCCGCCCGTGCGGGCCGGCATCTCGCTCGGCGACTCGCTCGCCGCCACGTACGCCTGCCTCGGGACCCTGACCGCGATCCACCACCGCACGAGGACCGGGCGCGGCCAGGTCGTCGACTCCGCCATCTACGAGGCCGTGCTGGCCATGATGGAGTCGCTGCTGCCGGAGTGGGCGATCGCCGGCTATCAGCGCGAGCGCACCGGCGCCACCCTGCCCAATGTGTCGCCCAGCAACGTCTACCCGACCGGCGACGGCGACCTCATCCTGATCGCGGCCAACCAGGACAGCGTGTTCGGCCGGCTGGTCACCGTCATGGAGCAACCCGGCCTGGCCACCGATCCGCGCTACGCGACCCACGGGGCCCGGGGCGCCGCGATGGCCGAGCTCGACACGCTCATCGCCGAGTGGACCTCCACCCGCAAGGCCGAGGAGCTGCTGACCGCCCTGCACGCGGCCGGGGTGCCGGCCGGGCGCATCTTCCGGGCCAAGGACATGTTCGCCGACCCGCACTTCGCCGCGCGCGAGGCGATCGTGACCGTGCCCCACCCCGACTTCGGCGAGCTGCCGATGCAGAACGCCACCCCGCGCCTGTCCGAGACGCCGGGCCGGGTGCGCTCGGCCGGCCCGGCGCTCGGCGAGCACAACGACGAGATCTACGGCGGCCTTCTCGGCCTCGAGGAAACGGAGCGCGCGAACCTGCGCCAAGAAAAGATCATTTAAGGAGGACCATGTCCTATCGGCTCGGCGTAGATGTGGGCGGCACCTTCACCGATGTGCTGCTGGTCGACGAGGAATCAGGTTCGACGTGGCGGGCGAAGACCGCTTCGACGCCGAGCGATCAATCAGCGGGCGTGCTGAACGGCATCGCCAAGGTCTGCGCCGAGGCGGGCGTGGACCGGGCGGTCATCCGGCACGTCCTGCACGGCACGACGGTGGCCACCAACGCGATCCTGGAGCGCAAGGGCGCCACCGTCGGGCTGGTCACCACCGAGGGCTTCCGTCAGGTTCTGCAGATCGCCCGCTCGTTCGTGCCGGGCGGACTGGCCGGCTGGATCATCTGGCCCAAGCCCGAGCCCCTCGCGGAGCTGGAGAACACGGTCGAGGTCCCGGGCCGCATCGCCAGCGATGGCACCGTCGTCACCGAACTGGACGAGCAGAAGGCCCGAATCGCCCTCCGAAAGCTGAAGGATCAGGGCATCGAGGCTCTGGCGATCGCGCTGATCAACGCCTTCGCCAACGACACGCACGAGCGCCGGCTCGCCGCATTGGCGGCTGAGGAGATCCCCGGCGTCCAAGTTTCGCTCTCCAGCGTCGTTCTGCCCGAAATGCGCGAGTACGAACGGGCGCTGACCACTGTCGCCAACGGCTACGTCCAGCCGCAGGTGGCCCGATATGTCGCGAACCTCTCATCCAAGATCAACACCGATCTGTCCATCCTGCGCAGCGACGGCGGTCTCACCGCGGCCGAGGCGGCCACGGCGGCGCCGGTGACGATGTTGCTCTCGGGCCCGGCCGGCGGCGTCACCGGAGCGGTGTGGGTGGCCGAGCAGTCCGGCCACAAGGAGCTGCTGACCTTCGACATGGGCGGCACCTCGACGGACGTGGCCCTGGTCCGCGAGGGCCAGGCGCGGATCGGGCGAGAGACGAAGGTCGGGGACCTGACGGTACGGGCGTCGGCGGTCGACGTCCGTACGGTCGGCGCCGGTGGCGGCTCGATCGCCCACGTGCCCGAGCTGACCCGCGCGCTGCGGGTCGGACCGCAGTCGGCCGGGGCGGAGCCGGGCCCCGCCGCGTACGGCAAGGGCGGAAACGCACCCACCGTGACCGACGCCAACGTGGTGCTCGGCTACCTGCCGACGGCACTGGCCGGCGGCGAGATCACGCTCGACCGCGAGGCGGCCCGCACGGCTGTGCAATCGATCGCCGACGCCATGGGCCTGCCCAGCGTGGAGGCGGCCGCGGCCGGCATCGTCGACATCGTCAACGAGAACATGCTCGGCGGCCTGCGCCTGGTCAGCGTGCAGCAGGGCTACGACCCGCGGGACTTCGCGCTGGTCGCCTTCGGCGGCGCCGGGCCACTGCACGCCAACGCGATCGGCCGGCTCACCGGGGCCTGGCCGGTGATCGTGCCGCCCTCGCCGGGCGTGCTCTGCGCGCTGGGCGACGCCACCACCTCGGCCCGCGACGAGGCCGCCCGGACCGTCCTGCGCCGCCTCGGCGACCTGACCCCTTCGGAATTCGCCGGGATCTTCGAGGAGCTGGCCCAAGCGGCTTCCCGGCGCATCACGACGACCCGGGTGACCTATTCGGCCGACGTCCGGTTCGTCGGCCAGGGCAACGAGCTGCCGGTGACCGTGGAGCTCGGCGAGGGACCGGCCGGGCTGGCCGCGCGCTTCGACGCCGAGCACGAGCGGCTGTTCTCCTTCACCCTCGACGTCGGCCACGAGCTGGTGAACGCCCGGGCCACCGTCACCGGTGAGCGCCCGCGCGTGACGCCGATCCACCTGGAGAAGGGCGACGGCGACCCGGCCGGTGCGCGGACCGGCGAGACCCGGATCTACGTCGACGGCCACTTCGTCGACGCCGCCCTCTACGACCGTCTCAAGCTCAAGGCCGGCGACGTCGTACCGGGACCGGCGATCGTCACCGAGATGGACTCGACCACCCTGATCCTTCCCGGCCACGCCGCGGTCACCGACCCCAGCGGCAGCCTGCTGATCCGTCCCACCGAGAGCCCGGAGGGCTGAATGGCACGCATCGTCGAGACCTCCACCGGGCCCCTCGCGACCACCGACGTCGACCCGGTCACCCTCGACCTGGTCGAGAACGGGCTGCGCAACGCCCGCTACGAGATGGACGAGGTCCTTTTCCGTACGGCGCTCTCGCCCGGCATCCGGGAGCAGCACGACGAGTTCCCGCTGATCGCCGACCCGGCCGGGCGGATGGTGGTCGGCCAGTTCGGGCTCTCCATCCCCGACTTCCTGGCCGGCTTCGCCGGTGACATCCGCGAGGGCGACGTCCTGCTCACGTCCGACCCGTACGCGTGCGGGGCGGCGATCAGCCACGCCAACGACTGGCTCGTCGTCCTGCCGATCTACGTCGAGGGCCGGGTCGTCGGCTGGGCGTCGATGTTCGGGCACATGTCCGACGTCGGCGGCAAGACGCCGTCCTCGATGCCGACCGACGCCCGGACGATCTACGAGGAGGGTGTGGTCATTCCGCCCTTCAAGCTGTACGACGGCGGCCGGCTCAACGAGGACGCGCTGCGCATCATCCTCAACCAGGTCCGGGTGCCGGACTGGAACCGGGCCGACCTCAACGGGCTGGTCGCGGCCTGCCGGACGGCGGCGCGGCGGGTGAGCGAGATGTGCGCCCGGTTCGGCGTGGCCACGTACCTCTCGGCCCTGGACGCCCTGCTCCAGCGCAACTACGACGCCATGAAGACGCTGCTGCACGTCGTGTTCGAGGAGGGCCGGACCCTTTCGTTCACCGACTACATCTGCGACGACGGGGTGGGCTTCGGCCCGTACGAGCTGACATTGTCCCTGACCCGCACCGGCGACCGGGTGCACCTCGATTTCCGGGGGTCGTCACCGCAGGCGATCGGCCCGGTGAACTATTACCTGAACGAGAATCTGGCCCGGATGTTCTTCGGCATCTACATGATCACGGTGGCCGATCCGCAGATCCTGTGGAACGACGGCTTCTACCCCTTGGTCGACGTGACGATTCCCGACGGGTCGTACTGGAAACCGAGGCATCCGGCCGCGCTGAACGCCCGCAACCACGGCATCGGGCGGGTGTTCGACCTGTTCGGTGGCCTGCTGGGGCAGACCAATCCGGCCCTGTTGAACGCGGCCGGATTCTCCTCGTCGCCGCATTTCATGTATTCCGGTAACTATTCCGGGGGCGACCGTAAAGGCGAGTGGTTCCAGCTCTATTCGATCGGGTTCGGCGGCATTCCGGGCCGGCCGCTGGGCGACGGGCCGGACGGGCATTCGCTGTGGCCGAGTTTCGTCAACATTCCGTGCGAGTTCCTCGAGTCGTACTATCCGCTGCGCATCGAGAAATGGGAGACGGTGGCCGACACCGGCGGTGCCGGACTGCACCGCGGCGGCAACGGCGTCGACGTCGCCTACCGCTTCCTCGAGCCGGGGACGATCGCGATCCACGACGACCGGTGGCTGACCTATCCGTGGGGTGTCAACGGTGGTGAGCCGGGCGCCCGCGGCCGCAAGTGGATCGACCGGGCCGCCGGCGGCCGCGAGGTGCTGCCCAGCAAGTGCCACGACGTGCCGGTGTCCCCGGGCGACGTGCTGCACTTCGTCACGTGGGGTGGCGGCGGCTGGGGCGACCCGCTGGCCCGCGACCCGGAGCTGGTGGCCAAGGAGGTGCGGCGCGGCCTGGTCACCCGCGAGGGCGCCCGCCGCTACGGCGTCGTGGTCGACGAGGCCGGGCGGGTGGTGGCCGCCGAGACGGCGAAGCTGCGGCAGGCGGACCGGGGTGAGCTGCCGGTCTTCGACATGGGGCCGCCGCTCGACGAGATCCTGGCCCGCTGCGAGGAGGAGACGGGCCTGCCCGCGCCCCGGAAACCCGTCTGGACATAGAAAGAGGGCCCGGCGTTCACGCCGGGCCCTCTTTTTTCTCAGGACGTGGCTGGATCGTTGATCAGCATCTCGGGGTGGCGGCCCAGGAAGGCCGGGAGCTTGTCGTCGGCGGTCGCCTTGAACAGGTCCTTGGTGGCCTGGCTGATGCCCTCGCCGCCGCTGGAGGTCGCCGGGGCGAACGTGCCGCCGTTGGTCTTGATCGGAATCAGGTCGCCGGCGGCCAGGCCCTTCATGCCGAAGATGAAGTCGGTGACCGGTACGCCGTGGGTGTCCATCCGCAGCGAGGTGCCGGCCGCGGCCAGGATCTTGGAGACCTTGTTCGGGTTGCTGATGATGCCGCCGCTGGTCGCCTTCTTCATCATGGCCCGCAGCAGTTGCTGCTGGTGACGCTGACGGTCGTAGTCACCGTTCGTCGAGTGCCGCAGGCGGGAGAACTCCAGCGCCTCCCACGGCTGCATGTTGCGGCAGCCCTTCTCGAACCACAGCGCGTTCCTCGGCGGGCTCTTGGGGTCGGCGCCCTCGGCGTACTTCACCTTGCCGTCGACGACGATGTAGTGGCTGGACCACATCCGCTTGTCGACGCACATGTGCACGCCGCCCATGGCCTCGAGGATGCCCTTGAAGCCGCCGAAGTCGATGACGACGATCCCGTCGAACTCGATGCCGGTCAGCTTGTTGACCGTCTTGGTGGCGAGTTTCGCGCCGCCCTGCCAGCCCTTGCCGTCCCTGGACCCGTACGCGTAGGCGCTGTTGATCCTCTCGGTCGAACCGCGGAAGCCGAGCTCGCTGTCGGCCGGGATGTCGACGACCGCGTCGCGCGGGATCGAGATCATGTACGCCTGGTCGTGATTCTTCGTCACGTGCAGGATGATCATCGTGTCGGAGCGGGACAGCTCGCCCTTCTCCTCCCAGCCGGTCCGCGTGTCCAGGCCCAGCATGAGGATGTTCATCGCGCCCTCGGGCATCTTGCCCGCCGCGACGGCCTGGTTGCTCAGGCCGGCCGAGCCCAGCACGGTCGACGTCGTCTGGATGTTACTGGTGAGCTGGTTGAGAAAGTACTTCACCGAGATCAGACCGCCGGCGCCGACGACCAGGAGAACCGCACCGAACGCGGTGAGCAGTTTGGTCCATAACGGCAACTTGCGGCGTTTCGGCGTCTTTTTCGGACCCTGCCCGCGTTCCCCCAACGTGGCCTTTGCCGCCATGGACGCCGAGCTCCTCACTGTTTGGCTATAGCCTCCGTGAGGCCGCGCTGATCGCCGTCAGAACAGATATATGGTCCCGAACCGTTAGTCAAGCCGAATGACGCCGCGTGATTCCGCGACGACTTTCGGATTCATAATATCGACGATTCGTAGTCTGGCCAGGGCGCAGAGCGAGCGATCGGAACGGGCGAGCCCCACCCGGGGCTCGCCCGACGGCGTTCTGATCAGACGCCGGCCGTGGACTGGATCCAGGCGCGGTTGTACGCCACGCTGCCGTAGTACTGGCGGCTCGTGCCGTCGGCGGTGGAGGCCACGCCGACCTGGGCGCCGTTGTAGACCTGCGGGCCGCCCGAGTCGCCGCGCCAGGCGTTGCCGTTGATCCGCGTGCTTGCGATGGCGCGACCGCCGTACGCGTCGGTCTGGTTGGTCGAGGTGACCTGGACCGTCGCCGTCTTCAGCGTGGTCGACGCGCTGCACCCGCTGTAGCAGGTCATGCCCCAGCCGTAGATGTTGTTCGTCGAGCCGACCGGCGGGTACGCGCCGGACAGCGGCATGTACGACGTCGTGATCGGGCTGGCCAGCCGCATCAGGGCCAGGTCGTACCGGGTGGCCGTGCTGGTCACGGCCCGGGTGGTGCCGCCGGAGGTCCGGTTGACGCTGCCGACCCGCACCGACATCGTGCCGCTGATGCAGTGCCGCGCGGTGAGCACGTAGTTGGCCGAGATGATCGTGCCGGAGCAGGTGAAGTTGCCGTTGCTGAGCACGGCGGCGGCCCACGGCGCGGACGAGACCGTCCCGCCGCCGATGATGTTGGTGGAGGGATCCTCGGCCGCCGCGGCGGCGGACGGAACGGCCAGGGCACCGGTGAGGGCGGTGGCAAGCGAAGCGACGACGATGCGGATGCGCACGCCGGACTCCTTCCATCGATAGACGGCTGTCGAAGTAATGTACGTGCGCCCCGGACGCCTGTGTCACCCCTCACTTGCCACATAACGTCATGTGATGGCCGGGCGGGCACAATGATCGACATGCTGGCCGCCACCCGGGAACTGCTGACGTCGCTCGAACCTTTGCCGTACGGGGTACGGATGAAGCGCCTGGCCGCCTGGGCCCAGTCCGCTCCGGACCGGGCCGCGGTCGGCGCCGAGCTGCGCGGCGGCGACGACTACGAGCGGCGTCTCGCGCTGGTCGCGGCCATGGTCGTACGGGACGACGACGCCATCGTGGCCGCGACGCGCGACCCGCAGCCGTCGATCCGGTCCGAGGCGATCGACGCGGCGCTGCGGGCCGGGCGCCTCGACAGCGTGGTGGACCTGCCGGCGGCCGAGCGGCGGCGGGTCTACCGCACACTCCGGCAGCGGCGCCTGAGCGCCACCGCTGACGCGCTGATCGCCGAGGTGCGCCCCTACTGGGGCGACCGGGAGGTAGCGGCGATCCTGCCCGCGTGCAGTGCGTCGGTGGTCCGCGATCTGCTGCCCGAAGTGGAACACACGATCACCCTGGCCGCCCTGGCCCGGCGGCATCCCGGGCCGGCTCTGGACCGCGCGGGACAGCGGCTCGCGGCGGCCGCGCCCGAGCACCGGGACGACCTGTGGAACCACGAGGTCGCGGCGCTCGAGAGCCGGTGCGACCCAGCGGCGTTCCTCGATCTGGCCGAGCGGTACGCGCCGGCGTCCTGGACGCCGGGCTCGGGCGCGCTCGCCGTGCACGATCCCGCGCGTGTCGCCCGGCTGCTGGCCACGCCCGGCCGGCTCTCGGCTCGGGCCGGGCAGCAGCTGACCCCCCGGCTGTTCCGCGCGCTGGCCGTCCTGCCCGACGACGACCTCCTGCCCGTGGCAGTGGCCATGCGCGACAATCCGCGTGGTTTCGCCGCGCTGCTTCGCGCGCTTCCCCCGGCCCGGCGCGGCGGCCTCTTCGAGCGGTCCGGGGCCGGGTCCGGGGGCCTGGTCGCCCACACGGTCATGGCGGTGCTGCCGGCCGGTCCCCGGGTCCGCGAGGCGGTCCGGGTGCTGAGCCTGCCCAAGATCCGTGACAACGAGACCCACGTGCTCACCTGGAGCGCCTACCTGAACTGGCCGGAGGCGTCGGCGGCCCTGGAGGCGGGTCTGCGCTCCGGGCTGGCCGCCGAGCGGGCCCGGGCGTACCACCTGCTCGTCTCGGCCGCGCGCCGCACGCGGGACCCGCGGGTGGTGGCCGAGCTCGTCCACCGGCTCGGGCGTCTCCGCAACGAGCAGGACCCGGTGCGGGCGGCCGCACTGAGCGCCCTGGCCGGCGTGGCCCGGCTGCTCACCCCCGCCACCGCGGCCGGACTGACCCGGCTGACCACCGACGCGGTCGAGGCGCGCGACGCTTCCCGGGAGACGACGAGCGCGCTCGCCTCACTCGCCGCGGACGTCCTCCAGCACCACGTCGGCGTACCGGAACTGCGCGACTGGGCCCTGCACGCCATCGACCAGGCCGGCCGGGTGTCGCCCGTGCCGGTGCTGCGGCGCTTCGACCAGGCGCTGCGGCGTGGTCAGGAGACGATGGTCTTCGACCGCCTCCGGAACTGGGTCGTCACGTCCATGGACCGCGGCGACTTCGGGCCGCTGTTCGGGCTCACCGCCGCCCTCGGCCGGCGCGCCCGAAACGTTCCAGGGCTGCAGGAGCTGCTGTTCCGGGCGACAGCCCCCGGCACCTCGGAGTGGGTCGCGCGACAGGCCGCCTCATCGTGGCTGGCCGACCCCAGGCACCGCGCCGCCCGGGTGCCGGCGGTGCTCGACGCCGACCCTTCGATGGTCGCGGTGCCCGTCGTGTGGGACGTCATCGCCACCTCCCGCACCGACCTGATCGACCGTGCGCTGCGCGCTCCCGTTCAAGGCCGCCTGATCGAGGCCGGGCGGCATTGGGTGCCCGCGCCGCCCCGGCACGCCGACCGGTGGCTGCCCCGTCAGCGCGCCCGCTTCACCGAGCTCCTGGAAGCCGTCATCGACGACGGCGCCGAGAACGTGCAGACCCGCGCGTACGCCGTGCGGGTCGCCGCCCGGGTCCCCGGCCCCGGCCGCGACCTGGTGCGCCGGCACACAGGCGCGTCCGAGGTGGTGGTCGCGGAGGCGGCGCTGGGCGCTCTCATCTGGACCGACCGCCCCGATGAGGCACTGTCGGAGCTGCTGGAGCACGCGAACGGCGACCGGGCCCGGGTGGCCATGTACGCCGTCGCGCGGGCCGCCGCCACCGTCGAGCCGTCCCGGTTACCGGCCCTGCTCGGCGGCGTGCTGACAGCCGAGACCGGGGTCACCAGCCGCAAGGAGGCGGCCCGGGTCCTCGCCCGGTACGGCCCGCCGAGCGTGATGGCGGCGCTTCTGGACACCTACATCCACCCCGGCACCCACCGCGACGTGCGGGCAGCCATCGTGGCCGCCGCCCGCCAGCGCCTGGAAGCCCCCGAGAGCTGGACTATCCTCACCACCGCCACCGCCACCGCCACCGCCACCGCCACCGCCACCGCCACCGGTTCCGCCACCTCTGCTACCGCCACCGGTTCCGCGACGCCCACCTCTGCCACCGCCGCCGGAACTGCCGAACCCAGGTTCGCTGAACCTGGGACGGACGAGCTTGGAGCCGCGGAACCTAGGACTGCGGAACCTGGGGTTGCCGAATCCAGCGTTGCGGGAGTCGGGGCTGCTGCCGCCGGGGGCGGGGTCTCGACCGAGGTCTCCGGCCGTGTGGGAGCTCTGGCGGGCGGTGGGAGCCGGGAGGAGCGCCGGGCCGTGCTGGCGGCGGATCCGGCGACGGTTGCCGAGCGGTATCGGCGTCGCTACGCAGAACTGATCGTTGCCATGTGCCGGGGCGGCGAGCGGGAGGCGTTTCTCGCGCTGCCCTCGTGGGCTCGGTGGGCCGACGGCGTACGGGACCTGGTCATGGACCGTCTCGGCGACCTTGGGCAGCGGGTCGCCGTCACGGACGCCTCCGGGTTGTTGCCGTTGCTTGATGAGCGGGCGGCCCGTGCGGTTCTGGTGAACCTGATCGGCCAGGACGCGGACGACCAGCACCCGGGCCGGCCGGGCGCGGACCGGCCCGCCCGCCGCCGCGTGCAAATGCTGGCCCAGGCGGCTGCCGGATGGTCGCGGAACGCGCCCGCCGGAGCGGACCGTGTGCCGCTGGCCGGGGTGGCCCGGTGGCTGACCGCCCAGCCGGGCTTCGCCACCGTCGGTCTCACCCTGCTGGCCGCCCTGCTGCCCTGGACCGAGCTGGACGAGCTCGCCGATCGGTGCGCCGCCCGGCCGGTGGCGGCCGTCGCCGTGGCCGAGGTGCTCAACGAGCGGGGACTGGCCGCTCCCGATCCCGAGGTGGTTCGCGCGGCGGCCGGGCACCTGGCCGGCCGGGCCGACCTGGCCGCCGGGCTGTTCGCGGTGGCGTTGGTGCGCGACCGGGTTCGCCGCTGGACCGAGCCGTGGCAGCAGGTGCTGTTCACACTCCGCGGCCACCCGTCTCCGGAGGTGCGGGAGGCGGCCTACGCTGTGGAAATGCGCTGAAGCCGGTGGCGTGTAGCCTGCCCGGGTGCTGCTCAGGATCATGCTGCTGTTCGACCGCCGGCGACGTCTGTTCATGGGGGCCACCGTCGCCGTCGGCTGTGGCTTGGTGAGTTTCGGGGACGATTTCGTATTTGCGGTTTTCCCCGTGATTCTCGCCGTGTTACTGGTGTCGGTCGTGGTCAGCGTCGTCGCCTATGCCTCGCCGCAGCCGCGAGTGCTGCTGACGCGCCCGGGGGTGCCGGCTTTCGAGACCGGTGCCGACGTCTCCGCCGTCGTCCTGCTGCCCGGCTTGATCGCTCTGGGCAGCGCCTGGGTCGGAGGTGAGGTCCACGCGCATGCCGGGGCCTGGTCGTTCGGGGTGCTCGCACTGCTGCTGTTGGCGGTGGTGGCTTGGCGGTCGCCGATGGTCCGGCTGCGGCCCGGCGGGATCGAGGCCCGCCGGCCGTTCGGGAGCCTCGTCGTGCCGTGGGACGCGCTGCCCGCCCTGGCCGAGGTGCGGCGCAGCCGGCTCACTCTCACCTTCGGCCGGCCCGAGCTGGTACGCCGGCGTGGGCTGTGGCCCCTCGGCACGCACAGCATTCCGGTCACCGGGGTCGACGCCGCGTTCCTCGGAAGGGCGATCGAGTCCTACAGCCGGAATGCCGGCCACCGCGCCGACATCGGCCGGGAACGGGAGTGGCGCCGCCTCCAGGAGTCCCTGGCCGGCGCTTGAACCGGTGGCGAGGGCCCGACACACTGGCCGGGTGGACGGACTGACCAGACGCCGTCTCCTCCAGGCCGGCGCGGGCGGCGCGCTGCTGGCCGCGCTGGCCGCCTCGGAGGGCGCCGCCTTCACGCCGCCGTCGCGGACCGGCGCCGGCCGGTCGGTGGTCGTCCTCGGTGGTGGCGTGGCCGGGCTCACCAGCGCCTACGAGCTGGGCAAAGCCGGCTACCACTGCACCGTGCTGGAGGCTCGGCACAAACCCGGCGGACGGGTGCTGACGATCCGCGGCGGCGACACCGAGACCGATCTCGACGGGCACACCCAACGAGCTTCTTTCGCGTACGGCACGTACTTCAACGCCGGCGCGGCGCGCATCGCGCCCTGGATGGTCACCCTCGACTACTGCCGTGAGCTGGGCGTGCCCATCGAGGTCTTCGTCAATTCCAACGCGGACGCCTTCATCCACACCGGCGCCGGCGGCCCCGGAGTCCGCTTCCGCACGGCCCGGGCCGATCTTTTCGGGTACGTCTCGCAGCTGCTCACCCGGGTCACGCGTTCCGGCGGTCTCGACGCCGAGCTGGCCGGCGGCGGGCGCGACGAGCTGCTGGAGTTCCTCCGCGACTTCGGGCGGCTCACCGACGACGGCGAGTACCAGGGCGGACCCGACCGCGGCTTCGCCACCTATCCGGGCGTGGACGGCGGGGTCCCGCTCGACGGGCCGGCGTCGCTGTCCGACGTCCTGCGGAGCGGCGTCGGGGCGTACCTCGGCTTCGATCTCGCTTTTGACCAGGCCATGCCGATGTTCCAGCCGGTCGGCGGCATGGACCGGATCCCGATGGCGCTCGCCCGGGCGGTCGGCGCGGACCGGATCCGGCTCGGCGCCGTGGTCACCTCGGTCGCCGACCGGCCCGGCGGGGTCGAGGTCCGCTACCGGCAGGACGGCCGCGAGCGGATGATCACCGCTGACTACTGCGTGGCCACGATGCCGCCGCACCTCATGGCCCGGCTGCCGCACAACCTCGGCGACGACGTGACCACGGCGCTGAGGGCGTTCACCCCGTTCCCCGCCGGCAAGATCGGGCTGGAGTACCGCAGCCGCTGGTGGGAGTCCGATCTGGGCGTCTACGGCGGCGCCACCGACACCGATCTCGACCTGCGGCAGATCTGGTACCCGTCGTCCGGCTTCCACGCCGCGCGCGGCGTCCTGGTCGGCTACTACAACTTCGGGACGGACGCGGAGACGTACGCCCGACTGGCCCCGCACGACCGCACCGAACGGGCGCTGTCGCTCGGTGAGCGGATTCACGGCGCCAAGTACCGTACGGAAGCGATGTCGTCTTTCTCGGTGAGCTGGAGCCGCGTCCCCCACCTGGAGGGCGCCTGGGCCGCGCCGCCGTACGGCAGCCCGGCCTTCGCCCTGCTGCGCGAGCCCGCCGGCCGAGTGCACTTCGCGGGGGACTGGCTCAGCCAGACGGTCGCGTGGCAACACGGCGCCTTCGTGTCGGCCCGGGCCGCCGTGACGGCCCTGCACGCCCGGGCCTAACCCAGCTCGGATTCGATCTCGGACGGCGCGCGCATCCGCCAAGCGTCGGTGACGAGTTCAGTGAGCCGCGCCACATCAACAATCGGTAACCGGAGCATCACCAATGGAAGGCCGTCGTAGCCCGGGGTCGTGAAGAACAGGTCGGGCTCACCCAGCAACAGGGCCTGTTTCTCGGCCTCGTCACCCACGTAGAGGACTGCCACATCCGTGCGGATCACGCGTGACTTTCCCGGTTCCCGCTCCGGGTACGACCAGACGAAGCCCCTGTTCGCCACGCGGAAGTCGAAGCCGTCGCTGTCGATCTCGACGACGTGCGGCAGGGAGAGCGCCAGGCGGCGGACATCGTCGGCGGTCGCCACGACGGGGATTCCTTTCTCCTCCGAGATGACACAACAACGTGCCACCGCCGACAGTCTCCCAAAGTTCATGCGTAGGATTCGTCCCCGCACGGTCTTGCCGCAGGGATCCGAGGGAAACGATGCCACTCACTCCAGCCGACATTCACAACATGGCGTTCAAGAAGCCTGCGATCGGCAAGCGGGGGTACGACGAGGAGGACGTCGACGCGTTCCTCGACGAGGTCGAGCAGGAGCTCATCCGCCTCATCGAGGAGAACCGCGCCCTGTCGGACCAGGTGCAGCGCAACGGCGGCGGCCTCGGCCCCGGCCCGTCCGGCCCGCCGGCCGGCAACCGCGCCCTGGAAGCGGAGCTTCAGGCCCTGACCACCCAGCTCGGCCGCATGCAGGAGGCCCGGGCCCGCGCCGAGCAGAACGCGCGCAGCGTGCAGTCGCAGCTCGAGCGCGCCCGCACCGAGCGCCCGGCCACCCCGCCGCCGGCCGAAAAGGACGACCGGCTCTCGGCCGTGCTGATGATGGCCCAGCGCACCGCCGACGACCACATGCGCGACGCCCAGCAGGAGGCGGACTCGCTGCTCGGCAACGCCCGCACCCAGTCCGAGCAGATCACCGGCGACGCCCTGCTGGCCGCCGACAACATCGAGGCCGACGCCCGGCGCAACCACAGCGACGCCCTGGCCAGCATCGACGAGAAGCGCGACGCCCTGCTCGACGAGATCGACCGGCTGGGCCAGCTGGCCCGCACCTACCAGCAGGCCCTCGGCCAGCACGTCCAGCAGCAGCTCCAGGAGCTCGACAGCGTCTCCAACGGCGCGGGCCGCGACCTGGACTGAACGATCCGGGCCGCCGTGCCCGGGCGACATTCGCCCGGGCGGCGGGCGGCGGGGACCGGGTGTCTCTAAGGTGATCGGCATGCCTGCCAAGCTGAATGCCGACAAAGCCCGGTCCGCGCTGCGGACGAGCGCGCTGCTGTCGGCGCAGACGTTGCTCGTGCTGGCGGCGTCGTACGTCGCCCTGTGGCTGCTCGGCAAGGCCTGGTCGGTGATCTGGCCGATCGTCGTGGCGCTGCTGCTGACCACACTGACCTGGCCCGTCACCCGTCTGCTGCGCAACCGCCTCCGCTTCCCGCCGGCGCTGGCCGCGGCCGTGGTCACGGTGCTGTTCCTGGCCGTCGCGGCCGGGATCATCGTGCTGATCGCGGTGCCGGTGGCCAGCCAGTCCGGTCAGCTGGCCGACGGCGTGGTCGACGGCATCCAGCGGCTGCGCGACTGGGCCTCGGGCCCGCCGCTGAACATCGGCGACGACGACATCACCCAGGCCTTCGACGCGGCCATCGCGCAGATCCAGAGCCGGGCCGGCAGCATCGTCAACGTCACCCTGGGCACGGTCACCACTGTCGTCAACGGCGTGGTCACCACGGTGCTGGCGCTGTTCCTGATGTTCTTCTTCCTCAAGGACGGCCCGAAGTTCCTGCCGTGGCTGTCGCGTCAGCTGCCGGGCCGCCTGTCGGTGGACGTCCCGGTGGTCGCCCAGCGCGGATGGGACACGCTCGGCGCCTTCGTCCGGTCGCAGGCGTTCGTGGGCCTGCTCGACGCCGTCTTCATCGGCCTCGGCCTGTGGGCGGTCGGCGTGCCGCTGGTGCTGCCGCTGGCCGTGCTGACATTCGTGTCGGCGTTCGTGCCGATCGTCGGCGCCGTCTTCGCGGGCTTCGTCGCGGTGCTGATCGCGCTGGTGTCGAACGGGCTGACCGACGCGCTGATCGTGCTCGCCATCATCCTGGCCGTGCAGCAGCTGGAGGGCAACGTCTTCCAGCCGATCGTGCAGAGCCGGGGCCTGGGCCTGCACGCGGCGGTGATCCTGCTGGTCGTGACCCTGGGTGGCAGCCTGGCCGGCATCGTCGGCAGCCTGCTGGCGGTGCCGGTGGCGGCGGTGATCGCGGTCGTCTGGGCGTACATCCGCGAACAGCTGAGCGACCATCCACCCACGCCGTCCACGGAACCCGAACCCGAGCCCGAGCTGCCCGACGACCCCGTACAGCCGGGCGAGCCGTCGCCGGCGACCTGAGCGCCGCCGGCGACGGTGTCACCTCGGGCTGATCTGCGAGATCCGCTGTGGTGACATGCCGATCAGCTTCGCCAGGTCGCGGGTGGTCCAGTCGCTGACCCGTTCACGGACGAGCCGCTCGGTGCGGGCCATCAGCTCCCGCTCCTCGGCGAGAATCCGCCGGCGTTCGGCGCGCAGCTCGGCCGTCTCGCGGTCGAGCGCGTCGTCGCCCGTGCGGATCTCCCACTCGATCTCGCCGGTAGCGTCGCCGAGAGCGGCCCGGATCAGAGTCTCCAGCCTGGCCAGATTCTTGGCTCTGACGGGCGGCTCGTCGGCCAGCCAGTGACCGTCCTCGCGGACGGCCACGACGCGGTGTGTCGTCATGTCGTTCCTCCCCGCCGCCATCAAAACATGATCATGAAGATCCATGGGCGGCGAGGTCCGGGGACGGGCGCCGCGCCCGTCCCCGCGGGTCGACGCGTCAGGTGGCGGAGCAGGTCGGCGTGGGTACGGTGTTGGAGCTCGACCAGGAGCCGAGGAAGCCGAACGCCGCGCTGCCGCCGGCGGGGAGAGCGCCGTTGTAGCTGACGTTGCGGGCGGTCACGGTCGGGCCGCTGCTGGAGACGGTGGCGTTCCAGGCCTGGGTGACGGTCTGGCCGTTGCCGTACGTCCAGGTGACGGTCCAGCTCTTCACGGCGGCGCTGCCCGCCGTCACCTTGACCTCACCTTGGAAGCCGTTCTGCCATTGACCGGTTATCGAGTACGCGGCCGAGCAGCCCACAGAGGCCGGCGGCGTCGTGGGGGGAGTGGTCGGCGGTGTGGTCGGCGGTGTGGTCGGCGTCGTGCCGCCGAAGATGGTGGCCTGCTTCGCGGTGGCCTTGAGGCCGTTCGGGCCGTTCACGATGCGCTGGCCCCAGGTGGTGAGCTGGTTCGCGTCGAAGTTCGTCGTCATGTCGAGGATCGGATCGGTGTTGCCCGACCACGACCAGCCCAGATAGCCCAGGTTGCGCTTGACCGCCTCGGCCAGCACGGTCTCGTCGCTGACCTCGCCGCCGGCGAACTGCCAGCCGAACTCGCCGATCACCAGCGGCCAGCCCTTGCTCTCGAACAGGTCGAGGTAGCTCGTGATGGACGAGGGCTGGTTGAAGACCGCGTACATGTGGATCGACAGCACGGTGTTCTTCTGCGTGTCGGCGTTGAGGACGGTCTGGGCGTTGTCCCGCATGACGTACTGCCAGTCCTGACCCCAGTTGGGCGCGTCCACCATGAGCAGGTGCTGGAAGCCGTTGCTGCGCATCTTCTGCACCGCGGCCACGGTGGCGGCCGTCCACTGGCCCGGGTTGGTGTTGCCGATCGGCTCGTTGCCGATGTTGATGACGACGTAGTCCTCCTGCCCCTGCAGGACGCTCTTCAGGCTGATCCAGTAGTCGACGGCCTGGTCCAGGGTGTACGCGGCGGCGTCCTCCCCGTACCCGGTGGTGTCGTGGTCCTCGAGCACACAGATCAGCTTGTTCGCCTTGCACAGCGCGATGACGCCGGCGACGTCGGCGGCCGTGTTGGCGGTCCACCGGCCGCCGCTGAGCACCACCCGTACGGTGTTGGCGCCGGCGGCCTTGATGTCGGCGATGGAGTTCGTGCGGTTGGCGTACCAGGCGTGCGCGTGGTTGACGCCCCGCATGACGAACGTCTGCCCGTTGGCCTCGACGATGTCGCGGCCCACGATGTGCAGGCCGGCCGCGGCGTACGCGGGAGCGACGAAGAACAGCACGGACACGGCGGCAGCCACCAGCGCGGCGGCGAGTCTCTTCATGACCTACCTCGGAAGGGAAGAGCGCGCCCACTCAGTGCCGTCGGCACCGCGCCTGTGCGAACACCGTAATAGCTAACCCAATCGATGGCAATCAATCGACGTGGCGCGCGGCCAGTTCCCGGCGCGGCGAGGCCGCCGCGGCCACCTTGTCCGGCGTCACCACGCTGCCCGGCATGCCGCCGAGCCGCTCGATCGGCTCGGCCAGGCCGAGGTGGACGCCGGCGGCACTTCGAGCCCGCAGCCGACGGTGACGGTGCCCGGCACGTCGGCGACCAGACCGCGGCTCATTCGTCCAGCGGCAGGTCGGGCGGTCCCGAGACGGCTAGTTGCTGGATCAGCCGCAGCAGGACCCGGCTGTCGCGCAGGCGGGAGTCCTCCTTGATCCGGCCCATGAGGTCGTCGAGCAGCGCGAAGGTCACTTCGGTCCGGTCCGGCTCGTTGTTGTTCCGGCCGCGGCCCGCGTAATCGGACAACGCCCGCTCGAGCGCGGTCTGCACGGCCGGATCGGGCGTACGCGACTTGTAGTACCGGCGCTGGGCGACGAGCGGGGGGTTGTGCATCTCCTGCACGAAGTCGAAGTGGTTGGAATTGGCCACCCGGGGATCGAGCTTCTCGCGCAGCTCGTTGGGGCTCGTGAAGACCAGCACCCACCGGTTCTGCCGCAGTTGATGCAGGCGGTTGAACAGCCCGTTGCCGAGGCTGCGCCGGCTGAGCGATTCGGGTCCGGACGGCCGGCGCAGGGCGTCCTCACATTGGGCGATGTGCACGACGACGCGGCGCAGCCGCATCAGATCGCTGAAGAGCGAGTCGGTGGCCAGCACGTCGAGGTCGCGCTGGGACTGCCGGAGGAAGTCGGCCGGCGTGAGGGTCAGCAGCGGCCAGTCCAGGGTGCGGGCGACGAGCTGGACCAGGCTGGTCTTGCGCGTGCCGGGTGGCCCGGGCAGGAGCAGCGACGTGGCCGCCGGACGTTGCACCGGGTTGGCGTTGACCGGTTCGATGAAGTGCCGCCGCAGCGACCGGGCCAGGTTGCCGGCGTCGGTCGGGTCGGAGACGCGTTCCAGGATCTGCTCGTCGGGACGGGTCAGCACACCGAGCGTCAAGGCCAGATCGGGCCACGGGAAATCGGTGTGGTGACCGAACGCGACGTTGTATCGGGACAGGACGCGTTCCTGGCGCAGCCGGACAAGGGCGTCGCGGTAGCGGATCAGGAATTGGAGTACGACCGCCGTCGCCCACGACTCGAGCCGTCCCGGCGAGCGCGCCCGATCGTTGCACCAGCCGGACCGGGACCCCGACCGCATGAACGTGTTCTCCACCAGCTGCAACGCTTTGCGCAGCACTGACAACAGCACGTCGATCCCGCCGAGGTCGCCCCGGTCGAGTTTGCCGATCAGCAACTCGGCCAGGGTGAGCGCGACCTCGAAGCTGGCCACGAACAGCAGTTGCGGGCCGCCCCCGGCGGAGATCATGCGCGACGACGGCCAGGAACCGTCCTCGGTCTGCTGCCCGGCGATCACCGCCAGGCTCCGGTCCACGATCGGCCGGTAGTCGGGTGACTCGAAGCGGTGCAGGAGCGCCACGCTGAAGGCGAGCTCGGCCGGGTCGAACTGGGAGGTGATGCCCGCGGAGTGGCGGCCCAGCTGGACCAGGATGGATCGGCGGACCCGGGTGCTCAGCTCCGGCCACCACTGCTGCGGCGCGTCGCGGGCCAGTCCGACCGCGTCACCCGCGCGGACCGCGTGCAGGGTGATGAAGTCGTGCGTCGGGTCCCGCCCGGTGATCTTGCCGCCTTCCCACTCCCGGAGGCGTTCCTCGGTCTCCCGCCAGATCTCCAGCATCGGCTCCCGCAGGTCGGCGCTGGTGTGGACCGGGGGCCGCGCGTTCCCGATCAGAACGGTGGACAGCAGCACCTGGGCGTCGGTGAACATGTTGTAGCCGTTGCTCTGCGACTCGCGGACCCGGGACGGGTTGCCGGCCAGGGCCCCGAAGTGGTCGTCGGCGAGCGACCGGATCACCGGGCCGATCTCGTCACGCAGGGCCGCCGTGGCGCCGACCCCGTGCGGCGTCGGCCGCTCCTCCTCGGCCAGCAGACGGTTCAGCTCGACGAGGGCGATGAAGGCGCGGCAGGTGGACGTCTTACCGAGGACCGGAGCGTCGTCACCGTCGACGGCGACCGTGTCGCGGATGAACGCCTTCCGGGCCGGCTCGTAGAAGGTGAGAAGAGCGCGCCCCGCGGCCAGAATGCGGTCGAGGCTCTCAGCGATCTCCCGGTCGAGTTCTAGCTGGGTCACGCGACTCCTCCCGCGAGCGGTAACACTCGCGAAGTTCCCGGATCATTCCGGCCTGATCGACCTCGAGCACCATGAAGCCGTACACCACCTTGCTGGTGTCGCTCCCGTGATCGAGCACCGCCCGCCACTCCAGGTGTGCCCCGTCGAGCCGATAGGCGACGGACTCGACGGCCACGGTCACGGCCCGCCGGGAGGTGACCTCCGTCCGCCAGTATTCCCGAATCCCGGTCAAACCTTCAATCGCCGGTTGGAAGGGCTTGTCCCAGTAGAGCGCGTCCTCGGTGAAGATGGCCGCCAGACGGTCGGGATCCTGCTTGCGCCAGGCCGTCAGGTAACCGCGTACGGCGCCCTCGCATTGCGGATGGGCGCTGCGTTCCAGGGTGAGCCATCGGGTGGCCCAGCTCCGCTGATCGCCGTTGGCCGTTTCCGCCGGGACGTCGCGCCGGCCGGTCCGGCGCACCAGGACACTCTCGGCCAGATGGCCGTCCAGCATGGACCACAGCTGGTCGGTGGCGCGCTCCACCACGGTCACCGTCCCCGAAGGGCCGGCCAGGTCGACGGCCCGGTCGAGGAAGTCCGCCGTGTGCATCTGGTTCTCGGTGAGGACATGGCTGGCCAGCACCATGGCGGGCGAGACGATCGAGGGTAGCCGGTCGGTCGGCCACTCGCCGTGGGTCGGAGAGATCTTCACCTGAAAGGGGCGCTCGCCGCCGAGGCGGTCCGCCACCGCGCGCAGGAACTCCTCCGCCAGGCCGAGCTGCGGCTTCGAACGGTCGAGCAGGTGGACCTCGACCTCCGGCACCCCGGCGTCGAACAGGTAGGCCAGGGCCGCCGCGGCGGCCGCGCCGCTGCCGCATCCGATGTCGACCACGACCGGTGACACCGCGGGGCGGGCGTCATCCAGCACGGCCGCGCACTTGAAGAAGTTGACGAGAAGGAATTCCGTCGCGAACGCGGCGTGCACGTCGTCGTAGTCCGGAGCGGACAGGTCCGCGCGGTACAGCTCGCGCAGGCGGGACCGGTCGGCCCCGGACACATGCGGGAACCGGCCGTTCACCCAGGTCGAGGCCGCGCTGGCGACCAAATCCGTAGCGTGCATCGGCCACACCCTAGTCCGCGCCGCCGCGCCTGTCGTGGCAACCACGTCAACTTAAGGCTGACTTGTGACGATCAGCCGATCCACTGGCGACACCGATGTGACTCCCGTGTCGTTCACGTACTGGTGTGGTATTTGTTGGTGATCCTCGCCGAGCTCGCTGAGCACGCCGGCCAGCTGATTCCGCACCGAGGTCACCAGCAGATCGTGCGGTCCCACGATGGAGCGCCAGATGTCGGCCGCCTCGCGCAGGCTGTCCCGGGCCGGTTCCAGCTCGCTCAGCGAGGCGAGCACCGCGGCGTACGCCCGCAGTGTCTCGGCGATGTCGGGGTGCCCCGGCCGCAGCACCAGGCGCTGGACGGCGAGCGCCTCCTCGTACAGCCGGCGTGCCTCGTCCCGGTCGTCCAGTTGAAGCGCCACCCCGGCCAGCGTGCCGAGCGCCCGGCCCACCAGCGCGTCGTCCGGGTGGCCGGCCCGGTACTGCGCGAGTGTCGGCGCGAGCACCTGCCGGGCCACCCGGGGCGATCCGACGCGGTTGATGCCGGCCACATTCACCATGCCGGCCAGATCCGTACGGCCGCCCGGGCGATTCTGCAGAGTCCGCGCCGCCTTGAGGTTGCCGACCGAGATGTACGCGCGAACCAGCAGATCCCGGTCGAGGTCGAGGTTGTCCAGCAGCGGTATGGCCGCGTCCGCCCGGCCCAGCTCCATCAGGGCCTCGGCGAGAACGACCCGGCCCTCCTGGCGTTGCGCCGGGGACGCGCCCGGCCGGTCGGCGGCCGACCGGGCGACACGGCCGGCGTGCACGGGGCTGCCCAGCGCGACCAGCTGCCGGGCGGCGCCCACGAGCACGGCGTGAAGCTCGTCCCCGGGCGTCCCCAGCCGGGCCGCGTGCGTGGTCAGCGCGTGCAGATGGTCGGTCACGGTGCCCTCGTCCGGGTCCACGCCGAACTCCTCCAGCCGGCCGGCGACGGCGGTCAGGGCGGCCGAGACCAAGCCGTGGGCCCGCTCGGGCGAAAGACCGGACCGGGCGGCCGATTGGACCAGGGCGTGCACCTCGACGGTGCCGGTCCGCAGGACGGCGAGGGAGTGCTCCTGCAGCGTGCCGAGCGATTCCTCGGACAGGGCGACCAGCGAGCGGGGGAAGGGGCGCGGCGCCACGAAAGCCAGCTCGCCGATTCCCGCGGTGTCCAGCGTGAGGTTGCGGGCCAGGTCGCCGCGCTGGATGAACCACCGCTCGTCGGAGTCGAGCCGGGCCCGGAACTCGCCGACGCTCACCGAGGTGAACCGCAGGTAGTCCACCGCCGCGTCCAGAGCCGACGGCAGGTGGCCGAGCAGGGCGGCCAGCCCGGCCAGTTCGCCGGCCGGCTCGGACGGCAGCCGGGTCGCCAGGAACTCCACGGCCTCGTCCGGGGTGAGCGGTTCGACACCGACGTACGGGGCCGACCCGGACCAGCCACGACGCCGCGAGGTGACGAGCACGTCGCCGCGGCCGGAGAGCGGCAGGTACTGCCGGATCGTGTCCGGATCGGTGGCGTCGTCGATGATCAGCAACCACCGGCGGTACCGCGACAGGTGGTCGGTGATCAGCGCCACCGTGTCCGCGCCGGTCCGTGACGGCGCGCCGAGCTCGGCCGCCAGATCGCGCAGGCCCTGCTCCACGGTGGCGGCCGACGTGCCGTCGATCCACCACACGACCTGGTACTCGTCGCCGTGGCGCCGGGCGTACTCGCGGACGACCTCCGTCTTGCCGGCCCCGGGCATGCCGATCAGCGCGCACACCGTCGGCACGTCCTCCCGCCGCATCTCCAGCAGGCGGTGCTCCAGCTCGGCGTGCACCTGCCCGCGCTCGACGAGGCGGCCGACAGCGGGTTGCCAGACGTTGGTGAGGCGCAGCCCGTGGCCGGGGTAGGACGGCGAGTCCCCGGTGTCGGCCCGGGCGCCGCCGGCCAGGTCGGCCGGCCGGCGATGGCGCGGCTCGAGCGCGCTCAACAGCAAGGCTCGCGCCTCCCGCTCCGCGAGGCCTTCGACAGCCACGACCCGCTGGCCGGCCAGGAGTTGCGGTACGGACAGCGGCCCCACCTTGGCCACGATCACCTGGCTGCCGCCGGCTCGGACGGTCGCCCACTCCTGGGCCGGGATGGTCTCGGCGGCCAGCCGCGACAACACCACGATGACGTACGCGGGTTCGGCGCTGGGCGGCGGCTGGCCCGGCCCGGCGAACTGGGCGGGATAGCCCGCGTCGGAGAGCTGCCGGGCGATCCACTCGGCCCAGGCGATGTCGTCCCGCACGTGCCAGATCGCGAAGCTCGGCACGCCGCTGTCGGCCTGGGTGTCGGCCGCGGGGTCGCCCGGGACGACCGCCCGGACGAACGACAGGTAGTCACCGGCCGAGACACCGGCGAACGAGTCGTCGGCGGTCAGCTCCTGCCGGAACAGGGCGGGCAGGTCCGGGTATCTCGTCTGGAACACCCGGGCCCGCTCGAGATCCAGTGCCTGCCGCGCGTCGGCCGGCGCCCCGGCGCCCGCGTCACCGGCCGCACGGTAGATCCGCTCCAACGTGGGCAGCAGCTCCGGGTCGTCGACGACCGCACCGTAGACGTCGCGGTACCGCGCCTGGATGACCACGATCTTGGCGAGCAGCGACGGCACCGGCGAGGAATCCTGCCACACGCTGGCGGCGAGGCTCTTGATCAGGGTGAAGGTCTGCACCACCCGCTTGATCCGCCGCGGGTTGTACGGCGGGCTGCCCCGCAGAATAGGCAGGCAACGGTGCACGTCCTCGTCGTTCGAGACGGCACGCACGAGGTTGTCCAGCGCCTGCGCCGTCACCGGCGGCAGGGAGAAAGGAAGCTGAACGATCTTCTCGAAGTACGTTTCCGAGACCCGGCGCAGCAATCCCTCGTACGCGGCCAGGTCCTTGTATTTGACGGAGACCGCGTTCTCGATGATGTCCCGGTCGACCGCCACCAGAAAGACGCAGCCCTCGACATCGAGAAAAAGTTTCATCGTCTCGACGATCTGCAGTGTCTGCTCCGGCAGGCACCGGTCCAGGTCGTCGATGACGACCACCAGGGGCCGGTCGCGGCAGACGATCCGGATGATGTCGCGGAAGTCGGCGCTGAACTCCTCGAGAAAAGCCACCTGCTCCCGGTAGCTGCGGCGCTTCTGAAAGGCGGCCAGGTCGAAGCCGAGACGGATGTCGAACAGCTTGAACAACGACTCCGGCTTCGCCGCCAAAGTCGCGCCGACCGCGACGGCCGCCCGGGCCCAGGGCGCGCTGAGAATGTCCTGCAGCCAGGGCAGACCCTGCAAGGCTTTACTGACGGCGGGGTTGGTCGACGGCCCGAAAACGCTGGCCGCCATATAGATGCCCAGCGCGATGAGCCCGACGCGGAAGAGCAGAACCAGCAGCTTCCGGGAAAGGTCGAGCAGACCGGAGCGGACATCGAGCGAACGGAACCAGATGCGCGATTTCACCCAGACGCGGCGCGGCCACGGGCCGGTCACCCGTACGCGGTCGAGAACCGTCTGGATCAGGGCCTTCCACAGGTCCTGCTCGCGGGCGTACTTCCAGGCGTTGAACCACACCGGCTCGATACCGCGGTCGGTCAGCTCGGCGCTCACCTGTTTGAGGAAGCTCGTCTTTCCGCTGCCCCATTCCCCGTAGACGCCGACGGTCCACGGCGTCTGACTGGGACGCATGCCGGCGATGTACTCGGCCAGGGGCACCGCGAACCGGGCGAACCCCAGATGGTCGTCGGCGCTGGCCGCGTCGTTGACGGCCAAAGACTCGGCCAGCGGGGGCGGAGTCACATCGCCGGAACCCCGCACCGTCATACCGCAGGAGCTTAGCGACCTTACGCACGGAGCTCGGCTCAGTCCGAGCCCGCTGCACCGCCGCCGCCCGAGTCGAAGTTGGCGGCGTCACCGTAGGTGGCGTTCTCGGCGACGGCGCCCGAGTGCCGGTCCGGGACACCCCAGCCTCGCGTGAAGACGTCGTTGCTGGAGCGCGGCGAACTCCGGCGCATCGAACGGATGGCGTTCCGCGCGGCCGCCGCCTTCTCGTCAGCGGTCTGTGGACGACGCCGCCCGCGTCGGAGAAGCAGGGCCGCGGTAACCGCGACGAGCCCCACCCCGGCCATCAACAGATACCACTGCATGCCATCAGGGTAAGGCCGCTGTCCACCTCTCATGAACGTCTTGATAACGGCCACAGTCGACCGCGGCCGGGTCGTCGAGGAGATTGATCAGGTGGGCGCGGTTCGGGAGGAGCCGGGTTCGGTCTGCCACGTCCGGTAGCGGCGGCGCCGGACGGGCGCTGGACGGCGCCAGGTACGTCCACCAGCCCAGTTCCGCCGGCCAATGACCAGCCGGGTGGACGGCGTCATGGAGGCCCAGATGCCAGATCTGGTCGCTCGACCATTCGTCGAGGACGCGGCCGGAGCGGGCGTTGAAGCGCTGGGCGACATCCAGCCACAGGCTGGTCAGGCGCCCGTGCAGGTCGCGGAAGCCGTCGGCCTCGGGACTCGGGAGGCGGTAGCAGAAGACGCTGTCCAAAGACCACGTGAGCGTTTCGTTCCGCCAGCTCAGATGGACGTCCGTCTCGTCGCAGGTCCACAACTGACCGTCCTCGTCGCCGGTCGTCAGGGCTCGGAGCATGACAGCCGGATCGCCGGCCGTAGGCGGGTCGCCGTCCCGATCGGAGAACAGGTTGATCAGGCCGTCGGGGCGCTGGGGGTGCAGATTCCGTTCGGCGGCCAGGGCGAAGAACTCGCGAAGAGAGGATTCCGTCGCGGCGGACAAGTGCAGTTCCCATGTCCAGTCCGACCCCACACCGACATCATGCCGGGACCCGTCTCCCCGGCCGCGCGGGGGGATGGGCGGCCGGGAAGACGGGAGCTCAAGCGGGCCGCGCGGAGGATGGGCGGCCCGGGGACGGGGAGCTCTACCGGGCCGCGCGGGGGATGGGCGGCTCGGGGGGACGGGGGAGCTCTATCGGGCTGGGGCGGGGGACAGGGCCGGCGCCGGACGACCCAGGGTCAGGCCGATCGCGGCCGTGACGACGGCCAGTGCGGCGGCCAGGGACCACGCCCAGCGGAAGTCGGTGACCGAGCCCGCGGTGATGCTGGAGCCGACGATGGTGACCAGCAGGGCCACGCCGATCGAGGCGGAGATCTGGCGCAGGGCGTTGACCAGGGCGGACCCCGTCGCCGCGCGGTCGGCCGGCAGGGACTGGACGCCGGCGGCGATCAGGGTGCCCAGGGCCAGGCCGATGCCGGTGCCGGTCAGTACGAGGCTGGGCAGCAGGTCCCGTACATAATCGGGCTCGGTGGAGATGAGCGCGACCCGCCACAGCATGCCGCCCGCGAAGAGCAGCGCACCCAGGACCACCAGGCGGCCGTGGCCGAAGCGGTGCACGGCCCGGGCCGTCAGGATGGTCACGATCGGAACCAGGGCCGGGCCGGGGACCAGGGCGACGCCCGTGCGCAGGGCGCTCCAGTTCCACACCTCCTGGCACCACAGCACGTTGGACAGCAGCATGATGGCGAAGGCCACGCCGAACGTGATGGTGCCCAGGCCGGACGAGCCGAAGCGCGGCAGGCGGAGCAGGTGCAGCTCCAGCAGTGGAGTGTGATGGCGTACCGACCGGATCCCGAACCACGCCCCGGTGACCAGGGCCAGCGCGGCCAGCGCGAGTGTTCCCGGCGACAGCCAGCCCCAGTCCGGGGCCTCGACCAGGGCGCCGGACAGCGACGCCACGGCCGCGGTGACCAGGACGGCGCCGAGCAGGTCGGGCAGTGGGCCGGTCTCGCGGGCGGCCGGGCGGGGCAGCACGACCAGGCCGGCGATCAGGGTGAGGGCGCCGATCGGCAGGTTCACCAGGAAGATCCAGCGCCAGTCCAGCTCGACCAGCAGCCCTCCGGCCACCGGTCCGGCCGCGGCGGCGAGTCCGCCCACGGCGGCCCAGGACCTGGTCGCGGCGGTCCGGCGATTTTCCGGTACGGCGGCCAGCAGCAACCCGAGAGAAGTGGGCAGCTGGGCGGCGGCGCCGACCGCCTGGAGCACCCGGGCCGCGACCAGCCAGCCGAGGGTCGGCGCGACGGCGCAGGCAACCGAGGCGACGGTGAAGACGACGACGCCGGCGAGGAAGACCGGCCGTTGCCCGATCCGGTCACCGAGCCGCCCGGCGACGACCAGAAGAGCGGCGAGCGTTATCGCGTACGCGTTGAGCACCCAGCTCAAATCGCTCAGTGACGCATGGAAGTCGGCGCCCATGGCGGGCAGGGCCACGTTGACGATCCACAGGTCCAGGTTCGTCATGAAGACCGCGAGCGACACCACGACGACGGCAAGGCCTCGGTTTGATTTTCCAACCACGGCGAGCACGCTAGCCGGTTTGGTTCGAAAATCAAACCGTGCAATGCTCGAGGTGTGACCGATCTCCGCCGCGACCCCAGCACCCTGCCCGGGCGCCCATGTTCCGTCGCCGCCGCCCTGGAGTTGGTGGGCGACCGCTGGGCGCTGCTGGCCGTCCGCGAGATCTCGTTCGGCAACAATCGCTTCAACCAGATCGTCCGGAACACCGGAGCCCCGCGCGACCGCCTGGCCGCCCGCCTGAAGGACCTGACCGAGGCCGGCATAGTCCAGAAGGACGACGGCTACCGCCTGACCGAGGCCGGCCGCGACCTGTTCCCGGTGATCTGGTCGCTACTGGCCTGGGGCGACCGCTGGGCCGTGACCGAACCCCCGGTCCGCGTCGACCACCACCACGACCACGAGTTCCACCCAGCCACAGTCTGCGCAACCTGCGGCGAACGCCCCACCCCAGCCGACCTCACAAGAACAATGCTGACCCCCGGCTGGACCATGACCGGCCCCAGCACCTGACCGCCTCCGCGCGTGCCGCCTCCGCGCGTGCCGCCTCCGCGCGTCCCGCCTTCGGCCATGCCGCACCTCGGGCTGGCCGTACCCCGGGCTTGCCGGACCGCGGGCTTGCCGTACCCCGGGCTTGCCTCACCTCCGGCTTGCCGCACCTTGGGCTTGTGGCTCCCCGGCTTGCCGCACCTGGGCGTGGCAAGGCGCTGAGGGCTGACACCCGCTTCAGGCTTCACTCGGCTTCGGGCTTGGCGCGGCCCTCACAGCTCGCTCGGCTCTAGGTGTAGTGACCATGAGGGTTGTTGACGCGGCGTGGCGCAGTCCTGAGAGGGTGTTGCCCCAGAGCGGCGCGATCCTAGGAGTGGCACAGCCCGGAGGTCGACTCGCCCTGAGGTACGGCGTGGTCCCGGGGTGGCGGCTCCTAGGGCGGCGCAGCCCGGACGCCGACTCGGCCTGGAGCATGGCGCGGTCCCGGGATGGCGTGGTCCCGAGGATTGTGCGGTCCTGGGATGGGGTGGTCCCGGGGATTGTGCGGTCCTGGGATGGCGTGGTCCCGGTAATTGTGCGGTCCGGCGATGGCGTGATCCTAGGAGTGGCGCGGATCTCGGACTGGCGTGGCCTGCGAGCCCACCCGGTCGGAGACGTGACGCGGTCCCAGGGTGGCGCGGCCCTGCGGCGGCGCGGCTTGGGTGGCGCGGCCCCCGGGGTGGTGGAACCCCGAGGGCGGGGCGGCGGGTTGAAAGGTCAGTAGGCGACGGTGAAGCGGGCGCGGCGATGGGTGCCGGATTCGATTTCGTCGGCGAAAGCGATGGCGTAGTCGGCGCCTGAAATGTAGGAATTGCCCTGGCTGTCGGTGAGAAGGATGTCGCCGCCGACGCGGAAGGTGCCGGTCTTCTCGCCAGGGTTGAAGCCGCCGAAGCCGGCGGCGGGGCTCACATAGAACCAGTCGAGCGCCTCGTCGGTCGCGCGCAGGGCTACCAGGGCGTCGCGAGCGGCCAGCGCCTCGCCCTTGTAGGCGTCGGGGAAGTCGGGGGTGTCCACCAGGGCCGGGCCGCCCTCGGCCACGAGCAGGGAGCCGGCGCCGCCGACGAAGCCGAGGCGGGCGCCCTGGGTCACGGCGGCCTCGATCAGGGTGGGCAGGGCCTCGATCAGCTGGGGCTCGTCGGCCTGGGGGCCGAAGCGCAGCGCCACCACGATGTGGTCGGCGCCCTCGGTGACGCCGCGGACGAAAGCGGCGTCGTGGATCGAACCGGCGTGCGACTCGATGCCCTCGGGGAGGGTCGCGATCTTCCGGGCGACGCCTTTCACCTGGTGTCCGCGGGCGGCCAGCTCCGCGCCGATGTGGCCGCCGGCGTAGCCGGTGATGCCGAAAACAACGACCTTCGCCATGATGTGCTCCTGTATCCCTTGGATAGCTACTACCTGAAATATAGCGTCTCCGAGCTGCGAGGATGGAAGCCGGCCCCAAGAGAGCTGGACCACACGCCCGAGCGGCCGGGGCGGCGCCCTCACCGCCGGACTTCCCAGTGGCGATCTGCTGGGCCGCGCCGAGGCGGCCGGAGGTCGACAGGCCGACGGCTGGTTGCCGGAGGAGGCCCTGTCGGCCACCGAGGAGGAAGCGAGAGCACCGTACGGGCGGTGCCCGAGCTGCCGGAGCCACCGATCGGCCGACGACGCGCCCGGCCACCGCGGGCTCAGGCGGATGACCGGGCGGCGGGTGGGGCCGGCGCAGGTCGTGGTCGATGCTTGTTCGGCTGCCGCTGGAAGGGACGAACAGGGTGGTTCGCTCGTAGCGGGTGCTCAAGGCCGGGCAGCAGGTCCAGGGCCAGGGCGGCGCAACCCGATGATCGACGGCCCGCCGGCCGGTGAGCCGGGCCTTCCTGTGACTCAGCTGTATTTTGCTGTCCACCTTGCGGTCATTCGCCGGAGTGCACAAATTTACTGAGAAACGCGTCCTAGAAGGCGAGGGTTACCGTCCATACGGACGTGCCTCTCCGAGGGAGACTGGGCCGGGAGGTTGACCCGATGGCAACGAACGACAAAGAACGAGAGTTCGCCGAGATCGTCGAGCGGCTGACGACCGATTACCCGTCGCTGGCCGGGCGGCGGCGCCCGCCCCGGCGGGTGCTGATCACGCTCGCCGTCGTGGGTGGACTCGTGTGGGGTCTGCTCTCGGTGGCGATGGTCGCCTGGGGCGTGTTCGGCGTGGCCCTGACGTGCACCATCGTCCTGCTCACGGGCGGCGCGATCGCCGTGGACGCCCATCGATGGCGACGGCGGTGAACGCGGGCGTTTGTGACGGTTCCTGACGGGCATGCGGCGCTTCCCCCACGAAAGGCAGCGCCTCATGTCCACTGCGTCGTCGGCCGGCCGCGTCACCGCGGGACGCTCACCCGTCCGTACCGCGGCCCTGGCCGTCTCCATCGTCTTCCTGCTCGTCGGTGTGCTCGGGTTCATCCCCGGCGTCACGACGAACTTCGACAGCATGACCTTCGCCGGTCACCACTCGGACGCCCACCTGCTCGGCGTTTTCCAGGTGTCCGTGCTGCACAACATCGTGCACCTGCTGTTCGGGGTGGCCGGACTCGCGCTGGCCCGGACCGCGAGCGGCGCCCGGGCCTATCTCATCGGCGGCGGCGCCGTCTATCTCGTGCTTTGGCTGTACGGGCTGGTGGTGGGCCCGGACGCCGCCGCCAACTTCGTGCCGGTCAACACCGCCGACGACTGGCTGCACCTCGGCCTCGGACTCGGCATGATCGCCCTCGGCTTCCTGACCACCCGGCGGACCACATGACCGGGCCGAGGACCGGCCGGTGCCCGAGGACCAGGTGGCGCCGTACGGTCAATCCTGACGTTTATCGCCATTTGCGACGGGAAGGCTGTCGGTATGGAACGAGGCAGCAGCAAGCACAGTCCCCGGGTCGACGACGCGCTCGAGCGCGGCGAGCGCGGCCAGGATCGCGGCCGGTCGGAAGAGTGGAAGATGGCCGAGCCGTCAGGTGAGGACCAGCCGGCCACGTCGCCCGTCGACGACGAGAACGGCCTGAGCCGGTTCGGGCGCTACATCGGCCTGTCGGCGTTGCCCGGCGACCGGGAGGCGCTGCGCCGCAGTGCCGAGACGCTGGGCGCTCCGGACGACGTCCTGGCCGACATCGACAGCCTCCCGGACGGCGAGACCTACGACAACGTGAGCCAGATCTGGGCCGCCCTCGGCCGCGGCTGAGGCGTTTCATAGCCGGCGCAGGCGACGCCCATCCACCGGCGGTACGGGCTGAGGTCGGCGTAGCACGGGCCCACGACGGGCGGCGGTGGCGGAGGATCGACCGGTTCCACCGCGAGCACCGTGGTGGCCAGCGCCACGACGGTCAAACAGCTGAGCATGCGAGCCCTCCAGGCTTCGATTCGGTATGAATCGAGCCTGGTCGGCGGCCCGCTGCCGGACATCGGGAGCGGCACCTCAGAAACGGCCCCGCACACCCTCAGCTTTCGGCGCGCCGCCTCACCACGGCGAGGTCAGTCTTTTGTTTCGATCTCGGCGCGCATGTCGGGGAAGTCGCCCTTCACGTCGACCGCGGTCTCGTAGAACCAGAGGATCATGCCGACGCTGCCCTCGTCGGCCCAGCCGCAGATGGCCACGTCCTCCTCGTCGATGACGGTGCTGCCGCACTGTGCGACCCCGCCGAGGTCGCCGGTGCTGGCCGGCGTCACTCCTTCGAGCTGGTTGACCCCGCTGAACGACTGGAACGCGGTGTCGAGCATCCGCTGCGGGTCGTCGACGTCGACCTCGGCCGCCAGGGCGGCGAAGAACTCCCGGTCGGGCAGGGAGCCGTACACGGCGCCGAACGCGTTCGCCGCGCCCGGGTAGCCCTCGAGTTCCTTCTCCAGGTCGCTCGTCAGCGTGGAGAGCTCGTCGGCCTCGATCTTGGGTTGACCGGCCAGCGTCGCCGGTTCGCTGATCGTGATGGTGTCCCGCACCGGGGTGCCCCGGCCCCAGGAGTAGTGCTCACCGACCAGGTAGAAGACCACTCCGCCGCCGACGAGCACGATCACCCCGATCGCCGCCGACAGCAGGGCGATCATCGTCGTCCGTGACCCGTTCCGGGGAGGAGCCGCCAGGGGAGCGGGATACGGCGCCGGCGGCACGTAGGGCTGGTCGTAGAGCGGCGCCGTGTGCGGGGACGACTCGTACGGGTCGACGGGCGGAGGGTAGGTCATCGACGCTCCAGGATCGGGATGCCGGCTGATGATATCGACATCCCGACAACCTCAGCCGGGCACGGCGCTGAGAGTGACCCGGCCCGACCGGACGCGGCCGACCATGGCGAAGTCCGACCGGTCGACGTCGGTACAGAACGGCAGGTCTTCCCCGGCGACGTGGCCATGCTCGGCCGCGCCGGCCCCGATCCCCGCGATCAGGTCGGCCCGGCTCGGATCGGTGCCGCGGAGAAGGCCGTCCAGGTAGGTCGCGCACGCCCGGTCCTCGGCGCCGCGCCCGGTGCAGACGAGGGTCCAGGGCGTGCCGGGGTGGTTCCCGGCGATCCACCGGGCGGTGGCCGCCACGTTCACCGCCGACGCCGCGAGCAGGGCCGCGGCGTGCGGGTGGCGGACGAGCCCGCGCGTCCCGTTCGTGGTCGCCTGGATCAGGCTCCGGCCCTCGACTCGCGCGGCCGACATCTCGAGCGGCGAGTTCCCGTAGTCGAAATCCGCCGGTTTGAGCCCGCCGACCTCACCGATGAGAAGCCGGTCGGGCCACGCCCGGCGGAGTTCACGGCCGGCGTCGGCCGAGGCCACGCACACTATCTCGGCGGCGCCGCGCTCGAACGCGACCGCCGCCGTGGTGAAGGCGCGGATGACATCGATGACCACGACGACGGTTCCGGGCGTCACCTCGGCATCCCGGCCCACGATCGACATGGGACGCGAGCTTAGTCGTGGTGGAGCCGTCGGTTCCGCCGCGTTTCCAGGGCCATCGACGTCAGCAGGGCCACGACCGACAGGGCCAGGAGTACGCCGGTGGTCACGCGGGACGCTCGCACCAGGAAGCTGGCGGCCAGGACGGCGCAGCCCAGGGCCATGCCGAACCGGGAGTACGCCTGCAGGCGGGGCTCGGGGGTGGTCCCGCGGGTCAGGGTCCGTACGCCGGAGCCGGCCAGCAGGAGCGCCACCAGGCCGAAGCCGGCGCCCGACAGAGCATCGCCCGCGTCCATGACAACACCATATGGGGGTAATCCGGTTGAGCTGGGGGGTTCCGCGACAGTAGCTTCGCCGGATGATCGACGTCGCGCTGGCCCGGGGCCTGGTGGAAGCGCAGTTTCCGCGATGGGCGGGGCTGCCGCTGCGGCCGGTGGAGAACGGCGGGTCGGATCACGTCATCTTCCGGCTGGGCGACGAGCTCGCCGTGCGGCTGCCCCGGCACGAGGGTGCGATCGGGCAGGCGCGGAAGGAGAGCGCCTGGCTGCCCCGGCTCGCGCCGGCCCTGCCCCTGGCCGTGCCGGAGCCGGTCGCGGTGGGGCGGCCCGGGAACGGGTATCCGTGGCACTGGTCGGTGTCCCGGTGGCTGGCGGGTGAGGTGGCCACGGTCGACCGGGCCGACTCGCGGGAGGCGGCCGAGGCCCTGGCGGGGTTTCTCACCGCCCTCCAGCGGTTCCCGACCGACGGCGCGCCGCGCGAGCGGGAGGAGGCGCTGCGCGACCGGGACGAACAGACGCGGGCCGACATCGCCCGGGTGGCCGGGGTCTTCGACGCCGGGGCGCTCACCGCGGCGTGGCGGGCGGCGCTCGGCGCGCCCGGCTGGGACCGGCCGCCGGTGTGGTTCCACGGCGACTTCCACATCGGCAACGTGCTGACGGCCGGCGGGCGGGTCAGCGCGGTCATCGACTTCGGCGGCCTCGGCGTGGGCGATCCGGCGCGGGACATGATGATGGCCTTCACCCTGATGTCGGCCGGTTCCCGCCGGGTGTTCCGGGACGCTCTCGGCGTGGACGAGGCGACCTGGGTGCGGGGGCGCGGGTGGGCGCTGACGACCGGGCTCAACGCCTATTGCTCGTACGCCGCGACCGACGCCCGGGTGGCCGCCGCGACGACGCGGCAGATCGGCGAGGTGGTGCGGGACCTTCGGTTGTCTTTCGGTGCTCGCTGATGTCATCGGGAGCATGACGGAAGACTTAGCGGGCGCGCGGCTGCTGGAGCAGACGCTGTTTGAGGTCAAGAAGGTCATCGTCGGGCAGGACCGGCTGGTCGAGCGGCTGCTGACGGCCCTGCTGGCGGGTGGGCACTGCCTGCTCGAGGGTGTGCCCGGTGTGGCCAAGACGCTGGCCGCCGAGACGCTGGCGGTGGCCGTCGGCGGTGAGTTCCGGCGGATCCAGTTCACGCCCGACCTGGTGCCGTCGGACCTGCTCGGCACCCGTATCTACCGGGCGTCGAAGGAGGCGTTCGACGTCGAGCTGGGGCCGGTGATGGCGAACATCGTGCTCGCCGACGAGATCAACCGGGCGCCCGCGAAGGTGCAGTCGGCGCTGCTGGAGGTGATGGCCGAGGGGCACGTGTCGATCGGGGGCCGCACCCACCCCGTACCGCAACCGTTCCTGGTCCTGGCCACTCAGAACCCGATCGAGAGCGAAGGCGTCTACCAGCTGCCGGAGGCGCAGCGGGACCGGTTTCTGATGCGGGTCGTGGTGGGCTATCCGACCGAGCAGGAGGAGCTCGGCATCCTGTACCGGATGAGCGGCGAGCGGCCGGCGGCGGAGCCGGTCCTCGACACCACGACGCTGAAGGCGTTGCAGGACAAGGCGCGCAAGGTCTTCGTGCATCACGCGCTTTCCGAGTACGTGGTCCGGCTGGTCGTGGCCACGCGCGATCCGGCCCGGTTCGGGCTGCCCGGCGTGGCCGGGTCCCTGGCCTACGGGGCCAGCCCGCGCGCCACCCTCGGCCTGGTCGCCGCCGGGCGGGCCCTGGCCCTGCTGCGCGGGCGCGACTACGTGCTGCCGGCCGATGTGCGGGAGATCGCCGAGGACGTGCTCGCGCACCGGCTCGTGCTGAGCTTCGACGCGGTCGCCGACGGCGTCGAGCCGGAGCACCTGGTCCGCGAGATCGTCGCCGCGGTGCCGCTGCCGTTGATCGCGCCCGCCCAGCGGCAGGAGGCGGCCTGATGGAGGCCGAGCGGCGGCTGCGCCGGCTCGAACTCGTCGTGACGCGCCGGCTCGACGGGTTGCTGCACGGCTCGTACCTCGGCCTGGTGCCCGGTCTCGGCAGCGAGCCGGCCGGAAGCCGCGAGTACCGGCCGGCCGAGGACGAGGTCCGCCGGATGGACTGGGCGGTGACCGCGCGCACGACCGTGCCGCACGTGCGGACCGTCGACGCCGACCGGGAACTGGCCACCTGGGTGCTGGTCGACGCGAGCGCCAGCATGGACTTCGGCACGGCCGAACTGGAGAAGCGGGAGCTGGCCGTGGCGGCGGTCGCGGCCGTCGGCTTCCTCACGCTGGGCAACGGCAACCGGCTCGGCGCTTGCGTCCTGACGCCGGAGGGGACCCGGCGTTTCCCGGCCCGCACCGGCCGCACCCCGCTGATGGGCGTCCTGCGCGCCCTGTCGGAGTCGCCGCGCGCCACCGGAGCCGCGTCGCTCGCCGAGGGGATGCGCACGCTGCCGGCGAAGAGCGGCCTCGTCGTGATCGTCTCGGACTTCCTGGACGGGCTCGACCAGGACGGCCTCGGCCCGGGGCGGCCCGAGTGGGAGCAGCCGCTGCGCCGCCTGGCCGCCCGCCATCAGGTGCTCGCGGTGCAGGTCGGCGATCCGCGCGAGCACGAACTGCCCGACGTCGGCATCCTCACCCTGGTCGATCCGGAGACCGGGCGCCGGCGCGAGGTGCCGACGGCAAGCCGTCGATTGCGGGAGAGGTACGCGGCCGCGGCCACCCGGCAGCAGACCACCATCGCGGCCGCGATCCGCCGGGCCGGTGCCGCGCACCTGCCGCTGCGCACCGACCGGGACTGGGTCGCCGACATCGTCCGGCACGTGCACGCCCGCCGGCGGCTGAGCCGTGCCGCCACCAGGAAACGAGGATCAGCATGAGTTGGCTTTCGCCCGAACGGCTCTGGCTGCTGCTCGGCGTCGCGGCGCTGGCCGGGGCGTACGTGTGGGCCCAGCGCCGCCGCAGCCGCTACGCCGTCCGCTTCACCAACCTGCGCCTGCTCGACCGGGTCGCGCCGAAGCGTCCCGGCTGGCGCCGGCACGTGCCCGCGAGCCTGTTCCTGGGCATGCTGGCGTTGCTGGTGGCCGGGTTCGCCCAGCCGCAAGCCGAGGTCGAGGTGCCCCGGGAGCGGGCCACCGTGCTCGTCGCGGTCGACGTCTCCCGGTCGATGCTGGCCGACGACGTGGCCCCCGACCGGCTCGCGGCCGCGAAGGCGGCCGCCCACGAGTTCGTCGCCGACCTGCCCGGGCCGTTCAACGTGGGCCTGGTCGGGTTCGCCGGCACGGCCTCGGTCGTCGTGCCGCCGGTGACCGACCGGGAGGAGCTGGCCCGCGGGATCGACCGGCTCTCCGACGGTTCGGCCGGCCGGGCCGGCACGGCGATCGGCGACGCCATCGCGGCCGCGCTCGACCAGATCCGTACCCTCGACGCCCAGGCCGGCGAGGACACTCCGCCGGCCCGCGTGGTCGTCCTGTCGGACGGCGCCAACACCTCCGGGCAGGAACCCACGGTGGCGGCCCGGGCCGCCACCGAACTCGGCGTCCCGGTCGACACCATCTCGTTCGGCACCCCCGAGGGCCGGATCGAGGGCGGCCAGGCGGTGCCGGTCGACGGGGAGACGCTGCGCTCGATCGCCGAGGCCACCAGCGGGCAGTACTTCAAGGCTTCCAGTTCGCAGGAGCTGCGGGACGCGTACGCCGACATCGGCAGTTCCGTCGGCCACGAGACCGAGGTCCGTGACATCTCGGCGAGATTCATCGGCGTCGGTCTGGTCCTCGCCCTCGCGGCCGCGATGTTCTCCCTGCTGTGGTTCAGCAAACTCCCATGAATGCGACGCACAGTCGGGGAATGCGCCTTCTGGTTGTTGAGGACGAGGAAGATCTGGCGGAAGGCCTGCGGGTGGGACTGGCCCGCACCGGTTACGCGGTGGACGTCGCGGGCGATGTGGCCCAGGCGTACGACCGGCTGACCGTCAACGAGTACGACCTGATGCTGCTGGACGTGAACCTGCCCGACGGGGACGGCTTCGCGCTGTGCCGCTCGCTGCGGACCGGCGAGACCCCGACGCCCGGCCCGGGTGACCTGCGGGTCCTGATGCTGACCGCGCGCGGCGGCCTGGACGACCGGGTGCGCGGCCTCGACGAGGGCGCCGACGACTACCTGGTGAAGCCGTTCCACCTGGCCGAGCTGCTGGCCCGGGTCCGGGCGCTGCTGCGCCGCGACACCGCCGGCGGCTCGGCCCGGCTCACCGTGGGCGACCTGGTGCTCGACACCGCCCGGCACCGGGCCACCCTCGGCGGGGAGCCGCTCGCGCTGACGCCCAAGGAGTTCGGCGTCCTGGAGTACCTGATGACCCGCCCCGGGCACGTGGTGTCCAGCGAGGAGCTTCTCGAGCACGTGTGGGACGCCAACGCCGACCCGTTCACCCAGACCGTCCGGGTCACCGTCGGCACGCTGCGCCGCAAGCTGGGCGAGGGGTGGATCGGCACCGTGGTCGGCCGCGGCTACCGGCTGCGGGAGGCGACGCCGTGAGGTCGCTGCGGGCCCGGCTCACGGTGATCTACTCGACCGTGCTGTTCGCCCTGGCCGGGCTGACCCTCGGCGGCATCTACCTCGCGATCGCGCAGACCACCGAGCCGCGGCCGATCACCGAAAGGACGGGCCGGCTCTACGAGGACCGCCAGTACCGGGGCGAGGTCACGTTCGCCGAGGTCGGCGAGATCGAGGCGGCCGTCAACTACAACACCATGACGAACCTGCGGCGCTATTCGCTGTACGCGCTGGGCGGGCTCTTCGTGGCCAGCCTGGGCGTCGGCTGGGTGCTGTCGGGCCGGGCGCTGCGGCCGGTCGGCGCGATCACCCGGACCGCCCGCGAGATCCAGGCGACCGACCTGTCGCGGCGGATCCGGCTCGACGGCCCGCGCGACGAGCTGCGTGACCTGGCCGAGACGCTGGATTCCATGCTGGACCGGCTCGACCACGCGTTCCAGGCCCAGCGGCAGCTCATCGACGACGCCTCGCACGAGCTGCGCAGCCCGCTGGCCATCATCCGGACCAACCTGGACGCGTCGCTGACCGCGCCGGACGCCACGCCGGAGGAACGCGGCCGGGCCGTGGCGGTGGTCGACCGGGCCACCACCCGCATGTCCCGGCTGGTCGAGGACCTGCTGGCCACCGCCCGGCGCGAGGCCGACACCACCGACACCGACGTGGACCTGGCCGTGGTGGCCCGGGAGGCGGGGGAGGAGTCGCTGGCCCGCGAGCGCGGGCTGCGGCTGGCCTACGCGACGGCGCCCGGGCTGCGGCTGATCGGCGACGCCGACGCGCTGCGGCGCGCGGTGGGCAACCTTCTGTCGAACGCGGTACGGCTGGCGCCACCCGCTTCCACGATCACCGTGGCCGCCGGCCGTACCCCATCGTGGTTGTGGCTGGCCGTGGCCGACGAGGGGCCCGGCATCGCGGCCGGGGACCTGCCCCGGGTCTTCGACCGGTTCTGGAAGGGGCCGCAGCGCGGCACCGAGCGGCGCACGGGCCTGGGCCTGGCCATCGTCCGGCAGATCGCCGAGTCGCACGGGGGCCGGGTGGCCGCCCACTCGGAACCCGGCCGGGGCAGCACGTTCGTGCTCTGGCTGCCCGCCGCCGGCCGGACCGGAGAGGAGCCGCCGCCGCCGGGCAGCCCATGGCCGTGATGATCCGGCAACGATAGGGTTCGTCCGGGATCGGGCGCGCGCCGGGGAGGCACGGTTGTCAGCTGAGGACATTGGCGACGCCGAGACGGTGCGGCGCGTCTTCGAGCGGATGCCCATCGCGATGCTGGCCATGGAGGGTCCCGAACACCGGATCATCGCCGTCAACGCGCTCGCGCGCGAGCTCAGCGGCCGGGCCCACCAGGTGGGCGGCACGGTGGCCGAGGTCTTCCCGGCCGCCCTGACCCAGCAGGTTCTCGCCATCCTCGACCGGGCGTACCGCACCGGAGTCACCCAGAAGGCGCTGGAGTGGCGGCTCCAGCTCGAGCACGACGACGGCAGCCGGCCCGAGAGCTACTTCGACATCGTGGTCACCCCCCACCGCGACGACTCGGGTGCCGTGGTCGGTCTGTCGCAGTACTCGGTCGAGGTGTCGGACCGGGTCCGTGAGCGTGAGGCCGAGCGGCAGCGGGCCGAACGGGCCGAGCGGCGTTACGCCCGGGCCCGCGACGTCGTCGTGGCGATGCAGCTGGAACTGCTGCCGGGCGGCCTGCCGGTGCTGCCGCGGGCCCGGGCCGCCGCCGGATATCTGCCGGCCGACGCCGACACCGCCGCGGGCGGCGACTGGTTCGACGCCCTGGCCCTGAGCGACGGCCGGCTGGCCCTGGTCCTGGGCGACGTCGCCGGTCACGGCGTCGCCGCCTCGGCCACCATGGGCCAGCTCCGCGCCGTGGTGCAGGACAGGCTGCTCGACGACGGCGACATCACGGTCGCCCTGGCCGCGGCCAACCGGCTGGCCGGGCGGCTGCCGGCGGCCCGCGGCGCCACCATCTGCGTCGCCGTCCTCGACCCCGCCGACGGCACGCTCGAATACTGCACGGCCGGGCATCCGCCGCCGCTGCTGGTCGGCGCGGGCGGGCCGAGCCGCTACCTGCCGGCGACCGGCGCGCCGCCGCTCGGCGGCGGCGACCATTTCCCGCTCGGCGCCGACCGCCTCGCCGTCGGCGACCTGCTGCTGCTGGTCAGCGACGGCCTGATCGAGCGGCCCGGCCGGGAGTACGCGGAGAGCCTGGTCGAGCTGGCCAACGTCGCCGAGGACACGGCCGGTGACCGGGTGCTGCGCGACTCGGGGCTCACCGTGGCCCAGCGGGTCTGCGTGCAGACGATCGAGCTGCTGCTGCGGCCCACCGGGCACACCGACGACGTGACGATGCTGGCCGTGCAGCGGGTGCCGCCGCCGTCGCCGTTGGGGCTGTCGCTGACCGCCTCGACGGCGGCGATCGGCCGGGCGCACGTCGCGGTCGGCGAATGGCTGCGCGCCCTCGGCGCCAGCGACAAGGACATCGCCGGGATCCGCCACGCGGTCAGCGAACTGGTCACGAACTGCGTGCAGCACGCGTATCGCGGCGGCCCGCCCGGCCGGGTGCGGCTGAGCGCCGAGCTGGACACCGGCGGCGAGGTCCGGGTGGAGGTGGCCGACGACGGCTCCTGGCACGAGCATCCGCCGGCCGTCACGGGCGGGCTCGGCCTGGTCCTGGTCGAGCAGATGGTCCACCAGTTCCGGCTCCGGCGCGGCCACCGCGGCACGACGGCCGAGATCCGCCACCGGATCACCACCCCGGCCCGGCTGCTGATCGCCGAACGGATCGGCCCGTCCCCGGCCGGCGAGCCCGACCTGCTGCTGGTCCTCGACCAGCCGGCGGCGCCGGCGCCCCGGGTGCGGCTGGACGGCCCGATCACGCTGGCCACGGCGGGGTTCCTGGCCACGGAGCTGCAACGTTTCACGCTCAACGGCACCCGCTCCCTCACCGTCGATCTGACCGGTGTGACCCTGCTGGCCAGCGCCGGCGTGGTGGTCTTCCAGCACGCCGTACGCCGCGCCGCCGACCAGGACGGCGACCTGGTCCTGTACGCCCCGGCCGGCAGCCCGGCCCAGCACGTCCTGACCCTCTCCGCCCTGCCCCACACGACCACCGACCCGCACACCGGGGCGTAGCACGCCTCAGGGGTTCAGGTATTCGAGGACCTCCTCGGCGATGCGTCGGGCCGGTTCGGCGTAGGCGGTCTCGAGTTCGCGGAAGACCTTCTGGGCGCGGGCGGCCGGCCAGTCGGCGGGGAGGTGTTCGACCGGCAGGCGGGGGTCGCGGCGGATCGCGTGCAGCCACTCGGCGATCAGGCTCAACCGGGCCGCGAGGGGGTCGGACAGTGGCGGCGGGCCGTCCCAGCGGGCCAGGAAGTCGTCGTACCGGGCGGCCAGCGCCGCCAGGTCGTACGCGTCGGAGACCATCGCGCCGATGTCGGTGAGCGCGCCGGCCCGGGCGTGGAAGACCCGCGCGTGGGCCTCGAGTCCGAGGTCGCTGACGATCTGCTGCACGCCGACCTCGCCGGGGGCGATCCACAGCCCGCCCTGTATCGGCCCGAAGCCCGACCAGGCCAGCTGGGAGCGCAGGTCGTGCCGCTGGCGCTGCCACGACTCGGGCAGCGAGAAGCTGAGCAGCGTCCACGTGCCGTCCCAGTGCTCGTCGACCGCGCCGCCCCAGATGCGGGTGCGGCCGTCGCGCAGCAGGGCGGTCGAGCGTTCGGTGAGCCCGAAGTACATGCGCCGGCCGGCGCGCTGCCGCTGGAGCAGGTCACGGCTGACCATGCGGGTCAGGGTGGAGCGAGCGGCGTGCGACGAGATGCCCAGGCGGCCGCAGACGTCGATCACGCTGCCGGAGAAGACCCGGACGTCGCGGTCGAGCACGAAGTCGCCGAACAGCATGAGCAGCAGGGTTTGCGGCCGGGCCTCGGTCAGCGGCATGGGCTAGATATTAGGCAGATTGTTGACGGCAGTGGAAGATGCGCCTAACTTCGGGGTTCATCGAAGCCTGACAATGGTCCGTAACGGGAGGCAACCCGTGCGCAGATCCGTTCCGCTCCTCGCCTTCGCCCTCGTCCTGGCCGCCTGCTCGTCCGCCGGCGGCGGTGACTCCGACGACACCATCCAGGTCGGCCAGATCGTCTCGCTGACCGGCAACTACTCGCCGCTCGGCACCGAGAACCAGAAGTCCGTCGCCCTCGCCGTCGACCAGATCAACGCGGCCGGCGGCATCGACGGCCGCAAGATCTCACTGACCGTCAAGGACGACAAGAGCCTGCCCGACCAGGCCGTCCTCGCCTTCAACGAGCTCAAGGGCGACTCCGACGCCATCATCGGCTCGCCCTTCTCCAACTCCGCCCTGGCCACCGTTCCGCTGGTCGACCGCGAAGAGATCCCGTACCTCTCCCTCACCCCGGCCGACGAACAGGTCAAACCCCTCCATCCGTACGTCTTCGTGGTGCCCGCGCTCTCCGGCACGTACGCCGAGGCCGCCCTGCAGTACTTCCAGGACCAGAAACTCACCAAGGTCGCGGTCGCCTACGACACGAAGAGCAGCTACGCCGTCGCCGGATTCAAGGGCCTCGAGGCCAAGGCCGGGCAGTACGGCGTGACGCTGAACCCGATCGAGCAGTTCCAGACCACGGCGACCGAGTTCGGCGCGGTCTTCACCCACGTACGCTCGTCGGACGCCCAGGCCCTGATGGTGTGGGCCACCGGCGCGCCCGCCGTCGCACTGACCAAGCAGTACGCGGCGAGCGGCCTGAAGATCCCGCTCGTGCTGACCGGCGCCCAGGCCAGCAAGCTGTTCCTCGACCCGGCCGGCGCGGCCGCGGAGGGCGCGGTGGTGGCCGGCTCCATCGGCATCGTCGGCGACACCCTGCCGGCCGGCGAGCAGAAGGCGGCCATCGAGGAACTGTCCACGGCGTTCGAGGCCAAATACGGGTACCCGCCCCCGCAGTTCGCCCAGGACGGGTACAGCGGTGTCAAGCTGCTCGCGGCGGCGCTGAAGGCGGCCGGTGGCACGGACAAGAAGAAGGTGCGCGACGCCCTGGAGGGCCTGACGCTCACCACGCCGAACGGCACCTACAAGTATTCGGCCACCGACCACAGCGGACTGACCACCGACTTCATCGCCATCACCACGGTGACGAAGGGCGCGTTCGTGCCGACCGACTACTCGGCGCGGAAACTGGGCGGGCGCTGATGACGGGCGCCGCGCTCGCGGTCTCCGGCGCGTCCCGGTCCTTCGGGGGCGTTTACGCCGTACGCGACGTCGACCTGCACGTCCGCCCGGGCGAGCTCCGGGCGGTGATCGGGCCGAACGGCGCCGGGAAATCGACGCTGTTCGCCCTGATCGGCGGCCAGCTCGCCCCGGACGCCGGCCGCGTCGAGCTCGACGGCGTCCGTGTCGACCGGCTCGCGGCGCACCGCCGCGCCCGCCTCGGCGTGTCGGTGGTGTTCCAGGCGGCCCGGATCTTCCACGGTCTGACCGCCCTGGAGAACGTGATGGTCGGCGCCCACAGCACCACCCGGGCCGGCTTCCTGGCCGGGGCGCTGCGGCTGCGGTCGCACCACCGGGCGGAGCGGGAGATCCGTACCCGGGCCCTGGAATGCCTGTCCCTGACCGGCCTGGCCGGCTGGGCGTCCCGGCCGGCCGAGGACCTGCCACTGGGCCAGCAGCGGGCGCTGCAGCTGGCCCGCGCCCTGTGCGGCGAGCCCCGGCTGCTGCTGCTCGACGAGCCGGCGTCGGGCCTGCGGGCGGGGGAGCGCGAGCACCTGGCCACGCTGCTGGCCTCCCTGCGCCGTTCCGGGCTGACCATGCTGCTGGTCGAGCACGACGTCGCCTTCGTCATGCGCCTGGCCGACCAGGTCACCGTCCTCGATCTGGGCCGTGTCATCGCCTCGGGGTCCCCGGCCGAGGTGCGCGCCGACCCCCAGGTGATCGCCGCCTATCTGGGGGCGAGCGCATGACGCTCGTGGACGTGTCCTCGCTGACCGTGCGGTACTCGGGCGCGACGGCCCTCGACGACGTTTCGCTCCACCTCGACGAGTCGGAGATGGTCGCGCTCATCGGCGCCAACGGGGCGGGGAAGTCGACGTTGGTGAAGGCGCTCTCCGGGCTGGTCGAAGCCGACGCCGGGCGGGTCACCGTCGCCGGGCGGCTGGCGCAGGTGCCCGAGGGGCGTGAGGTCTTCGCCGACCTCAGCGTGGACGACAACCTGCGCCTCGGCGGGTGGCGCAACGGGCGGCGGGGCCGTGACACCTCGGGCATCTACGAGCTGCTGCCGGCGCTGGTGCCACTGCGCCGCCGGGACGCCGGGACCCTTTCGGGCGGACAGCAGCAGATGGTGGCGATCGGCCGGGCCCTGATGGCCCGGCCCGACGTGCTGGTGATCGACGAGCTCAGCCTGGGCCTGGCCCCTCTGGTCGTGGAAACCCTCGTCGGCCACCTGCGGACGCTGCACCGCGAGCGGGGCCTGGCCGTGCTGCTGATCGAGCAGAACGCGCGCCTGGCCCTGTCGCTCTGCTCACGCGCGTACGTCCTGGAAGCCGGCCGGATCGTCCTGGCCGGGGACGCCGCGATGTTGGCCGCCGACGAGCGGGTGACCGCGGCCTATCTGGGCGGCCACTATGAGTGACTTCCTCGGCTACCTGCTGACCGGCCTCGGCATCGGCGCCGGCTTCGCCCTGGTCGCCAGCGGCCTGGTCGCCATCTACCGGGTCACCGGCGTGGTCAACTTCGCTCAGGGCGCCTTCGCCGTCATCGCCGCCATGCTGACCTCGTCGCTGCTCACGGCCGGCCTGCCGCACGTCCTGTCGGAGTCGCTGGCGGTCGTCGTGGCCGCCGTCGTCGGCGTTCTCGTCGGCGTCGTCGCCATCGGCAGACCGGGCACCGACCCCGGCACGTCGCTCATCGTCACCCTCGGTCTCGGCGTCTTCGCGTACGCGGTCGAGATCGTCATCTGGGGCGACCAGCCCCGCTCCTTCGCCGGCCTGTCCGGCGTCGCCACCGTCGGTGGCGCCCGGATCCAGGCCCACTACCTGCTCATCGTCGCCGTGACGGTGCCCGTCTTCGTGGCCCTGGCCCTGTTCTTCACCCGCACCGACCTCGGCAAGGCCCTGTCCGCCTGCGCCTCCAACCGATACGCGGCCCGTGTCGTCGGCATCGACGTGCGCCGCATGGGCCTGCTCGCCTTCGCGCTCGGCGGCGCCCTGGGCGGCCTGGCCGGCGTGCTGACCACCCCCGTTCAGCAGGTCACCTTCGACAGCGACGTCACCCTGATCGTCAACGGCTTCGCCGCCGCCGTCCTGGGCGGCCTCACCCGCCCGGCGGTCGCCCTGGCCGGCGGCCTGCTGCTCGGCGTCGCCCAGACCCTGATCGCCGGCTACGGCGGCGGCGCCTACCAGCTGGAAGTGGCCCTCCTGCTCATGCTCACCGTCATGATCGTCCAAGCCGCCCGGTCGGGCCCGGTCCGGGAGGCGGCACGATGAGATACCTGACGGTCGCGGTCGCCGTGGTCACCCTGGCCCTGCCGCCCCTGCTGCCGGAGAAGCAGCTCTCGGTCTACATCCTGCTCGGCCTGGCCGCGACTGTCACCGCCGGTGTGTCCCTGCTGATGGGGTACGCCGGGCAGGTGTCCCTGGGCCAGGCGGCGTTCTACGCGATCGGCGCCTACGCGGCCGGGTTGCTGGCGGTGCACGGCGTCCCCTCGGTGGTCGGCCTGCTGCTGGCCCCGGTGGCCGCGGCGGTGGCGGCGGTGCTGCTCGGGGCGCCGCTGCTGCGCCTGCGCGGGCATCACCTGGCGTTCGCCACCCTGGCCGTACAACTGATTCTCCTGTCCCTGCTCGGTCAGGGAACATGGGCGGGCGGTGCCATCGGCTTGCAGGGCATCCCGCGCTTGTCCGGACTGAAGGACGACATCGGTTACGCGTACGTCGTCTGGGCCGTCCTCGCCGTGGTGCTGCTCATCTCCCGCAACGTGGTGGCCTCGCGCGCCGGCCGGGCCTTGCGGGCGGCCGCCACGAGCGAGACGGCGGCCGCGGCCAGTGGGGTCCCGGTCGGCGGCTACCGGCTGGCGGTCTTCGCCCTGTCGGCGGCGTTCGCGGGCCTGGCCGGCGGGATCTACGCGTTCTATCTGGGCTATCTGGCGCCCGGCTCGTTCCCGGTGCTGCTCTCCATCGAGTTCGTGGTCATGGCCGTGGTGGGCGGCCTGGGAACCATCGCCGGCCCCGTGGTCGGCGCCGCGGTGATCGTCCTGCTGGTCCAGATCCTCAACGAACTCGGCACTCAACCCGGCATGCCCAGCTACGCACCGAGCGTTCTGTCATACGCCGTCTACGCCGTGCTCCTGGTCGTGGCCGTCCGCTACATGCCCAAGGGCATCGTCCCCACCGCCCGCCGCCTCACCGCCCGCTTCCTGCCCACCGCCAGTAACCAACCCGCATCCCGCACCCCGCCGGATGAACAAATCCGAAATATCACGCCGGACAACGCAACTTCTTCGGCATCCTTGGAGGAACGCGCATGAGAACCCGTCGCGTCACCGCTGCGATCGCGGGCCTCGCGGTAGTCGTGGCCGGGCTGGCCGCGCCGGCGTCGGCCGTCGCGCCGGCCGTCACCCACGTCGAGGGCACGCTGCCGTCGGGGGCGGCCTACGTCTTCGACGTGCCGGAGGCCTGGAACGGCACGGTTCTGCTGTACAGCCACGGCTACACGCCCAAGGGCGCGCCCAACCCGGCACAGAACGCGCCCAGCACCGGCGTGCGCGACACCCTGCTCGACAGGGGGTACGCGCTTATCGGATCGTCCTACGCTGACACCGGCTGGGTGCTGGAGCAGGCCCTGCCCGACCAGGTGGCGACGCTCGACGTGTTCGGGGCCCGATTCGGGAAGGCCCGGCGCTCACTGGCCTGGGGGACCTCGCTGGGCGGGATGATCACCACGGGTCTCCTGGAGCGGTATCCGGCGCGGTTCGTGGGCGGGCTGGCCATGTGCGGGCTCGAACAGGGTGGCGTGGCCAACTGGAACAACACGCTCGACCCGTTGTTCGCGTTGCGGACGCTGCTGCTTCCGGGCAGCGACGTGCCCCTCGTACGGCTGACGGACCAAACGACCGCCTCGGCGTCGATCGCGGCCCTGAACGCGGCACTGGCGACCGCGCAGGAGACGCCGGCCGGGCGGGCGCGGACGGCACTGGCGGCGGCGTTGCACAACATTCCGGCCTGGCCCGATCCGGCGCTTCCGGAGCCCGCGCCGGGCGATGACGCGACGGCGCAACGGAACCAGGCCCGGGCGCTGGGAACGACCATCTACGTGGGGCTGTCGTGGCGGCAGGAGGCGGAGAGCCGCGCGGGCGGGAACATGTCGTGGAACACCGGCGTGGACTACCGGCGCATGCTGGCGAAGTCGTCGCTGCGGGCGGAGGTCGACGCGCTCTACCGGGCGGCCGGGGCGTCGCTCGACGACGACCTGCGGGCGCTGGCCCGGGCGCCGCGGATCAGCGCCGACCCCCGCGCCGTGGCCTACATGGCGCGGAACCTGTCCTTCACCGGACGGCTCAAGGACCCGCTGCTGACCATTCACACGACCGGGGACCCGCTCGTGCCGGTGCAGGTGCAGAGCGCGTACCGGGAAGCGGTCCGCTCGCCCGAACTGCTGCGGCAGGCGTTCGTGCACCGGGCCGGGCACTGCACCTTCACCGACGGGGAGATGCTGGCGGCGCTGAAGACCTTGGAACGGCGAGTCGGCCTGGGCTACTGGACGGGAACGTCGCCCGAGGCCCTGAACGCGCTCGCCTCGTCCTGGGACTTCGTGCACTACCGGCCCGCGCCGTACCCGCGTCCGTTCACCGCGAAAGTGTGAGACGGCAGTCGCAGCCGCGCCGGGCGAGAATTCCCGAAGACGAAAGGGGCTTCATACATGATCACCGTCAACGGCATCGACGAACTCAAGACCCTCACCGGCAAGGACCTCGGGCACAGTGCCTGGCTCGAGGTCACCCAGGACCGGGTGAACCAGTTCGCCGAGGCCACCGGCGACCACCAGTGGATCCACGTCGACGTCGAACGGGCCAAACAGGGACCGTTCGGGGCGCCGATCGCCCACGGCTACCTCACGCTGTCGCTCGTCATCCCGTTCTTCTCCGAACTCCTGCAGGTCGGCGGCGTCTCGATGGGCATCAACTACGGCCTGGACAAGGTGCGCTTCCCGTCCCCGGTCAAGGTCGGTTCGAAGATCCGCCTGGCCGCCACGGTGGACGCGGTGACCCCGGTCGGCGGCGGGGGAGCGCAGGTGAAACTCACCTTCACCGTGGAGATCGACGGCTCCGACAAGCCGGCCTGCGTCGCCCAGCCGATCTACCGCTACTACCCCTGACGCCATGAACAGGGGACTCGGCTCCTGGCCGGCGCGGCGCGCCGCCATCTCGCCCGATCGGGTCGCGCTGGTCTTCGGGGACGCTTCTTGGACGTACGCCGAACTCCGCGACCGGATCACCCGGCTGGCCCACCGCCTGCGCGCGGCCGGCGCCGGCCGGGGCGACCGGGTCGCCTACCTCGGGCCGAACCATCCGGCGCTCGTCGAGACGCTGTTCGCCACCCACCTGCTGGGCGCGGTCTTCGTCCCGCTGAACTCCCGGCTGACGGCCGCCGAGCTCCGCTACCAGCTCGACCATTCCGGCGCGCGGATCCTGATCCGCGCGCCGGAGTGCGCTGACGTGTCGGCCCCCACGACCATTCCCCTGTCCTCGTTGTCGGCGCTTCCCGAGGGCCCGCCCATCGAGGCCGACGTCGCGTTGGACGACCCGGCCCTCATCCTCTACACCTCGGGCACGACCGGCCGCCCCAAAGGCGCGGTGCTCACCCACGGAAACGTCACCTGGAACACGTACAACCTGCTCGTCGGTGTCGACGTGGCCGGCGACGAGGTGACCCTGATAGGCGCCCCGCTCTTCCACGTGGCGGCGCTCAACCAGTGCCTCCTGCCGACCGTCCTGAAGGGCGGCCGCTGCGTCATCATGCCGTCCTGGAACGTCGACCAGGCCTTGGATCTGATCGAATCGCAGCGGGTCACGTGGATGTTCGGCGTCTCGGCGATGTTCGCGGCCCTCGCCCGATCCCCGCGCTGGCCGCACACCGACCTGTCCTCGCTGCGCTGCGTGATGAGTGGCGGCGCCGCCGTCCCGCCCGCGCTGATCCGCGCCTACCAGGAGCGAGGTCTCACGTTCTGCCAGGGCTACGGCATGACCGAGACGGCCCCCGGCGCGACCTTCCTGGAGGCCCGCGAAAGCCTCGACCACGTGGGCTCGGCCGGCGTCCCGGTCTTCTTCACCGACGTTCGCGTGGACGGCAACCCGGGGGAGGTGCTGGTCCGCGGCCCCAACGTGACCCCCGGCTACTGGAACGATCCGGCCGCCACCGCCGGCGCCTTCACCGACGGCTGGCTTCACACCGGCGACATAGCGGAAGTCGACCCGGGCGGCCATTTCCACATCCTCGACCGCCTCAAGGACATGTACATCTCCGGCGGCGAAAACGTCTACCCGGCCGAGGTGGAGGCGGCCTTGTTCACCCATCCCGGCGTGGCCGAGGCCGCCGTGGTCGGCATCCCTGACGAGAGATGGGGCGAGGTGGGCCGAGCCTTCATCGTCCCGGCCCCCGGCCCGACACCCTCCACAACCGAGCTGCGCGACCATCTCATCGAGCGCCTGGCCAAGTACAAGATTCCCGCCGAGTTCACCTTCGTCGACGACCTGCCCCGCACCGGTTCGAACAAGGTCCGCAAAGCCGACCTCCGAAAATTGCGTTGAGAGCGCGCCCGGCGCACTCGTAGCAAAGACCGGTGGCGTAGCCGGCCAGCTGACGCCGCCGCCGTCCCCCTGGGGGACCGGCGGTTTTTCATCCGGGTACGAATCCCTCGCTCTCCTCCACGTCGCCGTAGCTCGGCGGGTCAGAGCACGGACCTGACAAGTCCGCTGGAGCGTCACCCGCATGGCATGGACTACGGAGTCTGCCGACCCGACGGGAGGCAACGATCTGCCGGCTGCCACACGTCGTATCCGGCCACGCGCCGGTGCTTCACCCACTGGCAATCCGAGCGGGCCAGGACGGTATTACGGGAATCGTCGGAGCGGAACACGTAGGCGGCTCGTGGATCGGCCTGCACGGCGGTCCGGTAGGGCAGGTAACGGTCGAGCCCTGGATGCAGGCCATCGGCAGGACCGCCGAACAGAACGGCGCAGATCACCTTTTCACCGCTGAGGAACGTCAGCCGGTTGCACTCGAGGTAACCGCTGTAGACGTGCGTTACGCCGTCACTCCGCAGAGCATCGAGTAGTTGGCGACGGGCCGCCTCGGTGGGCCCCTGGGCGGCGTCGCGGTATGCCTGCGCGGTGCCCAGGACCAGCGTGAGCGCGACGATGGCGAGCACCGCATTCCGCACGATGCCGCCGAGCCTGGGTGCCACGGAGCGCAGCCCCCACAACGCACCTACAACAGCGGGTGTGGCGATGACGGCTCCGAAGATGTATCGGAAGTTGTTCGCCGGGGCGACTCCCGGTGTGGGGCTGGCGGCGAACGCTACGACGGTCAGACCGGCGGCGATGAGCATCGCCAACCTGGTGTAGTTCTGTGCCCGGCTGGGTTCACCACCGTTTCGCTGATCCGGTGCGGCGCGACGGTTACGCAGCACGCGGATACAGGTAGCGACTCCCATGGCCCACAACACGAGGACGGCGACGCCCCACAGCGTGGACGGGATGTCGTCGGTCGGGGGATGCCAGCTTCCGGGATAGCCGAAGTAGAGCGCCGGAGGGGAGTTCGGGTGCGCGATCGCGGAGCCCCCGGTGACGTACGACAGGCTGGTCGTCACGGTGTTGATCACCTGGGCAGCAAGCCCTGGCGATTGTTGCCCATTGAGGCCCGTGCCACCGCTGAGGTACATGTTCACCACGCTGACCACACCGCTGTCCCGCCACGGGCGACTCAGGTCATACGCGATCCAGGGCGCCGCACCGAGGAGCAGACCAGCGCCGAGCGCCCACCACCGGCCGGGAATCACCGCCGCCCGCTGACGGAGGGCGATCCAAACGAGAGCCGCGGAGGTGAGTACGAACGGGGCGATCAGCACGGTGCTCCACAACCCGAGCGTCGCGGCGACGCCCCAGCCGACCAGACGCCACCGCTGCGCCGACGCGTGGCTGGGGTTCTCGGGCGTGTCCAGCAGACGGTGGCCGAGCAGGAGCAGCAGCGTACCGGCAAGCAGCGTTTCCGGGATAGCACCCTGAGCGACCAACTGATGGCCGTACAGCTCCCGGGACCCGAGCGCCAGAAGCCCCACCGACACCAACGCCACCGACGTTCCGTACAGACGCCGGGCCAGCACATACATCGCGGTGAGAAAGAGAAGGAACAACAGCAACATCGGGACACGCAGCGCAACCAGCGACGGGCCGAACACCCAGAACGCCGCGGCGGCGAGATACGCCTCGGCCGTTCCCATGTAGGACTGGCCGTACATGAAGCTCGGGAAATGCCGACCCTCGGCGATGTGCATCGCCATGATCCCCATCGTGGCCTCATCGCTGTTGCTGGCCGGCCACTCCAAAATGAGCAAACCGACACGGACGGCGGCGGCGACAATGAGTATCAGCACCAGCCACAGTGGCCGCGACCAGCGCAGATTCGGCCGGACCGGTACGTCTTCACGCGTACTCGGCTCCGTCACAGCAGCACGGGCCCCTCGCTCAGCGGGTACGCGTGCGCGGGGCGCCGACGAGGAGGGATCACGTGCCACAGTGCCGCGGCCGGACGAACGCGGTCTAAGATCTTGATCGACATCCCCACCCATGCTCAACGGTACGGGGCGGAAAGTCAAAAGGTTCAATGCGGACGCGGCGGCGATATCGTCGCCGCGGTGATCCGCCAGTGAAGTCCCTGAAGTGGTGTAACGCGGTGGGCGTGATCGTCGGACAACGGGTCCGGCATAGACCGCGGCCATCGCGTGATCTTTCGAGTGAAGGTCTCACGGAACTCTCGAAGGCATTTATCGCGGTGACCGCACAACGCATCATCGCGCCACCTGGTACCTGCTCGGTGTCTCGACTCGCCGGATGGCAGCCGACCTCGACGCCCAGGTCCACGCGTTCCACACCCGCCCGTTGAACGAGTCGGGGCCGGGCCAAGGTCGCTACCAGCGAGACCGGGGCAGGCCGATCTGGGCCGAACAACCCGAACGAACGCCTGAACAAGGAGATTTGGCGCCGCACCGACGTGGTTTTTATCTTCCAAGCTTGATTCGCCGCAGATGCGCCTGATGAGGTGCTTCCGCGCGAAACGTCGAGACACGGTCCGCTATTGACGTTCCTGATCATGGCCCAGCTCTCGATTCCGAGGCCGCCCTTTTTGCAGGTTAATGTACTGGTAGTTGCCGTTGATCAGATGGATACGTTGGCAATATCCCGCTGGCGAGGACACCGAGTCCTGGAAGACATGGTTGCCCGAGGTTTCGCCATATAAAAGGCGCGACTTGAGGTCGATGAGGCCGGTGTAATTGCCCGCGTCCAAAACGCTCAACACGATGCTGGCAACCACATTTTATCTCAACGTCAACCCCGGCCCCTTCGTGTCATCAATCCTGCCGAGTCCGTTTCACCATGATCGATGGCACATGATCGTCTGTCAAGTTCGCGAGCCGAGTAAGTTTTCCTCGACCGGGCGATCGGCACTGGAGATTCCGGCTGTTCTTGCAGCTCAAGGTAGTGGGGGACAACCTAAAAGATCGATGCATGTTACGATCCAAACAGGACAGCGACCAGGCGGCGACTCCAATCCCGATAGGGAGCCTCGGGGTGGCCGGCCTTAATCGTGTTTGTCCAGCCGTACTCTGACTAAGCCAACTCCAACGGGGACACGGAAGCGGGCGCATAGGCCGAGGTGGGCGGACCGTCTTCACTATCTGGTTGACATTACCAATCGAGCGACGCTAATGTCTTGCCGACCAAGTTCCGAGCAAGGAGTTCAAATGCGTCTGAAGAAGTTCGTTAGCGCGGCAGCTGCGGCGGCTATGGTCAGTGCCCTGCTCGCGGTGCTCTCTCCCACCGCCGCGCATGCCGCATCAAGCTATAAGCTCAAGAATGCAGGTGGCCGGTACGTGACGGTTAGTGGCACCTATCTTGTTATGGGTAGCAGCACCAATCTGACTTTCACGGACTGCTGCGGGGAGGGAAATTACCTGACCCTCTGGAACACCTCCTCCAACAAGAACTTGGGCCTCAGCGGGAACAGCACCGCGAGCGGGACCCGAGCGGTCCTTGCGGCTGGTTCGTCCTCTAACACCCAGGACTGGCAGTGGGACCCGGCCACTCTCACCACTTTCCAGCTGAAGAACCGGGCGAACCCGAACATGTGTCTCGGAATTTCGGGTGGCCAGACCGGCACCAACGTCGCCATCTTCGCCTGCGCGACTGGCCAGATTCCCAACAACCAGCTGTGGTTGCGCGCCTAACCAGCTGTGGCCGCAGGTCTCAGCGGGCCTAGAGCCGGCGAGACCAGCAAGGTCGCCGCTGTGCGAGCATGAAGCGGGCACAGGAGTCACTGATCACGAGTGTCAACACACTCATGATCACAGACTTCCTGTGCCCGCTGTCTGTCACGCCCCGGTTCGACGCTCGGCTCGTTCCTGCGCACCCTCACCCACGGCCACGTGCGTCAGTACCAGGCTGCAGCCCGTAACACGTTGATCGGCCTCGCCGGCCGAACACCGCTACTGGCCTGGCACGGACACACTGTGCTTCGTGGACACCGACTCGATGCTGCGCCGGGTCCACGGCAAGATGCAGGTGCGTCTGCCGAGCTTCACGCCCAGTGGCAGATCGCCCGCAAGGCACAGTCATCGCAGCGCATCCCGGTTGAACATGCCATCGCTGAGCACAAGTGGTGGCGCGTACTGCAACGCTTCACCGGCCGCCGCGAACTACGACCCGACACCCTCAACGCCGTCGCCGGACACATCTCAAAGACACGAAGATCGGCCGGGGTGACAACCTCGGCCAGTGGTAGATCAACGCCAGCGGCGCCGGCCGGCCGTCACCGATGCCGGGTGATCGCACACTGCGGCCATGTGACCGCGGCCGCCCCGGACCGGCTCGGGATCGTCGACGCCACCCGAATTCCCTGCGGCGAAGGAGTGTTGTGGCTGGCCGCCGTCCGAGGCGTGTTCTCGGGAGCGGGTAACCACCGCTTTATCAAACCGGGGGAAGCTCACGGCGCCCCGTGGCATCTCCTGGCCGGGCGGCTCGTCGGATCCGAGAGCGGCCGGCCGGCGGTTCGGGCGGGGTGAACTGCAGGCCGGTGGACAAGTCGTCGACGGTGTGGGCCTGGATGTCGGTGACCGGGCCGTCGGTGACGGTCGCCGCGACGGTGCGGACGTGCTTCTGTGCTGTGGCGGCCAGGCCGTCGTAGACGGCGATGAACAGGTCCCGGGCGGGTTGCCGGGGCCAGCCCGCCGGTAGCAGGTGGAGCGGCAGGCGCGGGTCGAGTATGGGCAGGCGACGGTAGGTGTCCATCACCTCGGTGCGGAACCGCACCGCCTCGGGGCCGGGCGGCTGCTCGGCGGCGATGTGGGCCGGCACGTGGCGCCAGCGCTGGAGGAATTTCTCGTACTCGTGGGCGATGGCGGCGATGTCCCACGCCTCCACCGGGTTTCGGTCGAGGCCGGCGCCGAGCTCGACGTGCCGGGCGCGGAACACCGTCATGGCGCCGGGAGCGATGAGGGCGAATTTCGCCCTGGCCTTCTCCGTCAGGTCGTGCGGCGAGATCCACAGGCCGTCGTACAGCGGGGCGTATCCCATCCAGCGCAGCCTGTTGCGGAGTTCCTGCCGCTGGGCCCGTGCCGCCTGGGGCAGCGAGAACGCGATCAGCGTCCAGTGCTCGTCCCACGGTTCGGCGCCGGTGGCCGCCGAGGCGATCCAGCTGCCGCCGACGGCGAGGAAGCCGGCCGCCTCGGGGGTGAGGCGGTAGGCGCTCCGCCGCCCGTGCCGCCGTACCTGCAGCACCCCGCGGCGGGCGAGCCGGCTGATGGCGGTGCGGGCACCGGCCGGGCTCACGCCGGCCTCGGCGAGCAGGGCCACGATGGCGGCCGACGGCAGTTCGGCCCGGGTGCGCAGGGTGTAGTCGGCCAGCAGGGTCACCGTCAGGTCCTGCGGCGAGTTGCCGGCCTGGCGGCGCGGCAGGCGCACCGCGTCCGCCGTGTCGTCCGGGAAGATCTCGTCGATGTCGTACGGGCTGGTCACGCGACGGCTCCGGCAGAGTCGAGGGCTGACGACTAGCGAAGATCTTCCCATGCCCGTACCGGGTTGACGAGGGCTGACCGGTGGGGACGGCACGCCACCGGGCCGTCCACACCGGAGCTCATGTCAGCCGGTGGTGCAGGCGGAGCCGTTCAGCGCGTACCCGGTGGGGGCGCCGTTGTTGCCGGAGTGGGTGGCCTGGAAACCGGCCGTGGTCGACGCGCCGGGCGCCAGGCTGCCGTTGTAGCCGACGTTGATCGCCGTGACCCGCCCCGAGGCCGGTGCGTACGAGGCGCTCCAGCCGCCGGTGATGGTCTGGCCCGAGGGCAGGTCGAAGGCGAGCTGCCAGCCGTTGATCGCGGCGTTGCCGGTGTTGGTGATGGTGAGGTTCGCGGTCAGCCCGTTGTTCCAGGCGTTGACCGCGGCGGTGACCCGGCACGCCGAGGTCGCCGGCGGGCTCGTCGGGGGAGTGGTGGGCGGGGTGGTCGGCGGAGTGGTGGTCGGGGGCGTGGTGGGCGTGGTCAGGCCGAAGAAGGCGACGGCGGCGGCAGCCATCCCGCTGCTGGGCAGGGAGTGACCGGCGCCCTGGATGCTGTACGCCTCGACCTGTACCGTCCCCGTCGCATCGGCCCAGCGGCGGCGGTTCCAGCCCGGCTGCGGAGTGTCGCTGGACGTGGGGGTCGTGCTCAGCCCGAAGACGTTGGTCCACTGCTCGACCGATTCCTGCAGCAGCGAGTACGGCACGAGGGTGTCGCTGGTGCCGTGCCAGAGTTGGATCCGGGGGCGGGCTCCGCTGAAACCGGGGTTCACCTGGCGGACGGCGTCACCCCACTGCTGAGGTGTGCGGTTCATGCTGCCGCCCGTGCACTGGCCGCCCGGCGGGTAGTCGGCCGCGTTGGCGAAGCAGGTGAACGGCACGCCCATGAAGGACGCGCCGGCCTTGAACAGGTCGGGGTACAGGGCGAGCATGTGCTGGGTCATCATGCCGCCGGAGGAGCTGCCGGTGGCGTACACCCGGTTCTGGTCGCCGCCGTAACGCTGACCGGCGTAGGCCACCATGGAGGCGATGGAGACCGGGTCACTGCCGCCGTTGCGCTGTTTGGACGCCGCCGACCACGTGTCGAAGCACTTGCCGAAGCCGGCCTCCTGCATCGCCGACGGGTAGATCACGAGGAACCCGTACCGGTCGGCCAGCGAGGCGAACTCACTGCCCGAGTAGAAGCCGGGCCCGGAACCGCCGCAGCCGTGCATGGCGACCACGATCGCCGGGTTGGCCGGGCGGGAGTCCGGCACGTAGATGTGCATGCGCATGCCGCCCGGGTTGCTGCCGAAGCTGGTCACCTCGGTCGGCGAGGCCGCGAACGCCGCACGGGGCGCCGAGACGGCGAGACCGGCGACGGCCAGAAGGGCGGCCAGGGCGTACAGCAAATTTCGTCTGATCTTCATAGTCGTCACTCCTGGAGCACGCTGGGCCCCGCGCCGGAGATGCCACGCCCGCGCGCGGCCCAAGGGGGAAGACGGGGGATGCCGGCCGAGCCCGACGCCGTTGAGACGTGCGGGTGATCTGCCCTGTCCTCACCCGCACGGGCGCCGTGATCAGCGCCGACCGCCGTGCCACGGCCGTGTCGCGCACCGGCGGACACGCGTCGTATGGCACTTAGCGTGCACCCGGGATTCACAACTGTCAATCGAGCGTCAGGCCGTGGCCGTACCGGAAGAGGGGGTCCTCGGTGTCGTTCGGGACGTCCTCGCGGGAGGCGGCCACGGCCTCCATGGAGCGGGGGAGCTCGAACGGCAGCGTGCCCGACGGCTTGGTGCGGCCGAACAGGATGTCGAACAGAGCCTCGTCCGAGGCGCCGAAGTTGCCGGTCAGGGCGGCCGCCCGGGACGCCAGCGGGGTCAGCACGGCCGGGCGGTCGAGCAGGATGTCGACGACCGTCGGGACCGCGTCGGTGACCTGGAGGACCGGGGCCAGCTCGGACGGTGTGAAGTCGAGGCGGCCGGCGTGGAAGAAGGACTCGAAGCCGGTCGTGCGGGTGTCGTCGTACGGGGCGTGGCGGCGCACGATCGCGATGTCGGCTTCGGCCGGTGTGCCGACCACCTTGGCGTAGCGGGCGGCCACGTCCGGGTCGACGCCGTCGACGTAGACGTTGACGCCCTCGGACAGCGGCAGCACCGACGACTGCAGCACCACGATCGAGCGCCGCTGCGCTTCCAGGCCCGCGGCCACGTACGCCGGGCGGCCGATCTCCGTCGCGGCGTCCGGTGTGGAGACGTAGCGGCGGTCGTCGAACAGGCCCAGGCGGAACTTGTCGCGCAGGATGCGCCGGGCCGACTCGTCGATGCGGCTGAGCGGGACCCGCCCCGACGAGACGAGGGAGACGATCAGCTCGGGGCAGTACTCGCCGCCGAGCTGGTCGGCGCCGGCCTCCAGGATGCGGTACACGCGGTCGAGGCGGGACAGGCTTTCCACGCCCCACGCGCGGGCCGGCATCGGCGCGCCGAACACGTCGTCGGCGTCCGTCACCAGGCCCCAGTCGGTGCAGACGACACCGTCGAAGCCGTACCTGCCGCGCAGCAGTCCCTCGATGACGCCCTTGTTGAAACCGAAACCGACCTCCTCGTAGGCCGTGCCGACCGGCATCGCGTAGTACGGCATGATCTGGGCCGCGCCCGCCTCGAACGCCGCCTCGAACGGCTTCAGATGCTCGGCGAACCGTCCGCCCGGGTAGACCTGCTCACGTCCGTACGGGAAATGGGCGTCCTCGCCGTTCATCTGCGGTCCGGCCCCGGGGAAGTGCTTCACCATCGTGGCGACGCTGTCCGGGCCGAGCGAAGAGCCCTGAAACCCTTCGATGTACGCCTTCAGCAGCTCCGCCACCGTGTCCGGGTCGGAGCCGAGCGTGCCGCTGGTGCGGGCCCAGCGCGGCTCGGTGGCCAGGTCGGCCATCGGGTGCAGGGCGACCCGGATCCCGGCCGCCAGGTACTCGCGACGGGCGATGTCGGCGAACTCGCGTACGAGGGAAGGGTTTTTGGTCGCGCCCAGCCCGATCGGCTCCGGCCAGACCGAGAATCCGCCGGCCGCGGCCGAGGTGGCCGGGTTGTCGATGAAGCCGTGGCGCGGATCGGTCGACACGGTGACCGGAATGCCGAGCCGGGTGTTCGCCGCGAGCTCCTGGATCCGGTTGTGCCACTCGGCGATCTTCGAAGGCGCGACGGGGCCCATCGTCAGGATGTTCACGTGGTTGACGAGCTTGTCCTCGACGAGCCAGCGCGTCGACGGGAACATGCCGCCGTCACCCGAGGGCTCGAAGAGTGTGCCGTCCGCGTTGACCGCGGCCATCGTGTGGAACATGAGGCCGGCCTTCTCCTCGAGGGTCATCCGGCCGATGAGGTCGCTGATCCGGTCCTCTGTCTTCACCGCGGGGTTCTGATACGGGTACATGGGTGCCTCCGGGAACAAGAGATCAGCGGGCGCCGCGGACGAGGCGGACCAGCAGGGAGCCGGCGATCGCGACGATCGCGCCGAGAAGGAAGAGCAGGCCGTAGTTCTCGCCGCCGGAACCGATGGCGAGGATCGGGGCGGCCAGGATCGGCACCAGCGACTGCGGCAGGGCGTTGGCGATGTTCAGCACGCCCATGTCCTTGGCCGCGTCGTCCGGGTTGGGCAGCACCTCGGTGGCCAGGGCCAGGTCGACGGCCAGGTACAGGCCCTCGCCGACGCCGAAGACGAGGACGGAGACCAGGAACAGCGCGAAGCTGTGGCTGACCGCGAGGCCCAGCAGGGAGACCGCGATGACGACGCCGGCGATCAGAACGAAAGGCTTGCGATTTCCCGTACGGTCGGACAGCCACCCGCCGATCGTGGAGCCACCGACCATGCCGGCCGTGGTGAGCAGGGTGGCGATCAGCACGGCGGTGGCGACGTTGCCGGTCGTGTAGCCGAAACGGTCGATCAGCAGGTACGACTGGTAGGTCGTGACGCTGGCGATGCCCATCCAGATGAGGAAGCGGCTGAGCAGGTTCCAGGAGAAGTCGGGAAAGCGGCGCGGGTTCACGTAGAACGTCCGCAGGAACTCCTTGAAGCCGTACCTCTCGTGCTGGCCGGCGTCGGCCGGGCGGTCCTTGAGGATCGAGATGAGCAGCGCCACCGTCAGGGTGCCGATGACGGCCGGCACCATGAACATCGCGAAGGTGTGCCCGGAGAGCAGGGCGGCCAGGGCGGTGCCGGCGAGAATGGCGATCGAGGTCATCAGGCCGAGAACGCCGCCGACGCGGCCCCGCTGATGGGCCGGCACCTGGTCGGGCAGGAGCGCGGTCAGGGTGGCGAGCGTGGCGTTCACGCCGAGCTGCGTGACGGCCCACCCGAGCGTGAGTACGGGGATCGAGCCGCCGGCGGCGACGATCGCGAGACCGAGCAGACCGGCGAGCATGCCGCCGATGAGCCAGGGCCGGCGGCGGCCGAAACGCGACCGGGTGCGGTCGCTCATGGCGCCGAAGAACGGGTTGCCGATCAGAGCGAGCAGCGCGCCCACGGAGAGCACGGCGCTCAGCGCCGACGCCTTGTTGTTCGGGGCGATCTCGGCCACCCGGACCGAGAGGGTCACCACGACCGGCGTCATGATCGTCAGGTACGCGCCGAACTGCGCCAGCGCCATCGCGGTGATCAGGCGCTTCGGGGCGTCCGGTGGCGTCAGCTTCAGCGGGACGCCGCTGATCGGGTTCACCTGGTCGACCATCTGGTCGTTCCGGGCGGGTTCGGCGGTTCGCAGGCCGGGCAACTCGGTCATCGCAACCTCCTGGGGTCACGCGAGGAATAGGGACAGGTACCTTGCCGGGCCCGGCTCGTTACGACCTGATATCTCGAAGGTAATGAGCCGATTAACGCCAAACCAGAGGTTGATCGGCCGTACGGAGGCCCTGATTCGTCTTCTTCCTCGGTTATTTTTGTGAGGTTTCGAGGCGGAAGCGTCAGGTGTTGCGGGCCATGGCGCGGTTAACCGAGAAAACGAGCAAAACCCGGGGGTACGCTTCGGCGATGGCGACCCGCCCCGCGCACATCTCCGGACGCGACCTGGTGCTGGCGACCGTCCGCGACGCCGGCCCGATCAGCCGCACGGACCTGATCCGCCGCACCGGCATGGCCCGCGAAACCGTGAACGGCCTGCTCACCAAGCTGCTGGCGGCCGAGGCCCTGTCCGAGTCGGAGCCGGTGGCGGCCGGCCACCAGGGACGCCCGGCCCGGCTGCTGTCGCTGGGCCCGGCCGCGGGCCACGTCGTCGGGGCGATCCTCGACTCGGCCGGCGGCGGCCCCGGGGTGGCCGCGGCACGGGTGGCCGTGGCCGCCCTGACCGGCGAGATCGAGGTGGAGCGCGACCGCGTCCTGACCGGGGTCACGCCGGGGGAGATCCTGGACGAGTTCGCGGCGCTCATCACCGAGTGCGTCCCGCCCGGCCGGCGGGTCTGGCTGACCGTCATCGGCCTGCCGGCACCGGTGGCGGGCGGCGTCGTCCACACCAGCAGCGTGCTGCCCGGCTGGGCCGGATACGCGGCCGGCGCCGAGCTGCGGCGCCGCCTGGGCCACGGGGTGGCGGTGCTGAACGACGCCGACCTGAGCCTGCTCGGCGAGGTCACCCGCGGGGTGGCGAGGGGCCGTCGCGACGTCTGCTACCTGAGGATCGCCTCCGGCATCGGCTGCGGCCTGCTGCTCGACGGCGAGGTGCACCGAGGAGCGACCGGCATGGCCGGCGAGATCGGCCACGTCCAGGTCGACGAGACGGGCGCCCTGTGCCGCTGCGGCAACAGGGGCTGCCTGGAGACGATCGCCGCCCCCCGCGAGGTGCTGGCCGCGCTGTCGGCCGGCTACGGCGAGCCGGTGACCGCCGAACGAGCCTTGGAACTGGCCACCCGAGACGCGACAGCCCAGCGCGTCCTGTCCGACGCCGGCCGCATGATCGGCCGAGTGGTGGCCGACCTGGCCAACACGATCAACCCCGCCCTGGTAGTCCTGGACGGCCCCCTGATCACCGAAAGCGGCCCGGTAGTGGCCGGCGTCCGAGAGTCCCTGCGCCGCTACGCCCAGCCGGCCGTAGCCGACCACACCGAAATCCACGCCGGCACCCTCGCCGGCCGAGCCGCCCTGCTGGGCGCGGTAGCCACCGCCGTGAGCCGCCTCCCAGCTTCCGCCCCGCCCGCCCTGCCACCCCCGTCTCCAACGCCGCCCGCCTCCGGCTCCGCGCTCTCCGCCCCGGCCTCACCTTTCCTGTTCTCTTCGCTTTCCAACGCGCCCAGTTCGCCTTCCGCGCCGGCCTCGTCTTCCGATCTGTCCGTTTCGCCTTCCTCGCCGGTTTCGTTTTCCGATCTGTCCGTTTCGCCTTCTGCGCCGGCCTCGTCTTTCGACCTGTCCGTTTCGCCTTCCTTGCCGGCTTCGATTCCCGGTCCGTCCGCTTCGCGGTCCGCGCCGGCCGCGTCCTCCGACCCGTCAGCGCTGCCTTCCCTGCCGACCGCGGCCTCCGGACCGTCCGCCTCGCCTTCGGTTCTGGCTTCGTCCTCCGAGCCGTCTGCCTCGCCTCTCATGTCGGACTCGCATTCCGCGCCGTCTGACCCGCCAGTCTCGCTTTCTGTGCTGGTCTCGCCGCCCGATAAAAGCCATGAATCGGAAATGTCCGGCGAGCGCCTTGTCGACGCCCAGGGCATCGCGGGCATCGCGGGCATCGCGGGCGCGGGTGGCGTGGACAACGGCGGCGCGGGTGGCGTGGACAACAGCGGCGCGGGTGGCGTGGACAACGGCGGCGCGGGTGGCGTGGACAACGGCGGCGCGGGCGGCGTGGACAACGGCGGCGCGGGTGGCGTGGACAACAGCGGCGCGGGTGGCGTGGACAACAGCGGCGCGGGTGGCGGGGGCCTCGTGGATGGCGGGGGCGGCGGTGTCGCGGGTGGCGGGGGCGGCCGTGGTGAAGCTGCTAGTGCTGGTGGCGGGAGTGGGGGAGGGCGGCGAGCTGCTGGGCGAGAAGGGGGCGGCAAGCTCAGCGTCTCGCCGCGGCGGCGGGAGCGGGCTGCGCGGCGGGAGCGGATCGCCGGGGTGCTTCGGGCGCATGGGGGGCTGGCCCGCAGTGATGTTGTGCGGCTGACGAAACTGCCTCGGGCCGCCGTTGTCGAACTGCTTGATGAGATGTGGCGGGACGGGACAGTCGAACCCTTCGAGCTGCCGCCCGAGCGGGGGCGGTCGGGGCGGCCGTCGCCCGGGTTTCGGCTTGTCACGCCGAAGGAGTTGTTGGCGGGGGCGGCGATCAGCGCGTACGGGATCCGGGTCGTCGTCGCCGATGGGGCGGGGGCCGTTCTGCATCAGGCCGCCCATCCGGTTCCGATGACGCCGGCCGGGGAGGCGCCGGTGCGGCTGGCCGGGGAGCTTGTCGCGCGGCTGCTCGCCGAGAACGGGCATGCGGTGGGGGATCTGCGGGAGGTCGGGTTGAGTGTTCCGGCACCTGTGGATCCGAGCACCGGTAACTTCGGGACCCGGGGGATTCTGCCTATGTTCTCCGGGTTCGCGCCGGCCGATGTGATCACCGAGGTGCTGGGGGTGCCGTGCCGGGTGGAGAACAACGCCGATCTCGCCGCGCTGGCCGAGACGCGGCGCGGGGCCGCGGCCGGGGCCCGGGATGTGCTCTATCTGCGGGCCGATCAGTTCACCGGGGCCGGGATCGTGGCCGGTGGGCGCGTGTACCGGGGGGCGCTCGGCTACGCCGGCGAGGTCGGTCACCTGAACGTGCGCGAGGTGGGGCCGCTCTGCGTCTGCGGCAGCCGGGGGTGCCTGTCCACGTTTCTGTCGCCCGCTTCGTTCGGGGCCGTGCTCGACGCCGCGCCCTTCGTGCGGGAGTCCGAGGATCCCGAGGAGCGGCTGCTCAAGCTGGCCGGGAGTGGGCATCGGCCGGCGCAGCGGGCCCTGCTCGACGCGGGGCGGCTGATCGGGCGGTCGGTGGCGCCGCTGACCAACATGCTCAACCCGGCCGTGGTGGTCGTCGGCGGGCGCTACGGGGTGGCCGGGCCGCACGTGGAGGAGGGCATCCGGGAGTCGCTTCTGCGGCACTGCACGCAGGCCGTCACCGCTGGTCTGACCGTGGTGCGCAGCGAGCTGACTGTCGACGCCGAGGTGCTGGGCGCTGTCGAATCGCTTCTCGGATGATCAGAGGTCCAGGATCTCCGACAGGCGGGCCAGGTCGGGGTAGCGCGCCGTCTTCAGCAGGCGCACCACCTCATCGCGGGTTCGGGTGGCCGCTTCCCGGTCTCCGGCGTCGCGGTGACACTCGTACAAACCGATCAATGGCTCGATGCGCAGGTCGGCCACCTCGCCGTACAACTCGATGGCCCGCTGGAAAGCGGCGACCGCCGCGGTGAGATCGCCCGTGTGCTGGTGGAAGCGGGCCAGCTGCGTCCAGCCGCCGGCGGCGCCGTACGCGTTGCGCCAGCGCTCGTTGATGGCGATGCTCTCGGCGAACAGGCGCCGCGCCTCGGGCCGGCCGTCCGGCTGGTGGGCGTGGTACCAGGCGATCGGGTGCAGGGCGTTCGCCACCTCGACCGCGCCCTGCTCGTCGCCCATCCGCAGGTAGTTGGCGCGGGCCTCGACGGCGTACGGATACGCCGCCTCGGCCTGGGCCCGGGTCGGCACGTCGTGGGCCGACACTATCGAGACGGCAACGCTGAGCAAGCCGTGCGCCACCCGGCCCGGGTCGTCCATCTCGCGGCCGATGGCGATCGCCTTCTCCAGTTCGGCCCGCGCCTGTTCGGGCCGGTTCATCCGCAGCAGGCCGCGGCCCAGGATGTAGTGCAGGTAGCCGGCCCACCAGGGATCGTCCACGAGCCGCTGGGCCTGGGCCGCGAGGGCCAGCGAGTCCGCCAGATGGAAGCGGATGTCCTGTTGGTAGGTCGCGAGCGTCCACACGAAGAGCGGCACCTTCTCGGCGCGGCCGAGCTCCAGCAGGGCGTTGATGTTCTCGTACTCGTCGTCCAGCCACGCCGTGGCCGCCCGCATGTCGGCGAAGTGGACAGCGGAGATCCCCGGTGGCGGCGGGCCCACCATCACCGGGCGACGGTACGGCGTCTGCGCCTGCGCCGCGTTCCGCGACGAATGCAGGTAGAAATCCAGGAGCCGGGTCACGGCGGCGTCGCGCTCTTGCGCCGGGTCGACCCTTCCGGCCGTCTCCTTGGCGTACGCCCGTACGAGATCATGCTGGAGGAAACGCCCCGGCCGGTGTTCGGCGATCAGGTGCGCGTCGGTCAGCCGGCGCAGCAGCATCCGCGCCACCGGCGGTTCGGTGCCGGCCAGCGCGGCCGCCGCCGCCACGCTCAGATCGGGTCCCGGGTGCAGCGCGGCGAGCCGGAACATCCGCGCCGCCAACGGCACCAGCCGCCGGTACGACCACGAGAACACCGCCCGCAGGTCGTGTTTGACGCCCGGCACCGCGAAACCGTCGAGCCCGTCGGCGTAGGCCAGCTCGGCGTCGATCTCGGCCAGCGGGAACGCGCCCCGGGCGCAGACCAGCGCCAGCGCCAGGGGCAGCCCGCCGCAGCGTTCCACGATGGCGTCGCGCGCACGCGGGTCGGCGTCGACCACCTCGTCGCCGAGGCGCCGGCGCAGGTAGGCCACGGACTCGGCCGGCCGGAAGGCGTCGAGCCGCATCGGGTAGGCGCCGTCGGTGACGATCAGGTCGATGAGGTGGCTGCGGCTGGTCACCACCACCGCGCAGTCCGGGTTGCCGGGCAGCAGCGGCCGCACCTGGTCGGCGTCGCGGGCGTTGTCGAGGAGCAGCAGCATCCGCCGGGCGGCGAGCACGCTGCGGAACAGGGCGGTCCGCTCCGGCGTCGACGGCGGGATCCGCTGGTCGGGCACGCCCAGCGCGCCCAGGAACGCGGCCAGCACGTCGCCCGGGTCGGCGGCCGCGTCCTCCGGGCCGTAGCCGCGCAGGTCGACGTGGAGCTGCCCGTCGGGGTAGCGGGCGGCCGCCTGGTGCGCCCACCGCACGGCCAGGGTGGTCTTGCCGACGCCGCCGGTCCCGGTCACCACGACCAGGGCCGGTGTGTGCCGGTCGAGGCGGCGCCGCTCGTCGGAGCGCCCGGCGAAGGCCGGCTGCGGGCGCGGCAGCTGGGCCGGGCGGACCGTGGCCGGCCCGGGGCGCAGTGCCGTCTCCAGCACCTCGGCCCGCTGCTCGCGGATGGCCTGCTCGAGGGCGGCCAGCGCCGGGTCGGGGTCGAGGCCGAGCTCGTCGGCGACGATGCGCCGGTGTTCGCCGAGCACGGACAGGGCCTCGCCGGAGCGGCTGGCCGCCCACAGCGCGAGTGCCAGCAGCCGCCACGGTTCGCCGCGCAGCGGGTCCTCGCCGGTGAGGGCCCGGGCGGCCGGGATGGCCTCGTCGGTGCGTTCCAGGCGCAGCAGGGCGTCGGCCGTGCGCTCGCGAGCGGTGTGGTGCAGTTCGGTGAGGCGGGCGATCTCGGCGGCGGCCCACTCGTCGTCGGCGAACTGCTCGTACGGCCGGCCACGCCACAGTTCGAGCGCGGCCCGGAGCCGGTCGAGCGCGCCGGCCGGCGGCAGCCCGTCGGCCGCCCGCAGCGCCTGCTCGAAACGGTCGGCGTCGAGCGACCCGGGCGGCAGCCGCAACGCGTAGCCGGCGGCCTCGCGCACCAGCAACTGGGCGGCGCCGCGGGGTGGCCGGCGCGGTTCCAGCGCGCGCCGCAGCCGGGACACGTGCGACTGCAGCACCGCGGCGGCCCCGGCCGGCGCGGTATCGCCCCACAGATGGTCGATCAGCCGGTCGGTGGCGACCGGGCGGCCGCGGGCGGCGGCCAGGATCGCCAGCACAGCGAGCGGCTGGTTGCCGCGGACGGCGATGGGCTCGCCGTCGAGGAGGACTTCGACCGGACCGAGAACCCGCATCTCGATCACGGTCACGATCCTATGTGGGCGGCAACCCGGGTTGAACTGCTGAGACGGTCGGGTAATCGACATCGAGGATCGTCCGGTTGAGGTTTCGCAGCTCCGGTCCCGGCTCCGCACCCAGTTCCGTGGCGAGTGTGTAACGCACCGTGCGGTAATGGGCCAGGGCCTCGGCCCGGCGGCCCGCGCCGTGCAGGGCGGTCAGCAGCAGGGCGTGCCCCGGCTCGTGATGCGGCCGCTCGGCCACCAGGTCGCGCAGACCCGGGATGGCCTCCTCGTGGCGGCCGGTCTCGACGAGCGCGGCGAGCAGGCGCGTGGCGGCCGTCCGGCACAGCTCGTCGAGGCGTTCCCGCTGCTCGGCGGCGAACGACCCGGTCAACCCTTCCAGCGGTACGCCTCGGCGAAGCGCGACAGCGGCCTCGAGCTCCGCCGTCGCGGCGTCCGGCCCGGCCGCCGCCGCCCGGGCGAGATGGGTGGTCAGCCGGCGGGCGTCGACCGACTCCGAGGGCACGTGCAGCGCGTGGCCGCCACCGAACCAGCCGAGCTGCACCGGGCCGCCGCTGAGCGTGCGGCGCAACCGGTAGACGTACGCGGGAACCTGGTTTTGATCTCCGATCGCCTCGCCGAGCTCGCTCAGGCCGGCGCGGGCGCCCTCGCGGAGCAGCAGAACCGCGAGGATCGTGCGCTGCCGGGAGTCGCCCAGGGGCAGCTCGACGCCGTCCCGCCAGGCGCGCACCGGGCCCAGCAGGGAAAAAGTGACGCCGGCGCTCACCAGGGCTGCGGCTCCCGGAGCCGGGACACGTGCCGTTGGTACTGGTGGCGGCCGATCAGCCACCACGCCATCCGGCCGGTGAGCGGCACCTTGGCCAGGAAGTGGCGGCGCTCGTCGGGGCCGGCCTCCTCCAGGATCGCGCCCAGCGTCAGGGTGGCCAGGCCCCGGCTCGCCACCCGTTCCCACTCGGCCCGGGTCAGATGCTCGGCGATCAGGGGCAGGATCAGCTCCTCCTCGTCGTCGAGGTGTTGCACGAGCGCGGCCCGGTGCGCGGCCAGCTGGTCGCTGAGCTCATCGCGTACGGCCTCGGCCGCATCCAGCTCCCAGCGCGGGAGAAGATCACCGATGGCCAGCAGGGTGTGCTCCAGCCGGCCGTGCTGGGTCTCCATGCGGGCCACGAGCTCGTCGTACAGGCGGGCCCGCTCGCGCACCAGCGGCCACAGCAGCTCATCCTCGGCCCGGTGGTGGCACAGCAGCTCACCGGTGTACCGCCGGACCGCCTCGGCGACCTGCGTGGCGCGCTCGGTGTCACCGGGACGGCACCCGGTGACGAAGCGCGGCAGCAGGGCGGCCTCGCGCCGGAACACCCGGTGGAGGGCCACCAGCTCGTGGTCCATGGTCATGTCGTTCACGATGGCGCAGTCTCGGGCACCTCACTTGCCCGCGACTTGACGGGCCTTAAGCCGGGGCCCCGGCCTGCCGATGCGGAGTGGGACGGAATCGACTCGCTACGGAAGGCGCGCATGTCCACTGATACTCGAACCCGCCTCACGCGGCCGGCCGCCGATCAGGGCTCCGGCCGCTGGTGGGCACTGGTCGTGCTCGCCATGGCCCAGCTCATGGTGGTGCTCGACGCCACCATCGTGAACATCGCGCTGCCCACCGCGCAGGCCGACCTGGCGTTCTCCGACGCCGACCGGCAGTGGGTCGTCACCGGCTACGCCCTCGCCTTCGGCAGCCTGCTGCTGCTCGGCGGGCGCCTGTCCGACTTCTTCGGCCGCAAGAAGATGTTCCTCATCGGCCTGGTCGGCTTCGCGCTGGCCTCGGCCCTCGGCGGTGCCGCCAACGGCCTCGAGATGCTGATCGTGGCCCGCGCCCTGCAGGGCGCGTTCGGCGCGCTGCTCGCCCCGGCCGCCCTGTCGCTGCTGTCCACCACGTTCACCGAGCCGGCCGAGCGCGGCAAGGCGTTCGGCATCTTCGGCGCCATCTCCGGCGCCGGCGGCGCCGTCGGCCTGCTGCTGGGTGGCGTGCTGACCGAGTACGCGTCGTGGCGCTGGTGCCTGTACGTCAACCTGGTCATCGCGGCCATCGCGGTCGTCGGCGGCCTCATGAAGCTGCAGGACGAGCCGGTCGACGGCAAGGGCAAGATCGACATCCCGGGCGTCGTCTCGGTCGTCGTCGGCCTGGTCGGCCTGGTCTACGGCCTCGGCAAGGCGGAGACCGACGGCTGGACGGCCGCGGCCACCCTCATCCCGATCATCGTGGGTGTCGTCTTCCTGATCGCCTTCGTGCTCATCGAGCGCCGGGTCGCGCAGCCGCTGCTGCCGCTGCGCGTGGTGCTCGACCGCAACCGCGGCGGCTCGTACGCCGCGATCGGCATCGCCGGCGCCGGCATGTTCGGCATCTTCCTGTTCCTCACGTACTTCCTGACCGCGGTCCTCGGCTTCACCCCGATCCAGACCGGCCTGGCGTTCCTGCCCATGCTGGCCTGCATCATGGTGTCGGCCACCCTGGCCGGTTCGATCCTCACCCCGAAGGTCGGCCCGCGCCCGCTCGTCCCGGCCGGCGCCCTGATCGCCGCGGTCGGCATGGCCTATCTGACCCGCCTGCAGCTCGACTCGTCGTACGCCGGCGGCGTCCTGCCCGGCCTGCTCATCATCGGCCTCGGCCTGGGCCTGGTCTTCGCGCCGACCCAGAACGCCGCCACCAGCGGCGTGCAGCACCACGACGCGGGCGTCGCCTCGGCGATGATCAACACGGTGCAGCAGATCGGCGGCTCGATCGGCACCGCGCTGCTGAGCTCGTTCGCCGCGACCGCCGCGACGAACTACGCCTCCTCGCACGCCCCGTCGGCCACCCTGGCCGCCGAGGCCCAGCTGCAGAGCTACCACACGGTGTTCTGGTGGTCGTGCGGGTTCTTCCTGGTCTGCGCGGTGGTCTCGGCGCTGATGTTCCGCACCGGCCCGCTCGACGTCGACCCGGACGCGCCGCCCGCGATGGCGCACTGATCGTCCGAGCTTTTTGTCAGGGCCCCGGCCGTTTTGGCCGGGGCCCTTTCACGTGCTTGATCATCTTTCCACCCGGGTGATCCGGATGCGCGGATCATTGGTAATAATGTCCATCAATGAGCGCGGACGAGTGGCAGAGCTGGCGGCACGAGACTTTCGGCGATCCGTCGCCCGGCGGGCCCGGCTTCACCGCCCTGCTCAGCGCCGCCCGTGCCGATCCTCGCACCGTCGAGCGGATGCTCCGGGCCGGGCTGGCCGCCGGTGACCCGCTCGCCGCCCAGTCGTTCAGCGTCCTGGCCGCCGAGGGCCGCGCTCCCGCCGACGCCGTGAGCTATCTGCGCGGCGCCCTGCACGGCGCTTCCGGCGAGATGCGCATCCGCACGGCCGAGGCCCTGTACGCCATCACCGGCGACCCGTCCTGGTCCCGGCCCATCGTCGGCGTGCTGAGCGCGGCCACCAGCGAATTCGCCCGCCTCGACGCGGCCATCGCCCTGGCCCGCTTCCCACCCGACAGCGTCCTGGTGACCGCGCTCGCCGCCGCCGTCGCCGACCCCGAATACCTGGTTCGCTACCACGCCGCCAGCACCCTGCTGCGCTACGCCGGCGACCGGCGCCCGCCGGAGAGCGACCCCACGCTGCACGACCGCCTCACGGCCGCCACCGAGGAGCAGTGGCGCTCGGCCGCCGACGAGTTGGCGGCCCGGGTCAGGAGCGCGTAGCGAGCCCGTCCAGCCGGGCCAGGGCGTCGCCTTCCACGTCGCCCGCGGCCAGGTTCTCGCGCAGGTGGGCGACCGACGAGGTGCCCGGGATGAGCAGGATGTTCGGCGAGCGGCGCAGCAGCCAGGCCAGCGCGGTCTGCTGCGGCGTGGCGCCCAGCTCGGCCGCCACCTCGGTCAGCACCCCCGACTGGATCGGGTTGAAGCCGCCCAGCGGGAAGAACGGCACGAAGCCGATCCCGTCCGCGGCCAGCGCGTCGACCAGGGCGTCGTCGTCACGCAGCACGACGTTGTAGAGGTTCTGCACGAAGACGACCGGCGCGACCGACCGCGCCTCGGCCACCTGCTCCGCGGTCACGTTCGACAGCCCGAGATGCCGTACGAGACCCTCGCGCCGCATCTCCGCCAGCTCACCGAACCGGTCGGCCACGGCCTCGCCCTTCTCGACGCGCAGGTTGACGCCGTCGAGCGCGTCCAGCCCCAGCCGCTTCAGGTTGTCCTGAACCTGCTCGCGCAGGTTGTGCGGCGAGGGGTTCCAACTGCCGTCCGGACCGCGGCTGTAGCCCACCTTGGTGACGATGCGAAGGCTTTCCGGGTACGGGTGCAGCGCCTCCCGGATGATCTCATTGGTGACGTACGGGCCGTAGTAGTCGCTGGTGTCGATGTGCGTGACGCCGAGCTCGACGGCGGTACGCAAAACCCGTACGGCCTCGGCCCTGTCCCTGGGCGGCCCGAAGGCGCCCGGCCCGGCCAGCTGCATGGCCCCGAACCCGATGCGGGACAGAACGAGGTCGTCGGCGAGCTTCAGTGAGTCGTTCATGCCCACCAGCCTGCCCCGGACGAGGCGGCCCTGGGAGCTACAGCCTGTACCACCCACGGGCGGCGCGCGCGAGGCACCATGGGCCTCATGAATCAACTCGGCGCCGCCGTGCGGGCCTGGCGCGGCCGGACGGAACCGGCCACCGTCGGCCTGCCCGCCAACTCACCCCGCCGCGTGCCCGGCCTGCGCCGCGGTGAGCTGGCCATGCTGGCCGGCATCTCGGTCGAGTACGTGGTACGCATCGAGCAGGGCCGCGCCCCGACCCCGTCCGCCCAGGTGTGCGCGGCCCTGGCCCGGGCGCTGCGGCTGACCGACGAGGAACAGGCCCACCTGCTGCGCCTGGCCGGCCACGCCGCCGACCCCGACCGGGTGCCGAGGATCATCCCGGAAAGCCTGCAACGCGTCATGGACCAGCTCACGGCCAGCCCCCTGGCCGTCCACGACGCCACCTGGGCCCTGCTGGCCTGGAACCCGCTGTTCGCCGCGGTCTTCGGCGACCCGAGCGCCTACCGCCCCGACGAACGCCACATCCTGATCCGCCAGTTCGAGGGCGGCTTCGGCCGGGCCCGGCAGACCCCGGCCGAGCGGGCCGCGTTCGAGGAGTCCCTGGTGGCCGACCTGCGCGCGACAACCAGCAGGTACCCGAACGACCCGTCCATCGCCGCCCTGATCACCCGGCTGCGCCGAAGCCCCCGCTTCCGCGAGTTGTGGGCGCTGCGCTCGGTCGCCGACCACCACAGCGCGACGAAGGTCATCGAACACCCCGAGGTCGGCGACATAGCGCTGGAGTCCAACGTCCTGACCACGCAGGGCTCCAACCTGCGCCTGGTCGTCTACACCCCGCGGGCCGGCACCGACGCCCGCGGCAAACTCGACCTGCTCACGGCGATCGGCCTTCAACAGCTGTCGCGAACGTAGAGCCGCATCGTGGCCGGAGTCCCATCGGCATGCACGTTCGCAGCGTGACCTCCATACGGCGACCTTGCGAACCGCGGGGTGAGCCTGTTCGGTTTGAGCTGTTCGCTAGCCTGCTTCCGTGTGGTGGATCTGGGGGGCCGGTGGCGTCGTGCTGTTCGTCAGCGGATTCGCGGTGGTCGCCGGCCCTCGCCGGCGGCAGCGGGCGACGGAGCGGCGGGTGGCCTGGTCGGCGGCGCGGGCGGCGATCGCCACGGCCGCCGTGAGCCGGGACGCGGCCGGGACGCGGGCCGAGCGGGACGCCGAGGCCACGGAGCTGTTGCGCCGGGCCGAGGCGATCGCGGCCGCGCGCGGTGGCCCGGACGCGGCGCACGAGGCCACCGAGCTGGCCCGGGCCGCCGAGCGGATGTGGCGGGCCGATGATTAAGCAGCTCTTGGGGTGGGTCGCGCTCGCGGTGGCGGCCGTCACCATGGTCGTGTTCCTCACCAGTCAGCAGAGCGACTTCAAGGTCACCTATGCCGGGTCGCCCGGCGGCAGCACGACGCCCAGCGGCGGGCGGGGCTCGGCCACCGTGCCGGACACCGCCGAGCTGACCCGTCTGCTGCGGACGTCACCGGTGGTCCGGCTGCCGGGCGCGATCGCGCAGTGGGACACCGCCGCGGTCGGCGCCGCGATCGGCGACAGTGGACTGCGGATCCTGGTCACGCCGCCCGGCCTCGACGACGCCTCCACCCAGCGGGTCCAGCAGCTCAAGGACGCTGATCTGCGGGTCATCGGGACGGCCGTCTCCACCGGGACGTACGCCGTCAGTGGTACCGAACTGGCCGACTGGCGGGACCAGTTCGCGACCGGTGACGTGACGAACGACCTGTTGCTGCTGATCGCCCACTTACGCGAGCGGCCGGAGCCCGTACAGAAGCATCTGTTCTCGTGGCGGGCGCCGACCGCGGCCGAGACCGCCGTGGTCGCGGCCGACCTGCGCTCCAGTGGTTTCCACCGGGGCCGAGGGTCGACGGTCACGTCGGCGCCGCGGAGCTCACCGGCTTTTCCGAACGGGCGCGCGCTGTACGTGACGCTCCCGTTGCAACCGTTCGGCCGGCCGGTCCCGGAATACGGTCCCGCCCTGGTGAAGCTGTTCCCGGACACCCCGATCGTGGTCATGTACGGCGCCTGGATCGAGTACTACGGACCGCACGCGGCCGACTTCGCCGAGATCGCGGCGGCCACCTTCTATGCGCAGGCCGAGCGGGTGCTGGATCGTCTGGCGTACTCGCAACAGGGCGTGCTCGACACCTACCTGAACCGGGTCACCGACGTGCGGTTCGCCGGCCTGTTCGACCGGCCGCTGCCCTACGAGCCGCCCGACCCGCTGCGGGTCACCCGGCCCGCCCTGCCGTGGATCTTCGTGGCGTGCGTGGTGTTGTTCGTGGCGTTGTCGCTGCGCCCGATGGTGCGCCCGGTGTGGCGCCGAAGCCGGGCCGTCGCCGCGGGAACGCCGGCCCAACTGGCCGCGCTGACCGCCCTGGCCGTGGAGATGTCGGCGCTGACCGACCGGCGCAGCGAGCCGGCGCTGGCCCGGGCCCTGGTCACCCTGACGGCCGCGCGTGACGCTTCCCGCGACGACCTTCCCGACGACCACGTACGCGCGTTGCTGCGCGACGCCGAAGCCGAGCTGGACCGGTGCGCGCGGTTGTTGCCGTACCGCGGCTACCGGCCGGCCGAATACCTGAACGGGCGGATCGCATGACCTGGCTCTTTCCGCCGTCGCCGGCCGGCCCGCCGTCCCGGCGCGACCGGTGGCTCACGCGGGCCGCCCAGATCCGCAGGTCGCTGGTGTCGCCGTTCGGGCTGGCCTCGATCGCCTGTCTGGTCCTGGCCGGCTGGGCGCTGTGGACCGGTGGTGTGTTCGAGGGCCCGATGGCCCGGCAGGTCCGCACGTCGTCGGTCTACGCCGCCCCCGGCACCGGCCTGGACGTCGCCGCGGCGGAACGGATCATCGGCAACCGGCGGCTGGTCCTGGTGATCGTGGATCCGGCGGCGGGGCGTCCCGGCCCGATCTGCGACGCTTTGGAACGGGCCGCCGACGGCACTCTGGTGCTGGTGCTGCGGCCCAAGCCGGGCGGGGGCTGGAACAAGTACGGGTGCGCGATGTTCCCCGGCGGCGGCGAGCTGATGGCGATCGAGGGGACCATCAGCACCGGCATCCAGCAGTTCGGTGACGACCCGCTGTCCATGGTCAAGGTGGTCGCCGTCAACTACGACCGGCTCGTCCGCGCCGGGATCATGACGGACGGCCCGCGCACGATCCACCCGTACCTGCCGCGTTATCTGGCCGCCGGCGCGGCGGTGCTCGCCGTGATCATCGGTTCGCTGGTGCTCTGGGTCGCCGGCCGCCGCACGGCGAAGGCCACCCTCGACCGGCAGGAGCGCCTGCAAGCGGCCACCGACGGCCGCGCCGCCCTGAGCGCCGCCGCGGCCGCGGTGGCGCAGCAGATCATCGACCTCGACGCCAAGTATCGGACCGGCACCCCGCAGTTCCGGCGCCGCTACGTCGCCCTGACCGACGATTACGTGACGTTGCTCGACGACCTGGACGACCGCGCCGCGACGCCGCGGGTGAAGGAACTGCTCGCCCGGGCCCGCCGCCTGGCCGCGTCTGACGCGCGCTGACGCAACGGGCCGGGCGACCGGCTGTACGCCTCTGTGTTACGCGCGGCCCTGCCGGTCGTCGAGTGACGGGGGAGTGGTGAACAGGGCGAGCAGGTCGCCGATGCGTCGGTCGGCCTCGGCCGGGTGCCGGAAGTGGCCGGCCGGGTTGACGGTGTACCGGTTGCGGCGCCCGACGCGGGTGTGCTCGAGGTAACCCGCCTTCTCGAGGTCGGCCACGATGGCTTGGGCGGCGCGTTCGGTGATGCCTACGGTCTCGGCCACCTCGCGCAGCCGGGCGTCGGGTTCGCGCGCGATGGCCAGCAGTACGTGCGCGTGGTTGGTCAGGAAAGTCCAAGCCGCCATCGGTACGCCTCCCCTTGTCATACGAACCATACTTCGTGAATAATGTTTCGTAGTTCGAGGGGGAGTACCCGGCGTGCGACGCGTCGTCGTCAGTACGGGCCGGCCATCCGGCTCCGGCGGCGCGGCCACCTGAAGTGCGGTGGTGCGGGGAGACCTTCGGCCCGTCCGGTCGAAGGGAGTTCCCTGATGTTCGTGCCGTTGTGGGCCTGGGCGCTGGTGATGGGCGCCGTCGCGGTGATGCTGGCCGTCGACCTGTTCCTGCACCGCGACAACCACGTGATCGGCTTCCGGGAGGCGGCGACGTGGTCGGCCGTCTGGATCGGCGCCGGTCTGCTGTTCGGTGTGCTGTTGTGGGGCTGGCAGGGCGGCGACGTGGCCGGCACCTACTACGCGGGCTACCTGATCGAGAAGGCGCTGTCGATCGACAACGTCTTCGTCTTCGCGCTGATCTTCTCGGCGTTCGCCGTGCCGCCCGCACTGCAGCACAAGGTGCTCTTCTGGGGCGTGGTCGGCGCGCTGGTCATGCGGCTGGTGTTCATCTTCGTCGGCGCCGAACTGCTCGAGACGTTCTTCTGGACGGCGTACGTCTTCGGCGCCTTCCTGATCTGGACCGGCTACCGGATGGCGTTCCGCCACGGTGACCAGAGCCCGCCGGAGAACAACCTGGTCGTTCGCCTCGTGCGCCGCGTCGTGCCAACCGACCCGGCCTACCACGGCGACCGGTTCTTCGCCCGCGTCGACGGCCGCCGGGTGGCGACCCTGCTGTTCGTCGTGCTGATCGCCGTCGAAGCCACCGACCTGATCTTCGCCATCGACTCGGTCGCCGCGGTCCTCGCGATCACGACCAGCACGTTCCTCGTCTGGACGGCGAACGCGTTCGCGCTGCTCGGCCTGCGCAGCCTGTACTTCTGCCTGGCCGGCCTGTTGCGCCGCTTCGTGCACCTGCACTACGGGCTGGCCGTACTGCTGGCCTTCGCCGGCGTCAAGCTGGTCCTCTCCGAGACGCCGATCGGCAAACTGCCGATCCCGCTCACCCTCGGCGTCATCGTCGCGACCATCGCGGTGTCCATCGGCTCGAGCCTGCGCAGCACCGCGTCCGGCAGCACGACCTTGCCGCCATCGTGACGGCCGGCGATCGCGTCAGCGGCCGCGGTACCGCGCACGACGACGACGGCGAACTCGGCCCGGCGAGGAACCGCAGCCGTAGGCTCTCCGGGCTTGCCTCGCCGTACAGCCGGGCCAGGGCCGCGCGGTCGTCCGGGGGCACCGGCCGGATGCTGATGATCCCGCCGTCGGAGGTGAGGGCGTCGAGCGCCATGACGGCCGCCTCAGGCCGGTCGCGGCCGGGTGACGTAGACCGGGGCACCGGCGTGGTGCAGCAGCTGCAGGGTGGTCGAGCCGAGGAACGCGCCGGCCAGCAGCCCGTGGCCGCGGTTGCCGACGATGACCAGGCGGGACCGCCGGGATTCGCGTTCGAGCGCGAAGGCGGCGCTCTCGTGGGTCACCACCGTCGTGAACAGCACGTCCGGGTACTTGGCACGCCACGGGGCCAGCTGCTCGTCGAGCCGCTCGTTCTCGGCGGCGTCCTGCTCGGGCGTGTCGACCGTCGGCGGAGCCACGTCGGACAGCCACAGGGGAATCACCGGAAGGTAGGCCCGGACGATGGTGAGCGGGCAGTCGTGTTCGGTCGCGGCGGTGAAGGCGGTCTCCAGCACCAGGTCGGCGGTGGGGGAGTCGTCGACACCGACCGCGATGGGTCCGCCGGCGGTCGTACCGTGGCCGCGAACGACGACGACCGGGCAGGGGGCGTGCGTGGCGACGCGCTGGCTGACCGAGCCGAGCAGCAGGCCGGCGAAACCGCCGCGGCCGCGGCTGCCGAGCACCAGCAGTTCCGCGTCGTGGGCCACCTCGAGCAGCCGCGGAGCGGCGTGCCCGATCAGCGTTTCGGTTGCGATGGTGATGTCGGGTGCGATGTCGCGGGCCTGGTCCCAGGCCGCGGCCACGACGGCCTCGGCGATTTTCCGGGCCAGGTCGACGACCTCGGTGCCGACGTTGTAGCGGGCGCCCTGCCACTCGAAGTCGAAGGCGTGCACGATGCGCAACGGCAAATGGCGGCGCTGGGCCTCGTGGGCCGCCCAGTCGACGGCGATGGTGCTCGGTTCGGTGCCGTCGGTGCCGACGACGATGGGCTTGGTGTTCATGGCCTTGCCCCTTTTCTTCTCTCCCTTCATCGTCGGCTTCATCGATGCGATGGGGCAGGGCGTCAGGTCCTCGCCCGGCGGGCCGAAAGTCCCGCCGGCAAGTCGTGGACGACGCGCAACGCGAGGCCTCGGCAGCTGTCGACCCGCCTGGAGCATTACGGACAACAGCGTTGCCACCACAGCGGACGAGGGAGTGGCCTCGCTCGCCGCGGCCGTATCTCAGAACACCGTGAGCCCATGGCCGCGGAACTGGTCGCGCACTCGACGCAGGAGCTGGTCGTCCGGCGCCGGCGTATCCGCCAGCGGGAATGGCAGGCCTAGAGCGGCGTACTTCTGGGCGCCGAGGCGGTGGAAGGGCAGCACCTCGACGCGTTCGACGGTCGGCACGGAAGCGGCGATCGCGGCGACGGCGTCGACGTTGGTGGGGTCGTCGGTGAGGCCGGGAACGAGCACGAAGCGGACCCAGATGGGCGTGCCGCGGTCGGCGAGGCGGTGCGCGAAGCGGACGGTGGGCGCGAGTCTTCCGGTGCGGGTCACCTTGCCGTACGTCGCGGGATCGCCGGACTTGATGTCGAGCAGCACCAGGTCGGTGGCGTCGAGCAGGGCGTCGTCGGCGCGGTCGCCGAGGAAGCCGCTGGTGTCCAGAGCCGTGTGCAGCCGCAGCTCCTTGCAGCCACGCAGGACCTCGCGCGTGAAGGCCGGTTGTTGCAGCGGTTCGCCGCCGCTGATGGTGACTCCGCCGTGGGCGACTTTCAGGAAACGCTCGTACCGCCGGATCTCGGTGAGCAGGTCCGGCGCTGTCCACCCGGTGCCGTACCGGCGGTACTGGGTGTCCGGGCTGTGGCAGTACTGGCAGCGCAGCGGGCAGCCGGCGAGGAACGCGACGAACCGGGTGCCCGGCCCGTCCACTCCGGTCGAGAGGTCGAAGGAGTGGACGGAACCGGTCACCGGCGCCGTGACGAGGGGGGTCATCACAGCGATCCGTGGAAGGTGCGGGAGATGACGTCGCGCTGCTGCTCGGGGGTGAGCTTGACGAAGTTGACCGCGTAGCCGGAGACCCGGATGGTCAGCTGCGGATAGTTCTCCGGATGTGCCATGGCGTCTTCGAGGGTGGCGCGGTCGAGGACGTTGACGTTCATGTGGAAGCCGCCGCCGTCGGTGTAGCCGTCGAGTACGCCGGCCAGGTTGCCGATGCGCTCGTCGCGAGAGTGGCCGAGGCCGTCGGGGGTGACGGTGATGGTCAGCGAGATGCCGTCGCGGGCGCAGCGGTACGGCAGTTTGGCCACCGACAGCGCGGCGGCGACCATGCCGTGCTTGTCGCGGCCGTTCATCGGGTTGGCCCCCGGCGCGAAGGGCTCGCCGGCGCGGCGGCCGTCGGGCGTGTTGCCGGTGTGCTTGCCGTAGACGACGTTCGAGGTGATGGTCAGAACCGACAGCGACGGCTCGGCGCCACGGTAGGTGGGCTGCCGGCGGATCTTGGCCATGAACCGCTCGACGAGGTCGACGGCGATCGTGTCGGCGCGGTCGTCGTTGTTGCCGAAGGCCGGGAAGTCGCCGTCCACGGCGTAGTCGACGGCCAGCCCGTTCTCGTCCCGCAGCACCTTGACCTGAGCGTGCTTGATGGCGCTGAGGCTGTCGGCGGCGACCGACAGGCCGGCGACGCCGGTGGCCAGGAACCGGTGGACCGGGTAGTCGTGCAGGGCCATCTCGAGGCGTTCGTAGGCGTACTTGTCGTGCATGTAGTGGATGACGTTGAGGGCGTCGACGTACGTCTCGGCGAGCCAGTCGAGGGTCTTGTCGTACGCGGCCATCACGGTCTCGTAGTCGAGGATGTCGTCGGTGATCGGCGTGCCCGCGAGAACCTGGTCGCCAGTCAGCTCGTCGCGGCCGCCGTTGATCGCGTACAGCAGGGCCTTGGCCAGGTTGGCTCGGGCGCCGAAGAACTGCATGTCCTTGCCGACGCGCATGGCCGAGACGCAGCACGCGATCGCGGTGTCGTCGCTGTAGGCGGGGCGGATCAGCTCGTCGTTCTCGTACTGGATGGAACTGGTGTCGATCGACACCTGGGCGCAGAACCGCTTGAAGCCCTCGGGCAGCGTGGGTGACCAGAGCACGGTCAGGTTGGGCTCGGGGGCCGGGCCGAGGTTGTAGAGCGTCTGCAGGTAGCGGAAGCTGGTCCGGGTCACCAGCGGCCGCCCGTCGCAGCCGATGCCACCCAGCGACTCGGTCACCCAGGTCGGGTCACCCGAGAAGAGTTCGTCGTACTCGGGGGTGCGCAGGAAGCGGATGATGCGCAGCTTGATGACGAAGTCGTCGACGAGCTCCTGCGCCTGCTGCTCGGTCAGCGTCCCTTCGGCGATGTCGCGCTGCAGGTAGATGTCGGCGAAGCTCGCCGTGCGGCCGAGTGACATCGCGGCGCCGTTCTGCTCCTTGGTCGCGGCCAGGTAGGCGAAGTACAGCCACTGGATCGCCTCGCGACCCGTCGTCGCCGGGCCGGAGATGTCCTCGCCGTACCGGTCGGCCATGAACCGTAGTTCTTCCAGCGCCTTGATCTGCTCGGCGAGCTCCTCGCGGTCGCGGATCACGCTCTCCGAGGACAGCTGCCCGTCGAGCGACGCCTTGACGGCTCGGCGTTCGGAGATGAGCCGGTCCACGCCGTAGAGGGCGACGCGCCGGTAGTCGCCGATGATCCGGCCGCGGCCGTAGGCGTCGGGCAGCCCGGTGATGATGTGCGAGCGCCGGGCGGCTTTGACGTCGGCCGGGTAGGCGTCGAACACGCCGTCGTTGTGGGTCTTGCGGTACTGGCTGAAGATCGCCTTCACGTGCGGGTCGAGTTCGAACCCGTACGCGGCCAGGCCGTTCTCCACCATGCGCAGGCCACCGTTGGGCATGATCGCCCGGCGCAGCGGCGCGCTGGTCTGCAGACCGACGATGAGCTCGTGGTCGCGGTCGAGGTAGCCGGGCTCGTGCGCGGTGATCGTGGAAGGGGTGTGCGTGTCCACGTCGTAGATCCCGCGCCGGCGCTCCTCGACGAACATCCGCTGCAGCTGCCGCCAGATCCGCTCGGTGCGGTGCGTCGGCCCGGTCAGGAACGACGCGTCACCCTCGTACGGCTCGATGTTGTCGTGGATGAACCCGCCGACGTCGATCGTCTCGCGCCAGCCGGTGCCGCGGAATCCGCGCCAGGCGTCGTGGGATGTGGTGTCCATGACCTCTCCTTCGTCTGTCCTCAGCCTGGCCGAGCGACGACCGGACGGGCAGGGCCAGAGGTCCCGGGCGGCCGGGACCGTCCGAGACCCCGAGCGGTTCACGGAATCAGTACGAGACGTGCCGGCACGCGGCTGGCGAGGACGTCCTCGATGGCGTCGTTGATCTGTTCGAGCGGTCGGGTCTCGTAGAACACCTTGGTACGCCCGGCGGCGTGCAGCCGGAACACCTCGGTCAGGTCGGCGCGGGTACCCACGATCGAACCGATCACCTTGATGCCTTTGAGGACGGTCTGGAAGATCGGCAGCGACATGGCGTTGTCCTTGGGCAGCGACACCAGGATCAGCCGGCCACCGCGTCGCAGCGACGCGTGCGCCTGCTCGAGCACCTTCGGGTCGGCCGCCAGCACCACGGCGACATCGGCGCCGCCGAGCGCCTCGATCGCGGCGACCGGGTCGGTGGTGGCGGCGTTGACGACGTGGGCGGCGCCCAGGTTCTTGGCGAGTTGAAGCTTCTCCTCGGTGACGTCGACCGCGATGGTCTCGCCGCCGAAGATCTGCGCGTACTGCTGGGCGAGGTGGCCGAGTCCGCCGATGCCAAAAATCGCGACGCGATCGCCGGGCGTGACCCCGCCGACCTTGACAGCCTTGTAGGTGGTGACGCCGGCGCAGGTCAGCGGCGCGGCCTCGGCCGGGTCGATGCCGTCCGGCACCGCGACGGCGAAGCGCGCGTCGGCGATCAGGAACTCCGCGTGGCCGCCGTCGATCGCATAGCCGGTGTTCAGCTGAGCCTCGCACAACGTCTCCCAGCCGGTGACGCAGTACTCGCACGAGCCGCAGGCATGTCCGAGCCACGGGATCGCGACGCGGTCACCGGCCCGGTGCAGCGTGACGCCGGGACCGACCTTGTCGACGACGCCCACGCCCTCGTGGCCGGGGATGAACGGGGGAGTCGGCTTGACCGGCCAGTCGCCGCGGGCGGCGTGGATGTCGGTGTGGCACAGGCCGCTGGCCTCGATGCGGACCAGGATCTGCCCGTCACCGGGTTGCGGGATCGGGACCTCCTGGACGGCCAGTGGTTCGGTGAAGCTGGTGACGACGGCTGCGCGCATGACGTTCCCTTCTTTCTCTGTGCCTTCAAGGCTCGTCCGGCGCAAGTCGCGGTAGTAGGGCCACTCGTCCCTGATACGCAGGACCGTCAGCGTTCCTCCGTGAGGCGGTGCGCACGCAAGAGACGGGCCCACCACGGTCTCGCAGTTCCACCTGCCCTCAGCGCGGGCCGCGCACTGTGCTTGAGGCTGACCCAGCCGCCGGGACCCATCGTCACCGTGCCGATCGCGGGCCGCCGGCGCAGCGCGAGGCCGACGGACACGCTCGCGGTGGCCACCGCCGCAGTGGCCAGCGCGGCCAAAGCGACGGTGGTCGCATCCACGGCGGGGATGAACCGGCCGTCGACGTAGGCGCCGATCTCCCGGTCACCGCGCCGGACCGGCGTCACCGTGGTCGTCATCGTGACCTCCTCATCGGCTGTCCGAGCCGGCCGCCGCGCTCGCGGCGCGTCCGGCCTCGAGCCGGGCGATCGGCACGCGGAACGGCGAGCACGACACGTAGTCCAGGCCGGTGTCGTGGAAGAAGCGGACCGAGGCCGGATCGCCGCCGTGCTCGCCGCAGACCCCGACGGTCAGGCCGGGCCGGCTCGCGCGGCCCCGTTCGACGGCGATGCGGACGAGCTCACCCACGCCGTCGCTGTCGATGGTCTCGAACGGCGACGCCGCGAAGATGCCGAGCTGTAGGTAGCGCCCGAAGAACGCGCCTTCGACGTCGTCGCGGGAGAAGCCCCACGTCATCTGGGTCAGGTCGTTGGTGCCGAACGAGAAGAACTCGGCCGCGCCGGCGATCTGCCCGGCGGTCAGCGCGGCCCGGGGAACCTCGATCATCGTTCCGATCCGGATCGGCGGCGCGCCCAGCACGCTCGCCAGCACCGCCTCCGCCTCCGCTCGTACGGTCTCCAGCTCCTGCACCGCGCCGACCAGCGGGACCATGATCTCCGGCCGTGGGTCGCCGCCCGCGGCAACCTGTGCGGCGGCGGCCTCGGCGATCGCGCGGACCTGCATGGCGAACAGGCCGGGGATCACCAGGCCGAGGCGGACCCCGCGCAGGCCGAGCATCGGGTTCTGCTCGTGCATCCGGCGCACGGCCGTGAGCAGCGTGCCGTCGCGACCGGGATCCTGACCGAGCGCCTCGGCCCGGGCGACCCGCGCGGTCAGCTCCTCCAGCGGCGGCAGGAACTCGTGCAGCGGCGGGTCGATCAGCCGCACGGTGACCGGCATACCGTCCATCGCGGTGAACAGCTCCTCGAAGTCGGCGCGCTGCAGCGGCAGCAGCTCGGCCAGGGCGCCGTCGTCGCCGAGGATCAACCGCTCGATCAGTACGCGGCGGTCGCCGAGGAACATGTGCTCGGTCCGGCACAGCCCCACACCGGTGGCGCCGAAGCGGCGGGCGCGGGCGGCATCGGCGCCGGTGTCGGCGTTCGCGTGCACGGCGAGCCGCGCCGTGTGGTCCGCGTGGATCATGAGCCGTTCCACCGCGGCGAGCAGGGGGTCGCCGTGGGCGGTGAGCTCGCCTTCGAAGTAGCGCACGACGCGGGAGGGCCGTACGGCTACGGCGCCGGGGTACACCTTGCCGGTGGTGCCGTCGAGGGAGATCACGTCCCCGGCGTGCAGCGTGCGTCCGGCCACGGTGACCGAGTCCTCGTCGATGACGAGTTGCTCGGCGCCGCAGACGCAGGTCTTGCCCATGCCGCGCGCGACGACGGCGGCGTGCGAGGTCTTGCCGCCGCGCGAGGTGAGGATGCCCTGGGCGGCGATCATGCCGGGCAGGTCGTCGGGGTTGGTCTCGCGGCGCACCAGGATGACCGGCTCGGTGGCTGCTGCGGCGGCGTCGGAGTCGAAGACGATCATGCCGACGGCCGCTCCGGGCGAGGCGGGCACGCCGGTGGTCAGCGGTTCGGGTGCGGCGGCGGTGTCGAAGCTGGGGAACATCAGCTGGGCCAGCTGTTCGCCGGTGACGCGCTGCAGGGCCTCGTCGAGGGTGATGGTGCCCTCGTCGACGAGCTGGGCGGCGATGACGAACGCGGCGGCCGGGGTGCGCTTGCCGACGCGGGTCTGCAGCATCCACAGCTTGCCGTTCTCGATGGTGAACTCGATGTCGCACAGGTCGCGGTAGCGCTGCTCGAGCCGCTGCATGATCGAGAGCAGCTGCCGGTGGCTCGCCGGGTCGATGGTGGCGAGCTCGGCGAGGCTCATCGTGTTGCGGATGCCGGCGACGACGTCCTCGCCCTGGGCGTTGCGCAGGTAGTCGCCGTAGACGCCGCGCCGTCCGGTGGCCGGGTCGCGGGTGAAGGCGACGCCGGTGCCGGAGTCCTCGCCGCGGTTGCCGAAGACCATCGCCATCACGTTGACCGCGGTGCCCAGGTCCTGCGGGATGCGTTCCTGTCGCCGGTAGAGGGTGGCGCGCTCGGCGTTCCACGACCGGAACACCGCGCCGATCGCGAGGAACAGCTGCTCGTGCGACGCCTGCGGAAAGTCACGGCCGGTGTGGGCGTGGAAGACCTTCTTGTACGCGAGGACGAGGTCTTGCAGCTGGGCCACGCTCAGGTCGGCGCCGATGCCGCCGGCTGCCGCGAGCTCGTCGTCGAACGCCTCACCGGGCACGTCGAAGACGGTCTTGCCGAACATCTGGATCAGGCGCCGGTAGGAATCCCAGGCGAAGCGCTCGTCCCCGGTCTGCCGGCCGAGGCCGGCGACGCTCGTATCGCTCAGGCCGATGTCGAGGATGGTCTCCATCATCCCGGGCATGGAGAACTTGGCGCCGGAGCGTACGGAGAGCAGCAGCGGATCCTCGGGGTCGCCGAAGGTCTTGCCGATCTGGTTCTGCACCATCCGCAGGTGATGCTCGACCTCGCCCAGAAGGCCGGTGGGCATCGTGCCGGTGCGCAGGTATTCGCGGCAGGCGTCGGTGGTGACGGTGAAGCCGGGCGGCACCGGCAGACCCATCCGGGTCATCTCGGCCAGGTTGGCGCCCTTGCCACCGAGCAGGTCCTTGAGGTCCTTGTTGCCCTCGACGAAGTCGTAGACGTATCTGGTCACGGCCTTACTCCTCGCTGTCTCGGCGGTGGCTCCTTCCTCGTTGGTAAGCCCTGCGGGTGGTCGGGTTGTAGGGCCGGACGTCCCGATCCGACGGGCTCCCTCGCTTCTCCTGTTGCGCTCCCGCGACAGGGCCGGATGTCCCTACCCCTTCGGCAGTGGGACGACGAGCGTGGAGGGGACGACACCGAAGGGAGAGAGTCATGAAAGGCCTCGTGTACGGCGGTCCCGGAACACGGTCGTGGACCGAGGTCCCCGACCCGCGGATCCAGGATCCGAAGGACGCGATCATCCGGATCGACGCCGTTACCATCTGCGGCACCGACCTGCACATCCTCGGTGGGGACGACTCGCCCTCGCACATCGTCGTCATCGACAAGGCGGAGAGCCGGTTGCAGGCGGCGAAGATGTTCGGCGCCGACATCACGGTCGTGGCCGGCGCGGACGACCCGCTCGGCACGGTCCGGGAGCTGACCGGCGGCCTCGGCGCCGACGTGGCGATGGAGGCGGTCGGCACCCCACAGACGTTCGAGCTGTGCGCCGCACTCGTGCGGCCGGGCGGACGAGTCGCCAACATCGGCGTGCACGGCAAACCCGCCACCCTGCACCTCGAGGACCTGTGGATCCGCAACGTCACCATCACCACGGGCCTGGTCGACACGTCCTCGACGCCGGCGCTGCTCGACATGCTCGTGGCCGGGCAACTCGACCCCGGCCCCATGGTCACGCACCGGTTCGGCCTGGACGAGTTCATGGCGGCGTACGACGTCTTCGCCGACTCGGCCCACTCCGGCGCGCTGAAGGTGGTGCTGTCGCGATGAAGGCCGCATTCCTGATCGCCGGCGCCGGCTTGGCGGTGGCCGTCTCCCCGTGGGCGCGCCGCCGGTACGTCACGTGGGGCGCCACACCGGAGGAGGTCGCCGGCGCCCTTCTTGGCGACGACCTGCTGCCGGACGCCGGCCTCATCTCCACCCGTGCGGTGACCATCGACGCCGCCCCATCGGCGATCTGGCCGTGGCTGGTGCAGATGGGCAGCGGTCGCGGCGGCGCCTACACGTACGACTGGATCGAGAACCTGTTCGGGCTGAACATGCACAGCGCCGACGAGATCCTGCCGCAGTTCCAAGATTTGGCCGTCGGTGACACTCTGCCGCTCGGCTCGAACGGGCCCGCCATGCGGGTGGAGATATGCGAGGCCGAACGCACTCTGGCGTTCCGCTCCGAGGACGGCGCCTGGGTATGGATCTTCCACCTGTGCCCGGACGGAGCCCGGACCCGGCTGATCAGCCGCAACCGCATCACCCCGCCGGGCGGCAACCGAGCGGTCCGAGCCCTGTACGACGCGGTGATGGCGCCCGGCAGCCTGATCATGGAACGCCGGATGCTGCAGGGCATCAAGCAGCGCGCCGAGGGCCTTTCGGCCCTGCCCGACCCGGTTTCCGCCTCGTAGCGTCGGCAGATGAGAAGCGAGGAGGCTGCCATGACAGCGTGGAAAGTGGACGACGTGATGACCAAGGCGGTCGTGTCGGTGGAGCCGGCCGCCTCCTACCGCGAAGTGGTTGACCTCCTGATCGGTCACCGCTTCAGCGCCGTGCCGGTTGTGGACGAATACCAGCATGTGACCGGCGTGATCTCCGAGACGGACCTCCTGCGCAAGATCGAGTACGCGGGCGACGAGCAGCCCCGGCTCTTCGAGGGCCGCCGCCGCCGGGGTGAGCGAGCCAAGGCGTACGCGGGCGCCGCCGCCGATCTGATGAGCAGCCCACCGGTCGTGGTGCTCAGCAAGACGCCCATCGCCGCCGCGGCGCGGCTCATGGATGCCGAGAACGTCAAGCGGCTGCCGGTCGTCGACGACCTCGGCCGGCTGATCGGCATCGTCTCCCGCGGCGACCTGCTCAAGGTCCACCTGCGCCCGGACGGCGAGATCAGCGCGGACATCAACGAGAGCGTCCTCGACGCGCTGCTGCACGAGGGCGCCGACCAGGTGAGCGTCGCCGTCGACGGCGGCGTGGTGCGGCTGACCGGGGAGGTCGACCGCCGCTCCACCGCCAACCTGGCCGTCCGCCTCACCCGGCAGGTGCCCGGCGTCGTCGAGGTGATCGACAAGCTTCAGGTCGCCTTCGAAGACACCGACACCACTGGCGCCGGCGTCTTCTACGTCGCCTGATCATCGCGCGGAGCCCGGCCGCCACCGGGCTCCGCGCCCTCTGCGGGGAGGTTTCATGCTGAGTGTCTTCGACCTGCTCGCCCTGAACGACTTCGTCGCTGACCTTCCAGCCGGCTGGCTGCAGCGGCTCGCGGTGGCCGGGCGACCGGTGTTCCACGGCGTCGGGCACCGGCTGTGCCGCGAGGATGCGCACGCCGACCGCTTCTGGCTGATCAGCTCCGGAGCGGTCGCGATCGACTTCTACGTACCCGGACGAGGCGACATCACGGTCGACCGGGCCCGGCCGGGCGCACCGGTCGGCTGGTCGTGGATGCGACCGCCGTTCCGCTGGCAGTTCGGTGCCGTGGTGGCCGACGACGTGCATGCCGTCGAGTTCGACGCCGCGCGGGTGCGTGCGCTGATCGCTGAGGACGCCGATCTCGGGCGTGAGCTGACCGGCCGGATGCTCGACGTCGTGTCGCACCGGCTGCAGGCTGCCCGTCACCGGCTGATCGAGCTCTACGCGTACCCGGAGGCGCCGGCATGCTGATCGGGAGCCCGTTGAAGCGTTGGATGTACCGCGGCGGACGCCCGCACGGTCTGGCCCGCCTGCTCAACCGCATCTCCGCCGCCCAGTTCCGGGCCGGATTCCTTGTGCCGCAGACCTGGGTCACGCTCGAGGTGCCAGGACGTCGCACCGGCCGGACGGTTTCCTGCCCACTCGTGGTCGTGCGGCTCCAGGGTCGTGAGTATCTGGTGGCGATGCTGGGAAACGACGCCAACTGGGTCGCCAACGTGCGAGCCGCCGGAGGCGACGCGGTCCTGGGCCACGGCCGTCGCGAGCGGATCCACCTCAGCGAGGTGCCCGTCGACCAGCGACCGCCGATCTTGCGCCTGTACCTCGCCAAGGCGCCCGGGGCGCGACCGCACATCCCGGTCGACCGGCACGCTCCGCTCGAGGCCTTTGCAGCGGTCGCGGCTGGCTATCCGGTGTTTCTGGTTACCCGCCTCGAAAGTCCTGCCCCGTAGGGTCGGAGGTCCCTTCGGCCGCGGCTTGCGGCCCTACGGGACCAGGCGACCGCCGCCTTACGGTGGATCCGACGACAAAGATCCGCTGAAGGGAATCGCCGTGACCGCGGTGGTGTCCGACCTGCTGCAGACTCTCGCCGAACCTGACGAGGCCGAACTGGCCCGCCTCGACGCCTGGTGGCGCGCGGCCAACTACCTCACCATCGGCCAGATCTACCTCAAGGCCAACCCGCTGCTGCGCAAGGCGCTGACCGCCGAGCACATCAAGCCCCGCCTGCTCGGTCACTGGGGCACCAGCCCGGGCCTGTCGCTGATCTACGCCCACGTGTCGCGGCTGATCCGGCACACCGGTCAGCAGGCGATCTACCTGGCCGGTCCTGGCCACGGCGGGCCCGCGCTCGTCGCCGCCGGCTACCTGGAGGGCACGTACTCGGAGATCTACCCGCAGATCAGCCAGGACGCCGAGGGCATGCGGAAGCTGTTCCGCCAGTTCTCCAGCCCCGGCGGTATCCCGAGCCACGTCTCGGTCACCACGCCGGGTTCCATTCACGAGGGCGGCGAGCTGGGCTACGTGCTCGTCCACGCGTTCGGCGCGGTGATGGACAACCCGGACCTGCTCGCGATCGCGGTGGTCGGCGACGGTGAGGCCGAGACCGGCCCGTTGGAGGGTTCGTGGAAGGGCGTGTCGTTCCTCAACCCGGCCCGCGACGGCGCGGTGCTGCCGATCCTGCATCTGAACGACGCGAAGATCTCCGGCCCGACCGTGCTCGGTCGCAAGCATGCCGACGAGGTGCAGGAGTTGCTGCGCGGCCACGGCTACGACGTCATCGAGGTGGCCGGGCAGGACCTGCCTGGCATGCACGTCCGCTTCGCCGCCGCCCTCGCTCAGGCGTGGGGGCGTATTCGCGAGATCCAGACCGCGGCCCGTACCGGGACGTGGGACGGCACCAGGCCGGTCTGGCCGTTGATCGTGCTTCGTTCGCCGAAGGGCTGGACCGGGCCGGCCGAGGTCGACGGGGTACAGGTCACCGGCACGTGGCGGTCGCACCAGGTGCCCCTGTCCGGTGTCCGGGACAGCCCCGCACACCTCGCCTTCCTTGAGCAGTGGCTCAAGTCGTACCGGCCCGAGGAACTCTTCGACGACACCGGCGCGCCCATCGGCCTGATCCGTGAGCAGGCACCCGAGGGCGATCTGCGCATGAGCGCGTCGCCACACGCCAACGGCGGCGTCCTGACCCGCGACCTCGACCTGCCCGACTTCCGCGACTACGCCGTCGAGGTGGCCGCGCCGGCCACCGGACGGGCCGAATCGACGCGCCGGCTCGGCGAGATGATGCGCGACATCTACGCCCGCAACGACGACCGGTTCCGGCTGTTCTGCCCCGACGAGACCAACAGCAACCGGCTCGGCGCCGTCTTCGAGGTTTCCGACCGGGCCTTCATGGAGCGCGTGATGCCGAGCGACGTCGCGCTCAGCCGCGACGGCCGGGTCATGGAGGTGCTCTCCGAGCACAACTGCCACGGCTGGCTCGAAGGCTACAACCTGACCGGCCGGCACGGCCTGTTCGCCACGTACGAGGCGTTCGCGATGGTCAGCGCCTCGCAGACCGTGCAGCACGGCAAGTGGCTGCAGGAGGCCACGAAGCTGCCGTGGCGGGCGAGGGTGCCCAGCTTCAACGTGCTACTGACCTCGACCGCCTGGCGCAATGACCACAACGGCTTCTCCCACCAGGGTCCCGGTCTCATCCAGACCGTGCTCACCCAGCGCGGCGATGTCGCCCGGGTGTACCTGCCGCCGGACGCGAACACGCTGCTGTCGGTGGCCGACCACTGCTTCCGGTCGCGCTCGTACATCAACTTGATCGTCATCGACAAGCAGCCGCAACTGCAGTACCTGACCATGGACGAGGCGATCGAGCACTGCGCCCGCGGCGCCGGCATCTGGGAGTGGGCCGGCACCGACGACGACACCAGCGACCCTGACATCGTGCTCGCCTGCGCCGGCGACGTGGTCACCATGGAGACCGTCGCCGCGGCCCAGATCCTGCGCGACCGGCTGCCCGGCTTCAAGGTCCGCGTTGTCAACGTCGTCGACCTGATGACGCTGCCGCGCCCCAAGGACCACCCGCACGGCATGAGCGAGACCCAGTTCACCGAGCTGTTCACCGACACCGTCGACGTGGTCTTCGCGTTCCACGGCTACCCCGGCGCGATCCACCAGCTGGTGCACGGCCGGCCCGACGCCGATCGGTTCCGCGTGCGCGGGTTCATCGAGCAGGGCACCACGACCACCCCGTTCGACATGACGGTCCGCAACCGGGCGTCGCGATACCACCTCGTGATGGACGCCATCAACAACGCCCACCGGCTGCCCCGTGGTGCCGCCGACCTCAAGGCTTGGTGCGAGGCGCAGCTGCGCCGTCACGAGGCCTACGTGGTCGAGCATCTGGAGGACATGCCCGAGGTTCGTGACTGGTCCCTCGACGGCGGAGCGAAGTAACCACAGCGCATCTCCGACGGCGGTTCCGCGTTGCGGAGCCGCCGTCAGGCGCTGGCTTCACTCCTGTTGGTGCGCTCAGCTCGCCGACGTCGGTTCGCCGTACGGCGGCGGCCATCTGCGCAGGTCAGAGGCGATGTCCAGGTGTCGGACGTTGCCGCGTGACAGCGCTTGATGTGGCCCGCTCAGCAGAGGCCGAGGGCAACGTCGTCGGGGTCGTCCGCGAGGCGTGACGATGCCGGCAACGGTCCTCACGATCCGGTCAGTCCTCGATCCGGATCACGTCGGTGGGCAGGCGGCGTGGCGTGGGAGGCACTGTGCCCGGCGCCTCGACATAGCCGAGCCGCACGATCAGGTAGGGCTCGCCCACCCCGGAAAGCAGTCGGCTCAGCAGACGCCGAGGCCAGGCCACCTCAACGGCCTCGCTGATGGGCGCGGTGGCCAGCCCTTCGGCGGTGGCCCGCAGCAGCAGGGCCGACATGGCCTCGCCGCCGCGCAGCAGATCGACCGGCTTGTCGCTGGTCCCAAAGATGATCACATACGCGGCGCCCTCGTCGTGGTCGGCGCCGGGAAGCATGCCGGGGGAACCGTCCGGGAGGAAGTTCCGGACGGGTACCCGGCGCAAGCTGGGCTGCACGGCGGTGGTGGCGGATACGCCGTCCTCAGCCCAGGCCGGGCGATGCGTCCACTTGGTCAGTTCGCTGTGATGGGCGGGGTCGAAATAGTTGGCGTCTGCGGCCTCGTCGACCGAGATGGCGAGCTCGGGCACCCGGTCATCCGGCACCACGTGCAGATAGGCGCCCTGAGCTTCGACAAGCCGGCGCAGGCGGTCCAGGGTCTGTTCGGTCACCGGCCGGTCGCCGAACGCGCGGCGATCGGTGCGACGCTGATGAATGACGGCGACCAGTTCCTTGGCCTGCGTGTCAGCCGTGGCGCGACCGACGACCCGGATGCGAGCCAGCAGGTCGGGACGCTGCTCGTCCGGAAAACGCCGCACCTCGGCGCGCCACCCGGCGGCGGCCAGCGACACCCGCGCATGATGCAGGGCGCCGCCGCAGCTGATCAGCAACAGACGGCCCTCGGCGTCCGTGACGCCGAGCCGGCGGGTCGGATCGGAGGACAGCTCCAGCGTGTCGCCGGTGAGGCGCCATTTCCACGGCTGGGTGTTGAAGACCGATGGCGCTCGCAGTGACTCCCGGGCCGCCACCTCGAGAGCGGTGCGCGCCTCGGCGCGGGTCACGTGTTCCTCGGAGCTGGTCATGGCAACCTCCGGACTCGTCCGACTTTCTCCACCGTCGCAAGCGAGAGCCCGAGCGGGTCAGGGCCGAAAGACCCGAATGGCGCCGGTCGACCGGAAACCAGATCGCGTCGGTTCACGGCGACGAGACCTGCCAGCCACATCAACGCTCCGGCACCGACCAGCACCAGGAGCGCCATCGGCGTGGAGTCAGCCGCCGCGACGTCGGGGACGTGCCCGAACAGACCGAGGTCCTGGATCCTCGGAGGCACCTTCAGCAGATCGCCGAGGAGTGCCGCTCCGGCGAGCAGAACGGTGCAGCCGGTGATCGCGGCAGCGGCCGGCCATGGGCCGGCGGTGTAGAGCAAGGCGCGGGCGGCGATGTCGTCTCCCTCGACGACCGCCGGCGCGATGAGAGCAGTCGATGCTGTCGGCCAGCCCGGCCTCGGTGAGCTTCTCGTACACCATGGCCGACTCGACGGGCATGTCACCGCGGTAGAACGCCAGCTCATGAAGTCCCGCTCCTGGCGGATGACCCGCCGCGTCGTCTCGTCGGCTGCTCGGGCCTCCACGCGGTCGTAGAACGACACCATCGCCGGTGGCATCGGCGACAGGTGCCCGTCCCGCTCGACGCCGGCGATCAGCCGCTGCATACGGTCGCGTTGACCCTGAAGCTCGAGCAGCTGGTGATCCAACGCGTCGACTCCGGCTCGCAGATCGGCCAGGACCGATTCCCGGCGAAGGTCCGGCGGCGCGGCGGCCGTTGGCGTGTGGCCGCCCAGCATTCCGGCGACGGCGGCCAGCGGGATGCCAGCTTGCGCGAGCCAGCGTGTCTCCGCTGTGACGGAACGTCACAGTCAAGGCCGGCACGTCAGCGCATCGTCGCGTGGGTCTTCTCCATCTCGTGGCACCGGCCGCATCTGCGGAACTGCGGCGAGTTGTACTCCCAGTTCGAGTACCGCCACGGACCCCAGTCGTGCTCGTCTCGGGAGTCCGTCGTGCCGCACCGTTCGCAGCGGCGAATCTGTTCGCAACGACGTTCCTCGACGTAGGCGAACTGGCCCCAGGTGTGGTGGGTCTCTTCGCTCGTCTTGCCGCATGCGGTGCAGACACGCACGCTCTCGCACCGGACACCGGGAAGAGACCATTGCCCCGTGTGCAGACCGGTCGCGCAGAGCAGCTTTCTGAGGACGTTCATCTCGGCTCCCGAATGAGGAGAACGGCCGTAGCCCTCAAGGCCAACGTAGGGCGCCGTTGAGCGGCCGCGGCAGGGCCGAAAGACCCGGGACGACAAGGAATACCGAATCGGGACGCAGGTCCTCCGACTCTGCTGCCGGCCCGGTGGATGCGGTGTTCTGAAGGTGTCACCACAGCACGTACTCAGGAGGAGGGCCATCATGTCGAAGCGCCACCTGATAGCGGCCGGGTACGCCGTGCTGCTGCCGATCTCCAGTACGGTCGTTGTCGTTCTGTTCGCCGCCGGCGTCGAGGGTGCCGTCTCCGGTGTGCGGCGTCTGGTCCATCGCTGACCGACGCTGCTGCGATGACGACCCGTCAACTGGGCAGTGCGCACTCCGCCCCTCCGATGGTCCGGCTCCTTCGGACGCCGATCCGTCACGTGCTGCCCAGATCCGTTCTGTTGCTCCGCTACGTCTCAGCGGCCGGCGCCACGATCATCCTGCCCATCCAGGCCGCCCAGGATGACAAGCTGCTCGTCGTACTTGCCGGACATGCGGAAGACAAGCGCTGGTGGCGGCACTTCCGCGACGCGGCGCCCGCGCAAGTCTGCCTGGATGGCGAGTGGCACGAGGTCATCGGCCACGTTGCGGCAGCCGACAGCGAGGCGGCGTCGCTGTATCGCCGCCGCTTTCCCCGAGCCCCGGTGCGGGACTCCGCGACCTTCGTCGAGTTCCGCGGTGGCCCCGGCATGCCTGCGAGCCTGCGGGGCCGGTCACTGTTCATGAGGTGGCTGACAACCGTGACGGCGGGGGAGTTCACCGGCTTCGCCGTGCCCGCGGTCACCGGGGCGCTCACCGCCCGAGCGTCGGTCACCACGGGCATCGTGGCGATCCTGATAGCCGGCGCGGTGGAGGGCACCGTGCTCGGACTTTCCCAGGCGGCCGTTCTCAGACACGCGCTCCCGAGCCTGCCCGCGCGCCGCTGGGTGGCGGCCACCGCCATAGGCGCTGTTCTGGCGTACGTGATGGGGATGTTGCCCTCGTCGACGGCGGACCGGTGGACTGATTGGCCACCCGCCGTGCTCGCTCTCGCCGGGTCGGTCGTCGGTGTGGCGTTGCTGGCGTCCATCGGAACGGCTCAGTGGCTGGTGCTGCGCACGGCCCTGCCGCGGTCGGCGAGCTGGATAGCGACCACGGCCTTGGCCTGGCTCATCGGCCTCGGCGTGTTCCTCGGCTTCGCGACCCCGTTGTGGCAGCCGGGGCAACCGCTGGCGCTGATCGTGGCGATCGGAGCCGGAGGCGGTCTGTTGATGGCAGCGGCAACGTCGGCGATCACCGGCCTCGCACTGTGGCGGCGCCTGCCCTGATCGGCAGACGGCGCGAACCGTGCTCACGATGCGACGCCGGAAGCGAGGTCACCGAGGACGACCCGCGCTCGCCGCCGAGTTCGCCAGACGTCGGGCCGCGTATAGTCTCCTCGCCGTCGAGGAGGTGTCCCCATGGGAGGTACGGCGTTGACGATCCTCGTGGTCGATGACGACGACGCGGACGCCCTGATGATCGAAGAGGCGTTGCTGGGTGCCGCTGTGCCGCCGGTGGTGCATCGAGTCGCTGACGGGCTCGAGGCGCTCGAGTTTCTGCGGCGCCAGGGTGGCTACGGCGACGCCGTACGTCCGGACCTGGTGTTGCTGGATCTGAACATGCCGCGCATGGACGGCCGTGAGGTGCTGGCGGAGCTGAAAGCCGACGACGGCCTGAAATCCATCCCGGTGGTCGTGTTGACCACCTCCGGGGAGAGCACCGACATCACCGCCAGCTATGTCCGCCATGCCAACGCCTTCGTGACCAAGCCGATGGAGCTCGACGCTTTCGTGGCGGCCGTACAGCAGATCGACCGCTTCTACCGTGATATCGCCATGCTGCCCCGGCCTGGCGGCACGGCGACGGGCTGAACGGCGACCAGTTCACCGGGCCGCGCTGGTCATCAGCGAGCTGGTCACCAATGCGGTGCAGCACGGCGGTGGCTCGGTGCGGTTGGACATCGAGGCCCACGACACGCAGGTGGTCCTTTCGGTGGCCGACGGCTCCTCGGTCATTCCCCGCCGGCGGGAACCGGACGGCCGTGGCGGGCGCGGGTTGACGCTGGTCGAGGCCTGCACGGTGCGCTGGTATGTCGAGGACTTCCGCGGCGGCAAACGGGTACGGGCTCACCTTCTTCCCTACCCGGGCTCTCCAGGGTTCCGACACCGCCTGAGGGTCATCAGGCCGTCAATGGCCACAGTGGCATCGTGAATTGCGCCCACACGTGTTTGACCTGTTCATCGGTGTACCACCCGGTGAGGTCGGCGAGTCCGTCGACAATACGCAGGCCCCAACCGTCGGTCGGGCCGGTGACGGGCACAGGGAACCGATGGATGTCGGCATCGGTCACGTCGACGATGAAAGCGCCGGCGTGACGCCGCAGGCTCACCCGGGTCGGCGGAGCACCGTGACACAGCGCGTTGGTGGCCAGCTCGCTGGCCGCCGTACTCATCTTGTCCGGAACGGCGTCAAGCATCCGCGCAGCGGGAATCCGCTGGCCGGCGAGCACGTCAGCCACGTCGGCGCGCAGCCGGCGCAGATCGTGGCTGCCAGCCAGCGTCCAGTCCGTCAGCAGCACGCTGCCCGGCGGCGGGAGGGAGGTTCGGTCGAACGGCACGACATGCGGGTGCCCGTTATTGCCCCATTCATGCGGCCCGTCGGGCGCTACAGGCTGGTACTGGGGCCGTCCTCGGTAAGCAACCCCAGCAACTCGCTGATTTCGAGCACCTGCCGAACGGGGCCTTTGGCGCCGGTCACCACGAACGTACAAGCCCGCGCCTCGGCCGCCTGCTTGGCCTCTACCAACACGCGTAAGCCGGCCGAACCGAGAAACGACACGGCCGCCAGGTCGACGCGCACCGCATCGGTGCCGGAAGCGTCGATCTCAAGCAGGAGCACGGCCAGTACGGCTTCATGCACGCTCATGTCGATCTCGCCGGCCAGGTCGACAGTGCAAACGGCGCCGTCACGGCTGACCATGCAACTCCAGATATCGTCGATGGCCATCGCCCTCCCTCCCGCTCATCGCAGCCCTCGGCCCATGATGGCACCACGACGAGCAAGTCGATATGGGTACGCGCCCGCCGTGTCACTCGTGTAAACCAGGCGAGTTGACGGCTGCGACGTCCACCGGCGCTAAGCGAACAAAACGCGTCGGGTTCCCGGCTACCCGTACTGGTACGGGCGGGATGGCGGATTCCAGGTGGCGGCGATCCGGCTCGAGCGCAGTCGTTTCTTCTCCGCGTCGCCGGCCTACGAGCCGCTCAACGGATTCGCCATCGGGCTTCTCGTCCTGGCGGTCGCCCAGGCGACGCACGCCAACCTGTTCCTGGCCGCGTTCGCGGCCGGGATCACGGTGGCGACGTTCGGACCACGGCAGCGCGCGGCGTTCGAGCACTTCGGGGAAAACGTCGCCGAGCTGTTCGAACTGGCCGCGCTGCTGGTCTTCGGCGCACTGATCTCGCTGGAGTTCCTGGCCGACATCTCGTGGCAGGGCTGGTGTTCGCCTTCCTGGCCATTTTCGTAGCCCGTCCGGTGGTGTTGTGGCTGTCGTTCCTGCGCTCCGGCCTGGATCTGAAGGAACAGGCCGCGGCGATGTGGTTCGGCCCGAAGGGCTTCGCCTCGGTCGTCTACGGGCTGCTGGTGCTCGAATCCGGCATCACCGCCGCCGACGAGGTCTTCCACCTGGTCGCGCTCACGATCGTCCTGTCGATCGTGCTGCACTCCTCGACGGACGTGGTGGTCGCCCGCTTCTTCGACGAGGAGGCGGAGGTGCCGGCCTGGCACGGTTTGCTGCGCCGCACGATCCGCTCGGCGAAGTCGCGCTGAGGCCGGTCCGCGTATGGTGGATCACGTGCGAGGAGGCGCTTGTGCACGCTCGTGATGTGGCGGTTTCGATGAGCACGGTGGCCGAGGATCTGCCGGCCCGGGAGGCCGTGCGGGTGCTGGCCGCGCAGGATCTTCCAGGCCTGGTGGTGGTCGACGGCAAAGGGCGGCCGTTGACGGTGCTGGCCGGTACTCAGGTGTTGCGGATGGCGTTGCCGGCGTACTGCCAGGACGATCCGGCGCTGGCGCGGGTGATCGACGAGGCTGCCGCGGACGTCATCCTGGACGGTGTCGGCGACCGCACGGTGGCCGACCTGCTGCCGCGCAACCGGCCCGAGCTGCCGGCGGTGCGCGGGAGCGCCACGGTCCTGGAGGTGGCGTCGGTGATGGCTCGATCGAACGTGCCGTTGGTCGCGGTGGTCGACGGGTCCGGTGTGATGACCGGGGTGATCACCCTCGATGGGCTGTTGGACCGGATGCTCGGCACTTAGAAGAACCTGAGCCAGAGGTACGGCACGGCGAGCGCCACAGTGATGGCGGTGACGATGAGCCCGTACTTGGTGAAGCCCCAGAAGGTGATTTTGTGTCCGGCGCGGTCGGCGAGGCCGAGCACGACGACGTTGGCTGACGCGCCGACGGCGGTGGCGTTGCCGCCGAGGTCGGCGCCGATGGCCAGGGCCCACCAGAGCACCTGGGCGTGGTCGTTGCCGCCGGAGGCGTCGACGAGCTCGCTGACGATGGGGCTCATCGTGGCGACGTACGGGATGTTGTCGACGATCGCCGAGAGCCCGGCCGAGGCCCAGAGCAGCAGCAGGGTGGCGGGCCAGAGTTTTCCTTCGACGGCGCCGGTCGCGGCGTGGGCGAGTTCGTCGATGACTCCGGTGGTGACCAGGGCGCCGACCATGACGAACAGGCCGGCGAAGAAGATCAGCGTCGGCCATTCGACCTCGCGGGCCACCTCGGTCGCGTCGACCCGGGACAGGGCGAGCAGCAGCAGCCCGCCGAGCAGCGCGACGACGGACGGTTCCAGCCCGAGGACGGTGTGCAGGGTGAAGGCCACCAGCACGGCGCCGAGCACGCTGAGGCTGAGCACGGCCAGCCGGGGGTCGCGGATGGCGTCGCGCTCGCGCAGGGCCATCACCTTGGCGGCGCGTTCGGCGTCGTACCGGAAGGCCTTGCGGAACATGATCCGGCACAGAACGAGCAGCACGACCAGGACGATGAGCACGAACGGTGCGAGCACGCTGAGGAAGTCGTTGAAGGTCAGCCCGGAGCGGCTGGCGATGATGATGTTCGGCGGGTCACCGACCAGTGTCCCGGCGCCGCCGATGTTGGAGGCGAAGACCTCGGCGATCAGGAACGGGACCGGTGGTACGCCGAGCCGGTCGCACACGAGCAGGGTGACCGGTGCGACCAGCAGGACGGTGGTGACGTTGTCCAGCGCGGCCGAGACCACGCCGGTGACGGCCACGAGGATCACCATGATCGGGAACGGGCGGGCCCGGGCCTTCTTGGCCGACCAGATGGCCACGAACTCGAACAGGCCGGTGCGTTTGAGCACGCCGACGATCAGCATCATGCCGAGCAGCAGGAAGATGACGTTCCAGTCGACGCCGGAATCTTCGGAGAAGAAGGCGTGCTCGGCGTCGGTGGCGCCCAGCGCCAGCATGATCGAGGCCCCGCCGAGCGCGACGGCGACCCGGTTGATCTTTTCGGTGGCGATCAGGACGTACGCTCCGGCGAACACCGCCACCGCGATCCAGGCGATCGTGCTCACGCGTGTCCTCCGGTTCCGCCCAGCCGTCATCGACCGCCGACCAGACTTCCCGGCACACCAGAGATCAACCTAGCAGTGGCGGCAACACCACGATCAGGTGCTCAGTCAACCGAGGGCTCAGTCCTTGGCCGCGCGGAGGGTCACGGGGCGAGGCGGGCGAGATCGACGGTGATGTCGGCTTTGATCGCGACGGTCGGTGGGAGGACCTCGGTTATCCGGTTGAACAGCTGGTCCCGCTGGGGAGGTGGCAGTTCCAGGTAGGCGGAGATGGTCGAGAGGTTGCCGACGTAGTCGTGGGTGGTCATGGTGAAACGGCGTTCGATCACGTGGTGCTGGAGGTCGGTGAAGCGGCCGGACGGGCTGACCCGCGTGTCGGCGCCCGGCAGGGGGACGTCGTCGTCCTCCAGGAACGGGGACCGGGCGGCTCGGACGGCTTCCTCCACCTCCGGGTCGGCCAGGTCGATCGGGCCTCCGAAGGCCGCGAAGACGCCGCCCGGGTTCAGCAGCGCGGCCATGCGTGACCAGCGGGTCTCGGGGCGGGTCCAGTGCAGGGAGGCCGCCGCGTAGACGAGGTCGTAGCGCTCGTCCAGCGGCAGGTCCTCGAAGGCGGCCTCGACGGTCTTTGTTTTCGGTGGTACGTGTTTGCGCAGCTCCGCCAGCATGCCCGGGTCCGGTTCGGTGGCGGTGACCGTGATGCCGGGGCGGGCGAACAGGCGGGTCGCCTTGCCCGTGCCGGCGCCGATCTCGAGGGCGGTTCGGACGGGCTTCCCGGCGTACCCCGTCACCAGGTCGAACAGTTCGGGAGGGTAACCGGGGCGGAACCTCTCGTAGGCCTCCGCCACGGCGCCGAAGCTCAGGGCACGACTCGACATGGCGATCATCATGCCGGATAGGGTGAGACACGTGATCCCGGACGTCGACCTTGTGCTCGTGGGTGGTGGGGGAGCGGCGTCGCTGGTGCTGGCCGCCCTCGGGCGGGAGCGGCTTCCCGGCGTACGGCTGGCGATCGTCGATCCGGTACGCAAGCGCGGGCAGGACCGGACGTGGGCGTTCTGGGGAACGCCCGGCACCGCTTTCGACCAGCTGCTGAGCGCGAGCTGGGACCGGGTCGACGTGGTGACGCCGGAGCGGCGGCGGGTGCTCGAGCTTCAGCCTTTGCGGTACGCGATGTTGCGCTCGGCGCCCCTCTACGAGCTGGCCGCCGAGGTCGAACAGCGGCTCGGCGCCGTGCGGATCACCGCGCCGGCCGGGCGTGTGGTCGACGACGGTGATCGCGTCACCGTGCTGGACGCGGACGGGACGCCGTTGGTGCGGGCGGGCTTCGCGCTCGACTCGCGGCCCCGCAAGCCGGCGCGGCCGGGGCGGACCAACTGGCTTCAGCATTTTCGCGGGTGGTGGCTGGAAGCCGACCGGCCGGTCTTCGATCCGGAGTCCGCGGTGCTGATGGATTTCCGTACGCCGCAACCGGCCCGTGGTGTTTCCTTCGGTTACGTGCTGCCGGTCAGCGACCGGTTCGCCCTCGTCGAGTACACCGAGTTCTCGCCGGCCGTGCTGGACGGGGACGCCTACGACGCCGCTCTGCGCGGCTACGCCGATCTGACCGGCCTCGACCTGGGGGCACTGCGGGTCCGTGAGGTCGAGGACGGCGTGATCCCGATGACCGACGGCGTCTTCGAGGCTCGGCCCAGTGCGCGGGTGGTACGTCTGGGGACCGCCGGCGGGGCGACGCGGCCGTCGACCGGGTTCACGTTCTCGGCGATGGTCCGGCAGGCCGATGAGGTGGCCCGCGCGGTGGCGGCCGGTCGTCCGCCCGTACCCAAGCCGGCTTATCCACTCCGCCACCGCTGGATGGACGCCGTGCAGTTGCGGGCCCTGGACCGCGGCCTGGTCGACGGGGTGGCCTTCTTCGACCGCCTCTTCGACCGCAACCCGCCCGACCGGGTCCTGCGGTTCCTCGACGGCACCACCTCGTGGGCCGAGGACCTGACTCTGATGGCGTCGAGCCCGCTGCTGCCGATGACGCGGGCCGCCGCCGGTGACGCCGCGGACCGGCTCAGCGCGGGCAGGCGCCCACGTGGGTCGGCCCGTTCCGGACCAACAGGCGGGTAGCCAGCACCTCGGCCGCCACACCCCGGCCCGTGGACAGGCCGGCCTGATTGCTGAACTCGAAGTGCTGACCGCCGTACACCCGGGAACGCCCGGCCTCCGCGGCCGCGGCCGAGAAACCGGGGTAGGAACGGGCGGCACCGCCCGGCGCCGAATCGGTGACGTGGGTGAAGGCGATGCCGTCGTCGCAGAAGTAGCCGGCCAGCAGGGCCGCGCCGGCGCCGCTGTAGGAGCTGTGGCCGGACGTGTACTCGGGCGTGCCGCCGACGCTGCCGGCCCGGGCCGTCCACGCCGGATCGGTCGTCTCGCGGATCGCCGTGGTCGGGCGCCAGTGGCGGTAGCGGTATTTCGTGCCGACCGTGGCGACCGTCGTGTCGGCCAGGCCCATGCTCAGCAGCGCGGTCAGCCGGGCCTGCTCGGCCAGCGGCAGATGGCGGGCCGTGGCGACGCCCAGGCCGATCCGCAGCCACTCGCCGGGCGGCTGGTCCGAGCCGGCCGGCAGCGACCAGTACTGATAGGTGGCCAGCAGGTCGGCGTCGGGCCGGGCGGCATCGCCGAGCACCGCCACCTCGGCCCGGGCGGCGGCGTAGGGCACGCTGGTCAGCGCGGGTGGACCGGCCGGGATGTAGCGGCCCGGGTCGGCCACGGCGAACGGCCGCACGTTGCGGTACTGGGTGCCCGGCCAGGCGGCCCGGAAGACGCCCGGGCCCTCGCCGGCGGGCTGGGACTCGACGGGCGTGGAGCCGTCGTCGGCCCGCGCCGCGACGACGGCCTGCCCGACGTGCCGGCCCCAGGCGGCGCCGGACCCCGGGTGGGTGAGGCGGGCCAGGTCGGCCGTGAGCCGGGCGTCGTAGGTGGCCGCGCGGGCCGGGTCGAGGGCGACCAGCACCTCGTGCGCGGCGGACGCGGCGGCGGCCTGCGGGTCGGCGTGGCGCGGTCCCGGGCCGGGCACGAGGGCCGAGGTCCGGGACCGCCCGCCGGCCAGGCCGTTCACCGCGTCGTACATCGCGACGTTCACCATCGCGTACATCCGGGCCGCGTCCGCGTCGGTGGCGCGGGTGACCCGTACGGCATCGAGGGCGAATCCGTTCCACACCCGGACACTGTCGATGTCCGCCGGCGCCTGAGCGCCCGCGAAGCCACCGACCAGACTCAGCGCGACCACGACCAGCGTCTTGTTCATCGACATACCCTCCACCCGGCAGCGATCCGGCGGCGTCGATGCGTCCTCGATCAGACTCGGCGGAGATTGTTGACAATGTTGTCAGCGGGGTGCGCCAGGCTGCGCTGATGCAGCCTGAGAAACACCGAGGAACCGCGGCCGCGCAGGTCCGGGACCGGTTGCGTGAGGCGATTCTCCACGGCGAATACCTGCCCGGGGAGCGGCTTGTCGAGGCCCAGCTGATCGAGCGGTTCGCGGCCAGCCGCTTCAACGTCCGGGCCGCCCTGCGGGATCTCGCGGCCGAGGGCCTGGTCCGGATGGAGCGCAACCGCGGCGCCCATGTGCGCAAGGTGTCCATCGAGGAAGCCGTCGAGATCACCGAGGTACGCCATCTGGGCGGCCCGGCGTGACCGCGATCGCCGTGCTCGGTCCGGGTGGCTCGGGCCGGCCCCACCGGCTCGACGACCTAGCGCGGTAGCCGAACGGTCACGACCGTGCCGTACGGCTCGTTCGCGGTGGCGGCCACCGTACCGCCGTGCTGGGTCGCGGTCTGGGCGACGATGGCCAGGCCCAGACCCGAGCCGGGCATGGCGCGGGCGGCCGGCGCCCGGTAGAACCGGTCGAACACGTGCGGAAGATCCTCGGCGGCGATACCGGGACCCTCGTCGGCCACGGTCAGCGCCCACCAGTGCGGCCCGTCCGCCCGCAGGGTGGTCGTCACCGTGGCGCCGGCCGGGCTCCACTTGGCCGCGTTGTCGAGGATGTTGACGACCATGCGCTCCAGCTCGCCCGGCCGCCCGTTCACGGTGCCGGGGGAGAGGTGGGTCGTGAAGACGACGCCGGGCGCCCGGGTCCGTACCCGATGGGCCGCCGCGGTGACCACGTCGGCCAGCTCGACCGGCTCGACCGCCTCCCGGGTCGTCTCCTCCCTCGCCAGCTCGACCAGTTCGGTGGTCAGCGTGGCCAGCTCGCGCACCTGAGAATCGAGGTCCTCCAGCAGCGAGGCCCGTTCCTCGGGCGGCAGCCGGTGGGCCAGCTCCGGGCGGCGTTCGACCTCCAACAGCAGTTCCACGTTGGTACGGATGCTCGTGAGCGGCGTACGAAGCTCGTGCCCCGCGTCCTCGACCAGGGTGCGCTGCGCCCGCCGGGCCGCGTCGATGGCCGCCAGCATCGTGTTCACCGAACGCCCGAGCCGGGCGATCTCGTCGACCCCCGACACCTCGACCGGCCGGGTCAGGTCGGTGGTGACCGCCACCTGCTCGACCGACTCGGTCAGCTTCTCCACCGGCGCCAGCCCGGCCCGCGCCACCACCCGCCCGAGCCAGGCCGCGCCCGCGATCCCGAGCACACAGGCCGCGGCGAGCGCCCCCGCCAGCACCGTCAGCAGATTGCGGGTCCGCTCCTGATTGATGGCCACCTGCACGGCCCCGCCGCCGTACTTCACCGGCACGGTGAGCATCTGATGGTGATCGCCATCGATGATCACCTCCTCCTGGAGGGGCGGCCGCTTCCCGGCCGCGATCTCCCTGGCCGCGGCGGTCACGGGCAGCGTCCCGGCCGAGCCGCTGACGATCGCCCCCGACGTGTCCAGCAGCTGCCAGGTGGGCCCGAGCGGCTTGTGGTGGTCGTAGCCCTTCGGCGTGCCCTCCTGGATCTCCTGCCACTCGCCGGGCGCGGCCGCGATCGACCGGGCGTCGGAGGTGAGCGCCGCCTCCAGCTGATGCTCCTGCAGCGCGGCCACGGTGAGCAGGGCCGCCCCGGCCATGACGACGACGGCCGCGGCCACCGCACACGCCACCATCAACGACAGGCGGGTGTGCAACGTCCGCCGCCGCCACCATCCCGGCCGGTCGGTCACAGCGGATCCTCGCGCAGCACGAAACCCACCCCGCGCACGGTGTGCAGCAGCCGCGGCTCGCCCTCGGCCTCCAGCTTGCGGCGCAGGTAGCCGAGATAGACGTGGATGCTGTTCGACCCTTCGCCGAAGTCGTAACCCCACACCTGCTCGAAGAGCGCGGCCCGGGTCAGCACCTGCCGCGGATGCCGCAGAAAAGCCTCGAGAATCGTGAATTCGGTACGGGTGAGACGCAGCTGCCGATCGCCGCGCCACACCTCCCGCGTCACCTCGTCCAGCCGCACATCGGCGAAAACCAGCCGCTGCTCATCGGCGGGCGGGCCGCCGTTCAAAGCCGAGCGCCGCAGCAGGGCCCGGATCCGGGCCAGCAGCTCCTGAAGTGCGAACGGCTTCACCAGGTAGTCGTCGGCGCCCGCGTCGAGCCCGGCCACCCGGTCACCGACGCTGTCCCGCGCGGTCAGCATCAGAACCGGGAGCAGAAGCCCCTCGGCCCGCAGCCGGCGGCAGGCCTCGAGCCCGTCCAGGACCGGCATGCTGACATCCAGGATCATGGCGTCCGGCCCGGCCGACCGCGCCACGTCGATCGCCTGCGCGCCGTCGCCGGCCGTGTCCACCTGATAGCCCTCGAACCGCAGGGTCCGGGCCAGCGAGTCCCGCACCGCCGCGTCGTCATCCACCACGAGTATCCGCATCGTCCCTCGGTTCTACCCCTTCCGGCGACCCGGCGTGCGCCGGGGATCAGAACTGCGCGGCGTCCAGGGCCGCCTGCAACGACTGCTTGTAGGCCTCGCTCGTGAAGGTCGCCCCCGACACCCCGTCGATCGAGGCGCTCTGCGCCGCCAGCACCTGCTCGCGCAGCTGAGGCAGCGCCCCGGCTGTCACGCCCGCGTCGGCCGGATTGTCGGCCGGCGACGTCGGCGCCGTGATCTCGGTGATCTTGCCTTCGGCGACCGTGATGTGGACCTGGAGCGGGCCCCACTGCGTCTGGACGGACGACCCGTCGTACTCCAGGGGACCGCTCTTCGACGTGCTCGCGGAGGCCGATCCGCTGGGGCCGGCCGACGGTGGGGTGCTGCCGGCCGCGCTCGGCTCCGAGAGCGGAGCCTCGGCCGCCGCCGGGGTGGCTGGAGTGTTCGTGCTCGTGCGGTAGCTGAACAGCAGCACGAGCGCGGCGACCGTGGAGAAGGCCCACAGGGTGATTCGGCGCATCAGGGGTCCTCGCTTACCAGGAGAAGAGTTCGGTGTGCAGGCGGGCGGCGGGCACCCCGGCGGCCCGGGCGGCGCTGTGCGCGGCCTCGGTCCAGGCGTCGGGGCCGCACAGGTAGACCTCGGCGTCCGCGATGGCCGGGGGCCAGGCGGCGCAGGGCGTCGACGTCCGTGTCGCGGTGCCCGGACGGCAGCCACGAGCCGTCGGCCGCGCGCGGGCCGACCAGGTACTTCACGGTCACGCCACGCTGGGCCGCGAACCATTCCAGCTCGGGCCGGAACGCGATCTCGGCCTCGCTGCGGGCCCGGTAGACGAGCGTCGCCTCTCCTTGGCCGTACGGCAGCTCACCCAGCAACGACAGCAGCGGGGTGATGCCGATGCCGCACGCGAGCAGCACGACCGGCCCGCCGTGGTACGACTCGCCGGTGAGCTTGCCGTAGGGACCCTCGACGAGGGCGCGCGTGCCGCGCTTGAGCGACGCCACGCGGGAGCTGCCGTCACCGGAGTCCTTGACCGTGATGCGCAGGTGGCCGCCGTCCGGCGCGGCCGACAGGGAGAACGGGTGCGACCTGGTCCAGCCCGGCCCGTCCAGGAAGCGCCATTGGAAGAACTGCCCGGCCCGTGCCGGCAGCCGATCGAGGTCACGCCCCGTGAGGTAGACCGAGGTCAGGCCCGGACCCTCGGTGACGACCCGGTCGACCACGAGCTGGTGCCGGCGGTTGCGCAGCAGCGGCAGGCCGAGCCGGAAGAGCAGCACCGAGGCGGCGGCCGCACCCCACAGCGTCCACCAGTAGGTGGCGGCCCAGGCCGAGCCGACGAAGTCGGAGCCCGACCAGAGCTGGTGGGGCAGGGCCAGACCGGCGCCCAGGTACGCGTACAGGTGCAGCAGATGCCACGACTCGTACCGCAATCGCCGCCTCGCGGCCCGGACCGACGTCACCACCACCATGATCAGGGCGACCGTGCCGGCCGCGGCCAGCAGCATCCCCGGGAAGTTCCAGATCATGGTCCAGAGCTGGGCGAACGGGTTGGTCCGGGCGGTGCCGGCGTAGCCGATGGTGATCAGCACGATGTGCGCGATCATCATCCAGAACGAGGTGAAGCCGGACCAGCGGTGCCAGCGGGCCAGCTTGTCCTGGCCGAAGGCGCGCTCCACCATCGGGATGCGGGCCATCGTCAGCACCTGCAGGAGCAGCAGGTCGGAGGCCCAGAGACCGACGAGGCGGCCGATCGAGGAGACCGCGCCGGGTCCACCGCCGGTCACGGACTGGAGTCCGCCGTGGCTCACCCAGAGTGCGGTCACCACGAGCAGGGTCGTGCCGGCGACGACGCCACCGGCGTCACCCCACCAGCGTGGCGTCGCGGAAGGCCCGGATCGGGGTGGCGCCTGTCGTCCGGCGCCGGGTCTGGCCGTGATCGTCATGATCCCACCATGACGCAGTTAGATGAAGGCTCAAGTAATCGAGACTAAGAGCTCTCTAAGAAGTGCCGCCGTCCGACTCCAGCACGGCCAGCAGCCTGCGCACCGCGGGAAGGGCCTGCCGCACGGCGTCCCGGTCGGCCGGGTCCAGTCGCTCCAGCGCCGCGGCCAGCACCGCGTCCTGGGTCTCACCCCACGAGGCCAGGTGTTTCTCACCCTGGCCGGTCAGGTTCAGCCGGGCGACACGACGGTCACCCTCGTCCCGTACGCGCGTGATCAGCCCCGCCGTCACAAGCTCACCGATGATGGTCGACACCGTGTTGGGCACCAGTTGCAGCTCTTCGGCCGTCGCTCGCGTGCCGATGCCCGGGTGGGCCTCGACCGTCCGCAGCACCTCGACCTGGGCCATCGAGAGCCGGTCGACGGACGCGACCCGGCGGACGGCCCGCCGCAGCACCCGGCCCACCGCGCCGAAGACCGTCATCTGCCGGGCGAGATCGAGTGAGTCGTTCTGTGCCATCATCACTACCCTACGGCTCCGTGCAAATTGCATGCGGTTGACCTATTTGCAAGAGGTCTGGACTGATCTTCATGTGCCTGGCACACTGCGCCCTGTGACTAGATCACTGATTGTGCTGGGTTGCGAGCTTCCCCTGAGCTCGGGCGTGAAGTGCAATGTGGTGACGCATCGCCGATGCGCCGACTGCGGGCGGCGCATCTGCCGTTCCCACTCGGCGCTGATGGCCGATCAGCTCACCGTCGCCGCGCAGTGCAAGGAGTGCGCCGCCCGCCCCCGGATCCCGCGTAACCGGGGCTGGTTCCGCCGGCGAAGCTGACGCGCGTCCTCACATGGAACCTGCCGCGGCGCCTGGCGTGAGCGTGAGACCGTACAACCGTCGACTCGTGAACTCCCTCCGTCCGCGCCGGTCACCGGCGTAGGCTGCCGCCCATGATCCGAGGTCAGCATCTGGTGGCCGGCGACCTGGTCGCCCTGGTGTCGCCGTCCGGCGCCACCGACCCGGCGCGAACCGAGGCGGCGGCTCGCACCTTGCAGATGTGGGGCCTGCGCGTACAGGTCGGCGCCCACGCCCACGGCCGGCACGGCAACCTGGCCGGCACCGACGAGCAGCGCCTGGCCGACCTCAACGCCGCCTTGCGCGACCCCGCGGTCCGCGCCGTGCTCTTCTTGCGCGGCGGCTACGGCATGCAGCGCATCGTCGACGGCGTCGACTTCGGCGCCGTCCGCGCCGACCCCAAGCTGATCGCCGGCTTCTCCGACATCACCGCCCTCCACTTGGCTCTCTGGCGCGAGACCACCCTGGCCACCGTGCACGGCCCCACCGCGGGCCAGCTCGACCGCGGCCCCGGCACGCGCTCCGCGCAGGCCCTCCGTCACGCCCTCATGACGTCAGCCCCTGTCCAGGTGCGGGCCGACAGCTCCGAGGACACCTTTCCCGTGCGCGTCCCCGGCACCGCCGAGGGCACCTTGCTGGGCGGCAACCTCGCCATGCTCACCTCCACGATCGGCACCGCACACGCCCCCGACACGACCGGCGCCATCCTCCTGCTGGAGGACGTCAACGAGGAGCCCTACCGAGTGGACCGCATGCTGGTCCACCTCCGCCGAGCCGGCTGGCTCTCCTCCCTGGCCGGCGTGGCCGTAGGCCAGTTCACCGACTGCGTGGACCCCCACCCCAGCCCTCCCGTCATCGACTACCTGGCCGCCGAACTGGCCCACCTCGGCATCCCCGTCCTAAGCGGCCTCCCCATCGGCCACGGCCCCGAACAGATAGCCGTAGGCCTAGGCGTCCAGGCTCACCTGGACGCGACAGCAGGTCTCCTGACCGTCGCCGCTCCCGCCCTCTAGCCGCCACCCCAACCCCGCGCCGCGCCGCGCTTACTTCCCATGCCCTCAGCCTCCGTTCGGGGGAGCGATCCAGATCACTTGCTGACGTGTCAGCAAAGTTCTAAGTTTGCTGACGTGTCAGGAAGAATGACGGCCGCGGAGCGGCGTGTATGGCAGAACTTCATCGTTCTGGGCGAGGCCGTGCGCCGGGAGGTGGGCCGGGACCTGTGGGCGGACGCGCAGCTCTCGGAGGCCGACTTCACCGTGCTCGCCCAGCTCGCATCGGCACCCGACGGCACCATGCGTTCCACCGGATGCGCCCGCGCGCTCGGCTGGGACACGGGCCGCCTCTCCCATCAGCTGCGGCGCATGGAGGAGCGTGGTCTGGTCCGGCGCGGCCGCGGCGAGCCCGGCGACGGTCGCGCCGCCGTCGTCGCCCTGACCGACGAGGGCCGCACGGCCTACCGCAAGGCCCTCGGTCCCCACCTGCGCTCGGCCCGGAGCTGGTTCACCGACGCCCTCGACCCTGAGCAGCTCGAACATCTCGACACCACCCTGCAGATCCTGCTTGACCACGTGCAGACGAAAGCTGAGCAGACCAAATGAGCACGACAACCGAGAAGCACACCCTTGAGGCGCCGGCGTGGGCCTCACCCGGCACCGACCTCACCGGCAAGACCGTGCTGGTCATCGGCGGCGCCGGCGGTGTCGGCGAAGGCGTCACCCGGACCCTGCTGTCCAGGGGCGCCACCGTGGTCGTCACGTCACGGCGGCAGAGCACGCTCGACGACTTCGCCGCCCGTGTCGGCGACCCGCGGCTCCGCGGCGAGACCCTGGACCTCCTCGACCCGGCGCTGCGCGAGCGCGCGACGGAACTGAGGACCGCCCACGGACCGTTCGCCGGTGTCGTGCTCAGCGTCGCCGACTGGGGGCGGCAGGGCCGCAAGCCGCTGCTGACACTCACCGACGCCGAGTGGGACGAGCTGATCGTGCAAAACCAGACCACGATCTTCCGCGCCTACCGCGCGTTCCTGCCGACGCTCACACCCGACGGGATGATCGCGCAGCTGAACGGCCTCAGCGCCGACCTGCCGTTCCCCGGCGCCGGCGGCGTCGCGCTGACTGCCGCCGCCACCAAGTCGATGACCAGGACGATCGCCGCCGAGCTGGGCGGCCGCGGCCCACGGGTCTACGAGGTGATCCTCGGCGTGATCCGCACCCGTGCCCGGCAGTTGGCCGGTGTCGACGACGAGCGCTGGATTCCGGCCACTCACGTCGGCACGCACATCGCCGAACTGGTGGCCGGCATCAGCCCGCTCACCGGCGACGACCTGCACTACTTCGTGGACCTGACCGAGGGCCCGCGCCCAGCTTGAGCCGCCATCCGGCGGTTCCGTTCGAGGAGCTTTTCGATGCTTGAAGTTGTGCGGCCCGGCGACCGGCTCTATCGCGCCGTCCGGGATGTCTACACGGCCACCGGCCGACCGGCCGCCGTGGCTCGTCCGGCCTCCACGCCCGAGGTCGTCGAGGCGTTGCGGTTCGCTCGCGACGCCGGTGGCCCACTGTCGGTGCGCAGCGGCGGCCACGGGATCAGCAGCGTCGCGACCAACGTGGAGGGCACGGTCATCGACCTGGGCCTCCTGAACAGTGTCGAACGGATCGGCGACGACCTGGTTCGGATCGGCCCCGGCGCTCGATGGGGCGACGTCGCGGCGGCGCTGCATCCGTGGGGCCTGGCGATCAGCTCGGGCGACTCCGGCGACGTCGGCGTCGGCGGGCTCGCGACCACCGGCGGAGTCGGCCTGATGGGCCGGGCGCACGGGCTCACCATCGATCACCTGGTCGCGGCCGAGGTCGTCACCGCCGACGGCACGGTGCGGCGGGTCGACGCCGAGCAGGACCCGGACCTCTTCTGGGCGATCCGTGGCGCCGGAGCGAACGTCGGCATCGTCACGTCGCTCGACTTCCGGGCCGATCGGGTGCCGGTGGTCGGCCGGGCCACTCTGCAGTACCGGGTGGACGACGTCGCACGGTTCCTGCGCGCCTGGGGCGAGACCGTCGAGGCCGCGCCCAGGGAGATCTCCGCCTTCCTGTATCTGATGGGCGGCGAATTCGCGCTCGCCACCATTGTCTACGCCGGCGACGACCCGCAGGGAGCCGGCCGTGCCTTCGGGCCCTTCACCGCCGTCGCGCCGGTACTCGGTCAGCAGGCGCAACTCGTGCCCTACGCCGGGGTGGTCACGGCCACCCACGCCCCGCACCGAGGACAACAGGGCGCGACCACGCACACCGGGCTCGCCGTCCATCTGGACGAGCCGATCACCGCCCGCCTGGCCGACCTCGCCGGAAGCGGCGCCGTGGAGATGCTTCAGATCCGCTCGACCGGCGGCGCGATCAACGACGTTGCCCGAGACGCCACCGCGTACGCGCACCGCCATCAGAACTTCTCGGTGACCGCCGTCTCCAGCATGCCCTTCGACGAGGCGTGGGAACGGGTGTGGCCGATGATGGACGGGCTGTACCTGAGCTTCGAGACGAGCTTTTCCACCGAACTGCTCGAAGCTGCCTTCCCGCCCGCGACACTCAGCCGCCTCCGCGACATCAAGCGCCGCGTCGACCCGGACGACGTCTTCAACCAGAACTTTCCGGTGGCGACCCCGGTCAGCCGCTGACGACCTGCCTCTGACAGGTTGTCGCTCCAGCTGCCGGAAGGCGAGGCAGAGGCCGACAAGAACCGCGGCGAAGGCCGGCAGCCACCCCAGCCGGGCGAGGACCCAGCCGGTACCGTCCGGCGTGGTGTGCAGGCCGGGCACAAGCCGGCCGGTAGTCAGGGCCACCGCGGTCACGGCGATCAGAGCGGTCTGGTGCCAGAGGAAGACAGTCATGGCATGCAGGTTGGCCACGGCCACCGGCATCCAGGCCGCCGGGCGTGAGAGCAGCCGGCGCAACGGATTCAGCAGAAGGCCGGCGGCCCCGCACTGGGCCAGGCCGAAGGTGACGGCCGCGAGGCTGGGCGGATCGAGATTGGAGAAGCCGTCGCCGGGCACGCCGACCATCGAGGCGGGATAACCGCACCAGCGAACGAGAACGACGGTCGCGGCGGCGCCGCCGAGGAGCAGCATCCACAACGTGGCGTGGTCTCGAAGCCGGCCTCGCGCCCACGCCATGCCGAGCGTGAACGGCACGGCCCAGCCGGCGGCCACGTTGATCCAGCCGAGCGCGGCGGGTCCGTCCAGGCCGAGTCGCACCAGGTCGACCATCGCGACAGTGGCTAGAGGCCAGGCCGGATGCAGACGGCGGAGCAGCGGCGCGGTGGCCGTCAACGCGGCGAACACCAACAGGAACCACAGCGGACTCGTCACCAGCCGTACCGGCGATCCAGGCGCGAGAAGCGCGATGACGCTCCATACGCCCACTAGCGCGGCGACCGGACGGAACAGCCTGGACAGGCGAGCTGAGATCCATGGGCCGTACCGCGGGCCGGGTCGAGTGACCAGCCCGCCAACCAGAAAGAAGACCGCGAGGGTCTGGAACAGCCAGCTCACCGGTACCAGGTGAGGCTGGTAGTGCAGTGGGCTCGCTATATGAAAGGTGCTGTCGAGTGCGGTGACCAGCCAGTGACCGAGAACCACGCCGAGCACGGCGACCGCCCGTAAGCCGTCGATGCCACGATCGCGGCCGGGCGGCGTCGCCGCGGAAATCCGCTGAACCAATGCCTTCATCGTCGCCCCTCGTGCCGGGAAGGTGTTGCCGACGAAGGTACGGAGCGGGGCCGGAGATGTCGTCAGACCACGGTATGACCGACCTCGGTATGACGACACCCGAGGCGTGAGGTGTGAAGCTTCTGGGGCAACGAAGACGGACCGGCAGGAGGCAGAGCTATGACGACCGCGGGAGAGGTACGACAAGCGGCGTACCAGTGGCCGGGTCCGGAACGACCAGAGCCGCCAGCCCGAACACGTCAGCCAGCAGCTCCACCGTGAAGACCGACTCGGGGGAGCCCTGCGCCACGACGCGACCGTCGTTCATGGCCACCACGTGGTGGGCGTACCGGGCCGCGAGATTGAGGTCGTGCAGCACCATGACGATGGTGCGGCCCCGCTCGCGGTGGAGGCGGGCCACCAGATCCAGCACATCGATCTGGTGGCTCAGGTCCAGATATGTCGTGGGCTCGTCCAGCAGCAGGACCTCGGTGCCCTGAGCCAGGGCCATGGAGATCCAGGCGCGCTGACGCTGGCCTCCGGAGAGGGCGTCCACCGGGCGCTCGGCCAGGTCACGCATGTCCGTCCACTCGAGGGCTTCGGTGACGACGCTCTGGTCGGTCGGCGACCACTGGCGGAACCAGTTCTGGTGCGGGTGCCGGCCCCGCATGACCAGGTCCGCGACCGTCAGGCCGTCGGGTGCGACCGGGCTCTGGGGCAGCATGCCGATGATGCGGGCGACCTCGCGGGTGGGCATCTTGTCGATGCGCCGGCCGTCGAGGAGCACCTCGCCGTCACGGGGACGCAGCAGACGGCCAAGGGCGCGCAGCAGCGTCGACTTGCCGCAGCCGTTCGGCCCGACCACCGCGGTGATCGCGCCGTCCGGGATGTCGAGGTCCAGCCCGTCCACGACGATGTCCTCGCCGTAGCCGAGCCGGAGCCCTCGCGCCCGCAGCCGCGGTGCCGGCTTGGGGGTGTCGGCGGCGGGGGAAGCAGCTGCGGGCGAAGCAGGGGAAGCGGGGGAGGAAACAGCGACGGGGGAAACCGCGGCGTCGGAGGCGATAGGGGCGCCTTGACCGTCGGTGAAGGGCGCTCCGTGGGCCGCGGTCATCGGCGGCGCTCCTCGGTCGTCGGGACGGTCATGCGGAAACCCTTCGATTGACGCGGACGAGCAACCACAGCAGATAGGGGGCGCCGACGATCGCTGTCACCAGGCCTACGGGCAGTTCGCGGTCGGGCAGGACCGTTCGGGCCGCCAGGTCCGCGGCGACGACCAGCAGGGCGCCGAGGATCGCGGAGACCACCAACGGGGGACGGGAGCCTCCGCAGAGACGGAGGGCGACCTGGGGGACCAGGAAAGCGACGAACTCGATCGGGCCGGCCGCCGCTACCGCCGCCGCGGCCAGGGCGACCGCGGTGAGGACGACCGCCAGGCGGGCCAGTTGCAGGCGAATGCCGAGGGCCTGGGCGACGTCGTCGTCGAACTGCATCGCCTGGAGGGTGAAGGCGGTGGCTGTCGCGAGGGGGAGGAGGACCACCAGTGCCAGGGAGAGTGGACGGACCTGGGTCCACTCGGCGCCGGCGACCGAGCCGTTGAGCCAGATCGTGGCCCGGGTGGCGTCGACTATCTCGGCCCGGACCAGGAACCAGGAGACGCCGGCGGTCAGGATCTCGCCGACGCCTATGCCGACCAGTACCAGGCGGAAGCCGTCTATGCCGCGGCGCCAGGCGAGTACGTACACGAGCACGGCGGTGACCAGAGCCCCGGCCAGCGCGGCGAAGGGCACCGCGGAGGAGGAGTAGCCCAGGACGATGACGGCCACCGCGCCCAGGGATGCCCCGTGGGTCACGCCCAGGACGTCGGGGCTGGCCAGGGGGTTGCGGGCGAAGGTTTGGGTCAGCGCGCCCGAGACGGCCAGGGCGGCGCCGACCAGGAGCGCGACGAGAACGCGGGGGAGGCGCAGGTCGAGCACGATCAGTTTTTGGGCCGCGGTGCCGCCGCCCAGCAGGACCTGGACTACGTCGCCGGGGGCGATCGTGAAGCTGCCGTGGCCGATGCTGACGACGGCGATCGCCAGGGCTGCCACCAGGCCGGCGGTGCCGACCGCGACCGTGCGCGGTGACACCGTGCCCGAGACGGGGCCCGCCTGGACGACGCGGCGGCCGGCGGGCGTGACGGGTGCTTGTGTCATGGGCCTTCCGTCCCGCGATCAGCAGTGAGAACAGGGGTCAAAGCTTCACCACTCCGCGGCGGCGGCGAACGAGGGCTATGAAGAAGGGGGCGCCTATGACGGCCAGGACGATGCCGGTTTGAAGCTCGCCGGGGCTCACCACGACGCGGCCCAGGACGTCGGCCAGCAGGAGCATGGCCGCGCCGGCCAGGGCTGAACAGGGGATCAGCCAGCGGTGGTCGGGGCCGGTAAACGTGCGGGCCACGTGGGGGACGATCAGGCCCAGGAAGCCGATCGGGCCGCAGGCGGCGGTGGCGGCGCCGGCCAGCAGGACTATGGCGGCCACGCCTACGACTCTGGCCGTCGTCACGCGCTGGCCCAGGGCGCGAGCTATGTCCTCGCCCAGGCCCAGGGCGTTGAGGGCCGGCGCGTTCACGACGGCCAGCAGGAGGCCGAGCAGGATGAACGGGAGCACCTGCACTGCCACGTCGGCGTCGCGGCCGGACAGGGAGCCGACGACCCAGAAGCGGAAGACGTTCAGGCTGGCGTCGTCCGAGAGGAGCAGGGACTGGGTGAACGAGGACAGCAGGGCGCTGATCGCCATGCCGGCCAGGGCCAGCGTCACGGGGGTGGGGCCGCCTCGGCGGCCGGAGGCGATGCCGAAGACGGCCACGCTGGCGGCCAGGGCGCCGGCGAAGGCGAACCAGATGTAGCCGGTGAGTTGGGCCGTGCCCCACTGGATGCCGATCACCACGGCGAACGACGCGCCGGCTGAGATGCCGAGCAGGCCCGGGTCGGCCAGCGGGTTGCGGGTGTGGCCCTGGATCAGGGCGCCCGCCGCGCCCAGGGCCAGTCCGACCAGGACGCCCAGGACGGTGCGGGGCAGGCGCAGCTCGCGGACGATCGCCGTGGCCGGTGCGGCCGGATCCGGGTTGGTCACCGCCTGCCAGACCGCGGCCGGGCTGAGCCACTGGGCGCCGATCGCCAGGCTCAGCACCACTGCCACGGCAACCGCCGCGAGCAGCGTGGCCAGCACCCACAACCTCCGGGATGGACCGGCACGCCGGATAACGACCGCCGTCATGACCCTCCCATCAGAACCGAACCGAACGAGGGGCCCGTGCCAACTAGTGGGGGACAGTCTCGTGCAAAGCGTCGATGGAAGGTTAGCCTTACCGAAACTCTCACACGGCCTTGCCCCCACGAACCGGCGTCGCTTAGCTTAGGCAAACCTAACTTGCGAACGTGAGGTCCGAGATGTCCTTAGCCAGACGTGTCTTCGCGGCGGGTGTCGCCGCCACCGCCGGGCTTGCCCTGCTCAGTGGGTGTGGAGGCGACGACGCCGATCAGGTGGCGGCGCCGGGGGCGTCCACCGCCGCGGCCGCCAGCTTTCCGGTTTCGCTGACCCATAAGCTCGGCACGGCCGAGGTCAAGGCCGCTCCTCAGCGGATCGTGGCCCTCTCCGACGCCGATCTGGACGCTCTGCTCATGCTCGGCGTGCAGCCCGTCGGCGTGGCCGAGTCGTCCGGGCCGGACGGTGTCACCGCGTGGGCCAAGCCGCTGCTCACCTCCAAGCCGGCCGTGCTCACCGCCGGCGACACCGGCTTCGACGTCGAGAAGATCGCGGCGCTGGCGCCCGACCTGATCCTGGCCGGCGGGGACTACTACATCGACGACGAGTACGCCAAGCTCAGCAAACTCGCGCCGACCACCGCGTACGAGACCACCGGCGCCTTCGAGGATCCGTGGCAGACCACGCTCAAGCAGGTCGCCAAGGCCATCGGCCAGGACGCCAAGGCCGCCCCGATCATCGCCGACGTCGAGGGCAAGATCGCCAAGGCGAAGGCCGATCACCCGGAGCTGGCCGGCAAACAGTTCTCGCTCAGCCAGATGTGGGAGGCCGGCTCGATCGGCGTGCTGCGCTCCGACAAGGACGCCGGCGTCAAGATGCTCAACGACTTCGGCATGAAGCTCGCCCCGGCTGTCGCCGCGCTCAAGGGTGACGACTTCGCCGTTCAGCTCAGCCTCGAAAAGGTGGGCGTGCTCGACGCCGACACCACGCTCGTCTACTACGCCGAGCCGTCGCTGCAGCCCACGCTCGAGGGCAACACCCTGTTCAAGAACCTGGGCTCCGTCAAGCGCAAGTCCTACGTCGCCCTGACCGGTCCGCAGTTCAGCTCGCTGCGCACCCCGACGCCGCTGTCGGTGCAGTACATCATCACCGACGTCCTGCCGACGATCGCCACCGCGGCCAAGGCGGCTTCCTGAGTGTCCACCCGTGAGGTGACGGCTGGTCTCGCCGCGGCCGTGGTCGCGGCGGGGCCGCCCCCGGCGCCCGTCCTGGCGCCGCCCTGGTCCCATCGCCTGCTGTCCCCGGACGGCCCGGATCCCGAGCTTGTCAGCCGCTGGATGAACGAGCCGCACGTCGAGCTCTTCTGGGATCAGGCGTGGTCGCCGCGGCGGTGGGCCGGCGCCATCGCCGAGCAGCTCCAGGGCGACTTCTCCCGGCCCTACATCATCGAGTACGAGGGTGAGCCGCTCGCGTACGTCGAGATCTACCGGACGCCACGCGACGTCGTCGGGCAGGTGTACGACGCCGGCCCGTACGACCTCGGAATCCACCTGGCCATCGGCGACAAGGCGCGGACCGGGCGCGGGCTCGGGCGGGCCATGGTGCGAGCGATCGCCAACGGCCTTACCGAAAAAGACCCCCGTACGCGGAAGGTCCTGGCCGATCCGGACGAGCGGCACACGGTGGCCCGGCGCATGTTCGAGGGCGCGGGTTTTCAGTTCCTGGGTGTTCGAGATCTTGGACACAAGCGAGCTGCCCTGCACATCTACGACTTATCCGTAGAAAGAGGCAGATGAATCCTTTACTCACGCGAAATCATCAGGTAAGCCTTACCTAACAAACCACCGAAGGAAGAGCGCTGATGACCGCATCCCTGAGCCTCGAACGTCTGCGCGGCGACGTCGCCGAGGTGCTCGCCGAGGAGCCCGGCACGTTCGCCGACGACGACAACCTCATCGACCGCGGCCTCGACTCGATCCGGCTCATGAGCCTCGCGACCCGGTGGCGTGAGGCCGGCTTCGAGGCCGGCTACCTCGATCTGGCGCAGGAGCCCACCGTGAAGGCTTGGTACAACCTAGTGACGGCGCAGCGAACCGAGGCTCAGCGATGAGCCCGGTCGTCGAGAACGTCGACGTCGTCGTGGTGGGCGGCGGCCCCGGCGGATCCACCGTCTCGACCCTGCTCGCCAAGCGCGGCCACAGCGTGGTCCTGCTGGAGAAGGAGAAGTTCCCGCGCTACCAGATCGGCGAGTCGCTTCTGCCGTCCACAGTGCACGGCATCGGCCGCCTGCTCGGCGTCACCGAGGAGCTGGAGAAGGCCGCGTTCATGGTCAAGCGCGGCGGCAGCTTCCGCTGGGGCACCAACCCCGTGCCGTGGAACTTCCTGTTCGCCGTCGCCCCCGAGCTCTCCGGGCCCACCTCGTACGCGTACCAGGTCGAGCGCCTGAAGTTCGACGAGATCCTGCTGCGCAACGCCGCCGCCAAGGGCGTCGACGTGCGCGAGGAGAGCCCGGTCGCCGAGGTCGTCGCCGACGACGAGCGGGTTCGCGGGGTCCGGTACACCGGCGCGGACGGCGTACAGCACGAGATCCGGGCGTCCTTCGTGGTCGACGCCTCCGGCAACCGCAGCCGGATCCACCAGAACGTGCGCGGCGAGCGGATCTACTCCGACTTTTTCAAGAACATCGCCGTCTTCGGCTACTTCGAGGGCGGCAAGCGCCTGCCCGCCCCCGACTCCGGCAACATCCTGTGCGCCGCGTTCGACGAGGGCTGGATCTGGTACATCCCGCTCTCCGACACGCTCACCAGCGTCGGCGCCGTCATCTCGCGCGAGCACGCCGCCAAGCTCCAGGGCGACCCGGAGAAGTCGCTGCGCGGCTTCATCGACCGCTGCGAGATCGTCAAGGGCTTCCTGTCCGAGGCGACCCGGGTCACCGAGGGCACGTACGGCGAGATCCGCACCCGCAAGGACTACTCGTACACCAACAGCTCGTTCCACCGGCCCGGCATGGTGCTGGTCGGCGACGCCGCCTGCTTCATCGACCCGGTCTTCTCCACCGGCGTGCACCTGTCGACGTACGCCGGGCTGCTGGCCGCCCGGTCGATCAACAGCGTGCTGGCCGGCGACATCAGCGAGGACCGCGCCTTCGAGGAGTTCGAGGGCCGCTACCGCCGCGAGTTCCGGGTCTTCTACGAGTTCCTGTCGGCCTTCTACGACATGCAGAGCAACGAGGACTCGTACTTCTGGAAGGCCCGCAAGGTGACGAACTTCGAGGCGACCGACCTCGAGGCGTTCGTGACCCTCGTCGGTGGCGTGCACTCCGGCGAGCAGGCCTTCACCAACGCCGACGCGATGGTCGAGGAGTTCCAGAAGTCGTCGGCCGGGCTGGCCGACGCGGTCGAGCGCACCGGCAGCATGCAGACCGAGTCCGGCGAGCGCATGCACCACCTGTTCGGCACGCCGGTGGTGCGCGAGGTGATGACCGAGATGAACAACATCCAGGTCCGCGGCGTGCGCGGCGCGGACGCGTTCGAGGCCCCGCTGCTCAGCGACGGCTTGGTGCCCAGCCCGGACGGTCTGGCGTGGACGGAGGAGGCCAAGTGACGACGAACCCCTTCGAGGACGAGGACGGCCGCTATCTGGTGCTCGTCAACGACGAGAACCAGCACTCGCTGTGGCCGGTCTTCGCCGAGGTCCCGGCCGGCTGGCGGATCGTGTTCGGCGAGGACAGCCGGGCCGCCTGCCTCGAGTACGTCGAGAAGAACTGGACCGATCTGCGCCCCAAGAGCCTGATCGACCGTATGGACGCCGCCTAACCCGACGCCCTGCCCCGCGGACCGCCGCGCCGATCCCGGCGCGGCGGGCTCCGCCCTGCGCTCAGCACCACAAGGAGCCACGACCGTGCCCGATCCCCTCGAACTCTCCGCCGCCCAGGCGGGTGTCTGGTTCGCACAGCACCTCGACCCGGGACCGGCCTTCACCACCGCCGCGGCCGTCGACATCGACGGCGACGTCGACCCCTCGCTCTTCGAGCGGTCCCTGCGGTGGGTGCTCGGCGAGGCCGAGGCGCTGCGCGCCCGATTCGTGGGTACGGCGGAGGAACCGCGCCAGGAGATCGTGGCCGCACCGGACTGGCGCCTTCAGGTCCTCGACCTCGCCGGCGCGGACGCCGACCGCTGGATGCGGGCAGACCTCGCCACCCCCATCGATCTGGCACGCGGGCCGGTGTTCGCGGAGGCGCTGATCCGCCGGGGACCGGGGCGCTGGACCTGGTACCAGCGCTGCCACCACATCGTCATGGACGCCTACACCTCGGCCCTGGTGGCGCAACGGCTGGCCGCCGTCTACACCGCGCTGTCCCGCGGCGAGGAGCCGTCGCCCAGCCCGTTCGGGTCGCTCGCCGACGTGGTGGCCGAGGACCGGGCGTACCGGGAATCGCCGAAACGCCTGGCCGATCGGGACTTCTGGCGGAATCGGCTCGCCGGCCTGGAGGTGCCCGATCTGGCCGCCGGCCCGGCCCGGCCCAGCCCCACGTTCCGGCGCCGCCGCGTCGTGCTCTCCGGCCTCGCCGGCCTCGACCGGCTGGGCGCGACCCGGGTCGAGGCGATCCTGGCCGCCACCGCTCTCTACGTGCACCGGCTCACCGGCGCCGACGAGGTCGTGCTGGGCCTGCCCATGATGGGCCGGCTCGGTTCGGTGGCGGCCCGGGTGCCGGTCACCGCGGTCAACGTGGTGCCGCTGCGGATCCCGGTCAGCCCGGCCCGCAGCGTCGGCGACCTGGTGCGCCGGGTGGCCGACGAGGTCAAGGCGATCCGGCCGCACCAGCGGTACCGGGGCGAGGACATCCGCCGCGATCTCGGCCTGGTCGGCGGCGAGCGGCGGCTCGTCGGGCCGTGGGTGAACATCAAGCCGTTCGGTGCTTCGCTGAGCTTCGCCGGGATGCGGGGCACGCCGCGCTACATCGCGGCCGGGCCGGTCGACGACCTGTCCATCACCGTCGACGACCGGGGCGGGAACGTCCTCGAGGTCGTCCTCGACGCCAATCCGGCCCGGTATTCCGAGGCCGACCTGGACGCGCACGCGGACCGGTTCGCCGCGCTGCTCACCACCCTCGCGTCCATCGATCCGGCCGTTCCGAGCGGCCGGGTCGGGCTGGCGGGTGCTCCGGCGATCGACGACACCGTTCACGCGCTGCCGGACGAGAGCTTCGATTCCCTGTGGCGCAACCAGCTTTCCCGTACGCCGTCGGCCGTGGCCGTGACGACACCGGACGGGACGGCGCTGACCTACGCCGAGCTCGACGTGCGGGTCGGTGAGCTCGCGCGCCGGCTGGCCGGGCTCGGGGCGCGGCCGGGCCGGATCGTCGCGATCCGGTTGCCGCGCACGGCCGAGCTGCTGGTCGCCCTGCTCGCGGTGCAGCGGACCGGGGCCGCCTACCTGCCCCTCGACCCGTCCTTCCCCGAGGAACGGCTCGCCTGGATGCTGACCGACAGCGCGCCCGCCCTGCTGGTCGACGGGGACGGCGTCACCCCGTTGGAGCGGCCGGGACCCGTCAGCGCGGACGCGGCGTACGTCCTGTACACCTCGGGCTCGACCGGCCGGCCCAAGGGCGTGGTGGTCACCCGGCGCAACCTCGTCAACTTCCTGCTGGCGATGCGGTCGCTGATCCCGCTGACGGCCGGGGACCGGCTCCTGGCTGTCACCACGGTCAGCTTCGACATCTCCGCCCTGGAGCTCTACCTGCCGCTGCTGAGCGGGGCCGCGGTCGTGGTCGCGGCCAAGGAATCGGTTCAGGACCCGGCCGTTCTCGCCGCCCTGGTCGCCTCGACCGGCGCCACCGTCGTGCAGGCGACTCCGACGCTGTGGCGGGCGCTGACCGACGTGCCGGGCGGAACGTCGGCCGTGGCCGGGCTGCGCGTGCTGGTCGGCGGCGAGGCCCTGCCGCCGGACCTGGCCGCCGCACTGCGCGCGAGCGCCGCCTCGGTCACCAACCTCTACGGGCCGACCGAGACGACGATCTGGTCCACCGCCGCCTCCGTCGACGGTGCGGAAGTCACCGTCGGCCGTCCTGTCTGGAACACTCGCGCCTACGTCCTGGACGCGGCGCTGCGGCCGGTGCCGGACGGGTTCCCGGGCGAGCTCTACCTGGCCGGCGAAGGCGTGGCGCTCGGCTACCTCAACCGGCCCTCGTTGACGGCTTCCCGTTTCGTGGCCGACCCGTTCGTGCCGGGCGAGCGCATGTACCGCACCGGCGACCTGGCCCGGCGGCGCACCACCGGTGAGTTCGACGTTCTCGGCCGCGTGGACCATCAGGTGAAGCTCCGCGGTTTCCGGATCGAGCTCGGCGAGGTCGAGGCCGCGCTCGCGGCGGCCGACGGCGTCCAGCGGGCTGTCGCCCTGATCCGTGAGGACCGGCCGGGGGACCGGCGTCTCGTCGCCTACTTCGTGGGCGGCGCGGCACCGGCCGATCTGCGCCGGCTGCTCGCCTCCGAACTGCCCGACTACATGGTTCCGGCGGCCTTCGTGCCGCTGGACGAGCTGCCGGAGACGCCCAACGGCAAGCTCGACCGCAACGCCCTGCCCGAGCCGGACCTGTCCGGCGGCGGGGCCGAGGAGGCGCCGCGCACCCCGCAGGAGGAGATGCTCGCCGGCGTCTTCGCCGAGGTGCTCGGGGTGCCCGGGGTCGGCCGCCGCGACGACTTCTTCGCGCTGGGCGGCCATTCGCTGCTGGCGGCCCGGGTGGCGTCCCGGGCCCGCACCCTGTTCGGCGCGGATCTGTCCCTGCGCGACGTGTTCGACGCGCCGACCGTCGCCGGCCTGGCCGCCCGCGCCGGCACGGTCCGCCCCGCGTCCACCATCACCCGGGGCGCCGGCACGGAGATGTCCTCCGCCCAGCGGCGCCTGTGGTTCCTGTCCCGCCTGGACGGGCCCAACCCGACGTACAACCTGCCCTTGGCTCTGGAACTGAGCGGCGACCTCGACACCGGGGCTCTGCAAGCGGCCCTGGTCGACGTGGTGGAACGGCACGAGCCGTTGCGCACGGTCTTCGCCGACCGCGACGGCGAGCCGTATCCGGTCGTGCGGGGCGCCGAGATCGGGCTGCGGACCGGGACGTCGATCGCCGGCGCCGTCCGCGAGCCGTTCGACATCACCGCCGAGATCCCGATCCGGGCCGTCCTCGCCGGCGACGTCCTGCTGCTCGTCGTGCACCACATCGCGGGCGACGAGTGGTCGCTCACGCCCCTGCTCGACGACCTGGCCACCGCGTACGCGGCCCGGCGGCGCGGCGAGGCGCCCGCGTGGACGCCGCTGCCGGTCCGCTACGCCGACTACGCCGCCTGGCACAACGGCCTCGACCTCTCCGCCCAGGTGGACTTCTGGCGGACGGCCCTGGACGGCGCGCCCGCCACGCTGCGCCTGCCCACCGACCGGCCCCGGCCGGCCCACCCCGGTGAGCACGGCGGCACGGTCACCTTCCCGGTCGACCCCTCGGTGCGCGAGCTGGCCCGGCGGCACGGCGTCACGCTGTTCATGACCGTGCAGGCCGCGGTGGCCGCCCTGCTGCACCGGATGGGCGCCGGCGACGACATCCCGCTCGGCACGCCGGTCGCGGGTCGCGGCGACGACGCGCTCGAACGGCTCGTCGGCTTCTTCGTCAACACCGTCGTTCTCCGGACGGACGTCGGCGGCGATCCCTGCTTCGCCGAACTGCTCCGGCGGGTCCGGGACACCGATCTGGCCGCCCTGGCCCATCAGGATCTGCCGTTCGAGCGGCTGGTCGAGGAGCTCAACCCGGCCCGGTCCCTGGCCCACCACCCGCTGTTCCAGGTGATGGTCTCCTATCAGGCCGCGCTGCCCGAGGTGGCCGGCTTCCCCGGCCTGACCGTCACGCCACGGCTCATCGACACGGGTACGGCGAAGTTCGACCTCACCTTCGACGTCGCGGAACGGCCCGAAGGCCTGATCGGCACTCTGGAATACCGGTCCGACCTGTTCGACCGGGAAACCGTGGTGGCCCTCGCCGCGCGGTTCACCCGGCTGCTGGCCGCGGTCACGGCGGCGCCGGACCGCCCGATCGCCGACATCGACCTGCTCAGCGACGACGAGCGCCGGGCGATCATGTCCGATTGGCAGGGGGTACGCCGGGAGGTCGCACCTCGCGGCCTGGCCCAGCTCTTCGCCGAGCAGGTGGCCGCGAGGCCGGACGCCGTGGCCGTGGAGGACGGCGAGCGCACGCTGACCTATCGCGAGCTGAACTCCCGGGCCAACCGCCTGGCCCACCGGCTGATCGCGGCCGGGGCGGCCCCGGAGCGGGTCGTGGCCGTACGGATGCCGCGCTCGGCCGACCTCCTGGTGGCCCTGCTCGCGGTCACGAAGACCGGCGCGACTTGTCTGCCGCTCGACGTGCATCACCCGGCCGAGCGGATCGCCCACCAGATCACCGACGCCGCACCGGTTCTCACCGTCGAATCCCTCGGCTCCCTGGCCGATCTCAGCGACGAGGATCCGGCTGTCGTGGTCGACCCGGCCACCGCGGCGTACCTCATCTACACCTCGGGATCGACCGGCCGCCCGAAGGGCGTCATCGTCCCGCACGCCGGTCTCGCCACGCTGGTGGAGTCGGTCCGGTCGGTCTTCGGCGCGGGACCCGGGAGCCGGGTCGCCCAGTTCGTCTCGCCGGCCGTGGACGTGGCCTTCAGCGAACTGGCCGCCTCGATCCTGTCCGGCGGCACCCTCGTCATCGTGCCCGACGACGCCCGGCTCGGCGCCGCCCTGGGCGAGTTCGTCACCGACCGACGGCTGACCCACGCCGACCTCCCGCCGGCGCTGCTGGCCGCCCTGCCCACCAGCGCGATCCCGGCCGGTGTCACCCTGACCGTGGGCGGCGAGGCGACCACCCCCGACGAGGTACGGCGGTGGCGCGCCGGCCGCAAGCTCGTCAACGCGTACGGCCCGACCGAGGCCACCGTCACCGCCACCACCTGGGAAGCGGCCGACGGCCCCGTCCTGATCGGCCGGCCCGACCTCAACCGCACCGCCCACGTCCTCGACGCCCGCCTGCGCCCGGTCCCGCCCGGCGTCCCCGGCGAGCTCTATCTCGGCGGCGACGGCCTGGCCCGCGGCTACCTGAACAGTCCCGCGCTGACGGCGGCCCGCTTCGTGGCCGGCCCCTCCGGCAGCCGCCTCTACCGCACCGGCGACCTGGTCCAGCGCACGGCGACCGGCGAACTGGAGTTCCTGGGCCGCACCGACGACCAGGTCCAGATCCGCGGCTTCCGCGTCGAGCCGGCCGAGGTCGAGGCCGTCCTGGCCGGCCATCCCGCCGTCGCGCAGGTGGCCGTGGTGCCGCGCGAGGGCCACCTCGCCGCGTTCGCCGTCACGCGGCACGCCGTCTCGGCCGAGGAGCTGCGCGACCACGCGGCCGCGACCCTGCCCGGGCCGCTCGTGCCGGTGGTCGTGCTGCTCGACGCGCTGCCCGTCACGGCGAGCGGCAAGGTGGACAAGCGGGCACTGCCTCCGGTTACGGCCACGGCCGCGACCAGCGAACCGCCCGTGGGCCCGGTCGAGACCGCGCTGGCCGGCATCGTCGAGGGGCTTCTCGGGCTGCCGGTCGGCCGGCACGACGGGTTCTTCGCGCTCGGCGGCGACAGCATCCTCTCCATCCAGCTGGTGTCGCGGGCCCGGACGGCCGGGCTGAGAATCGCGCCGCGCCAGGTGTTCGAGCACCAGAGCGTCGCGGAACTGGCCCGCGTCGCCGAGGCCGTCGAGACGTCCCCGGTCGCGGAATCCGGGGCCGGAACCGTCCCCGAGACCCCGATCATCGCCTGGCTCCGGGAACTGGCCGCGCCGGTGGACCGCTACTCGCAGGCACTGCTGGTCCGTACGCCCGCCGGGGTGGATGTCGCCCAGGTGGTGCGCGAGGCGCTGGCGCCGCACGACCTGTTGCGGGCCCGCCTCGTTCCCGGTGCGCAGCGGTGGACTCTGGAGGTCCCGGAGGGACCGCTCGATCTGACCGTGCGGGTCGTCGACGCGCGCGGCCGGGAACTGGCCGGGCTGGTCGCGGCCGAGCGGGAAGCCGCCGCCGACCGGCTCGATCCGGCCGGCGGCGTGATGGTGCGGGCCGTCTGGTTCGACCGGGGGAGTGAGCCGGGACGGCTGCTCCTCGTCGCCCATCACCTCGTCGTGGACGGCGTTTCCTGGCGAATCATCGCCGAGGATCTGGCCGCCGTGTCCCGTGGCGAGCGGGTCGCCGCCGTCGGCACGCCGTTCCGGGCCTGGGCGCTCGGCCTCAACGCCGCCGTCTCCTCGCGGACGGCCGAGGCGGACCGGTGGCGCGCCATCCTGGACGGTCCGGTCGCCCAGCTCGGCGGGCGGCCGCTCGACCCGGCCCGGGACACCGCCGGAACCCTGCGCCAGGTCACCGTCACCGTTGACGCGTCCGTCACCACGCCGCTGCTGACCACGGTGCCCGAGACCTTCCGGGCCAGTGTGCAGGACGTGCTGCTGGCCGGTCTGGCCCTGGCCCTGGCGCGGCGCACCGGCCCGGCCGCCGAGCCGCTGATCGGCCTGGAGGGCCACGGCCGCGAGGAGCAGGTCGTCCCCGGCGCCGACCTCGTCCGTACGGTCGGCTGGTTCACCAGCGAATACCCGGTACGCCTGCCCGCCGCGGCCGGTGGACCGGCCGCCGTCGTGCGGGGCGTCAAACAGCGGCTGCGCGCGATCCCGGACGGCGGCGTCGGCTACGGTCTGCTGCGCTACCTCGGCGGCTTCGAACCGGCGAACGAGCCCGAGGTGCTGTTCAACTACCTCGGGCGCTTCGGGAACGCGGCGACGGCCGACTGGGCGCCGGCTCCCGAGCTCCCGGCCGCGCACGCGGTCGCCGAGCCGGAGATGCCCGTACGGCACCGGATCGCGGTCAACGTGGCCGCCGTGGACACGCCGGACGGGCCGGTGCTGCGGGCCTCGTTCGGCTATCCCGGCCGGGCGGTCGACGAGGACGATGTACGCCGGCTGGCCGACGACTGGCTGGCCGCGCTCGTCGCGGTACGGGCGGCGGCCAACGAACCCGGGGCCGGCGCCCTCACCCCGGCCGACGTGCTCCTGCCCGGCATCAGCGACCGGGAGCTGGCCGAGCGGTGGCCCACAGCGGTCGACGTGCTGCCGCTCTCGCCCCTGCAGGAAGGGCTCCACTACCTCGCCGGGCTCGACGATCAGACCGACGTCTACACCGTGCAGCAGGTCTTCACCCTCACCGGGCCGGTCGATCCGGACCGGTTGCGGTACGCGGCGGCGAGGCTCCTCGACCGCTATCCGAACCTGCGCGGGGCCTTCGACCGCACGGAGGACGGCCGGCCGGTCCAGGTCGTCCCCGGTGCGGTCGAGGTGCCGTTCGAGGTGACCGACGCCGGTGACCTGGACGCGCTGCTGCGCCGCGAGCGGGCCCGGCGCTTCGACCTGGCCACGCCGCCGCTGCTGCGGTTCGTGCTGGCCCGCGTCGGCGCCGGCGACCACCGGCTGATCCTCACCCAGCACCACCTGCTCATGGACGGCTGGTCGGGCCCGCTGGCCGTACGGGACCTGTTCGCCTTCTACGCGGGCGCCGCCACCGAAGCGCCGCGCCCGTACCGCGACCACCTGGCCTGGCTGGCGCAGCAGGACCCGGCGGCCACCGAGGCCGCCTGGCGGGACGCGTTGCGCGGCCTCGAGGAGCCGACCCTGGTCGCCCCCGGCGCCCCGGCGGTCGCCGCGCTGCCCGAGGTGGCCGAGATCGTCCTGGACGAGACCGAGACGGCCGCCCTCTCCGCGGCGGCCCGAGGACACGGGCTGACCCTCAACACCGTCGTCCAGGGCGCCTGGGCGCTCCTGCTGGCCGAGGTGACCGGGCGTACGGACGTCGTCTTCGGCGCCACCGTCTCCGGCCGGCCCGCCGCGCTGGCCGGCGTCGAGGACATGGTCGGCCTGTTCATCAACACCGTGCCGGTCCGGGTCCGGCTGCGGCCCGAGGAGAGCTGGCCCGAGCTGCTGCGCCGGGTGCAGGCCGAGCAGGCCGCCCTGCTGGATCACCAGCACGCGAGCCTGGCCGGGATCCAGCGGCGGGCCGGGCTCGGCGACCTCTTCGACACGCTCACCGTCTTCGAGAGCTACCCGGCCGGAACGGCCGTGCCCGACGCGGGCGACCTGCGGATCGGTGGCGGCATCCCGGTCGACGCCACGCACTACCCCCTGAGCCTGGTCGTCGTGCCGCAAAGCCGGCTGCGCCTGCGCCTCGAGCACCGGCCCGATCTGTACGACGCGGCCGCCGCCGGCCGCCTCCTGAGCCGCTTCCGGGCGCTGCTCGGCGCTTTCGTCTCCGCCCCCGCGACGACGATGGCGAGGCTGCCGATCAGCGGACGGAAAGCCGAGACGACCCTCGCAGTGCCGCCGACCCTGTTGCTGGACGAGTTCGACGCGACGGTCCGGCGGACCCCGGATGCGGTTGCTCTGCGTTTCGGTTCGGTGTCTTTGACGTACGCCGAGTTGCGGGCGCGTGTGGAGCGTCTGGCTCGTGTTCTGGTGGCCCATGGGGCTGGTCCGGAGAAGGTTGTGGCGGTGTTGTTGCCGCGGACCGAGGACGCGATCGTGGCGTGGTTGGCGGCGTTGAGGTCGGGCGGCGTGTATCTGCCGATCGATGTGGATTACCCGCGTGAGCGCGTCGACTATCTGCTGGCGGACGCGGCTCCGGCGGTGGTGGTGACGCCGTCTTTGCTGGCGGAGACAGCCGACGTGGCGCTGCCTGCCATCGATCGGCGCTCGGGTGCCTATCTCATCTACACCTCGGGTTCGACGGGGCGTCCCAAGGGCGTTGTTGTGGAGCATGCCAGCCTGGCGAATCTGTTCCATCATCACCGGGCGCGGGTGTTCGCGGTGCAGCGGCGTCTTGCGGTGGCCCTGTCGGCGGCGCTGGTCTTCGACACGTCGTGGGAGGGGTTGCTCGGGCTCGTCGCCGGGCATGAGCTGCACCTGCTCGACGACGAGACCCGCCGCGACCCGGCGCTGTTCGCCGGTTACGTCGACGCGCACGGGATCGACTTCCTCGACGTCACCCCGTCGCTCGCCGGGCCCCTGGTCACCGCCGGCCTGCTCGCCGCCGGACGCCATTACCCGGCCGTGGTCGCGCTCGGTGGCGAGGCCGCCGACCCGCACATCTGGGCCGCCCTGCGGGAGGCGCCGGACACCAGGGGCATCAACCTGTACGGCCCGACCGAGTGCACTGTGGACACGCTGATGGCCGACGTGGCCGACAGCGAGACGCCGCTCGTCGGCCGCCCGATCGGCAACACTCGGGCGTACGTCCTGGACGACTGGCTCCGGCCGGCCGAGACCGGCGAGCTCTACCTGTCGGGCGCTCAGCTCGGCCGCGGTTACAAGGACCGCGCCGGGCTGACCGCCGCCCGCTTCGTGGCCGACCCGTGGGCGCCGGGGGAGCGGATGTACCGCACCGGCGACGTCGTCCGGTGGACCGCCGACGGCCGGCTCGAATACGTGGGCCGGGCCGACGACCAGGTGAAGATCCGGGGCTTCCGGGTCGAGCCGGGTGAGGTGGCGGCGCTGCTGAGCGAGCATCCCGCGGTCTCGCAGGCCGTTGTCGTCGCGGTCGAGGGGCGCCTGGTGGCGTACGTCGTGGGCGAGACCGCGGGACTGCGGGAGTGGGCCGCCGACCGGATGCCCGGCCACCTGGTTCCGGCGGCCGTCGTCGGGCTCGAGGCCCTTCCGGTCACGGTGGCCGGCAAGGTGGACAAGCGGGCGCTGCCGGTGCCCGACTTCGGCGCGCTGGCCGGCGACGACACCCCGCGTACGCCGGCCGAGGAGATCCTGTGCGGGCTGTTCGCCGAGGTTCTCGGCCTGCCGAGCGTCGGCACCCACGACGACTTCTTCGCACTGGGCGGTCATTCGCTGACCGTCACCGCGCTCGCCGCCCGCGTCCGGGCCGCGTTCGGGGTCCCGCTGGCCGTGCGCACCGTGTTCGACGCGCCCACGGTGGCCGCGCTCGCCACCCACGTGGAGCGCGGTGGCCCGCAGGCCGGACTGCCGGAACTCGTCGTGGCCGAGCGGCCCGACCCGCTGCCGGTCTCGCCCGCGCAGCACCGGCTCTGGTTGCACCAGCAGCTCAACGGCCCCGGCCCGGCCTACAACGTGGCGTTCGCGCTGCGGCTCGACGGCCGGCTCGACGCGCCCGCGCTGCGCGCCGCCCTGGACGACGTGCTGGCCCGCCACGAGAGCCTGCGCACGGTCTTCCCGGCCGTCGACGGGCGGCCCGTGCAGCGGATCCGGGCCGAGGCCCGGCCGTCGTGGCGGCAGGTCGAGGTGGAGCACGAGGACGAGCTGCCGGAGTTGCTGGCGGAGGCCGCGCGCTACGGGTTCGACCTCGGCGCCGAACTCCTGGTCCGCCCGCATCTGTTCGTCCTCGGCCCGGACCGGCACGTCCTGCTGCTCCTGCTGCACCACATCGTGACCGACGAGTGGTCCGAGGGGCGTCTCGTGGCCGACCTCGGCGCCGCCTACGCGGCCCGGGCCCGTGGGGCGGCGCCGGACTGGGCGCCGCTGCCGGTCCAGTACGCCGATTACGCGCTCTGGCACCACGAACTGCTCGACTACGTGCGGGAGCGTCAGCTCGACTTCTGGCGGACCGCCCTGGCCGGCGTGCCGGCCGAGCTGGAGCTGCCCACCGACCGGCCCCGCCCGGCGGTGGCCTCGCACGGCGGTGGCATCGTCCCGTTCGAGGTCGCGGCCGACGGCCATCGGCGCCTTCGGGAGCTGGCCCGCCGTACCGGAACCACGCCTTTCATGGTGGTCCAGGCCGGATTGGCGGCGCTGCTCAGCCGGCTCGGCGCGGGCACCGACATCCCGCTCGGCAGCCCGGTCGCCGGCCGGGCCGACCAGCGCCTCGACCAGCTCGCCGGATTCTTCGTCAACACGCTGGTGCTGCGGGCCGACGTGAGCGGTGACCCCACCTTCGGCGAGCTGCTGCGCCGGGTGCGGGCGACCGACCTGGCCGCGTTCGGCCACGCCGACGTGCCGTTCGAGCGGGTCGTCGAGGCGGTCAACCCGGAGCGGTCGCTCGGCCGCAACCCGCTGTTCCAGGTGATGGTCGCCTTCCAGCACGTGCCGGCCGAGGAGCCCGGCCTGCCGGGCCTGGCCACCTCGCCGCTGCCCGTCGACACCGGGGTGGCCCAGTTCGACCTCGGCGTCGTCGTCACCGAGCGGCACGGGGTGGACGGGCTGCAGGGCATCATCGAATACAGCACCGACCTGTTCGACCGGGAGACCGCGGCCACCCTGGCCGAGCGGCTGGCCCGGCTGCTGACCGGCGCGGTCGCCGGCCCGGACCGCCGAGTGTCCGAGTTGGACATCCTCTCGGCCGCCGAGCACGAGGCGCTGGCCACGGGATGGCAGGGCGCCCGCGCGCCCACCCCGGAATCGACGCTGCCCGGCCTGTTCGCCGCCCAGGTGAGCCGGACCCCGGACGCCACGGCGATCGAGGACGGCGACCACACGCTGACCTACGCCGAGCTCGACGCGGTCACCAACCGGCTCGCCAGGCGCCTTCAGGAGCACGGGGTGGGCCCGGACCGGATCGTCATGGTGCTGCTGCCGCGCTCGGCCGGCCTGTTCGTGGCCGAGCTGGCCGTGGCCAAGGCGGGCGGCGCCTATCTGCCGGTCGACCCGTCCTACCCGGCCGAGCGGGTGGCCGCCCTGGCCGAGGACGCCACACCGGTGCTCGTCATCGCCGCCCCGGACGCGACCACCGTGCCCCCGGGCGTGCCGGTCCTGCACCCGGACGACGTGGGGGACGACTCCGCGGTGGTCTGCCCCGGCCTGCGGCCGGCCCACGCGGCGTACGTCATCTACACCTCCGGCTCCACCGGCAAGCCCAAGGGCGTGGTCGTGCCGCACGCCGGGCTGGCCGACCTGTCCGAGACGTTCGCCGAGTTGTGGCGGGTGGGCGAGGGCAGCCGCGTCGCCCAGTTCGCGTCGCCCAGCTTCGACGTCACCGTGGCCGAGCTGGCGGTGTCGCTGCTGCGCGGCGCCACCCTCGTCATCACCCCGGAGGCCGACCGGCTCGGCGCGCCGTTCGCCGCCTTCGTCCGGGAGCGGAGGATCACCAACTTCGCCCTGCCGCCGGCCGCTCTGGGCGCTCTCCCCGAGGGCTCCCTGCCGGCCGGGGTGACCGTGGTGACCGGCGCCGACCGCTGCCCGCCCGAGCTGGTCCGCCGATGGACGGCCACCCATCGGATGCTCAACGCGTACGGGCCGACCGAAGCGACGGTGAACTCGACCTATTGGGAGTGCGCCCCGGACGGCCCGGTGCTCATCGGGCGCCCGGACCGCAACAAGAGCGCGTACGTCCTCGACGCCGCGCTTCAGCCGGTCGCGCCGGGCGTCGCGGGCGAGCTGTACCTGGCCGGGGCCAGCCTGGCCCGCGGCTATCTCGGGCGCCCGGCGCTGACCGCCGAGCGGTTCGTGGCCGACCCGTTCGGCGCGCCCGGCACCGCCATGTACCGCACCGGCGACCTGGTCCGGCGCACCCGCGACGGGCAGCTCGAGTTCCTGGGCCGGGCCGACGACCAGGTGAAGATCCGGGGCTTCCGGATCGAGCCGGGGGAGGTCGCCTCCGTTCTCGTCGAACACCCGGGCGTGCGGTACGCCGTCGTGGTCGCCCGCGAGGGCCGCCTCATCGGCTACGTGGAGGGCGAGGCGGCCGGCGACGAGCTGCGAACCTGGCTCGCGGGAAGGCTTCCCGACTATCTGGTGCCCGCCGTTGTGGTCGTGCTCGACGCGCTGCCCCGTACGGCCGCGGGAAAGATCGACCGGACCCGCCTGCCCGAACCGATCCTGGAACGGGCCGTGGAACGGCCGGTGACAGTGGTGCAGGAACTGCTCGCCACGCTCGTGGCCGACGTGCTCGGTCTCGACGAAGTCGGCGTCCAGGAGGGCTTCTTCGCGCTCGGCGGCGACAGCATCGTGGCGCTGCAACTGGTCGCCCGGGCCCGCGCGGCCGGTCTCGAACTGACCGCCCGGCAGGTCTTCGAACACCAGACCGTGGCCGCGATGGCCGAGGTGACCGAGGTGGCCGAGGGCGAGGCCGAACCGGCGGCGGTGGCCGTGGGCGAGGTGCCGCCGACCCCGATCATGGCCTGGCTGCGCGAGCTGGACACGCCGATCGACACGTTCAGCCAGTCGGTGCTGCTGCGGGTTCCGGCCTCGCTGACCCGGGAGGCGCTTCGCGGTGCCCTGCAAGCGATCCTGGACCGGCACGACACGCTCCGGGCCCGCTGGACCGGCGACGGCCTGGTGGTGCCCGCGGTGGGCTCGGTGACCGCTTCGGTGCGGGTCGCCGAGGAAGGCCCGCACGAGGAGCACGCGGCGGCGGTCCGCCGGTTGCGGCCGGCCGAGGGGCGGATGCTCGAGGCGGTCTGGTTCCCCGGCGAGGCGCGACTGTTGCTGGTCGCCCACCATCTCGTCGTCGACGGTGTCTCCTGGCGGGTGCTGGCCGAGGACCTGGCGGTCGCGGCCGACGGCAAGACCCTCTCCCGGTCCGGTACGTCGGTCCGGGCCTGGGCCAGGGGACTCGCGGCCGCGGCCCGGGACCGGGCGGCCGACCTGCCGTACTGGCTCGACGTGGTCGACGGGCCGGTGGCCGCCATCGGCGCCCGCCCGGTCGTCCGGGGCGACACGGTCGCGCGGCTGCGCCACCACACCGTACGTCTCACCGCCGAGCAGACCGGGCCGCTGCTGACGGCCGTGCCCGAGGCCTTCCACGCCGGGGTGCAGGACGTGCTGCTCACCGGCCTGGCCCTGGCCGTCCGCGCGTGGCGGCCGGCCACCGCCGAGCACGGCGTCCTGCTGCGCCTCGAAGGCCACGGGCGCGAGGAGCAGCTGGTGCCGGGCAGCGACCTGACCCGGACCGTCGGCTGGTTCACCACCGAGTTCCCGGTCCGGCTCGACCCGGGCGGCGACGACCCGGCCGCCGCCCTCAAACGCGTCAAGGAACAGCTGCGGGCCGTGCCCGACAGCGGCGCGAGCTACGGGCTGCTGCGCTATCTGCACCCGGGCGCGGCCGAGGCGCTGCGTGGCCGTCCGGCGCCGGAGATCCTGTTCAACTACCTCGGCCGGATGGCCGCCGACGACGGCGACTGGGTCGCGGCCACCGAGAACGGCACCCTCGGCGACGGCCTCGACCCGGCCTTCCCGGCCGGGCAGGCCCTGGAGATCAACGCCGCCACGGCCGATCTGCCCTCCGGGCCGGAGCTCGACATCCGCCTCTCCTACCTGGACGGCGTGCTCACCGAGGCGGACGTGACCGCCCTCGGCGAGCGATGGCTGGCCGCCCTTCAGAGTCTGCGCGACGCCGCGCGGGCCGGCGGCGGGCACACCCCCTCCGACCTCCTGGTCACCCTCAGCCAGGACGAGATCGACGAATTCGAGGACGAGTGGAGGCTTCTGTGACCAGCCCGGGCGGACTGCAGGACATCCTGCCGCTGTCGCCGCTGCAGGAGGGTCTCTACTTCCTGTCCACCTACGCGGCCGGCGGACCGGACGTGTACGTCGTGCAGCAGGTGCTGACCCTGGACGGCGAGCTCGACCCGGGCCGCCTGCGCGCGGCCGCCCAGGCCGTGCAGGACCGGCACGCCAACCTGCGGGCGGCGTTCCGCCCCCGCAAGGCGGGTCAGCCCGTGCAGCTGATCCCGGCCGCCCTGCCGGTCGAGTTCACCGAGGCCGAGCCGGGCGCGAGCGTCGACGAGGTCGCCGCGGCGGAACGGAACCGGCCGTTCGATCTGGCGCGGCCGCCGCTGCTGCGGTGGACGCTGGTCCGGCTCGGTGACCGGCGGCACGCGCTGGTGCTGACCGCACACCACATCCTGCTCGACGGCTGGTCGGCGCCGCTGCTCGTCCGCGACCTGCTCACCTTGTACGCGGGCGGGAAGCCGCCGGCCGTCCGCCCCTACAAGGACTATCTGGCCTGGGTCGCGCGGCAGGACCGGGGCGCGGCCGAGCGGGCGTGGCGCGACGCCCTGGCCGGCGTCGAGGAAGCGACACTCATCGCACCCGGCACCGAACGCGCCATAGCCGAGCCGTCGGCGATCGAGCGGCACGTGGACGTCGTCCGCGTGGCCGAGGTGGCCCGGGCGCGCGGGCTGACTCTCAACACCGTGGTGCAGGGCGCCTTCGCGCTCGTGCTGGCCGAGCTGACCGGACGGGACGACCTCGTGTTCGGGGCGACCGTGTCGGGACGGCCGGGCGCGCTGGCCGGCGTCGAGGACATGGTCGGGCTGTTCATCAACACCGTTCCGGTCCGGGTCCGGCCCCGCCCCACCGACACCTGGGCCGGATATCTGGCACGGGTCCAGGCGGAGCAGGCCACGCTGCTCGACCATCACCACGTCGGGCTCGCCGCCGTCCAGCGGCAGGCGGGCGCCGGCGCGCTCTTCGACACGCTCCTGGTCTTCGAGAGCTACCCGCTGGACGAGGACGGGCTGCGCACCTTGCAGGACACGGCCGGGCTCCGACTGGCCTCGGTCACCGGGAAGGACGCCACGCACTACCCGCTCACCCTGACCGTCGTGCCCGGGACCGCGCAGATCACGCTGGGCGCCGAGTACCGGGCGGACGCCGTCGACCGCGCCACCGCCTCGCGGGTCCTGGACCGCCTCGCCGAGTTGCTGGCGGCGTTCGCCGGGGAACCGGACGGCCGTCTCGCCGCGATCCGGTCCGGCGACCTCGTAGCGACGGATTCGGCGCTTTCCGTGCCGCCGACCCTGTTGCTGGACGAGTTCGACGCGACGGTCCGGCAGACCCCGGATGCGGTTGCTCTGCGTTTCGGTTCCGTGTCTTTGACGTACGCCGAATTGCAAGCGCGTGTGGAGCGTCTGGCTCGTGTTCTGGTGGCCCACGGTGCCGGTCCGGAGAAGGTCGTCGCAGTGTTGTTGCCGCGAACCGACGACGCGATCGTGGCGTGGTTGGCGGCGTTGAGGTCGGGCGGCGTGTATCTGCCGATCGATGTGGACTACCCGCGCGAGCGCATCGACTATCTGCTGGCGGACGCGGCTCCGGCGGTGGTGGTGACACCGTCTTTGCTTGCGGAGACAGCCGACGTGGCGCTGCCTGCCATCGATCCGCGCTCGGGTGCCTATCTCATCTACACCTCCGGTTCGACCGGGCGTCCCAAGGGCGTCGTGGTCGAACACGCCAGCCTGGCGAATCTGTTCCACCATCACCGGGCGCGGGTGTTCACAGTGCAGCGGCGTCTTGCGGTGGCCCTGTCGGCGGCGCTGGTCTTCGACACGTCGTGGGAGGGGTTGCTCGGGCTCGTCGCCGGGCATGAGCTGCACCTGCTCGACGACGAGACCCGCCGCGACGCCGACCTGTTCGTCGACTACGTTCGCCGCCACCGGATCGCATCGCTCGACGTGGCGCCGTCGCTCGGCCAGGAGCTCGTCAACGCCGGTCTGCTGAACGGCGAGCACACGCCCGCCCTGGTGTTGCTCGGCGGCGAAGCGGCCGGGCCCGTCCTGTGGAACGCCCTCCGGGACGCCCCGGGCACAGCCGGCGTGAACCTCTACGGCCCGACCGAATGCACTGTGGACACCTTGATGGCCGACGTGGCCGACAGCGAGACGCCGCTCGTCGGCCGCCCGATCGGCAACACCCGGGCGTACGTTCTCGACGGGTGGCTCCGGCCGGCCCGGACCGGCGAGCTCTACCTGTCCGGCGCCCAGCTCGGCCGTGGATACAAGGACCGCGCCGGTCTCACCGCGACGCGCTTCGTGGCCGACCCCTGGGCGCCGGGGGAGCGGATGTACCGCACCGGCGACGTGGTCCGCTGGACGGCCGACGACCGGCTGGAGTTCGTGGGCCGGGCCGACGACCAGGTGAAGATCCGGGGCTTCCGGGTCGAGCCGGGTGAGGTGGCGGCGCTGCTGAGCGAGCACCCCGCCGTGTCCCAGGCGGTCGTCCTCGCGGTCGAGGGCCGCCTGGTGGCGTACGTCGTGGGCGAGACCGAGGGGCTGCGGGAGTGGGCCGCCACGCGGATGCCCGGCCATCTCGTGCCCGCGACGGTCGTGGGGTTGGAGCGGCTGCCGGTCACGGTGGCCGGCAAGGTGGACAAGCGGGCGCTGCCGGCGCCGGACTTCGGGGCGCTCAGCGGCGGCGCGGCCCCGCGCACCCCGGCCGAGCAGACCCTCTGCGGCCTCTTCGCCGAGGTGCTGGGGCTGCCGTCGGTCGGCGTCGAGGACAGCTTCTTCACGCTCGGCGGCGACAGCATCGTCTCGCTTCAGCTCGTCGCCCGGGCCCGGACGGCGGGGCTGCGCATCACGCCGCGGCAGATCTTCGAACTGCGGACGGTGGCGGCCCTCGCCGCCGTCGCCGCGCCGGCCACGGCGGCCCCGGTGGCGGACTCCGGGGCGGCGCTGGGCGAGGTCCCGCTGACCCCGATGCTCGCGTGGCTGCGGGACAACGGCCCGGCCACGCGGTACAGCCAGTCGATGGTGCTGCGGGCGCCGGCCGAACTGACCGCCGCGCGGCTCGAGGCCATCGTGCAGGCGCTGCTCGACCGGCACGATCTGCTCCGCGCGCGCTGGGAGCCGGCAACCGGGTTGTTCGTGCCACCGCCCGGTTCGCTGTCCGCCTCGACGGTCATCGGCGCCGACCGGCTCCGGCCGGAGGAGGGCGTCCCGCTGCGGGTGACGTGGACGCCGGGACGGGTCGAGTTCGTCATCCACCACACCGTCGTCGACGGCGTCTCGTGGCGGATCCTGCTGGCCGACATCGCCGCCGCCTGGGCCGGCCTGCTCGCCGGGCGGCCGATCGCGCTGCCGCCGGCCGGCACCTCCTTCCGGGAATGGGCCCGGTCCCTGAAGCCCGACCCGGCCGAACTGCCCTACTGGCGCGATGTGCTCGACGTCGACGAGCCGCTGCTCGGCTCCCGGCCGGTCCACGACACCGTCGCGAGCGCGCGGACGGTCGTCGTGGAATGGGACGCCACCCTTGTCGACAAGGTCCCGGCCGCGTTCCACACCGGGATGACCGAGGTGCTGCTGGCCGGGCTGGCCGTGGCCCTCGGCGGACGGGACGTCCTGGTCGAGCTGGAAAGTCACGGGCGCGACGGCACCGACGCCGACCTGTCGCGCACGGTCGGCTGGTTCACTACCGAGTACCCGGTGCGCCTGAGCCCCGGCGGCACCGATCCGGCCGCCGCGCTCAAGCGCGTCAAGGAACAGCTGCGGGCCGTACCCGGCAACGGCGCCGGGTATGGTCCGCTGCGCCCCCGGCTGGCCGGCCGGGCCGAGCCGCAGATCCTGTTCAACTACCTCGGCCGGTTCGACCCCGGGGAGTCCGGCGCGGACTGGGCACCGATAGGCGGGCTGGGCGGCGACGCCGACCCGGAGATGCCGCTGCGCCGGGCGCTGGACATCAACGCGTCGGTGCTGGACGGCCGGCTGACGGTGGCGCTGAGCTATCCCGACGGCGTGCTCACCGAGGAAGCCGTACGCGCGCTGGCCGATTCCTGGTTCACCGCGCTGGCCGCGCTGGCGAGCGCGAAGGGCAGCCGGACCCCGTCCGATCTGCTCCTGCCCGGCGTCACTCAGGAGGAGATCGACGCCCTCGACCCGGAGGACGTGTGGCCGCTGTCGCCGCTGCAGGAGGGCCTCGTCTTCCTGGCCGCGCTGGCCGACACCGTCGACCCGTACGTCGTGCAACAGGTCCTCGATCTGTCCGGCCCGGTCGACCCCGGCCGGATGCGGGCCGCCGGGCAGGCGCTCCTCGACCGGCATCCCTCGCTCCGGGCGTCCTTCGTGGACGGTCCCGACGGCACGCTGCGCCAGGTCGTCGCCGCACGGGCGGCGCTGCCCTGGCAGTTCCTCGACCTGACCGAGGAGGAGTTCGAGCGGTTCGCCGCCGGCGATCGGGCGCGCCCGTTCGACCTCGCGACACCACCGCTGCTGAGGCTCACCCTCGTGCGCCTCTCCGACCAGCGGCACCGGCTCGTGCTCACCAACCACCACGTGCTCCTCGACGGCTGGTCCACGCCACTCGCCGTACGGGAACTGTTCGACCTGTACGCCGGACGGGCGCTGCCCGCCCCGCGCCCCTACCGTGACTACCTGCGCTGGCTGCTCGGCACCGACCGGGCCGCCGCCGAGGCCGCGTGGCGCGCGTCCTTGGACGGCCTGGAGCAGCCCACGCTCGTCGCGCCGGGCGCCGGCGCCGTCCTCGACAGCCGCCCCGGCAAGCTCGAGAGCGAACTGCCGCGCGAGCTCACCGACCGGCTCACCGCGCTCGCCCGCGAGCGGCAGGTCACCCTCAACACCATCGTCCAGGCGGCCTGGGCGGTCCTGCTGGTGCAGCTCACCGGCCGTACCGACGTCGTCTTCGGCACCACCGTCTCGGGCCGGCCGCCCCAGGTGCCCGGCGTCGACGAGATGATCGGCTTCTTCATCAACACCCTTCCCGTACGGGCGGCGCTCGATCCCCGGGAAAGCTGGACCGCGCTTCTCGGCCGCCTCCAGGCCGCGCAGTCGAGGCTGCTGGAACACCAGCACCTGCCACTGACCGACATCCAGCGGATCGCCGGGCTGGGCGAACTCTTCGACACGCTCACCATCTTCGAGAGCTACCCGCTCGACACCGGGGCCCTGCACGACTCGACCGGCTCGGCCGGCCTGCGGATGACCGACGTGACCGGCGACGACGCCCCGCACTACCCGCTCACCCTGGCCGTCGCGCCGGGCGAGCGCCTGCGACTGGGGCTGGCCTACCGCTCCGACGTCTTCACCGTCGAGCGGGCCTCGGACCTCCTCGACCGGTACGCGTCTCTGCTGGCCGACCTGGCCGCCGGCCCGCACCGGTCGGTCGGGCGAGCGCTGCCCGAGCGCGCTGCCGCCGCGCCGGTCGCCGTGCCCGACACCACGCTGCCGCAGCTGTTCGCCGCGTCCGTGCGGGACCACCCGTCCCGGATTGCGGTCGTGTACGAGGGAAGGGCGCTCACTTACGCCGCCCTCGACGAGCGGGTGGCCGCCCTGGCCGGCTGGCTGCGGTCGCGGGGCGCCGGCCCGGAAACGGTCGTCGCGGTCGCGATCCCGCGGTCGCTCGACCTCATCGTGGCCCTCTACGCGGTCCACCGCGTGGGAGCGGCCTACCTTCCGCTCGACCCGTCGCACCCCAGGGACCGCAACGACTACCTGCTCGCCGACTCCGGCGCGAGCATCGTGCTGACCTCGGCCGACCACGCGGGCCCGCCCGTGACCGAAGCTCCCGAACTGCCGGGCGACACGGCCGCGTACGTCATCTACACCTCCGGCTCGACCGGCAAGCCCAAGGGCGCCACGGTCTCCCACCGGTCGATCGTCAACCGGCTCCTCTGGATGCAGGACCGATACGGCCTGCGACCCGGCGAGCGCGTCCTGCAGAAGACCCCGGCCGGCTTCGACGTGTCCGTGTGGGAGTTCTTCTGGCCGCTGTTCACCGGAGCCACCCTCGTCGTCGCCCGCCCCGGCGGGCACCGGGACCCGGCCTACCTGGCCGAGGTCATCACCGGCAACGACGTCTCGACCGTGCACTTCGTCCCGTCGATGCTGCGGGCGTTCCTGGCCGCCGCCCCCGAGGTGGCCCCGCTGCGCCGCGTCGTCTGCAGCGGCGAGGCCCTGCCCGGCGATCTGGCCCGCCGCTTCGGCGAGGTCCTGCCCGGCGTGGAGCTGCACAACCTGTACGGACCCACCGAAGCGGCCGTCGACGTCACCTTCCACCAGGTCGACACCGCGGCCGACGGCCCCGTTCCCCTCGGCCGCCCGGTCTGGAACACGTCGGTCCACGTGCTCGACCCGTGGCTGCGCCCGGTGCCGGACGGCGTGACCGGCGAGCTCTACCTCGGCGGCGTCCAGCTGGCCCGCGGCTACCTGGGCCGGCCGGCCCTGACCGCCCAGCGCTTCGTGGCCGACCCGTTCGGCGCCCCCGGCGACCGCCTCTACCGCACCGGCGACCTGGCCCGCCGCACCGAGTCCGGCGCCCTCGAATACGCCGGCCGCACCGACGACCAGGTGAAGATCCGCGGTTTGCGGGTCGAGCCGGGCGAGATCGAGGCCGCCCTGACCGCCCTGCCCGGCGTCGGCGCCGCCGCCGTGGTCGCCCGCGACGACGGCCCGGCCCGCCGCCTGGTCGCCTACGTCGTCGCCGATCGGGCCGCGCCCGCCGACCTGGGCGCCGCCCTGGCCGCAACGCTGCCGGAGCACCTGGTGCCCGCCGCCTTCGTCAGCCTGCCCGAGCTGCCGCTGAGCCCGAACGGCAAGCTGGACCGCCGGCGCCTGCCCGCACCGGACTTCGCCGCCCGGACCGGCGACGACGAGCCGCGCACCCCGGCCGAGGAACTGTTCGCCGGTCTGGTCGCGGCCGTGCTCGGCCTGGACCGCGTCGGGGTCCGCGACAGCTTCTTCACCCTCGGCGGCGACAGCATCCTCGCCCTGCAGCTGACCGCCCGGGCCCGCGCCGCCGGCTGGCGCCTCTCGGCCCGGGACGTCTTCGCCCGCCCCACGGTCGAGGGCCTGGCCACCGTGGCGGTGCCGCTGGAGGCTCCGCGATCGGAGGCGGCCGCTTCCTTCGGCGAGGTTCCGCTGACCCCGTTCATGCGAACCCTCGACCAGCCCGCCGACCCGCACCTGACCCAGTCCATGGTGATCCGTACGCCGCCCGGCCTCACCCGGGAGGAACTGGCCGACCGCCTGCAGAGGCTCATCGACCACCACGACATGCTCCGCGCTCGCTGGACCGGAACCGCCCTGCACGTTCCCCCACCCGGCGCGGTCACCGCGTCCGGCCTGATCGGCTCCGGCGTGGCGCCGTCCGAGGGCCGGATGCTGAGCGCCGAACCGCTGGCCGGCGACCGGCTGCGGCTGACCATCCACCACCTGGCCGTCGACGCCGTCTCGTGGCCCATCCTGCTGGCCGACCTGGCGGCCGACGGCCCGCTGCCACCGGTCGGGACGTCGTTCCGGGCGTGGGCGCTGGCCCTGGAAGCGGTCGACCGCCAGGAGGAGACCGACCACTGGGACGCGGTCCTCGCCGGACCTCCCGCCTATCTCGCCGACATCGACCTCGACCCGTCGGTGGACACCCTCGGCACGCTCGACCAGGTCACCGCCCGGATCCCCGTCGGGGGCCTGACCACCGCCATCCCGGCCGCTTACCGCGCCAACGCGCAGGATGTACTGCTGACGGCGCTGGCCGTCGCCGCCGGCCGTGACGTCCTCGTCGAGCTGGAGGGCCACGGCCGCGAGGAACAGATCGTCCCGGGTGCCGACCTGTCCCGCACGGTCGGCTGGTTCACCACCGCCCACCCCGTACGCCTCAGCGCGGGGGAGGGCCCGGACCCCCTCAAACGCGTGAAGGAGCAGCTGCGCGCCGCCCCGGACGGCGGCATCGGCTACGGCCTCCTCCGCCGCGGCGATCCCCGCCCCCCGATCCTGTTCAACTACCTCGGCCGAGCGGAGGGAGAGCAGCCAAGCCGCGATGGGCAGCCCTGGCAGCCGGTCGAGGGTCTGCGGGGGGACGCGGGGGACGAGCTGCCCGCCCGGCATGTCCTCAGCATCGAGGCGACCGTCGCCGGGGACGAGATAGTGCTGTCGGTGGCCTTTCCGCGTGAGGCGGTGGCGGCGGAGACCGTCCGCGGGCTGCTCTCGGCCTGGACGACGGCTTTGGCCGAGCTTGACGCGGCGCCGGGGCGCGGTGGGCTGACACCGTCCGATGTGCTGGCACCGGTGAATCAGGCGGCGCTGGACGAGCTGGGTGAGCGCTATCCGGATCTGGTCGACGTACTGCCGCTGACGCCGTTGCAGGAAGGGCTTTTCTATCTGCACGCGCTCGACGGGGCGGGCGACGTCTATCTCGTACAGCAGCAGCTCGAGCTCGACGGGGCGCTGGACGCCGCGCGCCTGCGCAAGGCCGCCGCCACCCTTCTCGACCGTCACCCCAATCTGCGGGCCGCCTTCACGACCACGGCGGCCGGGCTGCCGGTCCAGGTCGTGCCGGCCCGGGTGGAGCCGGACTGGCGGGAAGTCACCGCGGCCACCCGCCACGAGGCCGAGCTTTTGGCCGACGCCGAGCGGGGCCGGCCCTTCGTGCTGGCCGAGGCGCCGCTCGTCCGGTTCCTGCTCGTCCGGCTCGGCGCCGACCGGCATCGGCTCGTTCTGACCCAGCACCACGTCGTCGTGGACGGCTGGTCGGGGCCGCTGATCGCCCGGGAGCTGCTTTCCGCGTACGCCGGGAAAGCTCCGGGAAAAGCGCGGCCCTACCGGGACTTTCTCGCGTGGCTGGCCGCGGCCGACCGTGACACGGCGCGGCGGGCCTGGGGTGACGCGCTCCGCGGCGTCACCGAGCCGACCCTGGTCGCCCCGGGCCTGACCCGGCGCGAGGCCCGGCTGCCGGGTGAGGTGACCGCTCAGCTGCCGCAGCGCGTCGTCGACGTCGCGCGGGGGCTGGGTGTCACGCCCAACACCTTCGTGCAGGCACTGTGGTCGGTGCTTCTGGGGCGGCTCACCGGGCGCGACGACGTCGTGTTCGGGGCGACCGTCTCGGGACGGCCGCCGGAGCTGACCGGGGCCGAGGAGACGATCGGGCTGTTCATCAACACCGTGCCCGTGCGGGCCACGCTGCCGGCCGGTGAGCGCTGGGACGCGTTCCTCACGCGACTGCAGGGGGAGCAGGCGGGCCTGCTCGCCCATCAGCACCTCGGCCTGGCGCCGATTCAGCAGCTGACCGGCGTGGGGGAGCTGTTCGACACGCTCGTGGTGTTCGAGAGCTATCCGGTGGACGGGGACCGTCTCGACGAGAGCCAGCGCGACGCCGGCCTGAAGCTGGCCGGAGTCACCGGCCGGGACGCCACGCACTACCCGCTGACGCTCGTCGCGGCCGAGGACGACGGACTGCATCTGGCCCTCGAACACCGGGACGACGTCTTCGGCGGGGACACCGCGCGGCTGCTGCTCGACCGGTTCGTGGCGCTCGCCGAGGAGGTGGCGGCGAATCCGCGCATGACGGTGGACCGGTCCGACGCCCTCACCGCCGCCGAGCGCCACCGCGTCCTGGTCGAGTGGAGTGGCACCTCGCTTCCGGTCACGCCGGAGACGCTGCCGAATCTGGTGCGGCGCTGGGCCGGGCCGGCGCTGGTCGTCGGCGACCGGCGGTGGAGCTACGCCGATCTGGTGGCCGAGATGGACGCGCTCGCCTCGGCGCTGGCCGGCCGTGGCGCCGGGCCGGGCCGGATCGTGGCGCTCCTGCTGCCACGAGGCGAGCACATCGTCCCGGCGATCTTCGGGGCGATGGCCTCCGGCGCGGCCTACCTGCCGATCGATCCGGACTATCCGCCGGCCCGGATCGCGGCGATGCTCGAGGACGCGCGGCCGGTCGTGACGCTCGCTGTCCGGTCCACCGTCGACCTGCTCCCGGCCGGTACGGCGACTCTGGTGCTCGACGAACCGTACGAGAAGGGAACCGGGACTCCGCAGCCGATCAGCCCCGACCACCCGGCGTACGTCATCTACACCTCCGGCTCGACCGGGCGTCCCAAGGGTGTGCTGGTGCCGCACCGCACGGTGGCCACCCTGCTGGCCAGCCACACCGAACGGATCCTGGGGCCGGCGGCGGAGCGGCTGGGGCGGCCGCTGCGGGTCGCGCACAACTGGTCGTTCGCCTTCGACGCCTCGTGGCAGCCGCTGCTCGCCCTGCTCGGCGGCAACGAGCTGCACCTGGTCACCGACGGGCCGCGCCGCGACCCGCAATTGCTCGCCCAGCTGTTGCGGGACAACGGGATCGACATGATCGAGGTGGCGCCGTCGCACCTCGGCCAGTTGCTCGCGGCCGGCTTCGACGCCGCCGGGCTGGCCGTCCTCGGCGTCGGCGGGGAGGCGGTGCCCGACCCGCTGTGGGCCGGGATGGCGGCGCTTCCCGGCACCGAGTCGTACAACTTCTACGGCCCGACCGAGTGCACGGTCGACACGATCGTCCAGCGGGTCAAGGAGGTGCCGCGGGCGCTGATCGGGCGGCCGGTCGCCAACACCACGCTCTACGTGCTCGACGGGCGGTTGCGGCCGGTGCCGCCGGGCGTCGCGGGGGAGCTCTACATCGGCGGGGCGCAGCTCGCCCTCGGATATCTGCACCAGCCGGGGCTCACGGCGGCCAGATTCGTTCCGGACCCGTTCGGTACGACGCCGGGGCAGCGCATGTACCGGACCGGTGACGTGGTCCGGTGGACGGCCGAGGGCCGCATCGACTATCTGGGCCGCTCCGACGACCAGGTGAAGATTCGGGGCTACCGCGTCGAACTGGGCGAGGTCGCCACCGTTCTGTCGCGGCATCCGTCGGTGGGGCAGGCGGTGGTCGTCGCCGAGGCGGGGCGCCTCATCGCGTACGTCGCCGGGAAAGCCGCCGACCTTCGGGCCTGGGCGGCGGAACGGCTGCCGGACTACCTCGTGCCGGCGGCCGTCGTCGAGGTGGACGCCTTGCCGCTGACCGTCAACGGCAAGCTCGACCGCGCCGCGCTGCCCGCCGTCGCATACGTCTCGGAAACCAGGGCGCCGCACGGCGAGCGGGAGGAAAGGCTGGCCGCGCTCTTCACCGACGTGCTCGGTGTCGCCGTCGGGGCCGAGGACAGCTTCTTCGACGTGGGCGGCGACAGCATCGCGGCCATGCGGCTGACGAGCCTCGCCCGCACCCGGGGAATCGAGGTGCGCCTGGCCGATCTGGTCGCGCTGAAGACCGTGGCGGCCCTGGCCGAGGTGACCCGATGAGCCCGTCCGTTCTGCTGCGCTGGGCCCTGCGCGACTCCGCCCGGGGCGTCACCGCCTCCTGGATCGGCGGTCTCGGCTACCAGGCCGGGCTGATCCTGCTGCCGTGGTGCCTCGGCCGAGCCCTCGACGAGGGCATCACGCCGGGCGATCGCAGCCCGCTGCTCTCCTGGGCCGCGGCCACCCTGGCCGTCTCGGTCGCGCTGACCGGCGCCGAGTTCGCGATGCGCTGGTGGGCGACGCTGGCCGGCGTGCGCACCGGCAACCGCCTGCTGCTGCGGCTCAGCGAGCGGGTGCTCGGCTGGGATGCGGTCACCGCGCACCGGTTCTCAGCCGGTGACCTCGTCACCCGGGGCACCCGCGACGTCGAGCAGATCACCATCTGGATCTCCACCGTGCCGTCGCTCGCCAGCGGCGTGCTGGGCTTGTTCACCGTGCTGGTCGTGGTGGCGACGCTGGACCCGATGCTGGCGGTGGTCGGGCTCGGCACGGTGCCGCTGCTGATCGCGGTCAACCTCTGGTATCCGCGCCGCTACGAGGCCGCCAACGCCGCTCTCTCGGCGGCGCACGGGGCCCGGGCCGACGCGGTGGAGGACCTTCTCTCGGCGAGTACGGCCGTACGCGGTCTCGGCGGTGAACAGGTGCTCGTCGAGCGCCACCACGAGGCCAGCGCCACGGTCCACGACCGCACCCTGGCGCTGGCCCGGATCGCCGCCGGCTGGGCCGCGAACGCGCCGTTCGTGCCGTGGCTGGCGACCGCGGCCGGGCTGGCGTTCGGCGGCCTGGCCGTGCTGGACGGCCGGTTCTCGGTCGGCGGCCTGGTCTCCTTCGCGAGCTGGATGACCCTGCTGGGGCGGCAGGTGATGATGCTGACGTTCCGCTTCGGCCAGCTCGGCGACGCGTGGACCGCCGCCGGCCGGATCGAGGCGGTCCTCAGCGCTGAATCGGAGATGTCCGACAAGGCGACTTCGCTGTTGCCGGCCGGAGCGCTGGCCACCGACGGCGTGTCGGTGGAGTTGCCAGACCGAGAGCCTTTGCGGCTGCCCGATCTGAGCGTCGGCCCCGGCGAGTTCGTCGCGGTGGTGGGCCCGGTCGGCACGGGCAAGACGACGCTGCTGCGCCTGCTGGCCCGGCTGGCCGATCCCTCCACCGGCGCCATCCGGTACGGGGGAACGGATCTGCGCGACGCGGCGATCGCCGACGTCCGAGACACCATCACCATCGTCGGCCAGCGCCCGCTGCTGCTGTCCGGGACCATCGCCGAGAACCTTCGCCTGGGCCGTACGGAACTCACCGACGGCCAATTGCGCGAGGCGTGCCGGATCGCCGGCATCCTCGAGCACATCGAGTCGCTGCCGGAGGGCTTCGCCACCGAGGTCGGCGAGCGGGGCAGCACCGTGTCCGGCGGCCAGCTCCAGCGCCTCGCGCTGGCCCGGGGGCTGCTGCGCGGCGCCCGGGTGCTGCTGCTCGACGACGTCACCTCGGCCGTGGACGCCCGCACCGAGCAGCGCATCCTCGACGGACTGCGGGAACTCGACGTGACGATCGTGTTCGCCACCTCCCGTACGGCGGTCCGGGACCGCGCCGACCGCGTCGTCGACCTCGGCGTCCACGACGGAGAGCTGGTGTCGCATGGCTGACGTCCGCCTGCTGACCGAGGAGCCCGACCAGCGGCACGTGCTGCGCCGCGCCTGGCCGCATCTGCGCGCGCACCGCCGCGCGATGGCCGCGGCGATCGTGGTCAACCTGCTGTCCACGCTGTCGCTCACTCTGGTCCCGCTGATGATCGGCCGGGCGGTGGACGAACTCCTGGACGGCGACCGTACGGGGCTGCTGGTGACCGCCGGTGTCGTGCTCGGCCTGGTGGTCGCCCGGACGGTGCTGCTGCGCTGGTCCGAGCTGCTGCTCACCCGCGTGGGGGAGAAGGTCGTGCACAGCCTGCGCGACCTGGTGGTGGAACGGCTCGGCCGCACGTCGCTGCGCTTCCTCGAGGCGCACCGGGGCGGCGACCTGCTCCAGCGGGCCACCGTCGAGATCGCGGAGCTGGCCACGTTCGTCCGGAGTCAGCTGCCGGACCTCATCTCGCTCGGCGGCTACCTGCTGTTCAGCGTGGTCGTGCTGCTCTCCTCCTCGTGGCAGCTGTTCGGTCTGCTGGTGCTGGTCTTCGGGCCGCCGATGTGGTTCATCTCGAAGCGGTTCCGGCGGGCGGCGGCGAGCGCGTACCCGGCCGAGGCGGCGGCCCAGGCGACGCTGGCCGCCACCTTCTCGGAGAGCCTGCTGGCGCGTGAGCAGTTGCAGATCGACGGCGCGACCGGGACCTGGCTCGGCCGCCTGTCCACTGACGCCGACGCCTACCTGGGGACGGCACGCGCCGCCCAGCGCGGCGCCACCTGGATCGACGCGACCTGGATCGTGCAGGGCCTCACCAGCGCCGCCCTGCTGATCGCGGGCGGCCTGCTGGCGAGCGAGAACGTGGTCACCGTGGGCGTCGTCGTCACCTTCGTGCTGGCCAGCCGCGACCTGTTCAGCTCCATCGACGACTTCACCCTGGTCGCCGGCGAGATGCTGGAGTCCCGCGTCGGCCTGGCCCGCCTGCTCGACCTCCTCGAAGCCACCGCGCCCGCGAGTTTCGCGGCCACGACGGTGACCACTTCCAGGGCGGGCGGGCTGACCGCCGAGGCCGTCACCTACAGCTACCGGCCGGGCGAACCCGTGCTGCACGGGGTCAGCGTTCACTTCGCGCCGGGGGAACACGCGGGCCTCGTAGGGGAGACCGGGTCGGGGAAGACCACGCTGGCCAAGCTGCTCTGTGGGCTCTATCTGCCTGATTCCGGGGCGGTGCGGCTTGGCGGCGCCGACCTCGGCGGGCTCGCCGCCGCCGAGGTGCGGCGGCGGCTCGTGCTGATTCCGCAGCAGGTTCACATGATCGCCGGGACCTTCGCCGACAATCTGGCGCTCACGCCGGGACGGCCGGGGCCCGAGGACTTCGCCCGGGCGGCCGAGCGGCTCGGGCTCGACGGGTGGGTCGCCGGGCTTCCCGGCGGGTTCGGCGCCGAGCTCGGGCGGCGGGGGGAACGGTTCTCGGCCGGGGAACGTCAGCTCGTCGGGCTGCTGCGGGCCGCCATGACCGAGCCCGAGGTGCTCATCCTCGACGAGGCCACCGCCGACCTCGACCCGGCCACCGCGCACCGCATCGAACAGGCCCTGGCCCGCCTGCGGCGCGACCGGACCGTGCTGGTCATCGCACACCGGCCGTCCACCATCGACCGCCTTCCCCGCGTCGTGCGCCTGCACGCCGGGCGGATCACATCCCCGGAGGACTGACAGATGCCCGTCATCGACGGCCTGCACTACGCCGAGGCCGGCCGCGGCCCCGGTGTGCTGCTGCTCGCCGGGAACGGCGCGCGAGGGCGCACCTGGCACCTCTACCAGGTGCCCGCGCTCGTGGCGGCCGGCTACCGCGTCGTCACCTACGACGCCCGGGGGCTGCCGCCCAGCGACACCCCCGAGGTGGTCACCATGGCCGACCTCGTGGCCGACGCCGCCACCCTCATCGAGACCCTGGATCTGGGCCCGTGCCGGATCGCCGGATCCTCCATGGGGGCCCGGGTGGCCGCCGAGCTCTGCCTGGAACGGCCCGAGCTGGTCGACCGGGCGGTGCTGATGGCCACCTTCGGGCGCCGCAGCGCCTACCAGGCCGCCATGACCACCGCCGAGCGCAGCCTTCGGGCGGCCGGGATCGAGCTGCCGGACGCCTACCTCGCCGTGGTGCGCGCGGCCGTCAACCTCTCGCCGCGCACCCTGGCCGACGACCGGCAGGCCCAGGACTGGCTCGACGTCTTCCAGATGCCGCTGCCGGGCGCCGCCGGGACCCCGAGCCGGCAGGAGGCCGGCGCCGAAGAGGACCGGCTGAAGGCGTACGGGGAAATCGAACGCCCCTGTCTTGTCGTGGGTTTCGCCGACGACCTCATCGCGCCGGCCACCGGCGGGCGCGAGGTCGCCCGGGCCATACCCGGGTCCCGGTACGCCGAGATCCCCGACGCCGGCCACTACGGCTACCTGGAACAGCCCGAGCGGCTCAACGCCGAGCTGATCACGTTCTTCGATGGAGAGACCGCATGAGCACCCTGGCCCGCGAGGTCGAACTCGTCTGGCACGACCTCACCCCCCGGCTGCTGGAGGTGGTACGCGTCCAACGGCTCACCCCGGGCATGGCCCGCGTCACGCTCGGCGGCGAGGAGCTCGACGGCTTCAAATACGGCGCGCCCGACGACCACGTGAAGGTCTTCTTCCCGGCACCCGGCGCCGAACTGCCCGTCATGCCGACCCTGGGCGAGGAGGGCCTGGAGCCGCCGCCGCCCGGATCGCCGCTGCCCATCTACCGCGACTACACCATCCGCTACCTTCGGCCCGAGAAACGCGAACTCGACATCGACTTCGTGTTGCACCAGCACGGCCCCGGCGGCTCGTGGGCGGCCACGGCGCAGCCGGGCCAGCGCGTCGGCATCCTCGGCCCGCGCGGGTCGAACCTGGTCCCGTACACCTTCGACTGGTATCTGCTCGGCGCCGACGAGACCGCCCTGCCCGCGCTCGCCGCCTGGCTCGAGCAGCTGCCCGCCGGCGCCACCGTGCTGGCCTTCGCCGAGGTCGCCGGCGAGGCCGAGAGGCACGAGCTGGACCACGTCCGATGGCTCTTCCGGGATCGCGGCGAGACGCTGGCCGCCGCCATCGAGCGGCTGACGTTGCCCGAGGGCGACGGCTACGTGTGGATCGCCGGTGAGGCCACGGGACTGAAGCCGATCCGGCGTGAGCTGCGAGGCCGGGGCCTCAACCGCAAGTGGATGGAGATCGACGGCTACTGGAAGAGGGGCGTCGAGAACCTGGACCACCACGAGGACGACGATGAGTAGCCCGCTGCCCGGTCTCGCCCCGCACACCCTGTTGGTCTTCCTGCTCCAGGTGTCGCTGCTGCTGATGGTGGCGCTGGCCCTTGGCCGGCTGGCCACCCGGCTCGGCCTGCCCGCGCTCGTCGGCGAGCTGCTGACCGGTGTCGTCCTCGGCCCGTCGCTGCTGGGCGCGCTGGCCCCCGCCGCCTTCGCCTGGGTGCTCCCGGCCGACGCCGGCCAGCTCCACCTGGTCGACGCGGTGGGCCAGTTCGGCGTGCTCCTGCTGGTCGGGGTGACCGGCGTCCAACTGGACACCGCGATGCTCCGCACGCGCGGCGTCACCGGCGTCAAAGTCAGCCTCGCCGGCCTCCTGCTGCCCTTGGCGCTCGGCGTCGCCGCCGGCTTCCTGGTGCCGGCCGCGCTGCTGACCGAGACCAGCGACCGGGGCACCTTCGCGCTGTTCCTGGGCGTGGCCATGTGCGTGACGGCCATCCCGGTCATCGCCAAGACGCTGTCCGACATGGGCCTGCTGCATCGCGACATCGGCCAGCTGACGCTGGCCGCCGGCATGGTGGACGACGCCGTCGGCTGGTTCCTGCTGTCGGTGGTCTCGGCCGCGGCCACGACCGGGGTAAGGGCCGGGGCCGTCACGCTGTCGGTGGTCTACCTGATCGGCTTCGTGGTGGCCGCGCTCGTGATCGGCCGTCCGCTCGTGCGCCGGGTGCTCGACCTGGCCGGCAGGGCCGGTGACGGTGGCCCCCGGGTCACCGCGTCGGTGGTGCTGATCCTGCTGGGCGCGGCGGCCACCCACGCGATGGGCATGGAGGCGCTGTTCGGCGCGTTCGTGGCGGGCATCCTCATCGGCCAGGCCCGCGCCGCCGAGAAACCCGATCCACGACCGGGCCGCTCGATCTGGCGCGACCTGTCGCCGCTGCGCACGATCGTGCTGTCGGTGCTGGCGCCGATCTTCATGGCCACGGCCGGCCTGCGGATGGACCTCACCGCGCTGGCCGACCCGAAAGTGCTGCTGGCCGGCGTCGCGCTGCTGCTGGTGGCGATCGTGGGCAAGTTCGCCGGCGCCTACATCGGCGCGCGGGCCAGCCGGCTGTCGCACTGGGAGTCGATCGCGCTGGGCGCCGGCATGAACTCGCGCGGCGTCGTCGAGGTCGTCGTGGCCACCACCGGCCTGCGCCTGGGCGTGCTGTCCATCGCCACGTACACGGTCGTGGTGCTCATCGCCGTCGTCACCTCGGTGATGGGGCCGCCGATCCTGCGCTGGTCGATGTCGAAGGTACGGATCACCGAGCGCGAGGAAGAACGAGCCCTCGCCTTCTCCGGACAGGGGTCACCCGCATGAGTGGAATCGCACTGGTCACCGGCGCCGGGCAGGGCATCGGCCGGGCGGTCGCGCTCGCCTTCGCCGAGGCCGGCACCCGGGTGGCCGCGGTCGACCGGGAGGCTGAGGGGGTCGAGCGGCTGGCCGCCGGGCACGACGGCATCACGGCGTACGTCGCCGACGTGTCCCGCTCGTCCGAGGTCGACGGCGTGGTCGAGGCGGTCGAGCTCGGCCTCGGGCCGATCGCCGTGCTGGCCAACGTGGCCGGCGTGCTGCGCACCGGCGCCGTCGTCGGCTTCTCCGACGACGACTGGGCGGCGCTGTTCGACGTCAACGCCGGCGGGGTCTTCCGGGCGAGCCGGGCCGTGGCCCGCCGGATGACGGCCCGCCGGGCCGGGGTGATCGTCACGGTCTCGTCCAACGCGGCCGGGATCCCGCGCTCCGGCATGGCCGCCTACGCCGCGTCCAAGGCCGCCTCGACCGCGTTCACCAAGAGCCTCGGGCTCGAACTGGCCCCGTACGGCATCCGCTGCAACGTGGTGGCCCCCGGCTCCACCGACACCCCGATGCAGCGCTCGCTCTGGGACGAGACCGGCCCCGGCCCGGTGATCGCCGGTGATCCCGCCACCTTCCGTACCGGCATCCCGCTGGGCCGGCTCGCCGAGCCCGAGGACGTCGCCGACGCGGTGCTGTTCCTCGCCTCCGACCGCGCCCGGCACATCACCATGCACGACCTGTACGTCGACGGCGGCGCGACGCTCCGGGCCTGAGCCCGAGCCTGACAAGGAGAACCATCGAAGTGACTACCGTCTCCGCCGCGACCACCGCGGCCGAGCTGCTGGCGGGCTACCGCCCCGGCCGCTCGTCGCTGTTCGCCTCACCGAGCGGCACCCTGCTCGCCGAGGACACCTATTTCGCGGTTCCGCCGTCGGGCCGCCGGGACGGGCTGGCCGACCTGGCCCACCGGGTCGACGCCGTCCTGGCCGTCGCCGAGGCGGCCGGCCACGAGGTCCGCGCCGTCGTGGGCGCGGTCCCGTTCGCCCCCGGCGCCGACGCCCACCTGGTCGTGCCGATGCGGCTGCGGCGTGGGGGCCCGCCGGCCCCCGGGGTGATCGACCTCAAGAGCCCGGTCACCCGGGTCCGGCCCGTGCCGGAGCCGGAGAAGTACGCCGCGGCGGTCGCCGACGCGGTCCGGCAGATCAACGCCGGCCGCTACACCAAGGTGGTGCTGGCCCGGTCGCTGCGGGCCGACGCCCCCGGCTTCGACCCGGCGCCGGTGGTGCGGGCGCTGGCCGGCCGCGACCCGAGCGGCTACACGTTCGGCGTCGACCTCGGCGGCGGCCGCACCCTGTTCGGCGCCAGCCCCGAGCTGCTGGTGTCCCGCCGGGGCCGGCGGGTCACGGCCAACCCGCTGGCCGGCTCGGCCGCGCGCAGCGGCGACCCGGCCGAGGACGCCCGCCGGGCCGAGGCGCTGCTGCGGTCGGAGAAGGACCGGCACGAGCACGCGGTGGTCGCGTCCGCGGTCGCCGACGGGCTCCGCCCGTACTGCGCGAGCCTGACCGTGCCCGCCGAGCCGTCGCTGGTGCGCACGGCGACCATGTGGCACCTGTCCACCCTCATCACCGGAACCGTCGCCGACCCGGCCGTCTCGGCCCTGCGGCTGGCGACCGCGCTGCACCCGACCCCGGCCGTGTGCGGCACGCCGACCGCCGCCGCCCGGGCCGCCATCGGCGAACTGGAGCCGTTCGACCGCGGCTTCTACACCGGCATGGTCGGCTGGGTGGACGCCTCGGGCGACGGGGAGTGGGCGGTCACCATCCGCTGCGCCACCGCCGACGAGGACGGCCTCGACCTGTTCGCCGGGGCCGGCGTGGTGGCCGGCTCGGATCCGCAGGCGGAGCTGGCCGAGACCACGGCCAAGCTCGGCACCATGCTCGCCGCGCTGGGATTGGAGCATTCCGATGTCCGTTGAGGACCTGTACCGGGAACGCGGGTACTGGATCGGCCAGACGTTCGACGATCTGCTCCGCGCCGCCGCGGAAAAGCACGGGAGCCGCGTCGCCGTCGTCGACGGCGACCGTGAGATCACCTACGCCCAGCTGCGGGACCGCGCCCTGCGCCTCGCCGCGGGCTTGCACGGCCTGGGAATCGGCAAGGGCGACCGGGTCGTCGTGCAACTGCCCAACACGGCCGAGTACTTCGACGTCATCTTCGCGCTGTTCCGGCTGGGCGCCCTGCCCGTCTTCGCGCTGCCCGCGCACCGGGCGGCCGAGATCGGCTACTTCTGCTCGCACACGTCAGCGGTCGCCTTCGTGACGACCGGGGTGCACGAGGGCTTCGACCACCGGACCCTCGCGGCGGCCGCCGGCGGCGCCCGGCTGATCGTGGACGCGGAACTCGGCGACCTGCACGCCGATCCGTCCGGACTGCCGGACGGGCCGTCCGCCGACGAACTGGCCTTCCTCCAGCTCTCCGGCGGCAGCACCGGGCTGCCCAAGCTCATCCCGCGCACCCACGACGACTACCTCTACAGCGTTCGCGAGAGCGCCCGGATCTGCGCCCTGACACCGGAATCCGTCTATCTCGCCGTCCTGCCGGTGGCGCACAACTTCACCATGTCCTCGCCGGGCGTGCTCGGCGTGCTGCACGCGGGCGGCCGGATCGTGCTGGCCCGCCGGCCCGACCCGGCCACGGTGTTGCCGCTCATCGCGGTCGAGCGGGTCACCATCACCGCCGTCGTGCCGCCGCTGGCCCAGCTGTGGCTGGACGCGGTCACGGCGATGGAGAAGAAACCCGACCTGTCCAGCCTTCAGGTGCTGCAGGTGGGCGGGGCGAAGCTGGGCAGCACGGTCGCGGCCCGGGTCGGGCCCGTCCTCGGCTGCCGCCTCCAGCAGGTGTTCGGGATGGCCGAGGGACTGGTCAACTACACCCGGCTCGACGACCCGGACGAGATCGTGCTGAACACCCAGGGACGGCCCATCTCGCCGGACGACGAGATCCTCGTGGTCGACGACGCCGGCCGGCCGGTGGCCCGGGGCGAGGTGGGCCATCTGCTCACCCGCGGCCCGTACACCATCAAGGGTTACTGGAACGCCGAGGAACACAACCGGACCGCGTTCACCGCCGACGGTTTCTACCGCACCGGCGACCTGGTGCGGCACCGCCCCGACGGCTATCTCGTGGTCGAGGGACGGGCCAAGGACCAGATCAACCGGGGCGGCGAGAAGATCGCCGCCGAGGAGGTGGAGAACCATCTGCTCACCCATCCGGCCGTGCACGACGTGGCCGTGGTCGCCATCCCCGACGCCTATCTGGGCGAGCGGACCTGCGCCTTCGTCGTGCCGCGCCCGGACGCCACGATCACCCTGCCGGACATCCGCGCCCACCTGAGGGAACGCGGCCTGGCCGCCTACAAGATCCCCGACCGGCTGACCGTGGTCGAGGCGTTCCCCGTCACCGGCGTCGGCAAGATCAGCCGGCGTGAGCTGCGTGCGGCCCTGCGATCGCTGAAGGAAGGCTGACATGCTCCCGCGCATCACCCCGTACCCCCTCCCCACCGGTTTCTCCGTGCACAACGCCCGCGTCGGCTGGCAACCGGACCCGAACCGGGCCGCCCTGCTCGTGCACGACATGCAGAACTACTTCCTGGCCCCGTTCGGCACGGCCGACCACGCCCTCCTGGCCCGGGTCGTCGACAACATCGCGGCGCTGCGCAAGCACGCCCACGAGGCCGGCATGCCGGTCGTCTTCTCGGCCCAGCCCGGCGGGCAGAGCCTCGCCGAACGCGGTCTGCTGCAGGACTTCTGGGGCGACGGGCCGCCGCCGTCGGAGAGCGCGCTGGCCATCACCGACGCCCTCACGCCCGGCCCGGGCGACGTCCGGATCACCAAGCGCCGCTACAGCGCCTTCGTCGGCACCCCCCTGGCCGACCTGCTCGACGGACGCGACCAGCTCATCGTCACCGGGGTCTACGCGCACATCGGCGTGCTCGCCACCACCCTCGACGCGTTCATGCGCGACATCCAGCCGTTCGTCGTCGCCGACGCCGTCGCCGACTTCAGCCCCGCCCACCACCGCGACGCGCTGCGGCACGTCGCCGACCGGTGCGGTGTGGTCGGCACGGCCTCCGAGATCGCCACCTTCCTCTGAAAGGCAAAGACATGTTGGTGTACGACCTCGTCGGCATCGGCTTCGGCCCGTCGAACCTGGCGCTGGCCATCGCCGTCGAAGAACACGACACCCCGCTGAACGCGGTCTTCCTGGAGAAGCAGGAGGATTTCGGGTGGCACCGGGGGATGCTCTTCGAGGACGCCACCATGCAGGTGTCGTTCCTCAAGGACCTGGTCACCATGCGCAACCCGGCCAGCGACTTCAGCTTCGTGTCGTACCTGCACGCCCACGACCGCCTCGCCGAGTTCATCAACTTCAAGTCGATGTACCCGCTGCGCGTCGAGTTCCACGACTACTTCGCGTGGGCCGCCCGCCGGGTGGGCCACCTGGTCCGCTACGGCCACACGGTGACCGACGTGGTGCCCGTCCACGACGAGAACGGTGAGGCGTGGGCGGTCGACGTGATCAGCCCGCGCGGCACCTTCCGGGCCCGCAACGTCGTCGTGGCGGTCGGCCTGGAATCGAGCCTGCCGCCCGACGTCACCCCCGGGCCGCGCGTCTGGCACAACCTCGATTTGCTCCATCGGGTGGCGTCCTTCGACGTGCCGCAACCGCAACGCTTCATCGTCGTCGGCGCCGGGCAGAGCGCCGCGGAATCGGTCGCCTACCTGCATTCCCGCTACCCCACGGCCGAGGTCGACAGCGTTTTCTTCCGGTACGGCTACAGTCCCGCCGACGACAGCAGCTTCGCCAACCAGATCTTCGACCCGGCCGCCGTCGACCTGTACTACGACGCCCCGGCCGACGTGAAACGGATGCTGTTCGACTACCACCGCAACACGAACTACTCGGTGGTCGACGGCGACCTCATCGAGGAGCTGTACCGCCGTACGTACCGGGAAAGGGTCCTGGGCCGTGACCGTCTCCGCATGAGGCGCGCCTCCCGCATCGCCGGCCTGACGCCACGCGCCGACGGCGTGACCGCCGTGGTCGAGCACCTGCCCACCGGCGAGCTCACCACCCTGGAGGCCGACGCCATCGTCTACGCCACCGGCTACCGCCCGGTCGACGTGACCCGGCTGCTGGGCACCGCGGGCAAGCACTGCCTGCGCGACGAGGAGGACCTGCTGCGCGCCGGCCGCGACTACCGCCTGCTCACCGACCCGGATCTCAAGGCCGGCGTCTACCTGCAGGGCGGAACCGAACACGCGCACGGGATAACGGCCACCCTGCTCTCGGCCGGCGCCGTCCGGGCCGGCGAGATCCTCGCCTCGGTCGCCACCTCAACTGCGGCGCCCGGCGGCCGATAGGACGAACGTGCCGGAGCAGCTGTACCTGCTCGCGAACCTGGTCATCATGGTCGCCTACGCGGGGATCATGGTGGCCATCGTGGTGCCCGTGAGCCGGGCGGGACAGCTGCGCACGAACCGGCTGGCCCTGGCCACCGCGCTCATCTTCTTCAGCTGCGCGATCGGGCACGGTCTGCACGCGTGGTCGGTGTACCGGGCGATCCTCGACCACTCGGGCCACCTGCCGGGCTGGCCGCTCGCCGTGTGGGACGCCCTGACCGCCGGGGTCGGTGTCTACTACTGGTCGCTGCGCCGCAGCTACGGCGTCCTGCTCGGCGGGGGCTCCATGTACGTCTCGCCGGGCGAGCAGAGCCGCCTGGCCGAGGCTCGCTCGACGCTGGCGGCCGTGGTCGAGTACACCGACGACGCCATCATCGGCCTCGGCCTGGACGGGCGGGTGACCGCCTGGAACGGCGGCGCCGAGCGGCTGTTCGGCTACCGCGCCGACGAGATCGTCGGCCGGCCGGCTTCCCTGCTGACCGACGACGCCGGCCTCGCTCGGCAGACGGAGGTGCGGGAACGCATCGCCGCCGGCGAACGTGGCGTCTACTACGAGGCCCGGCGCCTGCACAAGGACGGCACGCCGGTCGAGGTCTCGCTGAACGTGGCCCCGATCCGCGACAACCTCGGCCGGGTCACCGGTGTCTCGGTGGTGGCCCGCGACATCCGCCAGGCCCGGGAGGCGGCCGAGCGGCAGCGCGCCCTCGAGGAGCGCACCCATCAGGCCCAGCGGATGGAGAGCCTGGGCAAGCTGGCCGGCGGCATCGCCCACGACTTCAACAACATCCTGGCCATCATCGTGAACTACACCGAGTTCGCCATCGAGGAGAGCGCCGGCCATCCCGGCGTCCAGGCCGACCTGAACCATGTGCGCACGGCGGCCGACCGGGCCATGGGGCTGACCCGGCAGCTGCTCACCTTCACTCGCGGCGACACGGTGCAGCCGCAGGACGTCGACCTCAACCGGGCCTTGGCCGAGGTGCGCGACATGCTGGAACGCACCATCGGCGAGCACATCACCCTGGCCGCCCGCCCCGGGGAGCAGCCGGTCATCGTGCGCGCCGACCCCGGCCAGCTCCAGCAGATCCTGCTCAACCTGGCCCTCAACGCCCGCGACGCGATGCCCGACGGCGGCGCGCTCGTGCTGGAGGCCGGCACCGCCGAGCTCGACGGCGACGAGGTGAAGATGCAGCCGGCCCTGCCCGCCGGCCGCTACGCCCGCCTTCAGGTCAGCGACACCGGCGAGGGCATGCCGCCCGAGGTGGTCCAGCGCATCTTCGAGCCGTTCTTCACCACGAAACCCCGGGGCCGGGGTACGGGGCTGGGCCTGTCGACGGTCTACGGCATCGTCACCGAGGCCGGTGGCGCCCTGAACGTCTACTCCGAGCCCGGCGTGGGCACCACCTTCCGCATCTATCTCCCGCTGGCCGCCGACTCCGCCGGCGCGGCGGTGACCGTACGGCCGGCGGCCCCGCCATCGGGCGACGGCCGCACCATCCTGGTCGTCGAGGACGAGATCGACCTGGCCCGGGTGGTGACCCGCATCCTGACCGCCGCCGGATACCATGTGCTGCTGGCCGACAGTGCCCCGCACGCCCTGGAACTGTTCGCCGACAAGGGCTGCGACGCCCTGCTGACCGACGTCATCATGCCGGAGATGTCCGGCCCCCGCCTGGCCGAGCTCCTGCACGAACGCGACCCCGCCCTCCCGGTCGTCTACATGTCCGGATACAGCAACGGCCTGCTCGGCGAGACGAGGGTCCTCGACCCCGGCATCCCCTTCGTCGAAAAGCCCTTCACCCGTCAGGACCTCCTGCACAAAGTCCACGACGCGCTGCCGGCCGCCCGCGTGTCGCCGTAGCGTTCTTCGAGGCCTACGACCATTGGCGTACGGTCGCCACGGCCTCCGCGAAGGCGGCGGGCGCCTCCTGCGGCAGGTTGTGGCCGGCGGCGACCAGACGGTGCTCGTGCCGGGCGCTGAACATGGAGGCGTGCCCGGCGGTGCCGCCGGGCTTCAGGATGTCGGTGGCGCCGTCCAGGGTCACCGCCGGCACCGTGATCTTCGGGCGCGCGGCGAGGCGGGCCTCGAGGTCCTCGTAGGCCGGATCGCCGGCGGCCCGGCCGAGCGCGTGCCGGTAGGCGTGGACGACGACGTCGACGAAGTCGGGATTGCCGAACGAGGGGGCGGTCCGGGCGAACGTCGCCTCGTCGAAGGCCCACTCGAGCACCGGGACGACCTCGTCGTAGGCGTGCGCGTCGTAGGGAAACCCGTGCGACAGGACGACCGGCCAGCCGCCGGCCGGCCCGTCCTCGAGATAGGCGACGGACAGCACACCGGCATCGACACTCTTCATGACCACACCATACGAACCCGGCTCGGCTCAGACGCGCGACACCGCCGCCGACACGTCACCGGGCCCGACCGGGACCGACCTCTCCGTCATGGCGCCGGCGACAGCGTGGCCAGAGCGTCGGCCACGCCGCGCGTACACTCGCGGCAATTGAGTTTGTCGCGTTCGTACGACAACCGGTAGAACGGGAACTTCGGCACCCGGGGAGCCCTGTTCCTCGTTCTGAACAAGACGTCCTGAAGTTGCCGGGAAAGTGTCACCAGCGACGCGCGCAGTGCCGGATCCAGGGGCCGTCGAGCAGCTTCCAATATCTGCTTCTCGGCGTAGTCGGCGACGCGTTCCCTCTCCTTGGCGACTGCCAATTGTTGCCGGATCGATTCGAGACCGAACAGCAGACCGCCGAGTGAGGGAACGTACCAGCCGACGAAGATCTGAGCGACCGTGAAGCCGCCCGCAACGCCGACAACGGCCCCGGCGAGGGTCCACGCGCCTATGACGACAGCGACGACGTTGGCGTACCTCCGCCGAACGCGGGCTCCCCACACAAGGTTCGTCAATTGGCGGGCGAGGACGTCGAAGGGCGGATCGAAGGCGGGTACGTCGTCCCAGTCGCTGTCTATGCGTCCTTTCTTGAATTTCCGGCTCAGGGCGCTCCGGTCGGCCGACCTGACCTCCGGCCCGGCGGCGACGTGGTTCCAAGGCAGCCTGAAGGCCTCGACTTCGAACTTCTCCTGCAGCTTCGCGGCCCGTTGAAGTTCGGCGTCCGCCCACCATGTCAATCCGACCGAGTTGATGGCGGCCCAGGCCGCACCGGCAAGGGTTACCCACGTCGCCGGAACCGATCTGATCGTCAATACGGCGCCCGTGACCGCAATGCCCGCTGAAATCAATAGCCGAGCCCCGAAAAGTAGGCGAACCCGTCGATGCGAAATTGACATGGCGCGCAGGGCGCTTTGGCCTTCGCGGCTCACCTGAAGCTTTTTGGTGGGCGGGTCGGGCGAAGACATGGCAGCAGTCTAGGCCATGCCGGCCATGGCGTTCCATACCCGTAAGTGTCAATGTCGTGAATCGCGGAACCCCATTGCTAGAGTTTGACTTTGATGAGCACCTTCGAACAGGTCGGCGGCCTTGATCGGTATCTGAACGACCCGCACGTGACCCGGGCGGTTCGAGCATGGGCACGCGATCAAGGTTTTGTCGCGACGGTGCCGGCGGCGCCTTGGCGCCGGCGAGGCGGAAGTGGTGCGTTGCTCGTCAGGCTCCACATCGTCGTACCGGCCCATGAGCGGCTGTCGGCGGACCTGCTGGTGAAGGTGTGCTCGGCGGGCAGTCCGGCCCGGGAGCCGGCGAACCACCAGCGCGCCTGGCGGGATTCTCCGGTCTTCGCCACCCGGCACCTTTTCCGTCAGATCTACCCGCCGGTCGCCCTGGCCGACGGTCGCGTTCTCATGTTTCTCGATTCGTCGAGCTCCCTCACCGCCGCGGTGACACTGGGGCAGCTGCCGGGCGCCGCCCGTCTGGACGGCGGCGTCGCCACCATCCGTCTGGTGCTCGGCGACTGGAATTCACCCACTTCCCGGGAGCGTCGCACGTCGAGCGTGGAGCAGTTCCTGGCGGCGGAGCTGAGGGGCGTCCTGGATCGCGGCCGATCGGCTTACACCTGGGCGCGAGACGCGGGACTGATCCCCGATGCCCGGGCCGGCGACGTGCGGGCGGGATTGCCTGACCTGGCCCGCCGTTTCCAGTTGACGTCCGAACTGGCGGGGGCGGTGGAATTCCTGGCCGGCCGGTCCCACGGTGACCTGCACGTCGACAACATCATCGTTTCCCGGACACCTGACGGCGAACTCGACTTCGAGGGCATCCGGCTCATTGATCTTTCCGCCTTCGATCCGCGGGCGCCGTTGTCACGAGACGTCGCCGCGTTGCTGCTGTCCCTCATATTTCCGGCCGTGCGGTCCGGCGCTGTCCCGTCCCTTGTCGATGCGCTCACCTCGGCAGCTCCGGCGACGGCCACCCCTCGCACCGCCCTGGAGCGCGTGGTGAACTCCGTTCGCCTCGAAGCTGTCAAGCAGGTCGAAAGCCGGGACCAAGCGATGTTTCACCGCCAATACCTGCTGTCGCTGGTTGCTCAATCGGTCACCTACACGTCGTACGACAACGCGGGGGAGGACGGGCGCCTGTGGTATCTGCGGTTGGGGGCGGCGGCCGCCCATGCCTACCGATCGTTCGGTGCGGGACCGTCCGGTCACCACGCCTGACCCCTCGGGCGCCGCCGTCGTGCATCACGAGCGCGGATCGAACGAGCGTTGTGGGGTCGGTAGGTTGTCGGGCATGGGGACTGTCCGGCTGGTGCCGATGACTCAGGAGCAGTACGGGCCGTGGCGGGTCGAGGCGGAGGCGCACTATGCGCGCAGCGCGGCCTCCTCGGGCCGGTCGGCGGAAGAGTCGGTGCGGGACGCGGCCGAGACGTATGCGCGGCTGCTTCCGGAAGGGCTTGCCACCGCCGGAAATCATTTGTGGTTCGCCTACGACGGTGACCGTCGGGTCGGGTTCCTCTGGGTGAAGGTCGAGCGGGACACCGCCTTCGTCCACAACGTCGCTGTCGAGGCGGACCTGCGTCGGCGGGGATACGGGCGGGCGATCATGGTGGCGGCCGAGCGGTGGTGTCACGACAACGGGCTGAGCCGGATCGGGCTGCACGTCTTCGCGCACAACGCCGGTGCGCGGGCTCTCTACGAACAGCTGGGGTTCAGCGAGACCGGGCGCAACATGGCCAAGAACCTGTGACGGGCCGATGGGGTGCCGCTGGGCCCGGCCGCGTGAGCTACGGGTGCCGCGAAGGTGTGGTCCGTACGGGAAATCGCAGCGAAAGAGTTGCACGTACCGCTACCGTCGCAGTCCTGATGATCTTCCGTTCGCGGTAACGGCAGCTGCCGCGCGCGGAGCGGGCGAATCGTCCGGGAGACCACCCGAGAGCTGGATGACCGGCCGGCTCAGGGGGTCGCCCGGGCGATTCGTTAAGCCACCGGCGGGACGCCGGCATGGGTCGCCCGCAGATGCTGCTGGTGGCGTTCGCGCTGATCGACGCCATCGGCGGCGCCATTCCGGCCGCCAAGACGCTGGACCTGGGCGGGCACGCCCTCCCATCCCTGGGCGCTGGCGCGGGCTTCGATTCTCCAAGGATGGGCGCGCCGCCGACTTCGGGCGTTCCTGAGTCGTGCGCGGCGCTGGGCTCAGGCGTTCCTAGGCGGGATGAGGTCCCTGATCTGGATCTCACGTGAGACCGGCGTCTCCTCCTGAGGCGGTGCTTTTGACGAACGCGTTCGCTACGATCGTGTTATGAGTCCTCGTCGTGTTCCGGTCAGCCGGCGTGATCGGCCCGCCAAGCCGGCGCTCAGCCGGGAAGGCATGGTGGCGGTTGCTCTGCGGGTCATGCGGGAGGAAGGCCTGGAGCGGCTGACCATGCGTCGGCTGGCCGCGGAGCTTGATACCGGGCCTGCCTCTCTTTACGTGTACGTGCGGAATACCGCCGAGCTGCACGGGGCGATCCTGGACGAGCTCGTCGCCGGGCTCGAGCAACCCGCCGGAGGGCCGTGGCAGGAGCGGCTCGTCGGGCTGCTCACCGCCTACAGCGATCTGCTGTTCGCCCATCCGGGGCTGGCCCGTTCGGTGCTGACGCTGCGGCCGTCCGGGCCGCACTATCTGCGGCTGATCGACACGTTGCTCGGCTTGCTGCTCGCGGGTGGGCTGCCCGAACGGCAGGCCGCGTGGGGGGTCGACATCCTGTTGCAGCAGGCGACGGCCACGGCCGCCGAGCAGACCGGGCGCGACGAGTCGGCCGACGCGGACGCCGAGGAGCAGGATCTGGCGGTCGCGGTCGCCGAGGCCCGGCCGGACGAGTACCCCCATCTGGCGCGCGTCCGCGACGAGATCCTGTCCGGCACCGGCGAGCAGCGCCGGCGCTGGGCGTTCGAAACGCTCATCGACGGCCTCGGCCCCACTCGAGAGGGCTGAATCCACGGACGCTGAATTCGGCAGAACGACGCAGTTCCGTATACCCGGCGCGAACGTGTTCGTTGCGAACGCGTTCTACCAATCATCGGAGGGCACTATGAACATCGCCATCGTCGGAGCTGGACTGGGTGGATTGACCCTGGCTCGGGTTCTGCACCTGCACGGGATCGCCGCCACCGTCTACGAGCTGGACGCCTCGGCGGCAGCCCGGACCCAGGGCGGCATGCTCGACATCCACGACTACAACGGGCAGGTCGCGTTGCGCGACGCGGGGCTCTTCGAGCAGTTTCAGGCGATCATTCATGAGGGCGGGCAGGCGATGCGCGTGCTCGACAAGCGCAACACCGTGCTCATGGAGGAGTCGGACGAGCAGAGCGCCGGCAACCGCCCCGAGGTCGACCGGGGACAGCTGCGGCAGCTTCTGCTCGACTCGCTGCCGGACGGCACCGTCCAGTGGGGCCGGAAGGTCACCGCCGCTACGCCGTTGGGTGATGGGCGGCACGAGCTGCGCTTCGCCGGGGGCGAGGTGGTCACCACCGATCTGCTGGTCGGTGCCGACGGCGCGTGGTCGCGGATCCGGCCGTTGCTGTCGGGGGCGCAACCGGCGTACACGGGAATCTCGTTCGTCGAAGTCGACCATCGTGAGGTGGACCCCGTGCCGGCCTCGGTGGTCGGCGGCGGGATGCTGTTCGCGCTGGCGCCGGGCAAGGGCTTTCTGGCCCACAAGGAGGCCGACGGCAGCCTGCACGTCTACGTCGCGCTCACGACGCCGAAGGACTGGGTCGAGCGGACCGACTGGGCCGACGCCGGCCGCGGCAAGGCCGTGCTGCTGGACGAGTTCGCCGACTGGGCGCCGGAGCTGCGGTCGCTGATCAGCGACGCGGACGGGGCTCTCGTCCCGCGGACCATCAACGCGCTGCCGGTCGGGCACCGCTGGGATCGGATTCCGGGGGTGACCCTGCTCGGCGACGCCGCGCACGTGATGTCGCCGTTCGCCGGTGAGGGCGCGAACCTGGCCATGGTCGACGGGGCCGAGCTCGGCAAGGCCCTCGCGGCCCGTCCGGATGACATCGAGGGAGCGCTTGCGGCGTACGAGAAGGAACTCTTCGAGCGCAGCGAGGCCGTCGCCCAGGAGTCGGCCGACAGCCTCGAGCTGATCTTCGACGACAACGCGCCGCGGTCGCTGGTCGACATGTTCACCAGCTTCGGCGAGGCGGGAAGCGACTAGGGATTCCGTACGACGAAGGCCGTGGCCTGGCCGGGGGAGACCTGGGCCAGGCGAACGCCGCGGCCGTCGGCGACCAGGACGTGAGTGGGGTAATTGGTCGCGGCGAAGATGAATGCCGGGCCGGTGGGCTTCGGGCAGAATGTGGCGTCCTGCTGGAACAATGGTGAACCGTCCTGCCGGTCCAGGCGCAGGATGAAGTCACGATGGCGCAAGAAATAGCCCGGATAGTTAACTGATTCCAAAGAGACGCAGCCCTGCCCGTTCAAACCATTGCGGACGGTGAAACGGGAACTGTCGCGGTCGGCTTCGGAGCGGAGAACCTCGAGCCGGGCGAGGAAGTCGCGGTGGCGCAGCCGGCGTCCCGACCGGTCGGCGGCCTCGAGCGCGACCCGCGCCCCGGGTACCAGGGCCGGAGCCGGAGGCGGCGGGGGCGACGACGGCTTCGGCGGCGGGGGCGTCGTCGTGGCCCGCTCGACCGGCTTGGTCGTCGTCCGGACCGGGGTGGTCGGCGGCGGCACGAACGTCGGCGGCGGAGGCGGCGACAGCGTCGGCTCGGGCCGGATCGACACCGGCGCGGCCGGCGAGAACGAGGGCACGACGAGCAGAGCCGCTGGTGGCGGCGTGGGCTCGTCGCCGCCGCCGACCGTGAGGGCGACGAGGCCGGCGGCCACGATCACGACGGCGGTGACGCCGGCCAGCAGTACGCGCCGCGGTGATCCGCCGCTCAGCGTGCTGACGAGAGAGTGCCGCGGCGGGTTGGCGCCGAGCAGGGTCAGCAGCCGGCGCTGAAGGTCGCCCGCCGCGCCCGGGGACGGCGTGGTCAACGGCGGAACCGGCCGCGGGGAGGGTGCGGAGCCGGGGCCGGAGGCGTCGCGATAGGGGCCCCAACCGCCGACACGCAGACCCTCGTCCCTATCATCTTCGGTCATCAGAATTCCGCTCCGAGGGCGCGCGCTAAGACTTTCTTAAGCTGTCGAAAAGGCATTCTTACGGCGAAGGACGCCAATGGCAAGATTCTTCACGCGTTCGATCGTGATCGAACTATCCGGGGCCGGTGTCCGTACTCCGGGCTGACGGCGCCCGCACGAGGAGACGACGCCATGGACGGTCCTGGCCCGCAGCAGCCCACACTGGACGACACCGCCGGATGGCCGAAGATCTCGGACTACTGGCCGGACACCAGGAAGGATGAGGACGACGAGGGTGACGGCGAGAAGCCGTACCCCCCGAAGCGGAAACCGCCGCGCCTGGCCCTCGTGGCCGGCGCGGTCGTGGCCGTCGTGCTGGTCGTGGTCACCGGCGTGGTGCTGTTGCGCATGGCCACGACGTCCGACCGGCCGCCCGCCGCCGCGCCGCCCGCCCCCGCCACCGGCCCGGAGATCGTGGTGCCGTCGCCCAACCCGCCGGTGTCGATCGAGCCGGCGCCCGCCTCACCCACCCCCGGCGCGACCACCACCGCCGCCCCGTCCTCACCGGCGGCCACCTCGAAGGCGCCGTCGTCGCCGGCGGTCACCGATCCGGGGCCGGCCTTCCCGGCGGGGACGTTCGTGCTGGCCGGCGGCATGCGGGAGCTCAACGTGTCGGTCGGCCGGCCGCCCACCAACGGCATCGCCCGCGTGCACACGCCCGACGACAGCAGCGTGACCCCGGACGCGACGCTCAAGGGCACCACGCTGACCCTGACCACCAAGGCCAACGACAAGAAGGGCGAGGCCGTCGTCGACGTCGTGCTCGACGAGCGGATCGCCTGGACCATCAAGACCACCCATGGGGTACGCCGGGCCACGTTCGCCATGGCCGAGGGGCGCGTGGGCGCGTTCGACCTCCAGGGTGGCGCCAACAGCTTCGAGATGACGCTGCCGCGGCAGGACGCGGAGATCCCGCTGCGCATGTCGGGCGGCGTGAACAGCTGGAAGATCCGTACCGAGGGATCGTTTCCGGTCAAGCTGATCGTCGCCAAGGGCGTGGGGGAGTCGAAGCTCAACGGTGACCGCGACCAGGATCTGGCACCCGGCGACACCCGCCGCGCCGGCGGGGACGACTCCTCGGGCGGCCTGAAAATCGACGCGGTGGGAGGGATCGGCACGCTGGACGTGGCGCCGTTCTAAGCGCCGACGAAACCGGCGATCTCGTCGACGACGCGGTCCAGGTCGGCCGCGTCAGGCAGGTGGTAGCGGCCCTCCAGCGCGATCAGCCGCGCGCCGGGCAGACCCGCGGCGAGCTGCCGGCCCCCGTCGAACGGGATCACCCGGTCGCCACGGTAGTGCAGCACGAGCGCCGGCACCGTGATCCCGGGCAGCAGATCGCCGACGTCCGCCTCGTACGCGGCCTCCAGGTAGGCGGCCGCCACCTCCCGGTCGGCCGAGTCGCGCAGCACCTCGGCCAGGTGCTGGGCGGCGTGGTCACTCGCGCCGGGCCGGTAAAGGTCGGCGAAGACCTTCGAACCCAGACCCCAGTGGGTACGGATCATGGCGACCAGCGCGGCGTTCAGCTCCGGGCGCCGGAAAGTCGCGGGCCCGTCCGCGTACGTGCCGACGAAGACCAGACGGTCGACGAGCTCGGGGTGGGCGGCGGCCAGAGCCACGGCCAGCGGGCCGGCCTCCGACATGGCCAAGACGTTTGCGGGTACGCCGATCCGCCTGACCACCGCGAGAAGCTCCGCGGCCGACGCCTCGAGCCCGAAGTCGCCGACCGGGCCCCGGGACAATCCCGTGCCGTACCGGTCGAACAGCGTCAGCGCGCACCGGCCGGCCAGCCGCTCCAGCAGACTCGACCGGGGATCGCGCCCGGCCGCGATCACGTCGAGGGCCGACACCCAGCCCGGCAACGCCACCAGCGGTGGGCCCTCCCCGAGGGTGGCGGTGGCGATCGAGTACCCGCCCGGCACGGAGAGATACACGGCGCGCAGCCGCGACAACGGCGGCGCCGAACCCACCTCGCGGGGCAGGTCGTGGCGCAGCACCCGCAGGTGCGTGTCGCGGATCGCGGCGGCCGGCTCCAAGCCGAGCTCACCGGCCAGCCGCGCGGTGTAGTCGCGGTAGCTGTCCAGGGCCTCGGCGTGCCGGCCGAGCGCGTACAGGGTGCGCAGCAACAGATCGCGGGCCTGCTCGCGCAGCGGATGGGCGGCCACGAACGCCTCCAGGCCCGGCAGCGACTGGGCGGCCCGCCCGGCCCCGAGCAGCGCGCGATGCCACTGCTCGGTCGCGTGCAGGCGCGCCTCACCGAGCCGGATGGCCTCCAGCCGGGCGATCTCCGAGTCGGCGACCTCGGCGTACGGCTCGCCGCCCCACAACCGCAGGGCCTCCTCCAGCAGCGGGGCGGCGGCGGCCGGCGGCTCCCGGGCGGCCCGGGCCACCAGGTCGTCGAAGCGGGCGGCGTCCACGTCACCCGGGCCCAGCCGCAGCACGTAGCCGGGTGACTCGGTGACCAGCCGGGTGTCGGCGGGCAGCGCGCGGCGCAGCCGGGACACCTGACTGTGCAGCGCCGCCGCCGGATCGGCCGGCAGCTGCCCGCCCCAGATCAGCTCGGCCAGCCGGTCGGCCGCGACGGTACGCCCGGCCCGGGCCAGCAGCGCGGCGAGCAGCGCCCGCTGCCGGTCGCCGAGCGGGATCGGGGTGCCGTCCGCGGCGTACGCCCGCACCGCGCCGAGCACCCCGAACCGCATCAGCGCACCGCCACGCCGGCGATCTGCGTGTTGATCGGCAGGAACACCGACCGCAGCCGATAACGCGACACGGACAGGCGGGCGAACCCGGCGGCGCCCAGCAGCCCTTCGGTGTCGCGGCTGACCTCACATCCTTCGAAGAACCACCGCCACGGCTTGGCGACGGCCCGTTGCAGCCGGTCGTAGCCGCTGCCGGAGTCGGCGCCCACATGCTCGACGAAGATCAGCCGCCCGCCGGGCCGCAGAATCCGCGCGATCTCACGGAGCGCCGCGGCCGGATCGGGCACAGTGCACAGCACGAGGGTGCTGACGGCGGCCTCGGCCTCGCCGTCGCCGAGCCCGGTGTGCTCGGCCCCGGCCGCCCGCAGATCGACGGTGACGCCGCGGCGGCGGGCGTTGGCCAGCAGGGGCTCGTGCATGTACGGGTTCGGCTCGATCGCGATCAGCCGCGTACCGGGCCGGTAATGCCGCAAGTTGGCCCCGGTACCGGGCCCGATCTCGACCACGGTGTCGGGCAGCGCGGCGAAAAGCTCCCGCTTGCGCTGGCCGAACAGCAAATCCGCGTACCCGTCGACGCTCCGGAAAACAGCGGCGTTGAGCCGCCCGCGCACCGGGTGCGCGGTGAACTCGGTCATCGCGTCACCTCCGCGCATCCACGGTAGTGACGCATCCGGCCGCGGCGGTCGTAGTGACGCGACCCGGACTCGAATCGGAAGACGTACATCGGAACTCCTTGTCCTCGCCGATGCCGCCGACCCTGCCCCGCGCCCCTGTCACCCGGCGGTCATCCCACTGTCGCCCGCCTGCCGTGACCAGTTCCCCATCGTCGGTGACCCCGCCCTCGACTGCCCAGCCGCGCCCGAGGCCGGCGTGTGGAAGTAGTGCCGGCACGAACCGTACCGCCGAACGGGGTTGACCTCGAGTGTGCTCGAGGTCCTAGCGTTCTCGGCATGCAGACGATCGAATTGGGCCGTACCGGGCAGCAGGTGAGCCGGCTGGCGCTGGGGGCCATGCAGATGGGCAACGCCACCGACGAGAAGGACTCGTTCCGCATTCTCGATCGGTACTTCGAGGTCGGCGGGTCCTTCATGGACACCGCGAACTGCTACGAGTGGTGGGCTCGCCGGGACAGCCGGGGCGGGGAGAGCGAAGAGCTGCTCGGGCGCTGGATGCGGCAGGGCAACCGGCGGGACGAGGTGTTCCTGGCGACCAAGGCCACGGCGCTGCCGCGCTACTCGCCGGATCTGTGGGCGGCGGACGGCACGGCCAACTGGGAGCTGGCCCGCCGTACCTTCGAGGGCGCGGGGGCGCAGACGCTGCGCCACGCGCTCGACGGGAGCCTGAAGCGGCTGGGCACCGACCACGTCGACCTGTTCTACGTGCACGTCGACGACCGGAACACGCCGCTCGAGGAAACCCTGGAGGCCCTGGCCGGCCTGGTGCGGTCGGGCAAGGTGCGTCACCTGGGCTGGTCCAACGTACGCACGTGGCGGCTCGAACGGATCCGCGGGTTGTGCCGGGCCAACGGGTGGCCGCTGCCGGTGGCCGTCCAGCAGCAGCACTCGTATCTGCGGCCGAACCCCGGCGCCGACAGCGCCTCCATCGTCGACGGGGAGCAGCTCGACTACCTGCGCGAACACGACGATCAGACGCTGGTGGCGTACTCGCCGATCCTGAAAGGCATCTACGACTCGGCGGAGAAGCGGGCCGAGCACTGGGTGTTCAGCTCGTACGGCGGGCCGGACACCGAGGCCCGGCTGGCCGCGCTGCTCGAGGTGGCCGACGAGGCCGGCGTCACCCCGAACCAGCTGGTGCTGGCCTGGCTGATGCACCAGAGCTCGCCGCGAGTGCTGCCGCTGATCGGGCCGCGCACGCCGGAACAGTTCGAGGACATGCTGCCCGCGCTGGACGTGAAGCTCAGCGACGATCAGCTGACCCGCCTCGACACCGCCGGGGTCTGACCGCTCGCCGGTCCGTCAGCGGAGACGGTCGGCGATCCAGTCGGCGACCGTCTCCGTGGAGGCGAACACGGCGCCGTCGTGGGTCTGGCCGGGCAGCTTGTCGTAGCGGACCGGGCGGTAGTCGTCGAGCTGGTCCACGAGGATGTCGGTCACGGGGGCCGGCACGGCCTCGTCGGCGGTGCCCTGCACGATCAGGACGGGGGCGCTGGGCGCGGTCCGGGCCGGGTTGTCGTACTGGGCCAGCTTGGTCACCCAGGCGGCCGGAAGCTGGCCGCCGTCGAGCAATTGGGTGGCGGTCAGCGGCGCGAAAGCGGCCAGGATCTCGTTGAGGCAGCCGGTCTCCAGCACGCCGGCCCGCTGGCGGGCGGGCGCGGCGAGCACGTCGGCCGGGCGGAACGAAGGCTCGACGGCGTTGAGGCCGTACAGACCCATGACCAGATATCCCTGCCCGGGCGTGCCGGGGATCTGCGGGGCGAGGACGTCGACGTTGGAGACGGGGGCGATGGCGGCGGTGCCGCGCAGTTGAAGGTCGCCGTCGTACGAAGGGGCGAGCTGGTTGGCGAACAGGGCGCCCTGGCCGCCTTGGGAATGGCCGTCGATCGCGTAGCGCGTACCCAGGGAAGGGTTGAGCCGGCGGGCGGCGCGGACGCTGTCGATGAGGGAACGGCCCTCGCCGGCGCCGATCAGGTATGGGTGCGGCTGTGCGGTGCCGAGGCCGGGATAGTCGGGGGCGGCCACGGTCCAGCCGCGGCTGAGAAGTTCGGCGACGGCGGCGCGGGCCTCGGGCCAGAAGACGTCCTGGTGGGCCGAGGGCGCGCAGCGGTCGGCGAGCCCGGTCGTGCCGTGCGCCCAGACGACGACGTGATCCTTGCGGTTGGTACGCGGGGTCAGCACCAGGCCGGTGGCGGGGACGCGCCGGCCCCGGACGTCGGTGGTCACATACTTCACGAACCGTCCGGTGGCGGCGGCCAGCTCCTTGGGCAGGGCGGCGGGCGAGGAACTGATCACGCTTCCGGGCTGATCGTCCCCGCTCAGCTGAGCAGCGCTCGGCGCCGGAGTGACCGCAGGCGCCGCTTCGGCGGCGGTGCTGGCGGGGACGATGGCGCCGCTACCGATCAGCAGCGACGCTGCCAGCAGACGGTGGACTCTCCTCATGCGTACTCCCCGGGCCGTGGCGACGTGACGCTGAGGACGTTAGAGGCGACGAACCGGAAATGTCGGCAATGTACCTCGATCGCCGCACGCCGAAAACCCGATCAGGTGACGGCGAAGGCCCCGGCGCGACGGCGATCGACCTGTTGCCGCTGCTCGACTGGGACGCGCCGCGCGCGGCAAACCCGGCGATGGACCCGTCTGGACGGCGACGGCGACGTGGCGGTCGAGGGCCGGCTCACTCACCCAGCACGAAGCGGTGCTGGACGCCTCGGTGGTCTCCACATCCAGACCCTGGACTGACACGCGCGTTGTCGGCCCGCTGACACATCCCTTAATCGCCGGCCGGAGGGGCGGACCATGAGGGAGCCCGGTGCGTCGATCGGTGAAGGGGCGGCGAAGATGTCCACACCCGCCCCCGCCGGCCCCTCACCGTCGGAAGATCCCGCGCCTCGGGCCGATCGTGATCTGGTGACAAGATGTCTGGTCACCTTCGAGGGCCAATTCCGCACAGGCGGCCTGGGAACGCTGTGCTACGGATATGACACCCGATATCGCCAAAAAGCCAGACGGGTAGCGGCTACCCTGGCTGCTGCCCTCCTCACCTATCAAACGATCCAGATCATGCGAGGCCATCAACTAGAGCCGCTCTTGGTCTACAGTCTGTCGGTAGGCATAGCAGCCGCAGCACAAGAAGCCTATCCGGGAATTATTACGCGCCCGTGGCGTACGAAGAGGGCATCCACTCTGGGATGGGCCGGGATTTACTTTGTCGCGTTCGTCATCGCGGGCTGGGTCTTCGGAGGCTTTCGTACGGGGATTGTCATAGCCGTGACAACTGCGGTCGCGTGGCCCGCCATGGCCCTCGTCGCTACTGCCGTTCCGCTTCTGCTGCATGTCGCGGGTTCCATCCGATTTGGCCTCATCGGAAGCCTGGAGAGAATGCTCCAAGTATTTCCCACGCTCTTCGCGGCCACGCTGATCATTTTCGTGACGGAGGACGCGTGGAAATTGCTCGGGCAGATGTCGAAGGCGGGACTGGTCCTCACGCTCGGACTGTTCGCCATTCTCGCAGGGAGCTGGTGTGTCTCTCGGCGGTCCTGGGCGCCTTCGCGGGCCTGACCTTCGCGGCCGCCCCGCGAGGGCGCCGCGCTCCCGAGTCCGACTCGCCGGAACTGATCGCGGCGCAGGAGCTCGAGGGCGTAGAGCGGCTCATCGCCACCCGCGCCTACTACCAGAGCGGCGCCGCCCAGATCGGAAAACTTCCATACAGCCGTTTTCCCTAGATCTCCAGAGTGGCCGCCAACAGGTCGTAGGTTTCCCGCACCGCCCCGGTGGTGCTCGGCACCACAACCGTGCCTGGGCGCAGGCGTACGACCTCGATCAGGTTGTCGTACATGGCTTTCAGCGCGGCCGCGCCGCCGGCCCGCTCGATGAGGCGGTGGTGGTGGCGGATCCACGGGTCGCCGGTTTCCTGAGCGCGGCGCTCGAACCGCTCGATGGCCGCCTCCCGGTCGGTGAGCAGGACCACCTCGCGGAAGCCGGCCCCGTGCCGGTGGGCCAGCTGCTCGAACTCGGCGATCCGGTCGAGGTCGGCTGCGTACTGGGGCAGGATGACATCGTGGCCGCCCGTCAGGTGGGTCGCCGCCATCGCCCAGACCAGGGACCACACGGCCGGCCAGGTGTCGATCTGTTCGTTCTGCCAGCCGCCGACCAGGCGGTGCACGGCGTCGACGTCGAGGTTCAGCGTGCCGGGGCTGCTGTCCGCGTAGCGGGCGGCCAGGGTGGACTTGCCGATGCCCGGTGGGCCGTTCAGGTGGATCAGCCTGGCCATCTACCAGCCTCCGATCAGGGCTTCGAGCAGGGCGACGCGCTCGGCGATGCCGGCCGCCGACACCCATTCGTGGCGGGCGTGGGCGCCTCCGCCGCGCGGGGCCAGGCCGTCGACCGTGGGTATGCCCTGGGCGCCCGTCGTGTTGGTGTCGGCGGCGCCGTCGGCGGGGCGGCCGTCCAAGGACTGGCCGATGGTGGCGGCGACCTCGGCTACGCGGGCGAGCAGGGCCGCACCGGCCTCGTTCGGGCGCCAGGTGGCGCGGTGGGCCAGCAGGGTGCTTCGGACACGGGCCCTCTCGCGTACGGGAACCAGGTCTGTCAAGGCTTGCAGGACGGCCTCCTCGTTGTCCGGGTCGAGGAAGCGCAGGCCCAGGTCGGCGTGGGCGTGGCCGGCGACCACGTTGGTGCGGCCGCCGCCCTCGATCGTGCCGACGTTGAGCAGGACCGGGCGGGGGCGGACGAACTCGCGGACGCGCAGGAGCTGGTCGAGGAGTTCGTCGATGGCGTTGACGCCGGCGTCGGGGTCGAGGGCGGCGTGGGACTCGATCCCGGTCACCTCGATCCGGGCCCGCGTGCTGCCGCGACGGCCGGTCTTGAGGGCGCCGTCGGGGTGTGGCGGCTCCATCCCGAACACGGCCGCCGCCTTCGCGGCCTCCGAGCGGACCAGGCCGGTAGCGGTGGGGGAGCCGATCTCCTCGTCCGCGACCACGAGCACCCGGATCTCGGGCCCGTCGTGACCGGCTCGCGAGGCGGCGGCCAGCAGCGCCGCGAGGCCGGACTTGGTGTCGTACACCCCGGGGCCCTTGATGGTGTCGTCCTCGACCAGCCAGGGCATGTCGCGCAGCGTGCCCACCGGCCAGACGGTGTCGTAGTGGCTCAGGAACAGCAGCGGGCGGCCCGCGCGGCCGGGCCGGGACCAGAGCAGATGGCCGTCCTCACGGCCGGTGTGGAAGCCGGCGCGGGCGGCGTCGGCCTCGAGCACCTCGGCCAGCGCGTCGAGTGACGCGCGGTCGCCGGTCGGCGTCTCGATCAGCGTGTACCGGCGCAGAGTCTCGATCACGTCCATATATGAACGCTAAGTTGGGGCTGATGCGTTGTCAACGCGGGGAACAGGGTGCATCATGCCGGTTATACGATTCGTATCTTTGCATGAGGGCGCGAGGGGAGTGGCCGGGTGATAGTGGTTCGTGATCTCGCCGGGCTCGGTGAGTGGACGGCGGCCTCGGCGCTCTACCGGTCCGTCTTCGGGTACGAGCAGCCCGAGTTCGGCGTCAGCCCGCGCCTGCTGGCCGCTCTGCGGGAGAACGCCGGCACCGTGATCGGCGCGTTCCGGGACGCCGAGCTCGTCGGTTTCTGTTACGGGTTCAGCGCCGTCGAGGAGGGCGAGCTCTACCACTACTCGCAGGCGGCGGCGGTCGCTCCCGGGCTGCAGGGCACCGGCGTGGGGCGCAAGCTCAAGCAGGCGCAGGCCGAGGCCGCGCGGGCGACGGGAGCGCGGACGATGCGGTGGACCTTCGACCCGTACGCGCTGCGCAACGCTCATTTCAACTTCGCGGTCCTGGGCGCCACGGCGATCCGGTTCCTGCCCGACTACTACGACGACGGCGACTCGGATCGGCTGCTGGTGTCCTGGGACCTCTACCCGGCTAGCGGCGGGAAGACGGAGTCGTCAGTCGTGGTGGCGCCGGTGGCCGATCGGCCGGCCCTGCGGGAGCGGCTGCGGGCCGCGTTCGGCGGTGGGCGGCGGCTCGTCGCCGTGGAAAGACAGGACGACGACCAGGTGGCCTACACCTTCGTACGGGACGTGCCGTGACCACGCCCGCCGAGCGTTTCGACCGCAACGTTCAGCGCCGCTCGGCGCGGGTGCTCAAGCAGCGCGTCCTCGAGCAGCAGCGCGCCGAGTTCGGCAAGGCGCTCGCCTGGGCGGCCGAACACGACGCGATCGAGCGCGCGGCCGCCCGCATCGTCTCGGCCCGGCGGCGCTTCGTGCTGGGCAACGGCAAGTCCCAGGCGTACGCGGCCCTGCTCACCGCCGACCTCAGCGCCGGCCTGTCCGCCGTGCAGCAGGTCGTGCGGCCACTCGACCTGCTCGGCGACATCCGGCAGGGCGATCTGCTCGTCGCCGTCTCCATGGAGCGCTACCGGCGGGACACTGTGGACGTCGCCGCGGCGTACACACGCCATGGGGGTGAATTGATCCTGATCACCGACGCCCCGGACGCGCCGCTGACGAGCGCGGCCGGCACCGCCATCGTCGTCGAGCGGGACAGCGCCTCGTACGCCAACTCGCCGACCTCGATCGTCCTGGCCCTGCACCTGCTGGCCACCCTGACCATCGCCAGCTCCAAGGGCGCGGGCCGCCGCCTGCACGACCGCGACGCCCTGGCCGCGGAGCTCGACCTCTACATGGACGAGACATGACCCGTATCGCCTCCGTTCAGCTGCGCCGCGTCCGCCTGCCGTTGGTGCACGAGTTCCAGACCAGCTCGCACGCCAAGCGTTTCCTCGAGCACATCCTGGTCACGCTGACCGCCTCCGACGGCGCCGTCGGATGGGGTGAGATCGCCTCACCGAGCGGCCCGTTCTACTCGGCCGAGACCGTGGAGTCGTGCTGGGCCGTGGCGCGTGATCACCTGGCGCCGCTGACGTTCAAAACCGATGTGCTTGAGCCGTACGACCTCTCCGACGCGCTGGCCAAAGTTCGCGGCAACCAGTTCGCCCGCGCCGGTTTCGACATGGCCGCCTGGGATCTGACGTCGAGAGCCGCGGGCCGGCCGCTCGCCGCGGCCCTGGGCGGAACGCGGGCGAGGGTCGAGGCGGGGGTCTCCCTCGGCATCGAACCGACCATCGACGCCCTGCTGGAACAGGTCGCCCAGCGGGTCGCCGAGGGCTACCGCCGGGTCAAACTGAAGATCGCCCCCGGCTGGGACGTCGAACCGGTCCGCGCCGTCCGCGCCGCCTTCCCGGCGGTGCCGCTGCACGTCGACGCGAACGGCGTCTACACCCCCGGCGACCTCGGCGTCCTGACGGAGCTGGACGGCCTCGGGCTGTTGATGATCGAGCAGCCGTACGCGCCGCGCGCGCTCGCCGCGCTGGCCGACCTGCAGGATCGCTTGTCCACCCCGGTGTGCCTGGACGAGTCGGTCGAGGAGCTGGACGACCTGCACACCGCGCTGCGCCTGGGTTCCGGCCGCGTGCTGAACATCAAGGTCTCCCGGATGGGCGGCCTGACCGCGGCCGTACGGGCCCACGACCTGGCCCGGGAACACGGCATCCCGGTCTGGTGCGGCGGCATGCACGAGTTCGGTCTCGGCCGCGCCGCGAACGTGGCCCTGAGCGCCCTGCCCGGTTTCACCCTGCCCTCGGACGTGTCCGGCTCCGACAAGTACTACGCCCGCGACGTCACCACCGAGCCCATCCTCAGCGTCGACGGCCTGGTCGAGGTCCCCACGGGCCCCGGCCTCGGCTACGACCCGGACTTGGAGTTCATCACAGCCCACACCAACGACTTCCTAGAGCTGCGCCGCACCTGACCGCTCGTGCGCCGCCGCGAGCCGCCCCCACAGAACGTCCCGCTCGGCGGCGGTGACATCGTCGAGAACGAGCCCGAAGAGGTCGCCCAGCGCGCCGAAGTAGTCGCCCGGCGTCTCCAGAAAACCCCCACGTGGGTCATGGTCGAAGCGCCAGCCCCCGGCTTCGGCCTCGGAGGGGCGAAGGCCGTACGTGAAAGGACCCTGCCGATGGGCGCCGTCGACCAGTGGCAGGGGCCCGTGCAGCCCATCGCCCATACCCAGATCGACCAGCCAGCGCCCGTTCGGCGCCTCCGCCGACGGCAGTCCCGACACGGTGAGCACCAGGTGGTTGCCGTCCGCCCCGGCCGCCCGCCCGGACAGGGACTGCACCCCGCCGACGTGCCGGCTCACCTGGTATCCCAGTGCGTGAAGCAGTGCGGAGAAGGCGCCGTTGAGGTGATAGCAGTACCCGCCGCGCCCCCGCGTGATCCGTTTCACCGACTCTGCCGGGTCCACAGTGGTCGGCCGTCCGAGCCAGATCTCGAGGTTCTCGTACGGGACACGCTCCGCGTGCGCCCGGTGCAGCTCACCCAGTTCCTCGACGCCGGGCCGCCGTCCCGCCATCCGGCCGAGACCCAGCCGGCGCAAATAGGCATCCATCTACTGGGGCGCCGTTTTCGTGGCGGTCCAGACGCCGGCGATGAACAGGGCCGGCACGAGCATGAAGAACACGAAGTTGTCCTCGCGGCCGTCGTTGGCGAGCACGAGGGCCAGGGCGAACGCCGCCCCCACGAGGCCGATCGCCCAGGTGGCGTAGAAGCGGCGGGAGTGGCGGCGCGGAGCGGGCACGTCGGTGACCGTCACGCCCGGGTTGAGCCTGATCCACTCCTTGGCCACCTCGAGCGGCACGCCCGGGATGCGCAGATCTCCCGCCGGGGTGCGGTACGGGTGGAGGTCGGGGCGGCCCCGGCCCTCGACCAGGCTCCACAGCGGGCCGATCAGCGAACCCGCCAGGGCCAGGGTCGAGCCTGCGCTGACGCCGACGGCCAGGAAGGCGATCGACAGCAGCGAGACCGGCAGGGACAGCGGGGCCAGGCGGGCGTGGCGGCGCAGGGCGCGGGCCGTGGCGGCGTCGACGGGCAGGCGCTGGGCCGGCCGGCGGCGGAAGGTCCAGGCGCTCATCGGCACGTCGGCCCACTCGGGGCCGGGGGAGCCGTCGGTGACGGCCAGGGCGGGCATCCGCACGTCGGCGACCAGCGCGGCGGGAACGACGAGATCCATGGTCGGTTCAGGGTAGCCATGCGGCGCCGGCGCCCGCGAATCGGCCGAAAGCCCGCTGAGCGCGCCCCGGCTCACCTAGAGTCGGTTTTCGGGGGAAAGCCGACCGAAAGGGGTGCGTGGTGTTCGAGCCGATGCTCATCGGAGGCGCGGCCCACTTCGACTGGGCCGAACCGGACGGGGTGCTGGCCACCTACGTCTCGCAGATGGACCGCCTCAGCGACCCCGTCGACCCCGGCGTGCCGATCGGTCTCAGCGTCGGCGGCCTGCTCATCAGCGGCGAGCTGATCCCGCAGTGGCAGTGGTTCGCCGAGGTCAGCGAGCTCAACGACCACGAGGACGCCTTCTACGTCGGCACCGCCGAGCACGTCAAGGAGCAGTCCGACCTGGCCCACGCGGCGATCAAGTCACGGGACATCGGCGACGAGGTCACCCAGCGCCAGTACGCCGCCCTGATGGCTCCGACCCGCTACATCCACCTGCGGAACTCGCGCATCCACTTCCCAGGCACGCAGCCGACCAAGGGCCGCCTGTGGCGCGGCCGCCTGTCCGACATCTCCGGCTGGACCCCGGGCGCCAGCATCTAAGAACAGGCCTCCAGGTCCAGTACGAAGATCGAGCCGCCGTCCGGGTCGGGCGTGTAGCGGATGTCGCCCTCGTTCGCCCGGGCCAGCCCGCGCACGATGTACAGGCCCAGGCCGGTGCCGCGCACGCTGGTCGCGTCGCGTTCGGCGCGGGCCAGCCGCTCGAAGAGCCGGTGCCGGAACTCGGCCGGCACGCCCGGTCCGCCGTCGGCCACGCTGACCGTCACCCGTGAGCCGTCGCGGCCCACCGTGATCGAGGTGGCCCCGCCGCCGTACTTGGCCGCGTTCGACAGCAGGTTGGCCAGGATCTGTTGCAGATGCCCGGGATTGCACCAGGCCCGGGTGTCGTCGCCGAGCACCGGCAGGCCGTCCAGGTCCATCGCCACGAGGGCCTGGGTGATCTGGTCACGCATGCCGATTTCCTGCCGTACGGCGGTGAGTGAACCGGCGTCGATGGACACCATCGCCAGGACCTCGCGCACGATGTCGTCGAGCCGCCCGGCCTGCCGGGCGATCGCCTCGACGGCCCGTTCCCGCATGGCCGCGCTCGTGCCCTCGGCCAGCACCTCGGCGTAGCCGCGGATCGACGACAGCGGGTTGCCGATCTCGTGCCCGAGCATCCCGATGATGTCGAGCTTGAGCCGGTCGGCCGCCTCCAGCTCGGCGTTGCGCTCGGCCAGCGCCGCCGCCGACCGGTCCCGGTCGGCCTCGGCCGCCCGGCGCGCGGACACGTCGGTGATCACGCCGATCAGGTGCTTGGGCCGCCCGCCCACCTCGCGGACGACCGAGAAGGTGGCCGACACGTCGACCCAGTGCCCGTCGGCGTGCCGCAGACGGCCCTCCTGGGTGTAGGCGTCGCGGTCGCCGGTGAACAGGTCGGCCCGGTGCCGGCGGCTCTCCATCAGGTCGTCGGGGTGCGCGAACTCGCGGTCGTGGCGGCCCACGAGCTGCTCGACGGTGTGCCCGAGCATCGCCGCGTAGGCCGGGTTGACCGAGACCAGCGACCCGTCCAGCCCGTAGATGACCTGCCCGGCGGCGGAATGGGTGAACTGGGCCCGGAACCGCTGCTCGCTCTCGGCCAGGGCCTGCTCGGCGGCGCGGGCCGCCGTCACGTCGGTGTTGATCTCGAGGACCTGGTCGGCCGGCAGATGCAGCACCTGGCGGCTGAGCACGGTGACGACCCGGCCGGACGCCGTCAGGTGGTCGAGCTGGCCGTCCCAGTGCCCGCTGCGGACCAGGCCGTCGAGCGCGTCCTGCTCGGTGCACTCGTCCGGGAAGACCGTGGAGAGCAGCCGGTGGATGTTCTTGCCGGCGACCGCCGACAGCGGCCAGCCGTACAACTGCTCGGCGCCGGCGTTCCACCAGCGGATCGTGCCGTCGCGGTCGCGCACGATGACCGCGGCCGGGATCAGCTCCAGCAGCCGGGCCTGCCGGCGCAGCTGCGCCTCGGCCGCCCGCTGCGCGGTCACGTCCTCGACCTGGCTGACCAGGTAGAGCGGCCGCCCGGTGTCGTCACGCACCTCGGCCGTGCGCGACGACACCCACACCTCGTGGCCGTCCTTGTGCCGGTAGCGCACGACCGAGCGGCCCGGCGCGGTGCCGGTGGGACGGTCGTCCGGGTGCAGGATCTCGCCGTACGTCATCAGCTGCAGTTCGCCGGCGTCGTAGCCGGTGATGGCCGACAGGGCCGGGTTGGCCTGCAGGTAGCGGCCGGGCACCCCGTCGGCCAGGCTGATCAGGCCGAGCCCGAGCGGCGAGTTGTCGAAGGTCATCCGGAAGCGGGTCTCGCTCGCCTCCAGCAGGGCCAGCGCGTGGGTGCGCTCGACGAGCAGCGCGGCGTTGCGGGCGGCGTCGTCGGCGTGTTGCAGGGCCGAGCCGAGGCTGTCGGCCAGCAGGGCGAGCTGCTGCACCTCGGGGGCGTCGAAGGCGCCGGTCCGGGCCGAGGAGACCTTCAGACAGCCGATCACCCGGTTCTCGGCGTGCAGCGGGGCGATCATCATCGAGCCGATGCCGTGCCGCTCGCAGGCGGCCCGGTCGACCCGGGAGTCGGTGGCGGTGTCCGTGCAGTGCGCGGGGGCGCCGGTGGTCAGCACCTGGCCGCTGAGCGAGCCGGCGACCGGCACGCGGGCGTTCTTGGCGCCGGCCAGGGTGCCGGCCGTGGCCGCGTACACCAGATCGTCGCCCTCGACCAGCTCGACCGTCGCGCCGTCGGCGTCCTCGAAGAGCTCGACGGCCCGGGCCGCGACCACGCGCAGCGCCGCGTCCCGGTCGGCCGCGGCCGCGGTGACGTCGCGCTGCACGGCCAGGGTGGCCCGCAGCCGCTGCACCTCCCGCTCGGCGGCGAGCGCGGCGGCCCGTTCGGCCGTGATGTCCTGCAACTGAACGAGCCGCCAACGGCGCCCGTCCGGGCCCGGGATCAGCGACAGGCTGACCCGGGTCCAGCTGATCCGGCCGTCGGCGTGCCGCAGCCGGTTGTCGTACTGCACGTCGGCCGCGCCGCGCAGCAGCGCCAGACGGGCCCGGGCGCTCGCCTCGATGTCGGCCGGATCGGTGATCTCGCGATGGGTCAGGCCGATCAGCGCGTCCACCGGGCGCCCGGTCAGCTCGGCCGCGGCCGGGTTGGCCCGCCGGAACCGGCCGTGCTCGTCGGCGATGAGCAGGCCGATCGGGCTGGCGTCGAACGCGGTGCGGAACTGCTCCTCGCTGCGCTCGTGCGCCTGCTGGGCGGCGATGGTGGCGGTGACGTCGACGAGCTGGCCCAGGAAGTGCGCCGGCTCGCCGGCGTCGTCGCGCAGCAGGGTGACGGTCAGCAGGCAGTGGGTCAGCCCGCCGTCGCGGCGCCGGTAACGCTTGCGCACGCGGTAGCTGTCGACCCGCCCGGCGAGCAGATCGGCCGCCTGCGCCGCGTCGTTGTCGACGTCCTCCGGGTGGATGACCGACTTGCGGGTACGGGCGAGCAGCTCGTCCGGCGTGTAGCCGAGCATGGCGGCGATAGCCGCGTTGACCCGTACCCACTCGCCGTCGAGACCGACCGTGGCCATGCCGATGGGCGACGACTCGAACAGGGCGCCGAACGAGGGGGGCGCCGCCGTACGAAGCATGTACCTCTAATCGGCCGCGCCCCGGCCGATGTGAGCCCCCGGATCCCGATCCCGGTCGCGCCCGAACAGCCGGCGCAGCAGATCGCGGCCGCCGTCGACGACCTCGCCCGCCTCGGACAGGATCCGGTCGCCGGCGATGGCCCACTCGGCCAGCAGCGACGCGGCCCGGTCCATGGTGCGGCGGGCCTGCTCGAAGTCGTCCTCGTCGTGGCGCAGCAGCCACAACCGGCGTGCCTGGTCCCAGGCCCGGGCCCGGGTCATGGTGACCAGCATGCGCTGGCTCCAGTCGTCCAGCGGCCCGACGAACTCGTCCAGCTCCAGCTGCCAGGGGTCGGAGAAGCCCCGGCGCAACGGTGGGATCTCCTGGTAGAAGATCTCGTTCACCAGCAGGTAGTCGGGGTGGATGATGTCGTCGGTGGGAGCGCCCAAATCGGCCCACGTGGCGATCAGGGCCAGCGCCAGGTCATGGTTGATGTGCGCGTTGACGCCGAGCATGGCCGCCGTCAGCCGGGTCATCTCCACATCGCCGGCCCGCTTGAAGAGCACCTCCCACACATCCGGGGTGTCCTCGTTGTCGTTGTTCCACAGGTCGATGGCCGCGAAGTAGCGCCGGGCGAACTCGACGTCGAGCCGTTCCAGGAACTCCGGCGAGTTGACCCCGTCGACCAGCGCCGCGTCCACCCGGCGGGTGATCTTCAGGTAGAGCTCGTTGAAGGCGGACACCCGGTTGTTGGCCGGGCTCGGCGGCAGCTCGTCGAGGATCCGCTGCATCGTGACCAGCATGCCGATCACTTCACCGATGGTCGCCGGCTGCTTCACCAGGCACTCGGTCACCTGCGAGCCGAGCGGCGCCCAGCCCCGCCCCGAGGGGATCGTCAGGGCGGACAGCTCGAGCCGCTTCTCCCGCAGAAGCTCCGCGCTGCCCCGCGCGGCAGCACGATCGAACGTCGTAGTCATGGCAACAGCCTTCACAGCGAAACATCGTTCCGCCACCGACTTGTCGGTAACCTGTCCCGCGAGATCCATCACAGCCCTGATGCGAACAGTGCCCGATTCTCCCGGCTCCACCGGATCCGCTCCGCCGTCTCGTCGAGCAAGCCGCTCGCCAGCCACCCGGCCTGCGGCTCCAGCCCCTGCCGGGCCAGCGATGTCGCCCGCTCCCAGACCAGCTCCTGCTGCGCGATGACCTCCTCCACGTCGACTGCCGTCCCGTACGCCCCGGCGAAAATCTCCATCCGGCGCCGCCGGTCCGGCGGGCCGGGGTAGCGCAGCCACCGCCGACAGGTCTCGTCGTCGCGGAACGGCGCCACATACTCCAGTGCGTACGCCACGTCGTGAACCGGTTTCGCCGGCCAGGCGTAGTCCCAGTCGATGACCCCGACGGGCCGATTCCCGTGCCACACGAGGTTCCACGGCCCGAAATCCCCGTGACAGACGATCTCGTCCTCGGCCATCGGCGCCGTCCGCCCGGCCCACACGGCCCGCGGCCGAAACCCGTTCACCGCCTCGTGGTACTCCCGCAACAGCCGCGCCATGGCGATCAGCCCGTCCTCGTCGACGACCTTGGCCCAGCCGTCGGGCCCGGAGTCGCCCTCGACGTACGTCAGCACTTCCCGGCCTTCGTCATCGACACCGAGGACCCGGGGCGCGTACGGAAACCCCACCGCCTCCAGATGCCGCAGCAGCTCATGCACGGCGGCCGACCAGGGCAGCAGAGGACGCCGTACGGTGTCCCCGACCCGGACGATCCGCCGGTGCGGCGTGTCCTGCAGCATCTCGTGGCCGGTCACTACCGCCGTCCGCGCGCGAGCAGTTCGCTGAACCAGGCCGCGTCGGCGAGCGGAACCATCTCGGCCCGTGACCAGAAGGCGCGGGCGGTGTCGGTCTCCGGATCGCCCACGCGGGGCGTGGTGGCGACGTTGCCGGTGAGGTACACCGTCACATGCCGGGCGTCGTCACGGACGCACATCTCGGCGTTCGCGCACGTGTCGGTGGGCTGGGTGGCCAGCTCGACGAGGGCGCTGAGCTTCTGCCCGCCGAACTGGTAGGAGTCGACCACCGAGCCGGGGCCGTCGGACCCGATACCCATGCGCAGCAGGCCGGGCGGGCGCTCCCGGGGTACGAGGGCGAAGTGCGCCTCGTCGCCGTGGCGCCGCTCGAAGTCGACGCGCAGAACGTCCTCGACCAGAGACCGCTCGGGCACCGACTCGTCGACCGTCAGGTCACTGACCTGGGCCACGGGAGCCTCGGCGCGCCCGGCGAGCGCCGTCACGCCCACGGCGGCCAGAACACCGGCGGTGACCAGGAGAAGAGCGCGTCTCACGTGGCGATACTAGAGTTCCCCGTCGGGTCTGTCACAGAAGCTCGAACCGGCCGTGTTCGATCGCGACCGCTACGCCGGTTTCGGCGGTCAGCGCCCGCGCCAGCGCGGCGTCCGCGTCGGGAACACCCTCCGCGGGAGCGTGAATGTAGTCGCCCTGGACGGTGACGCCATCGAAGTCGATGTCGAAGGCGGCCACCGAGCTGACCGCGAAGTTCCGGAACACGCCGGTGCCCGAGCCGATGGCGATGAGCTGGTCGACGGCGCGTTCGAGCTCGCCCATGCTGTGCGCGCGGTGTTGGACGGAGACGGGAATGTCCCGCCGCCGGGCCTCGTCCATGATCCGCTGCTGCATGCGATCGGCCGGTCCGTGCCACACCAGGATGGTCGATCCGGCGTCCGGATCGTTGATGGAGGTGACGTAGCCGCTGGCCTCGATCCCGGGCTGGGCTTTGATCCAGACCCTCAGATCGCTGAGCCGATCCTGGCGGCGCCAGAGCGCCTCTTCGTCGCTCGACCACGCCTCGGGTAACACATGGCGACCCTACCCCCGCCTGAGTTACCAGCCTGCGACTGCCATGCGAGCAGACCGGCCAGCGAGGAGGCCGGCAGGCTCAGGTGTGTCATCGAGCCCACCTCGAACCGCAGGTGAGGGTGGTCGCGCCGGGCGACCGCGATCATCCCCGGCGACAGGTCGACGCCGAAGGCATCGAGAACGAGTTCGTGCAGATGTGCGGTGACGTGTCCAGGCCCGCATCCGATGTCCGCCACTGGCCCGCCTCCCGAAGCGATCACGCCGTCGGCGAACAGCGTCGGTGCGGAGCGGAGGTACTGAAGATCGGAGAGCGCACTGGTTGTGGCAGGACGGCCACTTCCCCCGACCCGCCCGGACGATAAACGCGCCGTCACCTTGAATTGATCTCGAATGATGTGTGCTCATGGATCCCTTGAGTCAGGGGAGGCATGATGTTCGGACGTCGGCCGATCGTCAACCAGTGGAAACGGATGAACCCGTCGGAACGGGTCCAGTGGTGCGAGTCCCAGCTCGCCCGGATCGCGGAACTGGAACAAATCATGATCCAGAACCCGTACTCCCCGGACTACGACGAGGCCATGAACAACTTCGCTAGTGCCCGGTACGACATCACCAACGTCCTGAACTCATTGCGGGGCGTCCGGATGCCGTCGGAGTATCTGACCGTGTGGGGCAGGTTGAATCGGTTGGTGTCCGACTGGGCCGAAGCCGATCGACGGCGCGAGCAGGCCCGCCGGGCAAATGCCGCGTGCCCGAACTGCGGGGGGCGCGGGAAGACGATCGAGGGATCGTACCGTCCGTACTTCGCACCATGCCGGAGCTGCGGGGAAACAGGCTTCATCGATATGCGCTACGGCCGCTGACGGGACGGCACGACGGGTCGCCGATGGTCAGGCTGAACTCCTCGGTGCCGGCCCCGGGGGCCACGCTCCGGTTGTCGCCGTCGGTCTTCGTCTCGCCCGCGTACGCCTCCGCGATCATCGTCGAGGCGCCGTCGGCGCTGTAGTCCGCGACGTAGCCGGAGACGATCGCCGTGGATCCGGTGTGCCCCATGCACGCTCGACCTTGGCTATAACTGGGTTCGTGAATCTGAACGACTACCAGAAGGCGGCCCTGCGCACCGCCGCCCCGCGGGACAAGCACAACGAGGTCTTTCACCTGCTTCTCGGGCTGGCGGGGGAGACCGGGGAGATCGCCGAGAAGGCGAAGAAGATCGTGCGGGACAAGGGCAGCGACTTCGGCCGGTGGGACCGGGAGGACCTCAAGAAGGAGCTCGGGGACGCGCTCTGGTACCTCGCCGTCCTCGCGGACCACTTCGGCCTGGACCTCGAGGACGTCGCCGCCTCGAACGTCGCCAAGCTGGCCGACCGGCAGCGGCGCGGCGTCCTCGGCGGCAGCGGCGACGACCGCTAGTCAGGAACCCTTGGGGCGTGTGCCGCGCGGCAGCTCCTCAAGCCTGGCGAGGACACCTCACCACCGCCGGTTGACTCTCCTCTTGCAGGAGGGTGCAAGCTGGCCCAGTGGCAGAGCTATTGACGGTCGGGGAGTTCTCCCGGCTGACCCATTTGACGATCAAGGCGTTGCGCCATTATCACGACGTCGGAGTGCTGGAGCCGTCGTGGGTTGATCCGTCGACGGGCTACCGCTACTACACGGCGGAGCAGGTTGAGCCGGCTCAGTTGGTGCGCCGGCTGCGCGAGGTCCGGATGCCGGTGGCCGATGTACGACGGGTGGTGTCGGCGGCCGACCCGACAGCCCGGGACTCGATGATCGCCGCCCATCTCGATGTCCTGCGGCAGGAGCTGACGGCGACCGCGGCGGCCGTCGGGTCGTTGCGGTCGCTGCTGACCGGCGGTTCGGCCGGTGAGCTGACCTTCCGGCAAGCCGACGAGCAGCAGTGTCTGCTGATCGACGGTGACGTCGATCAGGACAGCATCACCCCGTGGTGCGCCATGGCCTATCCGTTGCTGTACGCCGTGGCGGGCCGGTGGGGTCTCACGCCGAGTGGGCCCTGTGGGGCTTTGTACGCCTTCGAGTGGTTCCAAGCCGGCGGCCGGGTGACGGCGTTCCTGCCGGTCACCGTGCTCGCGGCCGACGAGCGCGGCTTGTCCTCGGACGGCGGGGTGCGGTGTGGTGTGCTTCCCGCTCAACGCTTGGCGGTCGCTGTACACGCCGGGCCGTGCCGCGACCTGGATCGTACGTATGCCGCTCTGGGCCGCCAGGTGCTGGAACGCGGCATCGGCGCCGCCGGCCCGGTCCGCGAGCTCTACCTGGTGACATCCGCCGACACCGACGACCCCAGCCAGCTGCGGACCGAAGTGTGCTGGCCCGTGACCACCGAGTCGTCCTGACCTTCCCCCTTCGTACGCCAAACCTCAACCTCCTTCAAGGACCCCTCATGCCTTTGTCGATCGCACAGATCGTCGTCGACTGCACTGACGCGCAGAAGCTGGCCGAATTCTGGGCCCAGGCCCTTGGCCGTCCGGTCGACCCCGACGCCAGCGCGGACTTCGCCACCATCGGTCACGGCGCCTCGACCACCGGCAGCGCGCCAGCTTTGATGTTCATCAAGGTCCCGGAGCCGAAACGCGGCAAGAACCGCCTGCACTTCGATCTGGCCGCTCGTCACGTGCCGAACTGGCAGGACGAGGTCGACCGGCTGCTCACACTCGGCGCCACCCGGATCGACGAACACGAGGCCTTCGGCTGGCACTGGGTCACCATGCGAGACCCGGAAGGCAACGAGTTCGACCTCGGCGCCGGCGCCGCGACCCCATAGTGGCTGAGTACATGGCCTATGAGCGTGGTCGACAATCGCGGCAGACCTCCACCTTCATGCTTGCTGCCGACGTGCGCGCATTCGACGACGTGCTGAGCCCGTACATCAGCGGTGGGATCGGCTGCTGGACGACCGGCTTTCACAAGTCGGAAGGACCGGTGGTTGTGCATAGTTCTCTCGGCGAAGCGCTCACCGGGGACATTCAGGCGTTCCTCCGGCTTACGGAAGGGGGAACGCCGACTGGCCCAGGACTTCAGTACTTGCCGACTAATATGGCCGGAGGTTCGTGGGCGGGGCCGCGTGTGGACCCCGAAACGCCCAATGCCTTCATCCGTGCCGACCGGCTCGCTTACCTCTGGTTTCCCGACCGGGAGCCGCATGCCGTCCAGACCGGGTTCGCCGAGATGGTCGAGGTGGCATGGAGAGCGCTCCATGCCGTGACTGCGGCACATCTTGTTCTGTCGGACGGCAGTCCTGCTCGGTCCACCCGAATCGGCTCGGCGGCCAGAGAGTGGGCCATGAAGCACCCAAGCCAGCAACTGGTGGCTTGGAATACGCACTTGCGGCTGCGATAGCGGGAAGCCAGCGCGTGTTCTCTGCGGCTACTTGATTACTGGTGGTACGACCGCAGCCGGCCGGCTTGGTCGAGGTGACCGGTGGGATCGCTCGCTCGCGGCCGCCCACGAAAACGGCCGGCGAAGCTGCACGGCGACAAGGGCTACGCCTATCCCGGATGCCGCGAGCGGCTGCGTGAGCGCAACACTGTCCCGCGGATCGCTCGCACCGGCATTGATTCGTCCAAACGCCTGGACCGGCATCGCTACGTCATCGAACGCTGCATGGAATGCGCCACGAGTGAGTTCGTAAGTGACTTTGAGGTTCTGTCGCACGAAGTGTGGACGGCACCCGTCGATGGGCGGTTTACAACAGGTCGAGCATGGTGTTGATCCGTGCTTCCAGGACGGTGTCGATGGCTCCGTCGATGCGGACGCTGACGACGCTGCCGCCAACAGCTTGGGCGAGGGAGACCACGACTGGTGGCGCCCCCTGAAGGGGGTATTGGAACCACGCGGTGTCGGACTCGTCGTCGGTCCCGTCGAGGGCTCCGACAAGGGCATCTTCGTCTGCCGCGTCGTACTGGTAGCCGACATATTGGCTCAGATGCTCAAGGAAGCGGACAACGTTCTGCTCGAAGATCCATCCGGCTACGGTAGTCACGGGAGTCATTGTGGACTGTGTCCCTGTGGCTGATTCTCCCGTAAGGCCAGCACGCCCGTCGTGGTCAGCCCCGTCAGGCGGCGAGCAGGACTCGTTCGCGGAGCAGGTCGAAGCCGGCGCGGCCGTACATCTGTCGTTTGATCATTTTGATGCGGTTCACGTTGCCTTCGACAGGGCCGGAGCTGTGCGGCAAGGTTAGGCCAGCGGTGACGGCGGCGAGGTCGCTGGTCAGGCCGGTCGCGAAGCCGGTCATGCCCGGTAGCCCGGTCTGACGGGCGGCGGTGATCCAGTCGTTGAGGCGGTCGCCGTGCAGACCGGTGAGCATGGCGGCAAATGAGCGCACCAGCTCAGCGGAGGTGGCCAGTTCGGGACAGCGATCGAGGATGGCCCGGAGCTGACCGGTGTCGCGGCTGGTGAGGTTGTCGGGGTGTCGGCAGATCCAGCCGGTGACCTGCCGCACCGACGGCGGCTTGGTCACCGAGGTCAGGTCGGGTGTGGTGCGGTGCTGTTCCACGAACGCCCGCACGATGCCGTAGCTGCCGGTGAAGCCCTGGGCGGTGACCTCGCGGTGCAGGGTGATCGCGTTGAGGCATCCCTCGCTGATACGGCGGAGAACGTGGGGCTTGAATGGTCGAGTCGGCTGGGGCGCGGTTTCTGCCCGACGACCATTTCGTGCCAAGTGGTAGCGCGGGCGTAGCGCTGCACAGTGTGCCTGCCCCAGCCCAGGTGACGGGCGATTTGCCGAAGCCCGGCGCCCTGGGCGATCAGATCGTGGACCAGCTTGTGGTGCTCGCGGCGGCGTTGTGCCATCGCCCCGGATGGCTCTGGCGTTTCAGTGAGCGATGGCGGCTGTTGCTCGGCCGGTGTATTGGCGGCGGGTTCGTGCAGGCAGGCTTTGTGTCGGGCGACGCAGCGTTCCACGGCGGTGGCCAGGTTCGCCCACAGATGGAACCGGTCGGCGACCTGCACCGCGTCAGGTGCGCTGGTGCGGGCGGCTTCGGCGTAGGCGCTGGCTCGGTCCCGGCAGATCACCTGCGGTGTCGGATGCGCAGCGAGCCAGCTGGCCAGCGGCGCGGCATCACGGCCGACGAGCAGGTCTATGACCTGCCCTGTCTCGCAGTCGATCAGCACGGTGCCGTAGTGGTGGCCACGTTTGATCGCGAAGTCGTCGACACCCAGCACCGCCACCAGCCGCTGCGGCGGGTCCGGCAGAGCTCGTACCAGCCGGAGCAGGCTGCTGCGACTGGTAAGCACGCCCAGCACGGCTGCCAGACGTGTTCCGGCCCGGCCTGCCAGCGCCAGCGCGATCGCGGTCAACATCCGCAGCAGGCCATCGGTGCTGCGCACCCGCCGCCGGGTCAACCCATTGACCTGCTCGACGAACGTCCGGACCGCACAAGCGGTGTTTGCGCAGATGAAGCGGCGCACCCGCAAAAGAATCCGGGTCGGCTGACCGGCGACCGGAGTGTCGGTCAACTGGCGCAGGTAGCGCCCGTGCACCCGAGCTGTCGCAGTGCCGCAGGTCGGACAAACCGCCGTTCGGTCGCGAACGCTGGCCCACAGCTGCAAGCCGGCCTCCGACCGCTCCACTTTCTCGACATCGAGGGCATCAAGATGAGACAGGACCAGCTGGACCGAAGCATCGCACAGTGACCCAACGATTCATCAGCAGACTTCGATCACGTTTCGTGCGACAGAACCGACTTTGAGCGCCGCGGGTCAGTCAGTTTCAGCGCCGTCCGCAGGGACTGGCCTGCGCTTGGAGGCGAGCCACGCTGTCCAGTGGAGTAGCTGGTCTCGCTCCCAGCGTCTGGCGCGGCGTAGGGAGTCGAAGTCGGTCCGGGCGATGTCGAGACGGCCGAAGGTAACTTCGGGCCGAGTACCGGGCGGTGGGTTCCAGTCGTTGACCTGGATGACCAAGCACATCCATGAAGCCTCTGGGGAGCCCTCGTAGAGGTACGGCAGCACGGCGAAGGTCTCTCCGCCTCGCGGGTGAAGATCCTTGGCGGTGCGGCTGAACCCTCGTTTCTCAGCGGTGCTGATCAGTTCTGTCAGTTCGTCGCTGGAGACGACGCGCAGGTCAGCGGGCACGGGCAATCCCCACCACGACTGCGCTGATCTCCGCTTGATGCCGCGGCCGAACAACCGGACCAACCAAGCCTCCTTAATCGACACGTATGCGGCGATCCGCTGGGACTCGTGGGTCGGCATGGTGGGACGGCCCTCGGTCGGCGCTGCTTGGACGTCGGCATGGCTCCTCCAACGCAAGCCGTTGCCCCCCGACACACCGCGAAACGAATCTTCGATCGACTGATCGACGAACACGGCATGTCCGGCGTCTCCTACCAAGTAGTCCGTGGTCACCGTCGCCGAGCGGAAGCCGAAGATCCGGGTCGAAACCGATCGCGGTCCGGTCGATGTGTTTCTCCCGCGGGCGCACCAGCCGGGCGAGCGTCGACCGTCTCAACGCGACAACCCCTACTGACGGGCGGTCTGAGCAGGCTCCTCGTGGAGCGGGGGCGGGCCGAACCAGGTCATTCCCTCGCCGTGGCCGGCGGTCCAGGCCAGGGGCTTTCCGTCGAGGGCGAGCACGTTCTTGTGGCTCGGGTCCGCCGCCGCGAGGCCCGGGTATACGAGGACCTCCGGGTCCTCCACGGCGATCCAGTGGCCGGGCAGCGAGCCGGCCAGCGCCGTGAACTGGCGGCGCCGCTCGTCGGGTACCTGGTACAGCACCGACGTGTGGAAGACGACCAGGGTGGCGTCGCGTGGGGCCGACAGGGCCAGGCCCGTCAGGTGGTCGACCAGGTCGCCGCGGATCAGGTCGGGTGGGTCGGCGGCGGCGATGGCCGCCGCCTCGCGGAGCCGGGCCCGGCGGTGGTCGTGTTCGGGCCAGATCAGGGCGTCCAGCCAGGCCAGGTCGGACGGGTCGGTGACGTCGAGCGGGTTGAGGTCGAGGCCGGCGCGCCAGACGACCGTCGGCAGGGACGAGGGCAGCGGTACGCCGGTGGCCGCGCACGACAGCAGCGGGCCGGTCGTGCCGACGCGGTGGTCGCCGTAGGCGTACGAGTAACGGTCCGGATAGAGGTTGAGACCGGCCGAGCACCCCACCTCGAGCAGCGCCAGGGGCTGCGGCAGGGCGGCCAGCACCGGCAGCAGCAGCGCGCAGCGGTTGGCCTCGTTCGTCTGCGTCGCCCGGGTCAGTAGTTCGCGCTGCACCGCCGGCCAATGGGACCGGACGAAATCCGCGAACGCGGTGGGGGAGTGCACCGGCCCGCCGAGCAGCCGCACGACCCCGAACAGCAGGTTCGGCTGGCGCTTGGGCGGCGGCACGGTGTCGAGCAGCGCTAGTAGGCCGGCGTTGCCCGCGACGGACCTCGCCAGGCGCTCGTACGTAAGCGAGACGCCCCGCGCCTGACGCTCCGCGAAATCCTCGTACCAATGGGCCGCCGTCATGATCCGCATGATCGCAGACGTTCGCGTTCATGTCCGCCGCGACCCACACTGAACTGGTGACAGTGATAGAGATCTATCTGGAGACGGCCACAGCCACCCATGACTTCCTGGGCCACCCGGCGGTGGCCGAGCGCTGGGACGCCCCGAGCGCGCTGGCCCGCCTGCGCGTCGGCCCGCTCGCCGCCCACCTGGCCGGCCAACTCGTTCAGGTGCCGCCCGTGCTCGACGCCCCGGTCACCGGCGAGCGGGTCACGCTGGCCGAGCACTTCGCCCGCTCCACCTGGACCGACGGCGACCTCGACAGCGAGGTGAACACCTACATCCGCCGGGTCTCCGAGGACGCCGCCGCCATGGGCCACGCCGCCGTGACCGCCGCCGCCGGTGAGGCCCTGGAAAGACTGCGCCGCCGGCTGCCGTCCGAAGAGCCCGGTCGCGCCGTCCAGCTGCCGTTCGGCCCGTGGTCGCTGACGCTGGCCGACTATCTCACCACCCGGCTGCTCGAGCTCACCGTGCACGGCGACGACCTGGCCGTCAGCGTCGACGTCGATCCACCCGCCGTGCCCGCGGCCGCCCTCGACTCCACCATCGGCGTCCTGTGCCGGTTGGCGGCCGTACGGCACGGCCCCACCGCGGTCCTGCGCGCGCTCAGCCGCGCCGAGCGAGCACCGCGAACGATCGCCGCGCTTTGACGAAGCGGACGATCAGGCGACTTCGCCGATCACCTCGCGGCGCAGCGGAAGGGTCATCGTGGCGCCGCGCTCGATCGGGCGTACACCGGAAAGACCCTGGTCCTCGGCTCTGGTCATGAAGTCGCTCAGCGGGGACTTCATCACCTTGTAGTCGTCGTAGTGGATCGGCAGGGTCAGGCCGGGACGGATCAGGTGGGTCAGCTCGACACCCTGCTCGCCGTCCATGGTCAGCAGCATGCCGGCCAGCTTCGTGCCGCCGAGGTGGATCAGCATGGCGTCGATCTCGCCCATCCGGCGCGGGATCGCGGCCAGCGCGGTGTCGTACAGCGTGTCGCCGGTGATGTAGAGGCGCAGGGCGCACCGCCCGTCCACCTCGAGCTCGACCACCGAGCCCATCACGTCCGGGAGCAGGTGGTCGGCGACACCCGGTCCGTGCCGGCCGGGCACCGCTGTGACCCGCAGGCGCTGCCGGTCGCGGGTCCACTCGTGGCACTCCCAGGTCGGCAGGCCGCTGACCGCGAGGTAGCGGCGGCGGCGCAGGCGGCGCTGGGCCTGCGGCGTGGTGATGATGGGCAGGGTCGGCTCGATCCGCTGCCGCGCGGCCCGGTCGAAGTGGTCGCCGTGCAGGTGCGACAGGAGCATGGCGTCGACCTCGCGCATGTCGAGGACGTCCAGGGCCGGGTCGCGCAGTCTCTTCGACCAGGCGCCGTAGCCCAGGTAGACGCGGCTCCCGGCCGCGCCGAACGCGGGGTCGGTGAGCAGGGTGAAACTGCCCAACCGCAGGATGGTGGTGGCGTTTCCGACAAAAGTGACGCTGGACTGCATCCGAGGGGCCTTCCCAGTTCTTACCGTTCTACACCACGCAGTGACGAAGGGATGACTCGCCGGCGTCCCAGGCCGACAGGACGCCGCGGGCCCACAGCTCGTCGATCTTCAGCGCGCAGCGCGCTCCGAACAGGACGTCCCCCGCGAGCTCGGGCTCGGCGGCGGCGAAGGAGCCGCACAGGTCGTACGCGGCGATCTGCTCGTGCACCGCGTCCGCCTCCACGTGCTCGTCGTAGTACGCGGTCGACGCCGCGTCCCCGCCGAGACGGCGCAACCCGTTGCCGTACGCCCGGTTGGGCAGGGTCGAGGTCATCTCGTACGCCGCCAGATGCCCCACCATCGCGCCGCGCCACCGGCGGCGCAGGCCGAACAGCGACATCACGTTGTTCACGGCCAGCGTCGCCGCCCCGGCCGAGTCCACGTACGTCCCGTAGGTCGTGTCCAGGCCGAGCCAGCCCATCGTCTGCTTGAACAGCTCCTGATGCATCTTCGGCAGCTCACCACCGCCGTACTCGTCGGCCTGGATCTCGATCAGCGCCGCCTTGGCCTTCCCGCCCAGCCGGGGGATGACGAACGTGTGCGGATCGGCCTCCCGCAGCTGATAGACCGAGCGGTGCGCGACGAACTCGCGGAACTGCTCCAGGGTGGCCCGGCCGCGCAGGTAACCGGAGAGCGACGGCCCGTCATCCTCCTCGACGATCTTCACCAGCTGGGCCGGAACCGTGGCCGGGTCGACCCGCGGGGGCGGGCCCACCAGTTCCACCAGCGTCGCCTCGAAGGCACGTTCGGCGGCCGCCCGTACCCGCAGCATGTCCGGGTCCCACTCCCACAGGTCGTCGACGCCGTCCCAGCCCCGGTAGGCCAGCTCGTAGCAGATGAACAGGCTCAGGTGCAGGTCCTCGTCGTCGTCGAAGACCGGCGCGGCGGGCAGGGAACCACCCCGGCCGCCCAGCACGTCGATCAGTGCGGCCGAGACGGAGCCGCGAGCCGTGGGGAGCTTCATGGCCGCAAGGCTTCCCCGTACCGGATCGCATAAACGATCAGTTTGATCCGCTGCTCAGCGGGCACCTGCCCGCCATGTCGACAAAGATCGTGCCCTACCAGGACGGCCCGCTGATCGTGCGGGGCGACTTCGAACTGCTGACCCCCGACGGCGAGCCGATCGACCCCGGCCGCGGCACCATCGCCCTGTGCCGCTGCGGGCGATCGGCCGTCAAACCGTTCTGCGACGGTACGCACAAGGCCGTCCGCTTTCGCGCCGGTACCGACCGGGAGACACCCGCGCCGCGCTGAAAAGTCCCACGTTTCGCCGCCGTTGAACGGGGTAGGCCGCTGCGGCGAATGAGGGAGCTGATGTGGGTGATCCCGTTTGGGGCGCTGTCCGGCCTGCCGGTTGATCGGGTCGTATGCGAGGACAGTCTGGGACGCTCGTTGCTGGGTGCGGTGGCCCGGGAGTACGGGGCGTCGGCCGGCCGGATTCCGGTGCTGGGGCGCCTCGGCCAGCTCCCGCCCGACCAGCGCCGGGCCGAACTGGCCCGCGAAGCCCACGACGAGGCGGTGCCGCACAACGCGGCGGCCGCGATCGACGCCGAGGCCGTCGCCGCCTGGGTGACCGGACACTATCGGAACGCCACGTATCCGGCCGTCCTGCTCGGATCGCCGCACGGCGCCGCCGCCCACCTCGCGGTGACGCTCGGCGCGGCCTGGCTCCCTACCAGCTTCACCACCACCCTGACCTGGCCCGGCGGCGACGCCGGGAACTGGCCGGGCGCGCTCGAGTGGGGCGCCGCGCTGGCCGAACGGATCCTCGCCCGCAACCCCGGCGTCAGCGTGCGGCAGGTGCACGACCCGCTGCGCGGGGGACCGCCCTGCGGATCGACGGTGCGGCTGTACGTGCGCTGGCACAGCATGCCGGAGGCATACGAGACCTTCCTGCGCGAACGCGTCGCCGACGACGGCGCCTCGCTGCTGCTGCGCGACCTGCGCACCTGGCCGGTGCGGTCGCTGACGTCCCGGCACAGCTTCCAGCTCGGCAGCCCGGTCGGCGGCTGGAAACCGGAGGACTACGCGATCGGCAACCCGGCGTTCCGGGTGGTCCTCGACGATCTGGGCGTGGACCGGTGGCCGGCGCCGTCGGAGGCGCCACCGCGCTACGCCGAACGCTCCGGCGAGCCCGCCTTCGGCATGGACCTCAACCGTCTCGCGGTCGAGACCGGCCGGCCCTCGCACCGCGTCCTCTACGCCCAGCCCGAGACGTTGAGCGCCTGCGTGGCCGACCTGATCCGGAACCTCTCCCGCACCGCGCCGGCCGAACGCTGCGCGGTCGACTGCGGCGGGCTGTTCGATCCGTGGCAGGCGCGGGCGAACGGCCTGGTGCCGTACTGGTGCGAGTCGGCGGCCCGGCCCGCGGTCGAGGCGGCCGAATGGTGGCTGGCCGGCAGCCGAGCCTTCGACGAGGTGACGGCCCTGCCGGACGCTCCGGGCCACGACAGCGACCAGGTGGCCACCCTCGCGCACTGGCGGTCGCTGACCGCCTTCGGCCGTGAGCGGGGCCGGCTCGACCAGCTGACGGTCAGCCGTTACCCGATGCTGCCGCTGGCGCCCGGTCACGCGAGCCGGGTGCTGGCCTCGGCGGGCGAGGCGGGTCCGGCTTCACCACCGATTCCCTTGCCGTACGCGGTCTCCCGGCTCCAGAAAGCGGGCACGCCCCTCGGGCTGCTCGTGAGCTGACGCCACGGCGTCTTTCCGGCGGCGCACAAGTTTCTCTCAGGCCGGCGCGGCACATTGGGCGCACGCCTTTTAGTGGAGGAAAAAGCGCCGTGCACTTCTCGGGTCTGATCAGCGCCGTCATCGTGGGTCTCATCATCGGCGCCCTCGGGCGGCTGGTGGTGCCGGGACGGCAGAACATTCCCCTCTGGCTCACCATATTGATCGGCATCGTGGCCGCCGTTCTCGGCACGTTCATCGCCGCCGCCATGGGCGTGGCGGAGACACCGGGCGTCGACTGGATCGAGCTGGTGGTCCAGGTGATCCTGGCCGCGGCCGGCGTCAGCCTGGTGTCGGGCTCGCGAAGCTACCGGTAGCTGGGACTTTGCTGCGAATGTCGGATGATCTCCCAGCGGAGACCTCGTACGGCCGGCAGCCGCCGTCGACGGCCTTCGCGAACGGCACGAACGCCCGGTCCCACCCGCCGGCGACGCGGCAGTTCACCTGCCAGTCGAGCAGGATATCGTCGAGCGCGGACGGCGCGTAGAAAGGCGGCAGGTCGCACCCCGACGCCGCTGACAGCCCGTCGTGCCGCCGCAGGGAGGCGACCAGGTCGGCCGGGAAGGCCACCGACATCCGCCGTTGGGCCGCGTCGATCCGATCGGCGGTCGCCGGGCGGCCCACGGCTCACGCGCTGACCGGGGCGTGCGCGGCCAGCCAGCCCTCGATGCGCTGCCAGGCCCGGTCGACCCGCGCGGTGCTGCCCTTGTCCGGCCACGCCGGGGTGACCGGGGCCGTGGGCCGCTCCCTGCTCCCTGCTCCCTGCTCCCTGCTCCCACGAGCATCGGCACGGAGGTGGCTCTGGTCATCTCCGCCCGAACCAGGCGACCCCGCACACCAGCAGAATCATGACCAGGAAGACCGCGGCGAGGGCCATCGCGATCCGCCGCCCGCTGACCCCCGGCTTCCTGTCCAGCACGGCCGGCTCCGCCACGACGACGTCGCGCGCCACCAGCATGTCGTCGAGCCACACGTCGGCACCGAGGCGCCCGGCCGGCCGTACCGGCAAAGCGTCGTCGTCGACGTCGCCTGAGGTCACCACGGCCGCCGAGATCCCGTGCCCCGCCAGCGCCCCCAGCATGAGCGTCGTGTGGTTGACCGCGTCGGCGCCCGCCCCGGTGACCACGACGGCCGGCGCCCGAACCGCCTCGGCGAGGTCGGCCAGCGTCCACCCATCAGCCCCGAGCGGAACGAGCAACCCTTCCGGCGCCACAACGAGAACCAGCCCATAGGCCCGCCGCACGGCCGCCACCAACTCGCGCGCCTGCTCCAAACCAAGCCGCGAAACGTCAGTCAGCTCAACGACACCGGCCACATGCCCCCGCGCCGGATCGCCTTCCCCGACAGCGCTACCCAAGCTGACCAGCCCCACGGGAACCTCAGACGCCGCCGCAAGCGCCGCCACAGCGCCGCGCCAGTCCACGTCCCCCGAAGTGCCCGCGACAACCCAGATCCGCAGCCCCCGCCAACCTAGATCCACGTCGATACCTTACCGACCCCACCCAACCCAACACGTCGATATGTCAGCGCCCTTCGGACCCCCGGCCACGTCAATGCCTCAGTGGCCCCGGTGGAGCCGGTAGCGTCGATACCTTGCCCGGCCCGGCAACATCTCAGTGACTCCGGCCGCCCCGGCAGCGTCGATACCTTGCCCGCCTTGGCCGCCCCGGTACCTTGGTGCCCATGAGCCGAGCAACCGATCTGGCCGCGCTAACCGGCGTAGCCGTCGCCGGCATCATCGCCATCAGCTCGGCCGAGGGCCGCTACGAGCCTTTCGACGCCACTTCCGGCATAGTCCTGTCCATTCTGCTCGCCTGCTTCTACCGACTGCCCCGCGCGTTGGCCTGGCGAGACGCCCTACGCGAGGCAACCCCGGTAGCCGCCGTCGGCGCACTCCTCTTCTGCATCATGCTCGCCCCAGTAATAGACGCCGCGGTAGCCCCCTTGTCGGAGCCCTTGACCGACAAGCGCGCCACAGAGATCACCGCCTTGGTGAGCCTCCGCCTGTTCTGGACATGGCTGATGACCTTCGTTCCCTTGTGGATAGTCCTCTTCGCCACCGCGATAACGTCACCCGCTCCGCGCCCGGCCCGATAGATCCACGCGCCGCTGGCCCGCTCTTCCCGCCGTCTCGCTGTCTCGCCCTCTCGCCCTTGCCTCTCGCCGTTGCCTCGCCGTTGCCTCTCGCCGTTGCCTCTCGCCGTTGCCTCTCGCCATTGCCTCTCGCCCTCTTACCCCTATCTCTCGTCCGCTCGCCGGTCTGTCCGTTAGCCCGCCGATCTGCCCGTTCGCGTGCCCGCCTGCCTGTTCGTTGGCCCGCCTGACCGTTCGTTGGCCCGCGCTTTCGTTGGACCGACCGCTCGCTGGCCCTCGCACACCAACCCGCGCGTCTGCCTCTCCTGACTGGAGGCTCTGCCTTCCGATACGGCTTCCCTCACATCTACGGCCAGCCGATGATTCGCCTACGCTCCGTGACGACGCTGCGAAGCGAGACGTACTCTGGCCGGTGGCATGTGAGCCTCAGCCCGTCGACCTAAAGCTCTCCTCCCCGGCTTCTAATTGGCATGATCCTTTCTTTGTATTGGATCTCCGCGGTGCGGGATAATGGTTTATGGCGCAGCTGGAGTTCTTTTCTAGGTCTGAGATAGCGGCGATGCGTGATTGGTCCGGCGTGCCGAGTCATTCGCCTGACATGCTGGAATTCCGGCGCGATCACGACGCGCGGCGACGGTGGGGTCTGAAACGCCGTCATGCGTTGAAGCTATGTCAATTACATGGCTGTTCACGACTGTGCGGCGAGCTGGGCCTGCACGATCCGGTCGAGCGGATGCCGCCGCTTCTCTGGGACGACGAGCTCACCTGCGAGCGGCGGCCCATTGCCCCGGCGGGAGCCGCTGATCACCCACAGGAGACATCGCAGCCCGCCTTCGCTGGTCGTGCGCAGAATGCGGTTGAGGCGAGGACACGAACCGCGATGGTGGCCCAGGCCGCGGCGGCATCTCAGCCGGAACCGACGGTTGAGGCTGAGGTAGCGGCTCGGTCCGGGTCGATGGTTGAGGCTGAGGTAGCGGCTCGGTCCGGGTCGATGATTGAGGTGGCGGCTCGGTCCGGGTCGATGGTTAAGGCTGAGGCAGCAGCCCAGTCCGGGCCGATGGCTGAGGCTGAGGCGGCGGCGCGGTCCGAGCCGGCGGTTGAAGCCGAGGCGGCAATGCGGCCCGAGTTCACGGTTGGATCCGACGCTTCAGTACGGCCCGAGCCCGCCATCCACGCTGATGGGGCAGTGCGTCCTGAGGCCATGGTTGGGGCCGAGGCCGCCGCTCAGCGAAGGCCGCAGCGTGGGCCCGATTCGCCGAGCGGTGTTGAGCCCCGGTCCTGCCGAGGGTTCCGGTCCATAAGAGGCGGTCGCGGAATTCAGAACCGGCCGATGTTGCAACGGATGCACTCATTCCAACAAGGCGTGCGCTGGCGGCATTTGTGGCAGCCCTGAGGTCATTCGCTTCGGTTTGGGAGCGGCGAATTCTGCAGATGCTCCCTCGTGGGTGATCGATTGTCACGGAGAGTGAAGAGACTCGGAATTGCGGAGCCGATTCTCGGCAGCGTCACGGTCTGGTGGTGGAGGTAAGAGAACTTCAAAGTCGACGTGCTTCTCGCCGCAAGCCGGGTGGAGTCGGCCGTGACAAGGCCCTGCTGCGCGCCTAGATCGTGGCCGCGCCAGGTGGGTCGCGTTTGAGCAGGAGGTCGCGGCCGTTGAGGGGAACTGAGCGTGCGGGCTTGGCGCGGAGAGTGAGCCGGTAGGTGAGCTGGCGGGCAGCGGCGCGGTTGGCGCGGGGCAGAGGTAAGGGTGGCGGCGGCGTGGCCCTGCGCGAGAGGGCTGAGCCGTAGGGGGTGGGGCCCAGCGGTTCGGGCTCAATGAGTTTGGCGGCCGGAAAGGTTGGTTTCGGTGTCTAGGCGGGCTGTGATGCGGTTGGCCTCGGGGGAGCGGAGCACGATCCACAAAGCTCGGGCCTCGTAGTAGTGCTTGCGGGCCTCGTCGCGGTTGTCTGTTGCCCATAGGCAGTCGGCCAAGCCGGTCAGGGCACGGGCCTGCTGCTGGCGGTCGGCGGCGGTTACCGCGGCCTCGTGGGCCCTGGTGTGGGCCGCTATGGCCTCGGGGTGGTCGCCTGCCTGGTGGGCGTCCTCGCCCAGGCCGTTGCGGGCCCAGGCCTGGCCGTCCACGTCGGACGTCTCGGTGAAGATCTGCAGGGCCGCCCGGTGGCTTGCGGTGGCCTTCTCCACGTCGCCCCGGGATCTGTGGGCTGTGCCCAGGCTGTCCAGGGCCCAGGCCTCCAGGCTGCGGTTGCCCAGGCGGCGGGCGATCGACAAGGCCTCGCCCACGTGGGCCACCGCGTCGTCGTGGCGGTTGAGGAGGGTCTCCACCTCGCCCAGGTTGGACAGGGCGCCGCAGGCGCCCAGCTCGTCGCCGGTCGCCTTGTACAGGGCCAGGGCCGCTGAATACTGGCCCGCGGCCACTGCGGGGTCGCCCGTGCGGGACTCCAGGTTGGCCACGTTCACCAAGGCCCGGGCCTGGCCTGTGCGATCGCCGGCCTGCTCGTACAGGGACAGGGCCTCGCGGTGGCGGCCCGCCGCGCGTTCGTAGCGGCCCAGGCGGGTCTCGGCGACGCCCAGGTTGTTCAGGGTGCGGGCCTGGTCCACGCCGTCGCCGGCGTGGCGGAACAGCTGCAGCGACTGTTCCAGGTGGGCGGCGGCTTCCTCGTGCCGGCCCAGCTGCACCTCGGCCACGGCCAGGTGGGCCAGGGCGCGGGCGTGGCCGTGGGCGTCGCCGGACGTGCGGGCCGCGTCGCGGGCGTGGCCGTGCACGACCAGGGCCTCGGCGTGGTAGCCGCCCATCAGGTAGCGGAACAGCACCGCCGCCAGCCGGGTCGTGTGCGACGGCCAGCCCTCCGTGGCCGTGTAGGCGGTGACCGCGATGAGGTTGGCGCGTTCGGCCGCCAGCCAGCGCAGCGGGTCGGTGACCTCCGGCAGCGGGGTCGCGGGGGCGTCGATCGCCGGTCGGCGGTGGGCCTCGACCGGGTCGAGACGGTTCATGGTGGCGGCCGCCGCGGCCAGGTACAGGTCGAACAGGCGGGTCAGGGCGGCGCGGCGGTCCGCCCGGCGGTCCTCGTCGGCGGCGCGGCCCACGGCGTACGACCGAATCAGATCGTGCAGTGTGAAACGGCCGCCGGTGGACTGCTGGACCAGGTGGTGCGCGGCGAGCTCGCCCAGGCGGGCGGCGGCGTCGGGGACGGAACAGCCGGCCAGCGCGGCCGCCGCCGAGACGTCGAAATCCTGGCCCGGGTGCTGCGCGACCAGGCGGAGCAGGTCGCGGGTGTCCGCCGGCAGGTTGCGGTACGAGACGTCGAGCGCGAACTGCACGCCCGAGTCGAGGCGGCCGGCACGGTGGCGTTCGTCGAGCCAGTCGGCGTGGTCGGTCAGCGTCCAGCCGGGCTTGGCCCGCATGTGGCCGGCGACCAGGGCCAGGGCGAGCGGCAGGTGGCCGCAGCGGGCGGCGATGCGGTCGGCCGCCCGCGGGTCGGTGCCGGCCGGCACGCCGGGGACGTCGCGGGCCAGGAAGGCCAGCGCCTCGCCGGGGGTGAACACGCCGACGTCGACGGTGGCCAGGCCGGGGAAGCTGCGGCGGCTCGTCACCAGCGCGACACAGCCCTCGGCCTCGGGCAGCAGCGGCCGCACCTGCTCCTCGGAGGCCGCGTCGTCCAGGACCACCAGGGTCCGGGTTCCCCAGACCTTTTTCCGGTACGCGGCGGCGCGCGCACCGAGATCGTGCGGCAGCTGCTGGCCGGGCACGCCGAGCAGGCGCAGGAAGGCGTCGAGCACCGCCGACGGGTCGGCCGGTGGCTGCGCCTGGTCCGGGTGGAAGCCGCGCAGGTTGACGAAGAGCACGTGGTCGAAGGCGCCCAGCCGGTGGGCGGCGTGCACGGCCAGGCGGGTCTTGCCGACCCCGGCCATGCCCGAGATCATCACCGCTGAGCCGTCCCGGACGGCGGCGGCCAGCCGGTCGGCCTCGGCCGCGCGCCCGGTGAAGCCGGGCAGGTCGTCGGGGAGCGTGTCCTGCACCCGGACCTGGGCCGCGGCCCGGGACTCACCGCTGATCACGCGCAGCGCGTGCCGCCACTGGGTCACATACCCGGCGTCGCCGTGCAGGGCCTCGACCACGGCCACGACCAGTTCGTCGTCGAGGCGGCGCCGGCCCGGGCGGAAGCAGTCGACCACCGTGGTCTTGCCGACCGTCCGCGCGGCGGGCCGGCCGGCGTTGACCCGGCCGGTGATCGTCTCGTACGACGGATTGCCCGCCCAGGCCTTGAGCAGCCGCAACGCGGCGGCGAACTCGTCCAGCGTCGTGGCCTGCCCCGGGTCGGGCAGCGTGGCGAACCGGTCGGCAGGCAAGGCGCGGCTCCGGGGGGTGAGCGAACCACCGACGGTAGTCGCTCGGCGCCAGCCCGGTTGTCGGCCGGCGGACATTCGGATTCGTTCGGATTCCGCCCGCGCGGGCGGATTCTGCCGCAGAGTGAACAGGCGCGGCCGGATCGGTAACGGGGGGTCGTTCCCATCGTGGCTGGGGAGCGGCACGGACCGGCCGCGCCCTAAGACGGCCCTTCGGCAGGGGGCTGAGACGCGGCGGCTCCGCGGAGAAATTCGTCGACCAGGGACTCGGCGAAGCCCTCCTCGGGCACCTTGGGTGCCCAGCGGAGCATGCCGTGCATCATCGACGGCGCGGTCAGCATCAGCACGGCCAGCTCGAGGTCGAGGTCGGCCCGCAGCTCGCCGCTGTCGACACCGCGGCGCAGCACCCCACGGGTCACGTCGCGCCGGGGCTCCATGACCGCCTGCCACATGTCGAACAGGTTGTCGTCGCGCAGGAACTCGGGCAGCAGGCAGGCGGTGACCTTGCTGTAGCGCTTGGCCCGGCCGCTGCGGTTGGCCTTGATCAGCATGATCAGGTCGTCGCGCACCGACGCGCCGGCCGGGGTCGGCAACGGGCCTTTCATGCCGCGGATGGCGTCCATGATCAGCGCGTCCTTGTTGGCCCAGCGACGGTAGATCGTCGCCTTGCCCACGCCGGCCCGGGCCGCCACCGCCTCGATCGAGACGGCGGCGGCGCTGGAACCCTCGGCGAGCAGGTCGAGGACGGCGTCGAGGATGGCCTCGTCCGCTTGGGCGTTGCGGGGCCGCCCAGGAGCCTTACGCTCCTGGGCGGTCTCGGATGTGGCCTCGGCCGTGGTCATGTCCATCATTGTTACCGACGTGTCAGGCTTCGACCAGTTCGACGCCCTGCTCCTCGGCCAGCCCCTCGGCGCTGGTCGGGGCGGGCGCGCCGGCCGGGCGCTTGCCGGGGATCCAGATGAGCGCGACCAGGGCGCCGAGCACGGCGAACACCATCGAACCGGCCGAGGCCCAGTGCATGGCCGTGACGAACGCCTCGTTGGCGTGCGACAGCAACTCCGGCGCGGCCGGGCCGGCCTGGGCCGCCACCCCGTACGCCCCGGAGATCGACTCCCGGGCGGCGTCGGCCGCGGCCGCCGGCAGGCCGTCGGTGGCCGAGCCGAGCTGGTCGCGGTAGACCGAGGAGAGCACGGCGCCGAGTGCGGCCACGCCGAGCGCGCCGCCGAGCTGGCGGATCGTGTTGCTGACGGCCGAGCCCACGCCGGCCTTCTCCCGGGGGAGCGCCGCCATGATCGACTCGGTGGCGGGCGGCATCACGTTGGCCATGCCGACGCCCATGATGAAGAACGCGGCGCCGACGATCCAGATCGGCGTGGTCTCACCGACGAACAGCCAGGCGGCCAGGCCGATCGCGACCAGGATCAGGCCCACGGTGCTGACCACCTTGGGGCCGAACCGCTTGACCATGGCGGCGCTGCGCGGGGCGAAGACCATCTGGGCGACCGCGAACGGGACGAACAGCGCGCCGGACGCGAGCGGGCCGTAGCCGCGCACGAGCTGCAGGTAGAACGCGCCGAAGAACATCGCGCCCATGGCCGCGAAGAAGATCAGGCCGATGACGCCGGTCGAGGCCGAGAACTGCCGGTTGGCGAACAGCCGGACGTCCAGCGACGGGAACTCGACGCGCAGCTCCCAGAGGATGAAGCCGGCCAGCACGACGGCCGCCGCCACCAGGGTGCCCCACGACTTGGGGTCGCCGAAGCCGGCGTCGCCGCCCTCGATCACGCCGTAGGTGAGGAGGGTGAGGCCGATGACCGACAGGATGACGCCGACGATGTCGATGCGGTTGGGCTTCGGGTCGCGCGACTCGGGCACCAGGACCAGCACGAGGACGACGCCGGCGGCGGCGATCGGCACGTTGATCAGGAAGACCGAGCCCCACCAGAAGTGTTCGAGCAGCAGGCCGCCGACGATCGGGCCGATCGCCACGCCGAGGCCGACCGCGCCCGCCCAGACGCCGATGGCGCGGCCGCGCTCACGCGGCTCGAAGACGTTCGCGATGATCGACAGGGTGGCCGGCATGACGGCCGCGGCGCCCAGGCCCATCAGGGCGCGGGCGGCGATGAGCTGGTTCGCCGAGTCGGCGTAGCTGGACACCAGCGAGGCGATCGCGAAGATCGCGAGGCCGGTGACCAGGGTGATCCGGCGGCCCAGCCGGTCGGCCAGGATGCCGGCGGTGAACAGCAGGCCGGCGAAGACCAGCGTGTACGAGTTGATCGACCATTCCAGCTCGCTCTGCGTCGCGCCGAGCCCGTGCACCGGGTCGGCGATCGTCCGCAGGGCGACGTTGAGAACGGTGTTGTCCAGCACGACCACCAGCAGGCTGATGACCAGGACGCCGAGGATGGCCCAGCGGCGGGGATGCCCGGCCGGTGCCGTCACGGTCTGATCCATCTGGTGTTTCCCCCACGTTTCGATACGAGACTGTTCCGTATTCGTGGAGCCTAAGCGAAACGAGACGTATCCGTATCGGAATGTGGGGCCGGTCACGATTGCTCCCGTCCCGCAACCGTCGCGGGCTGAGACCCGCACCATGCGAGGCCGATCGTCGAAGCATGCTCAACATCAGGACCTGGCTACCGGCCGGCGGGGGACTGCGCGACGAGGACTGGATGCGCCGCCACCGGCTGCTGACGCTGATCCTCGCCGGGTGCGTGGGCGGCCTCACCGTCTTCGGCGCGTGGCGCGACGAGCTGGGCGACCCGCTCACCCTCGCCCTGCTGTTCCTGACTCTGGCATGCGTGGTGGCCGGCCGGTTCTTCGACGGCCGGCGCCTGTCCTCGTCGTTCGTGTCGCTCGGCTTCACCGTCGCCTGCGCGGACTTCGTCGTGATGTGCCACGGGCAGACCGAGGCCCACTTCACGTTCTTCATCTCCGTCGCGGCGCTGGCCCTGTACCGCGACTGGGCGCCGTTCGGCATGGTCCTGGTGGCCACCACGGCCCACCACGCGCTGTTCGGCGTCTTCGACGCCGAGGCGACGTACGGTCACCACTCGGCCCAGGAGCACCCGCTGTTCTGGGCCGTGCTGCACGGCGTGGCCGTGCTGTTCGCGGCCGCCTTCCAGGTGGTGGCGTGGCGCCTGACCGAGACCGAGGAGGCGCGGGCCAAGGCCAGCCTCGACAAGAGCCAGGCCCAGCTGAGCGCCGCCTTCGACGAGACGCCGGTCCCGATGGCGATGATCTCGCCCGAGGGTGTGCTGCTGCGCACCAACACCGCCTACCGGTCCTGGCTGCGCCTGCCCGATGAGCTGCCGGCCGGCTTCCGCGTCGCCGACCTGCCGATCTCGCCGCTCGACGTCAAGGGCAGTGCCCTGGCCGAGCTGGTCGCCGCGCCCGACGACGCCGTGCTGACCCGCCAGTACCGGCGGGACGACGACGGCTCGATCATCTGGGTCGAGGTGCACAGCACCGGCGTGCGCGACGCCCACGGCAACCTCGAGATGGTCTTCGTGCACTGCCTCGACGTCACCGACAGCCGCATGCACGAGGAGGAGCTGCGGCACCAGGTACGCCACGACGCGCTCACCGGCCTGCTCTCCCGGCCCGGCTTCGAGAGCGACCTGGCCGAGCTGCTGGCCCCGGGCGGCGAGCCGGTCTGCGTGCTCTACCTCGACGTCGACCGCTTCAAGTCGATAAACGACGGCCTCGGCCACGTGGCCGGCGACGAGCTGCTGCGCGCGCTGGCCGCCCGCCTGGCCGCCACCGTGCCCGCCGGTTCGCTGGTGGCCCGCCTCGGCGGCGACGAGTTCGTGGTGGCGCTGGCCGGTTCGGTCGACGCCGGGCGCCAGGTGGGCCGCGAGATCCTGGCCGCGTTCACCGAGCCGCTCCCGCTCAGCAGCGGGCACATGCAGATCGCGATCAGCGTCGGCATGGCCCTCGGCCGCTCACCCGAGCAGGCCGAGGACACCGTGCTGGCCGCGGACACCGCGATGTACGCGGCCAAGCGCGCCGGCGGCAACCGTCTGCAGGTCTTCAGCGACGAGCTGCGGGTGGCGGTCAAGGAGCGGATCGCGGCCGAGGCCCGGTTGCGGGCCGCCCTGGCCGGCGACCGCGAGGCGGCGCTGCCGGTCTGGTTCCAGCCGATCGTCAACACGGCCACCGGCCGCATCGTCGGCGCCGAGGCGCTGGTCCGCATGTTCACGCCTGAGGGCAACCTGCTCGGCCCGGGACACTTCATCCCGGCCGCCGAGGAGACCGGCCTGATCGTGGCGCTCGGCGAGCACGTGCTGCGCCTGGCCGTACGGCACCTGATGGCGTGGACGAACCAGCTGCCGTACATCTCGGTGAACGTCAGCCCGCGCCAGCTCGCCGAGCCCGACTTCGTGCCGATGGTGGCCGCGGTGCTGGCCGAGAACCCGGGCCTGGACCCGTCCCGCGTGGTCCTCGAGATCACCGAGACGGCCCTGCTCGGTTCCGCGGTCGACGTCCGCGAGAAGCTGGAGTCGATCAAGCGGCTCGGCGTGCGGGTGGCGCTGGACGACTTCGGCACCGGCTACAGCTCGCTGACCTGGCTCCAATCGGTCCCGGCGGACGTGGTCAAGCTCGACCGCTCGTTCGTGGCCGGCCTGGCCGCCGACTCGCGCAAGTCGTCGATCATCTCGGCCGTGCTGTGGCTGGCCCGCTCGCTGAACATGACGGTCGTGGCCGAGGGCGTCGAGGACCCGGAGGACTGGAAGGCCCTCCAGGCCGCCGACTGCCCGTCCTGTCAGGGCTACCTGTTCGGCCGCCCGCTGCCCGCCTCGGAGTTCGAGCTGATGCTCCCGTTCCCCGAGACGGCCCGCCCGCGCCAGCTGGCGAGCTAGGCGGCGCGGTCAGCGCTCCAGGATCGCGACGACGCCCTGGCCGCCGGCGGCGCAGATGGAGATCAGGCCCCGGCCCGAGCCCTTCTGGGCCAGCAGCTTGGCCAGGGTCGCCACGATGCGGCCGCCGGTGGCCGCGAAGGGGTGGCCGGCGGCCAGCGAGGAGCCGTTGACGTTGAGCTTGGCCCGGTCGATCGCGCCGAGCGGGGCGTCCAGGCCCAGGCGCTGTTCGGCGAACTCGGGCGACTCCCACGCGGCCAGGGTGGCCAGGACCTGCGAGGCGAAGGCCTCGTGGATCTCGTAGTAGTCGAAGTCCTGCAAGGTCAGGCCGTTGCGGGCCAGCAGGCGGGGCACCGCGTAGGCCGGGGCCATCAGCAGGCCCTCGTCGCCGTGCACGTAATCGACGGCGGCGGTCTCGGAGTCGACCAGGTACGCCTGGACCGGCAGGTGGTGCTCGGCCGCCCACTCCTCGGAGCCGAGCAGGACCGTGGAGGCGCCGTCGGTCAGCGGGGAGGAGTTGCCGGCGGTCATCGTGCCGTTCTCGCCGCCGAAGACCGGCTTGAGCCTGGCCAGCTTGTCCAGGCTGGTGTCGGCGCGCAGGTTCTGGTCGCGGGTCAGCCCCAGATAGGGCGTGACCAGGTCGTCGAAGAACCCCTTGTCGTACGCCGCGGCCAGCCGCTGGTGGGAGGCGAGGGCCAGCTCGTCCTGGGCCTGGCGGTCGACGTGCCAGCGGACGGCGGTGATGGCGGCGTGCTCGCCCATGGACAGGCCGGTGCGGGGCTCGGCGTTGCGGGGCACGTCCGGCTTGAAGGCCAGCAGGGGGTTGAGCTTGGCCAGCACCTTCAGCCGGTCGCCGAGCGAGCGGGCCCGGTTCAGCTCGAGCAGCGTACGGCGCAGGTCGTCGTTGAGCTGCAGCGGCGCGTCCGAGGTGGTGTCGACACCGCCGGCCACACCCGCGTCGATCTGGCCCAGCGCGATCTTGTTGCCGACCAGGATCGCCGTCTCGAGCCCAGTGCCGCAGGCCTGCTGCACGTCGTACGCCGGGGTGGTGGGATCGAGGCGCGAACCCAGCACCACCTCGCGGGTCAGGTTGAAGTCGCGGGAGTGCTTGAGCACCGCGCCCGCGACCACCTCGCCCAGCCGTTGCCCGGCCAGCCCGTACCGGGCCACCAGGCCGTCGAGGGCGGCGGTGAGCATGTCCTGGTTCGACGCCCGGGCGTACTTGCCGTTCGACCGGGCGAACGGGATCCGGTTGCCGCCCAGCACCGCGACCTTGCGTGGCACGGTTGCCTCCTTGGATGTCGCCTAGCTACCGATCAGTAGGCTACCAACGTGGGCGCCGAGTAGGCTGCGGCCCATGGGTGACAGGTACGCGAGTTTCGCGAACTCCGGTCCGGGCCGGACCCTCGTCAAGCGCCTCGGGCTGCCCGATCCGCCGCGGCTGCGCCGATACCGGGCGGGCGACCCGATCGCGGCGGGACCGGTGCTGCTCGGCGGTGCTCCGGGCGGGCGGCTCGGCGAGGAGATTCGCAAGGTCCTTTCCGGTACGGGGACCGAGGTGCTCGACGCCGCGGCCGGTCCGCTCGGTGCGCTGGTGTTCGACGCCACCGGCATCACCAGCACGGCGGCCCTGAGCGAGCTGTACGACTTCTTCCATCCGAACGCGCGTTCGCTGGCCCGCTCGGGCCGGGTGATCGTGCTCGGCACCCCGCCCGCCGAGACCGGCTCCGCGCGCGAGGCGACGGCCCAGCGCGCCCTCGAGGGGCTGACCCGCAGCATCGGCAAGGAGTTCGGCCGGGGCATCACCAGCCAGCTCGTGTACGTGTCGCCGGGCGGCGAGACCGCCGTCGAGTCGACGATCCGCTTCCTGCTGAGCGGCCGTTCGGCGTACGTCTCCGGCCAGGTCATCACGATCGGCGCCGGAACGCCGCCGGCCCCGGCCGACTGGGAACGGCCCCTGGCCGGCAAGACGGCGCTGGTCACGGGCGCGGCGCGGGGCATCGGGGCGGCGATCGCCCGGGTCCTCGCGCGCGACGGCGCCGAGGTGATCGCCCTGGACGTGCCGGCGGCCGGCGACGCTCTGGCCGGGGTGGCCAACGACGTACGCGGACGGGCTCTGCAGTTGGATCTCACCGCGGCCGGGGCGGGGGAGCGGCTGGCGTCCTACCTGAGCGGCCCGCTGGACATCATCGTCCACAACGCGGGCATCACCCGCGACCGCACGATCGCCAAGATGGACGCCGGTGGCTGGGGGAGCGTCCTGTCGGTCAACCTGGTCGCGCCCGAGCGGATCAACGAGGTGCTTCTGGAACGCGGCCTCCTCCGTACCGGAGCAAAGATCGTCGGAGTGTCCTCGATCGCCGGGATCGCCGGCAACCGCGGGCAGACGAACTACGCGACCAGCAAGGCGGGCGTGATCGGGCTGGTCCAGTCGACGGCCCCGGTGCTGCTGGAGAAGGGCATCACGATCAACGCGGTGGCGCCCGGCTTCATCGAGACGGCGATGACCGCGAAGATGCCGCTGACGCTGCGCGAGGCCGGCCGCCGGATGAACAGCATGTCCCAGGGCGGCTTGCCGGTCGACGTGGCCGAGACGATCGCGTGGTTCGCCTCGCCCGGCTCCGGGACCGTCACCGGCAACGTGGTGCGGGTCTGCGGGCAGAGCCTGCTGGGGGCGTGACGCCATGGCCGTCGAGGAGCTGACATCCGACCCGGCCGGCAACACCCTGCGGGCGGCCCTGGGGTTGCTTCCGCGCGGGCGGCGCACCTCGTTGCCCGACCTGGAACTCGTCCGGCGGGGCGTGCCCATCGACCGCGATCACCTCGCCCGCTACGACCGGGTGTGCGGATTCCGGCTGTCCGACACCGTTCCGGCGACCTATCCGCACGTGCTGGCGTTTCCGCTCGCGATGCGGTTGATGACGGCGCCGGACTTTCCCTTCTCCGCCATCGGGCTGGTGCACATCGCCAACCGGATCACGGTGTCCCGGCCCGTCTCGGCCGATGACATTCTTGATTTCTCCGTTCGGGCGGCCGACCTGCGGCCACATCCACGCGGGCAGCAGGTGGACGTGGTCGTCTCCGCTTCCGCCGGTGGCTCCGCGGTGTGGTCGGCCGTGTCGACGTACCTGTCCAAGACGTCGTTCTCCGGCTCTTCCCGGTCCTCCGAGCATTCCTTCCCCGCCGCTTCGGCCGTGTGGCGCGTGCCCGCCGCCGTCGGGGGCTCCTATGCCGCGGTGAGCGGGGACCGGAATCCGATTCACACGTCCCGGATCGGGGCGCGGCTGTTCGGATTCCAGCGGCCGATCGCGCACGGGATGTGGAGTCTGGCCCGCTGTCTGGCGTTCTTCGAGGGGCGGCTGCCGGGCGCGTACACCGTGGACGTGGCCTTCAAACAGCCGATCCTGCTGCCGTCCACGGTGTCGTTGCACGCCTCGCCTTCTCGGGAATTCGAGCTGTACGGCAAGCGTCCCCATCTTGTGGGCCAAGTTACCCCTGAGTAGGGTTGCCCTCGTGGAGTTCTGGCTCGATCTCAACGAAGAGCAAAACGACCTGCGTGAATGGGTGCACGGTTTCGCCGCCGGCGTCATCCGGCCCGCCGCCGCCGAATGGGACGAGCGCGAGGAATTCCCCTGGCCCGTCCTCCAGGAGGCTGCGAAGATCGGGCTGTACGGCTTCGAGTTCCTGGTGAACACGTGGGCCGACATGGCCGGGCTGTCCCTGCCGATCGCCAACGAGGAACTGTTCTGGGGCGACGGCGGCATCGGGATGGCCATTTCCGGCACGTCGCTGGCGGTGGCGGCCATCTATGGGTCGGGCACGCCGGAACAGCTCGTCGAATGGGTGCCGCAGTGTTTCGGCGACGCCTCCGCGCCCGCCGTCGGCGCCTTTTGCACGACCGAGCCCGCGGCCGGTTCCGACGTGGGCGCCATGCGGACCCGGGCCGTTTATTCCGAGGCCACCGACGAGTGGATTCTCAACGGCCAGAAGGCGTACGCCACCAATGGCGGCATCGCCGACGTGCACGTCGTGACGGCCTCGGTCGACCCGGCGCTCGGCTCGCGGGGACAGGCGGCGTTCATCGTGCCGCCCGGCACGCCCGGGCTGGCCGCGTCGCGCAAACTGAAGAAGCTGGGGCTGCGGGCGTCACACACGGCCGACGTGTTCCTCGACGACGTGCGGGTGCCCGGGTCGTGCCTGCTCGGCGGCAAAGAAGCGCTGGACGAACGGCTCGCCCGGGCGCGAGCGGGCCAGAAAGCGTCCCGGCAGGCGGCGATGCGCACGTTCGAACTGTCCCGCCCGGCGGTCGGCGCGCAGGCGATCGGGATAGCGCGGGCGGCGTACGAGTACGCGCTCGACTACGCGAAGGACCGGGTCCAGTTCGGGCGGCCGATCGTGGAGAACCAGGCGGTCGCGTTCGCCCTGGCCGACATGAAGACCGAGATCGACGCGGCCCGGCTGCTCGTGTGGCGGGCGGCGTGGATGGGCCGCAACGACAAGCCGTTCGAGGCGGGCGAGGGCTCGATGTCGAAGCTGAAGGCGGGCGAGGTCGCGGTCGCGGTGACGGAGAAGGCGGTGCAGATCCTGGGCGGGGCGGGCTACCTGCGCGACCACCCGGTGGAACGCATGTACCGGGACGCGAAGATCTACACCATCTTCGAGGGCACGTCGGAGATCCAGCGCCTGGTCATCTCCCGCGCGATCACCGGCATGCAGATCCGCTGATGTTCGTCGTCCGCACGATGGCCCGGCGGGGCCTGCTGAACCCCGGCCACCCCGGACGGATCGTGCGGCAGTTCGCGGCCCTGGGCCGCTGGGGCTTCGGCCTGGCGGGCGAACTGAGGCAGGCGGCGGCGCGCAGCCCCGGGCGGGTCGCGGTGATCGACGACCGGGGCCCGACGACGTACGGGGAACTGCTGGCCCGCTCGTCCCGGTTGGCGGCGGCGCTGCCGTTCGGCCCGGGCGACCGGGTCGGCCTGCTGCGCCGCAACTCAGCCTCGATGATCGAGACCCTGATGGCGATCACCCAGCTGGGCGCCGATCCGGTGCTGATGAACACGGGACTGTCGGGCCCGCAGTTGGCCGCCGTCATCGACGACCAGCAGCTGAACGGCCTGATCCACGACGACGAGTTCGCTCCGCTCCTGGCCGCCGCGCCACCGGCGTGCGTTTTCCTGGGCGAGGCGGACGTCGAAAGGCTGGCCGGGCGGGCGAGTGGTCGGCGGCCTCGGCTGCGACCGCCGGTGCGGGCCGGGCGGACCATCGTGCTGACGTCGGGGACCACGGGTACGCCCAAAGGGGCTCGGCGGCCCACGCCGGGTGGGTTCTCGCCGCTGTGCTCGATCATCGACCGGATCCCGTTGCGGGCCGGAATGCGGATGCTGATCGCCGCCCCTCTCTTCCACACCTGGGGATTCGCCGCTCTTCAGATCGCCATCGCGCTCCGGGCGACGATCGTTCTGCGCCGGCGGTTCGAGCCGGCGGACGCGCTGGACACGGTCGTCCGGGAGAACTGCGCCGCCCTTGTCGGCGTACCCGTGATGGTTCAGCAGTTCATGGAGCAGCCGGCGCGGGAAGTACCGCTCCGTGTGGTGGCCGTCAGCGGGTCGGCGCTGCCCGGTGGGCTGGCCACGCGTTTCATGGATCGGTACGGCGACGTCCTCTACAACCTGTACGGGTCGACCGAGGCGTCCTGGGCGTCGATCGCCACCCCGGCCGACATGCGGGCGGCGCCGTCGACGGCGGGGCGGCCGCCGCACGGCACGGTGGTTCGGGTGCTCGACGACGACGGGAAACCGGTGCCGGCCGGAACGCCGGGGCGGCTCTTCGTGGGGAACGAGATGCTGTTCGAGGGCTACACCAACGCCTCCTCCGGTGATGTCCGCGACGGGCTGTTGGCCACCGGCGATCTGGGGCACCTGGACGAGGCGGGCCGGGTCTTCGTCGACGGCCGCGCCGACGACATGATCGTGTCGGGCGGCGAGAACGTCTTCCCGTCCGAGGTGGAGAACCTGCTGGCCGACCTTCCGCAGGTACGGGAGGTCGCGGTGATCGGTGTGCCCGACGAGAAGTACGGGCAGCGCCTCGCCGCCTACGTGGTCGCCCGGGACGGCGCCGCCCTGGACGAGGACGCGGTGCGTGACCATGTGCGGGCGCATCGCGCTCGTTTCTGCGTACCCAGGGATGTGGTTTTTCTCGGCGCCCTTCCCCGCAACGCCACCGGCAAGGTTCTTACCCGCGAGCTGCCTCGTCCTTAGTCCACTTGTAGAGCGTCGACGTGGTGATCTGGTGAAATCCGCGCCGGCGCAGGATGGGTGCGCTGTCCGGGGACGCGTCGACGTGCAGCAGCCGGAAGCCGCGGGCGGCGGCCTCGCGGGCCCGGGCGGCGATCATGGCGCCGTACAGGCCGTGTCCCCGCCACTCGGGTAGTGTCGTGCCGCCCAGCAGCGCCACGAATTCGGTGCCGGGATGGTAGATCGTCCAGGCGGTGCAGACGAGCCGGCCGTCGGCCTCGGCGATGAGGATGGTGATCTGTTCGGGGTCGGCCGACACTTGGGCGTTCAGATGCTCGGCGACCCAGGAACAGTCGAACCCCCACACCGCGGTCTGCTGGTCGGCGATGCGGCGGAGGTCGTCCGCCGCGCTGACTCGGCGCAGCGCGACGCCGTCGGGCAGGACCGGTTCGGCGGCCACGTCGCCGGCGATGCCGATCAGCACGGCGAACGGGTCCTCGGGCACGAACCCGGCCGCTGACAGGCGTTCGGGGAGACTCGTCGGAAGGTCGTGGGCCCGCAGTTTCCATTCGACGCCCTCGCCCCGCGCCTGGAAGTACTCACGCTGGCGGACGATCAGCCGGTCCAGCTCAGCCCCGTCCACGCCGAGGTCGCGCGGTGTCCGTACGCGTCCCATGTGGCCGCCGACGACCCGGAGGACCGGCCCGTCCTGCTCGTACGTCATGCCGGCCGGCACGGCGCCCGGCGGCATCCGCATCTGCGCGTCGTAGGCCGCCAGGAGCGTGTCAGTATCGATCATCGTCACATAGTGCCCGATACGCCGTTCAGAAGATGTCCCATTCCCTCGCGGGACGTTCGATATTGTGCGTCGATGGATCGCACTGCTCTGGTCACGGGGGCCTCGTCGGGTATCGGACGGGCGACGGCGGTGGCGCTGGTGGCGGCCGGCTACCGGGTGTACGGCACGTCGCGCAAGCCGTCGTCGGTGGCGGATCCGGTCACCGGCGTCGAGTACCTGCCGCTGGAGCTCGACGAGCCGGACTCGATCGAGGCCTTGGCCGGGACGCTCGGCGGCGTCGACGTGCTGGTGAACAACGCGGGCGAGAGCCAGTCGGGCCCGTTCGAGGAGCTGCCGGACGAGGCCCTGCGGCGGGTCTTTCAGATCAACGTCTTCGGTCCGGTACGCCTGGCGCAACTCGCCCTGCCGGGCATGCGCTCGCGCGGATACGGGCGGGTGGTGATGGTCGGCTCGATGCTGGCCTCCTTCCCGCTGGCCTACCGTTCGTCCTACGTCGCCTCGAAAGCCGCGATCAAGGGCTTCAGCAACGGGGCGAGACATGAGTTCTCCCCGTACGGCGTCTGGCTGACCACCGTCGAACCGGGTTCCATCGCCACCGGCATCAGCGAACGCCGCACCGTGTACGGCGAACCGGATTCCCCGCACCGCCGGCGCTTCGAGACGATGCTCGCCGCCCTCGACCGCAACGAGCGGGCCGGCACCTCACCCGAGCGCGTGGCCCAGACCATCCTGAAGGCGATCGCGGCTCCCCGGCCCCGCCAGCGCTACGCGGTCGGCAGCAACGCCCCGCTGGTGTTCGCGCTCCGCCGTGCCGTCCCGGCCTCACTGGCCGAGCGCCTCACCCACCGCCGCCACGACCTGTCCACATGACGACGCCGCGGTCACCTTTCGGGCCACGGCTGTGGCGGCTGCTGGCCGTACGCCGGCCGGACGCCACGACGGTGATGGAGGAGATGGTGGCCGCTCTCGCCGGGGAGGCGGGCGTGGCCGAGGCCGAGCTGCGGGCCGTCGTCGACGGGGCCGGGCCGAGTCCGGAGCTGCTGGAACGGCTGGCGCCGGCGGTGCGCATCGCGCCGGCGGACCTCTACACCGTCGCGGGGCTGCCGGTCCCGCCGGAAGAGGCGTCGGCTCTGCCCACCAAGCCGTGGGATGTGGGGCATCTCCTGCGCGCGGCGGCTCGGCTCGACCGGGAGCGGATCGCGGAGATCGACGAGCTGGTCCGGGCGATGCCACCGCGACCGCGGGCCGAGCCGGCGGAGGAGCCCGGCTTTCCCGAGTCGGCGGGGTCGATGCTCGTGCGGCTGGCGGGGAACCGGAACATCAAGCCGCACAACGCGCGCGTGCTGCTCGAGGTGGGCGGCGGGCCGTACGTCTCCGACTCGACCATCTGGATGCTCGGGGCGGGGAGGGTCGTGGTGACCCCGCTCTACGTGACGGCCTTCGCGCACCTGCTCGGATACGACCCCGGAGAACTGGTCGCGCTGGCCGGGGTGGGGCCGGTCGCCGAACAGGCCCGGCCGCACCCCGAGCACGCGGCGCTGGCCGCGCTCGCCTGGAACGCCCGGCGGCTCACCGGCGACCAGCTCCGACAGGCGCTGGCCGCGGCGCGCGCGGCTTGAGCCGGAGCACGGTCTTGCGCAGGAACGGGTCGGTGACCGAGGAACGCCAGGCCGCCGAGCCGGCGGGGGTGGCCAGGTAGCGGCGGACGGCCGGGGCCGGGCCGTGGCGGAACGGGGCGTGGCCCTCGTGGCCGCGGGTCAGGTGGTGGTGGGGGTGGGTTTCCGGCTCGTCGTCGGCGCACGTCACCAGCTCGCCCGAGCGGACCAGGGCCAGCACGTCGGACTCGAAGGTGGCCCACGCGCGGCCCGGCGACGGCCACCGCACGAGGTGGCTGGCCGAGGAGGTCACCGAGGCGGCCCAGGCCGCGTAGACCTCCTCGACCAGCAGCGGGCGGGTCGCGCCGGACACCGCGCGGAGGATGAAAGGGGCATAGCCGATGCGCTCGAACTCCACTGTGAACATGGCCCTGATTCTTCCCGGGGGGTATGACATTTTTCAGGGGCGGACGGGAGCCGCGTGCCAGATGCGGTCCAGATAGTCGGCGACCGTGCGGTCGGCGGAGAAGAAGCCGGCCCGGGCCGTGTTGAGGATCGACATCGTGGTCCAGCGCTCCTGGTCGCGCCAGGCGGCGTCGACCTCGGTCTGGCAGTCGACGTACGACCGGTAGTCGGCCAGGGTCAGGTATTCGTCGCGGTCGAGCAGGGACGCCGCCACCTCGTGGCCCACCCCGCCGAAGGCGCCGGCCTGGACGGCGTCGAGGGCGGCCCGCAGCTCGTCGTCACTGTGGTAGTGGTCGCGGGGCTGGTAGGCGTCGGAGCGCAGGGCGAGCGCGGCCGGCGCGTCCAGGCCGAACAGGAAGAAGTTGTCGGCGCCGACCCGGTCGCGGATCTCGATGTTGGCGCCGTCGAGGGTGCCGATGGTGAGGGCGCCGTTCAGGGTGAGCTTCATGTTGCCCGTACCGGAAGCCTCTTTTCCGGCCATGGAGATCTGCTCGCTCAGGTCGGCGGCCGGAATGATGTGCTCGGCCAGCGTGATGTTGTAGTTGGCCGGGAAGACCACGCGCAGCAGGCCCGCCGTGGCCGGGTCCGCGTTGACGACGGTGGCCACCGCGTTGATCAGGTGGATGATGTTCTTGGCCGCCTGATAGGCGGGCGCCGCCTTGCCGCCGAACAGGACCGTTCGCGGTACGCCGTCGTAGCCGCCCGCCTTGATCCGGTGATACAGCGTGATCACGTGAAGCAGCTTGAGTTGCTGGCGCTTGTACTCGTGGAAGCGCTTGATCATGACGTCCATCAGCGCGTCCGGGTCGCCCAGCCCGAGGGCCGCCTTGGCCGCCCGTTTCACGTCACGCCACTGCTCGCGGAACGAGGCGTCGTCCGTCAGGGCCGCCAGGCCCTCCAGAAGAGACAGGTCGGTGAGCCATCGGTCGCCGCCGAGCCCGGACGAAATCAGCGCGGACAGTCCCGGGTTGGCCAAGCGGACGAATCGCCGAGGAGAAACGCCATTCGTCACATTGGCGAAGCGGGACGGCCACAGGTCGTGGAAATCCCGCAGAACGGTCGAGGACAGCAGCTGCGTGTGCAACTCGGCCACCCCGTTGGTCATGGCGGTGCCGGTGACGGCGAGATTGGCCATGCGGACGAGGCGAGCCGGCTCCTCCTGAATGAGCGACATCCGCCGTACCCGATCGAGGTCGTCGGGAAAGCGTGACCGAACCTCGTCGAGAAGACCGGCATTGATCAGATAGATGATTTCCAGATGGCGGGGCAGGAGGTGGCCCAGCATGTCCACCGGCCATGTCTCGAGCGCTTCCGGCAGCAGCGTGTGACACGTGTAGTTGAACGTTCGGCGGACCAGCGACCAGGCGTACTGCCAATCGAGGCCCTCCTCGTCGACCAGCAGCCGCATCAGCTCCGGGATGGCCAGCACCGGGTGGGTGTCGTTGAGCTGAATCGCCGTCTTGTCGGGAAACGTGTCCCAGTCCGCGTTGCGGATGTGGAAGCGGCGGACGATGTCCCGCAGCGAGCAGGAGACCAGGAAATACTGTTGCTTGAGACGCAGCTCGCGCCCCGACGCCGTACTGTCGTCCGGGTAGAGGACCTTGCTGATGTTCTCGGCGCGCACCGCGTCCTGCACGGCTTCCGCGTACTGCCCGGCCGAGAAGCGCGTCAGGTCGAACGAGGCCCGGTGGGCGCGAGCGCGCCACAGCCGTACGATATTGACCGTCGTCGTCCCGTATCCCGGCACCAGCAAATGGCTCGGCTCGCCGAGGACGACCTCACCCGGAATCCAGGCGCGGCGGCCGTCCCTCTCCTCGACATGACCGTAAAAGCCCACCGTCTGGACGTCGTCCGGCGCGGGGAACTCCCACGGGTCGCCCTGGAACGCCCAGTCGTCGGGCCGCTCGACCTGCCGCCCGTCCTGGAATTCCTGGCGGAAGATGCCCAGGTCGTAGCGGATGCCGTAACCCACCGCGGGAATGTCCATCGTGGCCAGCGAGTCGAGCAGGCAGGCCGCGAGCCGCCCCAGGCCACCGTTGCCGAGGCCCGGCTCGACATCGAGCGCGGCGATCTCGTCCGGCGCGAAACCGCACGCCTCCAAGGCCTGGCGCGCGGCCTCGCCCGTACCCGAATACAGCAGATTCTGTTCCAGTTGCGGCCCGAGCAGATATTCGGCGCTCAGGTAATAGACCCACCGGGGATTGCTCTCGTATTGCGCCGCCGCGGTCCGGGCGCGGCGTTCGGCCAGGCGGTCCCGCACGGTCAGGGCCAAGGTCTCGTACGTGTCCTGCGCGCTCGCCGATTCCACGGTCGTGCCGCGCCGGTAGTACAGATTGCTCAGCAGATCCCGCCGGAATTCGCCGGGCGTGGTGCCGAGCGACCGAATTTCCACCCCGTTACGAAGGTCCATGCGTGCACCTTGCCCGAATCAGGTTTCCGGCAGTTGTCGCATTGCCGACGCCAGGGCGGCCCCGACCTGTGTGCGCAGCCACAGGTGCCCGGGATCGGTGTCGTAGCGCTGATGCCACACGCCGACGATCGGCACATCCGGCACGGCCACCGGCAGCGGCACGGTGACCAGGCCGAACGCCTCGATCAGCGGGCGGCTCAGGCCGAGCGGAAGGGTCAACAGGCAGTCACTGCGGCTGATCACCTGGGCCGCCGCCGCCACCGTGCCGACCGAGGCCAGCACGCGCCGGCGCAGGCCATGCGTGGCGAGGATCTCGTCGACCGGGTCGGCCAGGCGGCCCCGGCGCGAGACGAGCACATGCGGTTTCGCGGCGAACCGCTGAAGATCAATTGCTGGGGTGTACGGATGTGAGCGCCCCATCGCCACCACCAGCTGGTCGTGCCCGTAGGTCTCGGAACGCAGCTCCGGCGACACGGGAAGGCCGGCCCCGACCTCTAGATCGACGCGCCCGTGCCGCAGGTCGTCGGTGTCGATCGCGGTCTCGGCCAGGAAGCGCAACCGCACGCCGGGTGCCTGCTCGTCCACGACTTGGAGCAGGGGCGCGGCGAGGGCCGTGGCGAGGGTGTCGTGGCAGCGCAGGGTGAAGGTGCGCTCGAGGGTGGCCAGGTCGAGCTCGCGGCTCGGGGCCAGCACCTGATGGGCCTGCTGGACCAGGTCGCGCACCTGATCCCGGACGGCGAGGGCGTACGGCGTGGGGGTCATCGTCCGCCCGGTGCGCACCAGGATGTCGTCGCCGGTGTGCCGCCGGAGACGCCCCAGCGTGCGGCTGAGGGCGGGCGGGGAGAGCCGCAACCGGCCGGCGGCGCCGGTGACGCTGCCCTCCTCGAGCAGCGCGTCGAGGGCGGTCAGCAGGTTCAGATCTAGTTGCATGGCGGTAAATCGTAGACTAACAAGAGTGCACTGGACTTAACTGAGCCACGGCCCGAAGCTCGACACATGACAAACGAACTCCTTGCCGTAGTCACCGACGCCGTCCGCCAGGCCGGAGCCCGCCTGCTCACCCGCTACTCCGCCTCGGCCCGGCCCGCCGATCTCCAGGAGCTCGTGGCGGCCGTCCGAGCCAACGACGGCGCCGTGGCCGGCCTGCTCCGCCCGGTGCTGACGGCGGCGCTGCCCGGGTCCCGGTGGGAGGAGGACGAGCACGCCACCGGCCCGATGCCCGACGGTGACTGGTGGGTGGCCGACCCGGTCGGTGGCAACGTCAACGCGGTCCACGGCATGACCGACTGGAACATCGGCGTCAGCCTGGTCCGCGACGGCCGGCCGCGGTTGGCGGTGCTGTACGTCCCGCTCACCGGCGACCTGTTCACCGCGGTGGCCGGCGAGGGCGCGCGGCTCAACGGCGCACCGCTGCGCGTGTCGGCCAAACAGGACCTGGCGGCCGCGCTGGTCGGGACCGGCCAGGCCAAACCGGGACGCGACGCCGCGGCCGCCGCCCGGGTGGGCGCCGGGATAGCGGCGATGATGAGCGAGGCGCTGTACGTGCGGATGTCCGTCCCGGTCACCCATGAACTGGCCCAGCTCGCCGCCGGCCGGATGGACGCGGTGTGGCAGTTCGACAACGTCCGCTCGCACATCGGCCCGCTCCTGCTCGTCCGTGAGGCCGGCGGTGTGATCACCGACCTGGACGGCCGTCCCTGGGAGATCACCAGCAGTGGCTACCTGGCCGCCGCCCCGTCCCTGCACGCGGCGGCGCTCGCCGCGCTGAGCGCCCCCGGCATCGACGGTGTGGCGGGCCGCGCCGTGGCCGGTGGGGTGAGGTGAGCATGCGGATCGCGGTGCTCGGCGCGACCGGGGCGGTCGGGTCGCTGCTGGTGGAGACAGGGCTCGCACGAGGACTGGAGGTCACGGCGCTGGCGCGTGACCCCGCCCGCGTGCCGGCCCGGCCCGGCCTGACCGCCGTGGCGGCCGACGTGCACGACCCGGCGTCGATTGCCCGTGCCGTCGAGGGAGCCGACGTGCTCGTCTCCGGCCTCGGGATGCCGAAGGGTGACCTGCCCGGGGTGCTGACCGCCGGGGCCAAGGCCGTGGTGGCCTCCGGCGTGGGGCGGATCGTCTGGCTCGGCGCTCTCGGCACCGGCCCGTCGGCTGCGGCGGCTGGTGCTCTCACACGAGGGCTGCTGGCCCTGGTCATGCGGGCCGAGATCCCGGACAAGGTCGCGGCGGACGCGGCCGTCCTGGCCGCCGGGGGCACGCTCTTCCACGTCGGCCCGCTGGCCGGCGGGACGGCGGAGCACCACACTTTCCCACTGGAGGACATGCCGCGCCGCTTCTTCCCGGCGCGGGTGAGCCGAGCGGCGGTGGCCGCCGCCATGACCGACGAGGCGATCCGGCCTCGCTTCCCGGGCCGCGTCATCGTCACGGCCAACGGCTGAGCGTCCGGGGATGCTCCGATGGATCCCAAGCAAGATTGTCAGCCGTGCCGAGCTGGTGCGTCGTTACATGAAGTCGCAGGTGCGGGGCTCACAGCGCAGGCGCCCGAGCACGACCGGTAGAGGGCGGCGTCGGCGTGCCGGTCGCCGCCGCAGAGCTCGGCGCGCGCGGCTGAGGAGGTGAGCCGGTCGTGGTTCTCCCCGGCGCTGACCTATAGCTGCCCGGCGATCTCGGCGCCGACGCCGTTGGCGGCCGTCAGGCTGGGGCTGATCGCCGTGACGAGGAGGTCAGGTCGGTATGCCGGGGCCGTGAACTGTTGAGTGCCAGCACTCGCCGATCGGGTGTCGGCGTACGGCTAAGACTGGCTCTGGCAAGATTTTCGTAGCGGGAGATCGTTACGACCTGGGGATCAATAGTGGTGGTTGTTGAGGGTTGGAGGTGCTTGAGTCTGGTTCAGGCTTTGCCGGTCTCGGGGAACGCCGCGGGCGGGCGGTAGGCTCGCCGGAGTGCGCATTCTCTTCACTTTCATCGGCGGCAGTGGGCATTTCCGGCCACTTATCCCATTTGCTCGTGCGGCGCGGGCCGCTGGTCACACTGTGGCCGTGGCGGGCTCCGGGGGCCGGTACGAGGAGATCACGGCGGCGGGCTTCACGGCGTTGCGCACCAGCGAACCGAAGCCGCGGCCCGCCGACGAGCCCGAGCAACGTCTGGAGCCAGTCGACCTGGCCCGCGAGGAGCAGGTCCTTCGCGACTCGTTCGCCGGCCGGGGTGCGCGCCGCCATGCCAAGGCGATCCGGGAGATCGCGCTTGGGTACAAGCCGGACGTCATCGTGCGCGACGAGATCGACTTCGGCTCGGCGATCGCCGCGGAGACACTCGGTATCCCGTGTGTGAATGTCATTGTGCTGCTGGCGGGGGGCTTGGCCCGCAAGGAGGTCATCCTCGACCCGGTCTCTGCGTTGCGTGCCGAGTACGGGCTGGTACCCGACCCCGAGCTGACCCGGCTCAACGGCCAACTGGTCATCATGCCCGCACCGCCGAGCCTGCGCGATCCGCGCCACCCGCTGCCGCAAAGTACCTTCTGGTGCGCGCCAGGCAACCGCGTCCCGCGGCGAACGCACACAGCCGGCAAGCCCTTGATCTACTTCACGCTCGGGACGCTCGATACACACCGCGAGGTCTTCGAACGCGTGCTCGCCGGTCTTCGCGACCTACCGGTCCGCGTGGTGACGACAGTGGGGCGGCGGCTCGATCCCGCATCGTTCGGACCGCAGCCGGAGCACGTGCGCATCGAGCAGTTCATCCCGCAGCAGGAAATCCTGGCCGAAGCAGACCTCGTGATCGCACATGGCGGGTCCGGCACCCTCATCGGCTCGCTCGCCCACGGCATTCCCTCCGTGCTACTCCCGATGGGCGCCGACCAGCCGCACAACACGAGGCGCTGCGTCGAACTCGGCACGGCGCTGGAGCTTGACCCGGTGACGTTCACGCCCCAGGACGCAGCCCGCGCTGCAGCTACCTTGCTGCACGAGGACTCATACCGGCTCGCCGCACAGCAGATCCAGGATGAGATCAACGCTCTGCCACTGCCTGCGCAGGCGCTCGGCATGATTGAGGCGCTCGCTTAACGACCTGGGGTCACCCCCCCGGACATGACCTTGATCGTCTCATGCACGTGCGCGGTGTCGGCGTAGGAGTGGGACCCTTGCCCGGCCGGCCATGAGTCTCGTCTGGAGTTTCACGTCGGTGATGCGGCCTTCATTGACGCCGGAGCTGTAGGGAGAGGTGACAGATTGAACGACGGCCGGCAAGTCTTCGCGGATCACCTTGGCGAAGCTGGGCAGTCCGGGCAGGCGACTCGCCTCGAGTTCGTTGAGCCAGCCCGGTAGCGGTCCGGGGTCGCTGGTATCGAACATGGCCGCGAAGGCTCGGACCGGGGTGTGAGCGCGGTCGAGTTCAGCGCAGTGCGCGAGCAGCCGCTGTAGTCGTCCGGCGGTGTCGAGGGTCCGCCGTGGTGGGCTGCTGGTGATCCACCGGGCGACTTCGCGCGGTGACGGCGGACGGTTGCGGGGCTGATCGACCGGCAGGCCCCGGCGCGGCGGTGCGACCGCCATCTTCACGCGTGGACAGTGGCCGAGATAGCCCTTGGCCTTCAGCTCTTCGGGCAGCACCTTCACGCTGTGTTCGCCCTCATCCCAGCGTTGCTGCAGGTACCCCAGGTAGCGGTCGAGCGGGGACGGGACCCGCGGACGCGGGCGACGCACGCACTCCTGCCAGCTGGAGGCGGTTGCACACTTGCGAACGGTGCGCCAGTTGAGCCCCAGCCCACGGGCGGCGGAATTGTAGGCGCGGCCGGCGTCGGTCAACGCGTGCACCGTCTCGAATAACTTCGATGTGGTGTGCCCGTGGTGCTACATCGGCAAAGACGCCTGACCGCGGCGCTGGACCTCGTCGCCGGACGGAGCCGGGCGCAGATCGTCCTGCGCGGTCATGAACTGGCACCCGAGGCGGACCGGACCCCGGGGAGCACCGCCGCCGAGGCCATGACCGAGTGGTGGGGAGATCAGACGGAGGCCCGGATAGCCAAAATCGAGGCCCGCGTGCTGGTTTGTTGCCGCAGTCGACGAAGTTGAGGTAGCCGTCCAGCAGTTTCGCGTACGGCGGTCCGGCCTCGAGCATGATGTATTCACCGTCGGCGCATGGGAAGGTGTGGTTGACGGCGACGTGTTCGGCGCCGACGTTCATCGAGTGCCCCGACTGCACGACGTAGTGGGTCGGGTGCAGGAAATGCAGGGCATCGACGATGTCGATGGCGATGTCGCCGGCGCCCCCGGTGCGGGTCTGCCAGATCGCCGCGCCAGCCGCACCGATCAAGAGCTGCGCGGTCGCGGTCGCGGAAGTGTGGCGAACGCGGGGAGTTCGCTTTCGATAGCCGGTGAACGCTGCTGAGGTCGGCTCCGGTCATTGATGCCGCTCCGTTGCGGCCTTCAGGTGCTGGGTTAGGAACAGTGCGGCGCGGTCGAGCGCATGCTCGGCTTCGTCGAGCTGGCCGAGGAAGGCCTGGTACACGTGCGGCACGCCGGCGGTGATGTCGAGGATGACGTCGACCTCGGCGTCGCGGGCGCGTTCGGCCAGCCGTACCGAGTCGTCGAGCAGCAGTTCGTTGGTGCCGACCTGCAGCAGTAGTGGCGGGAAGCCGGTCAGGTCGGCCAGGACAGCAGGGGCGAGCAGTTCCTGGTTCGGGTCCTGCCCGCCCAGATAGAGCTCGCCGGTGTACGCCATGCCCTCGCGGGTGAAGAGTGGGTCGATGCCGGCTTTGGTATCCATGCTGGCGCCCGTGCGGGTGTGATCCAGCCCGGGCGAGAACGCGACGATCGCGCCCGGCACCGGCAGCCCGGCCTTCTTGGCGGCGAGCGTGGTCGTCACGGTCAGGCCGCCGCCGGCCGAGTCTCCGGCAAACGCGATTGATTCCGGGTTGACGCCGTCGTCGAGTAGTGCGCGGTAGGCGGCGAGACAGTCCTCGATCCCGGCGGGGAACGGGTGTTCCGGTGCGAGCCGGTAGTCCAGCGACAGCGCCCGGAACCCGGTCCGATTGACCAGGCCGGCGGTCAGCCCCATCGCGGTCTGGGGGGAGCCGAGGGAGAACGAGCCGCCATGGAAGTACAGAATCGTGGCGTCCGGACGGATCTCGCCCACCGGTTCGACCAGGACTGCGGGCCGACCACCGAGCGTCGTCTCCGAGGTTCGCGCAGGCGGAACCGGGAACAGCGCCATCAGCTTGGCGAAGTTCTCGCGCATCTGCTGCACCGGCACCGGCGTGAAGCTCTGCGGGCTCTGCCGCAGCATCGCGTCGACCGTCGCACGTTGTGCCTTGCTCATCGCTGTACTCCCTAACCTGCAAGCGGCTAAACTGTATGCCGTGGAAGATATTTACATGCCGCGGCATCTAACTGCGAGCCGTCGGCGGCAAGTGTGACTTTTTTCAGCGACCTGGTCAGATGCGAGACACGGCTGTACAACAGCTTGAACGACCTGATGCGCACCCGACACGGAATCGCCGCATCGCAGTTCGAGTCGCTGCACTACCTGCGCGATCACCCCGGCGCGCGGGTCGCTGACCTCGCCGAGTTCTTCGCCGCCGGCGTCGGGGCGATCAGTAAGGGCATCGACCGCCTCGAAGGACGCGGATGGGTCAAGCGGATCCCCAACCCGGCGGACCGGCGATCCTCGCTGCTGGAACTCACCGACTCCGGCCGCGCCCTCGTCAGTGAAGCGAGCACTACCTTCACGACCATCACCGAACTTATCCACGCGGTTCTCGAACCCGAACACCTGGACGCTGCGACACAAGCGCTGCGCATGCTTCGTGCCGCACTCGAACGCGACAAGATCGGCATTCCGGTTGGCTGACCGATGAACATCCACTTGGCTGAGAACTTTCCGTTATGGCACTTTCGGGCATCCCCGGCAGAACACGATTTGTGTCATGGAAGGGTCGTTCCTGAGCGAGTCGCGTCCCGCCTCGACGGGATCCTGGTCAGGAGGGTTCGCGAGGGAGCAAACCCGTTGGTCGCTGCGGGATGCTTCCGGCGAGGCGCCGTTCGCCGCGGTGATTGGCAGGCCGCTCGTTGTTGTGGAGCCGACCCGCAACGATGTCGAGGAGGTGATCGGTCTCCACCTGGCTCTTGGTGGACGGATCATCACGCTCCAGACATGGCAGGGCGAGATGAGAACGTGACGGGCTACGCCACGTCGGGCGAACCGCCACGGCGCCGCCGCGCCACGGTCGACACCGGCTCACCAGCTGTAGCCGGCTAACGCCCGGATCTGCCGATGAGCGGATGTCGCTTCAATCCGGGTGCGGGTGGTGATCTCGTCCGGGTCTCGGATCGGCACCGGCACGCCGGTATTGGCCGGGCGCCATGTCGAATCGGCGTTTGAAAGCGTTGCTGAAGGCGAATGTCGAGGTGTAGCCGACGCCGGCGGCGATCGCGTCGAGTGGGGCGTCACTGGTTCGCAGTAGGCGAGCTGCGGTAGTCAACCGCCACCAGGTGAAGTAGCCGACTGGCGGCTGGCCGATGGGTCCGGCGAACCGGTGGGCGAAGGTTGCCCGAGACATCCGCGCCCGGTCGGCCAGGGTGGCGACAGTCCAGGGCCGTGCCGGTTCAGTGTGCACGGCCCGCAGGGCGGCGGCGATTCCCGGGTCGTGCAGCGCCGCCGACCAGCCGGTGGTCTGCTCGGCGTTCCGGTCCAGGACGTTGCGGAGCGCGTACACCAGCAGGGTGTCCAGCAGCGCGGGCACGAGTGCTTGCGTGCCTGGCCCGGGCTGGCGGAGTTCGGCGGTGAGGAGTCCCGCGGTCGCCTGCAACGGCGGGTCGTCCTGTGCGGCGGCGCGGATGTGGATCACTGGGGCAGGTCGCGGAGCAGTGGATGGACCAGATCGGCGTTCATCTCGTAGGCGCCGCACAGCAGCAGTCCACCGGCGCCGTCGCGGCGGCCGTCGGCCGCGGCCGGCCGTGGGATCCGCGTTCGAGCCGACTGTTGGGGCGGGGTGTCCGCCAGCAGGTGAGCGTTGCCGTGCGGGCGGAGTGGCCCGTCGGTGATCATGCTCGACGAGGTTCCCCGTCCGGCAACGTCTCCCAGCGCCACTCGCTTAGGCCTCGGCACATTTGGCGTATGCGGCTGCGCACCGGAACCCGTACGCCGACACGCGGCCGGCCCCGCAGCCGAATGCCGAGGGTTTACGCCGACCGCAGGTACCGCCACGACAAGTACCGCACCCTGGTCCGGGAACTGGGCATCACCCCGGTCATCGCACGGCGCGGCACCGAACACGGGGCAGGGCTGGGCAAGCTGCGCTGGGTCGTGGAACAGGGCTTCGCGCTGCCGCACTGGTTCCGGCGACTACGCATCCGCTGGGAAATCCGCCACGAGGTCCACGAACCCGGTAGAGCGCGGCGTTGGCTTGCCGGTCGCCGCGGGTATCGGGGCGGCGCCGCGGAGCATGGCGCACGCGGCCTCGGAGGGGGCCGGTCGTGATTCTCCCCGGCGCTGACCAGGAGCTGGCCGGCGACCTCGGCGCCGACGCCGTTGGCGGCCAGCAGGCTGGGGCACATCGCCGTGACGAGGGGTCGAAGATTTTGGTGGACAGGAGTGCTCGTCGACATCTTCTCTGTCAGGCTGCGACCGGGGTGGGGCCGGCGATGGTCACGCGGTCGCGGCCGGCGTTCTTGGAGGCGTAGAGGGCGCGGTCGGCGGACAGGACCATTTCCTCGGGGGCCTGGGTGGCGGCCACGCCCACCGAGACTGTCACCTGGTGGAAGCGGTCGCCGGCCACCGCTATCGGGGTGGCGGCGATGGCCCGGCGCAGGCGGTCGGCGATGTCGGCGGCCTCGGCGGGGCCCGCGCCGGGGAGCAGGACGGCGAACTCCTCGCCGCCGTAGCGGGCCACCAGGTCGCCGGGGCGGACGGCGGCGTGCAAGCGGTCGGCCACCTCGACCAGGACGCGGTCGCCGCCGGCGTGGCCGTAGGTGTCGTTGACGGTTTTGAAGTGGTCGATGTCCAGCAGCAGCATGCTCAGGTCGGCGTCGTGGCGGGCCGCGCGGGACGACTCGGAGCGGAGGGACTGCTCGAAGAAGCGGCGGCTGCGCAAGCCGGTCAGGGCGTCCGTGATGGCGGCGTGCCGCTGGGCGCTGACCAGGCCGGCCATGCGGCCCATGACCAGCAGGAACAGGAGGTTGCAGACGAGGCCGGCGACGATGATGTGCGAGGTGGCGCCGCGCAGGTACTGCACCATCATGACCGTCGGCGCCATGATGGCGGCCACGGCCAGGACGATCAGGCGGCGCGGGGTGGCGTCGGCCGTCACCGCCGCGTTGCGGATCAGCAGCCGGGGCGCGGCGGGGTGGGCCACACCGGCGGCCAGGATGAAGGCGGCGCTCATCCAGAAGAGGTCCAGGATGTTGCCGGCTCGGTAGGTGCCGTCCAGGATCTGCACCATGTAGAGGGTGTCCGAGAACAGGACCAGGGCCAGGTAGGCGCCGATCATCAGGAGCGGGGCGGTGCGGGCGCCGCCGATCATCAGGCGGGCGCCGACCACGATGAGCATGAGGTCGCCCACCGGGTAGGCGACGGAGACCAGGGTGGCGATGTTGGCCGCGCTGATCTCCATGGTCGGCAGGATCGTGAACTCGAGGACGAGGTAGCCGGCGCTGACCGCCACGATCGCGGCGTCGAGGGCGCTCGTGAAGTCGCGGCCCGGGGTGCGGCGGCGTACGAGGAGCAGGAGGCCGCTGGCCAGCAGCGGGTAGGCCGCCAGGTAGCCCAGGTCGGCGATGCTGGGGTACGCCACCTCGCCGCCGACCAGCGCGAGGAAGTAGAAGACCACGTCACCGAAGATGGAGGTGAGGGCCGACGCGGCGAACAGCAGCAGGATGGCGCGCAGGTCGCGGCGGCGCCAGGCGGTGATCAGGCAGCTCAGCGCCAGGACTCCGTTGGCGCTGGTGTACAGGGCGACCTGTGCACCGCCCCAGTCCGGGCCCAGGTGCAGGAACCAGTAGTAGAGGGCGATCACCGGGACGCCGAGGGCCAGGATGAAATGCCACCCCGCCCATCGGCGGAGCGGCGCGGTCAGGAAGGCCATCGGCACCTCTGAAGCCTGCGCCGGCCGGGGCGTTCTTTCCGGTGTGGTTCGGGTGCAACCTGGTTGCACCCGAACCCCGGGGTCAGTGGGCGGCTGCGCCCTCGGTGGGGGTGGAGCCCCGGCGGACGCCGATGACGGCTACCGCGGCGGCGGCCAGGCAGAGGAGGGCTGTGGTCAGGGCGGCCACGTGCAGGCCGTTGATGAAGGCCTGGCCGGCGCCGTCGGTCACCGCGGCCCTGAGGGTGGCGGTCATGTCGGGGGAGACCGGGGCTACGCCCATGGCCACCGCGTCCTTCGCCTCCTGCAGGCCGGTGGCCAGCGGGGCGGGAACGCCGGCGCCGGTCAGGGCCGTGTAGAGGGTGGCGCCGGCCCTGCTGCTGATCAGGGAGACCAGCACCGACGTGCCCAGGGCGCCGCCGATCTGCAGGGCGGTGGCCTGCAGGCCGCCGGCCACGCCGGCGTCCCGCACCGGGGCGTTGCCGACGATCGCCTCCGAGGAGGCGGCCATGATCATGCCTACTCCCAGGCCCAGGAGGATGAACGAGGGCCACATCACGGCGTACGGGGAATCGGTTCGCAGGAGCAGGAAGCCGAACGAGGCCAGCGCCTGCAAGGCCATGCCGAGCGGCATCGTCAGGCGCGGGCCGAACCGGTCGGTGAGGGCCGCGCCCAGCGGGGACGCCACCACCGAGGCCAGGCTCAGCGGCAGGGTGAGCACGCCGGCCATGACCGGGGTGTAGCCGCGGACGTTCTGCAGGTAGAGCATCACGTAGAAGATCGAGCCGAGCAGGACGAAGAAGTTCACGGCGGTCAGCACCGTGCCGATGGTCAGGGCCGAGTTGCGGAACAGGCGCATCGGCAGCAGCGGGTGCTCGACCCGGGTCTCGTACCAGCCGAAGACCACCAGGATCGCCAGGCCGGCGGCGATGGTGCCCAGCGTGGCCGCCGAACCCCAGCCCCACGTCTCGCCCTTCACCACGCCGAAGACCATCACCACCAGGCCCGCCGCCAGCAGCACGATGCCGGGGATGTCGAACCTGTGGTGACCGGTCGAGTTCTTGCTCTGCGGCAGCACGAAAGCGCTCACGGCCAGGGCGATGACGCCGATCGGGGCGTTGACGTAGAAGACCGACTCCCAGTTGACGTGCTCGACGAGCAGGCCGCCGACGATCGGGCCGAGCGCCGTCGACACCGAGGAGACCATGGCCCAGATGCCGACGGCCATGCCGAACTTCTTCGGCGGGAACACGGCTCGCAGGATGCCCAGCGTGTTCGGCATCAGCAGGCCGCCGAAGAAGCCCTGCACGGCCCGGAAGACGATCACGCCGGTGATCGAGCCGGAGAGGCCGATGGCGACCGAGGCGACGGTGAAGCCGGCCACGCCGACCAGGTAGTAGGTGCGGCGGCCGAACCGGTCGCCGAGCTTGCCGCCCAGGATCAGCGAGGCGGCCAGGGCCAGCAGATAGGCGTTGGTGACCCATTGCAGGCCGGCGGTGCTGGCGTTCAGGTCGCGGCCGATCTCCGGGTTGGCGATCGACACGATGCTTCCGTCCAGGCCGACCATGAACAGGCCGAACGCGACGGCGATCAGGGACAGCCAGGGCTTGTTCCGCCTCGAGACGACGGTGGGCGGGGTGGGCGCCTTGGTGAGGGTGGTCACTTACTCTCCTGCTTGATTTGTTCCACGATGCGGTGAAGCACCGGAAGCGCCGCGGCCACATCACGGCGCTCCGAGTCGGTGAGGGTGGTCAGGGCCGCCTCGACGTAACCGGTGAACAGGTCCCGTACGGCGTCGTGCCGCTGCCGCGCCTGGTCGGTCAGCCGCAGGCGGACGACCCGCCGGTCGTCCGGGTCGTTCTCCTTGACCAGCAAACCGCCGGTGACCATGGCGGTGACCAGGGCGCTGGCGTTGTTCGGTTTGAGCTGGAGCTCGCCGGCGAGTTCCCGCACGGTCGTGCCGGGATGCCGCCGGACCAGGCGCAGCGCCGAGAGCTGCAGATCCGGCGGCCGCGGGAAGTCGATCTCGGTGTCGGCGCGGCGCTCCAGCGCCCGGTGCAGCGCCGGCGCGAGTTCCACGACTTCGGCGGCGATCTCGTTCACCAGCCGAGTATTAGGTATGACGACATACCAATATAAGCGAGTGAGTCTCAGGTCACCCGGGGGCGGCGCCCGGGGCACACCCGGGACCGACCAGGGTGTCCTACCGGCTCGGCGGGGGTGCTTCGGCCGACAAGCTGTTCACATGTCGACCATCCGAATGCACGAGACCACCACCCTCACCCCCGAGCAGTTCGTCGCCGGGCTCACTGACTTCGGGCCGGGCCGGCAGAAGCTGTTCGGCAACAGCTCCGACGCCGACCTGAAGGTGCACGAGCTCGGCGCCACCCACGCCGATGTGACCGAGGGCGGCGGCGGAGTCTGGGAACGCCTGTCCTACGACTGGTCCGATCCCACCCACGTCACCATGAGGACCACCGACTCCAACATCTGGGGCGGCGACTCGGGGCACACCTACACGCTGACCCGGCAGCCCGACGGCACCACCACCCTGGACGCGGTGGTGGTGCGCGAAGGGAAGAACCTCAAGGGCAAGGTGACCGGGCTGCTGCTCGGCAGCGTCGGCAAGGGCGTCCTGGTCAAGGCCCTGCACAACACCGTCAAGGCGATCGAGGCGCGACAGGCCACGATCAACAGCTGACCTGTCAGGTGAGGACCACGCGGGAGCGGACCTGGCGGAAGCCGGTCCGCTCCAAGGCCGCCAGCACCTCGACCCGGTAGGAGTCGACGTCGGCCACCACCTCCCGGGCGCCGCCCTCGGCCAGCACGCGGACCGCCTCGGCGATCAGCTCCTCCCGGGCGCCCGCGTCGAGAAGACCCAGATAGCCGATCAGCGGATAGCAATGGTCGCCGGCGGCGGCGACAAGGCCCGCCTCCTCGGCGACAAGCCAATCGGCGGTACGCAGCCAGGGCAGCGGAGCGGAAGCAAGGTCGGCGCCCAGCACGGCGAGCGCGGTCTCGGCCCCGGTGACGACGTCGGGCCGCCCGATCCGGGCGACCAGGGCGGTGATCTCCTCCTCGCCGGTGACCGGGCGGAAGGCGTACCTTCCGCTGGTGGCCGGCAGGGCCGCCCCGGCCCAGGTCAGCCGGAGCCGCTCCCCGTGCTCGACCAGGCCCGCGCGGCGCGCGGCCGCCAGCCGTACCTCGACGACGGCTTTCGACTCGGGCCTCTGCCGCCAATGCGCGGGAGCGGCGGCGTAGTAGGGCAGCGGACCACCGAGCGCCTCGTGGGCCGCGGTGAGAAGGGCGGCGCCGATCTCCGGACTGGCGGCGTCGAACCGTTCCAGCCAGGGCCGGCCGACGGCGCCGGGCGGCAGAACCCACGCGGCGCGGGCGACGAGCTCATCGCCGCGCAGCGCCACCCAGGCGCGCGGGAAGGCGAAACCGCCTGCGGCGAGGCCGTCGGCGAAGGACGCCTGGCGCAGCTCGGGCAACGGATCGGGCAGGGAGTCGAACAGATCTTCCTCACCCGCGACGAGCGGGCGGAATGTCACAGCGGTCATGCCGGGCCTCCGGAAAGGAGCGCGCCTCGCTAGAACCGCGGAGACGCCGGGCCGCGGAAGGGGCGCAGAACATCGGACATTGTTCTGACCTCCCTTCGGCTTGTCGGCGTGCCGAATCACGATATCAGGAACCATCCATGCCGGGTGAAGCGTCCCCGCGGCGGCGTCGGCCAGGCTCCGACGCATGACCGGTATCAACGAAACCCGCCCGGCCGTCAACGCCGGCAAGCTCTGGGCCGGCGGCGCGGCCACCGCCGTGGTGGCGGCCCTGATCGCGATCGCCGGGATCCTGTTCGGCCGCGGCCTGTTCGACATCGACGTGCTGGCGCCCAAGGGCCAAGGCACGTGGGGGGACGCGTCAACCGGCTGGTACGCCTTCGGCGCGGGCATGGCGGCCCTGGTCGCCACGGGCCTGGTCCACCTGCTGCTGCTGACCACGCCACGTCCCATGCGCTTCTTCGGCTGGGTGATCGGCCTGGCCACGGTGGTGGCGATGCTGGCGCCGTTCGTCACCGACGCGAGCCTGGGCGCCCGCGTCTACACCGCCGGCCTGAACATGGTCCTCGGCATCGCCGTCGGCTCCCTCGTCGCGGGCGTCGCCAAGTCGGCCGTCATCCGCGTTCCCCAGCCGCCGGCGTCCCGCCCGTATCCGCGCACCTACAGCTGACAGCGAACGCCGGCCGTCCCCGGGCGATCGGGGGCGGCCGGCGCGTTCGTGCCTACTGGCCGAGGATGCGGGCCTTCTGGGCCTCGAACTCGGCGTCGGTGAGGATGCCCTGGGACTTCAGATCGGCCAGCTGCTTCAGCTGGTCGATCTTGGCGGACATGTCGGGGGCGGCGGGCGCGGCGGCGGCGGGCGGAGCCGCGACGTAGACCTGCTGGGGCGGCGGAGCGTAGGCCGGCTGCTGCGGCTGCTGCGCCATCTGGTCCTGCGCCTCCTGGCGGGCCCAGCGGCCGTCCTGGCGATGGCGCACGCGGCCGGAGACCGCCGACGCGGTTCCCGCCACCACGGCGGTTCGGGCTATTCCTCGGAGCAGGCCGGGCATCCGGTCACCTTCCCTTCGCCGCGTACTGCGGCTCTGTCTCGTCCAAAGCCTGAAGCAATTGCTGTACCGGGATGCGCCCGCTCGCCAGCAGCTGAGCGCCCACGTGACGCAGCTGGCGGGCCAGCGGGGCCGCCCACGTGTTCTCGTAGACCAGGATCACCGCGGCCGCGCCCGGCTCCAGCAGCTCGCCGGCTTCCCGCAGGTCCTCGCCGCCCAGGACGCCGGAGGCGGCGCCGTGGAAGGAAGCGAGGCCGTTCCCGTCGAACTCGGATTCTTCGAGGACGCTCACCTTGCCGTCCGGGCTCTTGCGGACCAGCGCGATGTCCAAAACCCGGATGATGTGCCGGTCGACCAGATCTTCCAGCAGCGAGAACGCCTTGCCGTCCATGCTGCCGGGTGGCAGCTCGACGCACAGGTAGTCGATGGGGCCCATCTCGTCGACTTCGGGCATGTCGATCCTTTCAGTACACCGGGCTCGGAGCGCCCGAGATGTGGGTGAGAGCGACGATCTGGCCGCGCGTCGCGGCGACCCGGCCGGCCAGGTCGCCGATCCAGCGGTGTTCCAGCAGGACGGCGAGCACCTCCATGGCGTCGTCGTCGAGCAGTTCCGCCACGTCGGTGATGTCGGTCTCGGTGATCAGCCCCGTCGCCAGGGCGGCCAGGACGTCGGGGTCGCCGCGGATGCCGGGCAGGTCGATGAGCTCGACCGCGTAGCCGCCACCGGCCTGGTCGCTGCGGACCACCAGCGCGTCGACGACACACATCTGGTCAGCCCGCTCGAGCCGGTCCAAAGTCGCCCGTACGCCGTCGTTGAGGTCCTCCGCGGGAAAGGACAAGACCATGAGTTCCAGCGGCCCCAATGCCATGCGTCTCAGCGTGCGCCAGGCGGTGGGGGCGGGATTCATCCGGCAGGGATGAATCGGCCCGCCACGCCGATCGGCGACGGTCGGAGCATGACGAGCAGCGTGCCCACGGCGGCCGAGGCTGCCGGCGACGGCGACCAGCCCCACCAGGTGCAGACCAGAAACGCGAGTGAGGTGGAGCTCGAGCGACTGCGCGCCGAGGTTGCCGATCTTCGCGGCAGATTGACTACCAGAAAGCGGACCGGCGGCCGCCGGGTCCGCGGTGTCGTCGCGGCGATCCTGGCCGCGGTCGCGGCCTTCGCGCTGGTGCTCAGCGTGGTCGGCCTGTGGGCGGCCCGCACGACTTTGAGCACGGACCGCTGGGTCGGCACCGTCGCGCCGCTGCCGCAGGATCCGCAGATCTCGGCCGCGGTCGCCGAGTACGCCACCGCGCAGACCTTCGCGGTCCTGAACGTGGAGCAGCGCTTGCGTGACGTCCTGCCCCCGCAGGCCGCGTTCGCCGCCGGCCCGATCGCCGGGCAGCTGCGCACCCAGGTCCGCACCGTGGTGACCACCGTGCTGCGCAGCGACGGCTTCCAGACCGTCTGGATCGAGGTCAACCGCCGCGTCCACGACCGCGTGATGGCCGTCGTGGAGGGCGAGAGCGAGGTGATCACCGCACAGAGCGACCACATCGACATCGATCTGCTGCCGTTGATCAACCAGGCGCTGCGGGAGCTCAGCGCGCAGCTGCCGACGTTGTTCGGCAAGACGATCACCCTGCCCGACCTGAGTTCGGGGGCGATTCCCGACAATCTTCGGGTACGGGTGGAGGACGCGCTCGGCGTGCGCCTGCCGGCCAACTTCGCGCAGTTCACCGTGTACGACGGCGGCCAGCTCAAGGCGCTGCAGGACACGGTGGCCGCCTCGAAGCGGTATCTGGCCCTGTTCGTCGCCTCGACGATCGTGTTGGTGCTGGCCGCTTTCGTGGTGTCGCCGAGGCGGCGCCGGACCGCCGTACAACTGGGAATCTGGCTCGTCGTGGCCGCCGTGACCGTCACGGTCATCGTGCGGGCGGTGCGCCGCCAGGCGGTCGAGCAGGTGCCGGAGGGTGTCTACCGCGACGGCGTCAACGCGGCCGTCGACAGCATCTTCTCGGTGTTGCGGGAGCGGGGCACACAGATCATCTGGATCGGCGCTGTCCTGGCCCTGATCGCCTATCTGGCCGGCCCCGGCCGGATCCCCCGGTGGCTACGGCGGCAGACCGTCGCCGGCGCCCGGTGGGCGTGGCGGGGCGCGCGCGTGGCCGGCGATCACGCCCCCGGCTTCATCGCGCGCTACCTCGACGCCGTACGGATCGGCGGGCTGGTCGTGGCCGGGATCGCGGCCCTCATCTGGTCGTCGTGGATGAGCCTGCTCGTGATCGTGGTGCTGCTGGCCGCGTACGAGGTGGCCGTGACCCTGATCGCCCGGTCCGCGGACGGGCGGCCGGAAAGCCCTCAGGACGCGGACTTGAAGGCGGCGTGATCGCCCTCGGTCCGGTCCGCGTAGTCCTCGGCGAACCGGACCAGGGCGCGGTCCATGGTGTCGTCCGCGCCGAGGTAGGCGGCGATCGCGATCCGGTCGCCGCCGCGGGCGTGGGCCCGGGCCAGCGTCCACGCGCAGATCTCGCCGTAGACCCGCAGGCCCTCCGGCTTGAACGTCGAGGACTCCATCGTGCCCTTCCAGTCGCGCAGCTGGCGCACGTAGAAGTCCCGCCCGCCGTAGCTCTGCCAGCCCAGGAAGATGTCGCTGTGCGCCTGCATGAGCCGCTGGCCCGAGACCACCCGGCGGCCGTGGTTGTCCCACTCGCCGGCCTCGACGTGCTCGGCCAGCACCGACGGGCCGCTCTCCTTGACCTGCAACAGCAGCGGGTCCTCGTCGTCGCGGCCGGTGAGCAGGATGATCCAGCACCGGGTGCCGACGCTGCCGACGCCGACCACCTTGCGGGCCATGTCGACGTAGGTGTAGCCGTCGAACAGCCGCCGGCGGTCGTCGGGCAGGGTGTCGCGGTAGCCGGCGAGCAGTTCGCGGATCTCGTCCTCCAGGTTCTCGTTGCCCTGGATGATGTCGCGGACCGGCATCAGCAGCGGCGGGTCGGCGACGATGCGCCGGCGGCCGTCGACGACCTGGGTGAGTTTGCGGAACGCCTGCAGGCTCGTCCGGGCCCGGGCCTTGGCCCCCGCCGCCGCTACCTTCTTGCTGCGGGTCTTGTCGAGCTGTGACCGCAGCGACTCGACGTCCGCGTGGGCGTACCACAGATCGAGGTTGCCCATGGCCGCGAACGAGGCCATCGCCTGGCGGTAACCGCGCGCGGCGTCGCGCGTGATGACCGCGCGTTCCTTGCGTTTGAGGCCGTTGGCCCGCCCGGCCAGGGCCAGGCTGGCGATCAGGCGCTTGAGGTCCCACTCGAACGGACCCGGGTGGGTCTCGTCGAAGTCGTTGAGGTCGAAGACGAGACGCCGCTCAGGCGACGCGAACATGCCGAAGTTGGCCAGGTGCGCGTCGCCGCAGAGCTGGGTCCGCAGGCCGGAGGACGAGCCGGCGGCCAGGTCGGCCGCCATCACGGCGGCGCCGGCCCGGTAGAAGGCGAACGGGTCGGTGCTCATCCGCTCGTGCCGCAGGGGCAGGAGCTCCGGCAGCCGGTTCTCCTCCTGCTCGGCGAGCACCGCGTTGGCGTCGCGGCCGGCCGGGGCGGGAACCTCGGCGTGCGCCTCGAGCGGAACCTGTGCGCGGGCGGCGCGGCCGGCCGCGGCCCGTTCGTCCGGTGTCATGTCAGCCCTTGGCGCCGGAGAAGGTCTCGAGCAGGATGTCGCGCTCGCCCTCGGTCAGATTGGTGGCGATCAGCTGGCTGTGCTCGCCGCGGAACCGCTCGCCGAGCCGGTCCAGGTTGCCGCTGTCGGTGACCAGGAACAGCGCCGAGGTGCCCTCGGTGACCTGGGTCCGGATCCGTTCCAGCTGGTCCTTGGAGATGCCGGTGCCCTCGGTCGCCTTGGCCAGCGCGCCGACGCCGGCGCCGACCGCGCCGCCGACGATGGGCACGAGGAAGAGGCCGCCGACCACGATGCCCCAGAAGGCACCCCATCCGACGCCGTGCTTCGCGCTGTCGTGGGAGTGGTGGATGTCGGGCTTCTCGGCGCCCTCGGGCCAGCTGACGATCGCGTGGTCGACGATGTGGATCAGGTGATCGCCGGCCGCTTCCTTGACGATGCCGAACACGTTCTCCGCGCGTTTCGGGTCGTCGAACTTCCACACCGTGAAGGTGGTCATGAGGTGCTCCTAGCGGATCGGGGACGCCGCCATCGTCCGTTGGCGCGCGCGGGGGGCGCCTCATCCGGAGAGGGCGATTCGGCCGGTACGGCGTTCGACAGCAGCCCGTTGACCCAGCGTGTGCTGGGGTCGATGTCGATCAGCAGGCCCTTGGCGAGCAGCGTGAGCGGGATGGCCAGCAGCGCGCCGAGCCCACCCAGCACCCACGCCCAGAAGATGAGGGCCAGGAACGAGACGGTCGCCGACAGCCCCACGGCGTCGCCGACGACCTTCGGCTGGATCACCGACTGGATCACGAAGTTGACCGCGCAGTACATGACGACGACGGCCACCATCAGACCCGGGCCGCCCTCGAGCAGCCCGAGCAGCGCCGGCGGGATGAGCCCGATGACGAAGCCGATGTTCGGGATGTAGTTGGTGATGAACGACAGCAGACCCCACAGCAACGGCAGGGGCACGCCCAGGGCCCACAGCCCGATGATGTCGATGACCGCCACGATCAGCCCGAACACCGTGGAGACGAGCAGGTAGCGCCGGGTGCCCTGGGCGAACGACCGCAGCGCGCCGACCACCTCCGGGCGCTCGCCGGCGGTCGAGACCAGGCGCCGCGGGAAGTCGACGGTGTCCAGGCACATGAACAGCAGCACGGCGAGCAGGAAGACGGTGTTCGACAGCGCGCCGGCCAGGCCGCCCAGGATGCTCTCGGCCGCGTGCAGCACGGTGCCCGAGTCGATGCCGGACAGCGCCGAGTGCACCTGGTCGGTGCTGATCCCCAGGCCCGCCAGCTGCCCGGCCAGGTCGTCCCGCAGTTGTGCGAACTGGTCCTGGTATTGCGGGATCAGGTCGAGCAGCCGGGCCGCCGACACGTAGAGGGCGCCGCCGAGGGCGAACAGCACCACGTTGACGACGACGATCGTGGCGAGCGCGGCCAGCCACACCGGGGTGCCGCGGCGGCGCATCCACTCGGTGAGCGGGCTGACCGTGACGGCGAGCATCAGCGCCAGCATGACCGGCGCGATCAGGCCGGCGATGCCCTTCATGCCGGCCACGACGACGACCAGGCAGGCCGTGCCGAGCAGGACGACGACACCGCGCGGCATCGGCGGGCTCAGTGGGGAACTCGGCTCAGGCACAGCACCTCCACCCCGGACCGGTCGAGCCGCTCGATCAGCCGCTCCAGGTCCTGCTCGGACAACCGGCCCTGAATGACGCTCTGCCGCGGCAGAGCCCGGCAGCGCAGGCTGCCCAGCGCTATGCGAAGCACGGGGCCGAGGAAGCCACGGACCCGGAACTCGTACTGCTCCATACCGTCCGACCTTCGCCGAAAGCCGGTGGCGATCCTTCCTCCGACAGGGATGAACGCTCGCCGGTTTCATCCTCGCGAGGTGAGTCGCGGCCCCGCCCGCCCATGGCTGACTGTGCGGGACGCCGCCGCCACGGCGGCGACGGCAAACACCACGCGGCACGAAGGAGAAGGTCAATCATGGCAACTCTGGTCGCCATCGGGTACCCCGACGAGACCACGGCGACGGCGGCGTCGCTGGAGGCGAACCGACTGGCCAAGGATCTCATCATCCAGCCGGACGCGATCGCTGTGATCATCCGGGACAAGGAAGGCAAGTTCCACGTCACCACGAACCATCAGCCGGTCGGCGCGGGCGCGACGTGGGGCATGTTCTGGGGCCTGCTGTTCGGTGTCCTGTTCTTCATCCCCATTCTGGGCATGGCCATCGGCGCCGGCCTGGGCGCGCTCACCGGCAAGCTGACGAAGAACGCCATCAGCAAGGAGTTCCAGGAGCGCATCCGCGACGAGCTCCAGCCCGGCACGTCGGCGTTGTTCCTGGTCGTCGAGGCGGTCACGCCGGACAAGGCCGTCGAGGCACTGAGCCAGTACGGCGGTACGGTGATCAAGTCCTCGCTGTCCAAGGAGGCCGAGGCCGAGCTGCAGGACGCGCTGCACGGCAAGGGCGACACCGTCGCCTGATCCGACGCGACGATCGGACGCCGCCCGCTCGCGCGGGCGGCGTCCGCCGTGAGAGGGGTTGGTGATGGCGCTCTCCGACTGGATACCCGGGCTGCGGGTGGCGGCCACCTACAAGCCGGGATACCTGCCCCGCGATCTGGTCGCCGGCATCGTGCTGACCACGCTGCTGGTGCCGCAGGGCATGGCGTACGCCGAGCTGGCCGGCCTGCCCGCGATCACCGGCCTCTACACGTCGATCCTGTGCCTGGTCGCGTACGCCGTCTTCGGCCCCTCCAAGGTCCTGGTGCTGGGACCGGACTCGTCGCTCGGCCCGATGATCGCCGCGGTGGTGATCCCGATGGTGGCCTCGGGCGGCGACCCGGAGAAGGCGGTGGCCCTGGCGTCGGTGATGGCGCTGCTGGTCGGCGTGTTCATGACGATCGCCGCCGTGGCCAAGCTCGGGTTCGTGGCCGACCTGCTGTCGCACCCGACCCAGCTCGGATATATGAACGGCCTGGCCCTGACCATCCTCATCGGCCAGTTGCCGAAACTGTTCGGCTTCTCGGTCGACGCCGACGGGCTCTTCGCCGAGGCCGGCGCCTTCGCCCGGGGCGTCGCCGACGGCGAGACGGTGCCGGCCGCGCTGGCGGTCGGTGTGGGCGGCCTGATCGTCATCGGCGTGCTGCGCCGCTGGCTGCCCAGGGTTCCCGGTATCCTGGTCGCGGTGGTGCTGGCGATCCTGGCCGTCGGCGTGTTCGACCTCGAGAACCACGGCGTGGATCTGGTCGGCCCGCTGCCGCAGGGCTTCCCGCCGTTCACCATCCCCTCGGTCAGCTGGTCGGAGCTGGGCCTGCTGGCCGCCGGCGCGCTCGGCATCACCCTGGTCTCGGTCACCGACACCATCTCCACCGCCTCGGCCTTCGCCGCCCGCAGCGGCCAGGAGGTGCGCGGCAACCAGGAGATGGCCGGCATCGGCGCGGCCAACCTCGCGGCCGGGCTCTTCCAGGGCTTCCCGGTCAGCACCAGCGGCTCGCGGACGGCGGTCGCCTTCCAGGCCGGCGCCCGTACGCAGGTGACGGGGCTGGTCGGCGCCGCCGCGATCACCCTGATGCTGGTCCTCGTGCCCGGCCTGCTGCGCGATCTGCCCCAGCCGATGCTGGCGGCGGTCGTCATCGCGGCGTCGCTCTCGCTGGCCGACATCCCCGGCATGGTCCGGCTGTGGCGGCAGCGGCGGATCGAGTTCTCGCTCGCGCTGGCCGCGTTCCTCGGCGTCGCGGTGCTGGGCGTGCTGCCGGGCATCGCCTTCGCGGTCGCGCTCTCCGTGCTCAACGTCTTCCGGCGGACCTGGTGGCCCTACCGCACGACGCTGGGCCGGGCCGAGGGGATCAACGGCTTCCACGACGTCCGGGAGCATCCGGAGGCCGAGCTGATGCCGGGCCTGGTGCTGTTCCGCTTCGACGCCCCGCTGATCTTCGCCAACGCCCGCAGCTTCCGGCAGGAGATTCGGCACATCGCGAACGCCGACCCGGCCCCGCAGTGGATCGTCGTCGCCGCCGAGCCGCTCACCGACGTCGACACCACGGCGGCCGACATGCTCGAGGAACTGGACGCCGAGCTCGACGCCGAGGGCATCGCGCTGGTGTTCGCCGAGATGAAGCACCCGGTGCGGGCCAAACTGGACCGGTACAAGCTGACCGGGAAGATCGAGGAGGAGCACTTCTTCCCGACCGTCGAGGACGCGGTGGCGGCCTATCAGCGGCGCACCGGGCGGGCCTGGAGTCATCCGCCTCGGGTGTTGTGACTCAGAGTGATCAAGCCGACGCTGACCGCATGGCCAACTCTTCCGGCGCCGAAGCACGGCGCCTGCACGACGCCGACATCAACGCCACCGCCTGGCGGCGATGGGGCCCGTATCTCAGTGATCGGCAGTGGGGCGGGGTCCGCGAGGACTACAGCCCCGGCGGGGACGCCTGGTCCTACCTCACCCACGACCACGCGCGGTCGCGGGCGTACCGGTGGGGCGAGGACGGCATCGGCGGCTTCAGCGACGACAAGCAGCGCGTCTGCCTGGCCGTGGCGATGTGGAACGGCAACGACCCGATCCTCAAGGAGCGCTACTTCGGGCTGACCAACGGCGAGGGCAACCACGGCGAGGACGTCAAGGAGTACTGGTTCCACGTCGACGGGACGCCCACCCATTCGTACCTGAAGATGGTCTACAAATACCCGCAGCGCGAGTTCCCGTACAACGACCTGGTCGCCACCAACGGGTCACGGGACCGGAAGGCTTTCGAGTACGAGCTGCTGGACACCGGGATCTTCGCCGAGGACCGCTATTTCGACGTGACGATCGAGTACGCGAAGGACGGCCCCGAGGACATCCTGGCCCGGATCACCGTGGCCAACCGCGGGCCCGACCCGGCGATGCTGCGGCTGCTGCCGACCGTGTGGTTCCGCAACACCTGGTCGTGGGACGAGGGCGCGCCCCGGCCGGTGCTGCGCGAGGAGGACGGCGCGGTCAAGCTGGAGCATCCCGAGCTGGGGGAGCGGTGGTGGACGGTCCTGGGCGACCATCCGCTGATCTTCACCGAGAACGAGACGAACAACGAGCGCCTGTTCGGCGGGACGAACCGGACCCCGTACGTCAAGGACGCCTTTGATCGTTATGTCGTGCAGGGCGAGAAGGAGGCCGTCAATCCCGAACGGGTGGGCACCAAGGCGGCCGCCGACATCGTGCTGGAGATCGCGCCGGGAGCGGAGACGACGGTCCGGTTCCGGCTCAGCGAGTCGCCGCCGGGTGGGGACTTCGACGCCGTCTTCGCGGCGCGGCGGGCCGAGGCCGACCAGTTCTACGCCGAGACGCTGCACCCGGACCTCGGCGAGGCCGAGCGGAAGATCACCCGGCAGGCGTTCGCGGGCCTGCTCTGGAGCAAGCAGTACTACGAGTACGACGTGGAGCGCTGGCTCGCCGAGCACGGCCAGGACACCCTGGGTGCCTCCACCATCCGCAACGGCGAGTGGTATCACCTGTCCGGCTCCGACGTGTTCTCCATGCCCGACACCTGGGAGTACCCGTGGTTCGCGGCCTGGGATCTGGGCTTCCAGGCGGTCGCCCTGGCCGGCATCGACCTCGGCTTCGCCAAGGCACAGATCGACCTGCTCCTCGGGCGCCGCTACCTGCACCCCAACGGCCAGATCCCGGCCTACGAGTGGAACTTCGGCGACGTCAACCCGCCCGTGCACGCCTGGGCCGCCTACCTGATCTACGAGGTGGACAAGGCCCGCAACGGCCGGGCCGACCACGACTGGCTGGAACGGACCTTCCATAAGCTGGCCAAGAACTTCATGTGGTGGGTCAACCGCAAGGACGTCGACGGCCGCAACATCTTCCAGGGCGGCTTCCTCGGCCTGGACAACATCGGCGTCTTCGACCGCAGCGCGCCGCTGCCCACCGGCGGCCACCTCGACCAGGCCGACGGCACGGCCTGGATGGCGCTCTACGCGCAGTGCATGCTCCAGATCGCCCTCGAACTGTCCACCACCGACCCCGTCTACCTGGAGCAGGCGCAGACGTACTTCGAGCACTTCGCCTGGATCTCGGTCGCGGTCAATCACGCGGCGGCCGGTGACGGCATGTGGGACGAACAGGACGGCTTCTTCTACGACCTGCTGCGCCTGCCGGACGGCTCGGCCCGCCGGCTCCAGGTGCGGTCCATGGTCGGGTTGCTGCCGCTGGCCGCGGCCACCGTCTACGACCCGCGCCTCATCGAGCACCGGCCCGAACTGGTCAAGGGGGTGCTGGAGTTCGCCGAGCGGCACCCGGCGGTGCGCGCGCTGCTCGAGCCCGGCCTGGCCCCCGGCCCGAACGGCGAACGGCTGCTCGCGCTCTTCGAGCGCAACCGGCTGCGGCGCGTCCTGGAGAAGATGCTCGACGAGGGTGAGTTCCTCAGCCCGTACGGCATCCGGTCGCTCTCCCGGCACCACGCCGAGCACCCGTTCGAGTTCCCGGTCGGCGACCGGGTCTTCGAGGTCACCTACCAGCCGGCCGAGTCGGACAGCGGCATGTTCGGCGGCAACTCCAACTGGCGCGGCCCGGTCTGGTTCCCGGTCAACGCGCTGATGATCAGGGCCCTGCTCAACCTGTACGTCGCCTACGGCGACGACTTCACCGTGGAGTGCCCGACCGGCTCCGGGGTCCGGATGACCCTGTTCGAGGTGGCCCGGGAGATCTCCGGCCGGCTCACCCGGATCTTCGTGCCCGACGAGCACGGCCACCGGCCCTGTTTCGGGGGTCAGCCGATCTTCGCGACCGAGCACTGGAAGGATCTGATCCTGTTCGCCGAGTACTTCCACGGCGACAACGGCGCGGGACTCGGCGCCGCCCACCAGACCGGCTGGACCGGGCTGGTGGCGCTGTTCCCCAACCTGTTCGCCGGCCTGAGCGGGCAGGAGCTGCTGTCCGGCGGCATGACGGGCGTGCTGCGCCCGGGCGGTGAGGAGAGGAAGTCATGAAGGCCGTGTACGAGATCTTCACCTGGCCCTGGCTGACCGGGCTCGCCCGGCGGTACGGCCGGCCGGTCACCCTCGGCGACGTGCCGGGGGAGGTCTGGGACGAGGTGGCCGCGTCCGGCCTGGACGCGGTCTGGCTGATGGGCGTCTGGGAGCGCAGCCCGGCCGGGCTGGCCGTGGCCACCGCCGACGAGGGGCTGCAACGGTCGTTCCGCGAGGCCCTGCCGGACTACAGCCCCGCCGATCTGGCCGGTTCTCCCTATTGCGTACGCCGGTACCGCGCCGACGACCGCGTCGGCGGCCCGGCCGGCCTGGCCGCGGCGCGGGCCGAGCTGAGGGCGCGCGGGTTCCAGCTGGTCCTCGACTACGTGCCCAACCACGTGGCCCCGGACCACCCGGCGGTCACCGCGCACCCCGACTGGTTCGTCCAGGGCACCCGGGAGGACCTGGCCCGCGACCCGGCCGGGTTCTTCGCCGCCGGCGACCGGGTCATCGCCAACGGCAAGGACCCGTACTTCGCCCCCTGGCCCGACGTCGCCCAGCTCAACGCGTTCTCGCCGGGCCTGCGCGACGCGGCGGCCGAGGCGCTGATCAGCATCGGCGACCAGTGCGACGGCATCCGCTGCGACATGGCGATGCTGCTCACCAACGAGATCTTCGCCCGCACCTGGGGCGACCGGGTGGGCGCCGCCCCGGCCGAGGAGTTCTGGCCCTCGGTGCTGGGCCGGGTGCGCGAGCGGCACCCCGATCTCACGCTGATCGCCGAGGTCTACTGGGACATGGAGTGGACGCTGCAGCAGCAGGGCTTCGACCTCTGCTACGACAAGCGGCTCTACGACCGGCTGGCCCACGAGGACGCCGGCTCGGTGCGCAAACACCTCACCGCCGGGCTCGACTACCAGCGGCGGCTGCTGCGCTTCATCGAGAACCACGACGAGCCGCGGGCCGCCGCCACCCTGCCCGGCGGGCGGGGGCGGGCCGCCGCCGTGGCGATCGCGACCCTGCCCGGCACGACGCTGTGGCACGACGGGCAGTTCGAGGGCCGCCGGGTGCACCTGCCGGTCTTCCTCGGCCGCTTCCCGGACGAGCCGGCCGACACCGGCCTGCGCGAGTTCTACCGCAAGGTGGCCGGCGCGGCCGCCATCGCGCGCCGCGGGCAGTGGACGCTGCTGGAGCCGGGCGGCTGGCCGGACAATCCCACCCACCAGGACGTGCTGGCCTGGTCCTGGCACGACGAGGGCACCCGGCACGTGGTCGCGGTGAACTTCGGCGACCATGACTCCCAGGCCCGGATCGCCCTGCCCTGGGCGGATCTGGGCGGCCGGGCGTGGCGGCTGACCGACCTGGCCGACGGCCGGGTCTTCGACCGTGACGGCGACGACCTGGCCGGTAACGGCCTCTACGTCGGCCTGCCACCGTGGGGATACCACGTATTCAGCTTCACGTAGTCGTAACACGACCGTCGGTCACGTCTATCCGATTCGAACGATGTGCACGGGTCCAGCCCCCGCAAGGGTGAGAGTCGTGCTCGAGACATTCGCCGACAACGCGATCCTGGCCAGCAAGTTCGCTGTGCCGGCGGCGCCGCCGTTCATGGTGGAGCGGCCGGCACTGCGCGACCGCGTGACCGAGGGAGTGCACGGATCGGTCACCCTCGTCACCGCCGTCGCCGGCGGTGGCAAGACCCAGCTGCTCGCCTCGTGGGTGCGCAGCCGCCCGGTGGACTGGCCGATCGCCTGGATCACCGTGGAGAGCGACGACGCCTTCTGGGTCTACCTGGTGGAGGGCCTGCGCCGGGCCGGGGTGCGGGTGCCCGAGCTGGTGCCGGTGACGCCCGGCATGGGCGCCGGCCGGGCCCTGCTGACCCGGCTCGCCGGCATCGTGGCCGCCCAGCCCACCCCGGTCGTCCTGATCCTCGACGGCGTCTCCCAGCTGCCCGGCGACCGCTGGGCCGACGGCCTGGAGTTCCTCCTCGAGCACACCGCCAACCTGCGCGTGGTGCTGGCCGGCCGCTGGGACCCGCCGCTGCCGCTGCACCGCTACCGGCTCGCCGGGCAGCTGCGCGAGATCCGTACGGCCGATCTGGCCTTCACCGACGCCGAGACCGCCCACCTGCTCGACCTGCACGGGGTGCCGCTCGACGCGGCCCACCGGCGGGCCCTGCTGACACACACCGAGGGCTGGGCCGCCGGCATCCGGCTGTGCGCCTGCGCCCTGCAGTCCAGCGAGAACGCCGAGGACCTGGTCGCCACCATCTCCGGCGACGACTCGACCATCGCCGAGTACTTCCTGGCCGAGGTGCTGCGCATCCAGGCGCCCGAGGTGCGCCGCTTCCTGCTCGAGACGAGCGTGCTCGACACCTTCACCCCGGGCCTGGCCACCGCCGTGACCAGCCGGTTCGACGCCTCGCAGCTGCTCGCCGAGCTCACCCGGGAGAACGCGTTCATCCAGCCGGTCGGCGAGGGTTCGCACGTCTACCGATACCACCGCCTGTTCGCCGAGCTGCTGCAGGCCCAGCTGGCCTGGACCGAGCCCGACCTGGTGGCCGAGCTGCACCAGCGGGCGGCGGTCTGGCTGGCCGACCACGGACGGCTGGAGGAGGCCGTGGACCACGCGGTCCGCGCCGGCGACTGGAGCACGGCGGCCACCATGGTGATCGAGGACTACGCGGTGGGCCGGCTGGTCATCGAGGGCGGTGCGGGCCGGCTGGGCCGGCTCTTCGCCGGCCTGCCCCAGCACCTCGCCCACGCCGAGACGGTGGTCGTGCGGGCCGCCATCGCGTACGGCGACGGTGACCACCTCGGCGCGGCCGACCAGCTCCGCTACGCCGGTCAGCTGCTCAGCGTGCACGGCAGCGAATGCGGTGACGGGATCACCCTGGCCTGCTTCCTGCTGCGGATCCTGCTGATGCGCGGGGCCGACCCGGACCGGGTGGACGAGCTGGTACCGGTGGCGAAGACCTTCCTGTCGGTGGCGCCGGCCGGCCGCCTGGCCCGGCACCCCGAGCTGCCGGCGCTGCTGCGGGCGGCCGAGGGCATGGCGCACAGCGACGCCGGCGCGGTCGACCGGGCGGTCGAGGCGCTGGCCGAGGCGGTGGCGCTGACGCCGGTCGGCAGCGAATCGCTCAAGGTGGACTGCCTGCGGCAGCTCGCGCTGCTCGAGGCGCACCGCGGCCGGCTCAGCCGGGCCGAGACCTTCGCCCAGCAGGGCCTCGACCTGGCCGCCCAGTGCGGCCTGACCGGCGCCCGGTGGCCCGGCGGGGCCGAGGTCGCCCTGGCCTGGGTCGCGCTGGAACGCTACGACGTCGAGGCGGCCGACCGGCACCTGCGCGCCGCCCAGCCGCTGTGCGGACCGGGCGGCGACCCGCTCTCGGCGGCGGCCTACACCCTGGTCAAGGCACGCCGCCTGCAGACGCGGGGCGAGCAGCGCAGCGCGCTGTCCACACTGACCACCGGCACCGTTCCGGCCGCACCGGCCTGGCTGCGCTCGGCTCTGGTACTCGGACACTGCCGCCTGCTGATCGGCTCCGGTCACCTCACCGAGGCCGCCGTGATCCTCAGCCCCTACCCGGCTGCGCGGCCGCCCGAGGTGGCGATCGTGGACGCCGCCCTGCTGCACGCGCGCGGCGACGCGGTGCGGGCACACGAGGTGGCCCGGACCGTGGCCGACGGGGTGCGCGTGCCGGTGCCGGTGGCCATCGAGGCCTGGCTGCTGCTGGCCGTGCTGGCGGCCGACGCGGACGACGCGCCGGCCGCGCGGGAGGCGCTGCGCCGGGCCATGCGGGTCGCGGCCCCCGACGGGCACCGGCGGCCGATGCACCAGGTCCGCTCGCAGTTGCGCCGGGTGCTGCGAGCCGACGATCAGTACCGCTGGCTCGGCGCGGAACCACCGGCCGAGGGGCCGGCCGCGGCCCCGCCGGCGATGGTCGAGCCGCTGAGCCGCCGTGAGCTGGACGTGCTGCGCGGCATGGCCGAGATGCTGCCGACCGAGGAGATCGCGGCCCGGATGTACGTCTCGGTCAACACCGTGAAGACCCACGTCCGCAGCATCCTGCGCAAATTGTCGGCGGCCCGGCGCAACGAGGCGGTGCGCCGGGCGCGCCAGCTCAATCTGCTCTGATCAATCCGCCTGATCAGCCCGCTCTGACGTCGCGGCCGTGCGCGCACAGCGCGTAGATGATCACGATGTCCATCACGATCAGGATCGTGCACCACACCGGCGCCGCCGGCAGGAACATGGCGTGCACCAGCGTGGCCACGAAGGCGACGACGACACCGGCGATCCGGGCCCACAGCCAGCCGGCGAAGACCCCGGCGCCGGCGACGATCGCGAGCAGGCCGAACAGGAGGTGAATCCATCCCCAGGTGGTGTAGCTGACCTCGATGAGCAGGGCGCCCGGCGCGACCAGCAGGACCTCGTCGCGCAGGAGCGCGGTCAGGCCCTCGATCGCCTGAAAGGCGCCGGCGACCATCAGCATGATGCCGCCGAAGACGATGATGCCGATCCATCCGGTGGCCGGCGGCGCGGTAGCGGCGCCCGGCGGTCGTTCCGTGGCGTAGCTGGACATGACGGCCACTATGGCCGCCGCCTGGTCCGCCCGCCTCATGCCCGCGGGATGAACGCCGTCAATTCTTCGTGCCTCGCCAATACCGGGGCTTGTTGGCGCTCCGCCTGATGTGCTTCGGTGACGGTGGTACCGGGCCGTGGGAACGGCGTCTCCTGCCGGAGGGTGGCGATATGGGCGATTCCGTGGTGCGCGGCCGTGCCGTGCCCGCGCTGGGCGCCCGGCCGTCCGGCCCGCGCCTGCCGCCGAGGCTGCTCTGGCGTGGCCGCCTCGCCGAGCGGCTCGATCAGGGTGTCCGGCAACCGGTGACGCTCGTCTGTGCCGGCCCGGGCTGGGGCAAGACCGCGCTCGCCGGTTCGTGGGCGGCGGCCCGCGCGGTGTCGGGCCCGATCGCCTGGCTGAGCTGCGAGCCGCGGCACAACCATCCGTACGCGCTCTGGTCCGATCTGGTCCTGGCCCTGCGCACCTCCGGCGGCGTTCCGCCCGGGCACCCCCTGCCGGAAGCCGGTCCGTCGCCGGCCGAGGACGGCCTGGACTACGCGGCCCGCGTCGCGGCCGCCGTCGCGGCCCTGCCCGCGCCGGTGGTCCTCGTCCTCGACGACCTGCACCGGGTGACCGACGAGCGGACCCTGGCCGGGCTCGCCGCCCTCGTGGCCCGGCCCGGCGGCCGGCTGCGCTTCGTGCTGATCACGCGGGGGGAGCTCGGAATACCCCTGCACCGCGAGCGCGCCGCCGGCGAGCTCACCGAGATCAGGTCGGCCGATCTGGCGTTCCGGCCGGCCGAGACGGCCGAGTTGTCGGCACAGTCCGGCCGGCGGCTGTCCGCCGAGCGCCTGGCCGACCTGCTGCGCCGCACCGAGGGCTGGCCGGCCGGCCTGCGCCTGGCCATGGAGGCGCCCGAGGGCATCAGCCCGGCCGCCGCCGCCGAGGACTACCTGCTGCGCGAGGTGCTGGCCACCCAGCCCGCCCACCGGCAGCTTTTCCTGTTGCGCACCAGCGTCTGCGACCGGGTCTGCGCGGGCCTGGCCGACGCGCTCACCGGCCAGCAGCACAGCCAGCGGATCCTCGAGGAGCTGGCGGCGGCCAACCTCTTCGTCGAGCGGATCGGCTCCGGCCGGTGGTTCCGCTACCACCCGCTCTTCCGGGCCACGCTGCGTCACCGGGTCACCGTGAGCAAGCCCGGCGAGGTGCCGCGGCTGCACCTGCTGGCCGCCCAGTGGCACAACGGTCAGGGCGACGGCCTGACCGCGCTGCGGCACGCGGCCGCCGCCGGCGACTGGGGCCTGGTCGGGCGGCTGGTCGTCGACCATGGACTGACCCTGGTCGCCTCGGCCGACCACGCCGAGCTGTTCGAGGTTCTGCGCCGCATCCCGTCCGGCCGTCTCGCCGACAGCCCGGAGCTGCTGCTCTGCTCGGCGATCCTGCGCTACGCGCACGGCGACCTGGCCGCTGTCCCGCAGCAGCTGGCCCGGGCCCGGGCCCTGCTACAGACCTACGCCCCCGGTTACCGCGGGCGGGTCGAGCTGGCCGCCGCGGTGCTGGAGTCGGGCACGGTCACCCGGCGCCGCGGCGACATGCCGGCCGTCATCGAGGACACGACGGCGTTGCTGGCCGAACTGACCCGGCTCGACGCCAACGTGCCGTCGTTGCTGCCCTACCGGGCCATGGTCCTCAACAACAAGGGCTCGGCTCTGTTCTGGACCGGCCGGCTCGACCACGCCGACCGCTACCTGTGGGCCGCGGCGTCGGCGGCCCGGGTCACCCGGACGCCGCTCATCGAGATCAACGCGCTGAGCCACCTGGCCCTGCTGGTCCACCGCCAGGGTTCGCCGGCCGAGGCGGCCGGTCACGCCATCGCGGCGATCGAGGCCGCGCGCCGGATCGACGCGCTGACCCACCCGGCCGTCGCGCCGGCCTACCTCGCGCAGGCCTTCATCAAGCTCGACCAGGGCGCCGACGTCGACGCCGAGGCGGACCTGCGCCAGGCGTTCATGGCGCTCGGCGAGCATCCGGAGACCGTGATGGCCGGGTTGGCCGCGGTGCTCCGGGCCCGGCTGCTGATCGACCGGGGAGAGCCCGCCGCGGCCCGGACCGTGCTGGCCAAGGCGGCCGCCGAGGCCGGGCCGGAGCAGCACGCGCCGTTGCTCGACCGCTCGTTCGACCTCGCCCGGGCCGAGATCGACCTCGCGCTCGGCGAGCCGGCCGCTGTCGTGAAGCGGTACGCGGCCGGTCCGCTCGCCCCGGCCGAGCAGGTCTGCCTCGCCCGTGGCCACCTGGCGCTCGGCGACTTCACCGCCGCCGAGCAGCTGCTCGCCCTGGCCCGGGAGGGCTCCGACCGGGTGTCGGTGGTCGCGGCGTGGGTGCTCACCGCGCTCGCGGCCGACGCGCACAGCCGCAGCGGCCGCGCCGCCGACGCCCTCGGCCACGCCCTGGCCGCCGCCGAGGCCGACCGCATCCGGCGCCCGTTCCGCCGCCTCGATCCCGAGCGGATGCTGGTGCTGGCGGGCCGGCAGCAGTGGCTCAGCGAGCCGCGGGGGCCGGTCGCCGACGGGGTGCTGGCCGAGATCACCGGCGAGATCCCGGTGCTGGGCGGCCTGCCCTCGGCGGACCCCCTCAGCGAGCGCGAGATCGACGTACTGCAATATCTGCCGACCGTGCTGACGGCCGGGGAGATCGCCGAGAGCCTGGGCATCTCGGTGAACACGGTCAAGGCGCACATGCGCTCGATCTACCGCAAGCTCGGCGCCGGCCGCCGCCGCGAGGCGGTCGTCCAGGCCCGGCAGGCCGGCCTGCTCTGAGGTCGCTCACTCGCGGGGGATGAGGCCGGTGCCCCCGGGAGAGCCGACGCTGGTCACATGACCGAGGCAACCATCCGGACGCAGCCCCCCGACCTGCTCGCCGAGGTGCGGTCCCAGCCGTTCCCCTGGTGGGCCATGCTCGTCACCGGCCTTCTCGGCACCGGCTTCGGCGTCGCCGTGCTCGCCTGGCCCGACATCAGCCTGCGCATCATGGCGCTGCTCGTCGGCATCTGGCTCTTCATGTCCGGCGCCGCCTGGACCGTCGGCGCCTTCATCCCCGGCCGCGGCAAGAGCGCCGGCGAACACGTGCTCACCGGCGTCGTCGGCATCGTGGTGCTGGTCGGCGGGCTGCTCTGCCTGCGCGACCTGGTCACCCGGCTCACCGTGCTGGCCCTGATCTTCGCGGTCACCTGGATCCTCAGCGGCATCGCCGAGGTCATCGCCGCCTACCGGACGTCCGGGGTGCGCCGCGCCGGCCTGATCGGCGTCGGCCTGCTCTCCATCGTGGCCGGTCTGATCCTGCTGTTCGCGCCCGGCCTGTCGCTGACCGCCCTGGTGCTGCTCACCGGCATCAGCAGCATCGTGGTCGGCCTGGGCGAGGTCGTTCTCGCGTTCTACCTGCGCCGCACGGTGCACTGAACGATGGGCGCCGTCGCGCGGGCGGTGGCCCTCGTCGCGCTCGGGTGGGTGGCCGCGGCGTTCACCATCGCCGTGCTGCCCGGGATCAGCGCCGACGGCGCCGGGGACGTGCTCCTGGTCGCCGTCATCGTCGGCCTGCTCGGCGCCGTGCTGCGCCCGGCCCTGGCCGGGCTGCTGACCTGGATCGGCTGGGCCGGGGTGGTGACCGGCTGGCTCGCCGGCCAGGCGCTCATCGTCTACGGGGCCCTGCTGCTGGCGCCGGGCGTGCACGTCGACGGCTTCTGGCCGGCGTTCTGGGCCGCCTGGATCGGCGCGGCCCTGATGGCCCTCGGCCTGTGGCTGGTGACCGCGGGCCAGCCCGGCGTGGTCACCCGGCACCTGATCCGGGCCCACCGCCGGTACCGGCGCGACGTCGTCCGCACCGGCACCCCGGGCCTGGTCATGATCCAGATCGACGGGTTGTCGGCGCCGCTGGCCCGCTGGGCGGTCGAGGCCGGCAATCTGCCCACGCTGAGCCGCTGGCTGCGGACCGGGCACACGCTGACCGAGTGGCACGCCCGGCTGCCGGCGACGACGCCGGCCAGCCAGGCGGGGCTGCTGCACGGCGCCAGCGATCAGGTTCCGGCTTTCCGGTGGTACGAGAAGGAGCCCGGCCGCCTCGTCGTGACGAACCGGCCCGCGGACGCGGCCCTGGTCGAGCAGCGGTGCGCCGAGGGCCTGCTCAGCGACGGCGGGGTGAGCATCAGCAACGTCTTCTCGGGCGGCGCGCCGACGTCCCTGCTCACCATGAGCACGGTCCGCTCCGGGCGTGGCCCCGACCGGTACGTCAGCGCCTATCTGCTGGACCCGTTCGGGCTGACCCGCTCGCTGGTGCTGACCGTCGGCGAGATCGTCAAGGAGCTCTACCAGGCCCGGCGCCGCCGATTGCGGGGCGTGGAGCCGCGGATCGGCCGCGACTGGGGCTACGTGCTGCTGCGCGGCGCGACGAACGTCCTGCTGCGGCATCTCAACCTGGCGCTGCTGGCCGAGCACGTCATGCGCGGGGCGCCGGCCATCTACTGCGACTTCGTCGACTACGACGAGATCGCGCACCACGCCGGCCCGATCCGGCCGGAGGCGCTGGCCTCCCTCGAGGGCATCGACGCCGTGCTGGCCACGCTGGAGGAGGTCGCGGCGGCGGCGCCCCGGCCGTACCGCTTCGTCGTGCTCTCCGACCACGGGCAGAGCCAGGGCGCCACCTTCGCCCAGCGCTACGGCCTGCGCTTCGAGGACCTGGTCGGCCAGCTCACCACGCCGGGCGAGGTGGTGGCGCTCGAGGAGGACGAACAGGAGGGTCGGGCCCGGGTGCTGCGCCCCGGCGCCGATCGGGCGGAGACCACCATCGGCCGCCCCGAGATCGTCGTCGCCGCCTCGGGCAACCTCGCGCTCGTCTACCTGGCCCGCCTGTCCGGGCGGGTGACGCTGGAGGAGATCGAACAGCGCCATCCGAAGCTCATCGACGGCCTGGTCGCGCACCCCGGCGTCGGCTGGGTCATGGTGCGCTCGGGCCGCGACGGCCCGGTCGTACTCGGCCGCGGCGGCCGCCGGTGGCTCGACGGCGACCGAATCGAGGGCGCCGACCCGCTCGACGGCTTCGGCCCGCACGCCGCCGACGACCTGCGCCGCCACGACGGTCTCGCCCACACCGGTGACCTGCTGGTCAACAGCCTCTGGGACCCGGACACGCAGGAGGTCGCCGCGTTCGAGGAACTGATCGGCTGCCACGGCGGCCTCGGCGGCTGGCAGGACCGGCCGCTGCTGATCCACCCGCGGGAATGGCCCGCGCCCACCGGCCTGACCGGCGCCGACGCCGTACACCGGCTGCTGCGCCACTGGCTCGACGAAAAGGAAGCACCATGTGCCGCTGGCTCGCCTACTCCGGAACGCCCATCCGCCTCGACGAGGTCCTCTACAAGCCCCAGCACTCCCTGATCGATCAGAGCATGCACTCCAAGCTCGGGGTGGAGACGACGAACGGCGACGGGTTCGGCGTCGGCTGGTACCCGGTCGACGGGCCGGCCGAGCCGGCCCTGTTCCGCGGGGTCGGACCGGCCTGGAGCGACGCCAACCTGCGCGAGATCGCCGCCGCCACCTCCTCGCCGCTGTTCCTGGCCCACATCCGCGCCAGCACCGGGACGGCCGTGCAGCAGACCAACAGCCACCCCTTCCGGCACGAGAACTGGCTGTGGGTCCACAACGGCTCGATCCGCGACTTCGCCCGCCTCAAGCGCGACCTGGTCCTGGCGATCGACCCCGACCTGTACTCGTCGCTGGCCGGCTCGACCGACTCCGAGGTCATGTTCCACCTGGCGCTGACCTACGGCCTGCGGGACCGGCCGATCGCGGCGGTCGAGCGGATGGCCGGCCTCATCGAGTCGGTGGCCCGGGCCCACGGCGTACCCGATCCGCTGCAGATGACAGTGGCCACCACCGACGGCGACCGGATCTGGGGCTTCCGCTACTCGAGCGAGGGGCACAGCCGGTCCCTGTTCTACAGCACCGACATCTCGGCCCTGCACCAGCTCTACCCTGAGGACAAGCGGCTGCGCGGACTGTCCGACGAGACCCGCCTCGTCGTCTCGGAGCCGCTGGGCGACCTCAAGGGCGCCTGGCAGCCGGTGCCCGAGTCGAGCTGGGGTGTCATTCAGAAGGGCGAGGATGAGATGGGCCGCTTTGAACCGGCTATACCATGATCGGGCATGGGTTTTCCGCCGCGGAGAAGGCACAGCCTTGACGGTGCTTGTCGCGCACGTGTCGGACCTGCACCTGGGTGCGCACGACCGGCGGGCGGCGGCCGGGCTGGCCGCGGACGTGATGGCGGCCCGGCCCGACCTGACCGTGGTCACCGGGGACAGCACCATGCGGGCCCGGCCGCACGAGTTCCGGCAGGCCCGGGAACTGCTCGACCGGCTGCCGCGGCCGCTGCTCGTGGTGCTGGGCAACCACGACGTGCCGCTGCTGAGCCGGCGGCGCCTGCTCGACCCGTACGGCGCCTATCGAAGCGCGATCACCGACGACCTCGACCCGGTCCGCCGGGTCCCGGGGCTGACCGCGCTCGGGCTGCAGTCGATGCCGCGGTGGCGCTGGAAGAACGGCCGGCTCACCGGCCGCCAGACCGAGCTGGCGGCGGGCGTGTTCGGCCGGGCCCCGGCGGGCGACGTCCGCCTGATCGCGCTGCATCATCCGCCGGGGGAGGGATGGCTGCCGGGCTGGCCGAGGCTGCGGCGCGCCGCCCGGCCCGACATCGTGCTGGCCGGGCACACCCACGTGCCCCGGGTGCTGCCGATGGCCGGCTGCCTGATCGTCGTCGCGGGCACCGCGACCAGCCACCGCACGCGCGGGGTGCCGCACTCGTGGAGCCTGATCTCGATCGCACCCGGCGCCTTCGCGGTCAGCGAGCGCTACCTCGACGACGTCGGCTGGTACACGGCCCGGGTCGTCGACGTGCCCCGCTTCAGTGCAGCAATGTCTTGAGCACGACCAGGCCCGCGCCGAACATGCCGGCCACCAGCGTGGACACCAGGCGCTCGTTCGTCGTGAGCCGGCCACCGGCGCCGATCCGCCAGCCCGCCATGCACAGCAGCACCGTCGTGGTGGCCAGCGAGGCGATCTCGGCGCCGATCAGCGACGTTCCGGTGACCTTCACCGCCAGCAGCACCAGCAGCGGCAGGATCGAGGCCGACACCAGCTCCCAGCCGCTGGTCAGCTGCCGGCGCACCGTGTGCCAGGTCGGGCGGTGGCCCTGGTGGATCCGCTCGGCCACGATCCGGGCGTACCGCTCGGCCGCCCAGTAGATGACCAGCGTGACGATCACCGCCACGACGACCGCCCGCGCGGTCGCGGCGTGCCCGGCGACCAGCACGGCCGCTCCCACGATGAGGCCGTAGATGCCGGAGGCGGTGGCCTCCTCGTCCTCGGCCCGCAGGCGTCTGCTCAACGGTATCCACGTGCGCGCCATGCCACCGAGCCTGGCCGCGATCCCCTTCCGAGGACTCATCCGGCGAGGGTGAACCCATCAGCGGCCCGCCACAGGGATGCTGGATGACGTGCCGAACGAGTTGCGCCGCGCCACCGATCGCCTGGAGGGCCTGATGCTCTTCACTCTGGTCATGACCTTCCTGGCCGGCGCCCCGCTGCTGGGCTGGTGGGCGGGCCAGAGCGCGTACCGGACCGACCTGCGGGCGCAGCGCTGGGAGCAGGCGCACATCTTCCAGGTCGAGGCCGTGCTGCGCGGCGACCCGGTGCCGTCGGTCGGCGGGCGCACCGGCGCCACCCTGACCGCCCGGGCCACCTGGACGGCGCCGGACAACACGCCGCGCGAGGGCGCCGTCCCGGTCACGCCGAACGACACGGCCGGCGGCCGCGTCCCCCTCTGGGTCGACGACCGGGGCACCCCGCGGCAACCGCCGCCGCGACGCCAGCCCGCCTCCCAGGGCTTCATGGTCGGCGCCGCCGTCGTCCTGTGCGCCGCCGCGGCCACGGCCGGGCTGCACCGCATCGGCCGCGCCCTGCTCGACCGGCACCGCTACCGCAACTGGGAACGCGAATGGCTCGAGGTCGGCCCGCGCTGGAGCCGCGAGAGCCGCTGAGTCATACCCTCCGGAGGATGCCGGGCGCCCGCCGGAACGGAACGCTCGGGGCCATGGCCGTCCGCTTTTCCGCCTCGCTGCGGCGAGCACTCATCCCGTTCGCGCTGGCGCAGTTCATCTGCAGCTACGCCGGCTCCAACATGAACGTCATGATCAACGACATCAGCGAGGACCTGAACACCACGGTCTCCGGTGTCCAGGTCACCATCACCGTCTTCCTGCTGGTGATGGCCGCGCTGATGATCCCCGGAGGCAAGCTGACCGACCGGTACGGGCGTAAGCGGTGCCTGACCGTGGGCCTGCTCATCTACGCCGTGGGCGCCCTGCTGAGCGCGGCCGCGCCCGGCATCTGGGTCCTCGTGCTCGGCAACTCCATCTTGGAGGGCGTCGGCACGGCCCTGCTCATCCCGCCCGTCTACATCCTGACCACGCTGCTGTTCACCGACATGGCGTCGCGGGCGCGGGCGTTCGGCGCGATCAGCGCGATGGGCGGCATCGGCGCGGCCACCGGCCCGCTGATCGGCGGCTTCATCACCTCGTTCTTCAGCTGGCGGGTCGCCTTCCTGTTCCAGGCGGCGATCGTCATCCTGATCGCCGTGCTGTCCCGCCGCTGGGTCACCGACCCGCTGCCGGCCGACCCGAACATGCCGTTCGACGTCCGCGGCGCCATCACCTCGGCGCTCGGCCTGGTCCTGGTGGTCAGCGGCATCCTGGCCGCCGACAACAACCTGGCGCTCTGCGCCGGCATGGTGATCGCGGGCATCCTCGTCCTGGCCTGGTTCTTCGTCTCGGTCCGGGCCCGCGAACGCGCCGGCAAACCGGTGCTGCTCTCGATGGTCCTGTTCAAGAACAAGACGGCCAACCTCGGCATGATCACCCAGAACCTCCAGTGGCTGATGCTGATGGGCACGTCCTTCGTGGTCTCGGCCTACCTCCAGGTGGTACGGGGATACAACGCGATCGAGACCGGAGCCATCTTCACGGCGACGACGGCCGGGCTGCTGCTGTCCTCGCTGGGTGCGGAACGCTTCGCCCGCCGGCGCACCCAGCGCACGCTGATCGTGGCCGGCTTCGTCATCGCCGTGCTGGGCATCGCGATCCTGGTCCCGATGGTCAGCACCATCGACGGCGCCTGGGCGTTCGTCCCCGGCCTGTTCGTGAGCGGCTTCGGCCTGGGCGCGATGCTGACGCCGTCGGTGAACGTGGTGCAGTCCGCCTTCGGCGAGGAGTTGCAGGGCGAGATCTCCGGCCTGTCCCGCAGCGTCTCCAACCTGGGCTCGTCCCTGGGCGGCGCGATAGCCGGCACGATCCTGGTCGCCGGCCTGGCCGCCACCCCGGGCCGCAACTACGCCCTGGCCATGATCGCCGTAGCCGCGGCCGGCGTCCTCGGCCTGGCGGCGGCCCTGGCCCTACCCCGAGGCCGCGTCGCCACATGACAACGCGTCGGCCCGGCGGAGCTGGTCGCTGCGGTGCCGGCGCCCGCGATGCCGGTGGTGCTCGCGGTCGGTTCCGCATCCGGCCCGACGGCTCCGCCCGCCGCCGTGCCGCGGGTGTGTGGAGCCCGCGGGCTCGGTAAGCGCATGCGCCGGCTCCGGCTCCTCCTGCTCATCGCGGCCGCACTCGCCGTGGTCGCGGGACGGCGGGGTGCGCCAGCCGCCGGGGCAGTGGCTGGTCGGGCCGCTGATCCGCGCTGCCATGATCGTGCGGGCCGTGTCAGCGGGTGGGTGGGGGTGCCGGCTCGGGAGTGGGGGCTCGCCGGTGGGTGACGACCTGGTCGTAGGGGCCGCGCTCCTGTTCGCGGGCCAGCAGGGCGAAGGCCCGGGCATCGGCCTCGGTGGGGCGTTCGGGGTCGAGGGCTCGCGGCCACAAGCGCGCATGACGGACGGCGGCGGCCTCCGCCGCGTACACCAGGATGTTGCTCAGGAGGTAGAGCAGGGTGAAGGCGGCCGCCACCGTGGCGAACGCGCCGTACACCGGGCCGGCCCGCCGGGCCATGCCGGGCAGCACCGACGCGCTCAGGCTCAGGACCAGGGCGATCGCCACGCCGCCGGGCAGCGCGGCCGGCCACAGGGCCCGCAGCGGGGCCGGGCGGGCCAGCAGCAGCTTGGCCACCGCGGTCAGGGTCAGGCCGGCGACCAGCGCGCTTCCCGCCAGCACGACCGTCGCCGTGGCGGCGGCGGCCGCGGTGCCGATCAGGACGACCAGCAGGGCCGCGAAGACGCGCAGGAGCCAGGCGAGCATGCCGTGGCGTTCGCGGAAGGGAACGGCGGCCAGGTGGTTCAGCGTCCGGTAGGCCGAGAAGACCACGCCGGCGCCGGTGAACAGCAACGTGCCGAGGCCGACGGCCAGGGCCACGTACGACGAGGGAAGCTCTCTCTGGATGTCGTCGGCCAGCGTCGGCGGGACGATGGCCTCGATCAGCTCCGCCAGCAGCTCCGGGCGGTTGGCCAGCACCTGGGTCAGCGCCGCCACCCCGAGCAGCAGCAACGGGAACAGGCTGAGGAAGCCGTAGTACGTGATCAGCGCGGCCTCCCGCGCGCCGCCGTCGTCGAGGTATTTGCGGACGACGGCGTGGGGGAAGCCCAGGACGGCGTGCCGCCGCTGGAGGTCGTCGAGGCGGCGGAGCAGCGCGGCCGGGGTCAGCAGGTTCCCTTCAGCGCGTCGACCAGGTTCGTTCCGGCCGTACGGACCTCGTTGACCGCCGTCCGGACCGCGCCCAGGTCGGCCGGCCGTCCCCGCAGCGCCGCGCCGAGCTGGTCGGTCGCCGTGCGCAGCGCGTCGGCCTGCGGCTTGAACTGGGCCTGGGCGTCCGCGACGACCTGGTTCAGGTCGTCGCGCAGCTGGGCCAGCAGGGTCCGCATCTGGCTCACGCCGGTCTCCGACACGTTGGTGTCGCGGATGTGGTTCACCGTGTTCTGCGCGGCGTCCACGCTCTCGCACACGGCCGGGGCGGCCGAGGCCGCGCTGTCCGAACAGCCGGCCAGGGCACCGAGGAACAGCAGCACAATCACCAGTCGCTTCATGTCTGCCACGATCCGCCGCCGGGGCCGCGGGCTCCTCGCCCGCGCGGGATGAGGTGGCCGCCGGTGCGCCATTCGACGATGGGGGCATGGCGATCGGACCGGTACAGCTCATCGTGCTCGGCTTCAGGCGCCCGGACTTCCACGCCGAGATCGTCGACGAGCTTGAGCGGCTTCGCCGGTCCGGCACGGTACGGGTCATCGACGCGCTCGCCGTCTACAAGGGCCCTGGCGACGAGATCGAGGTCGAGCACCTGAACGACCTCACCCTGGACGAGGCGGTCGAGCTCGGCAGCCGGGTCGGCGCCCTGGTCGGCCTGGACATCGAGGGGGAGCCGGGCATGGTGGCCGGCACCGCCGGCGACCCCGGCGACGGCGACGGCGACGCCTGGGATGTGATCGGGGAGATCCCGCCGGACAGCGCGGCCGCCCTGGTCCTGCTGGAACACCACTGGGCCGCGCCGCTGGGCGACGCCGTCGCCCGGGCCGGCGGGTTCCGGCTGTCGGACGGCTTCATCAGCCCGGTCGACCTGGTCGAGGTGGGCCTGCTCAGCCCCGAGGAGGCGCTTCCGGTGCTCGGATCGCGCCGGATGGCCCACCCGAAAGGGCGGCGGACCGCCCGGCGGGTCAGCCGGCGGGCGGCGCGCCGCCGTTGAAGGCCAGCCGCCGGAGCCGGGCCCAGTCCAGGTCCGGCCGGGCCGGGGGCACACCCGGCCGGTGCCTGGGCACCCGGACGCGCAGCGCGCCGGGGCGGATCGTGCACCGCACCGGCGTGGCCAGCACGAGCGCCTCGCCGTCCACGCCGACCGGCAGTTCGGCCACGTCGGCGTCGATCACGGCCTCGGTGACCTCCCGGGTCGCGACCGAGCGGGCCCGGCCGCCGGCGCTGATCAGGGCGGCCGCGTCGCGCGCGCCCCGCACGGTCACCGCCAGCACGCCGAGGACGCCCTGGTCGAGCCGGGTCCGCCGGCCGGATCCGCTCGCGTACGGGTTGTTGCTGACCAGCACCGCCTGCGGCCCGCTGAGCGTGCCGTCGCCGGTGGTCAGCCGCAGCGGCCGGTCCTCGGTCAGCACCGCCGGCAGCATCTCCAGCGCCGTGCCGATCTTGTCGTCGCGGTAGGCCGCGCTCTGCACGATCTCGGCGTACGCCCCGAACGAGGCGTTGTTGACGAAGATCCGGTCGCCGATCACGCCGAGGTCGATGCGCACCTCGACCCCGTCGGTGAGCGCGTCCAGGCAGGTGGCCGGGTCCTCCCGGTCCAGGCCGAGGTCGAGCGCGAAGTGGTTGCGGGTGCCGGCCGAGATGACCAGGAACGGCAGGCCGTGCTCGGCGGCGATCCCGGCCACCAGGGCCTGGGTGCCGTCGCCGCCGGCCACGCCGAGCAGGTCGGCGCCGTCGCGGACCGCCTGCCGGGCGACATCGGCCACGTCCACGGCCGCGCCGTCCAGCAGGTACACCTCGGCGCCGAGGGTGCGGGCCCGGTCGGCCAGACGGAAGCGCTCGACCTTGCCGCCGCCGGAGCGTGGATTCATGATCAGGTACGGTCGGCGGGGCGGCTCCGACTCGTACTCCTCGGGACCGCTCGTGGCCGTCGTGAGCGCCCGTCGCCCGGCGGCGACCGCACCCGCCCACAGCAGCCCGAACAGGAACACCACCCAGACCAGGTTCGCGCGCGCGAACAGCACGGCCACGGTCAGCGGCGCCAGGACCACGACGGCCCCGGCCAGCCAGCGCAGCACCCCGTGGTGGGTGAGGAACCACCACGCGGCGGCCAGGCCGGCCGCGACCCCGGCGATGCCGGTGATCAGCAGCGCGAGGCTGCCCCGGATCCCCGCCGCGGCGAGGACGAGCACTCCGGCGGCCGCGATCAGGACGAAGGCGAGCCGCGCCAGCCAGCGTTCGGACATGACACCAGCCTCGGCCCGGCCCGGGCCCCGCACCTCATACCAGCGGGATGAGGTGCGGCCGAAGGCGTGGGGGGACCGTCATCGTCAGCCTCTCCTGCAGAAGGGACCATGCCGTGCCGACGACCCAACGCCTGCGGCACCCCGCCGAGATCCCCATGTTCATCTTCATGGTGGTCCTCAACGTGATCATCATCTGGGCGATCCTTCAGGCGGCCATCACGCTGCCGTTCCTGCCCGACCGGATCCGTGAATCGGGCTGGGGCACGACGATCCGTTCCGCCTTCATCGCGCTGCTGCTGCTCGTACCGGCCCTCGTGGTGATCCGCGAGACGCAGCGCGCCTCGATCCGCGGCGGCGCCGTCGAGCTCAGCCCGCGGCAGTACCCGGACCTCTACGCGATAGTGGACGAGTTCGCCGCCAAGCTGGCCCTGCCCCGGCGGCCCAGCATCTACCTGGCCAACGGCAACGGCACCCTCAACGCCTTCGCCGCTCAGGCCACCGGCCACGACTACGTGGTGATCGCCAACGAGCTGTTCGTCAACCTGCGCCACGAGAACCGGGCCGGGCTGCGGTTCATCCTCGGGCACGAGGTGGGGCACATCAAACTGCACCACGTCGCGCTCTGGTACCAGCTCGCCGTCGCCTACTCGGAGCGGATCCCGATCCTCGGCCCGACACTGTCGCGGCTGCGGGAGTACTCGTGCGACCGGCACGGCGCCCACCTGTGCCCGGACGGCGCGACCGGGCTGGTGCTGCTGGCCGGCGGCCGGTACACGGAGAACACCGTGGACATCCCCGAGCTGGTCCGGCAGGGCAAGCGGCTGCACGGCTTCTGGGTCGGGCTGGCCCAGCTGCCGATGTCCCACCCGTTCACGGTGCGCCGCCTGGAACGGCTCGTCTCGCTCGGGATGCTGCGGTCATCCGCGACGGATGACGTGCGGTCCGTCCACCGCGTAACAGGCTGATCGTCATGGATCTCGAACACTCGCACGAGAAGGCGGCCCGCAAACTGGACGCCGAGCACGCCCTGAAACCCTGGCAGGTCGAGCTGCTCAAACTCCAGAAGCACCTCGAGATCCAGAACCTGCGGATGATCGTGCTCTTCGAGGGCCGCGACGCGGCCGGCAAGGGCGGGGCGATCCGCCGGGTCACCCGCTTCATGAACGAGAAGCGGTACCGGGTGGTCGCCCTCGGCCGGCCCACCGAGGAGCAGCGCTCCCAGTGGTACTACCAGCGCTACGTGGCCCAGTTCCCGGCCGGCGGCGAGATGGTCCTGTTCGACCGCAGCTGGTACAACCGCGCGATGGTCGAGCAGGTCTTCGGATTCTGCACGCCCAAGGAGTACATGGACTTCCTCGACGGGGTCACCGGATTCGAGAAGGACCTCGTACGCACCGGGACGATCCTGGTCAAGCTGTACTACAGCGTGACGCGTGAGGAGCAGGCCCGCCGGTTCGAACGCCGCCGGACCGATCCGCTGCGGCAGTGGAAGCTCAGCGAGATCGACCTGCAGGCGCAGGACCGCTGGGACGACTTCACCAACCGCAAGTACGACATGTTGCGGCGCACCGGAACACCGATGGCGCCGTGGACCATCGTGCGCTCCAACGACAAGCAAAAGGCACGGCTGAACACCATGAAGGTCATCCTCAACGCCGTCGACTACAAGCACCGCGCTCCCGACCTCGACTTCACGCCGGATCCGCGGATCGTCGTGCCGGGCGACGAGGAGGTCGCCCTGATGGAGGGAGGCACGTGGTCATGACCGACGCGACATACCAGGTCAGGGTCTCCGGGGTGATTCCCGAGGAACTCCTGGAGGAACTGCGCGACCTGACGGTCAGCGTGGAACCGCCGGAGACGATCCTGCACGGCTCGCTGCCGGACCAGTCGGCGGTGGTGGGGCTGATCTCCCGCATACACGGCCTCGGACTGCGCCTGATCGAAGTCCGGCGCATTCCACCTTCGCAAGAATCCTGATTGGGGACGGACATGTCCGAGACACAGGCAAGGTCAGACTACACCGGGGACGAGGCGTACGCCGCGCCGCGCCGCCGCACCGCGGAACCGACCGCGTGGGTCGGTGTGGTCATCTTCGCCGCCGTGATGCTGCTGCTGATGGGCGGCTTCCAGATCATGGAGGGCATCGTCGCCATCTTCCGCGACGACTACTACCTGACGACCAGCCGCGGGCTCGTGCTCACCCTCGACTACACGGCCTGGGGCTGGACCCACCTGATCATCGGCCTGATCGCGGTCGGCACCGGCATCGGCATCTTCGCCGGCCAGACCTGGGCCCGCGTGGTCGGCATCATCATCGCCAGCGTGAGCGCCCTGGCCAACGCGGCGTTCCTGCCGGCCTACCCGATCTGGTGCGCGATCCTCATCGCGATCGACGTCCTGATCATCTACGCGCTCGCGGTGCACGGCCGCGAGGTCAAGTGAGCGTTGCCGTGTCACGCTCGCTCAACTGGCTGAGGCTGGCCGGCGGGGTCCTCGCCATCGTGGTCGGTGTCGTCGCGTACGCCTGGCCGGAGGCCACCCTGAAGGTCGTGGCCGTCCTGTTCGGCCTCAACCTGCTGATCGCGGGCGTCGTGCGCACGGTGGCGCTGCTGATGAGCCCCGGGTACCCGGTCCTGAACCGGGTGCTCGGGATCATCCTCGGTGTGCTGACCGCCCTGCTCGGCATCCTGTGCATGCGCAACGTCGTCGCCTCGCTGGGCATCCTGCTGCTGATCGTCGCCCTGGGCTGGATGCTCGACGGCCTGGCCGAGATCTTCTCCACGGTCGGCAACGGCGAGTCCGGCGGCAGCTGGCGCATCGGCCTGGGCCTGGTCGCCGTCCTGGCCGGCGTCGCCCTGCTGGTGTGGCCCGGCATCGGCCTCAAGGCCTTCCTCTTCTTCGGCGCCACGGTCCTGGTCTTCGTCGGTATCTGCCTGGTCTTCGTCTCCATCGCCCGCCTGCGTGCCCGGCCGGAAGGCGCCTACTCGTGACCACCTCCCGTCCCGGCCTGAGTATCGGCCCGACCAGCGAGTTCACTCACTTCTTCCACGTGCGCCCGGGTCACGGCCCGGCCCTGCGCGAGGCGCTGCGCGAGCTTCAGGCGGCGCCCGGCTACCGCGACGGCGACTACGACCTGCCGATCGCGACCATCCACGAGGCGCGGTTCGTGCCGTTCGACGACGACACGAGGCTGCTGTTCGCGACGAGCTTCGACGGGTCGTGGGACGCCTACATGGACGACTTCGCGGCCAAACCGCTGAAGCTGTTCGACGCGATCTTCCGGCACGTGGAGGGCTACGACGGGCTGCCGGACCTCGAGGCGGTCAAGAAGTTCATCCTCAGCGCGCAGCTGACCGCCGGCGGTTACTCGCGCAACTACGGCGGCACGGTCAAGGAGATCCGCAAGGCCGAGCGGGTGAACCGCGCTTTCCAGGCGGTGCTCGACGACCCGGCGGCGGCCGAGGCGCTTCAGGCGCCGGCCCTGGCCCCGCTGCTCGCCGAAGCCGCCGACTGAGGCCGGGGAGCCCGCCCATGTCCGACCACATCTCGGGTCCCCGCGCGCTCGCCGAGCCGATCGCCGACATCACCGACGTGTACGCCTTCCCCAGCCCCGAGGCGCCGGGCCACCTCGTGCTGGTGATGAACACCCTGCCGTTCGCGCCCTTCGACGCCCGGCACTCGGACGGCCTGATCTACCGGTTCCGGCTCAAGCCGCTGCCCGACGGCGTACCACTGGTCATCGATGCTGTCTTCTCCGCTTCGGGCGAGATCGAATGCCAGGGACCGGTTCCCGTGGTACGGGCGTTCGGCGGGCCGCGCTGGGACCCGTTCATCCTCGACGCGCCGGCCGCCCTGCGGACGGTGGCGGCCGGGAAGCTGGCCTTCACCGACCCGTCGGCCATCTATCTGGACGGCAAGAACGTCCTGAGCCTCGTCCTCGAGATCGACTGCACCGGCCACACCCTGCTCGGGGTGGTGGCCGAGACGCTGACCCGGGGCCGGCTGAACGTGCGCATCGAGCGCACGGGCCGGCCCGAGGTGAAGAACCTGCTGCTCGGCCCGAAGCAGTTCGACCAGGTCAATCGCGACCTGGAGATCCGCGACCTCTACAACATGGAGGACGCGTTCCACCTGGCCGACGGCTACCTCGGCGCCTACCGGGCCCGGCTCGACGCCAACCTGGCCTTCTGGGACGGGCTCGACGGCCGGACCGACTGGCCGGCCGGACCGGACGGGCGCCACCCGCTGACGGACTTCTTCCTGGCCGACCATCTCGTCGTCGACGTCACCAAGCCGTACCAGGAAAGCGGCTCCTTCCTCGAGATCGAGCGGGCCCGGCTGGCCGGCACCGCCCATCGCACCTGCGGCGGGCGTGCCCTCAACGACGACGCCATGGACACCTTCTTCACCTTCCTCGTCAACGGCGGCCGCGGCCCGGTGATCCGCGACAGCGTCGACCGGTCGAGCCGGCCCGCCACCAGCACGTTCCCGTACCTGGCCGAGCCGAACCCGGACCCGCCCAAGCCACCCGCACACCTCTAGGACCGCGATGGACCTCGACCTTGACGACATCCAGGCCGGCGCGCTCCACGAGCGGCCCTCACCGTACGTCGGCACGTACCTCCTGCTGCGGGTGAACGACCCGCGCGACGGGCGCCGGCTCGTCCGGCGGCTCGTCCCGCTGCTGTCGCCGGCCCGCGCCGGCGACGCGTGGCTGACCGTCGCCTTCACCTACCACGGGCTCGAGGCGCTCGGCGTGCCGCCGGAGTCGCTGGCCAGCTTCGCCCCCGAGTTCCGGCAGGGCATGGCCGCCCGCGCCGGCATCCTCGGCGACGTCGGCGGAAGCGGCCCGGAGAACTGGGAACCGCCGCTCGGCGGCCCGGACGTGCACATCGCGCTGGCCACCCTGGCCCCCGACCAGGCGAGCCTGGACGAGGCGGTGGCGAAAGCCCGCGCGGTCCGCGACGACTTCCCCGGCGTCGAGGTGATCTGGCAGCAGGACTGCTATCAACTGCCGACCGGGCGTACGTCGTTCGGCTTCCGGGACGGCATCGGGCAACCGGCCGTCGAGGGCGTGGGGGAACACCCGGGCGAGATCCCGATCAAGGCGGGCGAGTTCATCCTCGGCTACCCGGACGAGACCGGCGGGCAGGCGCCGGTGCCCATCCCCGAGGTGCTGGGCCGCAACGGCACGTACGTGGTCTTCCGCAAACTGCACACACGCGTCGCCGCCTACCGCCGCTACCTGCGCGACCGCGCGGCCGACCGGCGGGAGGAGGCGCTGCTCGGCGCCAAGATGGTCGGCCGCTGGCCCAGCGGGGCGCCGCTGTCGCTCGCGCCCGAGGCCGACGATCCCTCACTCGGCGCCGATCCGAAGCGCAACAACGATTTCCGGTACGGCGACGACCTCCGCGGCCTCAAGTGCCCGGCCGGGGCACACGCCCGGCGGGCCAACCCCCGCGACGCCCTCGACGTCGAGGGCACGGTCGACGTACGCCTGCACCGGATGATCCGCCGGGGCACCAGCTACGGGCCTCCGCTGCCCGACGGCGTGCTCGAGGACGACGGCGCCGACCGGGGCATCATCTTCGTCTTCGCCGGCGCCCACCCCCACCGCCAGTTCGAGTTCGTCAAGACGCAGTGGCTCAACGACGGGATCTTCATCGGCGCGCCGCGGGAGAGCGACCCCCTCGTCGGCCGGGGCGGCGACTTCACCGTCCCCCGCCGGCCGATCCGCCGGCGGCTGCGTGACGTACCACCCTTCGTCGTCACCCGCGGCGGCGAGTACTGCTTCGCGCCCAGCCTCAGCGCCCTGAAGTGGGTCGCCGACCTTGGAGAGATGCCATGACCACCACCGACCGCTGGAAGTCCCTCGACTTCGGGCCGCCCGCACCGGACGACGGCGATCCGGCCGAATCCGTCCGGCTCGACTACGTCTCCGGCGGCGCGATCGCGGTCATCACCCTGAACCGGCCCGGCGCCGACAACGCGATCAGCACCGAGATGGGCGCCCGGCTCACCGAGGTCCTGGAGACCATCGCCGTCGAGCCGCCGGTCCGCGTCGCGATCCTCACCGGCGCCGGCACCCGGGCCTTCTCGGTCGGCAGCGACCTGCGTCAGCGCCGGAGCATGACCAAGCAGCAGTGGCTGCGCCAGCGCCAGGACTTCGACCGCACCCTTTACACGCTCCGGCAACTCCGCAAACCGATCTTCGCGGCGGTCAACGGCATCGCCTACGGTGGCGGCTCCGAGATCGCCCAGAGCACCGACTTCATCATCGCCGCCGGCAACGCCACCTTCGGCCAGCCCGAGGCGATGATCGGCCTGTCGGCCGGCGGCGGCTCACCCGCCCTGCTGCCCCGGCTGCTGCCGCCCGGCCGGGCCCTGCAGATGCTGATGACCGGCGAGCCGATCACCGCCGACGAGGCGTACCGGCTGGGCCTGGTCACCGAGGTCCACCCGCCGGGCGACCTGATGCCGGCCGCGATGCGCATCGCCGAACGGATCGCGAGCAACTCGCCGACAGCGGTCCAGGCGGTCAAGCGGGCGGTACGGATGGGCGAGGGCCAGCCGATCGAACAGGCCATCGCGATCATGATGGAGGCCCACTGGCGCTCGGCCGTGCACCCCGACCGGGCCGAGGGCATCGGCGCGTTCAACGACAACCGTGATCCGCACTTCCAGGACGCCGACTACTGACCCGTCAGGAGCGCCGCCGATGACCACCACCTCCACCTCCTCCCTCGTCATGATCAAAGACGCGCCGTTCAACGCCGAAGCTCCCCATTCCGGCTTGATCGGTCCCACGACACCGACGGAGCTCCACTACGTACGCAGCAATTTCGCCCTTCCCGACCACGACGGCACCCTGACCGTGGGCGGGGCGGTCGACCGGTCCCTGACCCTGACCGTGGACGACCTGCGGGCCCTGCCGCCGGTGACGCGGGCGGTCACGCTGGAATGCGCCGGAAACGGCCGGCTCGACATGCGGCCGCTGCCGACGGGGGAGCCGTGGGGCGGATACGCGGTGTCCACGGCCGTCTGGACGGGCGCCCGCCTGGCCGACGTGCTGGCCCAGGCCGGCCCGCGCGCGGAGGGCGTCGAGCTGCGCTGCGAGGGAGCCGACCGCGGCAAGTACCACCTGGCGTCGGTGCTGGAGCCGGCCGACGCCGAGCTGACCTTCGTACGATCGCTGGCGCTGTCGCACGCGAGCGACCCGGCGGCCGACATCCTGATCGCGTACGAGATGAACGGGGAACCCCTCAGACCGCACCACGGCGCCCCGTTCCGCCTGGTCGTGCCGCACTGGTACGCGGTGGCCTCGGTGAAGTGGCTGCACCGCCTGGACGTGATCACCGAGCCGTTCGCCGGCGAGTTCCAGACCGGCCACTACGTCTACCAGTGGCCCGACCGCCCGGCCGAGCCGGTGACGCTCATGCGCGTCCGGGCCCGGATCACCGACCCCCAGCCCGGCGCGACCCTCCCGGCCGGGGTGCACATGATCCACGGCAAGGCGTGGTCCGGCGCCGGCCCGATCACCGAGGTCGGCCTGAGCTTCACCGGCGAGAGCGAATGGCTGCCGGCCACTGTGGAGCTCGCCCGCGGCCCCTACCAGTGGCAGGACTGGAGCTTCCGCTGGGAGGCCACCCCGGGCCGGCACAGCCTGCGCGCCCGCGCCCGCGACGCCGCCGGCAACGTCCAGCCCGAGGTCTCACCGTGGAACCGCCTCGGCTACGGCAACAACGCGGTCGAGCTCTCCTACGTCGAGGTCCGCTGACCCTCCACCGGTCCTGATCGTCGATGATGGCCGTGTGCGTGATGAGGTGGCGGACGTTCGGCGTTTCGTGGCGGCCCTGGGCGACATCAGGGCCCGCCTGTTCCGCGACCTGGCGCCGGTCGCGGACGTGGCGGGGCTGCTCGCCGCCGTCCGGGCCACCCGCGAGTTGCCGCGGAGCGGATCGACGATCAGCGGCCTCGAGTACCGGGTCCACGGGGCCGGTTGCCGCATGACCGCTTCCGACGGCCGGCAGGTCGACGTGGACCTGGTCCGCGACCCGGTGACCGGCGAGTGGGCGGAGGTGTTCGACGGCTGGCGCGTTCACTGGTTCCTCGGCGAAGCCGTCAGCGGAGCCCAGCGGGCCGCGCGGCTCACCGCGGCGTGCGGGGAACTGGCCCGGCGAGGGGAGCTGCGCGAGGTCGTACCCGAGCGCTGGTTCGCACTGCTAGAGTGCCGGACGGTCGACGGGGACGGGGGTTCGGGTGACGGTTTTCGGCTGCCGGGTCTGTGGAAGTGAGCTGACGGTTCCGGTGTCGAAGGTGGCTCTTCCGGTGCACGCGCACCAGAAATACGGGAACGGGCCGGGTTCGCTCGAGGCGGTGCTGGAACCCGGGACGTACGCGGTGGATCCGCTGCCGTTCGGTGAGCCCTGGCGGCGCTGGGAGGAGCTGGGGAGCGGCGAGGCGGAGGCGCTCGGCTGGTACGCCCCGACGTTCGGGGTTTCCAGCGGGCCGTCCGGCCGGGTGCTGCTCGCGCCGGGGGACGCCCGCCACGCGGTCATCGATCCGGCGCTGGTGGGCGACACCGCGTGCTGCGGGCTGGACGGCCGGGAACCCAACATGGTCTGCGTCTCCTGCCGGACGCCGGTGGCCACCCGGATCGACGACTGCGGGCTGCGGCACGCGGTGTGGCTGCACCCGCCGGCGACCCACGTCATCCAGGAGGGGCCCGGGCCGCATCCGGCGCTCGACTGGGAAGAACTGTTCGACCGGCGGCCCGGCGTTCCCGCGCTGGAACCGGAAGGTCACTGGAACCCGATGTGGGAGGCGGCCGTCGCCTCGGCGCTGGCCCATCTGCTGGCCGCCACGGGCGGCGACCCGATCCGGATCCCCGATCATCGGGTGGCCGGGATCTTCCAGCCCGTACTCGACCGTCTCCTCGGCCCCGCTGTCTCGGAGCCGGAGCTCACCCTCGTCCTGGCCGGACCCGGCCTGCCCGCCGCCGGCGGCGACGTCGCGCTCGTCCCGGACCATCCGCAGACCGGCGAGTACTGGCCGGTGGCCCCACCCGTGACGCCCGTGCCGCTGGCCTGGGACGCCTGGCGGTACCTGGCCTTCCACCGCGATCCGAAGCCGGTCGGGCGCTCCGTCCCGGTCCCGCCGGAGGCGCCGCCGCCCCGGCTTCCCGATCATCACCTCCGGCCGGACGGGCGGGTCTTCCTCCGCGTGCTGGCCCGGCTGCCCCAGGTCAGGCAGCCCCGGCTCCGTGCCATCTATGAACGGGGCAGTTTCTTCGGCTACAGCTACTACTCCTTCTAGGGTGCGGCGATGGATGAGGCATGGGCCGAGCGGTGGCGCGATGACACTCGTACGGCGATAGCGGCGTTTCTCGGCACCTTCGAGGCCCGGTTCGGATTTCCGCCGGGGGAGCACGAGGTCAGCGGCCCCCTCCGCCGCGGAGTTGGCCAGATTGTCCGGTGACCTGCTGACCTTCCACCGGGCCGTGGCGGACGCCGATGGCGCCACCGAGGTGGCCGCGAATCTGCGGGACTTCCTGACGTCCCCGCGGCGGGAGCTCACCGGAGACGAGTTCACATGAGTGTGCTGGGGGAGTTCCGCCGGATGTCGCCGGCGCTTCTGGAGGAGATCAGGGCGGACCCGGCGAACGCCTGGAACCGGGTCGGCGCGCTCGACGACATGCTGGACCTCGATCGGGCCTGGGAAAGGCTGGCCGACCTCATGGACCGGTCGGGCTTTCCGCTCAACCCGATCACCGGCGGAGTGCCCTTTCCCGACGAGCGCCATGACTTCGGGTCGTCCCTGACCGCGAAGCAGGTCAAGGCGGCGGCGGAACACTTGTCGGTGACACCGTTCGGGGCCTTGGAGGTCCATCTGCGGCCACTGCTCGAGACCGAGGAGCCGCACGGCGGCCACGTCGACGAGAGAAGAGCGCGGGCCATCCGCGACAGGCTCGCGCTGGCGTACTTCCTGTTGGTGGGGTTCTACCGGACAGCCGCGGCCGAGGGGCAGGCCACAGTCTTCTGGGCCGCCTGACGCCACTCTCTCCGATGTCGGCCAGGCTCGGCGGCGCCGCCGCCGTGTATTGCCGCGACGGCGGGCGCCGTTCAGAACGCCGGGCCTGGCGCCGGCTCAGGTCGGAGACGGCTCGGGGCCGGGGCGACCGGTCGAGGGCGGGCCGTCCCAGGGGCCGGGTTCCCGTCCTTGACCCGGTTGCGGCGGTGTGCCGGGACCAGGGTCGGAGCCGGCGCCAGTACCGGAGCCAGGACCAGGAGCGGGACCAGGACCAGGAGCGGGACCAGGACCAGGGCCAGGAGCGGAACCGGGGCCAGGAGCGGGGCCGGGGCCGTAGCCGGGCGGGGTGGGGCCTGGGCCATAGCCGGGTTGAGGGGTGGTGGGTGGGGTTGCGTTCGGGTCGGGGGGCGGGGGTGGGGCCAGTTCCGCGTTCAAGGCGTCCAGGACCGTGTAGACCTGCGGGCGCAGCAGGCGCCAATCTCGCGCGGCGGCCTGGGCGTCGCTCTCGTCGTCGATGGTGGCTATCAGGTCGCGGAGCAGGACGGCGATCTGGTTCGCCGTGGCCTGGCGGGTGGGGTCGGTGGTGCGCGAGGACAGCGACTCCCAGCGGGTGATCAGGGCGATCAGGTCGTCCCGGACCGGCGGCCAGGCCAGGCGGCGGTCGGCGAAGGTGGCCGTCTCCAGGACCCGGGGGATGCCGCGGTCCAGCAGGGCGCGGGTTTCGGCGGTCAGGCCGTCCAGTTCGGTGTCCCAGGAGTCCTTCTTGCGGGTACGGGCGATCAGCACCGCCGCGATCACCCCGCCCACGGCCAGGAAGAGCAGGAACCAGGCGAGCAGGCTGCCGGAGTCGCTGTCGTCCGAGGCCGGCACCGCGGCGGCGGCCGAGGATGACTTGGCGGTGGCCGCCGGAGGCTGCTCGGCGGCGGCGGTCGTGGTGCGCGTCGGCTCGGGCTCGGCGGTCTGCGGCGGCTCGGTGGTTCGCGGCGGTTCGGCCGTCTGCGCAGGCTTGGTGGTCCGCGGCGGCTCCGTGGTCCGCGGTGGTTCGGTGGTCCGCGGTGGTTCGGTGGTGCGGGCGGGCTCGGTGGTACGGGTCGGTTCCGGGTCCTGCGTGCGAGTGGCCTCGGCCCGGGTCCGGGTCGGCTCGGCCTCCTCGGTGGAGTCGCCAGTGGGCTCGCCGGTCGACTGGGGGCGGTCGAGGGTGACGGACGGCCGGGTGGAGGGCAGCGAGACCCCACCATCCCCGTCGCCGCCGCAGGCCGTCAGGGGCATGAGGGCGGCGGCGGTGATCATCCCGCCCAGGAGGGTGCGCGTCAGAGCTCTCATCATCAGGCCACGATGTGCAGGTCGTGGCTGGTGTTGTTCAGCCGGCGGCCCGCGTTCTCGGTGACCGTGACGATGTCCTCGATGCGGACGCCGAAGCGGTCCGGCAGGTAGACGCCCGGTTCGATGGAGAAGCACATGCCGGGCACCATCGGCCGGGTCTCGCCCTCCACCATGTACGGCGGCTCGTGCGTGGTCAGGCCGATGCCGTGACCCACCCGGTGGATGAAGTTCTCGCCGTAGCCCGCGTCCGTGATGACCCGGCGGGCCACCCGGTCGATCTCCTGGCACGGCACCCCGGGCTGGACCGCCTCGAACGCCGCCTGCTGCGCGGCCCGGACGATGTCGAACACGTCCCGTTCGAGCGGGGTCGGCGGCCCCACGTGGACCGTGCGGGTCGTGTCCGAGCCGTAGCCGTCCTTCAGGCCGCCGAAGTCGAGCACCACCATGTCGCCCTCGGCGATGACCCGGTCGCCCATCTCGTGGTGCGGGTTGGCGCCGTTCGGCCCCGACCCCACCACCGTGAAGTCGACCTGCGAGTGGCCGTTCTCGCGCAGAAAACCGGCCAGGTCGCGGCCGACCTGCGTTTCCGTACGGCCGGCGAAGCGTACTTGTTTGATCTGCTCGTACGCGGCGTCCGCGGCCGCCCCCGCCGCCTCGAGCAGGGCCAACTCGTCCGGGCCTTTCACCGCCCGCAGCATCGGCAGCGACGCCGTCATCGACGTGTAGCGCGACTGCGGCAGCGCCGCCTGCAGGCCGAGCAGGTGCATGGCCCAGGCGTTGTCCGAGATGGCGTAGCGGCCGGCCGGGTCGAGCAGGCGCGAGACCGGCTCGTACGGATCGGTGCCGTCGGCCCAGTCCGTCGTCTCCACCACCGAATAGCCGGGCGCCGCGGCCGCGTCGGGGCGTTCCAGGGTCGGCACGATCAGGTGCGGGTCGTGGTCGCCGTCGAGGATCAGCAGGGTGAGCCGCTCGGTGATCGCTGTCGGCTTGTATCCGGTGAAGTAGGCCAGGTCGGGGCCGGGCGTGACCAGCAGCCCGGTCAGGCCGGCCGAGGCCGCCTGCTCCATCGCGCGCTCCATGCGGCGGGCGAAGTCTTTCGCAGTCATGCCGATGCACCTTCCGGAAGGGGCTTGGTCGGGATGGTGTGGCTCGAGGCGGCGGCGGCCGCGGCCAGGTGGACGGCCTGTACGGGTTCGGCGCGGTGCCGGCGCAGCAGGACGACGAGGGCGACGCCGGCCAGCGACATGATGGCCAGGAACACCGACGCGGCGCTGAGCCCGGCGGCCAGCGCGTCCGCGGCCGGTTCGCCCTGATGGTTCGCGGTGGCGGCGGCGGAGACGGTGGCGGCGGCCGCCACGGCCAGCGATCCGCCCACGTACCGGGCCATGTTGGAGATGCCGGAGGCCTGGCCGACCTGGCTGGCGTCGACCGACGAGGTGGACGCGGACGAGGCGGGGCCGTTGGCGAAGCCGAGGCCGACGGCCAGGACGATCAACGGAACGACGAACGCCGCGTATGCCCAATCGGCCGTGACGAAGATCAGCGCCCCGGCGCCGATCGTGGCCAGCAGGAAGCCGCCGGCGACCGCGACCCGCCCGCCCAGCTTGACCGCGAGCGGGGTGATCAGCGGGGTCACGGCGATCATGGCGGCCGCCGCGGGCAGGGTCGCGAGGCCGGCCTCGAGCGCGGTCATGCCGAACCCGGCCGGATCCTGGAAGTACAGGGACAGCAGGTACATCAGCGCGTTGATGACGCCGGCGACGAGCAGGATGGCGATGGTCGAGCCGACCAGCACCGGGTTGCGCAGCAGCTTCAGGTCGACCAGGGGCGCCGCCGCGCGTTTCTCCACGGCCACGAAGCCGGCGCCGCCGAGGACGGCGATGACCAGGCAGGAGATGGTCGGTACGGACAGCCAGCCCCAGCTGCCGCTCTCGCTGAGCGCCAGCACCAGCGGCACCAGCAGCACGGCCACGAGCAGGGTGCCGAGGATGTCGATCGACTTGCTGCGATGCTCGTCGCGCGATTCCCGTACGGCCGCGAGGGTGAGCGGGACGCACGCGGCGGCGATCGCGGCGTCGATCCAGAACAGGCCCTGCCATCCGGTCGATCCGACCAGGACACCGCCGATGAGCGGGCCGATCGCGGCCCCGATGGCGGACGCCGCGCCCCACATGGTGATGGCCTTCATCTGGGCCGCCCCGGACGAGGCGACCGACAGCAGGCTCATCCCGCAGGCGAGGATGGTCGATCCGGCCGCGCCCTGGATCATCCGGCCCGCGATGACGCCGGCGGCGTTCTGCGACAGCGCGATCAGCGCGCAGGAGGCGACGAACAGGACGAGGCCGCCGAGGAAGATCCTGCGGCGGCCGAAGACGTCGCCGAGCGCGCCCGAGGTGACGATGACCGCCGCCCCGACCAGCATGTAGCCGGTCACCGCCCATTGCAGCAGGTCCACCGAGGCGCCGACGTCCTGGCTGATCGCCGGGAGGAGAATCGTGACCGCGGACGTGTTGGCGTTCACCACCAGCGCGGAGACGCACGCGGCGAGGAGCACGCCGGTGCCCGCGGCCCGGTTCGTTGTCACCGTCATGCGATCAGGGTCGCTGCCGCCTCCGTACGCCGGGATCCTTCGTTCCGGATGAATCCGGTTCGCACCGGGCACGGTTAGCTTCGGCCGATGGAGATCCTCGGACCGCTCGTGGAATGGCTCCTGCGCGGCAGCTTCGAGGGCACAGAACGCAACGAGCGCATCGTGTACGACGTCGCGAAGCGCTACGGCTACGCCGCCGAGGTCACATTCCTGGCCGATTCGGCGCTGCTCACAGTCGACGGCCGGGCCTACTCGTACAGCCGGGAACCTGGTGTCCCGCCGCTGAACCAGGTCACCGCTTTCAAGAGGCTGCTGCACGGCCTGCCCGATTTGTCGGAGGTGGAGGCGGCGGCCCGATTCAAGAAGATCACCGCCATGCCACCCCGCTGGAACAAGGCCTGGCAGGTGGTGGGGCTCGTGCTGTTCAGCGTCGGCTTCGGCATCTCGGTGCAGGCCACCTGGCAACAGGTCGGCGTCTCGGCGCTCACCGGCCTTCTGGTCGGCGGGCTCGTCGTCTCGGGCCGCATGCGCCTGGCCCAGCCGTTCGTCGCATCCGTGCTGGTCACGGCCGTGGTTCTTCTGCTGTACGACCACGGGGTGCTCGACGGGGGACCGATCCAGCTCATCGTCCCAGCGCTGTTCTACTTCATCCCCGGCGACGCGATCAGCGCTGGCGCCCTCGAACTGGCCATGAACCGGATGACCGCCGGCGCCGCCCGCCTCATCTACAGCACCGTCGTCCTGCTCGTGCTGGCGTTCGGCGCGCTGGTCGCGACCGTGCTGCTCCAGATGCCGCCGAGTGTGCTGTTCGACGTGACAGTGCCCGGCAATCTCGGCCCGTTCGAGGTGTGGGGCGGCTGGGTGCTGTTCGCGCTCGGGGTGATGTTCGTCTTCCAGATGGCCCCGCGCGACTTCCCGTGGGCGCTCGGCCTCATCCTTCTCACCGCCGCGGCGGCCGAGCTGGCGACCCGGGTCCTGGGCGATCCGTTCGGGACCTTCTTCGGCGCCGTGGTGATGACTGTCGTCGCCTTGCGGCTCGGCCGGCGTCCGGGCGTGCCCCCGGCGTACGTCCTCTATCTCGGCGCCTTCTATGTCCTGACCCCGGGATCGCATGGCCTGCGCGGGCTGGAGAGCTGGGTCGGCGGCAATCCGATCCAGGGCGTGGGTGGCGTCGCCGACATGGTCGGGCTGCTGATCGCCATCGCCGTCGGGATGCTGGTCGGGGCGACACTCACCCGGAAAGGGTGAGGTGCGTCGCATCCAGGGCCACCGATGATCCGAGGATGAGCGCGACGGATGTGCCCGCCAACACGGGCGACAGGGCCGCGAAAACCCAGCAGGCGGTCAGATACATCTCCTGGGTCGCACTTGCCCTGATGACGACGAGTTCGGTGGCCAGCCTGAGGCCGGCCCCGACCATGGCGGTCTACGGACTGGCCAGCATCTTCCTCTATCTGCTTCCGGCCATCGTGTTCCTGCTGCCGACCGCGCTGGTCTCGGCGGAGCTCGCCTCCGGCTGGAACGGCGGGGTCTACAAGTGGGTGAGCGAGGGCATCTCGAAGCCGATGGGCTTCCTGGCGGTGTGGTGCCAGTTCGCGATGACCATCTTCTACTATCCGAGCCTGCTGGGCTTCGTCGCCAGCACCCTGGCCTACGTCATCAACCCGGATCTGGCCTCCAGCGGCGTCTGGACCGCGATCGTCATCATGGTCTGCTACTGGACCGGCGTCTGGGTCTCGTCGCGCGGCACCAGCGGCGTGGCCGGCCTGGCCAGCGCCGGTCTGGTCATCGGCACGCTGATCCCGGGCACCCTGCTGGTGATCCTGGGCATCGCGTTCCTGGGACAGGGCAACGAGTCGGCCGCCCCGATGACCGCCGACAACCTGCTCCCGGCGTGGGCCGGCCTGTCCAGCCTCGTGCTCATCGTCAACAACTTCCTGTCCTACTCGGGCATGGAGATGAACGCGGTGCACGTGTCCTCGCTGCGCAAGCCCGGCCGCGAGTTCCCCCGGGCGATGTTCCTGGCCATGGGTCTCGTGCTGCTCATCTTCATCCTGCCCGCGCTGGCCATCAGCTGGATCGTTCCGGCCGACCAGCTGTCGCTCACGGCCGGTGTCATGCAGGCCTTCGACGCCGTGTTCGCCGCGTTCGACTCGCAGTGGCTCACCCCGATCCTGGGCGTCATGCTGGTGGCCGCGTCGCTCGGCGGCATGCTCACCTGGCTGGCCGGCCCGTCCCGGGGCCTGCTGCTGATCTCGCGCCAGGAGGGCTACCTTCCGCCGTTCCTGCAGAAGCTCAACAAGCACGGCGTGCAGCAGAACATCCTGGTCACCCAGGGCCTGGTCACCACGGTCATCGCCCTGGCCTACGCGCTGATCCCGGACGTCTCCAGCGTGTACTGGATCTTCTCGGTGATCACCACCCAGGTCTACCTGATCATGTACCTGCTGATGTTCGTGGCCGCGGTGCGGCTGCGCCGCAACAACCCCGACCACCCGCGCGGCTACCGGGCTCCCATGCTGACCGGCCTGTGCGGCGTCGGCTTCGCCGCCTCGCTGGCGGCGCTGCTCATCGGATTCGTGCCGTCATCCCAGTTCGGTGACGGCAACGTCGCCGCCTACCTGGCGATCGTGGCCGGCGGCGCGCTCGGGCTGGGTCTGCTCGTGCCGTATCTGTTCTACCGCTCGCGCAAGCCGTCCTGGAAGACCGAGGAGGCCCCCGCATGAACGTCTCGGTCCAGCACAAGAGCAACACCGTCACGTACATCGTGCTCGGCATCGTCTTCCTCGTGCTGTTCGGCACGGCGCTGTTCGCCTTCAGCAGCGCCCACGAGTCGCGGCAGGCGCAGGAGAAGGCGCAGGAGCTCCAGTCACAGCTGTCGGCCGCCGGCATGCGGGTTCCCCCGACCGATCAGATCGTCCGGGTCCTGGGCGACGACGGCGGCGCGGTCTGCGACAACCCGGGCAACGCGCTGCGGCGGGCCACCCTCTACGGCCTGCTCACCAACGGGGCCGCCGGGCCCGGGCAGCGGCCGGTGATCGCGGACAACAAAGCCGTACAGGGCCAGTTGATGATCATCAAGGTCTACTGCCCGCAGTACGTGGAGGACTTCCAGAAGGTCATCGACGACCTCAAGCTCGACGACGTGGCGGCGGCGTGATGCGTGCACAGATCGACGAACTGATGGGCCGGGCCCGTACGGACCTCGCCGAGCTGGTGTCCATCCGCTCGGTCGCCGACCCGCGGCAGTATCCGGCGTCGGAGTGCGCGCGGGCGGCCCAGTGGGTGGTGGACAACTTCGCCGAGGTCGGCTTCACCGACCTGGCGCTGAAGGAGACATCGGACGGGAGCCGCGCTGTTTACGGCGTACGGGCGTCAAGCGTCCCGGACGCGCCGACGGTGCTGCTGTACGCGCACTACGACGTGCAGCCCCCGCTCGACGAGGACGCCTGGCGGACGCCGCCGTTCGAGCTGACCGAGTCGGGCGGGCGCTGGTACGGCCGGGGCGCGGCCGACTGCAAGGGCAACATCGTCATGCACCTGACGGCGTTGCGCGCCCTGGGCCCCGACCTTCCGGTGAACCTGAAGCTCATCGTGGAAGGCTCCGAGGAGCAGGGCACGGGCGGCCTCGAGGACTTCGTCGCTCGCCACCCCCCGTTGCTGTCGGCCGACGCGATCCTGGTCTGCGACACCGGAAACGCGGCCGTAGGCGTGCCCGCCGCTACCGTTACGTTGCGGGGTCTGGTCAATGTAGTCGTCACCGTGAACACGCTCTCCGGCGAGCTCCACTCCGGAATGTTCGGAGGCGCGGCGCCGGATGCCCTGGCGGGACTGATCCAGATATTATCGTCTTTGCGCGACAAATCGGGCAACACGACGATCGCGGGACTCGACCATACTCAGACCTGGACGGGCGCGCCGTACCCGACCGACCAGTTCCGCTCCGACTCCGGCCTGCTCCCCGGCGTGGGCCTGCTCGGCGACGGCACGGTGTCGGACATGATCTGGGCCCGCCCCGCGGTCACGGTCCTCGGCATCGACGCTCCGCCGGTGGTCGGCTCGGCCGCGGCGATCCAGCCGCACGCCCGGGCCCGGCTCAACCTGCGCGTCCCGCCCGGCACCGACGCGGTGAAGGCCCAGGACGCCCTGATCGCCCAGCTGCACGCCGCCGCCCCGTGGGGCGTGCGGGTCACCGTGGAGAAGGAGGCCATCGGCCAGCCCTTCGAGGCCCGGACCGGCGGCCCGGCCTACCAGGCCCTGTCGGCGGCCATGAAGGAGGCCTTCGGCCGCGACATGACCACCCTGGGGCAGGGCGGCTCCATCCCGCTGTGCAACGTCTTCGCCGACACCTATCCCGACGCCGAGATCATCCTGATGGGCGTGGAGGAGCCCCAGGCCCTGATCCACGCCCCCAACGAGAGCGTCGACCCGGCCGAGATCGCCGCCCTGGCCCACGCCGAGGCGCTGTTCCTCCAGTCGTACCGGAAGTAGGCGCGAGCCCGGCCTCCCACGTGGGAGGCCGGGCTCGTCATCAGAGGTTGATCATGTGGCCGGCGATGCCCTCGATGGCCTCCTTGACCGCCTCGGACAGGGTCGGGTGGGCGAAGACGTTGCGGGCCACCTCGTCGGCTGTCAGGTCCCACATCTGGGCCAGGGTGAGGGCCGGCAGCAGCTCGGTGACCTCGGGGCCGATCAGGTGGGCGCCGATGAGCTCGTTGTGCTCGGCGTCGGCGACGATCTTGACGAAGCCGGCCGTCTCGGCCATGCCGCGGGCCTTGCCGTTGGCCGAGAACGGGAACTGGGCGACCTTGACGTCGTACCCCTTGGCCCGGGCCTGCTCCTCGGAGTAGCCGAACGAGGCGATCTGCGGCTGGCAGAACGTGGCCCGCGGGATCATGTCGAAGTCGATCTCCTGGGTCTCGGCGCCGGCGATCGTCTCGGCCGCCACCACACCCATCGCCTCGGCGGTGTGCGCCAGCATCAGCTTCGCGGTCACATCGCCGATGGCGTACACGCCCTCGACGTTCGTCCGGCCCCGGGCGTCGACCTCGATGGCGCCGCGGTCGGTCAGCTTCACCCCGGCCGCGTCCAGCCCGTAGCCCTCGGTGCGCGGGGCGAAACCGAACGCGGCCAGCATCCGGTCGGCCTCGAGCACCTTCGCCTCGCCGCCGCCGGCCGGGCTCACCGTGACCCGTACGCCCGTGCCGGTGTCCTCGACCTGCTCCACCTTGGTGCTCAGCAGGACCTTGACGCCCAGCTTGCGGTAGTGCTTGAGCAGTTCCTTGGACACGTCGGCGTCCTCGGTGGGCACCATCCGGTCGAGGAACTCGACGATCGTCACGTCCACGCCGAAGTTGGCCATCACATAGGCGAACTCGACGCCGATCGCGCCCGAACCACCGATGATGATCGAGCCGGGCAGCTTCTCGTCGAGGATCTGCTCCTCGTACGTCACCACGTTCTGGCTGGTCGCCATGCCCGGCAGCATCCGCACGGTGGCGCCGGTGGCGATGATCAGGTTGTCGAACGTGTGCTGCTCGCCGTCCACGTCGATCGACTTCGGCCCGGTCAGCGTGCCCCAGCCGTTGATCTCGGTGATCGCGTTCTTCTTCATCAGGAAGAGGACGCCCTTGGCGCTGGCCTCGGCCACCTTGCGGCTGCGCTGATGGGTCGGCGGGAAGGACATGGTGGCGTCCCCCTCGATCCCGAACGTCTTCTTCTCGTGCGTGATGATGTGCGCGATCTCGGCGTTGCGCAGCAGCGCCTTGGACGGGATGCAGCCCACGTTCAGGCAGACCCCACCCCAGTATTTGTGCTCGACCACGGCCACGGTCTTGCCGAGCTGCGCCGCGCGGATGGCTGCGACATATCCCCCGGGCCCGGCACCGAGGACAAGAACATCAAAATGACTCACCCACCAAGCCTATCGACGCCGCCCGCCCCGCCCGCTCCGACAGCGCCGATCAACCCGCCGGTCGCTGTGTTGACCACGTGGCGGATGATCGCGGGGTGAGCGCTTTCGGTGTGTGCCCGAACTGCGGACAGGATGACATCATCCGGATCCCGCCGAGTATGGCCGCCGGGCAGGGGGCCAGCGGGGTGCCGGTCAACGCCCTGCGCCTCATCCTGTTCGCCCGCCTGATCTGCCTGACTTGCGGCCTGGTGCGGGAGTGGGTCGACGACCGGGACAAGCTCGACCAGCTGCGCGCGAAGTACGGCCGTCAGCGGTAGCTACCGCTGACGGCCGCGGCCGGGTCAAGCCGTCGGCGAAGGACCGGCTGAACGAATGCCGCGGATCCGCCGGCCCAGCCGGCCGGGGTCGGTGGCGATCACCTGGCCGGCGGCGGCCGTCAGAAGGTAGGCGAACGAGAGCACGTACAGCCAGCCGATGTAGGTGAAGGCGACGCCGATCGTGCCGAAGCGGGCCGCGCTCACGTCCAGCGCGTGCGGCAGGTAGAACGCGCCGGCCGGCCGCAGGATCAGCATGGCGGCCGCGTACAGAAGCGCGCCGGGCGCGAGCAGCCGGGCCGGGATCTGCCGGGCGGTCAGCACCCACGGCAGGAACAGCGCGCCGCCGAAATCCGCGATCAGGGTCACCAGAGCCACGGTGAAGTACGGGGCGGGGGCCTCCCACGCGGCCCGCTCCAGCAACCGGATCACCACCACGCTGAACGCCAGCACCAGGACCGCCACCAGCCATCGCCAGGCGTGCCGGGGGTTGCTGCGCGGGCGGGGCCGGCCCCAGATCGTCGCGTAGGCGCGGGTGAAGGCCCGGGCCAGGCTGGTCGTGGAGACCAGCACGATCAGGGCGCCGACCAGGCCGAACGCGTTGACGCTGCTGCCCGAGATGGCCTCGTTCAGCACCTTCGCCACCTCGTCGGGCACCTTCACGACCTCGGCCAGCTTCTCGTCGAAGGTCCGGCCGAGCAGCACCGCCATCATGATCAGGAGCGGGAAGATGGAGGTGAAGAGCTGCGCGGCCAGCGTCATGGCGCGATCGAAGATCTCGAGGCGGACGATGACCGCGAGGGTGCCGAGGCCGACCCGGCCGGGCCAGCGGGTGGACGCCCACGACCACAGGGCTTCCGCCCAGCGCGGCGCGCTGAGCACCGGCCGGGTCGTCACCGTCAGCGGCTGTCGGTGCTCACCGGGGCAAGCGGCGTGGCCGTGCCGGCCTCGGCCGCGGGCTCCGACTCGGCGCGGCTCTTCTTCCGGCGGCCGATCACCACCGCGGCCGCGCTCGCGGCGGCCACCCCGGCCGCGGCGATCAGGGCGGGCCGGCGCGACTTCCCCTTGCTCTTCTTCCGAGACTTCGTCATGGCTGAATCCTCCGATCGCGGACGCCCGGAATGCCTCATCCGCTAAGGATGGGCGTCGTAGTCGGGCCGGACCTCTCGGCCGTGCGCGGTGACGGCGTAGATCGTGATCATGTTGAAGGAGATGATCAGGACGGCGTACACCGGGAACGCGGCGAGGAAGGCCAGGTTGGTCAGCGAGCTCAGGAACGCCAGCACGATCGCGAAGATCCGTCCCCAGCTCGTGCCGGCGAGCAGGCCGAGACCGACGACGATCTGCACGGTGCCGATGATCAGATGGGTCCAGCCCCACGCCGTCCAGCTCGTGGCGACCAGCAGCCGGGACTCGTCGATGGCGAACAACTCGTGCCGGAACAGCGCCAGGACCCCCAGCGTGACCTGGAGAATGCCGACGATGGCGAGCAGCACCGCGGCGAACACGACCCAGCCCGCCCATGCGGTGGCCCCGGTCGGGCGATTCTGTACGGACATGACCTCAGGGTGAGCCGCCGTACGCCTCGCGACCTCACCCGCGAGGAATGAGCCCGGCTCAGTCGCGGGCCGAGCTCGCGTCCCTAGGCGGGAGAGCCGGAGCTCGCCGGCGATCCGGTTGAGGGGTGAGGTCGGTCGGCCGGAGCGGCAGCACCCGCTGTTCGGCCGCGGTGAGCCCGGTTCATGACCTGGCCACTATCCACTCCGGTCATCCGTCTACGGAATCACCCAGGTCGGGTGATGTGACTGTTGATGATCGGGACAAAACTCTGCGTAGACACCGGAGTCCCCGTGGGCAGGCCGCGATGTGCCCGGGTGACACCGATGCGTACAGGCGGGGCGATCGCATATGGGGGTCATTGATGCATGGGGAGATCGCTACCGAGCTGACGACGACCGACGGCGAGCCGATCATGACGATCAAGTTGGAGCCGCCGGGTCTTCCGCCGTGGTGGGTGGTTCGCGAACGGCTGCGTGAACGGCTCGACGCCGGGCCGGCTCGCGGTCTCACCGTCGTGACCGGACCGGCCGGATCGGGCAAGAGCAGCCTGGTCGCCGACTGGACGGCCAGCGGGCACGCCGGCGGCCGGGTCGCGTGGCTGACGCTGGAACCGGACGACGACCGGCCCGAGACGTTCTGGTCGTACGTGCTGGCCGCGCTCCAGCGAGCCGGTGTGCACGTGACCAGCCAGTGGCGCGAGGGCGCGGAACGGTCCTTCCTGGTCCGGCTCGTGGTCGCCCTGTCGGCCCAGGACGAGCCGGTGGTGCTGATCCTCGACAACGTGCACGCGCTGACCCGGGCGTCCATCCTGGACGGGCTGCACTTCCTGGTCGAACACTGCGGGCCCGGGCTGCGCTGCGTCCTGGTCGGCCGCACCGATCCGCCGCTGCCGCTGCACCGCTACCGGCTGGCCGGATCGATCACCGAGATCCGCCACGACGAGCTGGCCTTCACCCCGGCCGAGGCGGACGCGCTGCTCACCGCGCACGGCACCCGGCTCGACCCGAACTCCGTGGCCGAGCTGACCGAACAGACGCACGGTTGGGCCGCCGCGCTGCGGCTCGAAGCCCGGGCTCTGCCCATGTCGAGGGACAAGAAGGACGAACTCGCCGAATACATCCGCGGCGAACTGCTCGGCGAGCAGACCGCCGCGACCCGTGAGCTGCTGCTGCGCACGTGTGTGGCCGAGCGGCTGCCGGCCGGGCTGGCCGTCGAGCTCAGCGTCCGCCGCGACGCCGCGCAGGTGCTGGACCGCCTTGCCCGGCAGGGCGTCTTCGTGACCGCCACCGCCGGCGGCGAGCGGACCTACGTGCATCACCCGCAGATCCGCGAGGTGCTGCTGGCCGCCCTGAGCGAGGGACCGGTCGACCGCGTCACCGGCCTGCACCGCCGGGCCGCCCGCTGGTACGCCGGCTTCGACCGCTACGCCGAGGCGCTGCCGCACGCCCTGCTCGCCGGGGAATGGCTGCTGGCGGCCACCTCGGTGGTACGCAGCCTCGGCATCACCGACCTGCTGGACGGCCACGGCGCCGCCCGCTTCACCGCCCTGCCGCCCGACCTCGACCGGCCCGAGGCCGCTGTCGTCGCCGCGGCCGTCGCCCACTACCTCGACGACCCCGAGGCCTGCGCCAAACACCTGCTGCGGGCCGGCGAGATGGCCGGCGGGCACGACATCCGCCTGCCGCTGAGCCTGGCCGCCGTCGACGTGGCCCGGGCCCGCCGGCACGGCCGGCCCGACGATCTGGCCGCCTCGGCCGAGATCGCCTGGCGGATGCTCGACGAGGCCCTGGTCACCGGAGTCGCCGTACCACCGGCCCTGGCCTCGCTGATCCGCCTGGCCCGGGCCGAGAGCCTGCTCTGGCGGCACGACCTGACCGGCGCCTGCGCGGTGCTGCAACCGTCCGAGAACGACGGCGGCGAAGTGCTCGGCCGGCTCGCCCTGGCCGAAGCGCTCTGCGGCCGCCTGCGCCGGGCCAACGAACACGCCCGCCGGGCCCTGGACCGCACCGGCCCCGACGACGGGCCCGGCGACGCGGCGGCCGACCTGGCCCTGGCCTGGGTGCACAGCGAGGAGTACGACCTCACCGCGGCCCGGGTCCACGCCGAACAGGCGGCGGCCCGCCTCGACGAGCGCCCGGACGCCCTCCTGGCCGGCCTGCTGGCACTGGTGCGGGCCCGCGTGCACCGCGGCGGCGGCGACACCGCCCGGGCGGCCGAGGCCCTTGCGGCCGCGCCGGCCGGCGCCATGCCACAGTGGCTCACCGAAATGCTCACGCTGACCCGCGACGCGCTGCTCACCCCCGGCCGGCCGCCCGCGGCCGGCGGCACGACCGCGCAGCACGCCATCGCCGAGGCGACGGCCGCGGTGGCGGCGGGCGAGACGACCAGGGCCCGGGGTATCGTGGCGGCGCTCGGCGAACGGCCCGGCCTGCCGCTGGACGTGCGGGTCGACGGCTGGCTGGTCACGGCCGCGGCCGAGCTGACCGACGGGCACCGCGACCGGGCCCGGCGCGCCCTGCACCGGGCGCTGGCCCTGGCCGAAAGTGAACGCCTTCGGCGGCCGATGCTCGAGATGGCGGCCCCGGTGCGGCGCTTCCTGCGCGAGGACCGCGACCTCGCCGTACGACATGATTGGCTCGGTGTGACCCCGCGCCCCGCAAGCGTGCCGGTTCCCACCGCGCCGCCGCCTCCGGCGGTCCCGGCGGCCCCGGTCATGGTCGAACCGCTCACCGCCAAGGAGACCGAAGTCCTGGGCTACCTGGCGCAGCTGTTCTCCACCGAGGAGATCGCCCGCACCATGTACGTCTCGGTGAACACGGTCAAGACCCACGTCCGCGGCGTGCTCCGGAAATTGGCCGCGACCCGGCGCAACGAGGCGGTCCGCCGGGCCCGTGACCTGGGTCTGTTGTAGCTCATCCGGCGAGGGTGACGACCGGCGTGAGCTCAGGCGAAATGGTGAACGACATGACGTCCGTCCTCCCCTCGTGGCGGGAAACCCCGTCGAGACAGCGGATCCTCGAGTTCGTCGCGGTGGCGGTGGCCGGGATCCCACCGGAGGACCGCATTGCGGTCTTCGACAACGACGGCACGCTGTGGTGCGAGAAACCGCTGCCCGTGCAGGCCGACTTCCTGCTGCGCCGCATCGGTGAGCTGGCCGGCCGCTATCCGGCGCTGCGCAGCCGGCAGCCGTTCAAGGCGGTGGCGGAAAGGGACCACGACTGGCTGGGCGGGGCGATCACCAAGCACTACCAGGGCGACGACGCCGATCTGCGGGAGATGGCGGCGGGATTGTTGCAGGCGTACGAGGGGACGACTGTCGACGAATTCGCCGAACTGGCCCGGGACTTCCTCGTCAAATGCGAACACCCGACCCTCGACCGGCCGTACGTCGACACGGCCTACGTGCCGATGCGGGAGCTCATCGACTACCTGATGGCGAACGGCTTCAGCTGCTACATCGCGACCGGGGGAGGACGCGATTTCCTGCGCACGGTCAGCGCGGACGTGTACGGCATCCCGGCCGACCGGGTGATCGGCAGCTCGGTGGCGCTCGAATACCGCGACGGCCGGATCGTGCACACGGCCCGGCTGGACGTCTTCGACGACGGCCCGGCCAAGCCGGTGCGCATCTGGAGCCGCGTGGGGCGCCACCCGATCCTGGCCGCGGGCAACGCCAACGGCGACCTGCCGATGCTGCGGGCGGCGGGCGGGGGGCGCCGCGACCCGCTGCGCATCGTGGTGGTCCACGACGACGCGAAGCGCGAGTTCGCGTACACGGCCGGCGCGGGGGAGGCCATCGCGGCGGCGGAGGCGGAGAACTGGGTGGCCGTCAGCATGGCCGGAGACTGGTCACAGGTCTTCGGCCCACGGTGAGGGGGGAAACCGAGGGTGCGCGGGGAGGGCGATCCCCGCGCACCCGAGGTTAGGTTTGGGACCATGAAGCTCCTGATCCCGGACAGCATCACGCTGGACCTCTCCCTGCCCTCGGGCGTGACAACCTCCGAGTACGCGGTCGACAAGCCGCTCAGCGACGACCAGACCGGCGCCGAGGCGATAGTGGTGTGGGGCAACACGGCCGAGCAGCTGCGCGACACGGCGGCGCGGCTGACCGCGGTGCGCTGGGTGCAGACGCTGGCGGCGGGGCCGGACGCGGTGCTGGCGGCGGGCTTCGGGCCCGACGTCGTGATCACATCGGGGGCGGGACTGCACGACCTGACGGTCGCGGAACACACGCTGGGGCTGACGCTGGCGGCGGCGCGGCGGCTGAATTTACTGGTACGGGCGCAGGTGGGGCACCGGTGGGCGGGGGAACTGGGCGGCAACCAGCCGGTGCACGACCCGACCGCGTTCCGCACGTTGCGGGACGCGCGCGTGGTGATCTGGGGGTTCGGGGGGATCGCGGCGACGCTGGCGCCGTACCTGACGGCGCTGGGGGCGACGGTCACGGGGGTGGCGCGGAGCGCGGGCAAGCGGCACGGCTTCGAGGTGGTGACGCAAGACGAGTTTCCGTCGCTGCTGCCGGAGACCGATGTGCTGATCTCGATCCTGCCGGCTACGGCTTCGACTCGGCACGCGGTGAACGCCTCGGTGCTGGCGCTGCTGCCGGCCCGAGCATGGCTGATCAGCGTGGGGCGGGGGTCGGTGGTGGACGAGAGCGCGCTGCTGGCGGCGCTGCGGGCGGGGCGTCTGGGTGGGGCGGCGATGGACGTCTTCGAGACCGAACCGCTGCCGGTGTCGTCGCCGTTGTGGGATGAGCCGAACGTGATCATCACGCCGCATGCGGCGGGTGGGCGGCCGGTGGGGGCGGCTGAGTTGGTGCTGTCCAATCTTTCGGCGTTTCTCTCCTCGGGGGCCTTGAAGAACGTGGTGGAACGGTAGGCGTCGTTCTTGCGGTGGACGGCCGGGGGCGGAGGGCGGCCGCTCTCGGCTGGCTGGGGAGCGCTTTACGCCGTGAGCGGCCACCCTCCGCCCCCGGCCTTGCCGGGTATCGAGCTGCGGGTACGGGTGGGTCACTGGACTCTGGGGTGCCGGGCTCGGCCGGGGGTCACCTTGCGGAGGTGGGTGGGGGGCTGGTCGGCCATTCCAGGCCGGTTGCGCTCTTCTTGGCTGAATTCTGCGACAGCCTTGGACTGGGATCGCCACGCCGGACTTCGCGGGCGGGCCGGCGTTCGTCGCCCCCGCCGAGCGGGTCGGCCACCTTTCGGACGTCGGCCTGCGCTCGGCGAGCGGCCCGGTCTTCGGGCTTGGACACGCCGGACAGCAAACGGGTGATGCCGTTCTGGAAGGCGGTGTTCGGCCCGGCAGTGCGGCGACCAGCCCGTGTTTCGTAGGGCTCGGAGCCATTGGTTGATGGCGGGCGGGCGTCCGCCCTTCGACCCTTTGGCTTTGCGGTGGGCGTCCTGGTCGCTCTTGCTCGGAATGCACGCGGCGATACCGTGACGGCGCAGGCCGGCGCCGGTGCGGGCCACCGAAGTTTGGCCGGCACGGTGATGAAATGAGGGCTGTCGCCGCGTTGCCCGGCGGTGACCACAGCGGCCATCATTTTGCGGCCTTGCTCGCAGACCAGATGGGTTTTGGTGGTCCGGCCGCCCACCTGCGCGGCCGATCACGGCCCGTTCCGGCAGGCAGCAACGGTTCCAGCGTCGCCCACTGCAGGTCGGTCAGGTCGTGTCGCCTCGCTGCCGCTACGCTCGGCCGAGTAGGCCGACCCGGAAGGCAACGAGGTTTGCCGGCGTACCTGGTGGAACCGCGAGGACGATCAGCGGCTTGTTCGTGGGGACGGGCGGCACCTAGCATCGGTGGATGGAGCGCCGTGGGGCTGTGGCTGCTGTAGTCGGGGGCTATGTCGTGGGGGTCGCCTTTCTTGTGGGGGCCCTGCTGGTCTTCTCGGGGGCGGTGACTGTTGCCGGCCTGGGCGAGGAGACGGTCGTGCAGCGGGTCGGCGCTGGGATGCTGGCTGTCCTGCTGGGTGGTGTGACGCTGTGCGCTGCCACTCTCCGGCTGGGCGGCGGCAACGCGGGGGCTGGTACGGGGGCTTCTCCGGTCGAGGACGCCTACCTCTATCCGGGGGCGCATCCCGGGGTGGGCGAGTTCTAGAGTCTGGTGGTGGAGACGCGGGGGCTTTATCCGGCTGTCGAGCCGTACGCTGCTCATCGCTTCGACGTGGGCGGTGGGCATCGGGTCTATGTGGAGGAAGCGGGGATTCCGGTGGTCTTCGTGCACGGTGGGCCGGGGAGTGGCATCACGCCGGTGATGCGGCGGTTCTTCGATCCGGGGCGGTATCGGATCATTCTGCCGGAGCAGCGGGGGGCCGGGCGCAGCACGCCGGTGGGGGAGTTGCGGGAGAACACCACCTGGCATCTGGTGGCGGACCTGGAGAAGGTGCGCGGGTGGCTCGGGGTTGACGCCTGGCTCGTGTTCGGTGGGTCGTGGGGGTCGACGCTCGGGCTGGCCTACGCGCAGGCTCATCCCTCCCGGGTGACGGGGCTGATCCTGCGGGGGATCTTTCTGGTGCGGCGCAGCGAGCGGGACTGGATCTACCAGAGTGGGCTGCACAACCTGCAACCGGAGGAGTGGGAGCGGTTCGTCGCGCCGATCCCGGTCGCGGAGCGCGACGACATTCTGATGGCCTACTACCGGCGGCTCGCCGGCGAGGATTCCGAGGTGGCGCGGCGGTGTGCCGACGCTTGGATGCGGTGGGAGGCGGTCAATTCGACGCTGACTCCGGATCCCGGCTTGATCGCGTCGCTGACCGCCGACTCGACTGTGCTGCCGGCCGCGCGGATCCTCGCGCACTACGCGGTCAACGGCGGTTTCTTCGAGTCGGAGAACCAGCTCCTGGACGGCGTGGACCGCATCCGGCACCTGCCGGCCACCATCATTCAGGGCCGCTACGACCTGTGCTGCCCGCCGGTGACCGCGTACGACCTCACCCGCCGCTGGCCCGAGGCCACGCTGCACATGGTGCCGGACGCCGGTCACTCGTCGCTCGAGCCGGGCATCACCCATCACCTGATCAGCAGCACGGACAGCTTCGCGGATCGCTGACGCGGGCCGGTCGTCTGGCGGACACCATTCACCCTTCTCGCCACTCAGAATGAGTGAGTAGTCACTCAAAGTAATCTTGCGGGTGGGTGGATGGTGCTGTCGGAGAAACGGCCGGCCTTCACCGCATTGCCCGATCCCGCGCGGGCAGTCAGCGTCGACGACCTGGTGGAGCGGCTGCGGCTGCTGAAAACGTGGGCCGGCAATCCGTCGTACGCCGTCATCAAGGACCGCGTGAACGCGGCGTGGGCCTCGGCCGGGCGGCCGGCCGGGGAGCTGACGCACAAGCCCACCGTCGCCCACTGCTTCCGGCCCGGCCGGCGGCGGCTGAACACCGACCTCGTCCTCGCCGTCGTCCAGGCGCTGCACGCCGAACCCGGCTATGTGGCGCAGTGGCGTCAAGCCATGCGCGTGGTCGACGGGGAGTCGCAGGCGGCGTCCCAGGTCCGCGTGCACGGCAGCCTGCCGCCCGACCTCGCCCGGTTCACCGGCCGGTCCGATGAACTGCGCCGGCTTCGCGCCGCCCTGCGCCGCGCCGCGCGGGCCGGTGAGCCCGTGGTGGCGGCGATCGAGGGAATGGCGGGGGTGGGTAAGACCCGCTTGGCCATCCACGCCGGACACGTGCTCCATCAGCGGGAGCCGTTCGATCGGGTGCTCTTCGTCAATCTGCGCGGCTTCCACCCCGATCCGAACCAGCCACCCGCCGATCCGGCCGCCGTGCTCGACGGTTTCCTCCGCCTGCTCGGCATGAACGGCCATCAGATCCCGCACGGTCTCGGCGCCCGGGTCGCCGCCTACCGCAGGTGCCTCGCCGGTCAGCGGGTCCTGGTGATCCTGGACAACGCCGCCTCCGCCGAGCACGTCCGTCCGCTGATGCCGGCCGGCCCCGGATGCCTGACGCTGGTCACCAGCCGATGCGGCCTCGCCGGGCTGCGCCCCGCGGCCCGGCTGACCATCGACGTGCTCAACTCGGCCGAGGCGACCACGTTCCTGGCCGAGGCCGTCCCCGAGGTGCCCGCCGGCGCGGATCCCGGCGCCCTCGACCGGATCGCCCGGCGCTGCGGGCGCCTTCCGCTGGCCCTGACCCTGATCGCCGGGCACATCCGGGCCATGCCGGGATGGACCTTGACGGATCACGCCGACCGGCTCGACGAACGTCACCGCGAATGCCGTCTCGACGCCGGCGTCGAACTGGCCCTCGACCTGTCGTACCGGCGCCTGCCGGCCGATCGGCGGCGGCTGCTGCGCGTGCTCGCCCTGCACCCGGGGGAGGACTTCGACGCGTACGCCGCGGCCGCCCTGACCGCTATCGACCCGCGGGCCGCCGAGGCGGGGCTGGCCGACCTGCACAGCGAACACCTTCTCCAGCGGGCGCATCCGGGCCGATACACCTTCCACGATCTCGTGCACGCTTTCGCGGCCGTACGGGCACACGACGAGAACCCGCCTTCGGAACGCCGGGACGCGCTGACCCGCCTCTTCGGCTACTACCTCGCCACCACCACGGCCGCCATGAACACGCTGTACCCGGCCGAGGCACGGTATCGGCCGCAGACCGCGCCGGCTGCCGAACACGCCCCCGATGTGGCCGGTCACGATGCCGCCATCGCCTGGCTGGAGACCGAACGGGTCACCCTCGTCGCCGTCACGGCCCACACCGCGGGCAACGGCTGGCCCGGGCACGGCATCGATCTGGCGCGGGCATTGTTCCGGCATCTCAACACCGGCTACTTCGCCGACGCTCTGAGCGTGCAGACCTGCGCTCTGCGGGCCGCGAGCGGCCTGCGTGACCTCAGGGGCCAGGCCGACGCCCTGCTCGGCATGGGGATCGCCCGCGCCAGCCTCGGGCGGCCCGGTCAAGCCGCCGAGGACTTCCGGCAGGCACTCGACGGGTACCGGCGAACCGGCGATCTCGTCGGCCAGGCACTGAGCATGTATCGACTCGGAAGTGTCACGCGGATCGCCGGGCACGGTGCGGACGCGGTCGAGCATTTCCGGCAGGCGCTGGTGCTGCACCGGCGGGCCGGTGACCGGACCGGTGAGGCGATGGCGCTGGTACGCCTCGGCGGGGCCCTGCACGAGCTGAACGGCTCCGCCGAGGCCATCGAGCACTGCCGGCGAGGACTGGCCCTCACCCAGCAGATCGGGCACGGCGCCGGCGAGGCGTACGCGCTGGGTGTCCTCGGCGAGTTGGAGACGGTGTCCGGTCAGTACGGGCCGGCCTCCGACCGCCTGTACCGGGCACTCGCCCTCGTCACCCGGTTCGGCATCCGCAGCGGTGAAGCCGGCGTGCTCGACGCCCTCGGACTGCTCCACCTCCGCCTCGGCCGGCTCGACCAGGCCGGCGAGCTCTTCCGCCGGAGCCTGACCATCTTCCGCGAGATCGGCCACCGCAACGGCCAGGCCACCGCGCACAACGGTCTCGCCGAGACCGTCTGCGCCGCCGGGCGAGCCGCGGAGGCTCTCACCCATCACACCGCGGCCCATGCCATCGCCGTCGACATCGGCTCCCTCGGTGAACAGGCCCGCGCGCACGCCGGCCTGGGCAACGCCTACCGCGCCGCGGGCGACACCGTCCGAGCCCGGGAACACTACCTGCGGGCCAGGGCTCTCTTCGCCGACCTGGGCCGGCCGGAGACGGAAACGATCAGCGCCGGCCTCGGCGAACTCGAAGCCGGCGGATGACCGAGTCGGCCGCGCCCTCGAGCGGCGGTCAGTGCCCGGCGAGAGCGGCGCGGAGGGCGGCCGCGGTCGCCGGCCCGTACAGGCCGTCCGGGTCCAATCCGCGTTTGCGCTGGAAGGCCTTGACGGCGGCCTCGGTCGCCGGGCCGAATTCACCGTCGACCGCGAGGCCGGCCCTCATCACCTTGTTCAGCGATTCCTGAAGGGTGCGCACCGCGGGCCCGCGCGAGCCGAGTTGCAGGGTGCCGTCGCCCGACGGACCGGCCGGTGCGTGACTCGTCAGGATCTGGCCGTGGCCGACCCGGACCTGCACGGGCTCCCCGTTCAGGACGGACCGGACCGTGGTCTCACCGGCGATCTGCTCGTAGTGCAGGTGGGGGGCGCCGCTGTCGCCGGTGCTGCCGACCCGGCCGATGCGCTGGCCCTGCGTCACCCGCTGTCCTTCCTTGACCGCCGGCTCCTCGATCATGTGCAGGTAGCGGGTCTGCCATCCGCCGCCGTGGTCGATGCGGACCATCCAGCCGGCGTGGAGTTCATGCCGAGCCTTCACCACCTGCCCGGACGCGGAGGCGAGGATCGTGCGCCCGTTGGAGCCGCCGCCCTCCCGGAACAGGTCGAGGCTGTGCGGGTTCGGCTTGTGGTCGGCTCGGGTCTGGGCGAGCCACCGTTCCCCGCGGGGAAACGGAAGCTGGAAGGGAGGCCGGGCTCCGACCGCCCGCGCGGCGTCCGGCTCGTCGGTGACCGCGGTAGCGGACAATTCCTCGTTCGTCATGGCGACTTGTCCCTCATCTCGACGCGGCCGGATCGTTTCCGGCGCGCACCACCGAGTTTTGGAGCCGGGCCCGCGACGCCGGGAAAATCGAGACGAACTGAGACGCCCTACGACGACAGGTCGCGCCGGAACCAGGTGCCGGGTTGGCCGCCCAGGTGGGACGGGTCGGCCGGGCCGACGGGGACGAAGCCGGCCTTGGTCAGAACCGTTCGGGAGGCGACGTTGCTCTCGGCGGTGGCCGCGCGCAGCGAACGCAGGCCGTGCTCGGTCACCGCCAGACGGCACAGGGCGCGGACGGCTGCTGTCGCCACCCCCCGGCCGGTGGCCGGCTGGGCGACCCGGTATCCGAGGTCCGCGCTGTGGGCGTCGATGTTGTACAGGTTGAAGCGGCCCAGTATCGCGCCGTTGCCGTCGGTGAGCACGTAGAAGGCGCACTTACCGGTCTCCTGCTCGGCCAGCGACGCCTCGTACAGCTCGGTGAACCGGTCGAAGAAGTCGTCGCCGCGATCGGAGATCGACGCCGCGAACCAGGCCCGGTTCGCCAGCTCGAAGGCCAGAACCGCGGGGGCGTGATCGGGGCGCAGCCGCGTCAGGTCGGACATCGGCCGACCTTAGCGGCGGCAACGCCCAGCGGTCGAGCAAGCGGCTCTCATCCTTGCGAGATGAGGCAGGGCGGCCGAGCGGGGCGGCACGATGAGGGCCCGCGACGGATGAGGTGAGCGCGATGGCAGACGGTCTCGGCAAGTGGCGTGACGCGGCGCTGGGCGCGGTCTTCCAGGCGCAGGACGCGACGGTGCGAATCCTCGTCGAGGTGCGTGAGGCGGGGGCCGGGGCGGCCGGCCGGTTGAGTGCGAACGTGAACGGGCTCGCCGGGCGCGGCGCCACCGAGCGGGAGCAGGCCTCGGCGGAACTGCTCGGGCGGACCGCGCGCGCCAAGGCGGCGTTCGACGCCGCGGTCATGGCCGTGGCGACCTCCGAGCTGGCCGACCGGGTGGTCGACGCGCAGCTCGAACGGGTGCTGCGGCCGCTGGTCCGGACGATCCTGGACGATGTGCTCGCCCTGCTGGCCGAGGAACCGGAACGGATCCAGCCGCTCGTGCGCGGCCAGCGCGACACCATGGTCGACGAACTGGTCGGCCGCATCCGTAACGGCGCCGCGGCCGGGGACACCGCGGTCGACCGGGTCACCACCCGCGTGCTGCGGCGCGGCGGCGACCCGGTCCCGGTGCCCCCGGCCGACCCGCGGTGAGCGACACCGGCCTGGCGCGGCCGGTGAAGGTCTACGCCGGGCCGGTCAGCCGCCTGATCGCCTACGTCATCGACGCCCTGATCGTCACCGGCTTCGGCACCGCCGCCATCGCGGTGCTGGCCCTGGTCGGTGAGCTGGCCGGGTTCCTCGTCCGGGAGACGCAGACGCTGCTGGCCACCACGTTCGCGCTGGCGCTGCCGGCCGTCTTCGGCGTCTACTGCGCGGTGTTCTGGCTGCTCGCCGGGCGCACCCCGGGCATGGCGCTGCTGGGCCTGCGGGTGGTCACCGCCGGCGGCCGGCCGGTGGGCTGGCTGGCCGCGCTGGTCCGCGGCCTGGTGCTGGGATATTTTCCGATCGGGGCCGCCTGGATCCTCGTCGACCGCCGCCACCAGGCGATCCACGACAAGATCGCCCGGACCGCGGTGCTGCGCCTGAGCCCGGAATGACGCCGAAGCGCTCGTACCTGCCGGTGGTCATCCTGATCGCCACCACCTACGTGCTCGCCACCTCGCTCAGCGGGTACTGGTCGATCTCGATCGTTCTGCTCGTGCAGGTCGGCACCGTCTGGTACACGCTGCGGGTCTCCGCCCTCCGCCGGGGCATCCGGGCCGTGGCCAGCGTGGTGCTGGTGCTGGCGCTGATGACCGCCGCCTGGAACGCGATCACCGACGGCAACCGGGTGCTCACCGCCGCCACCTTCATCACCAGCAGCGCGCTCTACCTGATCGCGCCGATCGCGATCGTGCGCGACGTGGCCCGCCGTCCCGACGCCGACCGGGAACTGATGTTGGGGGCGCTCTCGGCGTACCTCATGCTGGGAATGGCTTTCGGGTTTGCCTATCGCTGCATAGCGACGCTGCAGCCGGGCCCGTTCTTCGGCCGGGGGGTGGGCGACGGAGACCTGGCCGACACGCTGTTCTTCAGCTTCGTCACGCTGACCACCACGGGGTACGGCAATGTCGTGCCGGCCGGCAACCCGGGGCAGACCCTGGCCGTGCTGGAGGCCCTGGTCGGCCAGCTCTTCCTGGTCACGGCGGTGGCTAAGGTGGTGGAGGCGTGGCGTCCGCGATTGTGGCACCGGAACTCGCCGTCTCCTCCAGAGCCGTCCGGAACGCCCGCGCCGCCGGCGACGCCGCCCCCGCCACCCGCTGAGCGGTGAAGATGGTCCGCCGCGGCCGCAGCGGCAGGTCGAGCAGGCGGCACGACGTCTGCCGGCCCGCCCACACCAGGTCCGGGATGAGCGCGACCGCGTTGCCCGACTCGACCAGGCGGATGTGTGCCTGCAGGTCGGCGGTCTCGTAGCGTACGTCCGGTTCGAACCCCGTGCTCCGGCACAATTGCTCGGCGAAATGCCGGGAGGCGGCACCGCGCGGCTCCATCACCCACGGCATGTGCCGGGCCTCGGCCAGCGACGCCACCGGCCGCAGCGCGACCTCGGCGGCCGGCAGCGCGAGACGGATCGGGTCGGTGGTCAGCGGACGCCGATCGAGGCCGGGGTGGTGTGGCGCGGCGTGCGCCGGGTATTGCTCTGCGATCACCATGTCGAAGTCGCGGGCCCAGGTCTCGCGCAGCGCCTCCTCGGGTTCGCGCTGCACCATCTCGACCCGGACGTCGGGAAAGCGGGTGGCCATGGCGAGCAGGGTGGCCGGCATCAGCGCCAGCGCCGCGGACTGGAACACCGCGACGCGCACCCGGCCGCTCACGCGCGTACCGGCGGCCTGCAGGCGGGCCTCGGCCCGCTCCAGGGTGTCGAGCACCTCGTCGACCGAGGCCACCAGCACCTCGGCCTGCGGGGTGAGCTGGACCCGGCGGCCGGCCTTGCGCAGCAGCGGCATGCCGGCCTCCTTCTCCAGCAGGCTGAGCTGCTGCGACACGGCCGAGGGAGAAAAGTTCAGGGCCTCGGCGACGGCCGCGATGGTGCCGCGGATGGCCAGCTCGCGCAGCAGCACCAGACGCCGGATCTCAAGCATGCGCACCCCGGAATAAAGCGTAAGAAGAACTGAAGAGTACTCGTCATGAACCGTCGCTTTTCCTGAACGGAACTCGGAAGGACACTTTCGGCATGACTGACGTCGCCCACTCCCCGGCCAACACCCCGGCCGCGGACAACGAACTCGCCGACGAGGCGGTTGCCCTGGTCCGCCGCTGGCTGCACGAAGCCGCGACGATCCCGGTGGGCGGTTCCGCCGCGCAACTCGCCGGCGTCCTGAAGGACCCCAAGGGCCTCGCCTTCACGGTCGGGTTCGTCGACGGCGTCGTCCGCCCCGAGGACCTGAAGGTCAGCGCCCGCGCCCTGCACACCCTCGCGCCGGACGTGCCGCGCTTCCTGCCGGCCCCGCTGCGCGCCGCGGTGCGCCTCGGTGGCGCCCTGGCGCCGGTCATGCCGGGCGTGGTCGTCCCGATCGCCCGCCGCGTGCTGCGCCGCATGGTCGGCCACCTGATCGTCGACGCCACCGACGCCAAGCTCGGCAAGGCCATTTCCAGGATCAAGAGGCGTGACGTACGGCTGAACGTGAACCTCCTGGGCGAAGCCGTCCTGGGTCGCGGGGAGGCCACCCGCCGCCTGCGCGAGACCGAGCGGCTGCTGGGCCGGCCCGACGTCGACTACGTCTCGATCAAGGTGTCGGCCACCGTCGCCCCGCACAACCCGTGGGCGTTCGACGAGGCCGTCGGCCACATCGTGGAGCAGCTGACCCCGCTGTTCCGGCTGGCCGCCACCGCGCCCACCAAGAAGTTCGTGAACCTCGACATGGAGGAGTACAAGGACCTCGACCTCACGATCGCGGTCTTCACCCGCCTGCTCGAGAAGCCGGAGCTGCGCGACCTGGAGGCCGGCATCGTCCTGCAGGCGTACCTCCCGGACGCCCTGGCCGCGATGATCCGCCTGCAGGAGTGGGCGGCCGCTCGCCGCGCGGACGGCGGCGCCGGCATCAAGGTCCGCCTGGTCAAGGGCGCGAACCTGCCGATGGAGCAGGTCGAGGCGAACGTGCACGGCTGGCCCCTGGCCACCTGGAACACCAAGCAGGACAGCGACACCAACTACAAGCGCGTCCTCGACTACGCCCTGCACCCCGACCGGATCGGCAACGTCCGGCTCGGCGTCGCCGGCCACAACCTCTTCGACGTCGCGTACGCCTGGCTGCTGGCCGGTCGGCGAGGCGTACGGCCGGGAATCGAATTCGAAATGCTTCTCGGCATGGCCGAGGGCCAGGCCGAGGTGGTCCGGCGCGAGGTCGGCGGTCTGCTGCTGTACACCCCGGTCGTACGCCCGGAGCAGTTCGACGTCGCCATCGCGTACCTGATCCGCCGTCTCGAAGAGGGCGCGAGCAGCGACAACTTCATGTCGGCGGTCTTCGAGCTGGACAAGAACGAGGCAATGTTCGCCCGCGAGCGCGACCGTTTCCTGGCGTCGCTGAACGCTCTCGACGACACCGTGCCCCCGCCGCACCGCGTGGCCGACCGGTTCGCCGCCGTGGCCCCCTCCAAGCCCGGCCACTTCGAGAACACCCCCGACACCGACCCCTCCGTCGCGGCCAACCGCGACCTTGTCCGCGCGGTCCTGGCCCGCGTACCCTCGTCCGAACTCGGCGTGGCCGCGATCGCCGCGGCCCGCGTGACCACCGAGTCGCAGCTCGACTCCCGGCTGAACGCCGCCGTCGCGGCCGCCGCCAACTGGGGCTCGCTGCCCGGCTCACTACGCGGCGAGATCCTGCACCGCGTCGGCGACGCCCTCGAAGCCCGGCGGGCCGACCTCATCGAGGTGATGGCGGCCGAGACCGGCAAGACGGCCGACCAGGCCGACCCCGAGGTCTCCGAGGCCATCGACTTCGCCCACTACTACGGCGAACTCGCGGCCGGCCTCGACGACATCGACGGCGCCACCCACGTACCGGAGAAGCTGACCCTCGTCACCCCGCCGTGGAACTTCCCGGTGGCCATCCCGGCCGGATCGGTGCTGGCCGCCCTGGCCGCCGGCTCGGCCGTGGCCCTCAAACCGGCCGGTCCGGCCGAACGATGCGGAGCACTGCTCGCCGAGATCATCAAGCCGGTCCTGCCCGACGCCGACCTGCTCACCCTGGTGCAGGTCGAGGAGCAGGCGCTGGGCCGCCAGCTGGTGGGCCACGCGCTCGTCGACCGGGTGGTGCTGACCGGGGCGTACGAGACGGCCCAGCTCTTCCGGTCCTTCCGCCCCGACCTGCCCCTGCTGGCCGAGACCAGCGGCAAGAACGCCATCATCGTCACCCCGAGCGCCGACCTCGACCTGGCCGTGAAGGACGTGGTGTCCTCGGCCTTCGGGCACGCCGGCCAGAAGTGCTCGGCCGCGTCGCTGGTCGTGCTGGTCGGCTCGGTGGCCCGCTCGCAGCGCTTCCGCCACCAGCTGATCGACGCGGTCGAGTCGCTGACCGTGGGCTGGCCGTCCGACCCGGAGAGCCAGGTCGGCCCGGTCATCGAACCCGCCGCCGGCAAACTGCTCGACGGCCTGACCAAGCTCGGCCCCGGCGAGAGCTGGCTGCTGGAGCCGCGCGAGCTCGACGACAGCGGCCGCCTGTGGAGCCCCGGTGTCCGCGACGGCGTCCGCCGAGGCTCCGAGTACCACCGCACGGAGTACTTCGGCCCGATCCTCGGCATCATGACGGCGTCCACCCTGGACGAGGCGATCGACCTGGTCAACGAGGTCGACTACGGCCTCACGTCGGGCCTGCACACCCTCGACCCGGACGACCTGGGCACCTGGCTCGACCGGATCGAGGCGGGCAACCTGTACGTCAACCGCGGCATCACCGGCGCGATCGTCCGCCGCCAGCCGTTCGGCGGCTGGAAGCGCTCCGCGGTGGGCGCGGGCACCAAGGCGGGCGGCCCCAACTACCTGATCGGCCTGTCCCGCTTCGAGCCGGCCCCGTCGACGGCGACCGCGACGGCCGACCACCCCGCGGTGCGCGCGTTGCTGGCCGCGACGGACAGCGAGTTCCTGGCCCGCGCGGCCCGCAGCGACGCCGCGGCCTGGGCGGCCGAGTTCGGCCAGCTGGCCGACGTGTCCGGCCTGTGGGCGGAACGCAACGTGCTGCGCTACGTGCCCGTCCCGGTCACGGTCCGCCTGGCCGCGGGCGCCCCGGTCGAGCAGCTGCTGCGCGTGGTCGCGGCCGGCCTGCGGGCCGGAGCACCGCTCCGCATCTCGTCGGCGGTCCCCGTGCCGGTCGACCTCCCGGTGCCGGTCCAGGTGGAGGACGACGCCACCTTCGCCGGCAACCTGGACGGCGTCAGCCGGGTACGCCTGATCGGCGGTTCCCTGGCCCAGCTCACGGCGGCCACCGGAGGCCGCCCCGACCTGGCCGTCTGGCACGGCCCGGTGACGGAGTCCGGCCGCATCGAGATGCTGCCGTTCCTGCACGAGCAGGCGGTCAGCATCACCGCCCACCGGTTCGGCAACCCGGACCGCCTGGCCACCACGGCCCTGTAACCGGCCGTATCCGAGGCCCTTCCCACCACCAGGTTGGGGAGGGCCTCGTTCGATCTCGATCAGACAGGCTCAGTCGAGGCAGAACTCGTTGCCCTCGACGTCCTGCATCACCTGGCAGGACTCGTTGTCCTCGTCGGCGAGCAGCAGGCGGACCCGCGTGGCGCCCAGTGCCTCGAGCCGGGCGCTCTCGGCCTCGAGGGCGGCCAGGCGCTCGGCCCCGACGAGGCCGGTGCCGACCCGTACATCCACATGCACCCGGTTCTTGACGACCTTGCCCTCGGGCACGCGCTGAAAGTAGAGCCGAGGCCCTTCCCCGGTGGGGTCCACGATGGCGAACGAGGAGTCGTCCTCCTCCGGCGGCGCCACGTAGCCCAGAACCTCGCACCAGAAGCGGCCGACCCGCACGGGATCAGCACAGTCGAACGTGACCTGGATCTTCCTCACCGACGCCATCGGGCCACGATAGTGGCTCCGCATAGGATCATGTGATGCTTCCCGAGCCTGACGACGCGCGGTGGGTTGAATCCGCCGGTCGAGGCCTGGCCGAGGGCGATGGCGTACGGGCGACGTTTCTCCATCTGTTGCGGGACGGCGCCGACCCTGATGCTGCCGCGATTGCCGTCTGCGTCGCGGCCGGCTCCCGTCGCGAAGAAGCGGTGGACCGCCTACGGCAGTTCGCGGGTCTGTGGGATGCGTTCCCTCCCGAGCGGGAAGCCGACGGCGTCGATCTGCTTGTCCTGCTCGGCTACTTCGAGCCGGACGCCGTCCTCGATGATCGGCAACAGGCGGCTCTCGCGCACTTGCGGGCGGCACTGCGATCGGTCGTGGGGATTCCCAGTGGATCCGCGGCTACGTTGAGCACTCACCTCCGTACGGGACGTCTCGTCGACGCCTACCGGCAACTCGAACACCTCGGGGATCGCCGATGGCCCGGCAACGCACAGTTCTGGGCGGCGATGCGCCAAGCCGGGCAGATCATCGAACCTGATGCCCATTCTGAGAACGTTGGCCGTTGATCCGTCGCTTCTGAGCCGGTTTCGGGCGCGCTGTCGATCCCCGAGGGACAGCGGTTGCAGAGGTTCACGCGAACCGCGAAGAACCCGGTGCCCGGCGACGTTGCCGGCCACCACTGCGAGCGGGTGCAACAGCGGCATGCCGAGATCTTCCGCGAAGGGCTTGCGGCTTGGCGCCCGTCCCGGCGAGTTTCCGACACCGATCCCGGAACCGGTACCGGCGTCGAAGGTCCAGGGCTGATGACCGTTCGGGCAATGTCGGTTCCGGAACCGCGGCGAGATGTCCGAACACTGGCGATTCACGCATGGGCATCTCTTGACATGCCACGGCGTCTATTGCTTCCTGTGATCCAGTTTGTTGCCTCCCCGTTAACGGAAGGACCCACCGCATGCGCCTTCGGCGTCTGTTCGCCGTCGGGCTGACCGTGGTCACCGCGGCCTCGCTCACCGGCACCTCTGCCTCAGCTTCACCCTCCACGGCAACCAAGAGCGCCCCGTCGCTCGGCGCCAACGTTACGATCTTCGACCCGAGCACCCCGATCGCCGAGATCCAGGCCAAGCTCGACGCCGCGCACGCCCAGCAGGTCGACAACGAGATGGGCACGCAGCGGTACGCGTTCCTGTTCAAGCCGGGCACGTACGGCACCGACGAGCACCCGCTGCAGATCAAGGTGGGCTACTACACCGAGGTCTCCGGCCTCGGCGCGTCACCCACCGACGTCGTCATCAACGGCAAGGTGGAGGTCTACAACCGCTGCCTGGCCGACGGCGGCACCAGCAACTGCCTGGCCCTGGTCAACTTCTGGCGTACGCTGTCGAACCTGTCCATCAAGGTCAACGGCGCCGGCCAGGACGGCTGCCGGGCCGGCGCGAACTTCTGGGCGGTCTCCCAGGCCGTCTCGATGCGCCGGCTCAAGGTCGACGGCGGGTTCACCCTGATGGACTACTGCACGGCCGGCCCGCAGTACGCCAGCGGCGGCTTCATCGCCGACTCGGCGTTCGGCAACGTCACCAACGGCTCGCAGCAGCAGTGGCTGACCCGCAACAGCAGTGTCGGCCAGTGGTCGAACGGCGTCTGGAACCAGGTCTTCGCCGGGGTCCAGGGCGCGCCGGACGACGCGGCGTTCCCCAACCCGCCGTACACCACCCTGGAGCAGAACCCGCTCAGCCGGGAGAAGCCGTACTTGTTCGTCGACGCCAAGGGCAAGTACAACGTCCGTGTCCCGTCGGCGCACCGCAACACCAGCGGCACGTCGTGGGCGGCCGACCTGACCCAGGGCCGGACGATCCCGCTCAGCGACTTCTTCGTCGCCAAGCCGTCCGACCCCGAGTGGCTGATCAACGCGCAGCTCCTGCTGGGCAAGAACCTGCTGCTCACCCCGGGCGTCTACAACGTCGACCAGACCATCCAGGTCCGGCGGCCCAACCAGGTCGTGCTCGGCATCGGCCACGCCACGCTGACGGCCGTCAACGGCGCCACGCCGCTGAAGGTGGGCGACGTGCCCGGCGTGATCGTCGCCGGGGTGACCATCGACGCCGGTCTCAAGGAGTCGAAGACGCTGCTGCAGGTCGGCGACAAGCACGGCCTGAAGATCAGCTCCCCGGCGAACCCGACGACCCTGAGCGACGTCTACTTCCGGGTGGGCGGCCCGCACATCGGCAAGACCGACACGGCGCTCGAGGTCAACAGCGACAACGTGCTCATCGACCACACCTGGGTGTGGCGCGCGGACCACGGCGTCGAGGGCTTCTCGGGCGACACCGAGCGGTGGAACACCAACACCGGCCGCTACGGCGCGGTCATCAACGGCGACAACGTCGTGGCGACCGGCCTGTTCGTCGAGCATTTCCAGAAGTACAACACCGTCTGGAACGGCGAGAAGGGCACCACGGTGCTCTACCAGAACGAGCTGCCGTACGACCCGCCGACGCAGGCCGACTGGATGAACGGCAAGGTCGAGGGCTACGCCGGTTACAAGGTCGGCAACCACGTGCGCAACCACACGCTGTACGGCGGTGGCGTGTACGTGTTCAACCAGAACAACCCGTCGATCCACACCGAGAACGGCTTCGAGGTCCCGAGGAGTCCCGGCGTGAAACTGCACCACATCATGACGGTCAACCTGGCCGCCGGCACCATCGACCACGTCGTCAACGGCGTGGGCGAGGCCGCCGACACCAGCAAGATCGGTGTGCCGGTCTACCTCAACGAGTACCCGGCACCGTGATCGCTTAAGGGGATGGGCCCGGAGTGATCCGGGCCCATTGTCATGGATGCCCCCTGGCGGGGAAAGGCACCCATCCCACCTGTAATTCTGCCTTGATCATCGCGCCCCGCCACTGTCCTATCGGCCAATAACGGTTCTGTCCAACATCTGCCACTCGGCTTCGTCCGGTCAGCGCAGGGCGGCGCCGATCTCCCGCATGGCGGTGAGGACCTCGGCGGTCCGGTCACCCTGGGCGGGATTCCAATTGGTCAGTACGGCGTACGGCTGTCGCCCGCGGAAGCCCACGTCGGCGCGGATCCCGTCGTCGGTGCCGGTCTTGTTGCCGAACTCGCCCGGATGCCACAGCGGGTCGGCGTGCCAGGCGCTCGCCACCATGGACAGGTCGGTGTTGGTGCCCAGCCAGGCCCGCATCCGCCGTTCGACGGCGGTGTCCCCGGTGGCGACGCGCCGCATGAGGGCGGCCAGCTCCCGGGCCGACCCCGTGGAAAGGGTGGGCGGGTGATGGGGTTCGCGCTTGTCCCGTACGAAATCAAGCAGTGCCGTGTCTTGGAAGGCGGCCTGGCCCACATTGTCGAGGCCGATCCGCTGGAGCAGCACGTTCGTCGCGTAGTTGTCGCTGACCGCGGCGACCAGCGCGGCCACGTCGGCGGCGGGCAGCGCGTCCACGGCCAGCAGATGCCACAGCCCCGAGTCGGCCACGGCGAGCGCCGGATCCTTGCGAAGAAGCTCGTGGGGGTCGAGCTCCCCGCTGTCGAAGCGCTTCGCGGTCTCCAGGAGCAGAAGCAGCTTCCCGATGCTGGCCGTCCGCAGCTTCCGATCCGGGGCGTGCTCGGCCAGGCCGGGCACCGAGATCGACCATTGCACGCCCGGCGTCGCGGCCACGACCCGCTCGACGACTTCCCGCACACTCATGAGCACGACCCTAGAGCGGCGGCAGCATGCCTTCGCCGCCGCAGGGCCCGCACACGTGGAAGACGGGCGCGCCGAGATAGCCGGCCGGGGTGGAAACCTTCCCCGACCCGTCACACCGGGGGCACGGCAGCCAGCCGGCCTCGATGAGCCGCCGGAACCGCCCTTCCTCGCGCCGCCGGGCCCACCGCCGCCGCACTTTCGCCCCGGCAACAAGCGCGACAACGACCCCGGCGGCGACGAGCGTCCATCCGAAGAGGCCCATGCCGCACGGTAGCCCCTCCCCATGCCGCGAGAACAGTTTCCGCCGCCGCACAGTCAGTCATCGATTGCGACACGGCCTACCGGAAGTCTGCCCAGCATGAAGCCCATCGACCGATCCCGCGCGTCCCACCGGCGCCTTGCTCCCCGCCGGCTTCTCGTCGCAGGTCCCCTCGAAATTCCTTCACACGGGCGGCAAAGCGATCTCGGAGCCGGCCGTCTTCGGTCTATTCCACCCGCTGTCGGCAACAGCCCAGCGCCACCGTCGTCGCGCATCCCGCCGTCGGACAATAAGGCACCGCCGATTGATGTGTTCGCCGCGCTTTTCGAGGGGGTGCGCCGCCGCCGGCCGCAGCACCACTCCACTCGGCAAAGTCGCCCTCGCTCGTACCGCCCGTTCCGCTGCTTCGGCCGGGTCCACTGCTACCGCTGATTCGCCATTTTTCCTGCGCTCCTTTCCTTGGCTGGGGTCAGCGATTCGGCCGGGGTCAGCGCCCCAAACGGGGTCGCCGCTTTGGCTGCGGCCACCGCATTGGCCGCGCTCCTTGCCTTGGCGGGGATTACCGCCTTGTCAACGGCCACGGTATTTGCTGCGCTCGCCGCCATGGCCGGGATTGCCGCCTTGTCTGCGGCCACCGCTTCAGCCAGGCGCTCGACGTTAGCCGGGATCACCGTCTTGGCTGGGGCCGCCGCATTGGTTGAGGTTCCCGCCGCAGGCGGAGGCGCGGTCTCGTCTGGGCTTACTGTGTTGCCCTGGACCACTGTCTTCGCTGGGCCTGGCGTCTTTGCTTGGGCCATTACATCGGGGCTATCCACTGCATCGGCGGAAATCATTACCGTGGCGGTGGCGGTGGCGGTGGCGGTGGCGGTGGCGGTGGCGGTGGCGGTGGCGGTGGCGGCCGGTGTCGCCGGTGGCTGGGGCCGCCGATCAGGCCCGGGTTGCTGCCTTGGTGGGTGGGCCTGGGCCGGCTTCCCCTCTCGACGTGCCGCCGGGGGTTGCGCTGTGTCAGGCGTCGGAATGCCGTCGGCCGACGCCCACCACGGGGCCTCGTCGTCGCAGATCAACGGAGGTATCCGCTCGGTCGGGTCGTGTAGGCCCAACTCTCCACACTTCCGCGAACAGCCGTGTAACTGACACAACTTCAACGCGTGGCGCCGTTTGAGGCCCCACCGCCGACGCTCCGGATGATCCTGCTGAAAATCTGCCAGGCTTGGCGAATAATTGCGCGCCTTAGTCCAGTCACGCATTGTGGAAATGATCGACCTAGAAAACAACCCCAGCTGCGCCATGAACCATTATCCCGTAACCCGAAGATCGAAGGCAAAGGAAGTATCATACCAAATTATTGAAACCGAGGGAGGGTTTGTGAATTCGGTTAGTGAGTGTTTGCGAGATGGTCGCCCGGGTGTGCCGTCATCGCGTGTATCCGGCGGACCTGACTGGCGAGCAGTGGGAGATCATCGAGCCGATGCTCTCGCTGATCAAGGAGCCGGGGCGAATCCCGAAGCATCCGTGCCGCGCCGTCATGGACGCGATCTCGTACTCCGACTGGTCCGGGTGTTTTCGGCGCAAGCTTGATCTCGGCGAGCAGGGCGGGTGTGGGGGCGAGGCCGGCGTGTAGATGGGGGAGCGGTCCCCGGTGGCGGCCGACTGGTGGTGGCGTTGCAGGGCGACTGTGCGGTCGATGAAGTCCGGGTCCTGCCACGGCTCCGCGACGCCCAAGGCTTGGCGTAGCCGTCGAGTTTCAAACGGCGCAGGTGAGGATGTATCTCATGCGGCCAGGGCGAGGGCGGCCCGGCGCAGGAAGTCGCGGTTCGAGGTTGTGGCCCGTAGCTGGTCGAGGAGCTGTTTCATGGCGTCTCGGCGGTCGGCGCCGGCCAGTGCTCGGCGGACCTGGGTGACCACGGCACGTTCGCTGGGGGTCAACAGGGCTTCGTCGTGGCGGGTGCCGGAGGCGAACAGGTCGATGGCCGGGAACTGGCGGGACTCGGCCAGGGCGCGGTCCAGCTTGAGTTCGGCGTTTCCGGTGGACTTGAACTCCTCGAAGAGGAGGGTGTCCATGGCTGAGCCGTTCTCGACCAGGGCCGTGGCGATGATGGTCAGGGAGCCGCCGCCCTCGAGGGCGCGGGCCGCGCCCAGGAAGCGTTTCGGCGGGTAGAGGGCGGTCGAGTCCAGGCCGCCGCTCAGGGTGCGGCCGCCTCCTCGGGCCATCAGGTTGTACGCGCGGCCCAGGCGGGTGATCGAGTCGAGCAGGACGACCACGTCCTCGCCCTGTTCGACCAGGCGTTTCGCGCGTTCGATGGCCAGTTCCGCCACCGCCGCGTGTTCCTGGGGCGGGCGGTCGAAGGTGGCCGCGATGACCTCGCCCTTGACCGTGCGCTGCATGTCGGTGACCTCCTCGGGGCGCTCGTCGACCAGGACGACCATGAGGTGGCATTCGGGGTTGTTCACGGCGATCGCGTTGGCGATCTGCTGGAGGATGATCGTCTTGCCGGCCTTGGGCGGGGCGACGATCAGGGCGCGCTGGCCCTTGCCGATGGGCGTCACCAGGTCGATGAGCCGGGTGGTCAGGATCTGCGGCTCGGTTTCCAGGCGCAGCCGTTCCCGGGGGTGGAGCGAGGTCAGCTCGGCGAAGTCGGTGCGTTTCCCGACCGGGTCGATCTGGAGCGTGGCCGGTTTGGTGCCGGCCCGTTTCGCGGTGCCGTTGACGCGGTCGCCTCGGCGGAGGCCGTGACGTCGTACGTCATGGATGTTGACGGGAATGTCTTTCGGTCCTGGCAGGTAGCCGTCGGCGCGCAGCCAGGCGCGGTCGTCGACGATGTCGAGCAAGGCATCGACACGTGTGGATACGTAGGGTTCACTCATAGAGAGCACTCCTGAGAAGAGTGGGAAAGATGTGCCGGGAGACTCACGGCGGGGAATTCCGGGGGCGAACGCCAACTCCAGAACTCAACTGCCGCTAACGGTAACACGCGGGCCACCGGGAGTTTGCCCCCCGTACGTCTGCGGGGTATGGAATGCGGCGTGCACCATGCCAACCACTACTACGGTCACTCGGCCGTCCTGGCCCGGTACTGCGGGCTCGACGACGCCGAGGCGCCCCGGATCCAGGGCTACCTCCAGCACGGCTGGAACATCGGCGACGGGCTCGCCCCCGACCACGAGTTCGTGCCGGGCGTGGCGAAGTTCGTCTGGTCCGAACGGGTCCGCCGGCGCGCCTGGTCCCTCGGGCGGCGCGACGTGTACGTGGTCGGTGCCCCCTGGGCGTACCTCCTGGCCCTGGAACCGGACCCGGCGCCCGAGCGCGAGGGAACCATCTGGTATCCCTTCCACGGCTGGGAAGGACAGCACGTCCTCGGCAGCCACGAGGGCCTGATCGCCGAGATCAAGGAGACCGAGCCGGGACCGGTGACCGTCTGCCTGTACTGGCAGGAATACCGCGATCGGGGCGTGCGGGCCACGTACGAGAAAGCGGGTTTCCGGGTCATCTGCCACGGTTACCGCGGTGGCTGGTGGAAAGACCTGGACCCCGGATTCCTCTATCGCCAACTCGCCGAGCTGCGCAAACATTCCCGCGTGGCCTCGAATCGGCTGTGCAGCGCCGTCTTCTACGGCACGCTGGCCGGCTGCGAACCGGCCGTCTACGGCGACCCGATGCAGCTGGAGAACGAGAAGTCCGCGTTCGGCGGGCAGGCCCGCATCCTGCGCGAGTGGTCTGACATGATCGGCGCCGAGGTCGACCTCGAGACCGCGCGCCGCGTCGCCGTTGCCGAGCTGGGCGCCGACCGCCTGCTGCCGCCGGCCGAGCTGCGCCGCCTGTTCGGCTGGCCGGTCCCGCGCAGCACCGAAGACATCGAACTCACCGGAGCCGTGACCGCATGACCATGACCCTGCTCGGCGGCGAGATGCTCAGCTGGTCCGATTCCGCTCCCGCGGGTTCGGGCCTGCGGCCCCTGGCCAAGACAATCAGCGGTCGTACGCTCGTGGCCGGCCCCCACACGCGAGAGTTCGTCGCCGCCCTGCCGGCCGACCGGGTCACCGTCCTGCTCCGCGGCCAGGCCGACGCCGAAACGGTGGCCGCGCTCGGCGTACCGGTGTGGTGCGGCAGTCTGGAGAAGGCGGCGGCGTCCCCGGCGTTCGACACGATCGTGGCCCTGGACGGCCTGGACCGGCTCTGCTCGGTCGAGGCGGAGACGCTGGACGGCTGGGACGAGCGCCTGGCCCATCTGCTGTCGATGCTGCGCCCCGGCGGCCGCCTGCTGCTGGCCGTGGAGAACCTGTTCGGCCTGCACCGGCTGCTGACCCCGCCCCGAGCGCTGACCGACGACGAGTGGCTGGTCCCCGACGACCGCGACCCCCGGCGCCCGGCCGGCCTGGCCGCCCTGCGCGACCGCCTGGCCGGGGCCGGCCTGTCCGCCGAGCGGGAGTACGCCGCGTACGGCGGCGCCCTGCTCAGCCGCACCCTGCTGGCCGACCGCGACGTGTCCGGCTTCCTGACCGCGACGTTGGCCGGCTTCCACCTCGAGAACGCCCTGGCCGACCCGGCCACGCTGGCCACCCGGGCCCTGCGGCACGGCCTCGCCGCCGACCTGGCCCCGTCCTGGGTCGTGATCGCCGACCGTGACACCGGCGGCCCGGAAACGCCCGAGGCGGTGGTGGACGGCCGCGCCCTTTCGGCGGGCGAGCTGCCCCGCGGGCGCACGCTGGAGGACCTGCTCTTCGTGGCCGCCCAGCAGCGCGACCTGCCCACCATGCGCACCTTGCTGACCCGCTGGCAGAAGAGCCCCGCCGCCGGCGTGGTGGCGGCCCAGATCGTCGTCGTCCCACCCGGCGACGGGACCTCGCTGATTCCGGACGGCGGTGACCTGATCCCGCTGGCTGCCGGCGGCGACCCGCTGGTGGCGTTGCGTCAGTTCGCCGCGGCTGCCGTTGAGGGCGACATCGCGGGCCTGTGGCCGGCGCCGGCCGATGAAGCGGAACTGACCGCGCTGATCGCCGGCATGACCGGCCGGGAGGTCGAGCCCGCGGCCATCCCGCCGCGGCCGCCCCGCACCGCCCCGGGAGCCGTCCGCGAGCTGACCGCCGACCGCGACCGCCTGGCCCGCGAACTGGCCGAGGCCCGAGCCAGGCACGAGTTCTACGAACGGCAGATCCGCGGCCGCGACGCCGAACTCAAGCGCGTCCGCCAGATCAACGCGGTTTTGTCGGCCACCGCCCCCGGAAAGGCCGTCCTCGGCGGCCTCAAGGCGGGCCGCCGAGCCGTGCGGGCGGTGGTGAAACGGGGCCGCGGGTAGCGTTTCCGGCGGTTGCTAGGCGCAGCTCATGCAGAACCGGGCGAACGGCCGCACCTCGAGCCGTTCGGCGCCGATCGGCTTTCCGCAGCGTTCGCAGACGCCGTAGGTGTCGTCGTCCACGCGGCGCAGCGCGTCGTCGACCTCGGCGATCCGGTCGCGGGCGGCGGCCAGCAGCGCGGTCAGCTGGGCCCGCTCGAAGCCGATGGTGGCGCCCTCCGGGTCGTGCTCGTCGTCGGCGTTCGAGTCCCGCGACGCCGCGAACACCGCCTCCAGATCGCGAGCCAGCGTCGCCGCGTCCTCCTCGGCGCTCGACTTCAGCCGCAGCAACTCATCCCGGGCCATCACTCAACTGTAGGCCCGTCTTGCGGACCTGGATGCGGTCGGCGCCGGGGGAGACCTTCTGAAACGACGACCTCAGGGTCTGTGAGCGCATGGTGGCATCGCCGGTCAAAGGAGCGCGTCGTAAAGGTCCTCGAGGCGGCGGGACTGGGTGGCGACGTTGAAGTTCGCCTCGGCGTGGGCGCGGGCCCGCTCGCCCATGGTGACGCGGAGGGTGTCGTCGTCCAGGAGCTTGCGCAGGTTGGCCGTCAGGGCCTCGCGGTCGCCCTCCGGGCCCAGCAAGCCCGTCTCGCCGTCGAGGACGGCCTCGGGGATGCCGCTGTGCACCGTCGACACCGCCGGGAGGCCCAGGGCCGCGGCCTCGACGATGGTGGTGGGCAGGCCCTCGGTGTCGCCGTCGGCGGCGGTTTTCGACGGGGCGGCCAGGACCCGGGACTCGGCCAGCAGGCGGTAGACCTCGGACGCGGGCTGGGCGCCGGTGAACGTCGCGTCGGTGCCGGCCCGGGCGGCGTACGACCGAATCTCGGGAAGCAGCGGGCCGTCGCCGATGAGGATCGCCTTGGCCGAGCCGAGCGCGGCCAGGGCGGCGATCAGGTCGTCGGCGCCCTTCTTCTCGACGAAGCGGCCGACGAATGCGACGTCCCAGCGTTTCCCGGCGGACGGTACCGACGCGGGCACGGGCACGCCGGTGTGGTGTACCCGGACCTTGGCCGGGTCGGCGCCCCAGCCGATCGCCTTCTGGCGGATCACCTCCGAGACGGCGATCAGCAGGTCGGCGCGCTGGAAGACGGCGCGCAGGTTGCGGCGGTACCGCAGGCCGTGGGCGCCCGGCGACAGCGGCTGGCGGGTCACGTCGTGGCCGTGCAGGGTGACCACCAGGGGCACGCCGACGCGTTTCGTCTCACCGGAGACCAGCCAGCCGTCGCCGCCGAAGTGGGCGTGCACCAGGTCGGGCTCGGCGCCGGCCAGCAGCAGGCGCAGGCGGGGGGAGCTGCCGGTCAGGCGCAACCGCAGGAACGGGCGGCGGTCGGCCGGCGACGGGTAGGCGATCAGGTCGGTGTCGCGGGCCAGCGTCGACTCGACCTTGGTGGCGCCCACGTAGACGGGCCGCCAGCGGGTCAGGTTGTCGGCCTGGTTGCGGATGAAGGTCTCGGAGGCGGGCAGCATGGCGCTGCGCCAGACCGCGACCCGCCGGGGCGCCTCAGGCATCGGCGGTCTTCCGGCCCAGCACGACGTCGCGCAGGCGGTGCCGTACGGCCGGGGGCAGCGCCCAGATCTGCAGGTACGTCACGTAGTCGATCGCGCCGGGGCGGCCGTGCTCCCGCGCCTCGGTCAGGATCTCGCGGAAGACCCGGGTGCTGCGCGTCGGCGCGGCCATGGAGCTCAGGACGCTCATCGTGAAGGCAGCGTACGCGCGCGGGGTGAACAGCTCCCGGCTGGCGCGCAGCCATTCGAGCTGTTCCTCCCACGGGTTCTGCAGGCTGATCCGCTCGCGGTTCTCGTCCTGGTGCCACAGCACGAGCGCCTCGGGGGCGTACAGCAGCTCGACATCCTCGTGCCGCAGCGCGCGCAGCGTCCAGTCGAGCTCTTGCTGCCGGCGCAGGCCGACCGTGAACGGCACCCGGCGCAGCAGTTCGGTGGGGGCCATGATGGTCGAGGTCTGGATGAAACCGTCGCCGTAGAACAGGCCCCGCCGCACGGTCAGGTACTCGCTGAGCGGTTCGCCGGGCTCGGGCAGGCGGCGCGGCATGACCGAGTCGGCCCGGGGCGTCCGGCTGATCATCCTCGTGGCCACGATCGGCGAGGCCAGCTTCGAGGTCGCCGCGAGTGCCAGCTGCGTCTCGATCTTCTCCGGCAGCCACTCGTCATCGTCGTCCAGCAGGGCGACCCATCTGCCGTACGCGTGGTGGACGCCCTGATTGCGGGCATTCGGCGCTTTTCCGCTCTCGGGGAGCTCGATGACCCGCAAACGATCGTCATCCACGGCGGCGAGCGCCGCCGCCGACAACGGGTCCGGGCCGTCGATGACGACGATGACCTCGAGATCGTGGTGCGTCTGCCCGAGCGCGCTCCGCACGGCGCGGACGGCGAGCTCCGGGCGGTTGCGCGTCGGGATGACGACGCTGACGTCCGGCTGTGAGGACATGTCGACCTGCTTACGAGGGCTGGGAGTCGCGGAAAACCGGACATTAGGGAGCCTCGGTGAATGCCAGGGGTGATCTCAGCAACTCCGCAGCGAACTCTCATCGGCTTTTGATCAGCCCGAGGGAGGCTGGAGCGTGCGGAAGAAGAAGAGCCCCCGGTGGGCGCGCTGGTGCGTGGGCTTCGGCGCCCTGCTCGTGATCGCGGGCGGCGGCTCGGTGATCGCCCTCCAGGCCACTGTCAGCGCGGCCACGAACTCGATCAAGCAGGAGAACCTGCTCGGGTCGTCGACGACGGTCGAGACCGAGAAGCACGCGTCGGTCACCGGCGCCAAGAACATCCTGCTCGTCGGCATCGACCAGCGCGCCTCGGCCAAGCCGGGCGAGCCCACCCGCTCCGACTCGATCATTCTCCTGCACATCGGGGCCGACCACAGGAACGCGTACCTGATCTCGCTGCCCCGCGACAGCTACGTGCCGATCCCGGCCTACGACAACGGCGCCCAGAAATACGCCGGCGGCAAGAACAAGATCAACGCCGCTTTCGCGTACGGCAGTAGGGGTTTGACCGGGAATGCGGCCCTTTCCCATGGATTCGAGTTGTTGTCGCTCACCATCAAAAAACTCACCGGCATCACTCCCGACGCCGGCGCGATCATCGACTTCCAGGGCTTCCAGCAGATCGTCAACGTCCTGGGCAAGGTCTGCATGTACGTCGACGAGGACACCACCTCGATCCACATCGGCCACACCGCTGACGGCAAGCAGGCCGCCCCGTACGTCATCAACAAAGACGGCACCCTCAATCACAAGATCAAAGGCGTGACGGCGAACTTCTACGGCAAGGGCAACCACTGCTTCACACCGACCGAGGCGCTGGACTTCGTCCGCCAGCGTGACCTGCTCGCCAACGACGACTTCGACTACGGGCGGCAGCGCCACCAGCAGCAATTCCTCAAGGCGGTCGTGCAGCAGACGGTCAAGGACGGCCTCGACTCGCCGACGAAACTGCCCGGTCTGCTCAGCGCGATCGGCAAGGCGGTCACCGTCGACTCGGGCGGCATCTCGCTCGAGGACTGGGTCTTCGCGATGCGCGGCGTCAACCCGAACGACCTGGTCACCCTGAAGACCAACGACGGCAAGTTCAACAGCGAGAACATCCCCGGCGTGGGCAGTGTCCAGCTGCTCAGCGACGACAGCCTGGACCTGCTCCGAGCGGCCCGAAACGACACGGTCGCGCAATTCGCGGCGGCGCACCCCACGTGGGTCGCGGCGACCTGAACGGCGCCGGCCGCGACTTCACCCGTACGGGTCACACACCGGTGACGTTTCGTAGCGTACGGTGAACGACACTTCGCGACCAGGAGGAGCGGCGCGGACCTGAGGGGGTGTCGCGTTGGGCGGGCTGGGTGTTCTCGATCAGCTCGAACTCGGTGACCACGTCTGCTGGACCGTCGACGACGACGCCGTACGGCTGGACGTGGCCGTCGACGTTCTCGCGTCCGGCCTGCGCCTCCGGCAGAAGGTCTGCTACCTGGGCCCGTCGCCCGAGATGGTCCTGGACGGGCTGATGAACCGCGGCGTATCCCCGCGCAGCGCCCTGGCCACCGGCCAACTGGTGGCGCGGACGCCCGAGGGCAGTTACCTCGCCGGCGGCTCGTTCGACGCGGCGGCGACCGTCGAGCATTTCCTGGCCGAGAAGCAGAACGCCCGCGACGAGGGCTACGGGGGCCTGCGGGTGGTCGGCGACATGTCGTGGGCGGCCCGGGGTGTGCCGGGCGCGGAATCCCTGGACCGGTACGAGTTCCGCATCAACGAGCTGTTCGTCGACGGCTTCGTGGCGGGCGTGTGCGCGTACGACCGAAGGCTCTTCGATCCGTTGACCCTGCGCCGCCTGGCGCTGGCCCATCCGGGCGCGGCCGGCCCGCTGCTGCCGTTCGACCCGGCGTCGTCGCTGCGCTGCCGGCGCACCACCGAGCCGTACGGCGTCAAGCTCAGCGGCGAAGCCGACATGTCGAACCGCTACGCGCTGGAGTCGGTGCTGGCCGGGGTCATCGCCGACCTGGAGCCGGACGGCGAGGAGGCCGTCGTCGACGTCACCGCCCTGCGTTTCGCCGACACGTCCGCGGCCCGCGTGCTCATCCAGGCGGTGACCGCCAGCGACAACCGCATGCGGGTGCGCGGTTGCCTGCCCGTGGTGGGCCGCCTCCTGCGCTTCCACGGCCTCACCAGCGAGGCGATGCGTTAATTCCAGAAGCCGTCGTGTACGGCGGTGGCGTCGGGCCGGGGCACGGGCCCGTCCACGACGATCTCGCGGCCACCATGGGCGAACACCTCCCGGCACGGCAACCGCAGCGGCGGAACGCCTTCCTCCTCCTCGACCAGGCCGGCCAGGTCGGCCTCGGAGAGCGCGAAGACGACACGGCCGATGCCCGACCAGTAGATCGCCCCCGAACACATGGCACACGGCTCGGTGCTGGTGTACAGCACACTGCCGGACAGTTCCTCGAACGACAGGGACCCGGCCAGCCGTACGAGGTTGGTCTCGGCGTGGCCGGTCGCGTCCTGGCCGGTGACCACGCTGTTGCGCGCCTCGAGCGTCGTGCCGTCCGGGGTCAGGAGCAGCGCGCCGAAGGGGTGGTCGCCCCGCCGGCGGGCCTCCCAGGCGAGTTCGATGGCGCGCTCCAGATAACGGTTGTCCACGTCCACGTCCATGATCACCACCATACGTTCTGTGGATCATGTGACGCCTCGAGGAGAGCGTTCCGCTTACTCCCGGCCCCGAGAGATAACCGACAGCACCCCCACGTTGACCAGCCGGAACGCCCTGAGGACCATTGACCCATGTCCAGGTCAACGGGGAAAATCGCCGCCCTCGTGGTGGCTGTCGTGGTGGTTTCCGGCGGGGGCTGGCTGTTGCTGCGGCCGCGCGGGCCGGGGGCCGCCGAGGTGGTGGCGCGCCAGGTGGCCGCCCTCGGCGGGCCGGCCGGCTGGGCCCAGGCCGGCACGCCGGTGACGCTGCTCGAGGCGCGGGGCAAGGCGTACGGGCCGATCGTCGTCAACGAGGAGACGGGGCGGTTCGCCGTCAGCTGGACCACGACGGTGACGCCCGCGTCGGCGGGCGAGGTCTGTGGTGCGCTGGCCGACTGGACCGTGCGCGCCGTGGCGCATCCGGCCCCGGCCGAGGTCGCGACCGCCTGCCAGGACGTCGTGGCGTCACCGGGGGAGGGCGGCATCTTCGACAGCTACGGCACCGAGGACCGGCACGTCTACTCCGCCTTCGTCGACTACGACGCCGCGGTCGAGACGACGTTGTCCGTGACATTCGACTACCGGCCCGCAGTGACGAGCGACGGCTAGAGTCGGCGGGATCATGGAGATCCCCACGGATGAGGAAATTCGGGCGCTGCACGAGCGCCATGCGCCGAGCCGGGAAGCGTTCGAGCTCGTCCACACGCACTGCCAGATCGTGTGCGAGGTGGCCGAGCGGCTGCTGCGCGGCCGAGAGGGCGAGGTCGACGTCGCGCTGGTGCGGGCGGGCGCACTGCTGCACGACATCGGCGTCTACCGGCTCGCGGTGGGCGAAAGCTACCTGAGGCACGGCTTGCTCGGCCACGAGCTGCTGCGCGGATCCGGCCTACCCGAGCCGTTGCAGCGCTTCTGCTCGTGTCACACGGGCGTGGGCATCACCCGAGAGGACATCGAGCGGCAGGGCCTGCCGTTGCCGCCGGGCGACTACACGCCCGGCAGCCCTGAGGAGACCCTGGTCATGTACGCCGACAAGTTCCACAGCAAGACAACGCCGCCGGTGTTCGTGAGCGCCGCAACCTACCGCGCCGACCTCATCCGGTTCGGCCCGGCCAAGGCCGAGCGCTTCGACGAACTGATCCGCGACTTCGGCCAGCCCGAACTGTCAGACCTGGCACAGCATTACGGACACGCGCTGACCTGACCACCCCACCCGCCGCCACGAAGACGGGCGGTGGCGGAAGACGGCGTTCCCGGTCTCCCGGAGAGCGCGCCGGCGTCGCTCCTGTCGTCCTCGTCCTGGGCCCGCCTGCGCCGCCCGTCTCACCGACCCCGCCCCAGCCGGGGGCGCAGGGCCTCGTGACGCACGCCCAACTGCCGGCCCACTCGAGGTCCGGCACGGCCTGGTTCTTCTCCTGACCGAGATGCTCGGTCATCTCCGCGTTCAACGCCGTCTCGAGAACACTCTTGGTGAACAGCAGGACATTCGGGCCGGTCAGTTCCAGTCCGCGGGCCTTGGCCGCGGCCACCATCGCCGCCGCGGCGGCCGGCTCAGGCGACAACTGCCGGCCGTCACCTCGGTCTTCTGCCGTGGATTCGTAACGTTGGGTGTCATCACTCACGGTGCCCATCCCGCCAGGTCTTCAGCCCGGCGTGTCGGGCCGGAAACACCTCTCCTGGCACAGTCCCGGTTCAGAAGCTTCGCGACAGCTGGGGAACGTGCGGTGGCCGGCGCTCGGGGCAGGGATGGGCGCGTGGGCGGTGCGGACTTGCGTGAGGCGCCGCATGAGAGGGGGCGGGCGCGTGAGCCAAGCGCGCGGTGCCGGGGGCGAGCTGGGGGAGTGGAGGCACCTCGGGGATGAGCGGCAGGCGGGGTAGGAAGCGCGGTGCCAGACTGGGTGGGTGAGTGACTACACAGTGGACACCAGCTTTCCGCATTCGGCTCGGGTCTGGAACTACTGGCTTGGGGGGAAGGACAACTTCGCGGTTGATCGGCGGGTGGGGGATCAGGTGCGGGCCGTGTTTCCCGAGATCGTGGAGGCGGCGCGGGAGACCCGGGGGTTTCTGCGGCGGGCGGTCGGGTTTCTCGGGGAGCGAGGGGTTCGGCAGTTCCTTGACATCGGCAGCGGGCTGCCGGCCGCGGGTAACACGCATGAGGTGGTGCCGGCGGGGAGCCGGACCGGGTATGTCGACAACGATCCGCTGGTGGTCGGGCATGCTCGGGCGCTGGTGCGCGACCGTGGTGTGCGGGTTGTCGAGGGTGATCTGCGGGAGGTGGACTCCGTTGTCGAGCGGGCCGGTGACGGTCTCGACTTCGGGCGGCCGCGACGTCGACGGCTACGCGGGTGTGGCCGCGAAGACCTTGGGGCGGGCGTAGACCGTCAGCTCGGTGGTGCACAGGTCGACCGGATCGAAGGCTTCGAAATCCTTGTGTACGGGGAAAGCGCCGTCCAGGGCCGCGCGGGACGCCTCGTCGACGACACGGTCGCAGCGTTCCAGGCCGAAGCCGGCGTCGGCGACCATGCGGATCAGCTGGGGGGCGCGCAGGCGGTTGCAGTAGGCGTACTCGTTGCCGGCCAGGCGGGTCCACTGCTTCGGCGAGTAGCGCAGGAAGTTGATCCGGGTGATGGACGGGTCCTGGTGGGCGAAGTGGTCGCTGGGGTCGATGAGGTGCGCGGCGAAGCCGGCCGGGGCGAGCAGGCGGCGCGACTCGGACAGGATGGCTTGCAGCGCGCGCGGTGTGACGTGTTCAAAAACGGTCATGGAGAAGCTGAGGTCGAAGCTGCCGTCGGGGTCCGGCATACGGGCGGCGTCGCCGGGGGCCAGGTAGCGGACGCCGATCCGGCGGAACAGCTCGCGCGGGCGGTCGGCCAGGCCGGCGATCACGGAGAGTCGCGCCCGGAGGGCGGCGGGTGGTACCAGGCCCTCGTACAGGGAAAGAATTCGATCCTCGGCCTTGACCATCTTGTGCAGCATCTGGGTGGTCAGGTCGGGTTGCAGGCGACGGTGCAGGTCGACGGTGACGACCTCGCGGGCGCCGCAGAGGTGCATGGCGACCGGTGCGATCGGCAGGTGGCCGGTGCCGATCTCCAGACAGCGCATGCCGTCGAGCTTCAGGCCGAGGCCGGCCAGGTGGCGCATCATCTCGGCGTGCTGCGGCAGGCGGCGGAACGGGTCGGCGGCGAGGCGGCCGAGGCGGCGCTGGATCTGCCGGTAGGCGAGGTCGCCGCCGGGCGCCGCGGCGCAGATCCGCTGGATACGGGCCTTGGTGGTCCACCGCATAAGGCCACCCTAGAGGCCTGCGGGCGGTGGCGCGGAAATACCACGAACGCCGCCGGAACGCTGCTGTTGAGACCCACCTGTTATCGATAACAAAGTTTCGGTCTCGTGTCCGCAACGTTGCTTTGAACGGTTGACATGTTCCTATGTGAGCGTTCACACTCGACCGCACTCCCACCCCAAAGAACGAGTTCGGAACGAAGGAGTCCCCCGCATGAGACTGTCCAGGATGGGTGCGGTGGTGTCCGCCGCCGTGCTGGCGACAGCCCTGACCGCGTGCGGTTCGGCCGAGAAGACCGTCGATAAAGAGGCCGGCGCCGGCGCCGACAATACGGGCGCCCTGATCGGCGTCACCATGCCCACCCGCACCTCGGAGCGGTGGATCAGCGACGGCGACAACGTGAAGAAGCAGCTGGAGGGCCTCGGCTACAAGGTCGACCTCCAGTACGCCGGCGACGACATCGCCACCCAGACGCAGCAGCTCGACAACCAGATCACCAAGGGCGCCAAGCTGCTGATCATCGCGTCGATCGACGGCACCGCGATCACCACCCAGCTGGAGAACGCGAAGGCCAACAAGATCCCGGTCATCGCGTACGACCGCCTGATCCGCAACAGCCCCAACGTCGACTACTACGCGACGTTCGACAACTTCAAGGTCGGCGTGCAGCAGGCGACCTCCCTGCTGACCGGCCTCAAGGTGCTCAACGCCGACGGCTCCAAGGGCTCGGTCAAGGGCCCGCTGAACATCGAGCTGTTCGCCGGCTCGCCGGACGACAACAACGCCACGTTCTTCTTCAACGGCGCGATGAGCGTGCTCAAGCCGTTCCTCGACGACGGCACCCTGGTCGTCAAGAGCAAGCAGGTCGACTTCAAGACGGTGGCGATCCTGCGCTGGCAGCCGAAGGTGGCCCAGGAGCGCATGGAGAACCTGCTCACCTCGACCTACAAGGACGGGGCCAAGGTCGACGGCGTCCTGTCGCCGTACGACGGCCTCTCGATCGGCATTCTCTCTGCCCTGAAGAGCAGTGGCTATGGTACGGCCGCGCAGAAGTACCCGGTCGTCACCGGCCAGGACGCCGAGGCCGCCTCGGTCAAGTCCATCATCGCGAACGAGCAGTACTCGACGATCTACAAGGACACGCGCCAGCTGGCCAAGACCACCGTCGAGATGGCCGACGCCGTGCTGAAGGGCAACAAGCCGACGACCAACAACGACAAGGACTACGACAACGGCGTCAAGGTCGTCCCGTCGATGCTCCTCGAGTCGGTCATCGTCGACAAGGCCAACTACAAGAAGGAACTCGTCGACACCGGGTACTACACCGAGGCCCAGCTCGGGTCATGAGTGACACCATCCTGCGCATGCGGGGCATCTCCAAGACGTTCCCGGGCGTCCGCGCGCTCGACGACGTCAACCTGGAGGTGCTCCGCGGCGAGATCCACGCGATCTGCGGGGAGAACGGCGCCGGCAAGTCCACCCTCATGAAGGTGCTTTCCGGCGTCTACCCCCACGGTGAGTACGACGGTGAGATCGAGTTCGACGGCGCGCCGGTCCGGTTCGCCGGCATCCGCGACAGCGAGCACAAGGGCATCGTCATCATCCACCAGGAGCTGGCGCTGGCCTCGAACCTGTCGATCGCCGAGAACATCTTCCTCGGCAACGAGCTCGCCACCCGCGGCCTGATCGACTGGAACCGGACCAACGCGGCCGCGGCCGAGCTGCTGCACCGCGTCGGCCTCGACGAGAACCCGGTCACCCAGGTGATCGACCTCGGCGTCGGCAAGCAGCAGCTGGTCGAGATCGCCAAGGCGCTGTCCAAGAAGGTACGGCTGCTGATCCTCGACGAGCCCACCGCGGCGCTCAACGACGACGACTCGGCCCACCTGCTCGGGCTGCTGCGCGGCCTGCGCGACGAGGGCATCACCTGCGTGATCATCTCGCACAAGCTCAACGAGGTCCTCGACATCGCCGACCGGGTGACCATCCTGCGCGACGGTCACACGATCACCACGATGCCGTCCGAGGGCCTGACCGAGGAGCGGATCATCTCGGGCATGGTCGGGCGCGACCTCGACCACCGGTTCCCGCCGCACACCCCTTCGGTCGGCGCGGAGGTGCTGCGGGTCGAGGACTGGACGGTGCACAGCCCGACCCAGCACGGCCGGACCCTCGTACACCAGGCGAATCTGACGTTGCGGCGCGGCGAGATCGTCGGGCTGGCCGGGCTGATGGGCGCCGGCCGGACCGAGCTCGCGATGAGCATTTTCGGACGTTCCTACGGGGCGAACATCTCCGGGCGTCTCTACAAGGACGGCAAGGAGATCACCTTGCGGTCCGTACGCGAGGCGATCGAGCACGGCATCGCGTACGCCACCGAGGACCGCAAGCGCTACGGCCTGAACCTCATCGAGGACATCAAGCGCAACGTCTCGGCGGCGGCGCTCAGCCGGCTCGCCAAGAGCGGCTGGGTGGACGACAACGAGGAGTACAAGGTCGCCGAGGGATACCGCAAGAGCCTGAACATCAAGGCGCCCAGCGTGTCGAGCGTGACGGGCAAGCTCTCCGGCGGCAATCAGCAGAAGGTCGTCCTCGCGAAGTGGATCTTCACTGACCCGGACGTGCTGATCCTCGACGAGCCCACCCGCGGCATCGACGTCGGCGCCAAGTACGAGATCTACACGATCATCAACGAGCTCGCCGACGCCGGAAAAGCCGTGCTCGTCATCTCCTCCGAGCTGCCCGAGCTGCTCGGACTCTGCGACCGCATCTACACGCTCTCGGCCGGGCGGATCACCGGTGAGGTGCCCCGCGCCGAGGCCACCCAGGAGGGCCTGATGACCCTGATGACCGCCGGGCAGGAGGTCCACTCGTGAGCAGCCTGGCCCCGACCAACGCCGACCTGAGCGTCGACGCGCCGCCGCCGGTACCCGTACGCAAAGGCCCGGGTTTCTCCGTCAACCTGCGCCAGAGCGGTATCTACCTGGCGTTCGCGGCGATCGTTGCGCTGTTCACGATCCTCACCGGCGGCGACCTGCTGGCGCCGCAGAACATCAGCAACGTGATCGTCCAGAACTCGTACATCCTGATCCTGGCGATCGGCATGATCCTGATCATCATCGCCGGGCACATCGACCTGTCGGTGGGCTCCGTGGTGGCGGCCTGCGGCGCGGTCGCGGCCGTGCTGATGGTCGAGCACAGCGTGCCGTGGCCGCTGGCCATCCTCATCACCCTGGTGGTGGGCGGTGTGATCGGCGCGTGGCAGGGCTACTGGGTGGCGTACTTCGGCATCCCGGCCTTCATCGTGACGCTGGCCGGCATGCTGCTGTTCCGCGCGGTCACCCTGATGATCCTGGGCAACCGCGGCATCGGCCCGTTCCCCGACGAGGTCCGCACCCTGTCCAACGGCTTCATCGACGGCTATCTGGGCAACATCGGCCTGGGCGCGCTCGGCGGCGCCGACCTGCTCAGCCTGCTGGTGGGCGTGGCCGCGGTGGTGGGCATCGTGGTCGTGCAGTGGCGCGCCCGCGCGGGCCGCCTCAAGTACGGCCAGTCGGTCGAGCCGTTCCCGCTGTTCATCACGAAGATCGTGATCGCCGCCGCGGTGGTCATGTTCGTGGTGGTGCAGCTGGCCCGCTTCCGCAACCTGCCGTGGGTCCTGGTGCTGCTGGCGGCGCTGGTCCTGGGCTACTCGGTGCTGACGAACAAGGCGGTCTTCGGCCGTCAGATCTACGCCATCGGCGGCAACCTGCAGGCCGCGACGCTCTCCGGCGTCAAGGTCAAGTCGGTGATCTTCTGGATCTTCGTCAACATGGGTGTGCTGTCGGCCCTGGCCGGCATCATCTTCGCCGGCCGCCTGAACCAGGCCAACCCGACCGCCGGCAACAGCTTCGAGCTGGACGCCATCGCGGCCGCCTTCATCGGCGGCGCCGCCGTCCAGGGCGGCGTGGGCAAGGTTGTCGGCGCCATCACCGGCGGCCTGATCATGGGCGTCATCAACAACGGCATGTCCTTGATCGGCGCCGAGTCCGAAGAGGTCATGCTGGTCAAGGGCGCCGTGCTCCTGGCCGCGGTCGCCTTCGACATCTGGACGAAGCGCCGCGCGGGCGCCTCCCGCTGAGCCGTCGCTGAAGGCGGGCGCGTCAGTTCGAGCGCCCGCCTTCAGCCATCAGATCGTTCGTACCGCCGGCCGGCGGAGCAGGCCGACCGCGACCAGGACCACGAGCACGCCGGTGCTGATGACCGTGATCGGGCCGGGGCGCAGGGGGCCGAACACCCAGAGCGTTATCCCGCCGATCGACATGAAGATCAGGAACCAGGCCGACAGGGGAACGATCGAGCGGGCGGCGGACTTGGCCGCTTCGCTCACGCCCACCGCACAGGCGGCGATCCAGGCGACGTCGATCGCCACCACGGCGCCCAGCAGGCAGCCCAGCATCTCCGGGATCCCGACGAGTTCTCCGTACGCCAGATAGCGTTGCGCCGTCGTCGCGAAGGAGACGCTGAGCAGGGCGGCGGCCGCCAGAGCGGCGACCGGCACCACGATCCGGCGCAGCGAGTCGCCGGCGGCCCGGACGAGGCTCACGGCCGCGTCCTTGAGGTACGTGGCGCAGGCCAGGACGAACTGCAGCAGCCAGTTGACCACGCCGATCAGGAAGACCAGCAACGCGTGGGCGATCCGCAGCAGCGCGGTGCCGGCCATCGAAAGTGCTGTCAGGACCGTGTACGCGGCGACCGCCACAAATCGCGCCACCGCATGGGTGATCTGGCTCAACGGGTCACGGTCGCGCATCGTCGTGGTCGCCGGCGGTCGCGGCCGGCGCAGGCTTCGGAACCGCGTCGGCGCCGGGATCGACCACTCCTCGCGCTCGTCGACGACGAGCAAGACGCCGGCGATCGCCGCGACTCCGACGATGAGCAGAGCGGCCGCCGCCGCGGCGAAGACGCTGATCAGCCGCAAAGCCATAGACAGCCCGCCGGGCAGGGGAGCGAACGCGCCGAACGGCGGGCTGGTCACGACCGACCGGAGCACCAGGGCGCCGAACGACAGCGTCAGAAGACCGGCGGCCACTCGGCCGATTCCAGGCCGATCGCCGGCCATGACGGCCACCGACCACGCCACGAAGACGGCGACGGTGGCGACGATCAAGAGAAGCGCGAACGTGGCGTGCAGTCGCGCGCCCTGACCGTCGAACGACACCAGCGCCGAAGCGCAGATACCGGCCCAGGCGAGGCCGGCCGCGATGGGCACCGCCCCGTGGTCTCGCAACGGCAGAGTCACCAAAGGAAGGCCCACGACCGCCGCCGCCGTGAAGATGGGCACCGCGCTTCCGGACCGAGCGGCGAGCAGGACCAGCAGGGTGAGCGCGATGCCGAAGCCGAGCAGTGTGGACGCCGCGACCCAGCCGGGAAGGCCAGCGAGCGGCAAGAATTGCTGATGGGTGTGGCAAAAGAGGTCTACCCGCCGGATCTTCTTGACGTCGCAATCCTGGTGCGAGCAACCCCGGAGCGGGGCAGGAGTCATGACGGTCATTGTCATGTCACGCTGTGTGCACTCCCATGGGGTGATGCGGCCGACTCCGTCGCCTGAACGTGCTAGCCATTCCGGGCGGCTGATGGCTGGTGGAGAAAGCCGATCAGGGCGGCCGCCAGAGCTTCGGGGTTCTCCTCGGCCATGTGGTGGCCCGACTCGATGGGGACGCCGCGGACGTCGGGGGCCCAGCGGCGCCAGATGGCCAGCGGGTCGCCGTAGAGCTTTTCCATGTCGTCGCGGGTGGACCAGGCGAACAGGGTGGGACAGGTGATCGTCCGGCCCTGGGCGCGGTCGGCCAGCTCGTGCTCGTTGTCCACGCCGAGGCCGGCCCGGTAGTCCTCCAGCATCGCCCGTACCGTGTCGGGGTCGTTGGTGGCCTCTCGGAACTCGGCGTAGTTCTCGGCGCCCATGCGGGCCGGGTCGCCGGAGTACCAGGCGTCGGGGTCGGCCAGGATGGCGCGTTCGGGCTTGTCGGGCTGGGCGAAGAAGAACCAGTGGTACCAGTCGCGGGCGAAGCGGGCGTCGCAGCGGGACAGGGCTTCGCTGATCGGCACGCCGTCCAGGACGGCCAGCTGGTGGACGCTCTCCGGATGATCCAGAGCCAGCCGCAGGGCCACGTAGCAACCGCGGTCGTGGCCGGCGGCCGCGAAGGAGGCGTGGCCCAGCCTGGCCATCAGGGTGTGCAGGTCGCGGGCGACGGTGCGCTTCGACTGTTGCAGGTGGTCGTGTTCGATGGGGGCCTTGCCGGAGCGGCCGTAGCCGCGCATGTCGGGGCAGACGACGGTGAAGCCGGCGGCCACCAGCAGCGGGGCCACGCGGTGCCAGGTGGCGCCGGTACGGGGATGGCCGTGGATCAGAAGCACGGGCGGGCCGTCCCCCGCGTGGCGGACCCGCAAGCCCACCTCGCCGACGTCGATCCACTCGTCACGGAAGCCTTCGAACATGGCGAGTGACGTACCCGGGAAAAAATCTTTGGAACGCGAGCAACCTTTCGGCGGCGCCGGACCACTTGATCATGTCTGAAGTGATCAGGAGGACGTTTGATGAAGCACGCAAAGGGTGCGCTGGCCGTCGGGGTCGCCGTGGTGGCGCTCGCGGCGGCCGGGCTGACCGCCACCGCGTTCGCCGCGGGTGGGCCGTCGCTGAGCGACACGTTCGAGGACGGCGACACCAGCGGCTGGTCCAAGTCCGGCGGGTCGTGGTCGGTGGTGGCCGACGGCAGCAAGGCGCTCCGGCAGGCCGACAACGGCAGTGAGCTGGCCCGGTTCTTCGCGGGGGACAGCGGCTGGACCGACTACTCGGTGCAGGCCTCGGTGCGGCCGCTGACGCTGGCGTCGTCCGGCGCGTCGGCCGGCATCGCGGCCCGGGCCGGCGGCTCGCACGAGTTCGAGCGGCTGGTCCTCGCCTCCGGGGCGGCGCGGCTGGAGGAGGTCAAGGGCTCGTCGGTGACGGTGCTGGGTTCGCTGACCCTGCCGACGGCCGGCAGCGGCTGGCACAGGCTGCGCCTCGACGTCTCGGGCAAGCGCGTCACGGGCTACGTCGACGGCAAACTGGTGGGCGACGTGTCCACCGCGAAGCTGGCGAAGGGCCGGGTCGGCCTGCTCACGGTCGGCGCGTCGGCCTCTTTCGACGACATTTCCGTGGGTACGGCGGGAAGCACCCCCACAACCGCACCGACGTCCACCGCCTCCGCGACCACCCCGGCGCCGTCCGCGCCGTCCGCGGCGCCGACCGCGACGGCCACGGGCAAGCCGGCCACCACCGCGCCGACGGCCACCGCGACCGCCAAGCCGAGCACCACGGCGCCGACGGTGGCCGCCAGCTGGCCGACGCCGGTCAGCACCACCACGCTCACCGCCACCCGCAAGATCACGGGTTCGGTGGACGGCGGGAACGTGCGCTTCGTCGGCGGCGGTGACCTGGGCGGCGACGGGCAGGACGAGGGCCAGGACCCGCTGTTCCAGCTGGCCGACGGCGCCACCCTGTCGAACGTCATCATCGGCAGCCCGGCCGCCGACGGCGTGCACTGCCTCGGCACCTGCACGCTGCGCAACGTCTGGTGGCAGGACGTGGGCGAGGACGCCGCCACCTTCAAGGGCACCTCGGCGAGCCAGACCATGACCGTCGTCGGCGGCGGCGCCATGCACGCCTCGGACAAGACCTTCCAGCACAACGGCCCCGGCACCTTCGTCATCAAGGATTTCCAGGCCCGCGACATCGGCAAGCTCTACCGTTCCTGCGGCAACTGTTCCAAGCAGTACGCCCGCAAGGTCCAGGTCTCCAACGTCACGGTGACGACGCCGCTCAAGGCCCTGGTCGGCGTCAACGCCAACCTCGGCGACGTGGCCACTGTGGACAAGGTGACGGTGGTCGGCGGCACGAGCAAGACCGTCGTCTGCGCCATCTTCAAGGGCGTGACCAGCGGCGAACCGACCCAGGTGAGCTCGGTCCCGGACGGCAAGTCCTGCACCGCCACCAACATCACCCTGAAGTAGCACCACCCCGAACCGGAGCGGGGGCGCGCAGCCCCGCCCCCGCTCCCCGGGCGGACCGGCCGGTCGGGACCCCGGCCGGCCCGCCCGCACCAAGTCCAGCCCGCACCAAGTCCAGCCCGCACCAAGTCCAGCCCGCACCAAGTCCAGCCCGCACCAAGTCCAGCCCGCACCAAGTCCAGCCCGCGCCAAGTGCCGCCAGCGGCGACTTCAGCCCGCGCCAAAGTTCAGCCCGCGCAAAGTCGAGCTGGCGGGCGAGTCCGGCCCGCGCCAAGTCCAGCCGGAGGGCGAGTCCGGACCGCGGCGAGTCCAGCCAAGGCTGGGTGCGGCCCGTGCCGCGATCAGACCCGTGCCGAGTTCAGCCGACGCGGAGCGCGGCCCCTGCCGAGTCCAGCCGAGGCTGGGTGCGGCCCGTGCCGCGATCAGACCCGTGCCGAGTTCAGCCGACGCGGAGCGCGGCCCCTGCCGAGTCCAGCCGAGGCTGGGTGCGGCCCGTGCCGCGATCAGACCCGTGCCGAGTTCAGCCGACGCGGAGTGCGGCCCCTGCCGAGTTCAGACCGCGGGGAGTGTCAGCGGGGCGGAGTCCGCGGAGCTGGGCGGCTCTCAGTCGAGGCGCATCACGGTCTCCTCGATCTCTGTGTGGCGGCCGTTGGCGTAGCCGGTGTCAGTGCCGGTGACGGTGAAGCCGGCCTTTCGCAGGACCCGGAGCGAGGCCACGTTGTCGCTCGCGGCGCGGGCGAAGAGCGGGCGGGTCGGTACCAGGTCGAGGAGCAGGGTCAGGGCTCGGCCGGCGATGCCCTGGCCCCAGTGGGCGCGGTCGATCCAGTAGGTCACCTCGGTGTCGCCCTCGATGACGAAAGCGGCGATGCTGCCCACCGGGCGGCCGTCGAGCGTGACGATCCGGTTGGTGACGTCGGGCCTCGCCCTGATCGTGGCCATGTGGGCGTCGAAGGCGGGCCGGTCGTTCGGGTCGCGGGCCGTGAAGGCGGCCATGTGGACGGACTCGGGATCTCGCATCTGGTCGAACAGGGCGTCCAGGTCGGCGTCCTCGATCGGGCGCAGCGCCACCTCAGCCATCAGGTTCCTCCCCGTGTGGATGAGCCCGGACCGTACCAGCGGGGTACGACAACTCCGGCCGCCAGCAGAAGCGCCACCGGCGGGAGCGCCGTCACCGCCAGGTCGGCCGCCACGAGGGGGAAGGCGGGAAGGCCCTCCGCGGTGAACAGCGCGGCCCGGACCAGGACGGTGTTCAGCAGGAACAGGCCCGCCGCCATGGCCAGGCGCTCGTCGACGGCCAGCCAGACCAGACTGCCCAGGAAGAGGGCGGACAGGGCGGCGAAGTTCAGGATTCCCGACACGCTGGGGAAGAACGACGTCAGGATCAGCACGAGCGGCAGGACCGGCGCGTATCTGACAAGCGCGGTGGCCGGCGCCGGCCGGCGCCGGACCAGCGGGGCGAGCAGCACCACGGCCAGCGGGAAGCACCAGAAGCCGCTGAAGACGGGGCTTCCCATGGTGTACGCCAGGGACAGCGTCACGCCGAAGGCGGCCGCGGCCGTGACGATCGCGGCGGCGAAGCGATTCGCCAGGGCGGCCACGATGGCCAGGGCTCCGAGCGCGAGGGCCGCGAGGGTGAGGCGGAACTCGGTGGGCGACCAGAGGGCCGGCCCGCCGCGGGTGAGGTCGCTCGTGACGACGACCGCCCGGTCGGCCACGTCGTAGACGAGCAGCATGAGCGCGGCGGCCCGGAAAGCGGTGAGCCAGCCGCCCCGGTGATGGCCGGCGTGTGCCCGCAGAGCACCCAGGATCAGCGCGGCGTCCTCCCGCGCCGAGGGCCGGCGCCGTCCCTCCTCGGCGGACTCGAGAAGCGTCGCCAGGAGTTCGGGTCCGCGCGAGTGGCGGTAGCCGGCCGGATAGAGGCGCAGCAGACGCGCGTACCGGCGCTCGAGCGGGCTCACGCGAGCCGGGCCGTGCGGTCGGCGAACCCGATGGCCCGGGCGAGGCGGCCCGCGGGGAACGGGCGGTCGGTGACCACGCGGGCGGCCTCGGCGAGGTGGGCGGCCTCGGCTTTCAGGGCGGCGAGGCCGTCGGGGGTCAGGGTGTAGTAGCGCCGGGCCCGCCCGTTGACCACCTCCTCCCGGACGGCCTGGACGAGGCCCTCGTGGGTCAGGCGGTCGAGCGCCGTGTAGAGGGTGCCGGTCGCCGGCTTCACCCGGCCCCGGGACAGGGCCTCGGTCCGTTTGATGATCGCGTAGCCGTGCAGCGGTTCGTCCTGCAGCGCGGCCAGGATGAAGTAGGTCGGTTCACGCATGGGCGAACTATATATGTAGCCGAACTACTTATGAAGGGCGATCCACATAATGTCGACGACGGCCGCCGGCGCGGCGGCAGGTGAGCATCGCGTGCGGCGAGTCCTTGCCGTACGGATAGGGCCGGGTCTCCTCGCCCGCCGCGTAGCTGACGGCGGCCGCGTCGAGCGCGGTGGCCCCCGGTTCCGACCGGAAGATCGGCTCGATGGCCTGGAAGCGGACGTGCCAGCCGCCGACCGTGATCTCCAAGGCGGCCGGGTCGAGCGTTCGGAGAACTGTGGCATACCCGTGTTTTCACAGGCGGAGCGCGCCCGGAGCGTCGGCGGGAACGGCCGGCCGGGTGGGTTTCACCGGGCTCAGGCGGACGTACGGCGTACCGGGCCCCGGTCGTGGATCTTCATCTCCTTTGTTGGGCCACAGGGCGACCGCGCGCTCGGCCATCGCCGTGATCGTCAGCGACGGGTTGACGCCGAGGTTGGCCGCCACCGCCGAGCCGTCGATCACGTGCAGGCCCGGATGGCCGAACATCCGGTGGTACGGGTCGACGACCCCCGTCTCCGGTGAGGTGCCGATGGCGCAACCGCCCAGGAAGTGCCCGGTCACCGGGCGCCCCGCGAGCTCGGTCATGGCGCCCAGCGGCACCCCGTCGATCTTGTCGGCGACCCGGCGGGCCACGTCGTGCGCCGCCGGCACCCACTCCGGATTCGGCTCGCCGACCCCCTGCCGGGTGCGCAGCCGGCCCCGCTTGCGGTAGACCGTGATCGAGTTGTCCAGGGCCTGCATGGCCAGCAGCACCACGGTCTCGGTCGACCAGCGGCGCGGCGACGTCAGCAGCCGCAGGTCACGGCGGTCGCGGACCAGCTGGCGCAGCCCGGTGAGCATCCGGGACCGGCCGCCGGCGTCGTCGACCAGCGTGGTGGCCAGCAGCGCCAGCAGGTTGCTGCCCCGCCCGTACCGGACCGGTTCGACGTGGGTCTCGGCGTCGGGATGGATCGAGGAGGTGATCGCCACGCCCCGGCTGAAGTCGGCGTCGCGCCGGCGGGTGCGCGCGCCCAGGATCGACTCCGAGTTGGTCCGGCTGAGCTCGCCCAGCCGTGGCGAGACGCCCGGTAGGGAGCCGCGGTCGCGCAGCCGGTGCAGCAGCCGCTGCGTACCCAAAGCGCCGGCCGCGAAGATCACCTGCCCGGCGGTGAAGGTCCGGCGGCGAAACCCGCCGGTGCGATGGGTGCGGACGGCGAAACCCCCTTGCGGGAGCGGTCGTACGTCGGTGACGGTGGTCAGGGGCACGACCGTCGCACCGAGGCGTTCGGCCAGGTACAGGTAGTTCTTGACGAGGGTGTTCTTCGCGCCGACGCGGCAGCCGGTCATGCAGGAGCCGCACTGGGTGCACGCGGCCCGCGACGGCCCGGCGCCGCCGAAGAACGGGTCGGGCACGGCCGCGTGGCCTCCGCTGTCCGGGTCACGGCCCGGATTTCCGAAGAGCACACCCACCGGCGTACGGCGGAAGGTGTGCCCCACCCCAAGATCCTCCGCGACCGATCGCAGCGCCCGGTCCGACGCGGTCTCCACCGGGTTGAGTGTCACGCCGAGCATGCGTTTGGCCTGGTCGTACGGGCCCGCGAGCTCCGCCTTCCAGTCGGTGACGGACGACCAGCGGGGATCGGCGAAGAACGTGTCCGGCGGCTCGTACAGCGTGTTGGCATAACCCAGCGAGCCGCCGCCGACACCCGCGCCGGACATGATGAGCACGTTGTCGAGCAGCGTCAGGCGCAGAATGCCGAAGCAGCGCAACGCCGGCGCGTACACATAGCGGCGCAGCCGCCACGAGGTCTGCGGCAGCTCGTCGTCGGCGAAGCGGCGGCCCGCCTCGAGCACACCGACCCGGTAGCCCTTCTCGGTGAGCCGCAGCGCGCTGACGCTGCCGCCGAAGCCGGAGCCGACGACGAGGACGTCGTAGTCGTACGTCATGGGGTACGGTGGCACCGTTGTTGGCGGGCTGTCAACAAGGAGGATCCCTTGAATTTCCACCGGCGCGGAAGTGGAAGTCCCCTCGTCCTGATCCACGGCCTCGGCAGCCGCTGGCAGGTGTGGCAGCCGATCCTCGACGAGCTCGCCGAGCGGCACGACGTGATCGCCCTCGACCTGCCCGGCTTCGGCGCGTCCAAACCGGACGGAGGCCGCGGCGACGTGCCTCACCTGGCCGACCGGGTGACCGCGTTGCTCGACGACCTCGGCGTGACGCGGCCGGCCCTGGGCGGCAGCTCACTGGGCGGCGCGGTGGCGCTCGAACTCGGCCGCCGCGCCCTGGCCCGCTCGGTGACCGCGTTCTCGCCGGTCGGGTTCTTCGGCTCGCCGGGCGCGCGCTGGTGCCGGGGAGTGCTGACCGCGGCGCGGGCCGGGGGAGCGGCGCTGGGCCCGGCCATGCCGTGGCTGATGCGCACGACGCCGGGGCGGGTGGCTCTCTGCGGTGTCTTCTACGGCCGGCCGGCCCGCCTCGACCCGGCCGACTGCGTGACCGACGCCCGGGCGCTGGTCGCGGCGCCGGGCTTCGGCCCCGCCCGCAACCGGGTGGGGGAATGGCGTTATCGCCCCGGCATGGTGGACGGCATCCCGGTGACCATCGCGTGGGGCACCCGGGACCTCGTGCTGCCGTACCGGCAGGCGGCCCGGGCACGCGCGATGCTGCCCCGAGCCCGCCACGTACGGCTGTCCGGCTGCGGCCACCTCCCCTTCGCCGACGACCCCCGAGCCTGCGCCCGCCTCCTGCTGGACGCGAGTTGACCAGCCTCGAGCCGCGCGATCTCACGCCCGCCTTCATGTCGGGGGTGAGTGGGCCGGGGCTCAAGCCGCGCGACTTGCGGCCGCCTTCATGTCGGGGGTGAGTGGGCCGGGGCTCAAGCCGCGCGACTTGCGGCCGCCTTTATGCCGGGGGTGGGTCGGCCGGGGCTCAAGCCGCGCGATTTGCGCCCGCCTTCTGCCGGGCGTGAGTCGGCCGGGCCTCCGGCCACGGGAGGCGCGCGTACGGCCGGCTGCCGCTGGAGGCTAGCTGGCCGAGCCTTCGGTCACGTGACCGGCGCTGAGCGCGGCTGCTGCTGGGCGTGCGCCGTCCGGGTGTCGGGACCCTCGACCCGCGCTGCGCCCGGGCCGCTGCCGGCGCCTTGGTCGCAGACCTGCGGGATCCACGCGCCCGCGCCGGGCCGCTGCCGGCGCCTTGGTCGCTGGCCTGCGGGATCCACGCGCCTGGGTCGCTGCCGGCGAGAGCCGACCAGAGTTCTGGCCACTCGCGGGCTCTCGGCTGCCGCCGGACGTAAATCCGGCCGGGTTTCTGGCGAGGCGGTCAGGTCGTAGTTGCCCGGGCACTGAGGAGGTGGAGCAGTTCGCGCGCCACCTCCCGCGCTTGAGCGAGGTCATCCCGGCGTGGCGGGGCGGACCCCTCCGCGCGTGTCGGCCGGGCCGAGGGGTCCTCGACGGTGACGGCGACCTGGACGCGGCGGCCGAGCTGACGTGACAGGGCCTCGGCGATCGCCGGGCGCAGGCGCGTCTCGACGACGTCGCGGGTGAACGCGTCGGCGGCGACCAGCAGGACGGTGTTGCCGACGATCGTGTCGATGCCCACCTGGTCGAGGTAGGCCAGCTCGCGCCCGGACGGCAGGCTGATCGACGTGACGGCCCGGGACCACAACCGTTCCGGATCGACGAGTGGCGCGGCCAGTACATCGTGGACCAGGCGCGCCGCGCAGGCCCAGTCGGGCGTTCCGGACCGGGCGGCCTGCTCGTCGAGGAGCGCGGCCGTGCCGGCCGAGACCGGAACCGGCACGATCCTCGCGCCCGGCTGTCCCTGGACGGCGGCGTCGGCGAGAACCTGGCGGCGCCCCGCCGCGGTCAGCCACTGACCGACGCTCGTGCCGGCGGCCGCGGCCGCCTCGGTGAACGTCTCGTGGTCGTCGGATCCGATCTTCACTTTGGTCATCAGACCTCTCCGCGGTGGCTGTCGAAGCGGCCATTGAACAGAGCCGGGCGTGCCCTCGCAACCTCATCCGCGTGTCGCACGCGGCGCACCGACAGCCTATTGGCACCCCGCCAACAAGCTGATAATTTCGCCCCATGAACCCGCGAGTGGTCGTCATCGGAGCCGGCTTCGGCGGCATCGCCGCCGCCGCGGCGCTGCTCGAGGCCGGGTTCACCGATGTCGTCCTGCTCGAGCGGGCGGCCGAGATCGGCGGTGTCTGGCGCGACAACACCTATCCCGGCTGTGCCTGCGACGTGCCCGCCCCGCTGTATTCGTACTCCTTCGCCCCGAATCCCGTCTGGAGCCGGCGTTTCCCGCCACACCACGAGATTTTCGGCTATCTGCGGCGGGTCGCCGACGAACGCGACATCACCCGCCGGGTGCGGCTGAACACCGACGTCGTCGAGGCCCGCTGGCACGACGATCGTTGGCTGATCACCACGGCGGACGGCGACCGGATCGAGGCCGACGTGCTCGTGCCCGCGGTCGGGCAGCTCACCAAGCCGGTCGTGCCCGCGCTGCCCGGCGCCGAGCGGTTCGAGGGCCCGGCCGTGCACACCGCCCGCTGGCGTCCCGGCCTGCCCATCGACGGCAGCCGCGTCGCCGTCGTCGGCACCGGCGCCAGCGCGATCCAGCTCGTCCCCGCGATCGCCGGCCGCGCCGCCCACGTGACCGTCTTCCAGCGCACGGCCCCGTGGACGCTGCCCCGGCCCGACCGTCGTTACGGCGCCGGCCGCCGCGTCGCGTACCGGAAGATCCCGGCCCTGATGGGTTTCCCGCGAGCCGGCGTCTGGGCCATGACCATCGTGACCGGCCGGGCACTGCTCGGCCGGCGCGCTTCGGGCGCCCTGCTGCGGACCGTCTCCGGACTGCAGCGCCGATGGCAGGTCCGCGACCCGAAACTGCGGGCCGCTGTCACACCGGACGAGCCGATGGGCTGCAAGCGGGTCCTGTTCACCAGCGCCTGGCTGCCCGCCCTCGCGCGCCCCGACGTCAGCCTGGTCACCGAGAAGATCGTCGAGGTCACCGCCGACGGCCTGCGAACCGCCGACGGCACCCTCCACCCGTGCGACCTGCTGGTCTACGCCACCGGTTTCGCCGCCTCCGACCTGGTCACCCCACTGAAGATCATCGGCCGCCAGGGCAGCCTCGACGAGGAGTGGCGCGACGGCGCGTACGCCCACCTCGGCATGACGATCCCCGGCTTTCCCAACCTCTTCTTGATGTACGGGCCCAACACCAACACCGGCAACACGTCGGTGCTCTACTTCCACGAGTGCCAGGCTCGCTACCTGGTCCAGGCGGTCCGCCGGCTCGCGCAGGGGTCAAAGCCCTTGGAGGTACGCCGTGACGTCGCGGCCGCCTACGACGCGGAGATCCAGCAGCGCTTGTCGGGCTCGGTGTGGACCGCGTGCCAGAACTGGTACCGCAACGCCGCGGGCCGCATCGTCACCAACTGGCCCGGCATGGCGTCGGAATACCGGCGCCGTACGGCTCGCCTGAACCCTGCCGACTACACCGATGGCGGTCGATAGCTCAAATTGACTGTGCGTCGCGCTTCCCGCGCTTGACGCCTGACGGGAAAAGGGAAGTGGCCGTTTCGTGCGCTGATGGCGCTCGTGCTCGTCATTTCCGTCGTGGGCGCGGTGGCCGTTCCACTCAGAATCGGCCAAGCACGCCGCCGAGCCCATTCTCGGCATGCGGTGTCGATGTCGGTGATCGCCGAGACTGCCGCGACGCGCGCCGGCTCCGACGGCCGGCCCGGTGTGGTCCGCTCGTCCGCCGCGTTCACCGGGTCCGGGGAGACCATCGTCGTGGCGTTCGCCCCGAAACCTGCGAGTCGCGGCCGTTTCACCGGAAACACGCATAGGCCACGCGCCGCATCAGACGCGCCCCTGTGACCTGCGCTTCAGCGGAGTCAACGCTGGTGTAGGCGTGGCCGAACTGGGATCTTCACCATGGCCCGGCACGCCGGTTGACGCGAACGCGCGCCGGCACACCGCACCGGCGGCTTCGCGCCCCGGCTGTGTGGTCGGCGGCGCCGCGGTGAGGTGTTCCTGAGGCTCGGAAAGCTGTCGCGATCGTGGCTACGGGGCTGACCGAAGAGCAGGCGCGGGAACTGGTGCGGCGACTTCGGCAGAGCAAGGTGGAAGCCTTCTCCGAGGGAACCGTCGGCGGGTGAGCGGGTGCCGGCGGCGGAACGTCATTCTGGTCTTCGGCGTACAGCGGAAAAGGGCTGGTGGTGCGGTTGCTGGCGGCGGTGTGGCAGTTCGGTTTGCCGGTCGTCCTGGTTCTGTTCGGCGCGGGCGCGCTGGTGGCGGCGGTGACCGACCGGGAGAGGCCTCGGCTGCGGCAGCGGATCGGGTGGTTCGGCCTTGTCGTGTGGCTCAAGTTCGCGGGGGAGGCGGCGTTCGGTGACGGCCGGCCCCGGCTGGAACGGGAGTGGAAGGGGCTGGTGGCGGTCCTTCTCGGGCTGGCCGCCCTGGTCTGGCTCGTGAAGTGGCTCCGCTGGCGCCGGCGTGACGCGGCCCGGCGTGACGCGGCCCGGCGTGACGCGGACCGGCGTGAGGCGGCCCAGCGTGAGGCAGGGCGGCGTGAGGCAGGGCGGCGTGACGCGGGGCGGCGTGACGCGGGGCCGGCGTGACACGAGTCCGGCTTGACGCGAGTCCGGCGTGACGCGAGGGCGGCGTGGCGTGGGGGCGGTGTGATGTGGCGGCGGGTAAGAGCGAGCGTGCGGGGGCGCCGGACGTCTAGGCTCGTCGCATCACGTGACGGACGAGGTGGGGCGATGTCGGACCTGGGAAGGTTTGTGTCGGCGCAGAAGGGTGTCTACGACGAGGCCCTGGACGAGATCAAGCGGGGCCGCAAGCGGACGCACTGGATGTGGTTCGTGTTTCCGCAGCTGGCGGGGCTCGGGTCGAGCTCGACGGCCCAGTTCTACGCGATCCGGGATCTGGCCGAGGCTCGGGACTATCTCGCTCACCCGGTGCTCGGGCCCCGGCTGATCGAGATCGCCGAGGCCGTGGTGGCGTCGCCCGCGGCGACCGCCGATCAGCTCTTCGGCTATCCGGACAACCTCAAGGCGCGGTCGTCCATGACGCTCTTCAAGCGCGCGGCGCCCGACCAGACCGTCTTCACCGCTGTTCTCGACAAGTACTACGGCGGTGAGGCTGACCCTCGTACCGAGGAATTGCTTGCCTGACGGGTGTCGGATCCCGGCCGCGGCGTTCGTTGCACAGGTGACCGAGGGAGATGACCGTGCAGTATCTGGTTTCTGTGATCGACGACAAGAGCAACTCCGGCACCGACGACGAGATGGCCGCCATCCACGTGTTCAACGAAGGGCTTCAGGCCCGGGGGCACTGGGTCTTCGCGGGCGGGCTGGCCGCGCCCGGCACGGCCACCGTGATTGACAACCGGGATGGGCTCGGGCTGGTCACCGACGGGCCGTTCGTGGAGACCAAGGAGTACATGGCCGGGTTCTGGGTGATGGAGGCGGACGACCTCGACGTGGCCTTGAAGCTGGCCGCCGAGGGGTCGCGGGCCTGCCACCGCCGGGTCGAGGTGCGGCCGTTCCTGTGAACGCCGTCGTGCGGGCCTACCGTGCGGAGTGGTCCCGGATCGTCGCCGCGCTGACCAGGCGCTTCGGTGACCTCGACGTCGCCGAGGAGGCGGCCGCCGAAGCTTTCGCCACGGCCGTCGAGCGGTGGCCGGCCGACGGGGTGCCGCCGAACCCGGGGGCGTGGCTGACCACGACGGCCAGCCGCAAGGCGGTCGACCGGCTGCGGCGCGAGGGTAAACGCGACGGCAAAGAGCGGGAGGCTCGGGTGCTGTACGACGGTGGGCCGCCCGAGCCGGTCGGCGCCGTCGAGGACGAGCGGCTGCGGCTGATCTTCACCTGCTGCCATCCGGCGCTCGCCATGGACACCCGGGTGGCGCTGACTCTGCGCATGGTGGGCGGGCTGACCGTGCCCGAGATCGCGCGGGCCTTCCTGGTGGGGGAGGGCGCCATGGGGCAGCGGATCACCAGGGCCAAAACCAAGATCAAGGCAGCCCGGATTCCGTACGCGGTGCCGGCGGCCGAGGATCTGCCGGGGCGCCTGTCCGGCGTACTCGCCGTGCTTTTTCTGATCTTCAACGAGGGTTACCTGGCCACGGGGGCCGATTCCGATCCCGTACGGCGAGAGCTGACCGCCGACGCGATCCGGCTGACCCGGCTGGTGCGGGGTCTGATGACCGGGGACGGCGAGGTGGCCGGGCTGCTCGCGCTGATGCTGCTCATCGAGGCGCGGCGGCCGGCCCGGGTCGCCGCCGGCGGTGAGCTGATCCCGCTGGACGAGCAGGACCGGTCGGCCTGGGACACCGCCCTGATCGACGAGGGGCACCGGCTGGTGCGGGAACGCCTGGCCACGGGGGAGGCGCCCGGCCGCTATCAGATCCTGGCCGCGATCAACGCCGTGCACACCGACGCCCGGGACTTCCGGGACACCGACTGGTCGCAGATCGTCGCCCTCTACGACCAGCTGGTCCGCCTCGACGCGTCGCCGGTCGCCGCCCTGAACCGGGCGGTCGCGGTGGCCGAGCTCGACGGCCCGGAGGTGGCCCTGGCCGCCGTCGACCGCCTCGGCGACCGGCTGGACGGCTACCACGCCTTCCACGCGACCCGCGCCGGCCTGCTGCGGCGCCTGGGCCGCGGCCGGGCGGCCCGTACGGCGTACGACCGGGCGATCGAACTGGCCGGCAACACCGCCGAGATGGCCTTTCTGACCCGCCGGCGCGACCAGCTGGGTTAGGACGCGGGCGGCGGAGCCGTGCTGTCGCGGGCGACCAGGCGGGTCGGCACGAGGGTGCGGCCGGGCGGGGACGACTGGCCGCGGATCTGGTGCAGCAGGCGGTCGACGCAGCGGCGGCCCATCTCGGCGAAGTCCTGGTGGATGGTGGTGAGCGGGGGCAGGTAGGAGACCGCGTCGGGGATGTCGTCGAAACCGACCACGCTGACGTCCTCGGGGACCCGCCGGCCCCGCTCGTGCAGGGCCCGCAGCACGCCCAGGGCCATCTGGTCGTTGGCCGTGAAGACCGCCGTGCACGTCGGATCGGCGGCGATCTCGAGGCCGGCCCGGTATCCGGACTCGGCCGACCAGTCGCCCTGGAGCATGGGCGGGACCGGGCGCCCGGCCTCGGTGAGCACGTCGCGCCAGGCCTGGGCCCGGCGGCCGGCCGAGAACGAGTCGGCCGGGCCGCTGACGTGCCGGACCGTCTCGTGGCCGAGCTCGAGCAGGTGGCTGACGGCTTGGCGGGCGCCGTCGGCCTGGTCGGTGTCGACCACCGGGTAGCGGTCACTGGCGTCCGAGTCGACCACGACCACCTGGGCGCCCGGGGGCAGCTCGAGGGCGACCGCGTCGAGGAGGTGGACCTCCATGATGACGATGACGCCGTCGACCGCGAGCTCGCCGAGGCGGGTGAAGGCGCCGAGCACGCCGTCCTGGGTGGGGCTGGCCACCGGGATCAGCGTTATGGCATATCCCTGCTCGGCCGCGTGATTGGCGATAGCCTCGACCGTGCGGCTGTTACCGGTGGTGGCCAGGGTGAACAGGATGACGCCGATGGTGCGGAACTCGCCGCGTTTGAGGGCGCGCGCGGCGCTGTTGGGCCGGTAGCCCAGCTCCTTCATCGCGTCGAGGACCTGCTGTCGCGTCGCGTCGACGACACCGGGGTGCCCGTTCGAGACGCGCGACACTGTCTGGGAGGACACGCCGGCCAGCCGGGCCACATCCGCCATGGAAACTCGCCGAACACTGCTTGACGACGATCGCACGCGGTGACACTATCGCACTCACGATGTTTACGTAAACATCGAACATTCGAAAACAAGAAGAAACATCGAACGACATCGGTGCATGATGTTTACGTAAACATCATCGCATCACTGAGAGGGTGACCATGGCGGTCCTCCAGCCGGCGGTGGCACGCCGGCGCCGCTCCTGGCGAGGCTGGCAGTTCGTCGGCCCGTTCATGCTGATCTTCGCGCTGGTCTTCCTGGCGCCGATCGTGTACTCGATCTACCTGAGCCTGTATCGCAACCAGCTTATCGGCGGCAACTCGTTCGTGGGCCTGGACAACTACACCCGGCTGTTCTCCGACAGCCAGTTCTGGGAGTCGTTCGGCCGGGTCGCGATCTTCCTGGTCGTCCAGGTGCCGATCATGCTGATCCTGGCCCTGATCGTGGCTCTGGCCATCGACAGCGGGCGGCTGTACGGCAAGGCGTTCTTCCGGGTCTCGATCTTCCTGCCGTACGCGGTGCCGGCGGTGGTCGCGACGCTGATGTGGGGCTTCATCTACGGCGATCAGTTCGGTCTCGTCGGCAACATCAATGACGCGTTCGACATCTCGTTGCCGAACCCGCTGTCCCCCCACCTCGCGCTCGCGTCCATCGGCAACATCGTGACGTGGGAGTTCATCGGCTACAACATGCTGATCTTCTACTCGGCGCTGCGGGTCATCCCGGGCTCCCTGTACGAGTCGGCGTCGCTCGACGGCGCCGGCCAGTTCCGGATCATCCGGTCGATCAAGCTGCCGGCGATCCGGGGCGCGCTGTCGATCGCGACGATCTTCTCGATCATCGGCAGCTTCCAGCTGTTCACCGAGCCGGTCATCCTGCAGCCGCTCGCGCCGAACGCGATCACCACGTACTTCACCCCGAACCTGTACGCCTACCAGCTGTCCTTCTCGGGTCAGCAGTACAACTACGCCGCCACGGTCGCGATCATCATGGGCATCATCACCATGGTCATCGCCTACGTCGTGCAGCTGCGCGGAAACCGGGAGAGCTGATGACGACCTCGGTGGAAACCCGTTCGGCCAAGCCGCTCACGGTGCGCCCGTCGGCCCGCAAGAAGCGGCGTACCGGCAGCGTGACGCTGACCGTCCTGACCGCGTTGATGGCGCTGTACGCCCTGGTGCCGCTCGCCTGGCTGGTCATCAACTCGACCAAGACCCAGGGCAGCCTGTTCACCTCGTTCGGGCTCTGGTTCGACAGCGACGGCAAGTTCGCGCTCTGGCAGAACATCCATGACACCTTCACCTACAACGACGGCATCTTCCTGCGGTGGTTCGGCAACACCCTGCTGTACGTCGTCGTCGGCGCCGGCGGTGCGACCCTGCTGGCGGCGCTGGCCGGTTACGGCCTGGCGAAGTTCCAGTTCGTCGGCAAGCGCGCGGTCTTCGCGATCGTCCTCGGCGCCGTCGCCGTGCCCGGCACGGCTCTCGCCGTACCCACGTTCCTGCTGTTCAGCAAGATGGGCCTGACCAACACGCCGTGGGCCGTGATCATCCCGTCCCTGATCACGCCGTTCGGCCTGTACCTGATGTGGACCTTCGCGGCCCAGGCCATCCCGGACGAGATGCTCGAGGCGGCCCGGATGGACGGCGCGGGCGAGTTCCGCACCTTCTTCCGCATCAGCGTCCCGCTGCTCGCCCCCGGCATCGTGACCGTGGCCCTGTTCAGCATCGTCGCGACCTGGAACAACTACTTCCTGCCGCTGATCATGCTCAAGGACCCGGACTGGTACCCGCTGACCGTCGGCCTCAACGCGTGGAACGCGCAGTCGACCACCGCCGGCGGCGAGGCCGTCTACAACCTGGTCATCACCGGCTCGCTGCTCACGATTCTGCCGCTCCTGGCGGCCTTCCTCCTGCTTCAGCGCTACTGGCAGTCCGGCTTGTCGGCCGGCTCCGTGAAAGAGTGAAAGGTCCTTACATGTCCAAGCTCCTGAAGATCGGGGCGGTGGCCAGCGCGGCCGTGCTGTCCCTGGGCCTCGCCGCCTGTGGTGGCGGCGACGACGACTCGAGCTCGTCCGGCTCGTCGGCCACCGTCTCCGACGCCGACGTCACCGCGGCGCTCGAGAAGGGCGGCAACCTGACGGTGTGGGCCTGGGAGCCCACCCTGAAGAACGTCGTCACCGAGTTCCAGAAGAAGTACCCGAACGTCAAGATCGACCTGGTGAACGCCGGTACCGGCAACGACCAGTACACCGCCCTGCAGAACGCCGTGGCCGCCGGCAAGGGCATCCCCGACGTCGCGCAGATCGAGTACTACGCGCTGCCGCAGTTCGCCCTGGGCAAGTCGCTGACCGACCTGTCCGGCTTCGGCGCCGAGAACCTCAAGGCCGACTTCGCCACCGGCCCGTGGAACTCGGTCCACTCCAGCGACAAGGCGTACGGCCTGCCCATGGACTCGGGCCCGATGGCGCTGTACTACAACAAGACGGTCTTCGACAAGTACGGCATCAAGGTCCCCACCACCTGGGACGAGTACCTGGACGCGGCCCGCAAGCTGCACAAGGCCGACCCGAAGGCCTACATCACCAACGACACCGGTGACGCGGGCTTCACCACCTCGATGATCTGGCAGGCCGGCGGCAAGCCCTACACCGTCGACGGCACCAACGTCACCATCAACTTCACCGACGAGGGCAGCCAGAAGTTCGTCAAGGTCTGGCAGACCCTGATCAGCGAGAAGCTGCTGGCCCCGATCTCCAGCTGGTCCGACCAGTGGTTCCAGGGCATGCAGAACGACACCATCGCCACCATCGCGACCGGCGCCTGGATGCCGGCCAACTTCGTCTCCAGCGCCCCCGCCGCGTCCGGCAAGTGGCGCGCCGCCGAGATGCCGCAGTGGACCGCCGGCGCCACCGCCTCGGCCGAGAACGGCGGCAGCGCCCTGTCGCTGATGAACAAGGGCCTCAACAACAACCAGGCTTTGGCGTACGGCTTCGTGAAGTTCGCCAACGACGGCGACGGCGTGCAGGTCCGCGTCGACGGTGGCGCCTTCCCGGCCACCACCAAGCAGCTCACCGACCCGAAGTTCCTGGGCACCGAGTTCAAGTACTTCGGCGGCCAGAAGGCCAACGAGATCTTCGCCAAGTCGTCGCAGAACGTGGTCAGCGGCTGGACCTACCTGCCGTTCCAGGTCTACTCGAACAGCATCTTCAACGACACCGCCGGCAAGGCGTACGTCTCCAGCACCACGCTGGCCGACGGCCTCAAGGCGTGGCAGGACCAGTCCGCGAAGTACGGCAACGAGCAGGGCTTCACCGTTAAATGAGTGACTCAGTGACACCCCGTTGGCTGCGGACGGACTCGCGTATCGAGTACGGCGCGGACTACAACCCGGAGCAGTGGCCGAGGGAAGTGTGGGACGACGACGTCCGCGCCATGCGCGAAGCCGGCGTCACCATCGTCTCCCTCGCCATCTTCTCGTGGGCCCGGATCGAACCGGCCGACGGCCGGTACGACTTCGCCTGGCTCGACGAGGTGATGGACCTGCTCCACGCCAACGGGATCTCGGTCGACCTGGCCACGGCGACGGCCTCACCGCCGCCGTGGCTGACCACCGCACACCCGGAGATCCTGCCCGTCAACCACGAGGGGCAGATCCTCTGGCAGGGTGGCCGCCAGCACTGGCGGCCCACCTCGCCGGTCTTCCGGGAGTACGCGCTGCGCCTGGTCCGCACCATGGCGCAGCGGTACGCCGACCACCCCGCGCTGGTCGCCTGGCACGTCTCGAACGAGCTCGGCTGCCACAACATCTACGACTACTCCGACGACGCGGCCCAGGCCTTCCGGGTCTGGCTGCGCAACCGGTACGGAACGGTCGAGGCGCTGAACGAAGCGTGGGGCACGGCCTTCTGGGCGCAGCGCTACGGCGAGTGGGACGAGATCCTGCCGCCGCGGCTGGCCGCGTCATTCCCGAACCCGACCCAGCAGTTCGACTTCAAGCGGTTCTCCTCGGACGTGCTCAAGGACTACCTGCGGGCCGAACGGGAGATCCTGCGCGAGCTCACCCCCGACGTCCCGGTCACCACCAACTTCATGGTGATGGGCGAGACCAAGGGCATGAACTACGCCGACTGGGCGGCCGAGGTCGACTTCGTCTCGAACGACCACTACCGGCTGCCCGGCGCGCAGAGCCTCGACGAGTTGTCGTTCTCGGCCAACCTGACCGGCAACCTGGCCGGCGGCCGGCCGTGGTTCCTGATGGAGCACTCGACCAGCGCGGTCAACTGGCAGCCGGTCAACCTGGCCAAGCGGCCGGGCGAGCTGTCCCGCGACGCGCTGACCCATGTGGCGCACGGCGCCGACGCGGTCTGCTACTTCCAGTGGCGGCAGTCGCGGGCGGGCGCCGAGAAGTACCACTCGGGGATGGTGCCGCACGCCGGCACGGACAGCCAGCTGTTCCGTGACGTCGTGGCCCTGGGGTCGCGCCTGCGCGAGCTGTCGTACGTGCAGGGCAGGCGCCGCACGCCGGCCAAGGCGGCGATCCTGTTCGACTGGGAGTCCTGGTGGGCCTCCGAGCAGGACTCGCACCCGACCGAGCTGCTGAAGTACAAGCAGGAGGCGCTGGACTGGTACACGACGTTCCTGGACCTCGGCGTCCGGGTCGACGTGCTGCCGGCCTCGGCCTCGTTCGACGGCTACGACCTCATCGTGGCGCCGATCCTGCACGTGATGCCGTCGTCGCTGGCGTCTCGTCTCACGTCTTTCGTGGAGGGCGGCGGCCACCTGGTGGCGACGTACTTCTCGGGCATCGTCGACGAGAACGACCACATCTGGCTCGGTGGCTACCCGGGCCCGCTGCGTGACCTGCTGGGCGTGCGCATCGAGGAGTTCGCGCCGCTGCTGGAGGGCGACACGGTGGCGCTCTCGGACGGTCTCGAGGGCACGCTGTGGAGCGACCGGATCGACCTGATCGACCCGGCCACCGAGGTGCTGGCCACGTACAAGACCGGCGACTACGCCGGGCGCCCGGCGGTCACCCGCCGCGCGGCCGGTGCCGGCTCGGCCTCGTACGTCTCGACCAAGCTGGCCCCGAACGCGCTCGCGCCGCTGCTGAAGGACCTGGCCGGCCGGGCCGGCGTGGTCAGCGAGCTCCCGTCGGAGCTGCGCGGCCGGGTCGAGCTGACGGTTCGCGAGGGTGTCCGCTTCGTCGTCAACCGCACCGACGAGCAGCTGGACATCAGCTCGCTCGGCGGCCCGGAGACGACGCTGGCCGCCCGCGGCGTGGCGGTCCTGCCCGCCTGAGGTTGTGCACGGGAGCATCCCGGAGGCCGGTATCGTCTCCGGGATGCTCCCCGCCGAAGCCGCCGCGATCCAGGAGGCTCTGCGCCCGCGGGTGATCATGCCGCCGCCGGGCTTCGAGGTGCCGCCGACGGTGGTGGGGCTCGACGTCACGTACGCGGACGCGTTCGGCGTCGCGGCGGCGGTGGTCATCGACGTCGCGACCCTGTCGGTGGTCGAGGTCGCGACTGCTTCCGGGCCGGTCTCGTTCCCGTACGTGCCGGGGTTGCTGGCCTTTCGTGAATTGCCCCTGCTGCAGGACGCCCTGGCGCGCCTGTCGGTTTCCCCGCGCCTGCTCGTCTGTGACGGCTACGGTGTGGCCCATCCGCGGCGGTTCGGCCTCGCCAGCCATCTCGGGGTGCTGCTGGACGTGCCGTCGTTCGGCATCGCCAAGACGCCGTACGTCGGCGCCTTCTCCGACATCGCGGACGCGCGCGGCTCGTGGGCGGACATGGTGGACGACGGCGAGGTCGTCGGGCGCGCCGTGCGTACCCAAACCGGGGTGAAGCCTGTCTTCGTCTCCGCCGGCCACCGGATCGCGTTGCCGGACTGCACCTCCCTGGCGGTCCGGTTGAGCGGGCGATACCGCATCCCCGAGCCGACCCGCCAAGCCGACATCCTGTCCCGCCGGGTCCTCGCCGAGTCCTAGGAGGTGGCAGCATGGCGGCCATGGTTGACAGTTCTCTGCGGCGTGTCGATCTCGGTGAGGTGCCGTACGGCGAAGGGCTCCGGCTCATGTCCACGTGGGTCGACGAGCGGCGGGAAGGGCGCGCGCCCGATCGGCTGTTCCTGCTGACCCACCCGCCCGTCATCACGTACGGCAAGCACACCGCGGTCTCGGACCTGCCCGTGGACCCGGGGTTTCCGGTGGTGCCGGTCGACCGGGGCGGGCACGCGACCTATCACGGGCCGGGCCAGCTGGTCGGCTACCTGGTGATGAACCTGCGCGGCGGCGGGCCGGCCGACGTGGTCCGGTGGCTGGAGACGTCGCTGATCGAAGGGCTGGCCTCGCTGGGGTACGAGACGGTTCGGCGCGACACCCCCAAGGGCGCCGACAGCCTGGTCGGGGTCTGGACACCCACCCACGAGAAGCTGGTGTCGATCGGCATGCGCATCCGCGGCGGCATCACGTCGCACGGGTTCGCCCTGAACATCGACCCCGACCTGACGGTCTTCGACCGTTTCACGGCCTGCCGCCTGCCGGACGTCGAGATGACCTCGCTGCGCCGCATCTCGGGCGCCCCGGTGGACGAGGCGGCGGTCCGCGACGCGATAGCCAAGCACCTCGGCGCCGCGTGAACGTCACCGAGATCCGCCGCTTCCCCGTCAAGTCGATGCTCGGCGAGGTCGTCCCGGCCTCGGCGGTGGGCGCCCGCGGCCTCGACGGCGATCGCCTGTGGGCCGTCCGCGACGCCGACGGCAAGTTCGGCAGCGGCAAGAACACCCGCCGATTCCGGCGGATGGAGGGACTCTTCGGCTTGCGGGCGTACGCCTCGACGGCCGCCCCGATCGTCGAAACGCCGGACGGGCGCCGCTTCGCCGCCGACGACCCGGCCGGGCACGCCGCGATCAGCGAGGTGCTGGGCCGCCCGGTCACCGTCACCCCCGAGGCGGCCGTCAAGCACCACGACGAGGGCCCGGTCAGCCTGCTCACCACGGCGTCGCTGCGGATGGTGGCCGCCCTGACCGGCGACCCGGCCGAGGCGCTGCGCTTCCGGGCCAACCTCCTGATCTCCGCACCGGTCCTCGAGGACGACTGGCCGGGCCGCCTGCTGCGCGTGGGCCCGGCAACGGTGCTGCGGGTGATCCGCCCGCTCACCCGCTGCGTAATGATCGACATGGCCCAGGAATCCGCCCGCCCCCGCAACGACCTCCTCAAGACGCTGGCCACCCACCACGACATGACACTGGGCGTGGTCGCCGAGGTCGTCACCCCCGGCCCGGTCACCGTCGGCGACGCGTGCGCATGGACCTGACCGCGGCCCGCGCCGAATTCGAGTACGACGCCGTCAAGAAGGACCCCCGCGTCGCGTACGCCCTGTGGTGCGTGACGGGCCTGTTCGGCGGCCACCGCTTCTACCTGGGCGACACGGCCCGCTCGGTGGCGATGCTGTTCACCCTGGGCGGCCTGGGCGTCTGGACCCTGCTCGACGCCTTCGTCCTGGGCCGCCGGGTCCGCACCGTCAACCGTGCCCGCCGGGCCACCATCATGGCCCGCCACGGCCTCGTGGAAGTCACGGCATGAGCGCCCAGCCGACGTGGCTGCGGGCCGAGGGCTCGTATCGGGCCTACGTACGCGGCCTCCGCTACGGCGTTCTCGGTTTCCTCCTCGCCGTGGCATCCGGCCTTCTGGGCCGCTCCGGCCTCGTCGCCCATGGGCTGCCGGTGGCCGGAGTCGCGGCGGGTTTCCTGCTGGCGTTCGGCTCCGTCGTCAGCGGCGTGGTCGGCTGGTTGCTGGTGCCCGACAAGAACCGAGCGAACGTCCACCAGGCCGCCCTCTTGCGCATGATCGCGCACGACATGGTCCGCGGCCTGCCCGCGAAGGACGCCTCGGCCGCGCGGTGACAATCGTCTGATGGGTGTCGATCTCGAAGTCAGCCGTGTGGTGCCGTCGCTTTACGCGACGCGATTTCCTATTTGGAAGCTGAGGTCGTCGCGTATGTCGAGCGGGCGCCCGGTATGAGCATGGTTCCGCGGATCACGCCGGGGATCGACTTTCGGCTCCTGGACGTGGCCGGTGGCTGGTGGACCCGGTACGAGCGCGGGCTGGTGGCCGTGAAGAACCCGGACGACGACATGGTTCGGCGGATGGCGGCGATGGCGACCGCGCTGGGCGCGTGGCTGAGCTTCGAGTCGGTTCAGATCGTCACCGTGGACGGGGACCGCATCGCCGGGCGGGACATTGTCGCGGCCGATCTGCCCTATCCGCGCTACTACCTGACTCGGGAGGTGCCGATCTCGGCCACCGAGTGGGACCGTGTGGTCGCCGAGCAGGGTGACTTCGCGTGGGAGACGCGGATCGAGGCGCGTGTGCCGGACGGGCGGCGCTGGATCGCGTGCCCGCCCGTCGCGTGCTGGACGGGGCACCCGTCCGGTGAGCTCGTTCCGTTTCACCTTGACGACGTCAGTGACGGCAGCGTCGATGTGGGGGAACCGGACGAGCTCACCCTGGAGCGCATGCGGGCTCTCGCGGCCGTGCTCGGCGCGTGGGTCAGTGACGACTCCGGAAAGCGTGTCTGAGAACGTACGCGGCTACGCCCGTGCCGATTCTGGCGCCCTGGACGTCGGCCGAGCGGAAGTGGACGCCGCCCCAGGTCCGGGCCTCGATGACCTCGTTCAGGGCGCTGGAGAAGCTGGTGAACGAGCGGGTGGTGCCCGCGTCGGCGCTGTAGGCGCTGAACGGGATGTCGTCGCGGCCGAAGAAGGCGCGCATCGTGGCCATGATGGTGGAGGTCGAGCAGGTGTGGCCTGAGGTGTAGTCGGGGAACGGCGGGGTCACCAGCAACGGTGTCCACGTTGGATCGGCGGTGGTCTGCGGGTTGCCGTCCGAGGCGGCCTCCCGGACCGCGGTGATCGGGCGCCAGAAGTTCCAGTGTTTCTTCTCGTTGAAGCAGGCGATCAGGGAGTCGGCGTTGGCGATCTCCGTGATCGCGAAGAAGCGGGCCGCCTGCAACGTGTTCAGGTGCTGGCGGGTGGCGACCTGGCGTTTGATCTCCCATTCGGTGAGGCGGCGGTCGTGCCACCAGATCGCGGCTTCGGTCTGGTCAGCGGTACGGATCGTGCTGGTGGCGCCGCCGATCGCCTTCACCTCGTTGAGGTCGGCGGCGTAGCGGGCGGTGGTCAGCGGGGGCGGTCCGGCCGTACGGAATCGGGTGTTGCTGTCGATCACGAACGGTTTCATGTCGCCGACCCACGCGCCGTCGGCGGCCAGTGCCGGCGGGGTCGGGCGCCACTGGCCCGGTTCGGTCGAGATGTTCCAGGTGGCCGGCTCGAAGGCGCCGTCGCCGCGGCGGGCGGTGAGCATGGCGTCGGCGGTGCGGGCGCCGACGGCGATGCCGGCCGCCTTGGAACGGCCGGCGGGGATCGCGGCCAGGGCGGTGTCGTACTGCTCGCGGAGCGCGTCGCTCTGGGCGGGAAAGAGATCAAGCAGGACCGTGTACGCGGCGGAGGCGACCGCCGCGTCGGCCGAGTCGGTGCGGTGGGCGCGCGGGGCGATCAGGTACGGCTCGTAGGGGGTGCCGGCGATGGCGTTCACGGCGTCGTAGATGGCACCGTGCACCATGGCGAAACTGCGCGGGGCCACGTACGGGGCCTGGCGGGCCACCTCGTAGATGGCGGTCTGCGCGTGCGCGTTCCAGGTGACGACGGCGTTCTCGCGCGGCGGGGCGGCGGTGGGGGTGACGGCGGCAGCGGGTGTGAGCGTCAGCGTCAGCAATCCGGCGACGATCGGTGAGAGAACCATGAACTCACGATCGTCGATATAGGACGGCAAAGAAAAAGGCGAGAAGTAAAAAGCACTTCTCGCCACTTCCAACATATAGCACATAGGGGGTCTTGCGGCAAGAGCCGGTTAGTGCCGCAGAATGGCCGAATTGTCGGCGATTATCGGGGGACTTTCTATGCGCGCATTCGATCTGCCGGCCAATCTGGCGGCCAAGGCCGACCCGGCCCTGATCGCCGAGGACGACAAGCACTTCGCCGTCATCGCGCAGAGCCTGGCCGAGTCGATCGCCGAGTTGACCGCGCGCCTCGAGGTCGAGCGGAAGGCGCCCGCGGGCAAGGGGCGGCAGGCGGTCGACCGGGACGACGCGGTGAAACGGCTGACCGCCCGGCTGCGCTCGCTGCGCCGCTACAGCCTCGACATCTGCCTCGGCCGGATGGTCGGGTCGGGCGACGGCGAACCGGTGTACATCGGCCGCTTCGGGCTCACCGACAGTCACGGGCGGCGGTTGCTCGTCGACTGGCGGTCGCCCGCGGCCGAGCCGTTCTTCGGCGCCACCCACGCCAACCCGATGGGGCTGGTGAGCCGGCGCCGCTACCGGTGGGCGCGCGGGCGGGTCACCGACTACTGGGACGAGGTGTTCACCCCGGACGGCCTCGAGAACAACGCGGCCCTCGACGACCAGTCGGCGTTCGTGGCCAGCCTCGGCACGAACCGGTCGGCCCGGATGCGCGACGTGCTCGGCACCCTCCAGGCCGACCAGGACGCCATCATCCGGGCCGGGTCGCGCGGCGCGCTCGTGGTCGACGGCGGGCCGGGCACGGGCAAGACGGTGGTCGCGTTGCACCGTACGGCGTACCTGCTCTACTCCGATCCGCGGCTGGGCCACCGGCAGGGTGGTGTGCTGTTCGTGGGGCCGCACGAGCCGTACCTCGCGTACGTGTCCGACGTGCTGCCCAGCCTCGGCGAGGAGGACGTGCTGACGTGCACGCTGCGTGACCTCGTACCCCAAGGGGCGCAAGCCGTCCCGGAGAGTGACCCGGATGTGGCCCGGCTGAAAGCCGAGGCCGGCATGGTACGGGCGATCGAGGCGGCGGTGCGCTTCTACGAGGAACCGCCGCGCACCGGCCTGACGGTGACGACCGACGACGCCGAGATCCGGCTCACGGCCGGCGACTGGGCCGAGGCGTTCGGCGCGCCGGGGCCGGGCACGCCGCACAACGAGGGCCGCGATCAGGTGTGGGAGGAATTGCTGGCGATTCTGGTGGCGAAATACGACGGCGACGAGCCGGAGGAATCGCTGCGCCGTTCGCTGGTACGCCATCGCGAGTTGGCGAGCGCGTTCAGCCGGGCCTGGCCGATTCTCGAGGCGGCCGACATCGTGGGCGATCTGTGGTCGGTGCCGGCCTATCTGCGGCACTGTGCGCCGTGGCTCGGCCCGGACGGCGTACGTCAATTGCAGCGGGCCGAACCCCAAGCCTGGACCACCGCCGATCTTCCCCTGCTGGACGCGGCCCGGCAGCGCGTCGGTGATCCGGAGGAATCGCGGCGCCGGCGGCGGCGCGAGGCGGCGGTGGCCGGCCAGCGCGCGCGGATGGACCGGGTGGTCGACGATCTGATCGACTCGGCGCGGTACGACGACGGCGAGGGCCTGATGAAGATGCTGGTCCAACCGGATCTGCGTGACGTGCTGGTCGACGAGTCGGTGCTGCCCGCGGCGGATCCGGATCTGCTGGCCGGGCCGTTCGCGCACATCGTGGTCGACGAGGCCCAGGAGCTGACCGACGCCGAGTGGCAGATGCTGCTGCTGCGGTGCCCGTCGCGCAGCTTCACGATCGTGGGGGACCGGGCCCAGGCGCGCCGCCCGTTCACGGAATCGTGGCGGGAGAGGCTGGCGCGCGTGGGCCTCACTCACGTCGAGCTGGCCTCGCTGACGATCAATTACCGGACGCCGGAGGAGGTCATGGCCGTGGCCGCCCCGGTCATCCGGGCCGCGCTGCCCGACGCGAACGTCCCGGTCTCGATCCGCGCCAGCGGCCTGCCTGTCGTGTACGGCGCCGTCGGCGAACTGGACGGCATTCTGTCCTCGTGGCTCGCGTCCCATGCCGAGGGCGAGGGCGTGGCCTGCGTGATCAGCCGGACGGTGTCCCGGGGCGGCGGCCGAATCACGTGGCTGACGCCCGAGCTGTCCAAGGGCCTGGAGTTCGACCTCGTCGTGCTGATCGACCCCGCCGGCTTCGACGGCGCGGTGGACCGGTACGTCGCGATGACCCGGGCCACGCAGCAGCTCGTGATCCTGGCCTAGGGCCGCAGGTGCTGATCGAAGAAGGCCAGCGGGTACGTCTGCTGGAGCCGCACGGCGCGGGCCGGGTCGTACGTGCCGATCCAGCCGGCCAGGTCCTCGTCGCTCATTGCGGTGAGGCGGGCCAGCTGCGGTAACAGCCAGACCGCGTCGGAGAGCGAGAGCTCGGTGCCGCCGTCGAGGTGCAGGCGGCGGCGCCAGCCGCGCAGGTGATCCCAGAAGTCGTCGGCGGGAAAGTTCGCGGTCATCATCAGGAACGGGCGGTCGAGGTCGGCCGTGATCGGCGGCTGGCACTCCATCGGGCCGTCCAGGCTGAGGCCGGCCCGTACCCGCCGGTCGCCGATCATGACGAGGGCGGTCGCCGTGCCGCCCTTGGAGAATCCGAACATGCCGACCGGCCCGAACCTGCGGGTTGCTTCCAGGCGGTCGAGCACGAAGGTGATGTCGGCGGCGTGGTCGTACGGGGTGACCGACACGTTGTCGTCGGGCACCCGGAGGCGGCCGCCGGGGAACTCGGTGTAGGCGTCGGTGTGGTCGACCGTGACGACGACGTAGCCGTGGCTGGCCAGCTCCTGCACGATGATCGTGGTCTCGGAGCGGTGACCGTCGGCGCCGTGCGAGAACACGACGACCGGCCGCCGGCCCGGGGTCTTGAGCGCCGGTGCGTTGTACCGCGCGGCCGTCAGCGGGGCCGCGGCGGCGTCGGCCGGAAGGCCGTTGCCGGCGAGCAGGGCGCGCATCGGCGCGTCCGGCATCCACGGCGCCGGCGGGCGGTGCCGGGCCGCCGCCGGGTACCAGACACTGGTCATCAGCTCCCGGCGCCGGGCGCGGTCGACCAGGTGCCGGTCGACCATCCCGATCCGATGGGGTCCCGTCGGCGCGGGCAGGGTGAGGCGGGGGCGCGCGGCCGAGGCGGGGCCGGCGAACTGCGTCGCCACCCCCGTGGCCAGGGCGGTGGTGAGCAGGCGGCGGCGGGTCAGGGCGAGGGTCATCTGTCCTCCGGGGTGGTCTCCACTCGGGCGATGAGTTGCTTCAGGCGGCCGATCTCGTCGGCCAGGGCGGTCGTGCCGGCCGGGGTGAGGGTGATCCAGGTGCGGGCGCGGCGGCCCTCGTACCCCTTCTCGACCTCGATCAGGCCCGCTGTCTCCAACACGGTCAGGTGCTTGGAAAGGTTGCCCGCGGTCAGGTCGAGCTGGTCGCGCAGGTAGCCGAACTCCACGCGGCGGGCCTCGTGCGCGACCGTGAGGATGCCGAGCCGGACCCGCTGGTGCACCACGTCGTCGAGGCCGAGGGAGGGGTGGGCGCTCACTGCCGCCGTCCGGCCCGGGCGAAGCCGGCCGCGCCCAGCAGCAGCACCAGGCCGATGAGGAGCTGGGGGAGCGCCATGCCGGCCCGGAGGCTGAAATGTGGTGAGGCGAAGCCGTCGTTCATCGGCAGGATCAGCAGCACCAGGGCCAGGTAGCCGGCGGTGAACGCCAGCAGCGCGAGGTTGCGTTCGAGCCAGACCAGCACGAGCAGCGCCACCCCGATCATGCCCCACGGCATGACCAGCCGGTCCAGCACGAGATACCAGTACGGGAGCGGGCCGTCGGGGTACGGGTGGCTGCGGAAGTAGAGGAAGACGGCCAGCCAGGCGGCGGGGAACACGACGGCCGTGACGGCGCCGGTGATCGCGTACGGCAGCACGCGGGCGCCCACCCCGCGGGCCCGGGCGGCCCGGACGTAGCAGACGGCGATGACCGCGTACGCCAGCAGCATGGCCGCCGGCCAGAAGTAGAGCATGCCGTTGCGGGCGAACTCGCAGCTGCCGTCGGCATGGCAGTCGACCCGCATGCCGAACCAGTCGAACGGGATGGCGAGCAGCGTGGTGGCGCCCAGCACGAGCAGCGCGGCCCAGGTCATGCGCTGGTCGACGCGGACGCGGCGGGACAGCGCGCGCACCTCGGCCAGCATCCGGCGCGGGTCGCCGTCGGCGGAGATCGGGTTCGTCGTCATGCCAATAGGTTTCCATTGCCAACCGATCGGCGCAAGTAGGTGTTGGCCGCCACAGGATTGTTGCTTGCGCTTTATATTTGCGTCCGCCTAGTTTTTATGACGCGTGCGCAACTATCAGCGTACGCAAGAAAGGGTGTGGATCCAATGCCTCTCGGACTGGTGGCTCTCGCCATCGGCGGCTTCGGTATCGGCCTGACCGAGTTTGTGATCATGGGCTTGCTGCCCGAAGTGGCGGCCGACTTCGGCGTCTCGACTTCGGCGGCGGGCTGGCTCATCAGCGGATACGCGCTGGCCGTGGTGGTCGGCGCGCTCGGCCTGACCGTCGCCACGACCCGGCTGCCGCGCAAGCCGGTGCTGCTCGGACTGCTGCTGCTGTTCATCGCCGGCAACCTGCTGTCCGCCGTCGCGCCGACCTACGGGGTGATGCTGGCCGGCCGGATCGTCGCCGCGCTGTGCCACGGCGCGTTCTTCGGCATCGGCGCCGTCCTCGCCGCCGGCCTGGTCGCCCCGCAGCGCAAGGCGGCCGCCGTGGCCACGATGTTCACCGGCCTGACCGCGGCCAACGTGCTCGGCGTCCCGCTGGGCACGCTGCTCGGCCAGGCGGCCGGCTGGCGCTCGACGTTCTGGGCCATCACGGCCGTCGGGGTGGTGGCCTGGCTGGGCATCCTGGCCCTGGTGCCGGCCGACGCCTCCGGAGCGAACAATTCGTCGGTACGCCGTGAGCTGAGCGCCTTCAAGTCGGTGCAGGTCTGGCTGTCGATCGCGGTGACGGTGCTGGGCTTCGGCGGCATGTTCGGCGCGTTCACCTACATCGCGTACACCCTGACCGACGTGGCCGGATTCTCCTCCGGCACGGTCCCGTGGCTGCTGGTCATCGTCGGCGTGGGCCTGTTCATCGGCAACGTCCTCGGCGGCCGCGCGGCCGACCGCGGCGTCGACCGCACGCTGCTGATCGTGCTGGTGGGCCTGGCCGTGGTGCTGGCCGGTTTCGCGCTGACCGCGCACAGCCGGTGGGCCACCATCGTCTGGCTGCTGCTGATGGGCGCCTTCGGCTTCGCCACGGTCCCCGGCCTGCAGACCCGCGTCATGCACTACGCGGCGGGCGCGCCGACCCTGGCCTCGGGCGCCAACATCGGCGCCTTCAACCTGGGCAACGCGCTGGGCGCCTGGGCCGGCGGCCTGACCATCTCGTCCGGCTGGGGGTACGCGTCGCCGCTGTGGGCGGGAGCGGCCATCACCGTCGCCGGCCTCGCGGTCATGGCGACGGCGGCCGCCCTGGCCCGCGCCCCGAAGAACGCCAGTCCGGAGCGGGAACCGGCGCTGGCGGCCTGACCGAGGCGCGGTCAGCGCGGCCCGGCGCGGATGAGAAGGGTTTGACGCCGGCCCGGGCCATCAGGCCGATGGCGGTGTCGATGGAGATCGCCCGGGCGAGCGTGAAGGCCAGGCCGGCCGCTTCCGCCCGGTCGCGGTCGGCGCCCTTCCTCTCGGACGCCGTGCGCCCGGGAACACCCGAGGGCGCAGCCCGTTGAACTCAGCTGGGGTTCCGCAATCCTGGGCTCCAGGTCGTGGGCCATGTCCTCGACCCGCGCCGCCAGCAGGTTCTCGAAGGCGAACAGCCAGGTGGCTCCGGTGGTCCGCTCCACTCCGGGCAGCAGCGAGCAGACGCCGACAGCGGCGGCGCACCGAAGTGTTCCAGGTCGTCCGCGTCCTCATCGTGCGGGAGGATCCGCTTCACCCATGGGGCTTAAGCCGCGCGCTCTCCGTCCATTGTCGGCGAAGTTCCGGGTCCACGAGTGGAGACGGCGGGCGCCGTGGCCGGATCCGGTTCATCGCGGCCGCGAGGTTGCCGACGGCCCGGTCCGGCCGTGCTCGATGCGGGCAGGCTGGCCGAGGCCAGCAGGGACAGTTTGTCGGCGTCGGGGGAAGCCGGGTCCGGGTGGAAGACGACCAGCATCAGGTCGTCGGTGCCGCTGATGGCCAGGCGTTCGCGGTTGAGGGTGAGTTCGCCGACCTGCGGGTGGTTGATTTTGATCGGGGCGCCGGTCTGGCCGCGTACCTCATGGCGGGCCCACAGGCGGCGGAAACGAGGGCTGGCCAGGGTCAGCTCGCCGGTCAGCTCGATGAAGCGAGGATCGTCGATGTCGTTGCCCACGGCCTGGCGCAGGTTGGCCACGAAGCACTCGGTCACTTTCTCCCACTCCGGGTGCAGCGCCTGCTCGGCCGGGTCGAGGAACAGGTCGCGCAGCTGGTTGCCGCCCGCGGCCAGGCCCGGGGACAGGGCGCGGGCCAGGCTGTTCGAGGCCAGGATGTCGAAGTACCGGTCCTCGATGAACGCGGGCTGGATCAGCGAGTCGAGGAGTTTGAGCGCGCCCGGCGGTGGGGCCTGCTTGCGCGGCCGGTGCTTGTGCCGCCGGGACGCCTCGGACACCAGCGTCAGCAGGTGGGCGAAATGGTCCTCGTCGAGGCGCAGCACCCGGGCGATCGCCTCGAGCACCTGCAGGGACGGGTTGCGGTTGCGGCCGCGCTCGAGCCGCAGGTAGTAGTCGGCGCTGATCCCGGCCAGCATGGCGACCTCCTCGCGGCGCAGGCCCGGCACCCGCCGGACGCCGCCGTCGGGGATGCCCGCCTGCTCGGGCGTCACCAGTTCGCGCCGGGCGCGCAGGAACGCCCCGAGCGGGTTCGTCGTGTCGCTCACCCGGCCAGCGTAATTCGCCGTACCGGAAACAGAGGGGGTCCTGTCGTTCCCCTGGCACGGCAGGGATCTGGTTGGCGCCGGCGGCCGTGCCTAGCGTTCGTGGCATGACCGTCACGTTGATCACCGGGGCCAACAAGGGCCTCGGATTCGAGACCGCCAGACAACTTCAGGAGCGGGGGCACATTGTGTACGCCGGTGCGCGCGACCCGGAACGAGGGGCGAAAGCCGCGGCCGCGCTGGGTGCCCGTTTCGTCCAGCTCGACGTGACCGACGACGCGTCGGTGCGCGCCGCCCTGGCCACGATCGGGGAGGCCGAGGGCCGGCTCGACGTGCTGGTGCACAACGCGGGCATCCTGGCCGACGGCCCGGTGGACGGGCCGGCCGCCCTGCGGGCGTTCGACACCAACGCGGTCGGCCTGGTCCGGGTCACCGAGGCGGCCCTGCCCCTGCTGCGCAAGTCGGCCAACCCGGTCGTGGTGACCGTGTCCAGCAGCATGGGATCGTTCTGGGCGGTCACCAACCCGGACCGGCCGGAGTACGGGCTGCCGCTGGCCCTCTACGCGGCCTCCAAGGCGGCCGCCACCATGCTCACCGTCCAGTACGCCAAGTCCGAGCCCGGCATCAAGTTCAACGCGGTCGAGCCCGGGCCCACCGCCACCGACATGACCGCGGCCTGGGGCATCGGCCGGCCCCCGGAGGAGAGCGCCCGCGTCGTCGTCGGCTTGGCCACGATCGGTGCCGACGGCCCGACGGGAACCCTGCGGGACGAGAACGGCGAGCTGCCCTTCTAAATGCGGCGACATCGGCCGTCTTCTTCGCCACGATGGCCGGTATGAAAGATGTGGAGGTCGTCGTCGCCCACCGCCAGCGCGCGACGTTGCGCGTCGGCGACGTGTTCCTGAAGGTCGACGGCGACCCGGCCCACGCCGCCATCGAGGTGCGGGCGATGGCCATGGTGCCGGTGCCGACCCCGGCCGTGCTCTGGCACGAGCCGCCGGTGCTGGCGATCGCCGCCGTACCGGGAAAAGCCCTCGGGGTCCTCGGCGAACCGTCGGCCGCGTCGCCGGCGGCGTGGGCCGCGACCGGCGCGGCCATCCGGCGGCTGCACGACGCGCCGCTGCCGTCGTGGCCGGGCGAAAAGCTCGAGGACGTGGCGGCCGAACTCGACAGCGAGTGCGCGTGGCTGCTCGCCAACGGCGTACTGCCGCCCGAGGTCATCACCCGCAACCGGGAGATCGCCGAGGCGGCGCTGCGGCCGTGGCGACCCGCGTTCATCCACGGCGACTTCCAGATCACCCACGTCTTCGTCGACGGCGACGAGGTCACCGGCGTCATCGACTGGTCCGAGGCGGCGCCCGGCGACCCCATGTCCGACCTGGCCACCTTGACCCTCGGCCACGAGGAACGGCTGGACGACCTGCTCGCCGGGTACGGCCCGGGCGCCGACCGCGACGTGATCCGGGCCTGGTGGTCGCTGCGCAGCCTGGTCGCGTCCCGCTGGCTGATCGAGCACGGCTTCGACCCGGACGCGCCGGGCTGCGAGTTCGACGTCCTCCGCTCCCGGATGCGGGACAGCTAGACACGTCGGCATCGGGGCATCGAATGGTCCTCAGGGAGGAGGTTCCGCATGACGGCGGACCGAGGTCAGGATCCCGGGGTGGGCCACGTCCTCAATTTCGGGCCGGTGCCGACGGGACGGTACGGCGCGGACGGCTGGATTGTGGCGGGGGTTTCCGGGGACACGTGGCTGTCGGCGTTCGTCAGTCTGCACGAGGCGGCGCACGCCGGGCTGAACGGGGCGACCGCGTGGGGGCAGCTTCTCGGCGCGATGTGGCGGCGGCCGGGGCCCAGACGCGCGGTTTCCGTGCTGGTCGAGGCGTGCGTGGCGACCCACGAGGCGTACGCGACGCACAGCGCCGTCATGGGTGTGCTGGGGCGGGCCGACGCGCCGTCCGTGGCCGGCATCCGGGCCCGCTATCCGTCGTACGGGACGCATCTCGACCACGCGCTGAAGGCCGGCCCGCATGCCCGGCCCGACAATCTGGTGCGGGCCGTGGCGGCCGACTCGGTGCTGGCCGGATGCATGCAGGCCGACGTTCTCGATGTCTCGCTGGAGGGGTTCACCGCGAGCCGCGTCAACGCCCGGAACTATCCGGACAGTCTGCTGAAGGCGGTTCTCGGTCTCGGCGCCACCTTCTGGGACGGCTGGGACCGGATGGCCGCGGACGAGTTCGGGCGCGGCCGGTGGGCCGAGCTGAGCGAGGTGGGCCTGCGCGACGAGGTCGGCGCTGGGGAACGCCGCCGGCTCAGCGCGCTCTGTTCGGCCTATGTGGCCGAGCGGTTCCGGGCGATGGGACGCCCGGTGCTGGACACGGCGGCCGTTCTCGGCGCGCTGCCGCGCATCGCGGAACAGGTCACCGACTCGCCGGTGACCATCGACCGTGATCCGGCCAACCTGTTCGATCTGGAGTCGCTGCGGCTGCGTGCGCCCCGGCCGGCCACGGTGACCGAGTTCGGGGGCTCGATGACCGGCGATCCGATGGTGGTGGTCCGGCGGGCGAGCGTGTGGCGCCGCCAGCACGCGCTCGGCGCCGATCCGCTGCCGCCGGGTGAGGAACCGGTTGTGGCGCTGCGCCGTCGCTCGGGTGCGGGAGTGCTGATCGAGCGGGTCGGGTCGCCCGGCGCGCTGCCGGCGGCCGGCCTCGCCAGCATCGCGCTCACCTGTGCCCGGGATGCGGCGTGGGCGGAGCGCTGGAAGGACGCCTTCGACCGGGTGGCGGACGTGTTCCTGCTCATCGACACGCCTTTCGGCGAGAGCCTGGACGCCCTGCTGTCCGGCACGACCGGCTTCCGCTACGCGATCGAACCGCTTCTCGACGGTACGGGGTTGTGGGCGTACGTCTGCTCGGTCGACGGGTTTCCGCCGTTGACGCTGCCCTGCTCGATGACCCGGGCGGCCGCCCTCCGCATCCAGACCGGGAAGCGTACCGGCGGGCGGGAGCCGGACGATCTGGGCCTGGTGGTGAGATCCCCGGCGGCGGCTCGGTCAGTGCTCAGCCGGATCGTCGCCGAGGAGAGCGTCGTCGGCGAAGGTCACGGTGCCGCCGGTCGATAGGGGCACGGTCGGATCGGCGCCGGCGAGCGTCGCGGCGAACTCGTCGAAGTCCTGCCGGTTGATGTCGTCCGCGAGCTCCGGCGGCAGGCCGGGGGCGGGCAGGCGGCGCAGGACGAAGTGCACGCCCCGATCGTCGGCGGTGACCGCCTCGACGGTCACGGTGGCCGGCAGGACGGTGGTCACCCAGGTGAGGGTGTGGAACAGGCCGAGGGCGTCCGTGATCGCGGCGGCGGCCAGCACGGTGCGCAGATAGCGGCGGCCGTCCGGGTCGGTGGCGTCGAGCCACCACTCGCGGTCGTGGATCTCCAGGAAGTCCGGTGGGCGGTTCTCCGCGTCGAACAGGCCGGCCACGCGGGGCGGGTGCAGGATGAGGCCGGCCACCGGGGAGGCGGCCTGGCCGGCGAGCCGGGCCAGTTCCTCCGGGCCCAGGTGGGCCGGGTCGACGCCGGCGGAGCGGAAGACCGCGTCGAGGTCGTCGTCAGGCATGGCTGCTCCCCAGGGCGTCGAAGCTGGTGAAGGACTCGGTCGCCAGGACGTCGGTGATGACCAGGCGAGCGGGCTCGCGGATGGCGGCGAAGGCGCCGCTGTCGACGCGCAAGGCCGGGCCGAGCAGGTGGCGGGCGTACTCCAGGACGAGGCGGACGGTGACGTCGTCGGCCACCACCAGCCACCAGACGCCGCTGTCGCCGGTGGTCATCAGCAACGCGGTCCGGTCGCCGCCGGTGTCGCTCACCCGCACCTCGACCGCGACGACCGGATCACCGCTCGCGGCCCAGCGGGGGACGAACCGGTCGAGCTCGACATCGACCAGCACGAAGGCCGGGCGCGGCGCGGACGGCAGCCACTCACGGGCGAACCCGGGATCGGCGAGGCAGCTGGCGCCGGCGCAGAACGCGACGGCGCCGCGGCCGTCCCACAGCCCGACGAGTTCGGTCAGGGCGGCCGGGCCGGTGACCGGCACGTGGCCGACGGCCGGGCCCTCGTCGTCCTCGACGATCAGCCGCACCGCGACCGGAGGGGGGTTCGCCGCCGGTGGCCACCGGTAGAGGGCGGCCAGCCGGCTCGGTGGCCGGGCGTTCACGACGATCGCAGGACGGCCGTCGAGGACCGGCCGCTCCGCCAGCACCCGTACCAGGTCCTCGGTGGTCATGGGGACCGGCACCGCGCGATGGGGTGCCTCTCCGGCGAAGTTGTGCCGCACCTGCTGCAGAACGGAGGAGGCGATGTCGGCGTCGCTGCGCCGCTGCTCGGCGCTCATCGCGGCGCGCAGGCCCAGGTCGCCGTGCTCGGCCCGGGCCAGGTCCAGCAGCCGGGCGGTTCCCGCCTGATGCCCGTTCAGGTCGAGGCAGCGGGCGCCGGTAGCGGCCAGGGCCGTCCGGAGATGGTCGTACGCCGCGAGTTCCCACCGGTCCCAGGCATCGTCGTGCTCGCGGCCGGTCGCCGTGTACAGGTCGCCGTCCGGTCCGTCGCCGGTCAGCACGGCCGGGCCGAACTCGCGCGCGACGACCCGGTCGGCGGCGCCGGCGGCCGCGGTGACCAGGCCGGGACCCTGCCGCTGGAACCAGTTCCAGCGGGTGTCGGGACGGTCGATCGCGCGGACCGCGGACAGGCGGAAAGCCGAGGGGCCGGCGGCGGTGACCGCGTCCAGGATCGGCGTCTGCATGCAGAGCCGGGCCAGGGCGGTGGCGACCTGCTGGCGCCGGTTGGGGCCGGCGACCCCGGCGGTGAGACGGGTGGCGGCCCGATGGAGCGGGACGTACCGCGGGTACGCGTCGAGGACGTCGTCCAGGCGGCCGTGCCGGGCGGTGGCGATCTGCACGCTGGCGAAGGTGGCCAGGGTCTCGTGGGTGGTCCGGCAGTGGTCGAGCAGGCGGGCGAACGGGGCCGCCGCGCCGGGCAGGCGGGCGAAGACGTGCAGCACGGTTCCCCACGCGGTCACGTCGTTCAGGGCGGCGTGGTGGACCTCGTGCAGGTAGACGATGTGGTCGGCGGCCTGCCGGGTGCCGAGCAGGCGCAGGTCGAACGAGTGCGGCGTGTAGTGGCCGGTGCTGCCGGCGCCCTCGGCGCACAGCCGCGCCAGATGGTCAGTCATCCCGGCCCTCCCACCGGCGCCGCACCCGATCGAGCGACGACCCGTACCGCTCGGGGGCCGTCGCCGCGAGCTCGGCGTAGATCCGTTCGGATTCCCGCGCCAGACCCGCCGCCTCCGCGCCGGATCCGAGCAGCACAGCCAGATTGAACAACGCGGCGGCCAGCGCCGGCCGGTAGGCGTCGGGCCGGGCCGCGGCGAGGGTCCGGCGCAGGGCCACGGCCGCGCGCGCGTAGTCCTGGCGGCCGGTGCGGGCGACGAGCAGGTCGAGGGCGTCGGCCAGCAGCGAACGGTAGCGACGGGGCCGGGCGGCGTCGAGGTCACGCAGGATTTCGTACGCCGTGACGGCCGGCCCGCTCCGCGTCTCGTCGCGGTGGGCCTGGCTGATCAGCGCGGTCGCCAGGGCGGCACGAGCCCGCTCGTCGGTGGCGAACCGCTGGAACATCGCGATCGCCCGGTCACCGGCCTCCCGGGCCGGGCCGGGGGAGTGGGCGATGTCGAGGGCCTGGGCCAAAGTGGCGTACGCCTCGGCGCGGTCCACCCCGTCCGCACCGAACCCGAGCAGGGCTGCCTCGGCCGCCCGCACCGCCTCGTCCGCCGGGCCGCCCTGGAACACCAGCCGGATGGCCAGCAGCCGGTGCAGACGTGCGGAGCCGGCCCCGTCCGGCCGTACCGGCAAAGCCCTGCGGGTCAGATCGGTCGCGAACGCGGCCAGCGCCTCGCTGCGCAGCGGCAGCGCGTCGACCAGCCCGACCAGATCGCCGGCGGCCACCTGGGGGAGGGCCCGGCTCATCGCCGCGACGAGCGGTTCCGGGTCGGCCAGCTCCGGCAGGGCCGTCATCGCCGCCGCCGTCAGCCGGCCGTGCCCGGCCACGAGAAGGGGACTGGCCGCGTCGACCAGACCGGGGTGGGCGGCGAGGCAGTTTCCCAGGGCGACCGCCGCGGTGCGGGCCTGGTCGTCCGAGAGGATGCCGACGACGCCGGCCGTCCGGGCGCCGCGGCGGAGATGGTCGGCGATGACCTCGTCGGCGAGGGGCTGCGGCTGCAGCGGGTTCAGGGCCAGCGGGCCGGGCAGCATGGTCCGGACCAGGGCCAGGGCGGTGTCGATATCGCCGGCCCGCCAGCCGTCGAGGGCGTGCAGGGCGGCCAGCAGTCGCCGCGCGCCGGCTTCGCCCGGCGCGCCGAACATCGTGACGGCGGCCAGGATCTCGGTGGCGTCGCGGGGGCGCAGCCGGGGCAGATCCCAGGCCGCCGCCGTGGTGATCCACCGGTCCCGTTCCGCGGCGGCCAGGCGGGTCCAGGGGCCGCCTCCACCCTCCGGGGCCGACTGAAGGGTGGCCAGGGCCAGCGCCTGCGCCTCGACCAGCGTCATCGCGGGGGCCGTCGTCGTGGGGGCCGCTTGGCCGGAGAGGCCGAGCCGGTCGGCGAAGGCGGCGTGGGCGACGGCGAAGTCGCCCTCCTCGGCGGGCAGTAGGGGCAGGTGGGTGGTTTCCACTCGGCCGAGCAGCAGGGAGACCTGGTCGTCGAGCCATTCGCCCGCCGAGCGGGCCAGCAGGAGGACCCGGGACGCCGAGCCACCGGCCGCGATCGCCTGCGCGGCGGCCACGACCACCTCGGGGCGGGACTCGGCGTCGTCGATCACGACCAGGAACGGCGTGGTGGTCTCGGACAAGCGGTCGAGCGCGGCCGGCGTGGCCGACCGGGGAAGCATCACCGCCGGCCGGTTCGGGGCCAGTTCGGCGCAGAGCCGCAACGCCAGGCGCGTCTTGCCGGCGCCGGACGGGCCGGCGAGCAGATGAAACGGCGGGCCGTCGGGCGCGGTCACCCAGGCCCGCAGGTCGTTGAGCTGCGGGATGGCGCGGAACGGGAACACCTCGTACTCGGGCCGGAGAAGCGCGGCCGGGGTCGCGTACGCCGCAACCGGTTGCCGCAGTGCCGAGAGAACCAGGTCGGGCACTTCCTGCTCGAGGCGCCCGGCCAGCCGCTGGAGATCGGCGTGTGCGGTCGCGCTGTTCAGCGGCAGCCCGATCCACCTGGTCAGGCCGGCCAGCTCGGTGGGCAGTTCGTCCCGGGCCGGCATGCCGGCACCGTCGAGCAACAGCGGGAGGATCTTCTTGTCGCGATCGAGGAAGTACTGGATCTCCTTGCGGACCCAGTCCGACTCGTCGTGCAGGAGGTTGATCCGGTCCAGCCAGTACCGGTCGATGATCACGACCAGTACCGCGCAGCGCTCCAGCCACGCGGCGATCGAATCGGCGAAGTGGATGCCCGGCTGGTTGACGTAACCGGCCTCGAAGACCAGGCCGTCGCCGAAGCGCTCCCGCAGGACCCAGTGCACGAGCATGGGCGCGTACGAATGGTGAATGCCGCGGTAGCCCAGGAAGACCCCGGTCATGCCGGCGTCCCGTCGATCCGGCCGCGCAGATCCAGGTAGGACTCCGCGTGCAGCAGCTCGATCAGCACGAGCTGGAGGGCCGGCAGGTCCGCCGACCAGTCGCGCCCGGTCATCCGCAGGTCGGCACCCAGCTCGTCCACCTGTTGCGTGATCAGCTGAATGCCCAGCTCGTCGGCGACGGCCACCCAGGTGCCGGCCACCCCGTCCACCTTGAAGGCGACCCCCTTCCGGGCGCCGGCCGGGGCCCGTCCGAGGTCGAGGTAGACGCCGTGCACCGGGCCGCGCCCGAACTCGCCGGCCAGCGCGGAGACGCCGACGTCGATCAGCCACACCAGCGGCCCGGCCGAGCGCATCACGGGCAGCCACGCCGACCGCCAGGCCGGATGGGGGAGGCAGCTGGCCGCTACGCAGAAGGTCAGGTCACCGCGGCCGTCCCAGGCGGTGACCAGTGCTTCGGCCTCGGCGGTGGTGGGGAGTTCGGCCCACCAGACCGCGTCGCCCCCGTCGCCGTCGCCGGCCGGCGATCGGACCCCGACGACCGGTTCTCGCCGGTCCTCGAGGGTGGCGGCCCCGTCGTCCGGATAGTCGTATCCGGCCAGCAGACGGCCGGGCAGCCGGGCGCTGATCACGAGGGAGGGGCGGCCGCCGATCTGGGAGGTGGCCTCGGCGACCCGGACCACTTCGGCGGGATCCACGTCGGCACCGACCGTGATGAAGCGGCCCGGCCGGCGCCGGCCGTGCAGCCAGAGCCGGGCGTGGTTGAGCACCATTCCGATCAGGCGGCGGTCGGCGCCCGGGGTGGCGTCCACGGCGAGGCGGCTGCCGGGCACGACGCCGGCCACCCGGGCGAACAGCTCGGCCGCGGCGGCCAGATGCCCGTCGTTCCCGTCCAGGACGGTTGCTCCGGCCCGGCGCAGTTCCTCGGCGAAATGCTGGAAGACGGTGTCCTCCCACAGCGCCCAGGAGGCGTCGGCTGCGGCTGCGGCTGCGGCGGTGGCGGCGAGCCCCGGTGTGCGGCACAGCAACGCGAACCGCTCGTCGGGCTGGTCGGTGCGCAGCGGCACGCCGAGGGAGAGCGGCTCCGGCCAGGCCGCGAGCATCTGGTCGAGGATCGGCGTCTGCATGCAGGCCTGGGCCAGCGCCGTCACGGCCAGGGCCCGGCGCTGCGAGCCCTCGAACGGCTCGACGAACTCGTTCAGTGCGTGCAGCAGAGGCGCGTACTCGCCGAAGACCGTCTCCGCATCGGCGGCGTCCCGGCCGAGGTAGGTCGCGAACGACTCGTGGGTCGTGCGGCAGCGGTCGAGAAGCCGGCCGAACACCGGCTGCCATCCGGGCATCGCCGCCGCGGCGTGCAGGGCCGCGCCCCACGCGCTGGCCGAGTTGAGGATGACGTGTTGCGCCTCATGATGATGGATCAGCCGGTCGGTGGACGCGTCGGCGCCGTGCAGCCACAGGTCGTAGCGCCCCGGTACGTACGCGCCCCGCCCGCCGCCCTCGGTGGTGGCGAACAGCGCCGCCAGATGGTCGGCCACGCGCCTCACCGTACTGCGTGTGGCAGGCTGGCGCGATGGACGACGAGGCGGGTTCGTACGACGTCTTCCTCTGCTACTCCTGGGCCGACGGGGAAGCGGCCGGCGCGCTGCACGACGCCCTGGTCGACGCCGGCCTGTCGGTGTTCCAGGACAGGGTGGAGGGCGAGCTCTACGTCCCGCTGGGCGAGTCGGTCGTCGAGGCGCTGAACCGGTCGCGGACGCTGGTCGCGCTGATGTCGCCGCGACTGCAGGACAGCCCGCACTGCCGGGAGGAACTGCATCTGGCGCTGTCGGCGGCGGCCCGGCTGGGTGACGAGGCGCGGGTGATGGCGGTCGTGCTCGACATGTCCCCGGACGACGTCTGGCCGCCGGAGCTCACCCGCCTGCGACTTGCCCGGACGGCGGCACCGGACGCCGGTCTGGCCCGCCGGATCGCCGCGGTGGTGGGCCGGTACGAGGGTCTTCTCGGCGACGCGCCACCCGTACCGGACCCGCGGTGGTATCCCCGCGAGCTGCCCGGCACGACGCGGTTCCGGGGACGGTGGGACGAGCTCTGGCAGATCCGGCACGGCCTGCGCGCCCGGACGCGGAACTCGGACCGCGGCCATCCGGTCGTCGTCGTCACCGGGCCGGGCGGGCTCGGAAAGACCGCCCTTTGCCTGCAGTACGCCCGGTGGCTGCCCCAGGAGCATCCCGGCGGCGTGTTCCTTTTCGAGCTCGGCGGCGGCCGGACCGAGAGCTCGCTCCGGTCGGCCTTCCGGCATCAGCTGGCGGCGCTCGCCGATCGCTGGGGACTGCGCGGCCCCGAGGCGCTGGCGCCCGCCCTCGAGGCTCGCGGAACCCCGTACCTCTGGCTGATCGACGATCTCCCGGTGGACGTGCCCGGCGAGCTGATCGACGAGCTGTGCGCGCCGACCGCGGAGGGCCTCACGTTGATCACCAGCCGTGGGCGCGTCGACCGTCCCGACCAGGCGACAGTGGTCCTCGAACCGTTGACCCGCACGATCGGCGGCCGGGTCCTGACCAGCCGCCGGCCCGCCGCCCCCGGCGAGCGGGCGGCCGTCGACGGCATCGTCGACCTTCTGGGCGGTCACCCGCTGGGGCTGACCCTGGCCTCCGGCCTGAGCACGCCGGCGGACTTCGCCGGCTATCGAGCCCTCCGGGACGATCTGACGACGGCCGAACCGGACCGGCTCGAGGCGGTCGCGGCCGGACTGGCCGGTGACCTTCCCGCGGGCTGTGCGAAGCCGTTCGCGGTGGCGCTGCTGCGCGGGTTCGCGGCGCTGCCGGGCCCGGCGCGGGAGGCGCTGACCGCGCTGAGCGTCCTGAGCCCCACCTTCGTCGGTGACGACCTGCTCGGCGCGATGGCCGGCGCCTCGTCGTCCGCGCTCGGGGCCGCCGCCGACCGGGGCCTGGTCGAGCTGCGGGCGGGTGGCTGCCTGATGCACGCGCTCACCGCCCGGGCCTTGCGGGTGCGGACGTTCCCGGCCGAGGTCCGGGCGCGGTTCCGGGACTCGGCCCTGCGCGCGCTCACCACCGCCGTCGAGGCCACCCGGGAGACCTACCGGCACCGGGAGATCGCCCACCACCTGCCGCACGTCCGGGCGGTGACCGGCCTCCGGCCCGGCGGTGACGCGTGGCCGGTCGGACCGGACGAGCGGTACCTGCTCCACGAGACCGGCCGGACCGAGATCGAGGCGGGCCGGTTTGGGGCGGCGCTGGAGTTGCTTCAGGCGCTGCACGACGCCTGCCGGGACGGATCCGGTGCCGACGCCGAGACCCGGTACGCGGTGGTCACCGCCCTGGCCGCCGCCCACGCCGAACAGGGGAACCGGACGACCGCGCTCGGTCTGCTGGAAGGAGCGGTGGCCGAGCTGGGCCGTAGCCTCGGGCCGGGCCATCCGGACGCGATCACCGCCCGGCACAACCTCGGGCTGGCCTGCCTGGCCGCCGGGCGGGCCGACCGGGGCTACGAGCTCGTCCGGGCGTCGTACGAGGCCCGCCGCGACCATCCGAGGCTCGGGCCGCTGCACCGGGAGACCCTGCTGGCCCTCAACGGCGTGGCCCTCGTCCGCGGTCATCTCGGCGCCACGGCGGCCGAACGGGACCGGAGCCGCCGGGCCGCCCACCGCATCTGGCTCGGCGCCGACGAGAGATGGCGCCGCGTGGCCCGGCCCGGCGACCAGTACGTCCTCGACGTCCGCAACGGGCTCGGGCTCAGCTACCGCGCGATCGGCCGGCCCGACCGGGCGCTGGCCGTCCTCGACGACCTGCGAAACCGCCGCGAGACGTTGCTCGGGCCGGAGCATCCGGACACGCTGGGCACCGCGGAGAACGCGCTGATCGTCCGGGCCGATCTCGGTGAGCCGGTGAGTACGGGATTGCGCGACGTCCTGCTCGGCCGGCTGCGCACCCAGGGGCCGGGCCATCCGAGGGTCGGGGTGACGATGGCCAACCTGATCCGGTCCGAACGGGACCAGTCCGAGCTCCGGGCCCGCGCGGTGACCGGCGCCGAGGCCGCGGCGGCCCCGCCCGGCGCGGTCCGGCTGGACGGCGACCACGTCGACGACGAGATCGACCTTCAGCAGCTGGCCATGGACTGGCAGGATTCGTGCACCGTCCGGTTCGGGCCGGACGACCCGCGCAGCCTGACGGCGACGTGCTGGCTCGCCTACTCGCTGGCCGCCGCCGACCACCTCGACGGGCAGGTCGGCTGGGCGCTCGATCAGGTCGAGGCGAGCTGGCCCGGGATCGCGGACGCCGTCGACGCCGGCCGAGCCGACGCGGCCGACCTGGAGATCGCCACGACGATCCGGGACTGGGTACGGGGTCTGGCCGCCGATCAGGAGGACTGACCGTCGAGGTCGGCCCGCACCTCCGCCGCCTTCGCGGAGCCCAGCGCGGCCAGGACGGTGTAGGCCCGCGTCCACCGGGCGTGGGCCTCGCCGGTGTCACCGGCCGCGGCGGCCACCGTTCCCAGCCCGCGGTCGGCGAGGGCCTGCTCGTAGCGGCTCCCGCACTCCGCGGCGGCCCGGGCGGCGGCCCGGTACGCCTCGACCGCGTCCGGGTGCCGGCCGGCCAGCACCAGCGCCCGGCCCAGGGCGTTCCAGCTGCGGGCCAGATCCATCGTCATGCCGAGCTCGGCGCACAGGCCGGCCGCCTCGCGCAGGTGGACCTCGGCCTTCTCGTAGTCGCGGGCCTCGGTCTCGGCGAGCGCGAGGGACCGCAGGGTGATGGCGATGTAGCGGCGGGCGTCCGGGTGGTCGGCGGCCGCCTCGCGGTACCGGCCGAGCGCCCGCTCGCTGAGTTCCAGCGCCCGCCGCAGATCACCCCGGCGGCGGTGCACGACGGCCTGACTGGCCACGGCGTTGCTGACCCCGTGCGGATCGCCCACGGCGGCGAACAGCTGCTCGGCCCGCTCGTACTGCGGCCGGGCCCGGTCGTCGTCGCCCAGCTCGTGCCAGGCCAGGCCGAGATTGTTGCGGGTCATCGCCTCGGCCCGGCGGTCGCCGATCCGGATCGTGGCGGCCAGCGCGGCCTCGTGGCTGAGCAGCCATTCCTGAGTGCGCTTGCTGAGGAAGTAGTAGCTCTTGAGCTGGAAGGCGAGCCGCCAGCGTAGCGGGTCGGCCCGCTCCGGGCCGGCCGAGCCGAGACACAGGGCGAGCATGGTGCCGCTCTCCGATTCCAGCCAGCTCAGCGCCCCGTCGTAGTCGTCGAACGGGGCCGGCGGGGGATCGTCGCCGTCCGGAAGGTCGATCTGATAGCGGCGCGGTGCGATCCACGCGTCCGCGCGGCGGCAGACGTGCAGGTAGTAGCCGTACACCCGGGTCAGCGCGCCGTCGTCCGGGTTCGCCGCCGCGAGTTCGGCCGCGTAGTCGCGGACCAGGTCGTGCATCGCGTACCGGCCGTCCGGCTCGCGGTGCACCAGGCTGGCCCGGGTGAGGACGCGCAGGTGAGCCAGCGTCTGGGCGCGCCGGCCGCCGGTCAGGGCGCTGACCACCGCCGTACTGAAGACCCGGCCGGGGAAATGCCCCAGCAGCCGCACCGTGTCCCGGGCCGGCTCCGGGAGCCGGTGGAACGACCAGGAGATGACGGTACGCACGTCGGTACGGGGGTCGTCGCTGCCCAGGCGGTCGAGTCGTCCCCGGCTCTCCAGCTCCTCGACCAGGGCCGACACCTCCTCGTGGGACGAGGCCGGCAGGGAGGTGGCCACGACGCGCAGGGCCAGCGGCAGATGGCCGCAGAGCCGGGCGATCCGCTCCGCGTGCCCGGCCAGACCGGCGCCGGCGATCTCGCGGACGAGCCCGGCCGAGTCGGCGGCGGACAGCGGGGCCAGCGTCACGGTCCGCCCGCCGTGGTGCACGCCCAGCCCGCTGAGCTCGTGCCGGCTGGTCAGCAGGACCGCGCAGGCCGGGGAGCCCGGGAGCAACGGCCGTACCTGCTCCTCGGACCCGGCGTTGTCGAGGACGAACAGCATCCGCCGGGCGGCGGCGGCGTCGCGCAGGGCCGCCGTCCGGCTGGCCACGTCGCCGGGCAGGGCGGCCGGGTCGAGGCCCAGCGCCCGCAGCCAGCCGGGAAGGACCTCGGCCGCGGTCAACTCGCGGGCCGGTCCCCAGCCCTGGAGGTCGACGTAGAGGACGCCGTCGGGGAACCGGTCGCGGGCCTGGTGCGCCCAGTTCACCGCGAGGGCGGTCTTGCCGACTCCCGGCGGCCCGGTGATGACCACCATGGAGGTCGACCGGCCGCCGGACGTGTCCAGCAGCTCGCTGATCCGGCGCGACTCGGCCTCGCGGGCGACGAACGGCAGCGTCCCCGGCGGAAGCTGGTGGAGGGCGGGCCGGGGCGGGCGCCGTCCCTGTCCGGCCAGGACCTGCCGATACAGGGTCTCCCAGTCCGGTACGCCGGTCAGCCCGGCCGGAACCGACTCCAGCAGGGCCCGCATCGCCGGCCACCGCTGGTCACCCGGCACGGAACGGCCGGTCTTGGCGTCGTACCAAATCGCCTTGCTGACCCCGCTGCGGGCCGCCGCCGTCCGATCGCCGCCGAGGTGAGTGACCGCCTTCCGAACGCCGGACCGGAAACGCTCCGCGGCTGTCACCATGCCCGGCACCTCCCCCCGCCGGACGAGTTCCGCCGGACATCCGCGGCCCCGTCCCCTGGTCACGGGGCTGGGCACCGCCGTCCGGCGCCGGACGGCCGTCGCCGGACCCGGTCCGCTTGGGCAGGCTGACCGCATGTCCACCATCGCACAGGAATCCAAGGCCGCCGCGCCGCGCGCGGTCACGGCCCCGCTGAACTGCTCCATTCTGGTGACCGACATCGCCGGGTTCGGCGATCCTCGTCGCGACGACCACGACCGCCTCCGGCTGCGGGCCGGCCTGCTGGGTGTGCTCGCCGGCGCGTTCGCCGACGCCGGGGTGCCCTGGCGGCGCTGCCGGCATCAGGACCGCGGCGACGGGCTGCTCACCGTGGCGCCGCCGACGATCTCCACCACCCCGCTGGTCGATCCGCTGCTGTCCCGGCTCGCGGAGCGGCTCGGGCGGTACAACGAGGCGGCGGACGACCCGCTCCGGATCCGGCTACGGTGCGCCCTGCACGTCGGCCCGGTCCTTCCGGACGGCACCGGATATCCGAGCGCGTCGATCATCCACGCCACCCGGATGCTCGACTCGAGGCCGCTGCGGCGCGCGGTGGCCGGTTCCGGAGTGGAACTCGCGGTCATGGTCTCGACGTACGTCTACGAAGCGGTCGTCCGGCACGTGGCCGCCCGCGAAGCCTTCCGGCCGGCCCGTTACCGGGCCAAGGGCACACCGATCACAAGCTGGCTGTACGTCGCGGGCGGGCCGGGCTGATGCGCGGCCGGTGGGCGGCGGTGATCATGGTGGGCGCGCTGGTCCCGGCCACCGTGACCGGGATCCTGTCGTGGTTCGGCGGGGCCAACCCGCCGAACGCGGTGATCGCCGGTGGCGCGGCGTTCTGCGGCCTCGCCTCGTTCGGCTTCACCGTCTTTGAATTCCTGGCCGCCGATCGGGGGTCAGGACGCCGTTTCGATGGACGACCCGTCGCACACCAGATGCCGCACCATGAGCGGCAGGTCGACCCACACCTGGGCCACCGTGTACCGCGGGCCCGGATCGGCGGCGGCCAGCGCGTCGATCGAGGGCGGGAACGGAAGGTCGAGCAGCATCGTGAGCCGGGTGGACCGGTGCCGGGCGGGCAGCCGGACCGCGCGCCACCCGCCGTGGCGCGAACTCGACGCGGCGACGCCGGCCGGCACCCCGCGATTCGTGGCCGCCCCAGGCGAACACGCTCGCCGGGTTGGGCCATCGGATAGAGCGCCGCCGTCCGGTCGCCGTCCGGTCCGGTACGGGCCACCCGCACAGCTCGGCCCACCGCGGGCCGATCACCTCCGCGCGCAGGCCGTCGAAGGCCAGTGCGTAGGCATCGTCGAGCCCCACGAACGCCTGGTATGCCGTACGGGGGAATCGGTGATCCGACCGGGTTACGGGCCGTCCGGGGCGGGGCCGAGCCACTAGAGTCGACGTCACCATGCGGTCCGAGGAGCTGTCGTCGCTGAACGAGCCGGTGCTCGACTGGCCCGTGCCGTGCGACCTGGCCGACCTCGACGAGCGGTATCAGCGGCTCTACGTGCGGATCGCCGAGTCCGATCCCGCCCTGCTGGCGGCGACGCTCGACGACGTCGCCGCGCAGTGCCGCTCGGGTGATCCGGCGACCATCCGGGTCTACGCGGCCGGGCTGCTGGCCGCCGACCGCCCGCATCAGGCGGTGAGCGTGTTGCACCGGCTGACCGAGACGCACCCGGACGACGTGCCGGCCCGGGTCGATCTCGCCCGGGCCGACATCGCCGTCGGGTTCCTGGACGACGCGGCCGCCCAGTTGACGACGGCGGCCGGGCTGGCCGGGGAGCTGCCCGGCGCCCGGCACGAGATCCGGCGCCGGATCGACGGCCTGGCCGCCTGGCGCCGGTGGATGACGCTGCACCTGCGATTCCACGAACTGCGGGTGGCCGCGTTCCGGGAGCGGGCCGAGGCCGGCTCGGCCGGCGCCGACCCGCAGGCCGCCCGGGCGTACTCGTTGCTGCTGCTGGAAAGGAACGACGAGGCGACGGCGGTCCTCGAGACGGCCCGGCGGGCCGCGCCGCGGCACGAGCGCACCCTGGAACTGCTCACCATGGCCTATCTGCACGCCGGGCGGACCGAGGACTGGCACCGGGCGCTGCGCGAGCTCGAGCAGGTGGCGCCGCACTCGCAGGTGGTGGAACTGCTCGGCGACCAGCGCGACCGGGACGTCGAGGTCTTCGACCGGGACCAGAACGACCTGCTGCAGGTGCTCACCCAGCGGGCCCTGAGCGGCGACGCCGAGGCCATCGAGACGCTGCGCGGCCAGTGCCGCCGCAACCCGGGCGACCGGACGCGCGCCAACCTGCTCATGTTCGCCGAGATGGCGCACGGCGACCTGGACGCGGCCGTCCGCCTGGCCGATCAGCTCGCCGCGCTCGACGATCCGGGCCACTCCCTGCACTACAACATGGCCCAGGTGTACTGGCGGGCCGGGCGGCTGGCCGACGCCCGGCGCCAGCTCGACCTCGCCGACCGGACCGCGGCCGACGCCCAGGACCGCGCGGAAGCGGCGCGGCTGCGCGCCTCGCTCGAGGAGAAGGGCTGCGGGGCGTGAGCGCCACCGAGGAGCTGATCGAGCGGCTCCTGCTCGTCGACCGGATCACCGAATTGCCGGCCGTGCTCCGGCAGGAGCTGACCGTCGGCGGCGACGAGCTGCGGGCCACTGTGGAGCGGCTGGCGGCCGAGCGGGCGGCCGCCGGCCGGACCGCGGAGGCCGAGTTCCTGCGTTTCCTCGCCCCGCTGCTCGACGAGGCGCTGCCGGAATGGGCCCGGCACCGGTCCGGCGATCCGGTCGCCGCGGCGCTCGATCTCGACGACCCGCTGGCGCTGTTGCGGCTGTACCGGGCCGAGGAGGCCCTGCGGACGCCGGAGGCGCTGAACCGGGCCCGGGAGCTCGTCGCGGCGTCCCGGCTCCCCGGCCGGCAGCGGGAACGGTCGGCGCTGCTCTACGCGGTTCTCGGGCTCCACTGCGACCGGCGGGAGGTGCGGGTCCAGAGCCGGGCCACCTGGGCGGCCACCCTGCGCCGGCGCGGCGACCTGCCGCGCGCCCTGTTCCACAGCCGGCGCGCCGAGCGGGAGGCGGACGACCAGCAGCGTGTCCTGCTGCAGGGCCTGACGGCCGGCATCCAGGGCCTGGCCGGCGACCTGACGGGCCGGATCGCGACGCTCACCGACGCGCTCGACGGCGCCGAGGGCCTGACCCGCGAGCCGCTGCACCGGGGGCTCGCCGAGGACCTGCGCGAGCTGGGCCGGACCCGGGAGGCGCTGGATCACGTGAACGCCGCGCTGGCGCTGCTCGGTGACGACCCGATGCTCGACGAGTTCCGCTTCGGCCTGGTCAACCTGCGCGGCCTGCTGCATGAGGACGTCGGCGAGTACGAGTACGGCAGCGCCGCGTACGAGGAGGCGATCGCGATCGCGGTGCGGATGGGCGATCGCGGTCACGAGTTCGACGCCCGTACCAACGCGGCGGCGTCGCTTCTCAAGGCCGGCCGCGTCCGCGCCGGCCGGCGCGCCTTCGAGCGCGTCCACCAGCTGGTGACGCGCTGGGGAGTGCCGAACCTGATCCCCGCCGCGTCGAACAACCTGGCCGAGGCCGACATGCAGGCCGGCGACCTGGACGCGGCGGCCGGACACTTCGGGGCGGTGCTGGCGATGCGGCCGGCCGACGAGGCCAGCCGGGGAGTGGCGCACAGCCTGTTCGGCCTCGGTGACGTGCTGCGCCGGCGCGGCGACCTCGCAAGCGCGGCCACCATGTACCGGATGGCCCTTGTCACGGGGATACGGGCGGGGGACGCGGAGCAGACGGCCATGTTGTTCGCCGGGCGGATCGCCGACGTCGACGACCCGGAGACGGAGGGCGTCCTGCGGGAGCTGGCGGAGAACCACCGCGGCAGCTCGCGGTGGCGGGTCCGCCACGCCACGGCCTCGGCGCTCGCCGACTACCTCGCCCGGCACGACCGGGTCGAGGCGGCCGTCGAGGCGACCCGTGAGCTCCTGGCCGAGGCGCAGCGGCTCGGGGACGCCCGGGCGGTCGCCGAGGTGAGACAGTCGCTGGCGCGGCTCCTGGCGCGGGATCCGCGAGGGCGGGCGGAGGCGTTCCGGTTGCTCTGGTCGGTACGGGCCGACGTGCTGTCGTGGGTGGACGCCGCCGGCGACCCGGCCCGGCGGGCCGAGATCGTGAGCGAGTTCATCAGCCTGTACGAACAGCTGCTCGACCTGCTGCTCGACGGCGGTACCGGACTGCCGCTGCCGGACCGGCGCCCGGCCGCCGAACTCGCCTTCGACCTGCACGAGGAGGCGAAGTCCCGGACGTTGCTGGCCGAGCTCGCCGAGCTGCCCACGCCCGTACCCGCAAGCGTGCCCTCCGATCTCTCGGAGCGGGAGGCGGATCTCCGCGCTCGGCGGCGCACCCTGCTCACGTCCCTCCCGCTGCTGACCGGCGACGGGCGCCGGCGGCGGCTCGACGAGCTGGCCGAGCTGACCGGCCGGCTGGACGGCGTCTACCGCGAGGTCGCCGCGTATGCGCCGGACTACGCCCGCCACCGGCAGGGCCGGCCGGTGACCCTGGCGGTGGTGCGGGACCTGCTCGACCGGCACGCGCCGGCCGAGGGGATGCTGCTCGTGTCGTACTTCTGCGGGCGTGAGACCACCACCTACTTCGTGGTCGAACCCGGCGGCGCGCTGCACAGCTTCCGCGTACCCCTGGGCGCCGAAGCCGTCACCGCCGTCGTCGACCGGCTGCGGGCGACGTTCAACGGGAACGCGCGCGCGTTCCCGCCCGTGGCGCCGATCCACCCGCGCCGCCCGCACCGGCGCGAGCTCGACTTCCTCGCCGCGCTCGGCGAACCGTTGCTGCGGTTCACCGGCCTGCTGGCCGGCCGGCCGCTGCTCTGCGCGGTGCCGCACGGCCCGCTGCACCTGACCCCGTTGCACGCGCTGCCCGACAGCTCCGGCGCCCCGCTGGCCGCGCGGGTGGCGGTGACGTACGCGCCCAGCCTGAGCCTGCTGGCCCACACGCTCAGCCGCCCGGTGATCCACCCGGAGAGCGTGCTGGTGGCCGCGGTGGCCGCCCGGGAGGATCCCGACCCGCTGGTGTTCGAGGAGGACGCCGGCATCCTGCGGGCCGCCGGCTGGCCGGTCACGGTGCTCGCCGGTCCGGCCGCGACGCCCAAGGCCACCCTGGCCGCGCTCGGCCGCCACGAGATCGCCCACGTCACCTGCCACGGGTACGTCGACGACGCCAGCCCGGGCGAGTCGGGCCTGGTCCTGTCCGACGGCGACCGGCCGACGAAGTACGTCGGGCGACTGTCGATCTCGCAGCGGCGGGCCACCGTGTTACGCGCCGAGGACCTGGCCGTGGCCCTGACCTCGGTCCGGCTGCTGACCCTGCGGGCCTGCTCCAGCGCCTGGCAGTCCGGCGACCACCGGGGCGACGAGTTCACCGGCCTGAACCGGGCCCTGCTGCGCGGCGGCGCGGCGGCGACCCTGGCCTCCCTGTGGAACGTCGACCAGCACAGCTCGGCCGAATTCCTCGGATGGGTGTACGCGGGCTGGCGCGCCGGGGAGCCACTGTGGCGCGCGCTGGGGGAGGCCCAGCGGCGGGCCCTGGCCGACCCCCGGACCTGGATGCGCCACCCGTACCACTGGGCGCCCCTGGCTCTCACCGGTGATTGGAGATGACAGTGGATCAATCCGCCGTCGACCGTCTCAGCGACCGCTCGGTCCTGCTGTCGTTGCAGGAGCTCGCCGAGACGGTGGGACACGACGTGGGCGAGATCGCCCCGGACGAGCAGGAGGCGGCCGACCTGCTGGCGGCGCTGCTCGCGAGCACCGGCCTGCCGCCCGCGCCGGCGACCGCGCTGCGCGAGGAGGGCGCCGCGGTGGAGGCCGGCCGCAGACTCCTGGGGCAGGCGCTGCGCGACCCCGACACCGGGGCCCCGGCGGCGGAGATCCTGGCCGACCCGCCCGGCGACGACCAGATGAGCGTGGAACTGGCGGTGGCGGCCGCGGTCGTGCTCGGGGCGCTGGTCGCCTGGCTGCAGACGAAAATCGACATCAAGGTCAGCCGCAAGGACGGCAAGACCGAATTCGAGTTCCGCGCCACCAAGGCGGCCACCCAGCCCGCCCTGCTCCGCCAACTGGCCGAGACGGTGGCCACCATCCTGAACCCACCACCCGGCCCCTGACGCCGACCGTGCCCGGTCAACGGCTTCATCCGATTGGCCTACAGTTCGAACGGATGCAACTGAACGTCTTTGCGAGATACGTGGATCTGCACCCAGCTGGCATCCGCCTCGGCCGGCGGAGGCTCAACGAAGTCCAGCAGAATCATCGACCCGTCCAGATCCAGGACGCCGGCGCCATCGGGAGTCAATGCCAAGCGCCCGCGCAAGACCACGCCATGGCCACCCGCCGAGATCGCCGGTCCAGGATCGGCGGCAAGCTTGGCGTCCAGGCCCCAGCTGATCTTCATGTCGATCGTCCACTCGACGTCATACCGCCCCGGGACGGCATCCGGTGCACCACACCACGGCACCACCGTCCGGCCTACCGGAGTTCGGACCTGCACTATCGGGAAGGGACTCCGGTCGAACCGGAGCACCTTCTCAACCTCGACCAGCACTCTCAGATCATGCCCGCTGCCGATCGCACGCGGTGAGTCCAGAGCATCAGATGGCCTCTTAGCGGGGCAGACTGACGCGCAGAGTGGTTCCGCGACGGTGGTCGGGGTTCGGGCCGGCGTTAATGGTGCCGTGGTGGCGTTCAGTGATCAGTTGGGCGATGGTCAAGCCCAGTCCGGTGCCGGGGATGGCCAGCTCGGTGGCGATGGCCCCGCGGAAGAAGCGTTCGAACACGTGCGGGAGCTCGTGGTCCGGTATGCCGTAGCCGGTGTCGGCGACGGTGAGATCAACCGTGGCCTCGGTGCAGGTCAGCGTGACGGCGACCGTGCCGCCGTCGGGGGTGTAGGCGAGCGCGTTGTCCAGCAGAACGGTGACCAGTTGCCGCATGCGGGCCCGGTCGGCATGCTGCGGCACGCCGTCCGGCGTGTGGCAGGTGAGGGTGATGTTCTTGGCGGCGGCCTGCGCGGTGGCTCCACGGACGGTGTCGGTCACCTCGGCGCTGAGGTCGATGTCGGCCATGCGCAGCGGGCTGCGCCCGGCGTCGAGGGCGGACAGGTCGAGGAGCTGGTCGACCAGGCGGCGCAGGCGATCGCTGCTCCGCCGAGCGCCGCTGATCATGGGCTGTAGTTCCGCGGCCGGGGTGCGCGGGTCGGCACCGTGCAGTTCGTCCAGGTACAAGCCGATGATCGACAGCGGGGTGCGCAGTTCATGCCCGACGAGGTTGAGGTAGTCGTCCTTCGTACGGTTGAGCAGTTGTTGCAGCCGGTCGGCGTGGTGTGCGGCGGTGATGTCGTGGAAGACGGCGACCGCGCCGAGGGGCTGCCCATGCTCGCTGGTGATCGGGTGGCCGTTGACCCGGAACAGGCGGCGCTGCCCGTGCACGTGCAGCAGGCGCTCCGCGCCGCGCACCGACTCGCCGTGCAGTGCCCGCAGGAGCGACGACTCCGCCGCGCGGACCGGGGTGCCTTCCGGGTCGGTGATGGGCAGCCGGGCCGCCCAGTCGTCGGCGGTACCGTCCACGGTGCCGGTGCCGAGGATCGTTCGCAGCGACCGGTTCACCAGCACCATCCGCCCGTCGGCGTCGCAGGCGGCCACACCGGTGTCGAGGCTGTCGAGCAGCGTGTCCAGAAACATCCGCTGCTGGTGTTCGCGATCCCGGGCCAGGTGTTCGGCGGCGAACGCGGTACAGGCTTGCGCGGCGTCGTCGACACCGGCCAGCTCTTCCGGCGACCAGTCGCGGCACTCGGTGTCCGCGACGGCGCACACACCGACGATGAGCCCGTCCGGGTCGCGTATCGGGAACCCGGCGTAGCAGCGCAGACCGGTGGCTCTCACCGGCGCGTCCATCGGCACCCGGATGTCGGTCCGCGTGTCGCCGATGACGACCGGGAACCCGCTGTGCAGCACCAGCCCGGCCAGCGTCGACGTCACCGGTGCGGACCGCCGGTGCGCGAACCCCGCCGGCACTCCGTGACCGCCGAGGAGGCGCACATGCTGCCCGTCGAAGACATGGATCATCGCGCACCGGACGCGAGCGGCCCGCGCGAGAACCGCGGCCATCCGGTCGGCGGCGTTCTGCGTCGACCCGGCCGGTGACAGCTCCAAGGCGGCCGTGCCCGGCCCGGAGCTCACCGCACCGACCGCCGCCCGGCTCGATCCACCACCCCGGCCCACCACGTCATCATCCCCCGGACGCCGACGCCGGCGGGCCGATTCGCCCGAGCCCACACGGCCGGTCCTTCCCGAGCGCCGATCGGGCGGCTCCGCCGACTCAGGTCGTAGCCCAGTTCCCGCCGGCGTCCTCACGGTCCCCTTCCGCGACGGCAGCCTCGCCGCTGTCATCCCGCTGGGTCTCGCCGAGCGCGCGGTCGTCGCCGTTGACATCGCGATGATCGCAGCCGCGACCGCGTGGTCATGCTCGGCCCGGAGGGCAGCGGACCGAGGTTCCGGCCGGGCGGCGGCGTAGCACGGTGACGGCGGCGACCGCCACCAACCCGGCGGCCGCGGTCGCGGCCAGCAGCGGCAGATCGGCCATGGCGGCGCTGACGGTGACACCGAGCAGAGCCCAAGCCGTGGTCAGGGCGTACGGGATCTGCCCCCGGAACGTGTAGACGCCGACGCCGGCCGCGCCGGCCGCCGCGAGAACGAACGCGCCCTGCCGGATGACTCCCGTGTCACCGGCCAGTGCCTGGTCCGGGAGCAGTGTGGCGGTGTTGATTCAGATGGCCGCGGTGGACCAGCCGGCGTACACCCCCAGCACGACACCGAGCAGCTTCCGGCTGACGCGCTCGCCGGCCGGCAGCGGGGCCAGCACTCGCCGAAGGCACCAGACCAGACCGGTCAGCATGCCCGCGAAAATCGGAACCGTGAGCCATTTCAGCTCGGACCCCGCGGCGATCAGCCAGGCGACGAAGCCGATGTGCACGAGCGAAAGGGGAACCTGGATCTGACGGTACGGCGCCACGCCGGCCCGTCGGCGCGGTGAGTGGTCATACTCGCTGTTTCGACCAGACGGCGGCGCCAGATGCGATGTCGCGTCGATTTCTCGCCAGGCGATGTCCGCCGGCCCGGCCCAGAACGTGGTGGCGCTTCGGTGCTTGACGGCGGAAGTGGCTCCGCGGTGCGCACTCGTTGCATTTGGGGTTCCTGGGGGCCGACCGCTTCACTCCGCTGCCGGCGCGACGAAGAACCGGTCGCAGCCGGAAAGTCTGAAAGCTGTCATGTCGGGGAGGGGAACGCATGGAGTCGTCGATGCCGTTGGAGACGCCGGAGCGGCGCGGTGGGCTGATCGGCTGGTTGAACGATCGCCGGGTCAGCACGAAGATCCTCGGGGGTGTGCTGGTCGTGGCCACGATCGGGACCGGCGTCTCGTCGTTCGCGGTGGCCGAGATGGCGCAGATCAACCGCAGCACCATCGACGTCTACAACGGCAGCCTTCAGCTCGAGACGATCGCCGAGGTCCGCAACGCCTTCAACCGCGTGCGCATCGACTCCCTCAATCACTTCCTCACCGACGACGCGACGGTGCGGGCCGACGCGGAGAAGTCACTCGCCGTCGACCTCAAGACGCTGGCCGACGCGGAGGACCGCTACAAGAGCTTCGAGTTGGGCCCGGTCCGGGTGGCGGCGCTGGCTGACTTCGACGCCGCCTGGTCGAAGTACGTGTCCGTGCTCAACGGCAAGCTTCTGCCGTTGAGCCGGGCCGGCCAGGACGACCAGGTCGCCTCGGTCCGTCAGGCCGAGATCGACCCGCTGGTGGCGCGGGCCCGTAAGGCCATGGACGCCTTGTCCGCGCAGACCGTCAAGGTGGCGAACGAGGACCAGGCGGCCGCCGCGGCAGCCTACTCGACCGCCAGCAAGCTGGTGATCGCCTTGATCGTGGCGGGTCTGCTGATCGGTGTGCTCGCGGCTCTGGGCATCGCCCGGCTGATCACCAAACCGCTGGCGCGTTGTGTGGCGGTGCTGAAGTCGATCCGCGACGGTGACCTGACCGCCCGTACCAACCTGGTCGCCAAGGACGAGGTCGGTCAGCTCGCCGAGGCCCTTGACGCCTCGACCGCCGCGACGGCCACCATGGTGCGCCAGGTCGCCGACAACGCGCATCACGTCGCCGCCGCCTCGGCGGAACTCTCCAGCGTCTCGGTACAGATGTCGTCGGCCGCCGAGGAGACCTCAGCGCAAGCCGGCACCGTCTCGGATGCCGCCGGCATGGTGTCGGCCAATGTGTCCACGGTGGCCGCCGGCGCCGACGAGATGGGTGTCGCGATCCGCGAGATCGCCACCAGCGCCACCGAGGCCGCCTCGGTCGCCTCGCAGGCCGCGCAGACGGCCGCGCGTACCAACGAGATCGTCGCGAAGCTCGGCGACTCCTCGGCCGAGATCGGCAACGTCATCAAGACGATCACCGCCATCGCCGAGCAGACCAACCTGCTCGCCCTGAACGCGACGATCGAGGCGGCCCGCGCCGGTGAGATGGGCAAAGGCTTCGCCGTGGTCGCCTCCGAGGTCAAGGATCTCGCACAGGAGACCGCCCGGGCCACCGACGACATCTCCCGCCGGATCGGCGCGATCCAGTCGGAGACCCAGGAGGCGGTCCTCGCCATCGGCGAGATCGCCGAGGTCACCGTTCGGATCAACGACCACGCCGCCACCATCGCCGCCGCGGTCGAGGAGCAGACCGCCACCACCAACGAGATGGCCCGCAGCGTCGCCGAAGCGTCGGCCAGCGCCGACAACATCGCCGGGAACATCGCCGGCGTGGCCGAGGCCGCGGGCGCCACCGCGACCGGCGCGACCGAGACCCAGACGACGGCCCAGGAGCTGGCCGGCATGGCCGCCGAGATGAAGCGCGCCATCGCCGTCTACAAGGTCTGACGGGCCACCGTCGACGGCATTGACCGCCACCAGCTCGAGCGCTTGTTCGAGCTGGTGGCGCCTTCATGTTGCCGTCGTACAGAGGGCCGGCACTCCGTCGGCGAGGCTCCCCGGCTCAATGGGGGTCCGGCCCCCGCATGTGAGACGTCAAGTATTCGTCGATGAGGGCCGAGACAGCGCCCGGCTCTTGATCGGCCAGCGCGTCGACCGCATAGTTCCAGTGGCCGAGCGCCAAGGTTTCGGCGAGCAGGCGGCGGGTGTTGGTCAGTCCGGTCACCTCGGCGAGAGCGACGAGCATCTGCGCCCGATAGGTGGGACTGCTCGTTACTGAGGCTATCTGATGAATCCGCTCCGATAGGCGTTCGGCCCGCCTGAGGTCGCCGGCTGCGGCGGCGACCTTCACGATCTCGATCAGCGCTGTGCCCTGGTAGGCGGGGCTGTCGATGAGATCGGTCAACACCTCGGCTCGTCGCAGTTGCCCGGCCGAAGCGGTGGCCCCGACCAGTTCGGTGAGAGCCGGCAAGCGTTCGTCCGCGGAAAGAAGAGAACGGGCATGGGCCTCGATCGCGTCGATGAGGGTAGCCGCATGGCGTTGGTCGCCGCGGCTGACTGCGTTTCGCAGGAAAGCGGTCAGCGTCTGGGTGCGTTCTGCCGGGTCGGCAATTGAATCCGCGGCGACCTCACCCTTGTGCGGCAAGAGCCGAGGCCTGTTCTGGATTTCCTAGCTCGGCGGCCAATCTCGACAGTCTGGCGAATGCTCCCGCCCGCATGGAGGGGTCGGTCATGGATGTGGCGGCCAATTCGGCGTGCCGCGCCACGGTGAGGGCACGGTCGCGGTTACCTCCGGCGTCGGCGATCAGCGATTCGCAGAGCAGGATCTGCACCTTCCTGATGCTCGGGCCGAACTTCGCGGTCGCCTCGGCTTTGGCAAGTGCGTCGTTCGCCCTTTCGGTGTCCCCGGCGTCGAGGGCGAACCCGCCAGGTTGATCAGTGCGGGGAATCGGCGATGTTCATCGGTGATGGATTCGATCACCGCATAGGCACGGTCGAGGCCACCGATCATCATCACGGCTTCGGCCAGTTCAGCGAAGGCTGCGGCCCGCTCTTCCCGGTCGGTGATCGCATCCGCGGCCACCTGCGCCGCGTCAACAAGACCGTTGATCCGGTCGTGCGGACCGGATGCCGCGACCGTGGTGAGCAACTTGGTCCAGGCATACGCTAGGGACCCCGGGCCGGTGACCTGATTGATCAGCGTTTCGGCCTGGCCGGCGAGAGCAGCCGCGCGCTCGTGTTGACGGATTTTGAAGGCGGCTGCGATCAGTTCGCTGATCCGGTGGGCTTCCCGGCTCGGATCATGCCGGGACCGAACGATTTGCTCGACCAGCAGCGCCAGTTCCCGCGCCCGATCCGAATCTCCACTCTCGGCCGCGGAATAGGCTACGGCGGTGAGCGCCGCGGCCCGCTCGCCGGCGAGGGTCATCGAGTCGGCGATCTGTACGGCGCGATGGTGGTCCCCTTGGGCCGCGGCAGATTCCGCGACGGCGAGCAAGGCGTGATTCCGGGAAAACTCGGAATTGATCGAGTGGGCCACCGCTATGGCCTTCTCGTGATCTCGGGCCGCCCAAACGGTCGCGACAGTTCGCTCAAGTGCGTAATCACGGGCGAAGGGGTCGAGAGAGTCAGCAGCGGCCTCGGCCCGTTCCGGGTATCCAGCCTCGGCGATCATTCGCAAGTGTTCCAGCATGGTGCCGGTGTCGGACAGAGTGCCGGCGTCATCCACGACGGTCTCGATGAGGGCCGCGGCGCGGTCCTCTCGGCCGAGTGCGGCCATCGCTTGCGCCACCGAGACCAGCGCCGTCGCTCGCTCCCCGGGATCGGCGCTCGCTCGCGCCACAGCTTCGGCTCGATCCAGCATGGCAGCCGTACGGTCTCGGCCGGCCACACCGGCGAGACCGGCGATTTCACACAGTGCCCACGCTTGTAGACCGTTCTCGGGGACGGACGTCGCCAAGTCCACCGCGTCGCTCACGCCTTTGGTCAGGGCCATCCGCGTCACCAGGCCCGCCATCGCGACAGCCTTGCGATCCGGTTCGGGAATCGACCGGGCGGCCTCCACGGCGTTCTCGACAGCACGTGACGCCGGGCCGACCTGGTCGGCGTCGATCAATGCGTCGGCGACGTACGCCCATGCCGTCGCCTGCCAGCCCGGCTCCGTGATGGCGTACGCGGCCGACTCGGCACGGTCGAAGTTCTTGTGGCCGGCGGCCGCTTCCGCCTGTGCGGCCAGAGCCGGCGGCAGCCATCCGGGATCGGTGATGGTCGCGGTGATCGCCTCGGCGCGTGCCAGGTCGCCAGATCTCGCGGCCTCGGCAGCGCAGGACGACAACGCCTGCTGTCGGCGGACCTCGTCGGCGATGGATCGGAGGACGGCCGACGCGAACTCATGTTCCCGTCCGCTGGTCGCGGAGACGGCCAGTCGGGCCAGCACATCGTCTCGTTCATCCGCCTCGGGGAGGGACCGGGCACATCGGTGTGCTTGATCGGTGTCTCCGTTGTCGGCGAAGGCATATGCCAGCGAGGCGAGGACCCGAGCCCGCCGAGTGGGGTCGACGGAACGAGCGAGCGCTTCGGCGCGGTGGGGTTGCCCGATTCTCGCCCACACTGCCGGCAACGACTCGGGAAGATCGAAGTTGCGCTCGGTGAGCCGCTCCAGATGCCAGGACAACCGGGCGGCGGCCACCAGGTCGGGTGTGTCGCGGGCCAGCAACTGCGAGAAGGCGGCGGCGATGTCGGCCAGCCCGATGGCGTCGCCGCCGGTCATATCCAGTAGACGCTTCTGGCGTGCGGTGTCGGTGGCAAGCGCCACCAGCCGGTCCAGATTCCCCGTCTCGGCGAGCATGTTCGCGTAGCCTCGGAGCAGGTAGGGCGGCGTGTCCTGTGGCCATCCCCGGCGACGGTAGGTCTCCGCCCAGGAGTGGATCCGGGTTCGGAAGCCGGCGAGCGTATCCGGGCCGAGCCGTCCCATGGCTTCCGCGAGCAGCGTCTCGTGGGTGAAGGCGACGATCCGGTCTCCGCTGTACGCATCTGCCCGGCCCGCGATCGTCCGGCCGAAAACTCCGGACAACAGGTGGTCGATCTCGAACGCCGGACGACCGGTCAACTGTTGAAGGTCGCGGTGGCCCAGTCCGCCGCCGCCGGCCGTGGTCAAGGCCAGCACCTCGTAGCCCAGCCGGTCGCGGAAGGCCAGCGCCTCATCAAGCTCGCGTTGTGCCTGAGCCGTAATCAGTGCCGCGTGTGGCGACGGGTCAAGGCGCCGGATGCGGCACGTACGCAGAGGATGATCGGGATCGACATCGGGTGGGATCGGCGGGTCGGGGCGAGCAGCCACCACGACCCGTAACCCGGCGGGCAGGTGCTTCGGCAGGCACGACGCGATGCTGGGCAGACCGGTACCGGGCGCCGCTCCCCGATCTTCGTCCAAGCCGTCGACCAGAAGAACCAATTGACAGCCTGCTTGAGACGCGCGTTGCGCCGCCGCTGTCAGCAGCTGACGCCGCAGGCGATCGCGGGCCGGCGGGGAAGCAAGCACGGGCAGCTGCTCGCCGGTCATCACACTCAACTGGTCGAGCAACTCGCTGGTGAAAGCCGTATTGTCGGCGTGCCCGGCGTATCGACCGGTAACGAAGAACGAGATGATCCACGTCCGGCCGGGTGGCCGCAGGGCGAACCAGGCCATCAGCGCCGACTTGCCCGCCCGCGCCTCGGCCTGCCACCACACATACCGATCATCGCCGTCGGTGCACCAGCGGGTCAGCTCCGCCAGCTCCGGCTCCCTGTCATACAGCTCCAGCGGGGCCATGTCGCGCAACTGCGCCACATAGCCGGAGCTGCGCCACCATTCCGGCGCCTCCGGAACGGCATGCGCCCGCGCGAGTGTGTACAGGCGCAACCCGCGATCTTGCTCCGATCCGGCCGCACCGAGCGCCTCGAGAAGCGCCCGGGCCTGGATCTCATCGGCCGGCCAGGCCTCACCCCGCAGGATCGCACCCACCCGGCCCGGCTGGCTCAGGTGCATGGCGGTCGCCATCGCCCGCTGACTGGGCATGCCATTGGCGCGATGCAGCCGATCGCAGTAACTCAACCAATCGAACCGCGGACCGGAACTGGGCCAACGTTCGCGATTGATCGGTTTGCCGCGTCCTTTCCGACTCTGCGCCATCACCGCCCCCGGCAACGAACAAGTGTGTGCTCAGTGTGTTCTTACGCCGACCCTCCGAGCAGCTCAGAGCCACTCCACCAGCACAGCACACAGGAGCACACACCGTCCACGCTCGGCGGCCGTCCATCCTCGATCCCACAAGGTCATAGCTACAGCAAAGGACGGGCTCCAGGATGCGAACCACTGCCGACATAGCGACCGTGGTCGCTGCGCTCCTCTCGCTCTCCACCGCGGCGATCAATCTTTTCTCGGCCCTCTCGGCCCGGCAGCGCTCAACGAGACATTCCGTGCCAGATGAAACGCCTCCCGGCCTGGTCACCGGCCGCCCAAGGCGACTCCGGGTGTCCGGCCGTAGGCCTCGAAGAACTTGTTGCGGAACTCGTCCATCCGCCATACCGGGGTGGTGTCGGTGGGGTGCAGGCCGTCGGCCCATCGCCAGGCGGCTATGCGGTCGAGGACCGTCTTGTCCTTGGCGATGATGGTCACCGGGATGTCGCGGCTGGCGTTGGGGCCGGTGATGACGGACATGGGCTGGTGGTCGCCGAACATGACCAGGACCAGGTTGTCGTCGCCGTATTTGGTCGCCCACGTGATGAGGCTGTCCACCGAGTAGGCGACCGACTTGGCGTACTCGGCCTGGGTCTTCGTCTTGTCGCTCCAGAGGGTGGTCCGCTCCTGGGCGGTGCCCTCCATCGACTTGAAGATCGAGCCGTCGCCGAGGGCGTTCTCGTCGACCATGGACGGGACGTGGGTCCACGGCTCGTGGCTGGAGGTCAGGGTGACCTCGGCCATCAGCGGGCCCTGGGCCTTGGCGTAGACCTCGCGCTGGAAGGCGGCCATCGTGTACTGGTCGGGCATGCGGGACCAGCCGAACTTCGGGCCCTTGTATCCCATGTTCCGGGAGTCCAGGACCTTGTCGTAGCCGTAGAAGCCGGCCTCGTGCCAGTCCTCGGTGTTGCCGGGCTCGACGCCGGCGGTCTCCCAGCCGGCGTCGTGGAAGGCGCGGGTCAGGGTGAGCCGGTTGCCGCTGACCATCTCGTCGTAGCGGCTCTGGCTGGTCACCCACAGGCCGGACTGGAACGATCCGTGCGCGAGCCAGCTGCCGCCGCCGTACGTGGAGGAGGTCAGCCATCCGGTACGGGCGTGGAAGCCGCGCGTCGCCAGCTGGCCCTCCGCCTTGGTCAGGGCCGGGGTCAGCACCGCGTTCATGCCGGGATCGGTCAGGGCGCTGTGGCCGTAGCTCTCGATCACCCCGATGACCACGTCCTTGCCTTTCAGGCCCGAGACGAGGTCGGTCGCGGGGACGCCCGCGTACGGGTCGTGGCCCACCGCGGCCGCGAACTGGCGCTCGTCGCGGATGGTTGCCGGCACCTGCCTGGCCAGGGTCTTGACCATGGCGGCGGCCGAGTCGGAGGCGACCGGGTTGTTCGGGTACAGCGTGAGGCCGCTCAGCGCCAACGCCAGCCACGCCGCGCTCAGGCCGACGAGCGTACGGCGTACCGGCAATTGATGCCTTCCGGTGACCGAGGCGAGCCGGACCGCCGACAGGACCATCACCGCCGGAATCAGCACGGCCAGCAGGATGGCCCCGGCCACGGCCAGGTTGGCCGTCGTCCGGCCGTCGGTCTCGGTCAGCGCGTTGTAGCCGTCGTGCAGCAACGGCGGGTCGAGCACCGGGTCGAACTTGCGGCCCAGCACGGTCCGGAAGCCCGCGTTGGCGATCTTGAGGATGACCAGGACGCCGATGCCCAGGCCGGTCAGCGCCGCCACCGGCCGGCGCCACCGGGGGGACACCGCCAGCACCACCGCGCCCGCGACGATCAGCTCCATCGGCAGGCGCAGGAACGCCCCGGGGATGAAGGCGCCGTCGGCCGGCCGGGCGATCGTGTCGGGCACCACGAGCGCCGCCACGATCAGGACGGCCGCGAGGACGGTGACCAGGGGGCCGAGCGCGCGGCGGATCTTCGTCAAGAGCACGACCAGCAGTACGGGGACGGGCCGCTCAAGGTTCAGCACGGAAAGCGGCGGCTTGGCGCCGGTCGTGTTCGAATACCCGGAACACCGTTCGAAGGAGTGCCGGTGAACCCCTCCACGTCGCAGTCGCTCGAACGCGGGCTGCGGATTCTGACCGAGTTCGCCGAGAACGGCCCGGTGCTCGGCATCGCCGACCTGGCCCGGGAGGTCGGCCTCAACCGCAGCACCACCCACCGGTACGTGGCGACCCTGGCCGGGCTGGGCTTCCTCCAGCAGGACCCGGACACGCGCAAGTACTCGCTCGGCCCGCGGGTGGCCGACCTGGGCTTCGCCGCGATCAGCTCGATGGAGATCACCGGGGTGGCCGCGAGCTACCTGCAGGACCTGTCCGACGAGACCGGGTACGCGGCCAGCATGGCGGTGCTCGACGGCGCCGACATCGTCTACGTCGAGCGGCGCCGGAGCCGGCGGCAGACGGGTGTGCACGTCGACCTGAACCTGCACGTGGGTTCGCGGCTACCGGCGTACTGCACCGCCATGGGAAAGGTCCTGCTGGCCTACCGGGAGCCGGCGGCGCTGCGGCCGCTGCTCGACCGGATGGACCTGGTACGTCGCGGCCCCAAGACCATCACGGTGCGGGAGCAACTGGCCGGCGCGCTGGCCGCCGTACGCCGGGGCGGCCTCGCGGTCAACGACGAGGAGCTCGCGCCCGGGCTGCGCTCGATCGCCGCGCCCCTGCGGGACCGCTCGGGCCAGGTGGTGGCCGCGATCAACATCGCCGTTCACCTGACCACCTGGACCGCGTCGGTGGAGTCGGTCATCGCGCGCCTGTCCGGCCCGCTCCTGCGGACGGCGGCCGACATCTCCCACCAACTCGGATACCGGGCCGATTCGAATATGTGAAACACCGTGTTGATTGCCCGGAAACACTCGGCCTAGGGTCGCCCGCATGGTGCTTTTGAGCGAGGACCGCTGGCATGACCTGCTCCACATCGACGGCGGCTGGCGGGCCGGCGGCGGCGCGTCGATGGACGTGCTGGAACCCGCGACCGGAGGCACCCTGGCCCGGATCAACTTGGCCACCCCGGACGACGTGCGCGCCGCGGCCCGGGCGGCCGCCGCGGCCCAGGTGGCGTGGGCCGCGGCCCCGCACACCGAGCGGGCCGCCGTGCTGCGCCGGGCGGCCGCCCTGTGGGCCGAGCACGCCGAGGAGATCTCCTGGTGGAACGTGCGCGAGGTCGGCGCCGTCCCCGGGATGGCCGGCTTCGCCGTGCACACGGCCGAACAGGAGTGCTGGGAGGCCGCGTCCCTGCCCGGCCGCCCGTACGGCGAGCTGATCCCCACCGGCGAGCCGCGCCTGTCGATGACCCGCCGCTACCCGGTCGGGGTGGTCAGCGTCATCTCGCCGTTCAACGTGCCGATCATCCTGGGCATCCGGTCGGTCGCGCCGGCGCTGGCGCTGGGCAACGCCGTACTCCTCAAGCCCGATCCCCGGACGGCCGTGACCGGAGGCCTGGTCCTGGCCCGGATCTTCCAGGAGGCCGGGCTGCCCGACGGCCTGCTGCAGGTCCTGCCGGGCGGCCGCGACGTCGGCGAGGCGGTGGTGACCGCGCCCGAGGTCTCGGTCATCTCCTTCACCGGCTCGACCTCGGCCGGCCGCCAGGTCGGCGCCCTGGCCGGTCAGCACCTGAAGCGGGCCCACCTGGAGCTGGGCGGCAACTCGGCGCTGATCGTCCTCGAGGACGCGGACGTCGACGCCGCGGTCAATCTGGCCGCCTGGGGAAGCTACTTCCATCAGGGCCAGATCTGCATGACGACCGGACGGCACCTGGTGCACGAACGGCTTTACGACGACTTCGTCGAGCGCCTGGCCGACAAGGCGGCCAAACTGCCGGTCGGCGACCCGGCCCGCGAGCAGGTCGCCCTGGGCCCGGTCATCGACGCCGGCCAGCGCGACAAGATCCACGCGCTGGTCACGGCCAGCACCGGCGACGGCGCCCGGGTGGCGGCCGGCGGCGAGTACGACCGGTTGTTCTACCGTCCGACGGTCATCGCGGGGGTGACCCCGTCCACGCCCGCCTTCGCCGAGGAGATCTTCGGGCCGGTCGCCCCGGTGGCCCGCTTCGGCAGCCTCGACGAGGCGGTGGCCCTGGCCACGACCTCGGAGTACGGCCTGTCGCTGGGCATCGTCACCCGCGACGCGATGCGCGGGGTGGAACTGGCCGACCGGATCCCCACCGGCATAGCCCACATCAACGACCAGACGGTGAACGACGAGGCCAACGCCCCGTTCGGCGGCACCGGGGCCTCGGGCACGGGCTCCCGCTTCGGCGGCGCGGCGGCCAACATCGAGGCCTTCACCGACACGCGCTGGGTCACGGTCCGGAGCCAGCCTGCCAGCTTCCCGTTCTGACGGCTACCGGGCGCGGAGGGCGCGGACGAAGTTGGTGGCGGCGCCGACATCGAGAAGAGCGAGAACCATGGCGATCCTCGACCCGTCGGCGAAGCCGACCTCGACCCGCCCCCACTGCAACAAGATCTTGCTTCGCCGCCGTACGGCGTGGATCGCCGCCCGGGGCACCTGGAACAGGACGGTGAAGGTCGCCGGATTGCCGTGGTCGCTGTCGAGCAGAAGCAGCCGCCGGTCGGTGACGGCCCATTCGGTGGTGCCTTTGACGGCGCGCGCCTTGAGGGCCTGCCAGGTGCGGTCGCCCCAGGAGCCGGCGAACCCGGACCCCGACGAGCCACCGAGGAACCGGTTCACGCGGTCCTGGCTGTACTGAACCCCGGTCCAGTCGACCCCGTCGACCAGCCCCGCCGGGCGACCCGGCTCGCCACCCTCGGACGCCAGCTCGCTGGTGTCGCCGCTCAGGTGCGCGTGCACGAGCCCCATGGCGAGCAGCCGTTCACCGTCCTCCAGCACCGCAGCGACATCCCGCCCGTAGATCTTGACCGCATCGAAGAGTGGCACCCGGGCACGGTACTGGTAGGCCATCAGGCGATGAACGCGGCGTTCTGCTCGTGCCGGCACACCACCGTCACGATGCACCACCGTCGACGAGAGCGTCGTACAACGCGTCGATCTTCGCGCCGGGAACCCCGAAAACTCGTTCCACACCCTGCGCTTCCAGGACCTCCACCAGGCGATGGGCAGCAGTCGTCATCATGTTCCACCCCGTGACTTGCTTGCCCCAAGACTCGATCGGCGCGCGGGCGGCGTCATCGGTCAACCGACTGACCGAAGATCCCATCGCCGGAGAGCACGAACCAGTAGTTCACCGTCGGTCCCTGGGTGGCCAGGCCAGTGCGGCGTGGAGGTCGGCGGCGGCGGCCCGGCGGATCATTTGCCGTTGCTCAGGACGCGGCCCAGGGTGAAGGTGAGGGCGCCGGCCAGGACGACGCTCAGCAGGCCCACCCGCAGGCTGGTCTGGTCGGCGATCAGGCCGACCAGCGGCGGTGACAGCAGGAAGCCGCCGCGCAGGAGCCAGCTCACGATGGTCAGGCCGGTGCCGGAGGCCAGGCCGGGGATCTCGTCGGCGGTCTGCATGGTCGCCGGCACCAGGGTGGCCACGCCCAGGCCGGCCAGGGCGAAGCCGGCCAGCGCGGTCGGCACCGACGGCAGTAGTAGGGCCGCGCCCATGCCCAGGGCGGCCAGGGCGCCGCCGGCGCGGACCACCGTGCGCTGGCCGAAGCGGTCGACGACCCGGTCGCCGGTGAGGCGGCCCAGGGTCATCGCGACCTGCAGGGCGACGAAGGCCAGGCCGGCCGTGGCGGCGCTGGTGTGCAGGTCGCCGCTCAGGTAGAGGGCGCCCCACGACGAGCCGGCGTCCTCGACCAGGGCGCCGCAGGCGGCCAGGATGCCCAGGATCGCCAGCATGCGGACGGCCGTGCCGGTGACCGCGCGTCTCGGCGAGACGGTATCGGACGGGGTAACGGATCGCTCCGCGTCCTCACCGCCTGGGAGCATGAAGCGGAACGCGGCCAGCGCGACCGCGCTGAACAGGACCGCCGAGAAGCCGAGGTGGACGGTGAGGGACAACCCCAGGCCGGCCGCCGCCGAGCCCATGAGGCCGCCCAGGACGGCGCCGATGCTCCAGACGCCGTGGAACGAGTTGACGATCGAGCGGCCGTACAGTCGCTGCACGCGCAGGCCGTGGGCGTTCTGGGCGACGTCGACGATCGCGTCGAGGGCGCCGACGAGGAACAGGGCGCCGGCGAACGCGTACCACGTCGGGGCGAAAGGCAGGAGAAAAGTCGCGGCGGCGAGCAGGACGATGCCGGGGGCGGCGACCCGGGCCGAGCCGAGGCGGCGGATCGCCGAGGCGGCCAGCAGACCGGCCAGCAGCGCACCGAGCGGCATGGCCGCGATGGCCGTGCCGAGGACGGCGTTGGTGACGCCGAGATCCGCCTTGATCTGGGGATAGCGGGGCACGACGTTGGCGAACAGAGCACCGTTGGTGAGGAACACCGCGGCCACGGCGAGGCGGGCCCGGCGGGCCTGGAGGGAGGGCGCGGCCGGCGCGAGGAGCGTCATACGTACGAGCGTACATACGATGTGTACGTCTGTACATATGAAAATTCACCTCCCGGTACGCCTTTTCCGGCGGCATCCATGTGATCATCTTCTGCGAATTCCAGGATGGGGAGGAAACCGGGTGGGGATGACCTCGCTGGTGTCGGCGGTGCGGTCCCAGGTGTTCGGGCTGCTCGCACGCAGGTTCGCGGGCGGCAACGGCCCCTACGCGGGGCTGGCCATGCTGCCCGACAAGCTGCTGTGGCCGCTGCACCGCGACGGGCTCGACCCGGTGGCCGAGATGGCCCGCCGCCGCGACCGCGAGCCGGTCAGCCGGCTTCCGCTCCCGCTGGGCATGCGCGGCTGGCTGATCACCGGGTTCGAGCCGGTGCGCGAGGTGCTGGGCAGCCTCGACGGCTACAGCAACGACTTCGGCAAGTTCGCGGGGCGCGTGGGCATCAACGTGACCCAGGATCCCGGTGGGCTCGGCTTCGCCGACCCGCCGGTGCACACCCGGCTGCGCAAGGCGCTGACCCCGGAGTTCACCATGCGGCGCCTGACCCGCCTGCAGCCGCGGATCGAGGCGATCGTCCAGGGCCGGCTCGACGAGATGGCCGGCAAGACGGACGTGGACCTGTGGAACGACTACGCGCTGCCGGTGCCGGCGCTGACGATCTGCGAGCTGCTCGGTGTGCCGTACGAGGACCGGGAGTACTTCCAGAAGCTGAGCACGGCCCGGTTCGACCTGGCGGACGGGGCCGGCGCGTCGCTGGACGCGGTGGGGGAGTCGCTGACGTACCTCGGCGGGCTGATCGAGCGGCAGCGCCGGGAGCCCGGTGACGGCCTGCTGGGCTCGCTCATCCGTACCCATGGCAACGACATCGACGACCGGGAACTGGCCGGTCTGGCCGACGGGGTCCTGACCGGGGGCCTCGAGACGTCGGCCAGCATGATCGCGCTCGGCGCGCTGGCGCTGATGACCGACGACGGGCTGCGGGCGCGGCTCGCGGACAACCTCGACGACACCGTCGAGGAGCTGCTGCGCTACATGACGGTGGTGCAGGTGGCGTTCCCGCGCGTGGCGATCCGCGACCACAAGGTGGGCGGCTGCGACATCCGGGCCGGCGACATCGTGATCTGCTCGCTGAGCGGCGCCGACCGCGATCCGTCGGCGGCCGGCGCGGAGCCGGACCGGCTCGACCCGGCGCGGCCGATGAAGAGGTCACATCTGGCTTTCGGGTACGGGATTCACCGGTGCATCGGCGCGGAACTGGCCCGCATGGAGCTGCGCATCGCGTACCCGAGGCTGTTCGAGCGTTTCCCGGACATGCGGCTGGCCGTGCCGGCCCGGGAGCTGACATACCGCAGGGCGTCCATCGTCTTCGGATTGGACGCCCTGCCGGTGACGATCAACGAAGGCGCAGGGCCACGCTGAACTTCGGCGACTTGGCCAGCTTGCGGAACGCCGCCAGCGAGGCCGGCGAGCTGTCGATGCTGATGTCGCGGTCGCCGAACAGGTCCTTCTTCGTGTCGAAGTAGACGATCGCCTTCACCTTGGGGCGCTTGGCCAGCTCCGGCAGCACCGAGTTGAACTGCTTGGACTTGTCGACGACCTGGCCCACGCGGTGGTAGGCACCCCACTCGGCCACCATGATCGGCTTGGTGGGGTGGTTCTTGGCGGCCCAGTCGTACCAGCCCTGACCGCCCTTGGCCTTGCGGTCGAGCAGGTCGGCGAAGACGCCGGCGTGGTAGTAGTCGGCCTCCGAGGAGACGTACGAGTCCAGGCCCACCCAGTCGACGACGTCGTCACCCGGGTAGAGGTCCTTCCACCAGGACTGCGCCATCCACTTCTCGTTGCCCATGTAGGCGACGACGTTGACCATGTTGTCCAGACCCTTGGACTTCAGGCGCTTGATCACGTGACGGTACGAGGCGGCGAAGTCCTTCGCGGTCATGCCGAGCTTGGCGTCGGTACGGACGTCGTCCTCCGGCTCGTGGTTGAGCACGAGGAAGAACTTCTCCGGCATGGTCGCCTTGATCCGGGCCGCGAACGCGTCGATGCGCGCGTCGAGCTTGCCGGCGGCGACGTTGGCCCAGGTCGAGCCGTACTCGACCCGCCAGTTCATCAGCAGCACGCGGGGCTTGGCCTTGTCGCGCACCATGGCGATCTCGGACGCGGTGGGGAACTTCTCGTCACCCTTGTGGTAGACGTGGAAGATCGAGGAGGTACGGCCCGACTTCTGCTCCCAGGTCTTGAGCTCCTGGTCGCGCGGCAGGGTGCTGAACCCGCCGGCTGCCGCGCCCCACAGCACGCCGCAGGTCGGCACGAGCTTGGCGTCGGTCACGCACTTGCTCGCCGGCGCGGCCGCCGGCGTCGTCGCGCCCTGCGCGGCCATCGGCCCGGCGAGCGCCGCACCGAGGCCCGCGACGAGCGCGGCCAGCGAGTACATGGACTTCCGCAGCATCTAATCTCCCCCTGTTGTCCGGCCGTTGTCGGCCGGGCATGAGAAGAGATTCCAGGGCGTCCGGTGCGTGACCGGTGCCCGTGACGGTGCGGCCCGGTTGCGCTCGTCCGGACCCTCGGTCGTGCCCCTGAGATCGGTTGAGCCGCGCCTTGCTTGAGAAGATTTACAGCCAGGCGCGTACGCCGGCGAACACGTCGCCGTCGTAGTCCTCGACCACCTGGGCCGCGAGGTCGGCGATGGTGACCGCGCGCAGGGCGGCCCGCCAGGCCTGGTCGGCGGCGCTCATCGCCCGGGAGATCGCGCACGGTTTCTCGCACGCCTCGGCGGGGGTGGCCAGCGGGCCGCGCTGCCGGATCTCCGTACAGAGGAAAGCCGGTTGGGGCCCGTCGACCGCCTCGACCACGTCGAGGACCGTGATCCGGGCCGCCGGGCGGGCCAGCTCGTAGCCGCCGGCGTGGCCCTGAACGGACCGGATGATCTCGGCGCGGGACAGCGCCTGGAGCTGTTTGGCCAGGTAGCTGGCGGAAACGTCGTGCAGCTCGGCCAGCCGGCCGGCGGGCACGGGGCGCTCGGCCGCGCTCAGCACGACGGTGCAGTGCAGCGCCCACTCGACACCGCCGGACATCTTCATGGTCACATCCTACTTGACTCGGACACATATTGTCCGAGTAGAGTCATCCCGGACAAGAGATATCCGAGTTAGGGGACGGTAATGAAGATCGTGGTCATCGGCGGCACCGGGCTCATCGGCAAGAAGCTCATCCCGCTGCTCACCGAGGCGGGGCACACCGCCGTCGCCGCGTCACCCTCCACGGGCGTGAACTCGGTGACCGGCGAGGGCCTGGCCGACGCGCTGAAGGGCGCGGACACCGTGGTCGACCTGACCAACGCGCCGTCCTGGGGCGACGACGAGGTGCTCGAGTTCTTTCGGACCTCGGCCGCCAATCTGGGCGCGGCCGAGAAGGCGGCCGGTGTGACCCACCACCTGGCCGTCTCGATCGTCAACTGCGACCAGATCCCCGACAGCGGCTACATGCGGGCCAAGGTCGCCCAGGAGCGCGAGATCCGCGGGGCCGGGGTGCCGTTCACGATCCTGCGGGCCACCCAGTTCTTCGAGTTCCTGGCCGGCATCGCCGACTTCTCGACCAAGGACGGCGTGGTGCACGCCTCCACGGCCCGCTTCCAGCCGGTGGCCGCCGACGACGTGGCGGCGACGCTGGCCGGCCTCGTGGAGCAGCCGGCCACCAACGGCGTGGTCGAGCTGGCCGGCCCCGAGGCGGGAACGCTGGCGTCGTTCGTCCGCCGCTACCTCGAGGCCAAGGGCGACGCCCGTACGGTCCTCGACGACCCGGCCGCCGGCTACTTCGGCGCCCAGGTCGAGTCGCTGGCCCCCGCCCCCGGCAACGGGGCGCGCGTCGGCGCCGTCAGCTTCGCCACGTGGCTGGGCTAAGCTCCTGAGCTCGTGACCCTGATCGACCTGCACCGCCACCTGGAAGGCTCCCTGCGAGTCGCCACCGTCCTCGAGCTGGCTCACCGCGACGGGCACCCCCTGGCCGTCGCGGCCGACCCCGAGGACCTGCTCGTGGCCCGCGGCCCTCTGGGCGGCCTCGTCCCCTTCCTCGACAAGGTCGACGCCGCGCCGTCCGCTCTCCCGCGCCCCCAGGACTGGGAGCGGGCGGCCGCCGAGGTGGTGCGGGACGCCGCCGATGACGGCCTCGGCTACCTGGAGCTGCGGTTCAGTCCCTGGTTCATCCGCCAGGAGACCGGCCTGGCTCCGGAGGCCGTCATCGACGCGGTCTCCTCGGGCGTCCGAACGGCGTCGAAGGAGACCGGACTGCCGGTGGCCCTGATCGGCATCCTGCTGCGCGACCTCGGCCCGGGGCGGGGCGCCGCCCAGGTGGACACCCTGCTGTCGCGCCGGGACACCTTCTGCGCGGCCGACCTGGCCGGCAACGAGGCCGGGGTGCCCGCGGCCGAGTTCGCGCCCGCGTTCGCCAAGGCCCGCGACGCCGGCCTGCGCGTCACGGTCCACGCCGGGGAGGCCGCCGGCCCGCAGAGCGTCTGGGACGCGATCAACCACCTGGGCGCCGAGCGCATCGGGCACGGCGTCCGCTCGGTCGAGGACCCGGCCCTGCTGGAGCACCTGGCCGCGCGCGGGATCACCCTCGAGGTGGCCCTGACCAGCAACCTGCACACGAGTGTCGCCCCGAGCTACCGCGAACACCCCCTGCGCCGCCTGCTCGCCGCCGGCGTACCGGTCGCTCTGGCCACCGACGACCCACGAGCCTCAGCGATCACCCTCTCCGGTGAATACGCCGTCGCGCGGACCGAGATCGGCCTGTCGGCCTCCGAGATCAAGACCCTTGAGGGGTACGCCCGTACGGCCGCCTTCGCCCATCCCTGACGCGCGTCAGCCCAGCCCGGCCGAATGCGTGATCGCCGCGACCGCCACGCCCAGGGCGAGCTCCTTCGCCACGGACAAGGTGTGGCGCGAGAGGCGGCGGAGCTTGCCCTCGGCGGAGCCGGTCCGGCCTTCCTGAAGGTCCTGGGCGGCGTCGGCGACCACCGCGGCGTCGGCGTCGTCCACGTCCCGCCGGCGCAGCAGATCGCTCAACGTGGTGAGCTCGCGTACCAGCGCCGAGTGATCGACTGTCGTGCCGTTCACGTTGACGACGCCCTGGGCGTGGCGTCCGGCCGCTCCGACCGGCCCGTTGAACGTGTAGTTGTCCGACATGAAGACGAACTTAGCGCCGGAGCGCTCCGGCGCGGAAGAAGCCAACAGCGAGGACAGGCGTTCCACGGCGAGGCGGCGCATCGCTCCGGCCTTGACGCCGTGCCGGCTGATCGACATCTGCCAGATACGGCGTTGCCGGTCGGCGGGAAAGCCGTACGGCGCCGGCCGGGACAGGAAGTCGAGGGCGCCTCGGGCGCGGCTCTCCATCCAGGCGGGACGGTCGGCCGGCTGGGCGGCGAGGCGCCCGGCGAGGTGGTTGGCGATGTCCACCTCGGCCAGCGTCCGCAACACGTAGGTGCGAAGTCTCCGGCGAGCGGCGGCCGTTCCCCGCGCCTCGGTGAGTGCGATGAACGGTCTGCCGCGAACCTCCGGCGGTTTGTCGAGGACGACTTCCGGAGTGCGCTCGCCGAAACCGAACCAGTCGATCCGCGCGCTGAGGAACATGGCGTTCCCGGCCGGCGAGATGCGCTCGCCGGGCCGGGGCTTCGCCGTGCCCCGCGTCGCCTGGCCCACATGGGTTCCGACGGCGGCGCCGAGCTCATGCAGGTCATGCGTCTGGCCGGTCGGGTTCAGCGTGACCTTCAGCCCGGCCGCCCACCGCCCGTACGCCTGCATGACCCACGGTGGCTCATTCGTGGGGGAGAAGGCGAGCCACGGGTCGGCGTGGAGGCGGAAAGCGACGGTCAGGGCGAAGGTGCGATTGTCGGCATCCAGTGGATGGAGGCGCTTCACGACCTGCGCCGGGCGTCCCTTCAGCGGACTCTCCCGATTTCGGGGCGCCACCGACAGCATATTGGCGAGATCCGCGTACACGACGTCGCTGGAGAGGTACTCACGGCCGCGCGAAGCGCGCAGGCGTACCGGGCCGCAGCGATGAAGGTAGTCGCGGCCGGCCACCCAGGCGGGTGGCCAGCGCAGCCCCCGGCGGTCGGCGCGCTCGTCGATCAGCACGGACTGCCAGAAGAGCATCACTTCGGCCACTATGCCGCACCGGCGGTCGCAGTCCAATCCCCATGAAGGTCGATTGGACGCCAGCGCTGACCGTCAGAATCTCCCGGCGGGGCCGGGAGACCCGGCTGCCACGGAGCGGTTCCCCTCGTGGGCAACCGCCGTAGACATATCGCTGAACGGAACCGGTGGAGACCAGCACGGTTCCTCAGTGGAATCTAGCAGAAGTCAGGTGGCACGCGCTCCGAGACCGCGCGGATCAGTTGGCCGGGCGAGAGCTCGCCGAGCGGGATGCGGCGGGGCTGCAGCTCCCAGATCGAGCCGGACCGGCCGTCGCCCTCGACCACCAGGACCCGCAGCCGCGGATGGTCGCGGAGAAGCCGGGCCAGACCCGGCGGCACGACGGCCGGGTCCGGCTCGTTCTCGAACACGGTGATCACCATCTGGGGGCGGCTCCGGGCGACGGCCGCCTCGAGCGCGACGCCCTCCGGCACCACCCGCACGGCCGGATCACCGTATTTCTCGCGCAGCAGCGTGGCTACGACGTCGCCGAGGACGCCGCGGAGATCGAGAAGAACGGTGACGTGCCGCACGCCGGTCCTGTTCTGCCGAAGGTGTCCTCGCAGTGTCCGCGACGCCGGAAGCGGCGCGCCATGAAGCGGTGGATCCAGATCGGGACCTAGACGCTGCTGCGCTGCCGCCGGGCCCAGGCGGCCACCTCGGCCCGGCGGCGGATGCCCAGCTTCTCGAAGATGTTGTGGATGTGGTTCTTGACCGTGGAGAGCGCCATGTCCAGGTGGTCCGCGATCTCCTTGTTGGTGAGCCCGTTCTCGATCAGCCGGATCACCTGCAGTTCGCGGCTCGTCAGTTGCTCGCCGCCCCCGGCGGTGAAGGCGCCGCCGGCCAGCTCGGAGACCCGGCGCAGGAGCTCGGTCAGGATGGGTGGCGGGCAGACGGCTTCGCCGCGGCCGGCCCGCTCCAACGTTCGCACCAGGTCGTCGAGTGAGCCCTCGCGCGGCACGTACCCGACCGCGCCGGCCTCGACGCAGGCCAGAATCTCGTCTCCGCTCTCCCGCACGCCCAGGGCCACGGCGCGGGCCAGCGGCGCCGCGGCCCGCAGCGCGAGCAGGATGTCGGTGCCGCCGGGAGTGGCGGTGTCGACCAGGACCACGTCGGGGCGATGGCGCAGCACGCAGGCGACGCCGGCCGGCCCACTGTCCGCGGTGCCGGCCACGGCGAACGAGCCGATGTCGTGCAGGACGTCCGCGAGTCCTTCACGATAGAGACGTACCGCGGCGATGATCACTATTCTCATGACCGTCGCCTCTCCAACGGCGCACGACGGGACCTTTCTCATAGTGCCGTCCGGTCGCGGAGGAGGACATACGCGGTGTGACGTAGCACGACTTGTGTCAAGCACCCATCAGTCGGTGGATTCCCCTCGGCCGCCGGACGAGGATGGAGTGATGGCTGTGGCGACGGCGGCCGCGCTCGACGGCCGCGTGCTGGACCTGGTGATGGCGGCGATGTCCGACCTGGAGGAGGGCCATCAGGTCTGGCCGCGCCTGTTCGCCGAACTGACCTCTCAGCTCGGTGTCACTCTGGGCGGCGTCGTCGACGTGCACGGGCAGGGGCTGGACGTGCGGGCCGTCGCCGTGTGGCCGGACTGGGCCGCGGAGATCGAGGTGACCGAGGAGGAGAACCGGGCGTACCCGCTGATCCGGCACTACGTCCGCCGCAGCGACGCGGCCCCTCGCACCCTGGACGACGTTCTCGACGACTATCGGTGGCGTACGGCGGCACGCTTCGACCGCATGCGCCGTCAATTCGGCGGGGCCAGCCGGCATCTCATGCTTCCGCTGCATCGAACCGCCCGATCCGTCCGGCTCTTCGGCATCGCCCGCCCGGGCGGCAACTTCACCGCCACCGAGCTGCAGTACGCGGGCCGGCTCCAGCGGATTCTCACCGCGCTCGACCGGCACCAGCAGGTCGTCCTCGCCTGGCGCGCGGGGTGCGCGACCGACCTGCCGCAGGCCGGCGAGCGGGTCGCCGGGCACGGTCTCACGCCGCGCGAGCTGGCCGTGCTCAGCCTGCTCGCCGAGGGTCTGACCGTGGCCGCGGCCGGGCGCCGCCTCGGTATCTCGCCGCGGACGGTCGCCAAGCACCAGGAGAACCTGCAGCGCAAGCTGGCGACGACCGACCGGCTCAACACGGTGCTGCGGGCTCAGCGTCTCGGCCTGGTCAGACCGGACCGGGAGGGTACAGATCTGGATCCGGTGGCCCATTGTGGCCACCGCCGGGCGGGGGAGACACTCCGGGGATGCGGGTAGCCCTCCTCGGCCGCGTCCGTGTCTATCGCGAGTCGATCGGCGAGGCACTTCGCCGGCGGCCGGAGGTCACCGTGCTGGGCGACGCCTGCCCGGACGCCGCCGGTGTCAGCCGGATCCGCCACCTTCGGCCGGACGTCGTGCTGGTGGACGTGACCCAGGCCGGTTCGCTGCGTGACCTGACCACCGGCTTGCCGGGCATGATCGTTGTGGCGATCGGGGTGCTCGAGTCGGACGACGACATCCTGGCCTGCCTGGAGGCCGGCATGGCGGCGTACGTGCCGCGCGACGACGATCTGACCCGGCTGCTCGACACGCTCCGGCAGGTCGTCCACGGCGGCGTGGTCTGCCCTCCGGCGGTCATCGGCGGCCTGTTCCGCCGGCTCGCCGTGCTGGCCGAGGAGCGCCGCGGCGTCACCCCGGCCGAGCCGCTGACGCCGCGCGAGCGGCAGATCGCCGGCCTGCTGGCCGAGGGACTGGGCAACCGGGAGATCAGCCGGCGGCTGTTCATCGAGGTCTCGACCGTGAAGAACCACGTGCACAACATCCTGGAGAAGCTGCATCTGGCCAGCCGCGCCGACGCCGCTTCCTGGTTCTGCCGTACCCAGGTCTGAATCCCTTCTGGATCCGTCGGTCCATGGGCGGGGCCGGGCGGTGCCGCCGATAGTTCTCGCATCCGAATGAGCCGGAAGCGGGAACCATGCAGACGATCTCACCGACGGCGCCGCACGGCGCCGATGCGGTCGCGCTCGCGCCGCTGACCGAATGGCTGAACCTCAGCCTCGGTCGCTGCCTGCTGCGCCGGATCGGCCCGGGCGTCCCGGCCGGCGTGCCGGGATGGTCCGTCGCGCCCAGCGAGGCCCTGCACCTGCTGGGGTTCGGCGCCGGCGGGGCCGGCACCGAGGCGGCCGGCGTGCGTCAGCGCCTGAGCGCGGCCGACGAGGCGCTGGCCGAATCCCGCACGACGCTGCCGCGGCCGCTCGCCCGGCTCGCTGAGCAGTTCAGTCTGACCGGCCTCGAGCTGCGCCTGCTCTGCCTGGTCCTGGCGCCCGAGCTGGACGGCCGGTACGGCCTGGCCGTCGGGGTGTTGCAGGACGACCTGACCCGGCGGCGCCCCGGCCTCACCCTGCTGGCCGAGCTGATGTCGCACACGGAGGTCAGTGCCTGGGACTTGCGGCGTACGGTCCACGCCGCCGGCTCGGTGGCGTCGGCGGGACTGGTGCGGGTGGCCGAGCCGGATGCCCCGCCGGTCGACGCGGGCTACGCGCCCACCGGCTCGGTCGTCGCCCACCTGGTGGCCGCCTCGATCGAGCAGGCGGTCGCCGCGACGGGGGCCGTGCTGTGCCGGCCGAGGCCGGCGGACGAACCCCCGCTCTCGGCGGCGGAGACCGAGCTGGCGGGGCGGCTCCGGCGCCCCGCGATGCTGCATCTGACCGGCGGCGACTCCGGGCAGGGCTGGTTTCGGCGGCTGGCCTCGGCGTCCGGGGTGCCCCTGGTGATCGGCGACCTCGAGCAGGTGGACGCCGGCCCGGCCCGGGTCGCGGCGGCCGCCGACTGGGCCGTGCTCAGCCGGCTGGCCGGCAGCGGGCTGCTCGTCCTCGGACTCGACGGGCTCGGCGCGGTCGAGCGGCGGCAGGTGACGGAGGGGCTGGTACGGGCGGCCCGGCACCTGCGGCTGGTGGCGACCGATGCGGCGTGGCCGGGTTCCGGCGTTCTGCTGCGGGCCCCGGCCGTCACGGTCGCCCAGCGTGCGGCCTGGTGGAGCAGCGCGGCCGCTCGCACCGGCGTCGCCCTCACCGACGAGGACATCCGGCGTCTGGCCGCCACCGCGCCGATCGAGCCGGAACACATGACCCGGAGCCTGGCCGCCGGTGGCGCCGATGTGGCGCTGGTCCAGCAGGCGGCCCGCGATGTCGCACCGGTCGCGCTGCCGCCCGGCGTGCGGCGGATCGTGCCGGCCTACGGGTGGGACGACATCGTGCTGGCCGAGTCCCGCAAGGATCTGCTGCGAGCCATTCCGCTGCACGTTCTGCACGCCGGACGGGTCCTGCAGGAGTGGGGCTTCGCCGGCCGGATGCCGTACGGGCAGGGCGTCGCCGCGCTGTTCAGCGGCCCGAGCGGCACCGGCAAGACGATGGCGGCCCAGATCGTCGCCGGCGACCTCGGCGTCGAGCTCCTGCAGGTTGACCTGTCGAAGACGGTCTCGAAATACATCGGCGAGACCGAGAAGAACCTCGAGCGGACGTTCGAGGCCGCCGAGCGGTCCGGCGCCGTGCTGCTCTTCGACGAGGCCGACGCGATCTTCGGCAAGCGCACCGAGATCAAGGACGCCCACGACCGGCACGCCAACGTCGAGGTGGCCTACCTGCTCCAGCGCATGGAGTCCTTCCGCGGCCTGGCCGTGCTGACCACCAACGTGAAGCAGAACATCGACGATGCTTTCGTCCGGCGGTTGCGCTTCGTCGTCACCTTCGCGCTGCCGGACGCCGCCGAGCGTGAGCGCATCTGGCGGCGGGCGTTCCCCGCCGGCGCGCCGCTGGCGGCGGACGCCACGATCGCCGGTCTGGCCGCGCGCCTGCAGATTCCCGGCGGCAGCATCCAGAACATCGCCCTGCACGCCGCCTTCCTCGCCGCCGCCGAGGGCGGCCGGATCGAGGCCGGGCACGTGCTGACCGCGGCCCGGCGCGAACTCACCAAGATCGGCATGCTGGCCGCCGAACGCGGGCTGGCCGACGACGAGCTGGTGGCATCGTGACCGCGGAAGCCATCTTCGACGTCACCGCCGTCCTGGGGGCGCGGCTGGCCGCCGCCGTCGGCGGGCCGGTCTACGTCGGGCCGCCCAACGCCGAGGACGTCGGCGAGCGGACGCTGTGCCTGTTCCTGTTCCACATCGTCGTCAACCAGGCGATGCGCAACGACCCGCACTACGTGGCCCGCTCCGCCGATCCCGGCGAGCCGCTGGCCGAGGCGGACGCTCTTCCGCTGGACCTGCGGTTCCTGCTCAGCGTGTTCCGCTCGGCCGGCGCGGGGAACGGCGGCGTGGCCGACCCGGACGAACTGCTCACGCTGGGCCGGGCCGTCCGGGCCCTGCACGAGCGGCCCTTCGTCGAGCTGCCCGGCCAGTACGCCCGGGTGACCCCCGAGCCGTACCCGATGGAGGAGATGAGCCGCGTGTGGGGCCTGTTCCCGCAGACCTCGTACCGGACCTCCATGGTCTACCTGGTGAGCCCGGTCGCCGTGACGGCGGTCCCGGTCACCGCCGGTGCGCCGGTCGTGCACCGCACCGACCGGCCGGGCCGTCTCCTCGACGCGCCGGTGGAGTCGTGATGCGGCCGCCCATCGCCTTCGAGCCCGACCGGGCCGACGCGGTCAGCGCCGTGCTGATCCCGATGGACGGCATCACGCGCCGGATCGTGCGGAGCGGGGTCGACGCCCAGCTCTGGGACCGGGAGTGGGACAGAGCCCGGCCGAACCGTCTGATCCGCAACCTCAGCGGCCACCTCGTGCTGGTCAACGTGCCGCCCGGCCCGGACCTGACGTTCCGGATCACCGCCGACCGGGCCGGTTACCGGGGGCCGGTGTTCGTCACCTACAACCCGGCGGGAGACGGCCTCCGCCGGGTGGTGCCGCTGGAGCGGCGGCCCGACGCCTCGTACGGCGACGTCGCGACCCTGGTCCGGGGGACGGTGGGCCGCCCGGACGCGCGGGCGCCGGTGCCGGGCCTCACGGTGAGCGCGCGCCTTCCGTCCCCGCGTGCCGGTCATCAGTTCCCGGCCACCACCGACGCGAACGGCGACTTCGCCCTGGCCGTCGGCATCCGGACGATCGGCATCCCCGAGCCCGGCCCGGTCACCGCGACGCTGCGCTTCGCCAAGGCCGGCCTGCCGGCGCGCGAGCTGAACGTGAACCTCGAGCACGGCCGGGTGCACGTGTTCTCGGCGGTCATCGATCTGGACGGCGCCGACCGTCCCCCGTTCGTCCACGAAACGCCCTGAGGAGAGGAGCACGCGGCCGTGAGCGATTCCGAAGTGTCCGCCGGCGGCGGCAGCGGATCACCGGCGGGAGCAGCACCGCCCCCCGAGCCGGATCCGATCGACAAAGAGATCGACAAGTACGCGCGGGAGACCGCGGAGGCGCGGGCGGCCAAGGAGCTCGCCGACAGCAAGTTCGCCGACAAACAGAACCGGCTGACCGCCCTGCGAGGGGCGAAGAACGACCTGGACGCGAACCAGAAGGCGTACGAGGACGCGCACGACAAGCTCGAGCGCGAGGAGGAGGACTACGAGGAGTTCTACCAGTCCGAGAAGGCGAGCCTGGAGAAGCTGCTCGGCCCGCTGGCCGGCAGGGTGAAGACGGAGTCCGAGGCCTTCAAAGCCAAGCAGGCCGAGCTCGACACGGGCGCCGAGGAAGCGGAGACCGCCCTGCGGAAGGCCGAGAAGACCCGCGACGACGCGAAAGCCGACGTCAAGGACAAGACCGCGCGCGTCACCGAGTACAAGAAGCTGGCCGCGACGATCACCGCCCGGATGGGCGTCCTCAAGACCCGGTACGACGAGATCACCAAGGAGCGCGACGCGGGCAAGTACGCGGTCGCGTACTGGCTGTTGGCCCATCGCGGGGACTACCTCGCGGCCCTGCGGGCCGAACCGAAGATCATCGACCCCGGCGAGTTGCCGCGCGCGCTGGTCACGGCGCTCGACGCGCAGGCGACGTCGGAGAAGACCCTGGCCGGCGACGAGGCGAAGGTCGTCGAACTGCGGGCCGCCCTGGCCCAGGCCGTCAAGGACCGCGACGAGCACCGGGCCAAGGGCGAGGCCGCGCTGCGCAAGAAGCTGGAGACGCTGCCACCGGCCGGTGACGCGACACGAGGAGCGGTGAGCCATGCCTGAGTACCTGGCGCCCGGCGTCTACATCGAGGAGATCGAGCGCGGCCCGAAGCCCATCGAGGGGGTGGCCACGAGCACGGCGGCCTTCCTCGGTGAGACCGAGCGTGGTCCGCTGCTGCCGCGCCTGGTGACGAGCTACGGCGAATACCTGCGGCTCTACGGCGACATCTTCGCCGCCGACCGCTACATGCCGTACGCCGTGAAGACGTTCTTCGACAACGGCGGCATCCGCTGCTACGTCACCCGGATCGTCGGCGAGGGCGCGCAGCCACCGGCCGTCGAACTGTCCGGACTGACGATCACCGCGCTCGGCCCCGGCGCCGCGTACCGCCAGGTCTGGGCCCGGATCCTCCCGGGCAGCACGCGCGGCGCGAACGGCGAGCCGGTCGGATTCCGGCTGCGACTCGACTACTGGGCCAACCCGGCGCACGTGCCGGACGACGCGGCCGGCATCGACACCGCGCAGCCGCTGCCCACGTGGTCGGAGGACTTCGACGACCTGAGCGTCGATCCGGCCTCACCGGCCTACTTCGGGAAGCGGATCAACAACTTCAACTCGGTGCTGGTCGAGGTGACCGCCGACGAGGGCATCCCGCTGCCCGCCGAGGGCGCCGCGCGGCTCGACGGCACCGAGGACGGCGGCGCGGTCACCTCCGCCAGCTATGAGGGAAGCCCCGATCTGCGCCGGCCGACCGGTCTGGCCGCACTCGATCTCGACCAGTTCCGGTCGGTGGCGATCGTCTACGCGCCCGGATGCGACTACACGACCGCTCAGGCCGTCGTCCGGCACTGCGAACGCAACCGCTACCGCTTCGCGGTCGTCGACTCCGAGCCGAACCAGGCCAACGCGGCCGGCATCTCGCCCCGCGACATCGTCACCGACACCAAGTACGGCGCCTTCTACTACCCGTGGATCTATGTCAGCGACCCGCGCAGCGGCACCCGCAAGAAGATCCCGCCGGGCGGCGCGGTCTGCGGCATCTACGCGCTGACCGACACCAACCGCGGCGTCTTCAAGGCGCCGGCCAACGAGGTCGTCGCCGGCGCCATCGACCTCGAGTACGAGATCAACCAGGCGACTCAGGGCGTGCTCAACCCGAACGGCGTCAACGCCCTGCGGCGGTTCCCCGGCCGCGGCATCCGGGTCTGGGGAGCGCGGACCATGTCGAGCGACCCGCTGTGGAAGTACGTCAGCGTCCGGCGGCTGTTCATCTTCCTCGAGGCGTCGATCTACAACTCCACCCAGTGGGTCGTCTTCGAACCCAACGACACGAGGCTGTGGGCCCGCGTCAAGCAGACCGTCACCCTGTTCCTCCGGACGCAGTGGCGCGAGGGCGCCCTGTTCGGCGTCAAGGAGGAAGAGGCGTTCTCGGTGGCCGTCGGCCCGGAGACGATGACCGAGGACGACCGGCGCAGCGGCCGGCTGATCATCGAGATCGGCGTGGCTCCGGTGCATCCCGCGGAGTTCGTCGTGTTCCGGATCTTCCAGAAGACGCAGGAGGCGAAGTCGTGACCCGCCCGGACCCGCTCCGCAACTTCCGATTCCGCCTGGAGATCGACAACATCGACCAGGCCGGGTTCGCCGAGGCCACAGTCGGCGAATCGACCACCGAGCCGATCGAGTACCGGGAGGGCGACGAGATCCCGACCGTCCGCAAGCTCAGCAGCCTGACCAAGTACGGCAACGTCACGCTCAAGTGGGGCATCACGGAGTCGATGGCCCTGTCCGAGTGGTACCGGGAGGTCACCGAGGGCGCCACGCTCCTCGAACAGATCCGCAAGAACGTCGTCGTCCGGGTGCAGGACGAGGCCGGACAGGACAGGGCGACGTGGGAGATCACCCGGGCCTGGCCGTCCAAGTACACCCCGAGCCCCTTGAACGGCACCGGCAACGAGGTCGCCATCGACACCCTCGAGCTGTCCAACGAGGGCATCCGGCGGACCCAGTAGGAGGAGCCACAGATGTTCGCCACCGAAGTGAATTTCACGCTGCCGAAGGGCTACCTCGACCAGGACGGCGTCCTGCACACCGAGGGCGTGATGCGGCTGGCCACCGCCGCCGACGAGATCCTGCCGCTGCGCGACCCGCGGGTGCAGCAGAACCCGGCCTACCTGACGGTCATCGTGCTGGCCCGGGTCATCACCCGGCTCGGCTCGCTGCCGGACGTCAACACCAAGGTGGTCGAGGGCCTGTTCGCGGGGGACCTGAACCACCTTCAGAAGCTCTACGAACGGCTCAACGCCGAGGAGGACGCGCTGGTGGGGGAACCGGCATGAGGGCCTATCCGGTGGACCAGCTCTACCAGGAGATGGCCTTCATCGCCTACCACTTCCACTGGTCGCGCGACGAGCTGATGGCGCTGGAGCACCGCGAGCGGCGGCGCTGGTGCGAGGAGATCTCGCAGATCAACCGGGAGCTCGACGGGGCGCCCGGGAACCCGTTCGAGATCGCCTGAGGAGGTGACCGATGACCCGTACCGATCCGTTCCGGGTCTTCCGCTTCGTCGTCGAGTTCGACGGCACGGTGGCCGGCGGGTTCCAGTCGGTGGCGGGCCTCGAACGGCGGACCGAGGTCGAGCCGTTCCGGGAGGGCGGCGTCAACGACTTCGAGCATCAGCTCGTGGTGAAGACGACCTACCCGGCGCTGGTGCTGAAGCGGGGCCTGACCGACACCCGGTTGTGGGACTGGCATCAGCAGGTGATCGCCGGGAACATCCGGCGCCGGGTCGTGTCGGTGCTCCTGATCGACACCGCCGGGCAGGAGGCGTGGCGCTGGATCTGCGTCGGCGCCTACCCGGCCAAGTGGACCGGCGCCGAGCTGGACGCCACCGCGGACGCCGTGGCGACCGAGACCGTCGAGCTCGTTCATCACGGGATAACCCGGCAATGAGACTCGGCCGCCTGCCGTCGCGCCCGGCGCCCATGGGGGGCCGCCGGGACGAGGCGTCGCCGCGCCGCTCGCCGATGGCCCATCGGCCGCTGTCGCTGGTGTTCCGGCGGCCGCCGGGGCCGGTGGGCCGGCCGTCGTTGCGCTCGGCCACTGGTACGCCGGTGAAGCTGACGTTGCGCCTGGCCCTGCGGCTGGAGCTTGCCGTCCGGCTGACCTCCGTGGTCCGGCGTGCGCGTGGCGCGCCTGTCCATCACCACACCCTCGTGCGGCCGGACGCGGCCGCCCGAACCGCGGCGCGCCTCCTGGCGGGACACGTGACCGCCTTTCCCGTGCCGGCACGGCTATCGGCATCGGCGCGGCCGCTCGCGTCAGTGCGGCCACCGGCGCCCCTCCTGTCCTCGGTCCCCTCGCCGGCGTCGATGCCCTCACCCGTGTTGATGCTCTCGTCGGCGTCGCTTCCCTCACCCGCGTCGGTGCGCTCCGCGGCGTTCGCGCGACCATCGGCGTTGCTGCGGCTGGCATCAGCGCCCGCATCGGCATCAGCACCCCAATCGGCGTCAGCGCCGCTGTGGGCATCAGCACTCCCATCGGCGTCAGCGCCGCTGTGGGCATCAGCACCCCAATCGGCGTCAGCGCCGCTATGGGCATCAGCACCCCAATCGGCGTCAGCGCCGCTATGGGCATCAGCACCCCCATCGGCATCAGCGCCGCTGTGGGCGTCAGCGCCCCTACCGGCATCAGCGCCTCTACCGGCCCCGACGCTGCCGACCGCGTCACCCGTATTCATGCGGCGGCCGGCATCAGCGCCGCCACCGGCGCCAACGGGGCCACCCACCGCGGCGCCGGCCTTTGCGGCGACGGCGCCCGCGCCGGAACGGCGGGCGACGCCGTGGAGGAGTGCGGTTCCGCTGCCGCCACGGGCGAACCGCCGTGCGGAGACGGCCGGCCGCCGCCCGGATCGGATAGGACACCCCTACGTCTCCGGCGCCCGGCGAGATCACGGCCTGCGCTACGCCGTCGTACCGGCGCGTGTGCCGCGGCCCCGGCCGGCATCCCCGGTCTTCCGTACCGGCTCCGCCGCTCTCCGGCCGGACGCCGTCCGGGCCCCGGTCCCGCTCGTCCTGGCCGGCGCCGCGACCCCGCGCCCGGCCGAGGCGGCACCCGGACCGGCGCGCCGCCCCGTCGATCGCGTGCACCGTCGAACGACCGAGCCCGCGGCGGGGCGTGACCCCGTACGGCAAGCGAACCCGCACCGGACGACGACAGCGTCACCACCCACCTCGCCGCCCCTCGACCTCGACGGGCTCGGGCGTGACCTGTGGCGGCGCTTCGAGAGGCAGATCCGGATCGAGCGGGAACGCAGCGGGCGGGGGTGAGGACGATGGCACAGGAACTGGCGAAGGCGACCGTGACCCCGCTCGACGGCCGGGGCGCCGGAACGGCCATCGACGTGCTGTTCAACCCGGCCGAGTACAACGTCGAATACTCGGCCAGCTTCCAGGAGACGGCGCCGCCCGGTCTCTCCAGCCCGATCCTCCAGTTCGTCAACGGCAACGCCCAGGTGCTGACCATGGACCTGCTGTTCGACACCTACACCGACGGTGGCGGCCGGAACGTGGCCGAGCTGACCTCGTCGTTCACCGACCTGGTGGCGATCGACGGCTCGCTGCACGCGCCCCGCCGGGTGGAGTTCCGCTGGGCTTGGTTCCACTTCGTCGCGGTCGTCGAGAAGATTTCGCAGCGGTTCACCATGTTCCGCTCCGACGGTACGCCGGTGCGGGCCACGCTCTCGGTCACCTTCCGGCAGTACCAGACCATCGCGGAACAGCTCGAGAACCCGCGGCGCAACTCGGCCGACAAGACCAAACGGCGGGTCCTGGAATCGCACGACAGCGTCTGGCTGATGGCCGCCCGGGAGTACGGCGAGCCCCGGTACTGGCGGCTGATCGCCCAGGCCAACGACATCGAGGACCCGCGGCGCATCGAACCGGGCCGGGTGCTGGTGCTCCCGCCGATCCCGGCCGGCGAGCGAGGGGAGGCCGGCGATGGACCTCGTCGCCCTTGAGGAGCGGCACGGCGGCTTCTACGTGCCCACCTTCACCGTGAAGGTGGGCGGCGAGGACATGCTGCGTGACCTGTTCCTGGCGGTCTCGTCGGTCAGCGTGGACCTGAAGGAGCGCAAGGCCGGCCACTTCGCCTTCACCGTCGTCAACGCCTTCGACTGGAGCACCGGCCAGTTCGCCGCCACCCGCCGGCGCGAGCGCGTCGACCTGCTCGAGCTGTTCGCGTTCGGCAGCACCGTCGAGATCGCGCTCGGCTACGGCGATCCGTCGAAGCTGACGCCGATGCTGACCGGGGTGATCACCGAGATCACCACCGACTTCGGCGCCGGCGCCGCGCCGGAACTGTCGATCAGCGGGTACGACGACCTTTACCCGCTCACCGTCGGCAAACGGTCCCAGCACTGGGAGAACGAGCCGGACAGTACGGCCGTGCGCGACATCGTGGCCGCGTTGCCGGGCGTCGACGCCGATGTCCGGGTGACCAGTCCGGTCAAGGCCCGCGTCGATCAGAACAACGAGACCGATCTGGCCTTCATCGACAAGCTCGCCGAACGCAACCCCTCGGTCACCTTCTACGAGCGGGACCGGACCCTCTATTTCGGTCCCCGGCGCCACGACACCACGCAGGGCGTCGAACTGGCCTGGGGCCGGGGGCTGCTGAGCTTCCGGCCCGCGGTGAACCTGGCCCGGCAGATCTCCGAGGTCCGGGTGCACGGCTGGTCGGTCGCCGACGGCCGGGTGATCACCGGGCGGGCCCGGCGAGGGGACGAGTCGGGGCGGGACACCCGGGGCCGCAGCGGCGCCGACCGGGTGTTCACCGCCCTGGCCGCCGACAAGGTGCTCAACGTGCGGGCGGCCGTCCGTGACCAGGCCGAGGCCGATGCCCGGGCCCGGGCGATCCTCGACGAGCGGGCGCGGCAGTTCGTCGAGGGCGAGGGCGAGTCGATCGGGCTGCCCGAGCTTCGGCCGGACACCAACGTCACGATCACCGGGCTCGGTCCGGCCTTCAGCAAGCCCTACTACGTCTCGGAAGCGACCCATCGCATCGACGGTGGCGGATACCGGACGTCGTTCACGATCGAGGAGCCGACGCTCTGATGGACAGCAGCCTTTGGCAGCGGACCGGCGACGAGTCCGGTGGTGTCCTCACCGGCCTGGCGGTCGGCGAGGTGACCGACAACAAGGACCCGCAGAACCTGGCCCGCGTACGGGTGCGGCTGCCCTGGCACGAAGCCGGCGACAACAGCTTCTGGGCTCGCCTCGCCATGCCGATGGCGGGCGGCGGCCGGGGCCTCTACTTCCTGCCCGAGGTCGGCGACGAGGTGCTGGTGGCGGCCGAGAGCAGCGACCCCGGGCACCTGTACGTCCTGGGGGTCCTGTGGAACGGCCGGCAGGCGCCGCCGGCCGACAACAGCGACGGGGCCAACAACACGCGGTTGCTGAAGAGCCGGTCGGGCCACACGGTCCGCTTCAACGACGACAGCGCGGCGCCGGAGATCGAGGTGAGGCTGGCCGACGGCAAGCGGGTGGTGCTCGACAAGGACGGCATCACGATCGACGACGCGAACAAGAACGTCGTCAAGCTGACCGGCTCGGGCGGGGCGATCGAGATCAGTGCCACCCAGCAGATCACGGTCAAGGCGCCGACGGTCTCGATCGAGGCGGGCGGCTCCCTGAGCGTGAAGTCCTCCGGGACCTTGACGCTCAAAGGCTCGATAGTCCAGATCAACTGAAGGGTCGGCGAACATGGGACAGCCAGCCGCGCGGGTGGCCGACACGACCAGCCACGGCACACCGCTCAGCCCCGGACCGGGCTGCCCGACCGTCCTGATCGGCGGGAAGCCGGCCTGGCGGATCGGTTCCGACACCCACACCTGCCCGCTCTCGGACGGCCCGAAGCCGCACGTCGGCGGGGTGGTGGCGAGGGGCAGCACCACCGTGCTGATCGGCGGGCTGCCCGCGGCCCGGCAGGGCGACCAGGTGATCGAGATCGGGCCGCCGAACGCGATCGCCCTGGGCGACCCGACCGTGCTGATCGGCTGACGCGATGGCACGCGACGACGCGGGACTGGGCCGGGAGTTCCTCGGCACCGGCTGGGCGACGCCGGTGACCATCGCGCCGGACACCGGCCTGATCGCGCTCGTGTCGTACGAGAAGGACATCCAGCAGTCGATCCGGATCGTCCTGGGCACCGCCAAGGGCGAGCGGGTGATGCGGCCCGGCTTCGGTTGCGGCATCCACGACATGCCGTTCGCCGTCGTCACGGCCCGGCTCATCGGCGAGATCGAGACGTCGGTGCGCGACGCCTTGCGTACCTACGAGGCCCGCATCGAGGTGCGCCGGGTCAGCGTCGACAGCACCCGGGTGAGCCTGGGGCGTCTCGACATCAGCGTCGACTACGAGATCCGGGCCACCAACCAGCCGGGCAACTACGTGTACCCCTTCTACTTCCAGGAATCGGCGAGCCGGTGAACGCGAACTTCAACCTTCAGGCCGGCGCCCACCCGGGTACGGACGCCCGCCGGGCGGCGGCCCTGCGCGCGTACCTGCGCCGGCTGGCACCGGCGCTGACCCCGGACTGGGCGCCCAGCGGCGGCGGCGATGACGTCGGGTCGGCCCTGCTGGAGATCGCGGCCCGGCTGGGCGAGGAGACGACCCGGCGGCTCGACCACACGGCGCGGCGCGACGCCATGGCCTTCTTCGAGTTCCTGGGCCTGCCGCCGGCCCCGCCCCGGGCCGCCGAAGGCGTGCTCACCCTGACTCTCGCCGAGGATGCCGCCGCGGCCGTGGTCGCGCCGGCCCGCACCCGGGCGGTGGCGGGCGAGGTCACCTTCGAGACCCGCGACGCTCTGCGCGTGGTGCCGGGCCGGATCGCCGACCTGATCGCCGTGGATCCGTCCCGGGACCGGATCGAGGTGGCGCCGGCCCAGGCCCGATCGCTGGAGCCGCCGACCGGGCCGCTCGGTCACCGGGTGGTCACCTTCGCCGGTCCGGGCAGCCGGACCCTGCAGGTCAGCCCGGTCGCCGGCCTGGCCGGGGGTGACCTGCTGCGGATCGGGACGGCGGCCCACCGGATCGCCGCGGCCGGTCCGGACGGCCTCGTCACGCTGCTCGATCCGCTGGAGGACGCGGTGGCCGCGGACGCCGTGGTCACCCGGATCGGGTCGTTCGAGGCGTTCGGCCTGCGGGACCTTCAGAACCACGCGTTCCTGGTCGGGCACAAGGACCTGTTCAAGCTGGAGCAGCGGGCCGAGATCGCGCTGTCTCTCGCCCCGGCCGGCCTGGCCCGCCAGCTCAGCCGGCTGGACATCGACTATGCGCTGTTCGGCACGCGCGGCGGTGTGCGGGGCTGGCACGATCTGGACCCGCTCGGCGTGCACGGCGACGAGATCCGCCTGGCCAAGTCCTGGGCCGGCGCGGCCGACGAGGTGGAGGTCGGCGGCCGGAAGAACCGCTGGGTCCGGGCCCGGTTGCGCTCGCCGATCGCGGGCCGGGCCGGACTCACCTCCCGGGCGTCACAGGTCCGCCTCGGTGTCGCCTCGCTGCCCGGCGACGCGCCACCCGGCCAGCCGCCGACGATCGTCCGCGCCGCGCACAACGGCACCCCGCTCTCCACCGCCGGACGGTTCTTCCCGTTCGGTCCCGAGCCGTTGCGCTTCGACACCTTCGCGCTCGCGGCCCCGGAGGCGCTCTCCAAGAAGGACGCCGACGTGACGATCGAGGTCTCCCTCTCCGACGCGTCGCTGGCCTCCTTCGACATCGCCGCCACCACCGACGCCGCGACTCTCGGCGGGTACGGGACCGGCCGCAACGGCTACCTCGAGATCCTGGCGCTCGACGAGGCCCGGGGCTTCCGCTGGCAGGAGATGGTGGCGGTGGACGACAAGGGCCGGCGGGTGCTGCTGACCGGGCCGGCGACCGGCGTCGGCCTGCCCGGTCAGGGCGTCGACCTGGTCGTGGCCGGCGAGAAGGACAGCGGCCTGTGGGCCGGCCGGATCCGGCCGGCCACGGGTTCCACGCCGGCGGAACTCGAGGCGGGTGGGTGGCGGACGCTGCCCGCGCTGAACCCGAAGGCGCCGTCGGCCCGCCCGGCCGTGCTGCCCGCGCCGGCGGGCGCCGTCGGGGTGACAGCGGTCCTGGCCGACGTGGCCGGCGGGGTGCTCCACGCGCTCAAGGTCGACGACCAGGGGCGCCCGGACCCGAGCGGCTGGCAGCCGATCCGGGGCGAGGACGGCCCGATTCTCGGCGACCAGTGGCAGATCGTGGCGGTGCAGGGCGCCCGGTGGCCCCGGCGACCGGACGACGCCCGCTTCGAACTCGTCGTGGTCGACGGCAAGGGCGCGATCTGGCTGGGATCCGTCGCGATGCTCAGCATCTTCTGGCAACTGGTTCCGCGGTGGCACCGCTTCGACGACGTCGATCCCGCCGCCCTCGACGTCCGGCCCGCGGTCACCCGCTTCGGCGGCGACGGCGATCTCTGGGTCGGCTACGCCGACGCCGGCGAGCGGCGGCTGCGCGGCCTGGTGCACACGGACCACGAGACCCGCGCCGAATTGTCCGGTCACCGGGTGGCGCCGGGACCGTTGCACGCCAACCCCACGGTGCCCGGCGTCGGCGGGCGCCCGGTGACTGTCGGCCGTGCCGTGTCACCGCACGAGGCCTCGATCTGGCTGGGCGAGGAGGAACTGCTCGCCGTGCCGCTGACCGGCGAGACGCCGGACGCCCGCCCTCAGCTGCTGCGGCCGGCCGCCGGGAAACCGCCCGAGCTGGCCGTCACCGGGGTGGGCGAGCGTCTCTTCCGGACCGCGCTCGACCTTCCCCTGGTCGAGGTCGAGCTGCACGACGCCGTCGAGTTGGCGAGTCCCCTGGTCGCGCACCATGTGGAGGTCATCGCCGGGCCGGCCGCGCCCACGCTGGTGCCGCTGCCCGCCGCCAGCCGCCGGATCAAGCAGGGCGATCGGCGCCTCTATCAGATCGACCACCCGCTCGATGTCGGTACGACCCTGAACTTCCTGCGCCTGCCGCACCCCAACGCCCGCCCGTACACCGCTACCTTCCCGGACGCGGACAACCGGTTCGTGCTGCGGTTGGATGCGAACGACCGGACGGTCGTCCGCCCGGCCACGACGCGCCTGATCATCGGTGACGCCAGCTATCCGATCATCGGCGCCGACGCTCGGGTGGTGACCCTCGGCGTCGCCGTGCCCGGCCTCGAGCCGTCCGTCGGTTACCGCCCGGCGGAACTGCTGGGCACCGTCGAGGTGGCCGACATCCACCTGCGGACGCTCGCCGAACTGCGTACCCCGACATCGATCGGCCCGGACACGACCTTGTTCTTCGGAGCAGCGGCCGGACCGGAATCCCAGCGGATCGAGCGGCGGCAGCCGGCCGGCGGATCGATCTGGGCCCAGCTGAGCCACCGGTGGGTCACCGCGCCACCCGACCGGGGCGTGGCCGCCCTGGCCGGCGGGCCGCCGCCCGATCCGCCGGTCTGGACCGAGAGCCGGTTCAACCGTGGCTACCAGAACCCCGAACTGTCCTGGGAGTACTTCGACGGTCAGGGCTGGCGAGCACTGGAGAAGCGCTTCATCGATCTCACCGGCAACCTGTCGACCAGCGGGACGATCACGTTCGGCGTGCCCGGAGACTTGGCCACGACCGACATCGGCGGCCAGGACGACTACTGGATCCGGGCCCGGCTCGTCGGCGGCGACTACGGGCGGCCGAGATACGTCGTCAGCCGCGAGCAGGTGGGTGCGGTCGAGGAACAGACGGTGCGCGTCGACACGACCGGCCTGCACCCGCCCGAGATCCTGAGTGTCGAGGCCTCGTTCACGTTCGAGGACCGGGTCCCGCCGGAGGCGGTGCTCGTCGAGAACAACCTGGACGTGCGCGACGAGACCCAGGCCGCCGCCACCGCCGCGTTCACCCTCTTCGAGGGCGCGCTGGCCCTCGGCCCGGACGCCGCCGGCCGGGCGCTGTACGTCGGGTTGACCGCGCCCATCGGCCGTGGCGTGGTGACGTTCCTGGCCGACGCCGCCGACCGGGACGGCGCCGGAACACTGCGCGTCGATCAGCGCGCCGCCGACGGCTGGCGGCGCGTGGCCGTTGAGGACCGGACACGGGCGCTCCGCCGCCGCGGGACGATCACCATGTCGCTCGGCGCGGACCCCGTGCTCGTCCGCCTCTTCGGCCGCGAGCGGGTGTGGTTGCGGCTGCGGCCCGAGCCGGGGGACGCCGCCTGGCAGCCCGTGCTGCACCGGCTGCTGGTCAACGCCGTCGGCGTCACGCACGCCCGCACGGTGCTGAACGAGGTGGTGGGCTCCAGCCTCGGCGAGCCCGGGCTGACGCTCCAGCTGGCCGAGTCGCCGGTGCTGCCCGCGAGCGTCGAGCTGCGGATCCGGGAGGAGCTCGGCGACGAGGAGATCGCCACGCTCGCCGGGCAGCGGCCGGGCGAGCAGGTCGTCGTCACCGGCCTCGAGCGGCTGCCCGGATCCTGGGTGCTGTGGCGCCGGGTGGACAGTCTGATCGGGCTCGACGGCGGGGCCCGGGCGTACCTGCTGGACCCGGCGAGCGGCCGGTTGCGGTTCGGTGACGGGCGGGCCGGGCGGATCCCGCCGGCCGGCCGGGACAACGTTCGCTGTTTCAGCTACCAGCAGGGCGGCGGCGAGCAGGGCAACCTGCCGGCGTGGACGCAACTGCGGCTGACGTCGCCGGTGGAGGGCGTCGAGACGGTCCTCCTGCCGGTCGGGGCCGCCGGCGGTTTTCGCGCCCCGGCGGCGGATTCGCTGTTCGCCTCCGCGCCGGACCGGCTGCGCCACGCCGGCCAGGCGCTGAGCGTGGCCGACATCGAGGCCCTGGCGGTCACCTCGTCGTCCGAGGTGGTCCGGGCCCGGTGCTTCCACCCCCGCGGCCCGGGCGCGCCGATCCGGATCGTCATCGCCGTCCGGGACGGCACACCGACCCTGGCCCAGCGCGACGCCGTCGCGGCCGCGATCCGGGCCGCCGGCTGGGGCGGGCTGGCCCCGGACGAGCGCGGCATCGAGGTGCGGGGGCCGGTGTGGATCCGCGTCACCGTCGACGCGCACCTGGTCGCCCCCGCCGACCGGCTGGCCGAGGTCGAGCAGCGCGCCAAGGAACTTCTGCGGGAGCCGATCGCGAACGCCGGATTCGGCCGATGGCCGACGGAGAGCGACCTGCTGCGCGCCCTGAGCCGGGCACCGGGCCTGGAGCGGGTCGAGAGCGTGGCGATCAGCGCCGCCGGCGGCGGCGTCCCGCGCCGGATGCCGGCGGACGGGCTGATCAGCGCCGGCGACGGCGACATCGGTGTGTCAGTCGTCCCCTCGGAGGTCACGCCATGAGCGACGTCGTCCCCGCGCTCGACACCATCGAGTTCGGCCAGCTGGTCGAACTCGCCCGCGGCGCCATCCCGCGGTACGCGCCGGATTGGACCGACCACAACCTGCACGATCCCGGGATGACGATCGTCGACCTGCTGGCCTGGATCGTCGACCAGCAGGTCTACCGCACCGGGCGGGTCGGTGGCCGGCATCGCCGCGCCTTCGCCGCGCTGCTCGGCCGGCGACCCGAAGGCCCAGCGCCGGCACGCGGGCTGATCTGGCCGGCCCGGCCGGTCCGTACGGGAACCTTCCTTCCGCCCGGCTCGGCGATGACCTGCGGCCCGCACCGGGACCTGCGCTTCGCTCTCGACCGCCCGGAGGCGCTCTACCTGCCGCCGGTGACGCTGACCCGGATCACCGGCGACGGCGCGGTCCGCCACCTCGACTTCGACGGCCCGCTCGGCCCGCCGGCCGGGGGAGCGCAGATCGCGCTCGGGTTCGACGTGGTGCCGCCGCCGGGCCCCGCGGTGTCGGCCGAGCAGCCGTGGGCGCCGGTGCGTTACGCGTACCGGACCGCCGCGCACACCTGGGCCGGCCTCCCGGTCCGGTACGACGGCACGGCCGGGATGGCCAGGACCGGGGCCGTCGTGCTCGCGGTCCCGCCGGCGGCGGCCGCGGCGACCCGGCTGCGGGTCTCGTTCGACTTCCCGCTGCTGCCGCGGATCGCCGGCATCTCGGTCAACGTGCTGCCCGTGGTCCAACGTGAGCACGTCCAGGGACTCCAGTTCACCTCGGCCGGCACCGGGCAGCCCGACCAGGTGGTCGACCTCGACACCGACGGTCTGCTTCCCGAGCCGGCCCTGACGATCGAGGTCGACGGGGAGCCCTGGCAGGAGCGCGGCGACTTCTCCCGATCGGGCCCGCGGGATCCGCACTACGTGGTGGAGCCGGGCCGGATCCGGTTCGGCAACGGCGTGAACGGACGCCGGCCCCGGCCCGGGGCGCCGATCCAGCACACCGGATATGCCCGGACCGCCGGCGCCGAGGGCAATCTGCGCGCCGGCCTCACCTGGTCGGTGCCGGCGCTCGGCCCCGACGGCCGCGAATACGGCCGGAACCGGCAGGCGGTCGCGGGCGGGCGCGGCGCCGCCGGCGACCGGGAATCTGTGATCATGGCGCGGGACGCCGCCGTCGGCCGCGTCGCGGTGCTGACCGATGACGAACTGGCGGCGGCGGCGCGGAGCCTGCCCGGCATGGCCGTGGAACGGGCCGAAGTGATCGCCGGCTTCGACCACCGTCTGCCCGGCCGGCGCGTCGACGGCGTCCGGACCCTCGTGGTCGTGCCGCACGCGGCGCGCTACCTCGCCGAGGTCGCGGCCCGCCTGGAGCCGCGGCGGGTCCTCGGGGAGCGGCTGGTCGTGCGGGGACCCGTCGTGGTGACCGTCGATCTGTGGCTCACCGTCACGCCCGAGCCCGGCGTCACCGCCGCCGACGCGGTCGCCGCCGCCGAGCGGGCGCTGGGCGATCGGCTGTCGCCCGCCCGTGCCCCCCTGGGGCGCGGGCTGACCGTGGCCGACGTACGGACGATCGCCGCCACGGCGCCCGGCGTGGCCGACGTTCCCGGCGTGCGGATGACGCCCGAGCCGCGGACGGTCCGGCCCGACGCGATGGTCGTGGCGGGCCGGATCCGGGTCACGCCGGCCGGAGGTGAGCGATGACCCTTCTCGAGCAACGGAGCTACGACTTCCGAACGGCCGGCCAGTGGGCGGCCGGGGTCCGGCACGGCCTCGCCCTGACCGGGGACCGGCTCGTCGTGCCGGCTCGGCTGCGCGTCGAGCGGCAACCGGGACCGGCGATGCTCCCGGCCGTCGACCCGCGCGGCGATCCGCTGTGGCTGGAACGCCGCTCACGGGTCCTGATCCGCCGATCCCTGGAACAGGGCGTGCTGCACGGTGCCGGCCCGGCCCGGCTCATGGTGGCCGGCCGGTCGGTCATCTGGGTGCTCGCCTCCTCCGGCGTTCTCGACCGCTACGACGCGTACACCCGGCAACCGCTCAGCCCGGTGCCGCCGCGAGCCGGTTGGCGGATCTCGGACGCGGCCGGCGACGGCGCCGACGGGCTGTGGCTCGCCGAGACGGACGGATCCGGCCGGTGGCGGCTGCGGCACGCCGATTGCTGGGGCTTCACCTGCCGTACGCCGATCGCCGTGACCGGCCTCGAAGCCCGTCGGCTGGCGGTCACCGCCGGCGGGACACGGCTCGTCGTGATCGACCCCGCCACCGCCGGCACCGCGGTCGTCATCGACGCGGAGACCGGGCAGGCGGCCGGGACGATCGGACTCGACGCGGCCCACCGGAACCGGCCCGTCCTGCTCACGGCGGCGCCGGGCAACGGCGTCGTCCTGCTCAGCTTCTCCGAGCAGGACGAGACCGCCCTGTACGAGCGGATCGACGTGGTCGACGGCGACGTCGAGGACCACCAGCGGCTCCGGGTGCCCCGCTCGCTCGGCCGGCCCACGGCCCTGGCCGGCGCGCTCGTCGGCGGCAGTCGCGGCAACGGGCGGATCGTGGCCGGGGACAGCGCGGACGACGACCGCCGGTCGACCTTCATCACCCCCGCCCTCATCTCGCCCGAAGGCCCGCACTCGGGCTGGAACCGCGCGGAACTCGACCTGAGCCTGCCGTCCGGCACCGCGGCCGAGGTGACCTGGGCCTCGACCGGCAACGCGATGCTCATCGAACGGGCCGGCCGGCTGATCGACGGCCCGGCCACCGCCGGCCTCGCCGACGAGTTGGACCAGTTGCTGCCGTGGCGCACCGAGCAGGCGGTCCGCTACCGCGGCACCGGGGACGGCGCCGTCGAGCACCTGGCCGCCCTGCTCGACGGCGTGGCCGAGACCACGCTGTGGCTGCGGATCCGGTTGGACACTCCGGCGGGCCGCACCCCGCCGCAGATGTCCCGGCTGCGCGTCCGCTACCCCGCGGTGTCCTACCTCGACCATCTGCCCGCCTTCTACCGGGAGGATCCGCGGTCCGCGCCGGAACTGAGGCGGATCCTGGCGCCGTACGAAATGCTGTTCGACGGACTCGACGAGACGCTGGCCGGGCTCGCGCAGCGCCTCGACCCGGGCACCGCCCCCGACGAGTGGACCGGATACCTGCTCAGCTGGCTCGGATTCCCGCCACTGAACGACCTCCCGGCGGACCGCCGGCGCGACCTGCTGGCCCACGCCGGGGACATCCTCGGCCGCCGCGGTACCCAGCGAGGGCTCGAGCTGATGCTCGACGTGGTGACCGAGGGCCGGGCCACGGTGACTGACACGGCCGGTGGGCCGTCGGCCTGGTTCCTCGGCGCCTCGGCCCGCCTCGGCCGCGACACGAGGGCCCTGGCCCAGCGGCCGGCTTCGGCCCGGGCCGGCGCCATGGTCCTGGGGCGGACGCCGCTGGGCCGGGGATGCCCGGACCCCGCGCTCATGCTGGCCCAGCGGGCCGGCGTCGTCACCATCCGCCTCGACCTCGACGCCGCGCGCCAGTCGCTCCTGGCCCCGATCATCGACCGGCTGCTGCCCTTCTTCGTGCCCGCGCACTGCCGGGTGCGACTCGTCTACTCCGGCGCCGCCTCGACCGACCGCCGGCCGGACGTGGACTTCCGGCTCGACGAATCCGAACTCCACAGCGACGGCCACTGGCGGTTGGGCGCCACCACCCGGCTCGGCCGCTGGCCGCTACCCGAACCGGCCCGGCGCCCCGCCGTGCTCGACCAAGGCCCCCTGCTGCTCAGCGGACCGCGATTGCAATGACGAAAGGACGATCGATGGACACGAAACCATGGTCGGTCCGGCCCAGCTTCGCCCCCCGGCAGATGCTGACGGCGAAGCAGCTCAACGCCGGCCTCGAGGACGAGATGCGCCGGCAGCAGTTGCTGAACCGGGCGATACACGGCTACGGCGTGGTCGCCGGGTACGGGCCGTCCGTCAACGACAGGGGTCAGCTCGACCTCACCGACGGCCTGGCCCTCGACCGGCACGGGCGGATGCTCTACTGGGAAGGCGGATGCGTCCGGATCGACGACCTCGTCGGCCCGCCGCCGGACCGCGAGGGCGACTACACGCTCGTCGCGCATTTCGCCTGCCGGCCACCGCTGCACGACGGTTGCCGCATCTTCCCCGGCGACCGGGCACAGTGGTCGCTCGAGGGCGTGGTCTTCTCCCTGCGACACGGGTGTCACGACGTCGACCGGGGCTGCCCGGAACACCCGATCGGTTCCTGCGTCGGCCATGACGAGTACATGTGCCGGCGTACCGGATCAATTCCCGGAGACGACGAGCACACCGTGCCGATCAGCGAGGACGTGGAGTGGCTGTCCGCCCGGCCGGGGGAGCTCTGCCCCACCGACGAGGGCCATTGGACGTACGACCCGGACCCGCTCGTCGCCGTGCCCCTGGCCCGCGTGCGCGTCTGCGACCTGGCCAACCGGGAAGCCGGCGACCACGACCACACGGTGGCGCCGAAACAGGAATGCGAGCCGGAGTACGGGTTCTGCCGAACCGAGCCGAGCGCCTGCCCGGTACGCCCGCTGGTCTACCGCAACCCGCTGCTGTACGAGCTGGCGAAGTGCTGCGACGTGGCGGCGCCCCGGATCGCCTCCCTCTCCTGGCAGCCCTGGATCGACAAAGGGTGGGCCGAGGCCGTGCCGTGGAGCGAGTTCGAACCGCACATCCGGCGCGGCTTCGAGATCCGATTCACCCGGCCGGTGCTGGTGGCGACCCTGCACGAGGCCAGCGTCTACCTCGAAGCCGTCCGCCGCAACCGCGACGCCGACTACTCGATAGCCCGCCGCGTCCCGACCGCACTGCGGCGCGGCCGGGACAAGTGGACCGGGATCCAGCCGATCGACAGCGACGGCAAGCTGGCGTGGGGAGTACGGCTGGTCCCGACACCGAACTGGCAGGAAGCCGAGCTGCAGGGCGACGACTCGAACCTGTTCGGCGGCGCCCACTTCGAACTGACGATCCGCGGTCAGCTGGTGCGCGACCAGTGCGACCACACCCTCGACGCCCAGCCCGTGGGCGGACCGGGCCGATGCCAGGCCCGGCCGGGCGGGGACTTCGTCTCCGTCTTCCAGGTCGGGCCGCGCCCGGACGACTACTCATTCCACGCTGAGGAAAGCCGATGAAAACCTACGAGCGCACCCAACTGCCCGAGCGGACCAAACCCGCGCGGGGCGAAAGCGTCAAATTCCACGACGGCATGATCGTCACCGCGGACGACCTGGACGTGGCCGAGCACTATCCGGTGTCGATGCTCACCGCGGTCCTGAGGGCGTACCTGGGCTGTGGGGTGGTCTGCGGGCTCACGCTGACCACGAAGGAGAACGCGCCGTGGGTCGTCTGCGTCGCGCGGGGCATGGCGATCGACTGCCAGGGTCACCCGGTCGAGCTGTGCGCGCCGGTCGAGCTGGACCTGAGCCCGGAGGCCTGCTCGTGCGACGAACCCCCGGACCAGGTCTACGTCCTGGTCCGGCGCCTCACATCGGAGGAGGCGCCGAGCGACCCGTGCGGCTGCGACGTCGACGCCCCGGCCTTCGACTGCCGCCGGATACGCGACCACGTGCTGGTCAAGGCGTTCAGCGCCATCGACCTGGAACAGCTGACCGACTGCGTCTGCCGCCGCCGCACCAGCGAGAAACCGCCGTCGATGTGCGACGCCCTGACCACGTGCCCCGACTGCGCCTGCGGCGACAGCTGGATCCTGCTCGGCCGCGTCAACCTCGACAAGAACAAGGGCGTGACCGGCGTCGACCTTTCCGCCCGGCGCTGGGTCAAGCCCACCGAGGCCGTGTGCACGACCGTGACCGACCGACTCGAGAGGCTGGAGGCGAAGATCGCGGAGCTCTCCCCGCCGGTCACCGAACAGACCCCGAAGGCGGCCGGCCCTAGTCCGGCGACTGCCTAGCCTCAGTGATGGCCACGACTCGCCCAGCGCCGGGCCGGCAACCACGCCAGTCCCGCGCGCCTTCACCGGAAACCATCCGCGGCCGGCCGGCACAAGTATCAGGAACGCCGGACGATCTGCGGAGACGCCTCGGCAACCGCGGCTTCTCGATGGCCTTGCGCCCGAGGACCACGAGCACCGAGGGCCTCGCAGATCTCGACCAGGATGCCTCGGCTCCCGTCGATGCCCCGCCGGCCGACGAGGACCTGGCGCTCGTCGGCGAGACCGGACCAGCGGGCATGGAAGCGCCTGGTAGTGAAGGTCCGGCGTCACCGGCTGCGGTCTCGGCCGCGGAGCCGTCGCTCGCGCTGTCGGCGTCTGCGCCGTCGTCGCTTGCGCCATCTGAGTCGAACGCGCTCGAGGCGCCATCGGACGGCGGCGCCGTCAGCGTGATCGATCGTCAGCCGGAGTCGCCCGGAAGCGTGGCTTCGATGGCGCCCGCCGGCCCGCCGTCATCATTCGGCCCCGCACCGGTGGTCAGCATCGCGCCACCTCCGCCGATTCCCGTGCCCCAGTTCGACTTCGCCCTTCCACCGGCTCTGCTGGCGCCGGGCAGGCTCTCCGTACCATCGCGTTCCAGCCCGCGCGGCTACGACGCCACGAAGTCCCGCGCGCAGACACGACTCCTGGCGTCGTCCCTCGCTACCTCGGGCGCCGCTCTCGCGGTCACGATGCGAGGTTCCGCTCAAGCGCGCAAAGGCGAGTTGGCGGCCATGGCGGCGACGGTGCGCGCCGCGGTGGTGGCCGAAATCCGTGGTGTCGCGTCCCTCATCGCCGGTGAGGTGCAGCAGGCGCGAGATGCCGCGACGAAATCGGAAAGCCGTCACGGCGCAGTCGTGACCGGAGCGATCGACGCCGGACCGGCGCGCCTGGCCGCCACCACCCGAGACGGAATCGACGCCGTCGACAAGGCTGCCCAGACCCGGACCAAGGAGGCCGAGGACGTCGTCGCCGGCGCGCAGACCCGAGCACGCGAGCTCGGCAAGAGCGAGGGGCGGCGCGGTAAGGACGCGATCGACGCGCAGGCGGCCGAGGCCTCGCGCCGCGGGCAGGTGAAGGCGGCCACCTATCCGGCCGACGAGCGCGGTGACGTTCAGCGTGAAGCGGTGCTCCGAGTCGCCGCCGAGACGGCGGCCAAGCTCGCGGAACCGGGCCCGAAGCTGCACTCCCAACTCGTGGAGAGCGGCGAGGACCTCGCCGACGGATTCGACGGCGCCGCGGACTCGGTCATCCGGACCTTCGCGTCGCAGGCCGCATCGATACGCGAGGCGCTGACGACTCAGGGCGACGCCTTGACGCCTCATCTGGACCTGATCGCGACGCGGGCCTTGACGGGCATGGCGGATGCCGGGGGACAGGCCGAGGCCGGCTTGGCCGCCGTCGAACAGGCCGTGGCCACCGAGCTCGCGGGCCTCGAGGCGAACCTCACCGGGCAACTCGACATGGCGATCGCCTCGACGCTCGAAGCCATCGACGTGCAGACCGAGGCGGTGATCGCCGCGCTCGGGTCGCTGATCAGCCGCTGCACGGACGCCGTCCTTCAGCTGGACCGACCCGACCTCGACCGGGTGCGGGCCACGGTGCACGCCACCGAATCCATGGCCGGGGCAGTGGCCCAGGACCTTGACGAAGGCCTGGGCGACGTAGCCCTGCTCGTGGAGGAGACGTTCGTCGAGGAACAGGATTCGGTCGCGGCGCACTGTGCCGACATCGCAGCCGGCGCTACCGGCGGGCTGGCGACCGCCACCGGGAAGATCGACGAGGGTTTCGCGGTCGTGGCCTCGAAAGCGACGGATTCCGTCGACCTGCTCGTCAAGGAGTGGGCGGTCACCTTGGCCGAAAGCCGGACCACGGCCGACGGCGCATTCGGCAAGGCGGTCGAGGGGCTGCGGACTCAGGTCGGCGGCACGCTCGAGAATGGCCGGTTGACCCTCGTCGGCAAGGTCGATGAAGCCGTCAGGAAGAACCGCGAGGGCCTCGACGGCCTCGAGACGGCCATGGAAAAGGCGGCCGAGGAGGCTCGCAAAAAGTACGGCGCCCCGTGGTACAAGAAGCTCGGTAGCTGGCTGTGGAACGCCTTCCTGGGCCTTCTCAAGGCGCTTCTGACGGCGCTGGCCGTGATCCTGGTGGCGGTGATCGCCATCATCCTGATCGTGGCCGGCATCATCGAGGGCGCGGTCGCCCTGGTGATCATCGGGCTGGTGCTCCTGGCGGCGGTGGTGGTCTTCGCCGTGTACGGGATCGTCGCCGGCATCGTCGCGCGGGTCCGCTCGGCCGATACGTGGTACGGCGGCATCTGGGGCTTCGTGGTGGGCGTCCTGGACATCGTCGGCCTGCCGAACGTGATCGAGGGCATCATCGGCCGCGACATCGTCAATGGGCGCCGTCTGACGGTCGAGGACGCCGGCCACCGCTTCGGCGGCGGGCTGTTCAACCTGCTGACCTTCATTCTGCCGATGAAGTTCGCGAAGGCGCGCGGTACGCCGAAGCTCCCGCCGGAACATGTGATTCCGCCCCGCGCGCCGGAGATCCCCGTCATAGGCGAGGTGCCCGCGGGACCGGCCGATCTGCCCACGCCGCCGGCGAAGCCCCTGCCGGAGCTGCCGGTGGAGCCGGTGGAAGTGCCGGAACCGCCCCCAGAACCGGTGAAGGTGGCGGAGGAGCCCGTCAAACCTCCAGAGGAGCCGGCCAAGCCTGCGGAGGAGCCGGCCAAGCCTGCGGAGGAGCCCGCCAAGCCTGCGGAGGAGCCCGCCAAGCCTGCGGAGGAACCGGCCAAGCCTGCGGAGGAACCCGCCAAGCCTGCGGAAGGACCCGCCAAGGCGGCCGAGGAAGCCCTGGCCGAGGCGCAGGCGGAGAAGGCGGCCAACGAAGCCAAGATTAAAGCACTCCAGAAAGAGATCGACACGCTGAGTCGCCGGATCAACGAAATCCTGGAGGAGCGTACTGGCACCAAGGGCAAAAAGCCTCGCGCGAAACTTTTGAAGAAGGCTGACAAGCTCAGCAAGGAGAAGGCCGCCCTCGAGAAGCGCCGGAACGAGGCCGGGGCAGCGAATGCCAAGCTGAACAAGCGCATCGACAAGCTGACCCGCGAGCTTGATCCCGACGCACGCGTGGAACTGCCTTGTTTCTCGGCCGACACCGCCGTCCTGACGAGATCGGGCCCGCGCCGCATTGACACGCTGGCCGTCGGCGACCGGGTGCTGTCCTACGATCTCGAGCGGCGCGAAACCGTCGAGAGCGTGATCGGTGCGGTACTGAACAATGCCACCACCAGGTTCTACGCGGTCACCGTGGCCGGTCGGGTCGTGCACGCCACCGGCGATCACCGGTTCTGGGTCGAGGGGGTCCGCGACTGGGTCCGTGCCCGTGACCTGGCGCCCTCGATGCTATTGCTGCTCGCCGATGGTTCGCCGGCCGAGGTGCAAGGCCACGATGCCGGCGAGACCGGCTCGTACCCGACCTTCAATCTTCGTCTCGAAGGCATACCGAACTACTTCGTGGGCCCCGGCGTCCTGGTACACAACGCCGGTGAGGTCAACTACGGCTATGGGGGATATTCGGTCTACGAGGGTTTCAACGAAAAATACAAGGACAAGATTTACATCGGTCTCAGCGACGATGTCCCCGACCGACAAGATCAGCATCGGAAACTGGCCAGACGTATGCTGCGGCAGTTCAAGGGTGTGATGACGCCCAAGCAGCAGGAATTCTTCGAATTCATGGAAGGCGTGAAGCTCCGCCCGCGAGCGACGGGGCTGACCTCGGAGCAGGCCCAGTACCTGGAGCAGAAGAACATCGATATCGAGGTGAAGGACGGTAAGTGGAAGGTGATGAACCGCAAGCTCAAACAGGTGAGCAATAAGAGGATGACCGAGCTTCGCAAGCTCATCGTCGCTCGACTCGGCCAGTGCCCGCCGTAGTCATGTCCTGGTTCGGGAGTGGCCGGGGTGCGGACGTCATCGGCGACGTTCCGGCCGACGCGGTCGGCCGGGCCCTCACCGAGATGGCGCAATCGGACGGTGAGCGCCGGGCTCCGGCGCTCACCGTCGGAACGCTGTTGGCGGCCATCGCCGCCGCCCTCCGCAGTGCGCCGGAGCTCGTCGAAGGGACCGGTGGGCCCGTTCTTTCGGGCCGGCTGGTGGCCCGTTTCGCCGACGGGGCTCAGCGGGCGCAGGCGGAGACCGCGGACGACCGTCAGACACATCGCCTGATCGAAGCGTTCAGCGAGCTGACACGCGAATACGTCGCCGCGTGGGAGCGCAAGCCGCGCCTCAGCGAACTGCTGGACACCGTGGTGTTCGTGCTCGACGCGGATATGCCCCGCTATGTCGCCGACCCCGACGCGGGCACTCTGGAACTCGACGAGCTCGGCGAGGAACGCTGACCGCCGGTCAGAGGCCGAAGACGTGGCCCAGGCCGGTGACCTCGATGGCCTTCTGGACCGGGGGTGAGGGCTTGGCCAGGGTGAACGTCACGCCGTGGGCGGCCGCTGTGTTGCGGGCGCTGACCAGGGCGCCCAAGCCGTACGAGTCGATGAAGTCCAGGCCGGCCACGTCGACGCGCAGGTAGCGGCAGGCCGGGTCGGCGGCGATCGTGGCCAGGGTGTCGCGGACGTCGTCGGCGCGGTCGAGGTCGAGCTCACCGGAGAGGGAGGCTACGACCAGGCCGTCGGGATCGGCTGGTTCGTGGAGGATCGTGGCTTCCATCGGCATCCGCCAGATGCTACCCGGAGGTCAGCCCAGGTGGGCCAGTGCCTGGTGGACGCTACGGACCGCGCTGGCGCCCTCACCCACGGCGGCCGCCACTCGCTTCATCGAGTCGGTGCGGACGTCGCCGGCGGCGAAGACGCCGGGGATGTTCGTCTCGAACGGCAGCGGCGGGCGGGTGGTGCCGGTCCACCGGCCGGCCAGCTGGACGTCGGTCGGCACGAAGCCGTTCTCGTCCAGGGCCACGCCGGTCAGCCAGCCGGTGGCCGGTTCGGCGCCGATGAAGCAGAACAGGCCGAAGCAGCCGCACGGGTCGCCGAGGCCGGTGGCGCGCCCGGTCAGGGTGATCTCCTCCAGTCGGTGGCCGCCGTCCAGGGCCGTCACCTCCGTCGCCGTGCGCACGGTGATGCGCGGGTCGGCCAGGATGCGCTCGACGAGGTAGTTCGACATGTCCTTGGTGAGGCTGTCGCCGCGTACGGCCAAAGTGACGTGACCGGCGTGCCGGGCCAGGTAGATCGCCGCCTGGCCGGCGCTGTTGGCGCCGCCGACGACCGTGACCGGCAGGCCGGAGACCGCCTTGGCCTCGAGGTCGGTGGCCGCGTAGTAGATGCCGGCACCGACGAAATCGGCCCAGCGGCCCAGCGGCAGGTTGCGGTAGGCGGCGCCGGTGGCGATCAGGACCGTGCGGGTCGGGATCTCGGTGCCGTCGACCAAGGTGATCAGGTGGGTGCCGTCGGGGCGGGTGCCCAGCGAGGCCACCCCGCACGGGCTGCCCAGGTGGGCGCCGAACTTCAGCGCCTGCACGACGGCGCGGGCGGCCAGGGCCTCGCCGCTGAGCCCGAACGGGAAGCCCAGGTAGTTCTCGATGCGGGAGCTGGCGGCGGCCTGACCGCCGGTGGCCACGGCGTCGAGCAGCACCGTCTCCAGGCCCTCGGACGCGCCGTAGACGGCGGCGGCCAGTCCCGCCGGTCCGGCGCCGACGATCGTCAGATCGGCGATCCCCTTGGGGGTACGCCGGTAGGTGAGCCCGAGGGAGTGACTGAGCGTCCCCGGGTTGACGTTGCGCAGGGTCAGCCGGGGCATGACCGCGGCCGGGAGGTCGCCCGGGGTGAGGCCGGCGTCGGCGGTGACCTGACGGGCCTCGGTGGTGCCGGGCTGGAGCCAGCGGTACGGCAGGTCCTGCCGCACCAGGAAGGTGCGCAGCGCCAGGCCCTCGGCGGTGGCGTCGTCGGCCACCACGTCCAGGCTGCGGGCGGCGCGCGAGACGAGCAGCTGGCGCCGGGCCAGGAAGGCGCGCAGCAGGATGTCGCTGAGCTCGGTGTCCTGGGCCATCAGCCGGCGGAACCCGGCCGCCGGCACGCGGTGCACGATCCCGTCGGCGGTGATCCGCGCGGTGAGGATGCGGGTCTGGCCGGTCAGCAGGTTGAGCTCGCCGACGAACTGGCGCGGCCCGGCCCGCAGGATCGGATCGTCGGTGCCGCCGCGCACGACGTCGGCCCCGCCCGACTCGATCAGGATGAGATCGCCGTTCTCGTCGCCGACGTCGAACAGCACGTCACCGGCCCGCACCGGCTGCGGGCGGCCGTACGTGACCGCACGTGCGAACTGCTCCTCGTCGAGCGCCACGAAAGCGGCGGCCGCGAGCTCCTCGAACTGCTCCCCGAGCTCCGGGAAAGGTGTCCCCATCGGCGCATGTTCGCAGAACAGGACCGCCTCGCTCAACGTCACGCCGGACACAGCGGCCCCGGTGGTGAACCCCCTGGACGGCATCCGGTATTGTTCTCCTCAGCGCGGACGTAGCGCAGCTGGTAGCGCATCACCTTGCCAAGGTGAGGGTCGCGGGTTCGAATCCCGTCGTCCGCTCGTTTGCTAAAGGGGTCCCTCGGGGCCCCTTTAGCGCTTTCCCGACGCCTTTGACGAGCATCGACACGACTGACGTCGTGGGGCATGAATCCAGTGGCGGGTCGCCGCGGAGCGGCGCGTGATCGTCTTGGCCGCCCTGACGGTGGGACTCAGGCTGCTGATCTCCCGGCCGCGCTGGACGGGCGACGGGATCACGACCCGGCCCACTTCTGACCGCCTGGCCGTGGACCCGGTCACCCTCACGCCGGCCGTCCCGGTCAACGAGGCCGCCCGCCGCCGGGCCGACATCCGGCTCTCCCTGGCCGGCCCGTCGTTCCTGGCCGGCCCGACCGCGGCCGCCGTCCTCCGGGCGGGGTCGGCCCTCGGCCCGCCGGCCACGCTCATGCGCTGATCGTTGTGGCTGCGGGCGGGCGCGCCGGCCCCGGCCGAGGCGTTCTCGCTGGTCGCGCCGCGCCTTCGCGGCGGCGGCGGTGCGCTGCTACGCGCTCGACCGGGAACGCCGCGCGGTCAGGTGGCTGCGGGTGACTGCGGATCGCCTTTCAGCCGCAGCGCGAGAACCAGCTCGTCGTGGATCTCGATGCCGTAGTCGCCGGCCAGCGGGATGGACGGCTTGAGCCGGCGGGCCTCGTCGGCGGCGCCCGGGGAGACGGCCACCAGGCGCAGACCACGGCGCTGGTAGAACCGCAGGGCGTCCAGGTTGTCGTTGGTGGTGATCAGCCAGACCCGGCCGGCGCCGAGGTCCCGGGCGGTCGCGACGGCGGCGTCGAGCAGGGCGGTGCCGACCCCCTCGTGCCGGGTGAGAGCGTCGAAGGTGACGATCTCCAGGCCGTCGCCGTCGAGGTGATAGGTGATCAGGCCGGCCGGTGCGCCGTCGCGCCGGGCGATCAGGGCGGGCAGGGTGGAGGCGTCGTAGCGGACGCCGTGCGCGACCACGATCGGCGAGCCCCAGGACCGGGTGAGCAGGCCGGTGACCAGGTCGCGGTCGGACGGGCCGGCCGGCCGCACGGTGACGGTCATGGCCGCGTACCCCATCCGAAGTGGTCCGCCACGTCGCCGGCGATGAGGCGATCGCGGGCGACACGGTTCGTGATGGTTGCCTCGGGCGTCCATTGCATGGCCACCATGGTTCACGGCCCGGCGTACAAGACAAAGTCTGTTTCTTGCGACGGCGCCGGTCAGGCCAGCCAGCGTTCCAGTTCGCCGGCGCGAGTGTCGACCTGCGCGGTGATCGCCGCCAGCACCTGGGCGACGATCTGGTCGAGTTGTTCCGGCGAGTATTCGGCGCCGCGGAGTATGTAGAGGATCCGTGCGCGGGCCGCGAATTCGGCCCCCAACCCGGAATGGCTGACGGCGGCGTTGATCGCCTGCTGCGCCATCCCCGGGATCAGGGGTGACGCGAACTTCTTCCTCGCCTGCTCGAATCCGGAGCTGAGAGCATGTCGAGCCACGTCCTGCGGGATGCCGGCGAACCCCACGCGGGAGGTGTGTTCGGTGAGCCGCTGAAACTGGCCGAGGAGGTGGAGGATGCGGTCGAGTTGTTCCTCGAAAACGTTGAGGGGGGCCAGCCCGAGCCGCACATCGTCGCCGGGGATCCCGTAATTCCGGCAGATCTTTCGCACCCGCATGGCCAGGTGGAACTCCAGGGACTCGGAGAGGGCGCAGGCCGCCTCGAACATGCCGATCTTGATGCGCCGCGTGAGATCGGCGGCCGAGCCGTGAGCCTCCGTCGCCTGGGCGGTGACTCTGGCCTTCATGTCGTCCAACGCCAGCACCGCCTCGGCCCGGACCGTGGCCTCGGTCGCCGGGGCTCGCATCAGGCCGGACACGTCACGCCGAAAACGGCGCACGACGGCCTGTTGCTGCCCGTTGCTCACCAGCCCCCGGGCCACCGCGAACGACGGATCGTCGTCGTGCTCGAGCTCCGAGGCCGGAAAGACCTCGCGGCACAGCCGTCCGGCGATCGGCATGCGCGACCCGCCTCCGGTGAGCACGACCAGGCGCGGGGGCCGGTCGCCGAGGAGGTTCGCCGCCTCCGCGAGCGCGGTACGGAACTTCTCACCCCAGCCGCCGGGCGCGGCCACCATCGGCGCTATCTCAAGGTTCAGGAGCCAGGTCCAGGCGGCCGCCACGATCGGCCGGAAGCGTTCCTCGCACGCCTCACGCAGGTCCATGATTCTCCGCGACCGGCCGGAGAACTGCGCCTCCTTGGCCCATCGGCAGGCCAGGAGCAGGAATTCCGGGCCACCTTCGGCGTCCAGGGCCGCCATCAGCGCCGTGTCGTGACGCAGCGCGGCCCGGACACGGCCGGCGAGCTCCTGGTCGATCCGGCGGCATCCGAGCGCGGCCCCCACCGGCAGGTTTCTCGGTGACAGGTCCTCGACGACGGTGAAGTCCGTCGTGGACGAGCCGACGTCGACGATTAGGACACGCTCGAGCCGCCGATCGTCCTGACAGCGGTCGCGGACGTGCAGCAGAGCCGACTGAGACTCCGGCATCAGCCGCACCGGCAGGCCCAGAAGGCCGAGATGGCGGCCGTACGAGGCGACCGCCTCGGCCGGCCACCCGGCCGGGTGGCCGACGAACGCCACACCGTCGGCGACGACCTCGGGATGGCACTCGCGGAACTCCGCCAGAAGGGACTGCGCGAAGACGACGGCCGCCGGGGTCTCCGCGGAGTTCGGTACCTCCTTGAAATTGACGCTGAAGTTCGTCGCCCCGTGCCGGGTCACGGCGTCGTCGCCGATGAGCCGGCCGGACGGCGACTGCGCGACGGCGGTGACGATGCTGCGCTCCATCGAGAGCTGTCGCGTGTAGATCCGCGTCGGTTCGGAGCGGTCGAGCGGCGCCCAGGCGAGGCAGCTCTCCCCGTCGCCGATGTCCAGCCCGATCACGTACCGGGCCTCGGCGGTCATGATCGTTCCCCCGGGCCGCCGGTGACCATCAGGACCCGCGTGACGACCTCGATCTCCGCTTTCGTCGGGATGGCGGGGAACGAGCATCCGCTCCGCTCACCGGGCGTGACGGCCAACAGGAGGTCCGACAGTCCGGGTTCGGACGTGGCCAGCTCGATCTCGTCCTGGCGGAGCCCCGCGTTGTTCTGGGTGCGCGCGGCCTCGTCCAGCCGCACCCACACCGCCGGGTTCGTCTGGATCCGCCGGAAGAAGTCGGGAAAGCGGAACCGCAGCGCCAGCAGAATCGCCGCCTGCATCAACCGGTCCCGGCTGGGCTCGGAATGCTGGCGGAGGGTCGCCGCGGTGAGATTCAGCGCCGAGACGAAGCGGCGCACCCGCCGCGGATTGTCGCCGAACGCGTTCTCGGCCAGCTGCCACAGCGCCGGGTCGCCGCTGAGTTCGGCCACCACGAAATCCTGCAGTTGCCGGAATACCGCCTCGAACCGTACCTCCGGCAGATGGAAGGGAAAGTGGATCAATTTCTCCAGATATTGGCGTCCCCGCGCGAAATCACCGCCGATCCGTTTGGCGGCGGCCGCCGAGATCACATCCAGGTCCATGGCCAGCACGAAGACGCAGTTGGCCTCGCCGAGGAAGAGCTTGAGGGCGTCGAGTACGGCGATGGCGGTCTCGCCGTGACACCGGTCCAAGTCGTCGACGAACACCACCAGGCGTCCCCGTTCGCCGACGAAGGCCCGCACCACCTCGGCGAAATCGGCCTCGAAGTGGTTGATGTGCCGGTAGTTCTCGACGCCCGTGGTCTGCCAGGCGTCCCGGGCGGTCGTCAGGTCGCTGCCGGTGACCAGGCCCGCGGTGAGAGGACCGGCCGCGTGGCGCATGAGAAGCCAGGTGGCGGTGCTGCTCAGGCGCTTGGCCTTGGCCGCCAGGTCATGGCGCCGCCCCTCGGGCTGCTCGGCGATCTCCTGCAGGATCGTCTGGATCAGCGCGTGCCAGATCGCCTCCTTCTCGTCGTATTTCCACGGGTTGAAGGCGATCGTGGGAACGCCGCGCCGGTCCAGCATCTCGCGGCAGATGTTCAGGAAGCTGGACTTGCCCGTTCCCCACGGACCGAAGATGCCGACGGTCAGCGGAAGATGAACGGTGGCCTGAATGGCGTCGCAGAGAATGCGGCCGTGCGTGCCGAACCCGAATTGGTCATCTCCGCGCCCGCTGATCGGGTTGTCGGTCAACAGCAGCGGCGGACCAGCGATCTCATGCATAGGACGCTCCGGAGACGTGCGTACGCCTGAGGATACGACCGCCGGCCGGAAAACGTGCCTGAAGTCCGATATGCGACCACTTAAGAAGTGGGGGCGATCGCTTCCAGGCGGGCACGGCACTCGGCGACGAAGGACGGGTACGTGTGCCAGTAGTACGGGATGCCGCTGGCCGCGATGAGAATGGCCCAGGCCCGGGCGCGCTGCCAGGTGACGTCGTCCAGGCCGGCGGCGTTCCAGTAGGCCTCGCGGGCGGGGGCCGGGAGGTCCCAGACGGGGGCGTGCTCGGCGTCGGGGAAGCCGATCGACAGGCCGCCGAAGTCGATGACGGCGGACAGGCGCCCGTCGCGTACCAGAAGGTTGGTGGGCTTCAGATCGGTGTGCAGCCAGACCTCGGCCGGGCTGAGCCGGGGGAGGCGCAGCGCGGCCGCCCAGAGCCGTTCGAGCCGGTCGACGTCGATGGTGTCGCCGACCAGGGGGCGGCAGGCGGCGAGCGCCTTGCGGGCGTCTTCATCACAGGCGGCCAGCTCGCCGCCCCGATACCACCTCGGGCCGGTGGCGTCCCTGAGATCGATACCGTGCAGGGCAGTGACGAATCCGCACAGGTCGCGGCCGAGCGCAGCCCAGTCCGTGACGGCGGCGGTGTCCAGGGAGGAACCGTCGATCCAGGCCAGGACCGACCACGCGGCAGGAAAGAACGAGGACGGGCGGCCCGCGTACAGCGGGACCGGGATCGGCAGCGGCAACAGGGGCGCCAGGCGCGGCAGCCACCTCTGCTCGGTCAGCAGCGGGGCCGCGCGCGAGACGCTGCGGGGCAGGCGCACGAGGAGCCCGTCGCCGAGGCGGTACATCGTGTTCTCGGTGCCGCCGCCGGCGGGGGAGAGCGGAAGCGAGGCCCACCGCGGGCACTGCTCGGCCAGAAGGGACCTGACGATCGCCTCGTCGACGGCGATCTCGTCTTCGTGGAGCGGCACCCGCAGATCTTCCCCGCCGCCCGGGCGGGCGGCTACCGAATATCGGTGATCGCGCGGTCCAGGATCTCCAGGCCGAGGTCGAGCTCGCCGGTCGTCGCGGTCAGCGGCGGCGCGATCCGGAACACGCCGCCCATGCCGGGCAGCTGCACCACGTTCATGTGCAGGCCCAGGTCGAGGCAGCGCCGCGTCACGGCCCGCCCCATCTCGTCCGCCGGCTGCTTGGTCATCCGGTCGGCGACCAGTTCCAGGCCCACCAGCAGGCCGCGCCCGCGTACATCGCCGATCACCTCGTGGCGTTCTTTCAATTCCCCCAAACCCTTGCTGAGGTACGTTCCGAGCTCCGCCGCCCGGCGATCCAAACCATCCCGGCGGAGCACGTCCAGGACCGTGTTCCCGACGGCGGCGACGAGCGGATCCGAGACGTGCGTGGTGAAGAACAGGTAGCCGCGCTCGTGGGCTGTTTCCTCGATCTCGGGTGTGGTCACGACGGCGGCCAGCGGCAGGCCGGCGCCGAGTGTCTTGGACAGGGTCAGGATGTCGGGGACGACGCCGTCGCGCTCGAACGCGTACCAGTCGCCGGTGCGGCACAGGCCGGTCTGCGCCTCGTCCAGGATGAGCAGGCCGCCGCGCTCGTGCACCTTGTCGCGCAAAGCGGCCAGATAGCCGGGCGGGAGGTCGATGACGCCGCCGGAGCTGAGGATCGGCTCGACGATGCAGGCGGCCAGGCTGCCCACCGACTGCGCGTCGACCATCTCGAACGAGAACTCCAGCTGGCGCTCCCAGTCCAGCGCCTCGTCCCTGACGAAGTCGGGACGGTACGCGTTGGGCGTGGGGATGGCGAAATTGCCGGGCGCGGCCGGCCCGTACCCCTTGCGCCCGGAACTGTAGGTGGCGGCGGCCGCCGCGTGGGTCATGCCGTGCCAGGAGCGGGCGAACGAGATGACCTCGTGGCGGCCGGTGACCAGCTTGGCCATCCGGATCGCGGCCTCGTTCGACTCGGCGCCCGTGGTCAGCAGCAGCACCTTGCTCAGCGGCTCGGGCAGCGTGGCCGCGAGCTCGCGGGCCAGGTCGACGACCGGCCGGCTGAGCATGCCGCTGAACAGGTGGTCGAGTGTGGCCGCCTGCCGCTGGACGGTGGCGACCACGTCCGGGTGCGAGTGACCGAGGATGGCGCTCATCTGCCCCGAGGTGAAGTCGAGCAGCCGCCGGCCGCCGGCGGTGTGGACGAAGCTGCCCTCGGCCCGTTCGATGATCTCCGGCACGAACCGTCCCGCGCCGCGCTGGAACGGGAGACCGGGACGGCCCTGATCGAGCGCGCCGGCCGGCGGGTCCGGCTCACCGCGGCCGGCGTGCTGCTGGCCGGCCGGGCCCGCGAGATCCTGGCCCTGATGGACGCGGCCGAGGCCGACGAGGTCGTTCGCTGGCGCTGGGCCACGTGGAGAACGGCGGGTCGATCGCCCTGCTGCCCCGCCTGGCGATCGACCCCCGCTACGGTCCTGAGCTCAGCCCTCGGCCGCGAAGATCCGGGCGAAGATCTCGTCGATGACCTCGCTCTTGGCCATCGTGTAGTCGCGACCGTGGCCGGCGTCGCGGGCCAGCCGGCGCTTGGTCGAGGCGTACAACTCCCGGTCCTCGGGGTGGGTGCGCAGCCAGTCGCGGAAGAGCCGGTGCCGGACCGTCTCGGGCGCGCCCGGCGGCCACACGTGCAGGTGGAGCTCTTCGGCCGTGTCGACGAACATGCGGTGCCCGTGCCACCACGGTTCGCGCAGGACGAGCCAGTAGCCGGCCGCCTCGAGCGCCGGCGCGTAGCGGGACTCGTCGGCGGTGTCGGCCAGGGTGAGGTCGATGTCCACGATGGGCTTGGCCGCCAGGCCTGGCACCGATGTGGACCCGACGTGGTCGAGGGCGAGGATCGCGTCGCCCAGCACCTCGTGAAGCGACGACCGGGCCTCGGCGTACCGGTCGGTCCAGGCCGGGTCGTAGTCCTCGATGACCACCGGCCGCCAGCCCCCGGGTGGTTCGCGGACCAGGGCGGTGGCGTTCTGCTCGGGGGCGCCGTCGAAGCGCTCCCGGACTTCTTGCGGGTACTCGGCCAACTTCATCCTCCCGTGACGATCAAAGTCGGCCAGCATACGACTTTCCCGGCTTTCAGTCACGCAGGCGGATGGACAGTTCGATCCGCCAGCGGGTCTTCATGCGCTCGGTGCGGGGGTCGGTCAGGTAGGCCTCGTAGCGGCAGGCGAAGCGGTCCCCGGCCGGGTCCTCGGTGCGGTCGAAGGTGTCGGGGCCGGCGTTCACCCAATCGATGAGGGTGCCGTTGGCCCGGCGGCCGTGGCCCACATAGGTCATGGTGGCGTAGCGGCCGGCCGGCAGCAGGCCGGCGGTGATCCGAGGATCGCCGGGATCGACCGGGGAGTCGACGACGACACCGACCTCGACGTCCATGTCGGCGTTCATGTCGACCACGTGCAGGCGGAAGAACGTGAGGCCGTGCTTGAGGTCGTGGGCGTCGAGCCAGGCGTACAGCTCACGCATCAGGGTGTCGCGGACCGCGAACATGCCGCGGAACGGGGTGGTGACGCGGATGCCGACCGTGTGACGGTCCGGCAGATCGATGACGGCCGGGCCGGAAAGGATATCCATGTCAGCGATTGAAGCCGCTTAATCGTGTCGATGGAACACTCGGCGCGGTCTACCGTGCACCGGGTGTCTCGTGATCACCCTTCAGCGGCCGTCCGGCACGCCTTCGGTGTCGCCGGGCCCGCCCGTCGGCTGACCGGTGGGCAGGGCACCTCGTGGGCCGCGGGCGATGTGGTACTCAAGCCGGACGGGGGCGTCCCGCACGAATGGCTGGCCGAGGCGTTCGCCGACCTCACCTGTCAGGGTTTCCGGCTGGCGGCGCCGGTCCGTGCCCGGGACGGCGCGTGGAGCGTACGGGGGTGGTCGGCCACCCGATGGGTCCCGGGCGCCGAGCCGGACTACTCCGCGGTGTCGACGTGGCACGACATCCTCGCGGCCGGCCGGGCGTTCCACCGGGCGGTGGCCGATCTCGGCCGGCCGGCGTTCCTCGACACGCGACGGGACTGGTGGGCACAAGCGGACAGGGCGGCCTGGGCGGAACGGCCTGTCCGGTTCGTGCCGGAGTTCGCCGCCCTGGCCCGGCGGCTGGAGTCCGCGCTGGAGCCGTTGGGGCGCCCGCAGCTGGTACACGCCGACCTGACGCGGAACGTGTTGTTCGCTCCGGGACTCCCTCCGGCGATCATCGACATCTCGCCCTACTGGCGGCCGCCCGCGTACGCCGAGGGGGTCGTGGTGGCCGACGCGCTCTGCTGGCACGGCGCACCATCGTCTCTGTGGAGGACGGTGGATGTGCCGGCACCGGCGGTGGCGCGCGCACTGCTGTTCCGGATGGCCACGACCAACGAGCGCGTTTTGTCCGGAGGCGCGGGAGTCGACCTGCGGGACGAAGCCCGGCGCTATGGGCGCGCCGCCGCGGCCATCGGTCTGTCTTAAAGCTTGTCGCACGCGTTCCGGGCCTCCCGCACGCGGATCGACAGGAGGTCCAACTGGAACGTGAGGGCCGCCTGGTGGGCGTTCTGCTCGGCCTCGGCCAGGGTCTGGTAGCGGCTGTCCTGCTTGGCGGCCGCGGCGGCCAGGGCGAACGCGGCGGCCAGGCGGTTCGTGGTGGCCAGGTCGAAGCTCTCCCGGGTCCAGGTGCCGGGGAGGCGGTCGAGGATCTCGCAGGAGGCCCGGGCGTCGGCGTCCGCGTCGGACTCGGTGCCGCCGAGGCTGGCACTCGCGGCCCAGACGACGCCGACGATGAGGGCGCCCACCAGCAGCCCGGCGAGGCCGGTCAGCAGCAGGGGCAGGTAGCCGGTACGGCGGCGCGGCGCCTCCTGCTCGTACGCCGGCACGGGAGTGAACCGCGGGTCCTGGCCCGGCGCGGGCGAATCCGTGAACAGGCCGGGTGAGTACGGTCCGGGTGCCGCGGCACCGTCCGGAGCGGCCCACGGAGAGGGCTGTTCGGTGGGATCCGGAGGCTGCGGTGTCGTCATGCGACGATCATCGCACCGGCGTGCTGACCAGATCGACCACAGCCCGCCTCAGGGGCTCGCCGCGGGCGTAGACCGAGGCGCCGGGGCCGGGGGAGGGGCGGCCGTCGATGCCGCTGTAGGTGCCGCCGGCCTCCCGCACGATGAGCGAGGTGGCGGCGAAGTCCCAGATCTGGCCGCCGGTCTGCACCGCCACGTCGAGATCCCCCCGGGCGATCATGAGGGCGGGGTGGATGGGCCAGGCGATCGCGGGCGTCAGGGCCTTGATGGGCGCGACGAGTTCCTTGCCCCAGTCCTCGGGCACCACGGCGAAGCGGCTTCCGGCCAGGGTCTCGGCGCCGTCGGAGGTGACGCGGACGGGGGTCTCGGCGACCACCCGCCCGCCGACGACGCGCCCCTCGAAGGCGCCGTCGCCGCGGGCGGCCCACCAGAGGCTGCCCTGCGCCGGATGGGCGGCCACGGCGGTGGTGATCTCGCCGGCCTCCTCCAGGGCGATGAGGATGAGCCAGCGGGTGTCGCCGGCCACGAACAACGCCGTACCGTCGATCGGGTCGATGATCCAGCGGCGGCCGCCGGCCTCGCCGGTCTGGCCCTCCTCCTCGCCGAGGATGCTGTCGCCGGGCCGGGCGGCGCCCAGCACCTCGCGGATGGCGGCCTCGACGGCCCGGTCGGCCGCGGTGACCACCGACCCGTCGGCCTTGAGCTCCCGGGGCAGATCGGCCAGGGCCGCGAAGTGGGGCAGGGCCACCGTCGCCCCGGTCAGGGCGGCCCGCTGGGCCAGCTGAAGATCCGTCTCCACGTCTCCATCCTGCACGGGCGGCCCGCCCCGCGGCTCCGACTCGCGAGACATGTCACCCGGGCGTCACTCCGGCTTCACGGCGCGGGTCGCGAAGTAGCCGGGCAGCCAGCCCGCGGTGGCGTCCGAGTGGTGCGGCGCCTCCTCGAACGCGGTGATGACGAAGCCGGCGGCCAGCTGCCCGCCGAGCTGTTCGCCCATGCTGTGGCTGTACTCCAGGGGCGCGTGCAGGCCGAACAGCCGCTCGCGATCGGCGGCCGGCACGTGGGTGAGGTCGCTGTACGGCAGCCGGTGCCGGACGACCAGCTCGCCGCGCTGGTCCAGCGCCTCGTGGTCGAACAGGTAGACGTCCGGGTTGAGGAAGCCGCACAGCAGCGCCCCGCCCGGTCGCAGCACCCGGAAGCACTCCCGCCACACCGGGCCCAGCTCGGGGACGAACACGTTCGAGACCGGGTTGACGACCAGGTCGAACGAGGAATCGGCGAACGCCGACAGGTCGCGCATGTCGCCCAGCACCGTCCGCAGCGGCACGTCGTCACGCCGGGCGACCAGCTCGTCCTGCTCGAGCTGGCGCGGCGAGTTGTCCAGCACGGTGACCCGGGCGCCGGCCGCGGCGAGCGTCGGCCCCTGCTGGCCGCCGCCGGAGGCCAGGCACAACACGTCCACCCCGGCCAGGTCGGCGGGGAACCAGGAGCGGTCGGCGGGCCGGTGGCCGATGAGCACGATCGACCAGTCACCGGCCCGGGCCCGGGCGACCGTCTCCGTGGAGACCGGCCGCGACCACTCGTTGCCCTGATCGACCTGCCGGTCCCAGGCCGCCCGGTTGTGCGCCACCGGGTCGACACTCATGCGGGGGCGTGCAGGGTCAGGGTGGTCCAGGCGCCGACGTGGACCCGGTCGCCGTCCTTCAGGGCCCGGGAGTCGCCGGCGGTCAGCGGGGTCTGCTCGTCGTTGATGTAGGTGCCGTTGGTGGAGCCCAGGTCGGAGACTAGCCAGACGCCGTCGACGCTCAGCGTCAGCAGGGCGTGGCTGTGCGAGACGCCGGGGTCGTCGTCGGAGAGGTCCACCTCGGGATGGGTGCCCTTGGACGTGCTCTTGCGGCCGATCCGGATCTGCGGCGGTGGCAGCGGGATGGTCCGCGAGGCGGAGGTCGCGGGGAACTCGATGCCGTCGATGGCGTTCTCTTCGAAGTACTTGCGGTCGGCCTCGATGGTGGCCGTCCAGCCCTGCGCCGGCGCGGCCTCGGCGGCCGGCTCGGTCAGCGTGGGCACCCGGCCGGTGCTGTGGTCGTAACCGCAGTCCTCGCAGAAGCGGCTCGTCCCGGCGCGCGGGGTGCCGCAGTGGGGGCAGGGCGCCCCGCCGGTGGGCGCCGGCGAGGCGGTGGGAAGGTCGATGGTGCCCGAAGGGACGACAGCCTCGACCGCCGGTACGCCGCCGATCTTGGCGCCGCAGATGTCGCAGAAGTCGTCGGTCTCGGAGGCGTGACCCTTGGGGCAGGCGTACGTGGTCACTGGCCGCGCCCCACCCGCACGGTCTTCGTCGAGCGGGTGTCGAGCGCCATCTCGTCGGCCGCCGCCACCTTGCGGCGCAGCCGGACCGTACCCGTGGCCGCGTCCTCTATCTCGACGACGGTGGCCAGCAGTTCCTCGGTCGCCGTGTTCCCGCTGGCGTGGGCCAGCTGCGCGGCCCGGCCGAACTTCAGCGTCGCCGTACGGTCGTCGCCGGCCTTGCGGGCCTCGATGCCGGCCTGGATCGCGTCGGCCAGCTCGGCCTGCCCGGTGTAGTGGGCCACCTGCCGGTTGATTCGCGTCGACAGGGCCGTGTCGTCGGTCCACACCGCCCGCACCAGCGACTGCGCGTGCACCGTGTCGCCCTCGACGACCGACACGCGCGCGGCCAGCATCTCGTCGCCCGCGTTGCCGGGCGCCACGTCGACGCAGATGTGGTAGTCGCGGCTCTCCCGGCCCCACGAGCCGAGCGGGTAGCGCGCCGCCCGCGGCCCGTCCGGCACGCGCTTGCCGGTCAGGTCGGCCACCTGCGGCTCGACCTGCTTGACGAACCGGACCGTCGCGTTCACCGGCGTCCACACCTTGAGCTGCACGTCGGCGCTGGTCTTGCCCATCGCGTTCGTCATCATCTGCTCGAACGACGCGGTCAGCCCGTCCGGCTCGGCCACGATGTCGACGGTGCCCAGCATCGCGTCCGCGATCTTGCGGAGCTCGGGCACCTTCCAGTTGGTGCCGACGCCCCGGGAGTCGACGGTGAAGCGGCCGGCGATCGAGTCGAGCACGCTCTCCAGATAGCCCTGGCGTTCGCCGTTGTCGCCGTCGGTCAGCAGGATCGCGTGCGAGATGTCACCGGGGCGCTGCGCGAACAGCTGCGCCGCCAGCAGCAGCCACGCGCCCATCGCGGTGCCGCCGCTGGCCTGCAGGCGGTCGATCGACCAGGACGCCTCGTTCCGGGTCTGCGCCGAGGCCACCGCGAGCTGGCCCGGGGCCGGGAACAGCTGCTGGGCGGTGCCGACGCCGGCGATGATGGCGAAGTGCACGCCGTCGTCGATGCAGGCCACGGCCGCCTTGGCCGCCTGCCGGGCGGCCGTGATACGGCCCTCGGCCTGCATGGAGCCGGACGCGTCGACGATGATGATCTCGGTGGCGCCGGACGTGCGGCGGCCGCCCTCGGAACCGGACGAGGTGACGGTGACGATCGCGTTGACCTCGGCCGCGCCGAGCGCGAGGTACTCGTTCTGGAAGGCCTCGGCGGTGTACGACATCCCTACTCCTCTGCGAGCGGCTGGACGGGGATCAGGGCGACGGTGATGTTGTCGGCGCCGCCGGCGTTGTTGGCGTAGTCGGTCAGGTACCGGGCGGCGTTGATCAGAGTGCCGTGCTCGTGCAACCCGGTCCGGACGGCGGCGGCGAACGCGGCCGGGTCGGTCAGGTAGTTCCACAGCCCGTCGCTGCAGAGCACCAGGTGACCCGGCTCGGTGACGGTGAAGGACGCCGCGCGCGGCTGCACCGAGCCGGCGTCGGCGCCGAGCCAGCCGGTGATCGCGTGCGCCTTGGGGTCGCGCATCGCCACCTCGGGGTCGACGCCGAGGGCGATCACGTGGGTGGCCCACGAGTCGTCCTCGGTGAGCTGCTCGGCCGGTCCCTCCGCACCGATCCAGTAGGCGCGGCTGTCGCCGATCCAGCCGTACGACACCTCGGACCCGCGCACCACGGCCGCGACGATCGTGCAGGCCGGGTTGGAGACCGCGCGCCGGGGGTCGCCGCCGGCGGCCAGGTCGGCCACGGCCTGTTTCGCGGTCAGGATCGCCTCGCCCACGTCGCCCGTGGCGGCCAGCACCTCACCGGCCGCGCCGGCCGCGGTCGCCGAGGCCACGTCCGGGTCGAACGACGAGGAGACGCCGTCGCAGACGACCACGTCGACGTCGGCGCCGCGCACGGCCAGCCACATCGCGTCCTCGTTGCGGTGGTGCCGCTGCCCGCGGTCGGTGGCCGCGGCCGCCACCTCGCCGCCGTCGACCTCGAGGTGGTCGCGGGGCCGGATGGCGAGCATCCCGCACTGCTCGCAGTAGCCGTCCTCGCCGACCGCGCCGGCGGCGCCGCAGTGCGGGCAGGCCGGGCCGGCGGACAGCGACCGTCCGCAGCTCTCGCAGAAGGCCGCCCCGGCCGCGCGCTCATCGGCGCACGAGGCGCACTCGGTCATCGTCATCGTGCCTCGCCGTCGTAGTGGTGCAAATTTTCAGAGAGTACGCCGTTCATGTACGGGTCCGGGGACGGGCCGCGTTGGCCAGGTCGACGAGGGCGATCTTGTCGGGCCCGTGCGCCGCCCGCGCCATCTCCCGGTATCCGGCCTCGAGCGCGAAGCGCACCTCCCGTTCGCGGACGTCACCGGTGTGGCTCGCGCCGAGGACCGCGGCCGGCAGCTTGGCGCCGCCCTTGATGGTCTCGAGGGCCTGTTCGAGCAGTTCGACCCGGAGCGCCGCCAGCTGCGCGGCCTCCACCTCGAGGCGGTCGATGAGCGCGGCCGCCGCGGCCAGGGAGTCGACGTCGGCCGCCGCGCTCGGGTGCGACTGGACCAGCGCCAGCACCGCGCCGACCTGGGAGCTGCGGTAGGCGGCGGAGGTGCCCGGGACCCGGTTGTACGCCTCGACGGCGCCCGCCCGGTCGCCGGTCCTCAGCCGGCAGCGGGCCAGGCCGGCGGCGGCCGACGTGTACGCCGGGTCGGTGCGGCTGACCACGTCGTAGTAGCCGGCCGCGGCCTGGTGGTTCCCGGCCAGTTCCAGGGCCAGCCCGAGCGCCAGCTGCGGGGCCAGCTCGCCCGGCAGCGCCGAGTAGACGGCGTCGAACCGCTCCCGCGCGTACGCGTAGTTCTCCACGGCCAGCGCGAGCAGGCCGTCGTACCAGGCGATCCGCCAGTCGGCCCCCTCGCTGCGGATCAGCGCGTCGCGGGCCGCCCGGGCGTCGTCGAAGTAGCCGTGCCGCAGAGCCAGGTCGATCTCGGCCCGCAGCGCCCGCAGCCGCACCTCGAGCGTCTCCACCGGCGCCCCCTTGAGCAGGGCCAGCACCTCGGCCGGGTCGGTGACGGTGACCGAGGCCAGGAACGCGGCCGACGGGTCGGTCAGGTCGATCAGCGGGGTCGGCAGGTCCTGCCAGCGCGGCTGGTCCGATTTCAGGTCGGTGCGCATCTCGCCGGTGAACAGCCGCGACGTGGCCGGGTGGGGCGTGCCGCCGGCCGCCAGCACCTGCCGGAGCACGCCCAGCATCTGCTCGGTCATCTCGCCGGCGTCGACGAACCGCTCGGCCGGGTCGGTGCGCGTGGCCCGCTGCAGCAGCCGGTAGAACGACTCGTGGCGGCGGTACACCTCGAACTCGCCGCGGTCGGGCAGGCTCTCCTTGAACGTGCTCTGGTAGCCGCGGAAGTCGGTGGTGAGCACGGCGAGCGTACGGCCGATGGTGTAAAGGTCCGAGGCGATCGACGGGCCCGCGGTGGCCATCTCGGGCGCCTGGTAGCCGAGCGTGCCGTAGATGGCGGCGTCCAGGTCGTCGAAGCGGACCACGCCGCCGAGGTCGATGAGCTTCATCTGGTCGCCGGACTGGATCACGTTGTCCGGCTTGAAGTCGCAGAAGATCAGGCCCCGGTCGTGCAGGTAGCCGAAGGCCGGCATGATCTCCAGCAGGTACGCGAGGGCCCGGTCCACCGGCAGCGGCTCGGGCCGCCGCTGTTTGAGGATCCCCTTGAGCGACTCGCCGCCCACGTACTCCATGACGATGTAGCCGGCGCCGTCGTGCTCGACGAAGTTGTAGATCTTGACGATGTTCGGGTGTTCGACCTCGGCCAGGAACCGCCGCTCGGCCACGGCCGCCGCCAGCGCGTCGTCGTCGCCGGAGTTGAGCAGGCCCTTGAGCACCACCCAGCGGTCCGAGACGTTCTTGTCCACGGCCAGGTAGATCCAGCCCAGGCCGCCGTGCGCGAGCGGGCCCACCACCTCGTACTGCCCGGCGACCAGATCGCCCTTGACCAGCTTGGGCGTGAAGTTGAACTGCTCGCCGCAGTGCGGGCAGAAACCGGACGTGCGCCCCTCGCGGTCGCCGCGGGCCCGGCCGACCGGCTGCCCGCACTTGGCGCAGTACCGCTTGTCCTCGGGCACCTCGGCCCGGGCCATCACCGCCGTCGACGGATCCGCCTGCACGATCGGCTCGACCTCGACCAGGCCGCCGCCGAAGCGGCGCCGGGAGGCGCTGCGGGAACTGCCGGCCCGTCCGCTTCCGGAGGTACGGGTGGAGAGCGCCCCCGTGCGGGCCGAGGGGCCGGTCGGCGTGGTCGGCGTGGTCGGTGTGGTGGGCGCGGTCGCCGTGCGCTGCTGCGGCACGGAGGTCGGCACCGGGGCGGGCTTGTAAGCGACGGCCGACGGCGCGGTGGCCGGCGTGGTCTGTGGCGCCATCCCGCAGGTGTCGCAGTAGCCGTCCTCGAGGGTTCCGGGGCAGTTCCGCTGGCACTTCATCGGCCGTTCCTCGCGATCGTGGCGGTGAGCGCATCCTGGTAGGCGTTGACGGCCGCGCGGGCCGTGGTCAGGTCGCACGGCGCCGTGTACAGGACCGTGCGGGCCGCGTCGTGCAGCAGCACCAGGGACGGGTGCTCGCCGAGCCCACGGCTCAGCGCCTTGGCCTGATAGGCGTCCAGCCGCCCGCGCAGCTCGTTGCGGGCGGCCAGCAGCCCGGCGTTGTGCGTCGTCGACTCGCGCAGGGCGGCCAGGCGCTGGCGGGCCCGGCGCGTCCACTCGGCCAGCCTCGGGCTGATCAGCGACCAGTGCCCGGCCGCGGCCAGCGCCTCGATGGCGGCCAGGTCGGGCCGCAGGTCGCCGCCGCCGACCACGAACAGGTCGCGGGCCCGGAACCGGTCGGCCGCCGCCTCCTGCGCCTTCTCGGCGGCGGCCGCGGCCGAGGCGAGATCCGCCAGCAGCCGCCGGGCGTCGGCCAGGCGCTGCTCGAGGGCCGCCCGGAGCTCGGTGGCCGAGGTGCGTTCGGCGTCGGCGCGCTCGATCAGGGCCCGTACGGCCTGAAGGTCCCGCTCGTCGACCCCCAGCGGATCGCCGGCCAGCGTCGCCGTGAACGCGCCGAGCAGCCGGTCGGCCTCGGCCAGGGCCACGGTGTCACCGCCGAGCCGCCGGACGTGGTCGAGGGCGGCCGCGGCGTCGGCGGCCGCCGGCAGCATCTTGTCCCACACCTCACCGGCCCGGGTGGCGACGGCGACGGCCGTGGTGAAGGCCCGCTCCATCGCCGACAGCAGCTCGGCCGGCGTGCACACCGTGGTGACGTGCCCGGGGCCGAGCAGGCCGCGCTGGGCCAGCGGCACCACCTCGGTCGACAGGGTGATCGACTCGCCCAGCACCTGGTGGATGAACTCGGCCCGTTCGGCGTCGGAGACGCGGCGCTGGCCGCTGATCGCCCGGGCCCGGCCGATCAGCTCGGTCAGCAGCCGGTAGCCGTCCCACAGCCGGGTCAGCGCGTCGGAGGCGCCGGCCCAGGCGGCGGCGGTGCGCCCGGTCAGCCGGGTCCGGTCGAGCTCCTTGCGGGCCGGGTTGTCGTCGAGGTCGACCAGGTTGGTCGAGATGGCCGCGACCGCCGTCTGCAGGCGGAGCAGCTCGGCCTCGGCCGCGGCATAGGTCTCAGCGGTCATCGAGCCTGGGCGCCCAGCCACTTGTCGTACGTCTTCTGCCAGGTGCCGTCGGCCCGGTTCTTGGCCAGCACCGCGTTGACGAACGCGGTGAACTCGGGATGCTGCTTCGGCATCGCCATACCGTACGGCTCCTGGGTGAACTTCGGGCCGACGACCTTGGCGTACGGGTCCTGGGCGGCCATGCCGGCCAGGATGGTGTCGTCGGTGGTGACCGCGTCGACCTCGTTGCGCTGGAACGCCACCAGGCAGTCGCCGAACGCCGATCGGGCCACCGCGACCGGCTTGACCTTGGACTTCACCTTGGCGATGTTGTCGTACGAGGTGGAGCCCCGCACCGAGCAGACCTTCTTGCCGCCGAGGTCCTCGATCTTCGTCGCCGGGGAGCTGCTGGACACGAGCACCCGCTGCCCGGCCTCGTAGTAGATGGTGGAGAAGTTCACGTCCCGTTTGCGTTCGCAGTTCGCGGTCATGGTGTCCGCGACGATGTCCACGTCGCCGTTCACCACGGCGCTGACCCGCTGGTCGTACCCGATGACCTTGATCTGGATCTTGTTCGGGTCGCCGAGGATGGCGGCCGCGACCTGCCGGCCCATGTCGACGTCGAAGCCCTCGATCTTGCCGGTGAACGGGTTGCGCGAACTGAACAGCAGCGTGTCCTGGCTCGTGCCGAGGATCAGCCGGTCCCGCCGCTGGATCTTCTCCATGTAGCTGCCCGCGGGCATCGCGCCGCCCGGCTTGGGCAGGGTGGCCAACGGCGGCAGGCTGGCGCGGGGATCACAGGCCGGCGCCTTGCCCGCGCCCTGGGCCGGCGCGGGAGCGGGCACGTCGACGCGAGGCTGGGTGGCCATGTCGCCGGACAGCGGCGACGAGTCGGCCGAGCACGCGGCCAGGCCGAAGGTGAGCACGAGGGCGGTGATCGCGGCGGTCCGGCGCATCAGCGGTACTCCTCCAGTCGTGCCCGCAGGCCCACGTAGGCGAGGCCGGCGATCAGCAAGGCCAGCAGCGGCCCGAGGACGGTGAGCGGGCCCAGCCCGCCCGCCGCCTGGCCGATCTGGTCGTTGAAGAACGCCTTGCGGTCCTCGAGGGCGAAGTTCAGGTCGCTGCGCAGGCTCTCGAAGGTCTGTGTCGTGGTCGGGGCGATGGCGAGATCGACCGCGCGGTCGTACTCGCCGTTGTCGTCGAACGCCCGCACCTGGTCGTGCGTGGCCACGTAGGCCCGGTACGAGTTGGCGGCCCGGCCCATCAGCGTGCCGAGCCGCGGGTCGAGCCGGGCGTACTCGTTCACCAGCGGGCCGCCGCCCGCGGTGAGCCGGCTGGTCACCGCGTCGAAGTCGCTCTCGTAGGCGGCACCGCTGCCCCGGGCGGCCAGCGTCAGCGCCTCGTCGCCGCGCGCCTGCAACGCCAGGATGCGGCTCTCGGCGATCGACGCCACCGGGCCGGAACCCTCCTGTTCGGCCAGGCCGAGATGGTTCTGCTGGTTGACGACCACGGCGAGAGCGCCGACGGTCAGCCCCAGCGTCACCACCGTGGCGGCCACCAGCGGCACGTTGAACGTGCGGTGCGTGTGGCGGCTCAGGTAGCGCTGGGTGAGCAGCAGCGCGACGAGCAGCCCGGCGAGCAGGAGCAGCAGCAGGCTCATCCAGCCGGCCGCCCCGGCCGCGCCGTACCCGTCGCCGACCTCGCCCTGAGCCGTGCGGAACAGCGCCCGCGCCTGCGGTTGCAGGGTCTCCCGGTTCAGGTTCGAGGCCTCCGACAGGTACGACGCGCCGACCGGCAGGCCCTGGCGGTTGTTCGCCCGCGCGGTCGCGACCAGCGCCGAGTACTCGGCCAGGCCGGCACTCAGCGTGCGCACCGCGTCGGCCGCCGCACCCTCGGCGGGCGTGCGGCGTGCGGCCGACGTGAGCGCGGTCGAGGCCCGTTGCAGATCGTCGTCGTAGCGCTCGGTCAGGGTGGCCGGCTCCAGCCCGCCCTCGAGGAATCCCTGCGCCGCCGTGGTGTCGGCGTCGGCCAGCGCCGAGTAGATCGTCTCGGCCTCGATGAGCAGCGGCTGGGCCCGGCCGCCCAGGTCGTGGGTGCCGGCCCGGGCCGACTGGCCGGCCACGGCCGCCACCAGGCCGGCCAGCAGCCCGAGCGTGAGCAGCGTGGCGAGCAGCAGCTTGAGCCGGCCGGGGGACGTGTGCCGCAGACCCCGGACGCGGGTGAGCAGGCCCGCCGTCTCGGGCCGGGTGACCACCGCAGTACTCAAACTTGCCCCCGTCCCGAATGCTGTTGTGCGCCCCCACTGTGGTGCATGGGCGCAACCTCTAGTGCAGTTCCCGCTTGAGCAGTTTGCCGGTGGCGGTCATCGGCAGCGCGTCGACGATGCTGACCACGCGCGGGTACTTGTACGCCGCCATCTGCTCCTTGCCCCAGGCCACGAGCTCGTCCTCGGTGACGGTGGCGCCCGGCTTGAGGATCACGAACGCCTTGATCTCCTCGCCGTGGCTGGGGTGCGGCACGCCGATGACCGCGGCCAGCGACACCGCCTCATGGGTGATCAGCACCTCTTCGATCTCGCGCGGGTACACGTTGAAGCCACCGCGGATGATCATGTCTTTGGCCCGGTCGACGATGTAGTAGAAGCCGTCCTTGTCGCGCCGGCCCAGGTCGCCGCTGCGGAACCAGCCGTCCCGGACGACCTCGGCCGTGGCCTCGGGACGGTTGTAGTAGCCGCGCATGATGTTGTGGCCGCGGATGGCGATCTCGCCGATCTCGTCGGCGCCCTCGATCGTGTTCCACTCGGGGTCGATCAGCTTCACCTCGACACCCCAGATCGGGATGCCGATCGAGCCCGGCCGCGGGTCGCTGTGCGGATCGCTGAACGTGGCCACCGGCGAGGTCTCGCTCAGCCCGTACCCCTCGAGAATGGTGACCCCGAGCCGTTCCCTGACCTCTTTGATGATCTCGACGGGCAGGCTGGAGCCGCCGGAGACCGCGACCCGCATGTTGCCGGCGATCCGCGCCACGTCGACGTCGTCGGTGAGCGCGTTGAGCAGGCCCCAGTACATCGTCGGGACGCCGGCGAAGAAGGTGACGTTCTCGGTCTCGAGCAGCTTGACCGCGGCCGCCGCGTCGAAGCGGGGGAGCAGCACGAGCGTGGACGCGGTGGCGAAGCCGGCGTTCATGTTGACGCTGGAGCCGAACGAGTGGAACAGCGGCAGCACCAGCAGATGGGTGTCGGTGCCGACCGGGCTGCCGAACAGCCGGTTGCAGGTCAGCGCGTTGAGCAGCAGGTTGGAATGCGACAGCTCGGCGCCCTTGGCCTGCCCGGTCGTGCCGCTGGTGTACAGGATGACGGCCGGGTCGGTCTCGGGCAGCTGCACCGCCTCGAACACCGGTTCTTGGCCGGCCAGGCCCTGGCCGAGCGTCTCGGCGCCGTCGATCGGCGACGGCGCGGCCGGGTCGGCGGTGATCAGGAAGAAGGTCTCGCAGCCCGCGGTCTGCCCGAAGCCCTCGAAACCGGCCGCGCCCATCGGCAGCTCGGCCGTGCCCTCGAAGCAGAAGTAGGCCTTGGCCTCGGAATCCTTCAGGTGGTACGCGATCTCGCGGCCCTTCAGGAGCACGTTGAGCGGCACCACCACCGCGCCCGCCTTGAGGATGCCGTAGTAGACGACCGGGAAGTACGGCAGGTTGGGGCAGGAGAGCGCGACCTTGTCACCGGGCCGGATGCCGCGGCTCACGAGCAGGTTGGCCACCTGGTTGGCGGCGGCGTTCACCTGCGCGTACGTCAAGCGCCGCTCGCCGAGGACGACCGCGGCCCGATCTCCGAAGGTGCGGGCGCTGTCCTCGAGAAGGATCGAGAGGTTGAGCATGGGGGTCGTTCCCTTCTGGTGTGGCGGCGGTCTCATCCCACCATCCCGCGGGAACCTGAGAAACCCTCCGTTTCGGTCTTGTTACACGCCCGGTCAGCGTCAATAGCGCGACTAATTCGAACATCGTCACTGCATGTGTCAATGTGCGAAAAGCCCTGGCGCTCTATCGCGCGGGACGTGCGTGAGGCAGATTCTCGTCGTATTCGTGCTCTTGTGGAGGCGGCGCGAAACAGCCGGATCCGTACACCCTCTCCGCGCACGCCGAAACTTATGTGACCCTGCTCGGCGCGACCATCTCGCCAACCCGTCGCAGCCCCGGGACGCGGCGGCGCCGGGTCATGGCGCCGACGGGTGGCGCGCCTTCAGAGGCGTCGACCCGGCGTTCCGGATGATCTCGCTCGCCGGGTGGATGGCGGCCAGCAGCCACAGGATCCACATCAGGCGGGCGTCGTAGTAGTCGCCGGAGAACAGGCTGGCGCCCAGGACGAAGATGCCCGCGTAGGCGGCGGCGCGGCTCTCCAGGGAGCGCTGCCGCGCCGGCAGCCGGGCGTACTCGGTGCGCAGCGCCCATAACGCGAACAGCAGCAGGATCAGCCCGACCGCCCCGCCCTCGGCCGCCACCGCCAGGGGCAGGTTGTGCACGTAGCGCTCGCCCGGCCCGAGGTTGGTGATGGCGTAGAAGCCGTGCACCCCCGAGCCGAGGATCGGCCGCTCGGTGAAGACCTCGACCCCCTTCTCGTAGAGGACGTCCCGGTCGGAGGTGTACCGGTTCTGCAGGGTGGTCGCCACCAGGCGGTTGTTCAGCAGGTCGGTCACCATCGCCCCGATGAGGCTCCACAGCACCCCGAGCAGGATGGCCAGAGCGATGACGGCCTTGACGAACCGCATCGACCGGATCGTCGGCCACAGCGAGGGCAGCGCCACGGCCGTGGCGATACCCAGCGCGGCCAGGCCACCCCGGGAGCCGGAGGCGAGCGCACCGACGAGGAAGGGCGGCACCCCGATCAGCCAGACGAGCTTGCCGTTGTAGCGGAAGTAGAAGTACGCCGCGGCGAAGATCCCGAGCACCATGACCCGGACGAAGACGTTGGGGCCACCACCGAACGCGGCCCACCGCCCGCTGGCCGTGTGGCCGCGCCCCGACGCCGCGTACAGAAAATAGAGCCATCCCGCGACGTAGAGGAGCGCGAACGTGATCTTGATGACCCGGTCCCGGTCCCAGACGGCCAGATTGGCGTAGACGACGAGCAGCACGCCCATCGAGACCAGGTCGCTGAGAACGTCATTGATGATCGCCCCGCGCGGCGCCCACGACGCCGACAACATCTGATAGCCCAGCAGCAGCAGTACGGGGTAGAGCGCGCGGGAGGCCCCACGGTCGAGCCAGCGCCCCTTCTCCCCGGCGTGGTGCTGCTCGAGCAGAAAGCTGAGCACGACGGCGGTGAACAGAAGAACCCGCACGTCGTTGAGAACGGGGATGCTGAGCCCGATCCGCTCCAGCGTGAAATGCCCGGCCAGGGTCGCCACGAACGCCGCACCCACCAGCACAGCACTGGGCCGTACAGCACTGGGCCGCACAACACTGGGCCGCACCGCGCTCATCGCCTTTGAGGCTAGGCGGCCCTCACCCCGGTGGCTGCGAAATCGTGAACTCCTGCTGGCCGGACCACCATTCGGCGGCCCACACCATTCCCACCACAAGCACGGCGGGCCGCTGCCCGTCGGCGAGCAGGACGGCCGGCGCCTTCGTCCCGGTCAGCTCGCCGTAGGTCACCCACCACGTCGGCTCCGGGCCGCGCCCACCCCGGGCCTGCTGATAGGAGGTGCCGCTCCAGCGGACCCACTCGTCGTCGGCCGGCTGGAAGACCCCGTCGAGCTCGGCGCGATGCTGAAGGCCGCTCAGCTCCCGTCAGAAGCCGTCCTCGCGCCACTGCAGAACTCACCCGGAATTCGGCAGCACCAGGGCCGGTCCTCCACCCGCCGCGTCATCCGAGACGATGACATCGGCCGCCCGGAAGGTGGTCGTGAGGCCGGCAACCGGCCGCCGGCCCCTATCCTGTCGTCAGCCGACGAGTGGGAGGCTCGATGACGGTCAGGCCGACGCTCGTCGCCGACCGCTATCGTCTTGTCGAGTTGATCGGCACCGGCGGCATGGGCCGGGTGTGGCTGGCGCGCGACGAGTTGCTCGACCGGGACGTCGCCATCAAGGAACTCGTCCCTCCCGAGTGGATGAGCGACGACGAGCGGCGCCGGCTGCGGGACCGTGCCCTGCGCGAGGCGCGCAGCGCGGGCCGCCTGAACAGCCCCCATGTGGTGCGGGTCTACGACGTGGTCAGCACCGATGCCCTGGCCTGGATCGTGATGGAGTACGTGCCGTCCCGTTCCCTGCAGAAGATGATCGCGGAGGACGGCCCGTTCCCGCCGGACCGGACCGCCCGCATCGGCCTCGACCTGCTCGACGCGCTGACCGACGCGCATCGAGTGGGGGTGCTGCATCGCGACGTCAAGCCGCACAACGTGCTGATCGGCGACGACGGCCACGCCAAGTTGACCGACTTCGGGCTCGCCACCTTCCTCGACGACGGATCGGTGACCGGGCCGGGCCTCATCGTCGGTTCTCCGCAGTATGTGTCGCCGGAACGGGCCCGGGACGGCACGTCCACCGTCGCATCGGACCTGTGGTCGCTCGGCGCCACCCTGTTCGCGGCGGTCGAGGGGCACTCGCCCTACGCGCGGGGCAGCGCCATGGCGACCCTGGCGGCGCTGGCGACGGAACCGCCCGACCCGCCGGTGCGAGCCGGCCCGCTGGCGCCGGTGCTGGCCGGTCTTCTCCGGCATCGCCCCCAAGAACGCCTCACCGCTCCTGAGGTGCGGAGGCTGCTGGAAGAGGTCGCGGGCCTCGAGCGAACGCCGGTTGCGGCCACCGCCGGAGGGCCACCCGTTGTCGGCCGCGACAAACAGGGCGCGGGGTCTCCGTCCGGCCTCCGATCGGCGGTCTCAGCGTTCGGCGACAATCGGAGCATCCGGCGGCCGGCCACGCGTCCGGGCTTGATCGCCGCGCACGGTGCGGCCCTGATCGGGGCGGCCCTCACCGCGTTTGTTTGCGTATATGCGGCGGTCAAGGGAGCGTTCAGAGCCGACCAGCGCATCGGCTGGCTCATCGGAGCCGCCATCGTTCTGACTGTTGTCGCTCTGGGGGCGCTGGTGGTCGCCGCCGGGCGGCGCTATCGCATCGGCCGCAGCGCTCAGCTGCTGGCCATGCATTTCGACGACGCGGTGAACGGGGATCTCTCGCCCAGCCGGGAGGAGATCGAGTTCGGAATCGCCGTGCGCGATGCGCTGGCCCGATCCGGCGAGGCGGCCGCCGCCGACAGGTTGCATGGGGCGTTGTCGTCCGCGCGGTCGAGAGACTTCTCCTCCGGGGCCTCCTTCCCGGAGTTCGCACGGCCCGACGACTCCTGGGACGAGCCACACGATGAGCCCTGGCCCGAGCCGCCGTGGGCACGGCAGTCCCGGCGAGACGCCGCCGATGGCTAGGCGGAGGGCCGGAGTGCAGCCGCCGGGCAAGCCCGAGCGCGCGGTGTCACCGCTCGACGCGCGGCCGGATCGTAGTGTGCTGGTCGCCTGCATCGCCGGAACGGGCGCCGTCGTCGCCTCGGTCATGGCTTTCGGAGCATCGCTGATCACCGACGACGCACCGGCTCCACCCCCGCCGGGCTATTGCGCGGAAGTCATTCTGAAGTATCGGGAGCTCGTCAAGGGCAGCAAGGAGACCGTCGACTTCCTCGGTAAGAAGGGCAAGGACGGTAAGTCGGCGATCGAACACGATGATTCCGCGGTTCGGTGTGGTCTGTCGGCCGACGGCCTGGCGATATTGTCCGGCACCGCTGAGTGAGGCCGCCTACGTCGTCGAGATCCTCGGGGCCGGGATGGTGTGCAGGAGTGCGACGTAGGACAGCGCCCCGAGCGTGATCGCGCCGACGCTCAGGCCGGCCAGCGCCGCGGTGGCCGGCGGCAGCAGGGTGCCCAGGGTGAGCGTGGCCGCGATCTGCAGGGCCAGGCAGGCCAGCAAGAGGCGGCTGACGATGGGGGAGTCGGCGAGGGCGTCCAAGGTGGGGCGGGACGCGTAGAAGACGGCGAAGGGGATGGCGGCGGGCAGGCCCAGGCGCAGGGCCTGGATGGCTTCGGTGAAGTCCAGGCCCAGGAAGTTGTGGACGATCGTGGGGGCCGTCAGGAACAGCAGGCCGGTCACCGGGGTCGTCAGGACGGCGGCGGCCACGGGAAGGGTTTTCAGGCCGCGGCCGAGTTCGGCTCCGACGCCTGTCGTGTGGAAGGCGCCGCTCAGGCGGGGGAGCAGGACGGGGGTGAGCATGCCGAACAGCGAGCAGATCAGGGTGATGGCCGAGGTGACGAAGCCGACGTAGCCGGCGTCGGGGTCGCCGGGGCCGGCCGCGGCGGCGGCGTAGAAGGTGGGGAACGAGAACAGCGCCGGCAGGGCGATGTCGCCGGGGGCGCGCCGCAGGCCGAAGGTCACCACCGTGCGGAACGACGGGGACGCGGCCTGGTGGGACTGTGGGGGACGGGCCACGGCTATGGCGGCCACCGCGATGATGACCATGGCTATGCCCTGCAGGGCCAGGAAGAGTTCCATGCGGTCGGTCAGGGCGAACGCCACGACCGGGAGGATGCCCAGGCCGAGGAGCCAGGCCAGGTTGGCCGCGGTCACCTGGCCGCAGCCGCGCAGGGCGGCCACCGCTGTCACGCAGAGGCAGTTGCCGGCCAGCAGGATGATGACGGCGCGGACCGACGTGGCGCCGCCGGGGATGCCCAGCAGGCGGCCCAGGTCGTCGGCCACGAGCAGGCCCAGCAGGCCCAGCAGGTCCATCAGGACCAGTTGGGTGAGGAAGGACTGGCGGGCCAGCATGCGGGCGCCGGCCCCGGCCCTCGGTAGGTAGCGGTGCAGGGCGGGGACCAGGCCCAGCAGCGCGAACGGCTGGAGGGTGGCGACGACGCCGCGGGCCACCTGGTAGTAGGCGAAGCCGGCGGGGCCGGCGCGCCGCGCCACCAGGTGGAACAGCAGCAGGCCGGAGGCCAGCGTCAGCCAGTGGATGGCCGTGGAGGAGACGTAGTCCCGGCGGACGACGGCGGGGACGCTGCGGAACAGGGAGCGGAGCGCCTCAGGCAACCGGAAGGCCTGGGAGGGGAGTCGCCGGGATCAGGTCGTCGACCCGCGAGACACCGGCGATGGCCAGGGCCGTCAGGATCAGGATCTTGAGGTCCGTACGCAGGGAGTGGTTCTCCACGTAGGCCAGGCCCAGGGCGATCTTCCGGGGGCGGATCAGTTCGTCGTACGCGGCGTCGGGGTCCGCTTTGCCGGCCAGGATGGCGCCCTCGTCGCGGAAGACGATCGACGCCCAGTCGGTGATGCCCGGTTTGACGCTCAGCAGCAGGCGCTCACGGTCGGTGTAGCGGCGCACGTCGGAGGCGACCTGCGGGCGGGGGCCGACCAGGCTCATCTCGCCCCTGAGCACGTTGAGGAACTGCGGGAGCTCGTCGAGCTTGTAGCGGCGCAGCATGCGGCCGGTCGCGGTCAGCCGCGGGTCGTCGTCGGCGGTGGAGGGGCCGCCCAGGCGTTCGGCGTCCAGGACCATGCTGCGGAATTTCAGCATGGCAAACGGCTTGCCGTGCCGGCCGATCCGCTCGCCCCGGTACAGCAGCGGACCGCCGTCCTCGCGCTTGATGCGCCAGGCGGCGTAGGCGGTGACCGGCGCGGTGGCCAGCAGGATCCCGGTGGCCCCGGCGATGTCGATGACGCGTTTGGCCAGTTCCATGGCTCCCCCTCCACCGTGAGCGTATCGGCGCGGCGTACCACTAAGGGGTGGTTTGCGGGTTTTGCTGGCGTAACGCCGTGCGGTAGAGGTAGACGCGCGAGGCGGCGCCGCTGTGGATGGAGGTGTGGCCGCGCAGCTCGGCGCCGACCTTGCGGTAGAAGCCGTGCGCGCGGCGCTGCTGCTCGCCGGTGACCATCTTGACCGCTGTCTCGCCGTGCTCGGAGAACCAGTCCATCAGCCGCTCGAACAGGTCCTGGGCCAGGCCGGCGCCGCGCACCGGCGGGCGGACCACGAAGTTGATGACCTCGGCCCGGGGCAGGTCGTCGCCGGCCTGGGCGTAGCGCAGGGTCTCGATGGCCCGGAAGATCCGGCCGGGGCGCAGCAGCCGGGGCAGCAGGGCCGGGGCGGCCACCCACCAGCGCCGGCGGATGAACTCGCGGACCAGCGCCGCGGTGTCGAGGCTGCCGCAGATGTAGCCGACCGGGCGGCCGCCGTCGACGGCCAGGAACAGGGCGCAGTGCCGGCTGTCGGCGACGTGCCGGTAGAGCACTTCGAGCGCCGGAACGCCCAGCGACGACAGGAAACCGTGGGCCACCTCCGTGGCGTGCATCTCGGCCACGGCCCGGATCTGGGCGTCGGTGAACGGGCCGGACAGGATGCGCGGACCCTCCCCGGCGTCCGGCGAGTCCAGCAGGTCGAGGCCGCGCTCCACGTCGTGCGGGCTGATGTCGGCGCGGACCGGGAAGCTCACCACGTGCTCGGCCGCCCATTCCGCGTTCGGGCACGATCCGGGCCGGTATCCGGCGGCCTCCAGGTCGGCGCCGGTCAGCGGATGGACCGGCGTGGTGAACCAGTCGCCCACCTCGAGGCGCCGGCGGGCCGCCTCGTCGAGCAGGCCGCGCTTGTCGGGCACGGCCACCGGCACCCGCAGGGGTGGCGTGACCGGCGTGGGCACGTCGAAGCCGAGACGGGTGACGCCCGCCCGGTACCGGGCGGCGACGGTGGCCCGGCGGGTGAGCTGCTTGCGGGCCCGGGCCGTACGGCGGGGCAGGCGCCGCCGGACCGATCGGGTCATCCGCCACTCGTACTCGGGGCTGGCCGCCACGTCGGCCGCGTAGGAGCCGACGACCAGGCCGAGCCGCGACAACCGCCGGTACAGGGCGCGCAGCCGCCAGGTCACACCGAGTTCGGTCGCCACCTGATGCGCCAGGAACTGCGCGGTCATCACGGCTTCGCGGCGTGACGGCGGGGGTGTGTACGCGGTGTACTGCTCGCGCATCGTGGCGGCCAGCCGCTCGTCGTTGACGACCGCCTTGCCGCCGACCCCGGCGATGACCGGCTTGCCCCACTCGTACGAGTAGAAGGCGGCCACCCCGGTCCGCCCGACCGGGCCGCGCTCGGCCGGCTCGGTGATGTGCGCGCAGTCCTCCACGACCGGCACGTTCCCGGCGATCTTCAGCACCCGGTCCAGGTCGACCGGGGTGCCGAAGGTGTGCTGCACGACGATGGCCCGGGTGCGGCCGGTGACAGCCGCGGCCAACCGGGAGAGGTCCATCGTGTACGTGGTGCGGTCGATGTCGACGTACACCGGAACCGCTTGAAGCCTCTGCAGGGGCTCGATCACGGCGGCGCAGGTGTAGGCCTGCACGATCACCTCGTCGCCGGGCCCGACGCCGAGGCCGCGCAGGATCGCGTGCAGCGCCACCCGCCCGCGGTAGTACAGGAACTCGGTCATGAGGGCCGCCGCCCGGCCGGATCGAGGATGCCCCACACGGAGCCGGCGCCGTAGACGACGTGGGTGGTGGCGAAGACGATCGGCATGACGACCAGCAGGCGCGGGTCGTGCTGTTCGCGGGCCACGCGCGCCCCCGAGTACAGGGCGGCCGCTCCGTACGTACCCAGTAGAGCGAGGGTGAGACGCCGGACCGTGCGGGAGAAGGGGGAGAGGGCGAGGCCGCCGGAGGCGGCGAGCACGAAGCCGAGCGGGACGACGTTGCGCCAGGCGCCGATCCAGCGGCCGACGGCGCGGCTGGCCCGGAACGGCCAGTAGCCGCCCTCGAACATCCACGAGCAGAACTCGCGGTAGTCGCTGCGGGCGTAGTACGTGCAGGTGATGTCGGGCAGCAGCAGGATCTTGCCGCCGGAGGCGCGCAGGCGCTGGTTGAGCTCGCGGTCCTGGGCGCGGGTCAGGGCCTCGTCGAAGTAGCCGATGTGGTCGAAGACCTCGCGCCGGTAGCAGCCGCCGAAGACCGTGTCGACCCACTGCGGTTCGGAGGCGCCGATGCGGTACTTCGTGTTGCCGGCGCCGAACGCGTTGGTCGTGGACAGGGCGATGGCCCGGCCGATCAGGCTGTCGTCGCGGGCCTCGGAGCGCCGGACGCCACCCACGTTGTCGGCGTCCGGATGATCCAGCAGGCCCTGGACGCATTTCGACAGGTAGTCGGGCGGGTAGTCGGCGTGGACGTCGAGGCGGACGATGATCTCGCCTTTGGCCGCGCGGATGCCGAGATTGAGCGCCACCGGCTTGCTGCGGCCGGGATTGTCGATCAAGACCAGCTTGTCGTTATCTAGTAGGACATCTCGGGTTCCGTCGCTGCTCATGCCGTCGACCACCAGCAGCTCCCGCCGATCAGCGGGGTAGTCGAACCGCTCCACCGACGCCAGGAAACTCTCGATGAAGTCCCGTTCGTTCCAGCAGGGGACGACGACGCTGACGAAGGGCGCGTTCATCGGCCGAAGAACCTTCGAACGCTCTCCGCGACGAAGGAGACCTGATCGTCGGTGAGCTCGACCTGCATCGGCAGGGACAGCACCTGGTCGCACAGCTTCTCGGTCCGGGGCAGGTGCCAGTGGTCGAGGCCGAGGCCCTTCTGCTTGTGCAGCGGGATCGGCCAGGAGATCAGCGTCTCGATCCCGTCGTCGCGCAGGTGCGCCACGAGGCGGTCCCGCGCGTCGGACGTGATCGGGTAGTTCTGGTAGACGTCGTTGCGGCGCGGGTCGTCGTCCGGCCCGACCGGGATGCCGATCTCCGGCACCTCCCGCAGCAGCGAGGTGTAGATCCGCGCGATCTCGCGGCGCCGGGTGATCCACTGCGGCATGTGGGCCAGCCGCCAGTCCAGGATCGCCGCCTGGAGGTTGTCGAGGCGGCAGTTGTAGCCCCACCCGTCGAGTTCCGCCTTGGCCACCCGCCCGTGGTCGCGCAGCGCCAGCAGCCGGTCGGCGAGGGCCTGGTCGTCGGTCAGCACCGCGCCCGCGTCGCCCATCGCCCCCAGCATCTTCGCCGGGTAGAAGGAGTACGTGCTGGCCCACCCGAAGGTGCCCGACGTGCGCCCGTCGAGGGACGCGCCCAGGGCCTGCGCCGCGTCCTCGATCACCACCGCCCCCACCTCGCCGGCCGCCTTCTGGACGGCCGCCATGTCGACCGTGCGGCCGTTGAGGTGCACCGGAATGATCACGCGGGTCTTCTCGGTGACCGCCTGAGCCAGTTGGGACGTGTCCATCAGGTGGTCGTCGCCGATGTCGACCAGCACCGGCTTGGCCCCGCGCAGCACGAACGGCGACATCGTGGCCACGAACGTGTGCGCCACCGTGACGATCTCGTCGCCCGGCCCGATGTCGAGCGCGTGCGCCAGCAACCGCAACCCGTCGGTGCAGTTGCTCACCCCGACCGCCCGGTCCGAGCCGTTGAACGACGCCAGGTGCTCCTCGAAGTCGTGCAACTGCTGCCGCAGCATGAGGTCGCCGCGCGCGATCGTGTCCTCGATGACCGGCAGCAGGCCGTCGCGCTGACGGCGCCACTGCTCGGGGTAGTCAACGAACCTGACTCGCCAGTCCACGGTTGACCTCCATCTGTTCCAGCACCCGGTGGGTGATCGAGGCGGGGTCGAGGCCGTGCGCCCCGCGCAGGTAGTCCTGGTCGCCGACGAGGGACGAGAAGCGGGGCGGCAGCGCCACCCGGATCAGCGACGCCGACTGCGGCATCTCGGCCAGGATCTCGGCGACCGCGCTGCCCAGCCCGCCGATGACCGAGTGCTCCTCGACCGTGACGATCGTCGGGTACCGGTGGGCGGCGTCGTGGATGGCCACCAGGTCCAGCGGGTCGATCCACGGAAACGAGCGCACGTCGGCCCGAACGCCGGCCTGGGCCAGCAGGTCGGCCGCCCGCAGCGCCGACTCGAGGATGGCGCCCGTGCTGAACAGGGCGATGTCGCCGCCGGTGCGCAGCGCGATCGACTCGCCGCGGCAGAGCTGGATCGGCCCGCGGTGCACCATCGGCTCGCCCGCCTTGCCCAGGCGCAGGTACGCCGGTCCGCCGTTCGCCACCAGGTCGGCCATCACGGCGCTGGTCTCGGCGGCGTCGCCCGGCGCGGCCACGGCCAGCCCCGGGACGGCCCGCATGATGGCCAGGTCCTCCGTCGCGTGGTGCGACATGCCGAGCGCCCCGTAGGACAGCCCGCCGCCGACAGCCACCACGATGACGTCGGCGTGGTGGTAGGCGATGTCGTTGCGGATCTGCTCGAGGCAGCGCAGGGTCGGGAAATTCGCGATGGAGTACGTGAACACGCGCGCCCCGGCCAGCGCCATTCCGGCGGCCAGGCCGGTCATGTTCTGCTCGGCCACGCCGGCGTTGACGAACTGTCCCGGGCAGGTCCGCTGAAGCTCGTCGACCACGCCGAAGCCGATGTCGCCGGTGACGAAGACGATGTTCGGGTCGGCCTCGGCCGCGGTCAGCAGCTCGTCGAAGAAGCGGCTCCTCACGGCGCCACCTCGCTCATCGCGCCGGCCAGCTCGGCGTCGTCCGGCGGCCGGTAGTGCCAGAGCACCTGGTTCTCCATGAAGGAGACACCCTTGCCCTTGACCGTACGGGCCAGCACCACCTTCGGCCGCTCCCGCCCCGGCCGGACGGCCTGGCGGATCTGGCCGTGGTCGTGCCCGTCGATCTCGGCCACCTCCCAGCCGAACGAGCGCCACTTCTCGGCGAACGGTTCCAGCGCCAGGGTCTGCTCGGTGGTGGCCATGGACTGCAGCCCGTTCCAGTCGACGATCGCGACCAGGTTCGTGAGCCGGTGGTGGGCGGCGAACATGGCCGACTCCCAGACACTGCCCTCGTCGCATTCGCCGTCGCCCAGCAGGACGTACGTCAACCAGGTCCGGTCCGTGCGCCGCGCCTGCCAGGCGAGGCCGGCGCCGACCGGGAGCCCGTGCCCGAGCGAGCCGGTGGAGAACTCGACGCCGGGAATGCCGACGTGGCTGACGTGCCCGGACAGGAACGAGCCGTTGCGGTAGTGCTGGGCCAGCAGCCGGGTGTCGAAGAATCCGCTCTCGGCCAGGACGGCGTAGAGGGCGGCCCCGGCGTGGCCCTTGCTCATGATGAACCGGTCCCGGTCGGGCTTGTCGGGATGGGCCGGGTCGAGGTCGAGGATCTCGGCGTAGAGCACGGCCAGCAGGTCGGCGCAGGACAGCGCCGAGCCGACGTGGGAGCTGCGGCCCGAGTTGGTCATCCGGAGCACGTGCTGGCGGACGGCGCGGGCGAGGTCGCTGCTCGTCATAGGACCGCGTATCCGATGTACGGGTCGAAGTCGAACCGCCGCACCTCCAGGCGGTTCAGGCCCACCTCGTCCAGGGCCGCCTTCGTCTCGCCGGGCCACAAGGGGTTGTCGAGCTCATCGAAGGCGAGGACCGCGCCCCTGGGCATGCGGGGCAGGAAGTGCCGCAGCGCGGTGCGGGTGGGCTCGTACAGGTCGAGGTCGAGGAAGAGCAGGCTGACCATCAGATGCTGGTTGTCGGCGACGAAGGCGGGGATGGTCTCGGTGACGTCGCCGCGGATCAGCCGGGCCTTGGGCAGATGCCCGAGGAAGCGGTCGGTGTCGTAGATCTCCAGCAGTTTCGACAGTTCGTCGTAGCTGTCGGCGGCCAGGTCGCCGGTGCGGGCGCCGGTCTGGTCGGGGCGGTCGTCGGCCGAGACCGACGGGAACCCGCCGAACGAGTCGAACCCGTACAGCCGCCGGGTCAGGTTGGTCGGCTCCAGGGCCGCGCTGAGCTGGGCGAAGGTCATGAAGCTGGCGCCGCGGAAGACGCCGCACTCGACGATCGAGCCCTTGACCGGCAGGGCCAGCTTGAACAGCTCGTACAGGGCGGCGAAGCGGGTGACCTGGGCCCGGCGCGCGTAGCGGGCCATGGTGGCGAGCCGGGTCGGCAGGTCGTCCGGGCTGTTCGCGAACACCTCGGCGATCCGCTGCGGAACCCGCTGCTCGGCCTCGGTCTGAAGACGGCCGGGCTTTTCCGTCGGCCTAGGCTGCATAGCAGGCCTGCCGGGACTTGACCATGGTGAAGACGCAGCCGAGCAGGCGCGCGTCGACCTGCTTGAGCGCGCGCACGGCGCCGGTGACCTGAGCGCTCGTGGTCTTGCGGGACCGGACGAGGAGAAGAGCCCCGTCCGTACGGGCCGCGACGACCGCCCCGTCGGCCACCGGCAGCAGCGGGGGCGAGTCGAGGATGACCAGGTCGAAGCGGGCGCGCAGCTCGTCCAGCAGGTCGCCCATGCGCTGCGAGCCGAGCAGCTCGCTCGGGTTGGGCGGCGGGTGGCCGCTGGAGAGCAGCCACAGCCCCGTACCCCACGGCTGGAGCACCTGGTCGAGCGAGGCCGCCCCGACCAGCACCGTGGTCAGCCCGGCCGAGCCCTCCCGGCCCAGGAAGGCGGCCAGCCGTGGGCGGCGCAGCTCGGCGTCGACGATCAGCACCTGCTGACCGGCCTCGGCGAACAAGATGGCCAGCCCGCACGCGGTGGACGAGCGGCCCTCGCCGGGCATCGCGCTGGTGACGGCCAGCGTCTTCACCGGCCGGTCCCGGTTCGCGTACTGCACCGAGGTGCGCAGCTGGCGCAGCGCCTCGGCCCGCCTGGAGTCACGGTCGGACAGGAACGGGCCGCCGCCGCGGCGCCGGGCCGCCTTGCGGTCGACCGGGATGCAGGCCAGCACGGGCGCCCCGGCCAGCTCCCGCAGCTGGCCGGGCTCCCGCACGGAACTGTCGGCGATCTCGCGGACCACGCCGAGGGCGGTGCCGATCAGCAGGCCCATGGCGACACCCAGGGCGAGGTTGTGCATGGGGCGCGGCACGACCGGGTTCTCGCCGAGCTTCGGCGGCACCATCGTCTCGATCGTGGCCGCCGCGGTCTTGCCGTTGTCGGGCAGTTCGAGCTGCTTCACGAGCGCCGGGAACTGCACGGCCAATTCCTCGGCGACCGCCTGCGCGCGTTCCGGAACGGCGTCCTCGACAGTCACATCGATCAATACGGTGGCCGAATCGGTGACGACCGAGATGCGGTCCTGGATCTGCGCCGGGGTCAGGCTCAGGTCGTCGTTGGCGGCGATCAGCTTCGCGAGGCGTTCCCCTTTGAGAACCGCCTCGTACGTCTTCAACCGGTTCGTGGCGAACATCGACCCCTCGAGTGCGCTGGAACCCTCCGCGTTGGCGGTGGCGACGAAATACTGCGCGGCCGACGCGTACAAGGGCGTGGTGTGGGCCGTGTACAGCGTCGCTATCCCCATGGCGGCGACAACGGTGAGTGCGACCACCCACCACTGCCGTCTCGCTACCCGGAGGTAGTCACGCAGTTCCACTCTTGTGAATCTAAATTGCCGGTCGTTAACGCGAAGCATTATCAGAAACTTGCGCGGCGTCCCCTCCTGCCGCCTTAGGGTGCTTCTGTGACCGGCGGGGAGAATCTGCTCTACATGCTCGCCACGCGGTACGAGCGATGGCGGTCCCGGCCGTCCGCCGGCCTCAAGACCCGGGCCCTGCTGTTCGGCGGCGGCGCCGCGGCCCGCGACCTGCTGCACAGCATGCACTTCGACCCCCGGAGCCGGTACGTGCCGGTCGGCGTCCTCGACGACGACCCCCGCAAACGGCGCACGCGGGTGGCGGGGGTGCCCGTCCTGGGCGATCGCACCGCCCTGGCCTCGGCGGTCGCGCGCACCGGGGCCACCACGGTGGTCTTCGCCGTCTCGAACGCCGGCGCCCCGCTCGTCCGGGAGATCCGCGCCCTGGCCGACGCCGCCGGCGTCCGCTTCCTGGTCGTGCCGGCCATGAGCGAACTGCTGGACCACGAGATCGGCGTCCGCGACCTGCGCGAGGTGCGGGTGACCGACCTGCTGGGCCGGGTGCAGATCGAGACCGACCTGGACGCCATCGCCGGCTACCTGACCGGCAAACGGGTGCTGGTGACCGGGGCCGGCGGGTCGATCGGTTCCGAGCTGTGCCGGCAGATCAACCGGTTCTCCCCGGCCGAGCTGATGATGCTCGACCGCGACGAGAGCGCCCTGCAGGCCGTGCAGCTCTCCCTCGACCCGCGGGCCACGCTCAGTGACCCGGCGGTGATCCTGGCTTCGCTGCGTGACGTCGACCGGATCCGGGCGATCTTCCGGGACCGGCGGCCGGAGGTGGTCTTCCACGCGGCCGCGCTCAAACACCTGCCGCTGCTCGAGCGCTACCCGGGCGAGGCGGTGAAGACCAACATCTGGGGCACCCTGGCCGTGCTGGAGGCGGCGTCGTCGGTCGAGCGCTTCGTCAACATCTCGACCGACAAGGCGGCCGACCCGTCGAGCGTCCTCGGATACTCCAAGCGGATCACCGAACGGCTCACCGCGCACACCGCGGCCCACCGGCCCGGGACGTTCCTCAGCGTCCGGTTCGGCAACGTGCTCGGCAGCCGCGGCTCGGTGTTCGACCGGTTCACCGCGCAGATCGCCGACGGCGGCCCGATCACCGTCACCCACCCCGACGTGACCCGCTACTTCATGACCATCCAGGAGGCGGTGCACCTGGTCATCCAGGCCGCCGCGATCGGGCACGGCGGCGAGGCGCTGGTGCTCCAGATGGGCGAGCCGGTGCGCATCGCCGACGTGGCCCGGCAGATGGTCGAGCTGGCCCCGGCGCCGGTCGACATCGTGTACACCGGGCTGCGCCCGGGCGAGAAGATGGGCGAGGTGCTGTTCGGCGCGGGCGAGGAGGACCGGCGGACCGACCACCCGCTGATCTCCCACGTGTCGGTGCCGCCCCTGGACCCTTCGGCCGTACGCCACCTGGCCGCCAACGCCGATCCGGCCGCGCTCGCCGGTTCGCTGGCGGCGCTGTGCACCGTACCCGCCCTATCCTTTTCGTAGGATCTCCAGCACCAGCGGGTCGATGCTGCCCTCGACCAGGCGTTCCTCCAGGTTCTCGACCCCCGCCCAGCTGTCCAGGTCGTCGTAGCCGGCCTTCGTGAGCAGCGCCCGCACCTCGTCCGCGACCGCACCGGTCAGCGGGATCAGCGTGGCCGGGTCGGGCCGCTCGAAGTACAGCGTGTGCAGCTCGAGCAGCCGGGCCAGCTCGCCGACCGGATCCGGGTGGTCGTCGACCCGCAGGTCGACGAGGACGTCGCTGGTGCCGCCGTAGCCCATGCCCTTGGCCACGACGTACAGGGCGGCGCTCTGCCGTCCGCGCCGGTCACCCCCGGCGTCGTCGCCCGCCTTGAGCGCGTGCAGCAGGCGGTACTGGAACTTCTCCCCGGCCGCGTCGAGCCACGTCGCTTCGATGCCGGCCACCACCTGCGGACCGGCGAGCATGTTGCCCTGGATCGCGTAGCCGTCGCCGGCCGCGCCACCCGCCCACGGATGGCACTGGTCGCCGGTGAAGGTCGCGCCCGGCCCGTCCGGCCCGACCACGCCGACCTGCCGGTGCGCGACCGGTCCGGCGTCGCCGGCGATCAGGGCCTTGACGGTGTCGGCCGCGCCTACGCCCGTGCCCATCAGGGCCAGGGCCTGCGGCCGGTAGGCCAGATTGGCGTACGACTGGGTGGCCACCGCGCCCACGTCGGCCAGCGCGGCCGGCACGGCCGCCCCCACCCCGAGGAACTTGCTGGCCACGGCCACGCCGAGGGCCGTGCCGTCGGCCGAGCGGGCAACGATCGAGAAGGTCATGGCGCTGTTTGTAACACGGGGCGGGCATCCTGGTTCCACCGCGTTCGGCGGCGTAGATTTGGCATCGCCCGCCGGCCCTCGAGCGTGCCGCGGGTGGACGGGCCGGGTCGTTGCCGAGACCACCGCCCTCCCGCGGCACCGGCGGTTACCATGCGCGTCTTGAGCCAGCAGCCGGTCGCCGGGCTCCACCCCCAGTTCAGCTCCCCGGGCGCCACCGCGCGCCCGTGAACCGAGGTGTCGGTACGTCCCGACGGCCGTCCACATGTGACACCACTACCCACAGTCTGGGACGCGGGCGCCCTCCACTTCTGCCCCGGAGCCGGCGAACAGAAGGCGAAAAACCTGTAGCGCAACCCGAACTGCGCCATCACGACGGGCACCGCCGACGCCGACGCGGGCCTCGACGTGGTGGTCGAGGGCACGGCGACCCGGGTGACCGACCCCGATCGTCCGACCACCTTGGCCGCCCTCTGGAAATCCCGCCACAACTGGGACCTCCACCCGGCCGACGGCGCGTTCACCGGCGACGAGGGCAACGAGGCCCTGGTCTTCGCCGTCATCCCGGCCAAGGTGCTGGCCTTCGGCAAGGGCGAGCCCTACTCCCAGACCCGCTACCGCTTCGCGTAAAGCCCTCGCCGGCATCCGCCGCGCGATCATCCACCGGCCGCTGATCGACCTCCTCGCCAAGCGGCCGCGGGCTTGGAGGGCGCCATGGCGCGGTGGAACGATGGGCCGCGGGTATCGGGAGTCCGGCGTGCGTGATCGCGGTGGTCGACGGCGCTGTCGCGGTGGGCTCCGACGGCCGGTGGACGTTCGACGCGGAGGGCCGGAGCTGGATGGCGACAGTGCGTGCGGAAGTGGTTGTCGATCTGCCGCCCGAACAGGTGTGGGAGGCCGTGGCCGATGTCGGGGCGGTTCACCGGCGGCTGCTGCCGGGGCGGGTGCGAGACGCGCGGATCGAGGGCGACGCGCGGATCCTGACCATGCCGGACGGTTGGCAGGTGCGTGAGGTGATCGTGGCGGTGGACCACGGTCTGAGGCGACTGGCGTACGCGGTGGCCGACGGCCAGCGGATGCCGCTGACCTATCACCACGCGTCGTTCCAGGTGTTCGACGAGGAGGGCCGCGGGCGGCTGGTCTGGGTGACCGATGTGCTGCCGCACGCGATGGCCGCGGTCGTGCGCGGGGTCGTGGAGCGGGGCCTCGCCGAGATCAAGCAGACCCTCGAGTCGGGAACCCGACAGCCCCTCGGAGGGCCGTCCGAGGGGCCCGGAAGCGGGGCGGGGCAGTCTTCCGGGATAGATGCTTGAAGGCAATAGTAAACCGCGAATTTGCCCGTCCGGCCGGTGCGGTTGGGACCGATCGCGGTCGATGCGGGTGGATCAGTCCGGTCACCTATCCATAACAGACGATATGCAGAACGTGACCGGCGCGATTGAGTGGATCTCGCTCGAGGGGTGCGGGGAGACGAAGGGGTCGGTCAGTGGTGAACGCGGTGATATACGTGCGACCGGAGAACTACGGCGTGAGCGCGAGCCGTTGTCTCGAGCACTGCGCCGCCCGCCGGTACAACGTGGTCGGCCTGATCCAGGGCGACTGGGCCGCGGCCGCCCGCATGCTCGACGAGGGCCTGGCCGGCGTCGTCGTGGTGTCCTCGGCCGAACAGCTCAACCCGCACCTCGAGCCGCACCTCGAGCCGCGCGTCGAAGTGGTCCCCAAGCCGCGCCGCCAGCGCCGCTCCGCGTCGTCGGCCGCTCAGCCGGGCCGCCGCTGGACCTCCGACAACCCGGCCTCGTCGCTGCACGGCAACCCCCGCAAGCCGGACGCCGCTCCCCGAACCGGGGTACCGGCCCGCCCGGTACCCCGCAACCTCTTCCGCTCCTGACCGCCGTCCTCAGGGCTGATGCTGGGGGTGGGTGACCAGCAGGACCGGGCGGGACGAGCGTTTGATCAGGTCGAGGGGGACGCTGCCGAGCAGGCGCTCGGCCACCGTGGGGCGGCTGCTCGAGCCGGCGACGATCAGGTCGGCCTGTTGCTGATCGGCGAACTCGAGGACGGCCGGGACCGGGCGGCCCGGCACCACCGTCACGCTGGCCTCGATGCCGGCCTCGGCCAGGCGGGCGGCCATCGCCGACGCGGACTGGTAGGCCTTGTCGGCGAACACGCTTCGGGGCACGGCGGCCAGGCGTTCCAGCTCGACCTCGTCCGCCGCGACCACGGCCACCGTGGCGCCGGTCTGCTTGGCCAGGCCGATCACGGCGTCGGCGACCCAGGGAGTGTCGGCTTCGGGTTTCGCGGCTACCACGATGCGCATGGCCCGACGCTACCCAACAATCGCGACGCGTCGATAGTCACGACTCGACAGAACGTGCGAGATGTATGACGCTCGGTGGATGGCGGATGCGGTAACGACGGAACAGCCCTCCCTCAAGCGGGTCATGGGGCCCGGCCTTCTTCTGCTCTTCGTGGTCGGTGACATCCTCGGTACCGGCGTCTACGCGCTCACCGGGCGGGTCGCGTCCGAGGTCGGCGGGGCGGTGTGGCTGCCGTTCCTCGTCGCGTTCATCGTCGCGGTGCTCACCGCGTTCAGCTACCTCGAACTCGTGACGAAATATCCGCGGGCGGCCGGCGCGGCGCTGTACACGCACAAGGCGTTCGGCATCCATTTCCTGACGTTCATCGTCACCTTCGCCGTGATGTGCTCGGGGCTCACGAGCGCGTCCAGCGCGTCGAAGGCGTTCGCCTCGAACTTCGTCGAGGCGTTCGACCTGTCCTGGTCCGAGGGCGCGGCGCTGACCGCCGTCGCGCTCGGCTTCATCGTGCTGGTCGGCCTGATCAACTTCCGGGGCGTCGGCGAGAGCGTCAAACTCAACGTGCTGCTGACCTGCGTGGAGCTCTCCGGGCTGCTCATCGTCATCGGGATCGGCGCCTGGGCGCTCGGCGGCGGCGACGGCGACCTGTCCCGGCTGACCGACTTCACGCCGGCCGAGGGGGAGAGCGCCTTCTTCTCGGTCACCGCGGCCACCGCGCTCGCCTTCTTCGCCATGGTCGGCTTCGAGGACTCGGTGAACATGGCCGAGGAGACCAAGGACCCGGTCCGGATCTTCCCGAAGGTCATGCTCACCGGCCTGTGCGTCACCGGCGTCATCTACATCCTGGTCTCCATCTCGTCGGTGGCGCTGGTCGCGCCGGAGGAGCTCGGCGAGGGCGACGCGCCGCTGCTCAAGGTCGTGCAGGCGGGCGCGTCCGGGTTCCCGCTGTGGATCTTCGCCTTCATCACGATGTTCGCGGTGGCCAACTCGGCTCTGATCAACATGCTGATGGCCAGTCGATTGCTGTACGGAATGGCGAACGAGCGCGTGCTGCCGCGGATCCTCGGGCGGGTGCACCGGACGAGGCGTACCCCCTGGGTGGGAATCGTCTTCACCACGGTGATCGCCTTCGGCCTCATCTGGTTCGCCGATCTGGCCGCCCTGGGCGGGACGACGTCGCTGCTGCTGCTCTGTGTCTTCACGGTCGTCAACATCGCCGTGCTGGTGCTGCGCCGCGACCACGTCGACCACGAGCACTTCAAGGCGCCGACGGTCATCCCGGTGATCGGCGCCATCACCTGCGCGTACCTGGCCAGCCCGCTGTCCGGCCGGGCCGGCGCCGACTACCGCGTGGCCGGCATCCTGCTGGTCATCGGCGTGCTCCTGTGGCTGGTCACGTACCTCTACAACCGCAACGTCCGGCACGAGGAGACCACCCTCGACCCGGCGAACCTCAAGGAGTGAGGGCGAAGACCTCGCCCTTCGGCGTGAAGGGCAGACGGGCGCCGACCGGCATCAGATAGGCGTGCGGACGGCGTACGCGGAGAACGTCGCACCAGCCGTCGGTGATGACCAGGATCGGGCCGGTCGCCGGGAAGTCCTCGGCCCGTTCCAGCAGGTCGATCGCGGGCTGAAGGACGGTGCCGCCGCGCCCGCGCACCCGTACCCGCCCGGCGATGTCCTCGACCGGCAGATAACCGGCGTCGTACGCGGCCGCGTCGCAGAACACCACCCGCGCGGCGGGCACGTCCCGGGCGGTGGCGTACGAGGCGATCGCCCCCAGCGCCTTGCCCATCAGCTCGTGGTTCATCGAGCCGGACGTGTCGACCACGACGCCGAAGGTGCACTTGCGGACGGCTTCGAGCGGCAGATGACGGCCCGGGCGCGGAATGTCCGGTGTGGACGCCTGACGGCGTGACGGCCGGCTGTACGTGCGCTGCCACTCCGGCAACGGCACGTACTCGTCGAACCAGCGGGCCAGCCGCACGTCCCACGGCAGCGGCGGCTGCTCCAGCACCCGGATCTCGGCCATCAGGCCCGCCGGGAGCACGCCCCGGCCGCTGCTCAGGTGGTACGCGTAGCCGCTGAGCAGCGCGCGCCGGCAGTACTCGTCGAGGTCGACCGCCCGGGGGCGCCGGCCGGGATCGCCCAGGATGTCGCCCCGGCCGGCGCCGCGCAGCGTGGCCAGCTTGCGCACGCGGCGCAGATCGCCGGCGATCCGGTCGTAGACGTCCTCGGCGGACAGGCCGGCGAACTGAGGGTCGTACAGAGTGCCGTCCGGAAGCGTGCCGACGGCCATCTCGACCAGCCAGCCGTTGATCACGTAGTCACAGGCGACGTTCCAGAGGTACGCGTCGCGCCAGCCCGCCCGGTCGCCGTGGCGCAGGGCGGCGTGCAGCATCTCGTGGGCGAGCACGAAACGCCACTCGTCCTCGCCGAGCTGCCGCAGCGGGTTCACGTAGATCTCGCCGGCCTCGGGCGACACCGCGGCGATCGAGATGTCCCAGTCGCGGGCGAGGGCCGCGTCGGCGACCAGCTCGAACCGGGCCGCGACGGCCCCGAGCAGCGGGTACGAGCCGATGAACCAGCTCAGCGCGCGCCGCCACGGCGAGCGGCGGGATCCCGGCCGGGCGCCGCCGGCCACGTCGACCGCGGCGGTGGCGGCGGCGGACAGGCCGAGGGCGAACCGCTCGGGCCACCGCGGGTCGTCCTGGTGGCGGCCCAGCGGCTCGTACGACAGATCGGGCGCCCCGGCGCCGCAGCCGGCGAACTCGGGGGCCAGGCCGTTGCGGCGCAGCTGGTCCTCGTCGGCCGCGGGCAGCGTGTCGGGCAGGACGACCGGTTCGCGGCCCAGTTTCAGCGAGCGCTGGAAGCGGGTCACCACGAGGCAGGCCACGTCGTCCCACTCGCGCGCGTGATGCCCGAAGCCCAGATGCAGCAGGCAGTGGGCGAGCACCCAGGTCCAGCCGTCCTCGTCGAGCTTGCGGGCGCGGTTGGCGCGGATGTGGCCGCCCGGGCCGACCACGGCGTACCCGATGCCGGGCTCGTCGACCAGCTTGGCCGAGGCGCTGGCCAGCGGCCACCCGTCGGCGAGGGGCGCGAACATCGGATGCCGGGCGAGCGCCTTCCACGCGGCGAGAAAGGCGGCCGTGTTCGGATCGGGCTCGACGGCCTTCTTGCGGCTCACGCGACCGCCGCTCAGGTGCGGGCCGCGACCAGGCGGGGCAGGTCGCGGCTCACCTCGACCAGGAACCAGGCCGGCAGTACCGGCGCGCCGTCCTCGCCGGCCGCGATGACCAGGCGCCCGCACTCGAGCGACAGCTCGGCCAGCTCGACCAGCATCGCCTTGGCCCGGTGGGCGAAGTGGCGCACGCTCGCCGGCGCCCGGTCCTTGTCGGCCGGCAGCTCCTTGACCAGTCGCGCCCGGAACGTCTCGGCCAGGAAGTACAGCAGGTCGCGGTCGGTGGGGTGGGCCGGCCAGCCGGCGTCGCCGCGCAGGATCGCGTCGAGTCCGTACCGGTGCCGCACGATCTTCACGTACCCGCCGAACGCGGTCGCGTGGGCCGGGCTGAGCGTGCCGGCGGCCAGCAGCCGTACGACCTCCTCGTCGGCGCCGTCGCCGTAGGACTTCAGGGCGTCGGAGAGCATGTGCCAGCTGCGCGGCGTCGAGAAGGTCTCCTCGGTCTTGGGCGGCGCCGACCACAGGTGGTCGGGGCGCTCGGCCAGGTAGTCGGTCACCCACGGGTGCAGGCCGGCCTCCCGCGCCCACGCGCTCCAGTCCGCGTGCGAGGCCCGCAGGTGCACGTGGACGAGCCGGTTGACCAGCGCCGAGGCCATCGGCCGGGCCAGGGCCTGGTCGCTCGACCGGTTGCCGGCGCCGATCACGATCGACCCGGCCGGCAGCTCGTAGTCGCCGATGCGCCGGTCGAGGATCAGCGAGTAGAACGCCTTCTGCACGTCCGGGCCGGACGCGTTGAGCTCGTCGAGGAACAGGCAGTACGGCTCGTCGCGGGCGATCATCGCGGGCGGCGCGAAGCGGCTGCGCCCGTCCTTGAGCTCCGGGACGCCGATCAGGTCCTCGGCCGCCAGCTGGGTGCCGACCAGGGTGACGCAGTCGAGCCCGAGGGACGCCGCGAACGCGCGCACCAGCGAGCTCTTGCCGATCCCGGGCGCGCCCCACACGAAGACGGGCCGCACGACCGCCACGTGAAGCAGCAGGCCGGGCAGCTGAGCGGGGGTGACGGTGATCGCCGAGTGCACGCCGGAAGTCTGCCTTCCGGCGCCGCGCGAAGCATCCGAATTACAGCCAGTCGTGCTCGCGGGCGTAGCGGGCGGCCTCGTGCCGGGTCGACGTCTGGGTCTTCTGCATCGCGTTCGACAGGTAGTTGCGCACGGTTCCCTGGGCGAGGTGGAGCCGGGCCGCGATGTCGGCGACCGAGTAGCCCTCGCCGGTCACGCGCAGCACGTCGAGCTCGCGGTCGGTCAGCGGGCAGTCGTCCATCACGGCCACCGCGGACACGTCCGGGTCGATCCACCGCTTGCCCTCGTGCAGGGTGGCGATGACCGAGGTGATGTGCGCCGGCTCGGCCGACTTGCTGACGAAGCCCCGCACGCCGAGCTTCAAAGCCTTCCGGAGTACGCCGGGACGGGCGTGCCGGGTCAGCATCAGGATCACCTGGCCGGGCCGGGCCCGGCGGATCTCGGCCACGGCGCCGAGTCCGTCCACCCCCGGCATCTCCAGGTCGATCACGAGCACGTCGGGCTGATGCTTCAACGTCGCCTCGATCGCCGACGCCCCGTCGAACGCCTCGGCCAGCACCGTGATGTCGCCCTCCAGCGGCAGCAGGGCGGCCAGCGCCTTGCGCAGCAGGGCCTCGTCGTCGGCCAGGACCACGCTGGTCATGATCTGAACGCCGCCTGCGTCACGAACTCCCCGTCCTTCTGGGCGACCGTCAGCTCGCCGCCGTCGTCGGCCACCCGCCGGCGCAGCGCCGACAGCCCGTGCAGCTCCGGGAGCGCGTCGCCGCGGGCGCCGTCGTTGACCACCGAGATACCGGCCGCGGTCAGCGTGATCCGCACGCGGGTGGCCTGCGCGTGCCGCAGGATGTTGGTGGTCGTCTCGCGCAGCACCTGCCCGAGCATCTCGCTCGAGGTGGCGCCGGCGTCGGCCGAGCGGGTGATGCGCACGGCGATGCCGGCCGCCTCGAACAGGTTCTTCGCGTTCTCCAGCTCCGCGTTGAGGTTGAGCCGCCGTTGCGCGTACGCCAATTCCTTCGTCTGTTTGATGGTGTCGCCGACCAGCCCTTGGATCTCCCGCAACTCCTCTTCGGCCCGTGTGGGATCGCTGTGCACGAGCTTGGCCGCGAGGGCGGTCTTGAGCTTCACCACATGCAGCGTATGCCCCTGGATGTCGTGCAGCTCGCCGGCGAACCGCGCCCGCTCGCGGGCGACGGCCAGCTCGGCCTCCCGTGTGCGCGACTGCTCGAGCTCCTGGACGACGTCGTAGAACCGCTCACCGGCGACGCTGAAGACGATGGCGAGCCCGGTGACGCCGACGGGCACGAGAACCCATCGGGCCGCCCCGGCGCTGGGGTCGGCCAGGAGCCGGACGGCGCCCACCACGGCCAGGAAGGCGAGCGTGGCGGCGCCCGCCATCACACGGTGGGCCAGCCGGGGAATCGCCAGCGAAGCCACCACACACACCCCCCAATACGCGTTCGGCCCACCGATCAGGACACCCACCGGCCACACCACGGCCGCGACGACCAGGCACGGGACGAACACCCGGGACAGGTCGTTGGCCGTCCAGCGCTCGACCGCGACCAGCGCCACCACCACCCCCGGCGCCAGCACCACCGGGTGCCACCAGGCGTGCGTGTCGGCGCCGACGATGATCACCGCCGCCAGGATCAACGGCGGGAACGCGGTGATCAGGTTGAGCCGGCGCAGACGGCCCTGCGTCGACACGCTGATGCGCAACGGTCTCGCGGTCACGCCACCAAGTATTCAGCCTTGATCGAGGGCCGGACAGTGACACCACGTCACATCGGGCCGTGACGTGGCGGCACTGAACGCGGCGGCGCGATCGCGGTTGCATCGACGCATGACCACAACGCCCGTCATCGAAGTCGAACGGCTCAACGTCCGATACGGCGACTTCCACGCCGTGAAGGACCTGTCCTTCCATGTGGCGGCCGGCGAACTCTACGCCCTGCTCGGCACCAACGGCGCCGGGAAGACCTCGACCCTGGAGACGGTGGAGGGGCATCGAAAGGCCACTTCCGGCGCCGTACGGGTGTTCGGGGCCGCCCCGGACGACCGGCCGGCGGTGCGGCCCCGGATGGGGATCATGCTGCAGGAGAGCGGATTCTCCCCGGACCTCACGGTCCGCGAGTCGGTACGGCTGATCGGGGCGCTGACCAGGCGCCCGGACGACGCGGGCCGGGTCCTGGACGTGGTGGGCCTGACCCGCAAGGCCGGCACCAAGGTGGCGCAGCTGTCCGGCGGCGAGAAGCGGCGGCTCGACTTCGCCACCGCGATCTGGGGGACACCCGAGCTGATCTTCCTGGACGAGCCGACCACCGGCCTCGACATCCAGTCCCGCGACGACCTGTGGGCGGCGGTCGACCGGCTGCGCGAACGCGGGACGACCGTCGTGCTCACCACCCACTACCTCGAAGAAGCGCAGGAGCGGGCCGACCGGATCGGGCTGATGCACGAGGGCACCTTCCACCGCGAGGGCACGGTGGCCGAGCTGACCCGCACGCTGCCCTCGGTCATCCACTTCACGCTGCCCGCCGGCACACCCACGCTGCCGCTTCACGCGTCCCGGGACGCTTCCGGCGCGTATGCCGTCGAGACCTTCACCCTGCAGAAAGACCTGCACCTGCTGCTCGGCTGGGCGCAGGACCACGGTGTCGAGCTGGGCGACCTGCGGGCCGGTGCGACCGGCCTGGACGACGTCTTCCGCGCCATCGCCGGCTGAAAGGAGCCACCCGTCATGCTCTCCATCGCGCTCAGCGAGCTCATCCAGATCTTCCGGAACCGGCTCGTGCTGGTCACCAGCCTCATCATGCCGGCGGTGGTCAGCGCGTACTTCATCTACCAGCACGAGACGTTCGCGGCCATCGGCGGCCTGGGCTACATCGCGGCGATCGTCATGTTCACCGTGGGCGCCTTCGGCCTGTACACGTCGGCGGTCACCACGCTGGCCTCGCGCCGGCAGAACCTCTTCCTCAAGCGCCTGCGCTCGACGGCGGCCGGCGACGCGGACATCATCGCCGGCCTGCTCCTGCCGGTGACCGCCCTGGCCCTGATCCAGGTGGCGGTCATCCTGACCGTGCTGGGCGCGGTCACCGGCACGCCCGGCAACGCCGTGCTCGTCGGCGTGGGTGTCGTGGCCACCCTGGCCATGATGGCCGGGCTGGGCCTGGCCACGGCCGGGCTGACCAACTCGCCCGAACACGCCCAGGTGACCACGCTGCCGGTCAGCCTCGGCGTGATCGCGGTGGCCAGCTGGGTCGGCATCAGCGGCACCGAACAGCTGACCCTGCTCAAGCGGCTGCTGCCCGGCGGCGCGGCCACCGAACTGGTCGCCGGCGCCTGGAACGGCAGCGCCCCGCCGATCCTGCTGGCGCCCACCCTGGCCTGGGTCGTCGTCGCGATCGCCCTGGCCACCCGCCTGTTCCGCTGGGAGCCGCGCCGCTGACCCGCCCGGGCTATGCCAGTCCGTTCTCCTTGGCGAGGATGGCGGCCTGGACCCGGGACGCGCAGCCGAGCTTGGCCAGGACGCGGGAGACGTGGGTTTTCGCGGTGGCCTCGGTGATGGACAGCTCGGCGGCCAGGTCGGCGTTGGACAGGCCGCGGCCGAGGGCGGCCAGGATCTCGCGTTCCCGGGCGGTCAGGTCGCCGAGGGCGGCGGGCGCCGGTGGCGGGCCGGGCCGGTCGGTGGCGAACGTGGCCAGCAGGCGGCGGGTCAGCGACGGGGCGATCACGCCGTCGCCGGCCGCGACGTGGCGGACGGCGGTGACCAGGTCGGCCGGCTCGACCGACTTGAGCAGGAAGCCGGCCGCCCCGGCGCGGAGGGCGCCGAACACGTACTCGTCCAGGTCGAAGGTCGTCAGGATCAGCACGTCGGCCAGGCCGGCCGAGGTGATGGCCCGGGTGGCGCTGATCCCGTCGGTGCCCGGCATGCGGATGTCCATCAGGACGACGTCGGGCCGCAGGGCGCCGGCCTGGCGCAGGGCGACCGCGCCGTCGGCGGCCTCGCCCACCACCTCGATGTCGGGCGCCTGCTCGAGGATGAGCCGCAGCCCGGCCCGGATCGCCGCGTGGTCGTCGGCCAGCAGGACGCGGATCACCGGATCGCTCCCGCCGGCAGGGTGGCGTGGACCCGCCAGCCGGACCCGTCCGGGCCGGCCGCCACCGAACCGCCCAGCAGGGCCGCCCGCTCGCGCATGGACGGCAGGCCGGTGCCGGCGCTCAGCGCCTGGTGGGGCAGTGGGGGCGCCTGGGTCAGGCTGTTCGTCACCGTCACGGTCACCTCGCCGGCTGTCCGGCGCACGCTCAGGCGTACGTCCGAACCGGGAGCGTGTTTGCGGGCGTTCGTCAGGGCCTCGTTGACGATGCGGTAGACGGTGTGGGCGACGATCACCGGAACGCCGGTGATCTCGGGCAGATGGGCGGTCACCCGCAGACCGTCGGCCTCGGCCGCCTCGACCAGGGTGGGCAAACGATCCAGGCCGCCCGGCACCGTCGCGTCGGCCAGCGGAGCGTCCCGCAACAGCATGATCATGGAGCGCATCTCCTCGAGGGCGGCCAGGCTGCTGGTCCGGACCGCCTGCAGGGCGGCCCGGTCGCGGGTGGTGTCCGGCGGGGCGGCCAGGGCGGCGCCCGAGTGCAGAGCCGTCGTCGACAGGTGGGCGGCGATCACGTCGTGCAGGTCTCGGGCCATCGCCGCGCGTTCGGCCAGCACGGCCTCCTGGGCGGCCAGCTCACCCAGGCGGCGCTGCTGGCGGACATTGGCCGACCACCACAACGGCACGAACAGAAGCGTGGTCAGCTGAAGGGCGATGAACACGGCGACGCGAACCTGGCCCGCGGCCAGGCCCCCGACCACGCCGGCGGTGCCGATGACCACGAAGACCGCTGTGGTGACGGCCCGGCGGGCCCGGTCCGACGCGAACTGCCCCACCGAGAAGATCAGATCGAACAGGACGAGAACCATCGCGATGCTGCCGCCCAGCGCCAGATCGGCCAGGGTGGCCACCACCCCGGCGGCCAGGGCGGGCAGTGGGTGGCGGCGCTTGCCGAGCATGGCGGCGCAGCCCACGACCAGCGGAACCGTGTGCCACCAGGCCGGCGCGCCCTCGAGCCGGTCGATGCCGGTATCGACCCAGACATCGGTCAGCCCGAGCAGGTTGAGCGCCAGCCCACCGGCGAACGTCGAGACCGCGGTCACCCTGTCCTGGAACGACGGGCTGGCCCGCCACCGCCGCATGATCGCCGTCCGCACCGGCCTATCCCATCACGCCGCGCGCCCCCACGGCGTCCGACCAAAGTTGTACGCGCGCGCACACCCTTCGGCCGACGCGCCCGCGAGCGAGCCGCGCGAGGGTTTCGCCATGGACCTCGCGCTCCTCGGCTCGCTGGCCGTTCTCGCCCTGATCGACTCCACCAGCTTCGGCACCCTGCTCATCCCGATCTGGCTGCTCATGCACCCCGGCCCGGTCCGGCCCACCCGCATCCTGGTCTTCCTCGGCACGGTGGCGGCCTTCTACTTCGCGGTAGGCCTGGCCGTGGCGCTGGGCGCGGACGCCTTACTCCCACAGATAACCCGCCTGCTCGACACCCGCCCCGTGTCATGGATCCAGCTGATCCTCGGCGTGGGCCTGTTCTTCTGGAGCTTCCGCCTCGACCGCCGCCCCAGCACCGGTTCCGGCGGCGGGGGCCGGCTGGTCCGGTGGCGGGAACGCGCGCTGAGCGACGGCAGCACCTCCGGGCTGGCCGGGCTGGCGCTGGCCGCGGCCGCCGCCGAGCTCACCACGATGCTGCCCTACCTGGCCGCGATCGGCCTGCTCACCGGGGCCGACCTGGGGCCCGCCACCATCGCGGCGGTCATGGCCGGGTACTGCCTGGTCATGATCCTCCCGGCTCTCGCCCTGCTCGGCGCGCGCCTGGCCGCCGGCGACCGCCTGACCCCGCTGCTGACCCGCGTCGGCGACCGCCTGGCCCGCAGCAACGCCCTGGCCTGGGTCGTCGGCATCGTCGGTTTCCTGCTGGCCCGCGACGCGGCCCTCCGCCTCTTCAACTGACGCGCGTGCGATCGAGGCGATGATGTTCCGGCCGGGTGGTCGGGGCCTCGCCGTGGTCCGCCGGCGGCGGTACGCTGCGGGCACGGAAGGGGTTCGCCGATGGCCGGGCCGATCATCGTCATGGTGGCGGGTGTGCTGGTGGCGGGTGTGCTGGTGGCGGCGTCCGGTCGGCTGGACGACTGAGCTCAGGCCGCGAGGCGGAAGTCGCCGCGGCGGGTGGGCGCCTGGGGGCGCGGGGCGCGGTCGGCCAGGTCGAAACGGCCCTGGCGCAGGTCGGCGCGCCGCGGCTGCGGCTGGGCCTCGCGCAGCACGGCCAGCAGCAGGTCGAACAGCGTCAGGCCGAGGGCGCGGCAGATCGCGTCGAGCAGTTCCGAGGACGGCTCCTTGCGGCCCCGCTCGACCTCGGACAGGTGCCCGATCGACACCCCGGCCAGTTCGGACACCTCGCGGAGGGTCTTTCCCTGTGCCATGCGTGTGCGCCGGAGCACCTGGCCGATGAGCGTGCGGAGCATCATCCCTGCAACCTACCGGACTGTCACCACCACTTGGCGGGGGAGCGAATCGGCAGGCGTGTGTCACTGTTGGAGTGCGACTGCCGTCCATCCCCAGGGAGCTGAGCATGTCCGACGCACGTGCGCGTGGAGAGACTTTCGAGTACGCGGGGGCCACCGTGGAGCTGGTCGACGCCACCACGGTCCTGGCCGCGGCGCGGGTCAACCCCGTCGAGCTGCTGCGGCGGGCGACCTGGCCCTCGCCCGTGCAGCGGGTCGATCTGACCGTGTCCAGCGCCGACCGGGACGGCGGGCCGGTGCACACGTTCGCGGCCGCGATCAGCACGGCCGACGAGCCGCTGTCCAAGGAGCGCATCCGCAAGCTGGTGCTCGGCAACGACCCGGTGGGGCTGCTGCTGGCCAAGCGGATCGAGGCCGGCGATCCGATCGCGACGCGGATCGTCGACGGTGTGGGTGCCGCGGCCGCCGCCGCGTACCGTCGCCTCGGTCTGGACCGGCCCGAGAAGCCGGCGGCCGGTCGCCAGCCCGGCACCATCGCCGACGCCGTCGTGGGTCTGCAGGCGACGGTGACGTACGACGAGAGCGGCACCGTCGTGCGGCTGAGCGCTGAGGTTTCCCGGGACGAGGTCACCCCCGCCCACCTGCAGGCCTTCGTCGGGCTGACGCTTCAGGCCGTGCTCGAGCTGACCGGGCCGGACGCGCTGACCGGCCGGCGCTACGTGGTGAGCCGCGAGAACATCTCGGCCACGCCGGCCACCACCAAGACCGTCACCCTCGACATGGTCGGCGGGCTGACCAAGGAGGTCGGCGAGCTGCGCGAGATCGCGGTGTCCTTCCGGCACCCCGAGTCGATGGCGCGGTGGGGGGCGCAGAGGCCGCAGGGCATCTTGATGTACGGGCCTCCCGGCACCGGCAAGACGATGCTGTCCCGGGCCCTGGCCAACGAGATCGGCGCCGACTTCCGCGAGATCCGGACGCCGGAGATCCTCGACAAGTGGCTCGGCGGTTCCGAGCGCAACATCAAGCAGATCTTCCGCGACGCCCGGCGCTACCGGGTGCCGACCCTGATGCTGTTCGACGAGTTCGACTCGATCATCAGTTACGCCGGGTCGGGCGGCGACGCGGCCAGCCAGGCCATCAACGCCGTGGCCGGCATCTTCAAGCAGGAGATGAACGACCTGATCGAGGCCAACCCGAACGTCATCGTGGTGGCCACGACGAACTTCCCGCACCGGGTGGACGACTCGCTGATCCGCTCCGGCCGCTTCGACGTGAAGCTGAGCATCCCGAAACCGGACGAGGCGAGCCGGGCCGAGATCTTCCGCAAGATGATCCGGGCCCTGATCGCCGCGCATGAGGAGCCGGGCTTCCAGATGTTCGCCGACGACCTCGACCTGACCGCGCTGGCCGCGGCCAGCCACGGCATGACCGGCGCCGACATCAAGGAGGTGCTGCGCCGGGTGCAGCTGGCCAAGGCGATGCAGGACGCCCGGACCGGCGGCCGCGTCAGCCCGATCTCGCAGGAGGAGCTGTTGTCGAGCGTCCGCGACCTGGCCGGTCGATAATCCCTAAGCCGGGGCCTTCTCCTTGTTGCGCACCTGGTAGGTGACGGCGCCGGTGCCGGCGACGGCCACGACGGCGGCCAGAACGGCGGTGACCCACTGGCCGTCGGTGATCGTGTCGAAGCCGGTGTTCTCGCCTTGCAACGCGGTGAGCAGCGACGACAGGAAAGCGATGATGCCGCTCGTCACGGCCGAGAAGACCGCTTTCGTGCTGGTGGTGTCCACGGTGACCTCCCGGGGTCGTACGTCTCGTCCGATCAGGATGAGGCGCGGGCGGAGCCGGGGATACACCATGTCGGGAATCAGATCGGCGTGGCCGTGACGGATTCACGCCAGGGGAGTAACGCCGAGCTGGCCAGCGCGCCGAGACCGCAGACGAGCAGGGCGGCCCGCACGCTGGTGGCCGCGGCCAGCGCCCCGCCGAGGGCGATGAAGACCGGCTGGGCGGTGCGGGAGCTGATCTGCCAGCAGGCGATCACCCGCGACATGGAGCGGTCGTCGGTCTCGGTCATCCGGTAGGTGGCGACCGACGGGTTGGACACCCCGGAACCGAACAGCGCGAAAACCTCGAGAGCGATCATCAGTACGAGTCCCGGCACGCCCGCCGGGATGAGGGCCAGCGGGGCCAGCCACAGGGCACGGAACAGGCCTGACCAGACCAGTACGCGGTGGGCGCCGAAACGGTCGGTCAGCGGGCGCATCGCCAGCGCGCCCAGGATGCCGCCGACGCAGGACGCGCCCCAGCCGATCCCGTACTGCCAGGGCGGGAAGCCGAGGTCGCGCAGCATCAGGACGGCCAGCAGCGGCGAGGCGGCCATCATGGCGCCGGCGAAGATCTGCTGGTTCAGGAAGACGGCGCGCAGGCCGCGGTGCCCGGCGATGTAGCGCCAGCCCTCGGCGATCTCCCGCCACCGGCCGGTGCCGGCCACCCGCTCGGGCGGGTCGGGCTCGGCGCTGCGCAGGGCCCGTACGCCCAACGCCGAGAGCAGGAAGCTCACCGCGTCCACCGCGATGGTGACGGCGGCGCCCAGCCACGAGGTGAGCGCGCCGCCCAGGGCCGGGCCGGCGCTGTACGCCGTCCAGAAGGTGGCCTCGAAGCGGCCGTTGGCGGTGGCCCGCCCGGCCGGGCCGACCAGCGCCTTGAGGTGGGCGCCGCTGGCCGAGGCGAACGCGATCGCGGCCACCGACTGGACGATCGCCACCAGGCAGAGCTGTGCGTACGTGAGCGTGCCGGCGGCGATGGCGAGCGGGACGGTGATCAGCGCGGCGAACCGGGCCAGGTCGGCCCCGATCATCACGGGCCGCTTGCGGTGGAACTCGATCCACGGGCCGGCCGGCAGGGCCAGGGCCGCGGCGGCCACCCCGGCCAGGGCGGCCAGCAGCGACACCTGCCACTCGCTGACCTTCAGGATCAGCACCGCCACCAGGGGAATCGCGCCGAAGCCGAGGCCCGTGCCGAACTCGCTGATCCCGTACGCCGTCCAGAGCCTGCGAAAGTCCGAGCCGAGCGCCACCGGGGCACCCTAGCGGGCCGGCGGCGTCAGGCGGGGGCGGCGCGGTCGACGATGGCGGTGGTGTCGGCGCCGCGGGGGAGGGTGCCGAAGGTGTGCCCCCAGTCGCCGCCGAGGCGGGTGGCGCAGAAGGCGTCGGCGACCTCGGCCGGGGCGTGCCGCACGAGCAGGGACCCTTGCAGTACGAGGGCCAGGCGCTCCACCATCCGGCGGGCGTCCGCCTCGTCGGGCCGCTCGTTCTTCAGGGCGGTGATCGCGGCGTCGAGCCGCCGGTCGGCGCCCGCGGCGGTCTCGGCCTCGGCCAGGAAGGCGGCCAGCGCGTCGGGCTCGCGGCTCAGCGTGCGCAGCACGTCGAGGGCCTGGACGTTGCCGGAGCCCTCCCAGATCGAGTTGAGCGGGGCGTCGCGGTAGAGCCGGGGCATCCCGGAGTCCTCGACGTAGCCGTTGCCGCCCAGGCATTCGAGGGCCTCGCCGACCAGGACGGGCTGGCGCTTGCACACCCAGAATTTGCCGACGGCGACGGCCAGCCGCTGGAAGGCGTGCTCGCCGCGGTCGACGGCGCCGGCCAGGCGCAGGGCGAGCAGGGTGGCGGCCTCGGATTCGACGGCCATGTCGGCCAGGACGGCGCGCATGACAGGCTTGTCGGCGAGCACGCCGCCGAAGGCGCTGCGGTGCCGGGTGTGGTGGATCGCCTGGGTGAGGGCGGCCCGCATGCCCGAGGCGGAGCCGGTCACGCAGTCGAGCCGGGTCATGGCGACCATCTCGATGATCGTGCGGACGCCCTGGCCCTCGGGGCCGACCAGCCAGGCCGTGGTGCCGTCGAACTCCGGCTCGGAGGAGGCGTTGCTGCGGTTGCCCAGCTTGTCCTTGAGCCGTTGAATGCGGAAGACGTTCCGCGTGCCGTCCGGGAGCACCCGCGGGACCATGAAACAGGACAAACCGGCCGGGGTTTGGGCGAGCACCAAGAACAGGTCGGACATGGGCGCGCTCGTGAACCATTTGTGGCCGGTCAGACGGTAAGTGCCGTCGGCCGATCTCGTGGCCTTTGTCGTATTCGCGCGGACGTCCGATCCGCCCTGCTTCTCCGTCATGCCCATGCCGGCGATCAGCCCGCGCTTGGTGGTGGGTGTCCGCAGGCCGAAGTCGTAGACGCGGGACGCGAGGAGCGGTTCGTAGACTCCGGACAGATCGGGATTGTGGCGCAGGGCGGGGACCACGGCGTACGTCATCGAGACCGGGCAGATGTGCCCGGCCTCGACCTGCGACCAGACGAAGACCCCGGCGGCGCGGGCGACGTGAGCACCGGGACGGGGGTCGGCCCACGGCGAGCCGGCGAGGCCCTCGCCGACCGCGACCTCCATGAGCCGGTGCCACGACGGGTGGAACTCGGCCTCGTCGACCCGGTGCCCGTAGCGGTCGTGGGTGACCAGCCGCGGCTCGTACCGGTTGGCCTCGTCGGCCCAGCGCTGCGGCTCGGCCGTGCCGGCCAGCTTGCCCAGCCGGTGCAGGTCGCCCACCGCCCACGGCGCGCCCTCGCGGGCGACGGCGGCCAGCAGCGCCGCGTCGGCCGACACGTCGTAGTCCACGAGCGGGGGCGCCTGGTTGAAGACCTCGTGCGTCACCCCGGCAATGTAACTCGCAGGTAACTTGCGCCGCTATCGACCGGTGGTCCCGTCGATCAGCTCGCGGAGGATGTCGGCGTGACCCGCGTGCCGGGCCGTCTCGCTCGTCATGTGGGCCAGCACCCACCGCAGGCTGAGGAACCGGCCGTCGATCGGGTGGTGCACCGGCGCGGCGGTGTCGGCGGCGGCCCGGATGATCGCGTTGCTGTGCTCGATCGCGGCCCGGTAGGCGGCGACGACCTCGGCCGTGCTCACCTCGGCCGCCACCGCCATGTCGAAGTCGGGCTCGCCGGTCGTCTCGCCCGCCATCGTGTACGCGAACCAGTAGCGCTCACCGGCGGTGAGGTGCGCGATCAGCCCGAGCAGATTGGTGCCGGTGGGCACCAGCACGGAACGCAGCTGCTCGTCGCTCAGCCCTTCGGCCTTCTTCAGCACGGACTCCCGCGCGAAGTCCAGGAAGGCGATCGCGGTGTCGATCTCCCCGTCGTCGTTACGCGGTACCGGCTTGCGCTGGGTCTCGGCCATGAGCGCACACGATAGTGGCTCCGCACGCGCCGCGGGGTGCCGTTCCGGCCGCGCGTGCGGAGGGACCTGGGGGCGGTACGGCGCACAACATCGCACATCGGGATGTCCGCTCGCCTGTCGGAAATCCGTCCGAGAGGAGGGCTCGACCGAGGGCCACCACTGTGTAGGGTCGTGCGGTCGGTCGCTGTGAGTGAGGCGGAGGAGTGCCGTTGACCGTGCTCGGCGAGCTGGCCGGCGCGCGGGCGCTCGCGGCCGGCAGCGGGGAAGCCGACCTGGTCGACCGGATCGACCGGGCCACCGCACAACTGCGCGCGGCCGACGTCACCGTGGCCGTGGTCGGCGAGTTCAAACAGGGCAAGAGCACCCTGGTCAACGCCCTTCTGCGCACCGACGTGTGCCCGGTCGGCGCCGACATCGTCACCGCGGCGCCGATGACTCTGCGCTTCGGGCAGCCACCCGCGGCGTCCGCGAACGGCGCGCCGATCGACCTCGCCGCCATCCCGGACCACCTCGACCAGCCCATCGAGGTGCGGCTCGACCGGCGGCTGCTCGCCGCGGGCCTGGCCCTCGTCGACACCCCGGGCGTCGGCGGTCTCGACTCGGCCCAGGGCAACGTCACGCTGGCGCTGCTGCCCTCGGCCGGCGCGGCCCTGTTCGTCACCGACGCCGCCCAGGAACTGACGGCTCCCGAGGTCGACTTCCTGCGGCGTACGGCCGAACGCTGCCCCCGCACCTACTGCGTGCTCACCAAGACCGACCTGCACGCGGAATGGCGGCGGATCGCCCGGATCAACGAGGGGCACCTGAAACGGGCCGGGCTCGACGTGCCGGTCGTGCCGGTGTCGTCGTTCCTGCGGGCCCGGGCCCAGGCCCGCGACGACCAGGCGCTCAACCAGGAGTCCGGCTACCCGCGCCTGGTCGACCTGCTGCGCCGCGACGTGCTCGAGGCGGCGATGGCCGACCGGGTCGCGGCGGCCCGGGCCGAACTGTCGTTCGTGGTCGAGCGGCTGCGCGAGCGCGTCGACGCCGAAGGGGCCGCGCTGCGCGGTGTTCCCCAGGCGGTCCAGCGGTACGAGGAACGGGCGCGCCGCAGCGCGACCCTGGCCCACGGCTCGTGGCAGACCCTGCTCGGCGACGGCATCCAGGACCTGGCGGCCGACGTCGACCACGACCTGCGCGAACGGCTCCGGCGGATCATCCGCGACGGCGCCGAGGTCCTTGACGCCTCCGACCCCCGCGACACCTGGCAGGACTTCCAGGCGTGGGCGGCCCGGGAGGCCGCGGCGGCCGCCGCCGACAACCTGATGCTGCTGGTCACCCGGACCGAACAGCTGGCGGCCGAGGTGGCCCGGCGTTTCGGCCTCGAGTGCGACCAGCTGGAGATCGACCTGCCGGCGCCCGAACTGGCCCTGTCCAAGGCGGCCGAGCTCGACGTCAGCTTCCACCAGACCCGCACGCAGCAGTTCCTGGGGGCGTTCACGGCGGCCCGGGTCTCGTACGGCGGGTTCTACCTGCTGGGCGCGGTGGGCGCCCTGTTCAGCGTGGCCTGGGCGGCGCCGCTCGGCCTGATCGCCGGCCTGACGCTGGGCCGGCGGCTGATGAAGATGGAGAAGGAGCGCCAGGTGCGCCAGCGCCGCCAGCTGGCGCTGTCGGAGCTGCGCAAATACATCGACGACGTGGGCTTTCATCTGGGCCGCGACTGCCGCGAGGCGGTACGCCGCACCCAGCGCCTGTTGCGCGACGAGTTCGCCGACCGGGCCCGTTCCGTCGAACGCGCGGCCACGGCATCCCGGGCCGCCGCCCACCGCGCCGCGGAGATGCCGGACAGCGCCAAGAAGGCCCGCCTGGAGGCCCTGGCCGACCAGCGCCGCCAGCTCGACGGGCTCGCCGCGTGAGGGCGGCCCTGCTCGACCAGGTGCGGGGGCTGCTCGATCGGGCGCTGGCCGAAACCGGCAATCCACGGCTGGTGGCGGCGCGGGCGCGGGTGGACGAGCCGCTGCGGGTGGCCATCGCCGGGCGGGTCAAGGCCGGCAAGTCGACGCTGCTGAACGCGCTCGTCGGCGAGGAACTGGCGCCGACCGACGCCGGGGAGTGCACGACGATCGTCACCTGGTACGCCGACGGGCCCCGGTACGCCGTGACCGCGTACGGCAGTGACGGATCTGTCGAATCCCTGCCCTTCACCCGGCGCGGCGGGTCCGTCGAGATCTCCCTGGGGCGCCCGGCCGAGCAGATCGAGAGGCTTGAGGTACGGCTGCCGAGCGGCCGCCTCCGTCAGCACACCCTGGTCGACACGCCCGGCATCGCGTCGCTGTCGGCCGACGTGTCGCTGCGGACCATGGCGTTCCTCGACGCCGAGGGCGAACGGGCCGCGCAGACCGACGCCGTGCTCTACCTGCTGCGCCACATGCACGGCAGCGACGTGCGGTTCCTCGAGTCGTTCCACGCCGACGGGGTCAGCGAGGGCACGCCCGTCAACGCGGTCGGTGTGCTGTCGCGGGCCGACGAGATCGGCGGCTGCCGGCTCGACGCGATGACGGCGGCGAACCAGATCGCCGGCCGGTACGCGGCCGACGAACGCCTGCGCCGGCTGTGCCCGGTGATCGTGCCGGTGGCCGGGCTGCTCGGCGTGGCCGGGGCGACGCTGCGCGAGGACGAGTTCCGCGAGCTGGCCGGTGTCGCCGCGCGGCCCATGGACGACGTCATCGAGCTGCTGCTCACGGCCGACCGGTTCGCCGACTCCGGCGAAGCGCGGCGGCGGCTCCTGGGCCGGTTGGGGCTCTTCGGGGTACGGGTGTCGGTGCGCCTGATCAAGGACGGGTCGGTCGGGGACGCGCCCGGGCTGGCCGCGGCCCTGACCGAACAGAGCGGCCTGGGCCGGCTGCGCGAGGTGCTGACCGCGCAGTTCGCGGGCCGGGCCGACGTGCTCAAGGCCCGCTCGGCGCTGGCCGTGCTCGGCGAATGTGTCACGCCGGGCTCGGCGGCCGCGGTCGAGGCGGAGCGGATCCGGGCCGGGGCGCACGAGCTGACGGAGCTGCGGCTGCTGCGCCTGGTGCGGGCGGGCCGCGTACCGGGAAAGGACGATCAGCTGGCCGAGCTGGACCGGCTGATCGGCGGGAACGGCATCGACCCGTACAGCCGCCTGGGCCTGGCCCCGGAGTCGAGCGACGAGGAAGTGGCCGACCGGGCGCGCGCGGCGCGGGCGAAGTGGCAGCGGATCGCCGAACATCCACTCTCCGCCCGCGACCTGAAAACGGCGGCGCGGGCGGCGACCCGTACCTGCGAAGGCCTGTTGGTCCTCAGAACCAGCAGGGATGAGCCTCGCGCTGACCCGGCTTGGTGACGACCGCCTCGCCGGTGCCGTCGGGCTTGAGCAGCACGATCCGCGGCTGTTCGTAGGGACCGCGGGCGAAGGCGAACCACGTGCCGTCCGGTGACCAGCTCGGATCCTGCTCCCGGGTCGGATCGTCGGTCAGCTGCCGCGGATTCGCGCCGTCGCGGTCGACGATCCAGATGTCGGAGTCGTCGTCCTCGCCCTCCCGGGTGAACAGCAGCCGGGAACCGTCCGGCGACAGCGCGGGATCGTTGGCCTGCCCCATCGCGGCGGTGGTGATCGGCCGGCCGGGCTCCTTCGGAGCGGCCACGTCGAGCTCGTAGACCTGCTTGACGCCGCCGCGTTGAACCCAGTACACGATGGTCTTGCCGTCGGCCGCCCAGAACGGATCGTCCTTGGGATCCCGCGAGAAGGTGAGCTGCCGTTGCGGACCACCGTCGACCGGCATGGTGAAGAGCTGGCCGACCCCGTCGACCTTCTTGACGAACGCGAGCTTGCTGTCATCGGCGGACCAGGCGACCCGCCCCGGCGCGTCCTCGATGACCCGGCGGCGCCCGGAGCCGTCGGCGTTCATCACGTAGATCTCGACGGCCTGACCGGCGGCATGCGAGAGAGCAATCCGCTGCCGGTCGTGCGACCACTTGGGCAGAGCGTCACCGGGCTCGGTGCCCTTCAGCGGAGTACGCGGGGTGTCCGCCCCCGGCTGGAACGCGTAAATCTTGGACACCCGCTCCGGCCCGGTCCCGGCCCCGGTGTCGACCCGGACAAGAAGCTTCTTGTCGGTGGGGTAGGCCACGGTGCTCTTCGGAAGCGCGTCGTCGTTCGTCTCCGGCTGGTCGTCCCGGTTCAGGACGACGTACGTGCCGATCCCGGCCGCGACCAGCACCGCGACGAAGGCGCCAGTGACCGCGAGCAGCCGCTTACGTCCCCGGCCCGCAGGCCCGCCCGCCGCTCCCGCAACCGCCGCGGGCGCGCCGGCCGCCCACGTGCCGTCCCCGGGCGCGTACTGGTTCAGCGACGCGCCCATGGCCCATGTGCCGTCCCCAGGCGCGTGCTGATTTGGGGGCGCGCCCATGGCCCATGTGCCGTCGCTGGGCGCGTGCTGATTTGGGGGCGCGCCCATGGCCCATGTGCCGTCGCTGGGCGCGTGCTGATTTGGGGGCGCGCCCATGGCCCACCTGCCGTCGCTGGGCGCGTGCTGATTCGGCGGCGCGGTCACGGCCCATGCGCCGTCCCCGGGCGCCTGCGAGCTCGGGGACGTGCCGAAGGGCCGTGTTCCGTCCGCAGGCGGGCTTGGCTGCGCGGCGAGAATTCGTGTGTGCGCTGTCGTCGCGGGCGGCGAGCCGAAAACTTGTGTGTCAGCCGTGTCAGCCGTGGCCGCGGGGGCGACAGCTGGCATCACCGGAGCATTCGGCACCCCGTCAGGCGACTTTCCCGACATTTCCGAAGTGTTCGGCAGCGAAGCGGTGACCGGTGTGGAGGCGGTGACCGGTGTGGAGGCGGCGCCGGGCACGGAGGCGGCGCCGGGCACGGAGGCGGCGCCGGGCACGGAGGCGGCGCCGGGCACGGAGGCGGTGCCCGGTACGGAGGCGGCTCCCCGCTTGTATTGCACACCCGCCGCGGACGATTGCCGAGGTGCTGAGGTCGGCGGTGCCGCGGAAGGGGGCCGTGCCGAGCTCTGCGCCGCGGCGAGCGAGGCCGACGCGTGCCCGTCAGCCGTCGCGAGCGGCGGTACCGGAGTGGGCGGCGGCGCTGAGACCACGCCTGCCGGCGCGGTGGACAGGGCGGCGCCGAGGGCGACGCTGTGTTCCGGATGGGGGTCGGCGGCTACCGGGCGGGACAGGGCGCCGGTCAGGGTCTGGGCGACCAGGGGGATCCGGGAGGAGCCGCCGGCCAGCAGGATCGCTGTGAGCTGGTCGGGGGTGACGCCGGCGCCGCGCAGGGCTCGGCGGGTCGCGTCGATCGTGTCGGACAGGGCCGGGGCGATCATCGCCTCGAACTCGGAGCGGTTCAGGCGGATCCGGCGGTGCAGGCCGGGCAGCGCCACCGGGATCGACGTCTCGGTGTCGAAGGACAGGGACTCCTTCGCCTCCACGCAGTCGCGGCGCAGCCGGGCCAGGGCCGTCACCACCTCGGGGTCGTCGCCGTCGAGGTCGGTCGCCGCGTCGCCCAGCACGTCCAGGACGTGGGCGAACACCGCCTCGTCGAAGTCGGCGCCGCCGAGCTGTTCGATGCCCTCGGCCTCGCCCAGCAGCACGAAACCGGGGCCCTCGCGGCGCAGCACCGCCACGTCGAACGTGCCGCCGCCCAGGTCGTAGACCGCCACCGTCTCGCCCGGGCCGACCTGGCGGGCGGTCGCGTGCCGCAGGGCGGCCGCTTCCGGTTCCGTACGGAAGGAAACCGTTCCGGCGTCGGCCAGCCGCACCGCCTGGTCGAACTGCTCCCTCTTGTACGGTCCCCAGTTCGCCGGATGGGTGATGGTGATCGTGGCCGGCGGGCCGCCGCGCTCGCGGGCCACCGTGTCCAGCACGTGCCGCAGCAGTTTTCCGGTGAGCGCGTGGGCCGAGAACGGCACCCCGCCGGCCAGGATCGGCACCGGGTCGCCGAGGCGCCGCTTGAACTCGCGGGCCAGCCGGTCCGGTTCGGCCTGGCCCCGCCGCTCGGCCGCCTCACCGATCAGCAGCCCGCCCTCGGGTGTCACGAACACCAGTGACGGGATCTCGGCCCGGCGCGTGCCGAGACGGACGACGTCGACCCGCCCGTCGCTCTCGCGTACCGCCGCCGCGGTCTGCGTCGTGCCCAGGTCGACGCCGAGGGAGTAATTCACGCCCCGATGCTTCCAGAACCGTGCCGTCGGCACCGCTGCCCGATCGGGTATCAGCCGGATTCGGCCAGCCGGATTTACGACAGAATGATCACGAGGCCGACAAGGCGCCTTGATCAACTTCTCGGGCGGAGTTCACCTGACGGAAACCTCCACCGAACCTCCAGATAGGTAGAGTCCCGCCATTCTTGACAACGTCGACCCTTTCATCGGCACCGCGGCGACCGACCTGGCGCCGCCTCTCGGCCTGGCCGCCACCTGGTGGTGGCCCAAACCCCAGGTGGGCAACACCCATCCGGGAGCGACCTCGCCGCTGGGCATGGTCTCCGCGTGCGCCTACTCCGGCGCGTACCCGACCGGGTACGGCCTCTACAGCAAGAACACCGAGGGGGTGCCGGAGGAGATGTTCGACCGCTTGCAGGCCTCCGGGTTCACCCACTTTCAGCAGTCCGGCACCGGCGCCATCCGCAAGTACTACAACTACGTCCGGGTCACCCCGATGGTGCAGCCGCTCGACGAGCTCGGGCAGTCGTGGGCGCTGACCGACGAGGAGGCCTCGCCCGGCTACTACGCGGCCACGCTGGACACCGGCATCCGCTGCGAGATCACCGTCGGGGCCAAGGTGGCCGTGCACCGGTACACGTTCCCGGAGAGCAGCAGCGGCCGCGTGGTCATCGACATGTCGATGGGCGGGCTCGCTGTCGAGCTCGGCCGCACGGTTCCGCTCCGGGCCCAGGTCGAGAGCATGGGGATGGGCCGGGCACAGGGCACCGTGGTCATGGAGGGCGTTCCGCTCAGTGTCTACGCCGAGGTGGACTCGCCCGGCTGGCGGCAGATGCTCTGGTACGACCGGCGGCTCATCGACGGCGGCACCCGGCTCGACTTCGACAGCATCCGGCACACCAACCTGCGCCCGTTCGGCATGCTGTTCCGCGGCAACGCCCGCGCCGGTCAGACGGTCGAGGTCCGGCTCGGTTTCTCGCTGCGCGGCTGCGACCAGGCCCGCGACAACCTGCGCCGCGAGTGCGGCGAGGACGGCCCGTCGTTCGGCCGGGTCCGTTCGGCGACCAGGTCCCGCTGGCGCGAGCACCTGGACAAAGTTCGCGTCGACGGTGGTACGCCGTCGCGGCGCACCGTGTTCTCCACGGCGCTCTACCACTCGCTGATCAAGCCGTGTTTCGCCGACGACGAGAGCCCGTTCTGGCCTAATTCCGGTCCGTACGCCTTCGACGTCTGCACCATGTGGGACATCTACAAGACCCAGCTGCCGCTGCTGGCCGCGATCGCCCCCGAGCGCTCGGCCGACCTGCTGGAGTCGCTCATCCGGGTCTGTGAGGAGGAGGGCAACTTCCCGATCGGCTACCGGATGGCCCGCGGCGCCGACCGGTTCTTCCGGCAGGCCAGCGCGCTCGCGCACACCGCCATCGCCGACGCCCAGGCGCTGGGCCGGGCCGAGATCGACTGGGCCTGGGCCCTGGTCCACATGGTCGACGACCTGCGGCGGATGTACGGCGAGGACTTCTTCGAGCACGGTGTCGTCCACCCGATCACGCACACCCTCGACCTGGCCTACGCCTATCAGTGCACGGCCCGCGTGGCCCGCGCGCTCGGCGACCGCCGGCTGGCCCGGGACCTCGAGGAGAAGGCCAAGGGCTGGGTGAACGCGTTCGACCCGGCCACCGGGCTGCTGCGCGACTCGGAGTTCTACGAGGGCGGCAAGTGGAACTACTCCTTCCGCCTGGTCCACGACATGGCCGCGCGCATCGCGCTGGCCGGCGGCGACGGCACCTTCCTGGCCAAACTCGACCGGTTCTTCGGGTACGGCGCCGGCCCGGTCACCCAGCCCGGCCGGCGTCCCCAGCCGGGCGAGATGGCCGCGGGCTACGCGCTCAACCGCTTCGAGGGCCTGAACAACGAGCCCGACATGGAAGCGCCGTGGGCCTACCACTGGGCGGGGCGCCCCGACCGGACCGCCGAAGTCGTGCAGTCGGCCTTGACCTGGCAGTTCGGCACCGGGCCGGGTGGCCTGCCCGGCAACGACGACTCGGGCGGGCTGAGTTCCTGGTACGTGTGGGCGTCGCTCGGCCTGTTCCCGGTCGCCGGTCAACAGCTGTTCCTCGTCAACGCGCCGGCTTTCGAGCGCGCGGCGATCCAGATGCCGGGTGGCGAGTTCGTCGTCGAGACCAGCGGCCTGCGGGACAACCCGATCGGCAGCGACGGACTCGACCGCGAGCTTCCGGCCCAGTACGTCCAGTCGGCCACCCTGAACGGCAAGCCGTTGCACGCCACGCATCTGAGCGCCGCCACCGTGCACCGCGGCGGCCGGTTGCACCTGCGGCTGGGCCCGGAGCCGACGAGCTGGGGAAGCGGGAACCGCCCGCCCTCCCTGTCCGACCCGTCACCACCGGAGGAACGTTGACCCACCCCGATCGCCGACTCGTCATCGTGGTCCGTGCCGACCCGGTGATCTGCGGCCATTCCGGCGAGGCCCGCAACCTGGCCGAGGTGGCGCTGACCCGGGGCTTCACCGACGTACGACTGCTGACCTGGCCCATCGGCGTGCTCCAGTCGGCCGGGCTGCCGCTCAAGCCACTGGACCGCCTCCTGCCGTACACCGAGGGCATCACCGTCGAACGCCCGGAGGCCGTCGGCGACTACCGGGTGCCGGACGGACGTCATCTGGCCGGGCTGACCGGGCGCCTGGTCGAGTTGCTGGCCGACCCGGTCCCGACCGTCTGCCTGTCGATGTACCTGGTGCCGCACACGCAGGTCGTGGTGGACGCCGTGACCTCGGCCCGGGCCGCCGGCTTCGACCCGGACGTGCGCACGGTGGCCAAGGCGGTCGGCTCGGACGTGACTAACGTGATCCGTTCCTGCCTGCGCGAGGGCCGCTTCGGCGCGGCGACCGTCCTGTTCACCACGTTCCTGGCCAACGACGAGGTGGTGGCGGTCTCCGAGTACACCCGCGACGAGATCATCGCCTCGGCGCGGGAAGTGGACGAGGCGTGCGGCACGTCGTTCGCCGACCAGTGCCGCGCTCGCGTCACCGTCAGCTATCCGCCGATCGACTCGTCCGCGTACCTCGACCTGGACGAGGACGCGGTGGACGCGGCCCTGGCCAAGCGGGGCCTGGAACGGGGTGGCTATGTGCTCTTCCTGTCCCGGGTGGCCCGAGCCAAGGGCATCTACGACCTGATCATCGCGTACGGGCAGATGCGCTCCCGCGACAAGGTGAAGCTGGTCGTGGCGGGCACCGGCCCGGCGCTGGAGCACGTGCGGGCGATGGCCAAGGAGGACGACCAGATCATCTTCCTGACCGACGTCGACGACGAGGAGAAGCCGCTGCTCATGCGCGGCTGCGCCGCGTACGCCCTGCCGACCAAGCCGGAACCGGACTTCGTCGAGACGTTCGGCATCGCCCTGGCCGAGAAGGCCCTGGCCGGCGGCGGCCCGATCATCACGACGCTGACCGGCGGCACGGGCGAGGCGGTCGGCGACACGGCGATCATCGTGGAGGCGGGCGACATCAACGCCCTGGCCGAGGCGATCGACACGGCCGTGCTCGACATGTCCGACTCCGACAAGGAGGACCTGGCCAAGCGCGCCCGCGAGCACGCGATGACGTTCGACCGGGGCGCCGTCTTCGACGACCTGTTCCCGCCCTCGCCGTGATCGATTTCGGGGATCCGGGGTTCATCCGCGATCCGTACCCGGCGCTGGCCCGGCTCCGCGCGGCCGGGCCGGTGCTGTGGCACGAGCCGACCGGGCGGTGGCTGGCCGCGAGCCACGCCACCGCCGGGGCGGTCCTGCGCGACCGCCGGCTGGGCCGCTTCTGGACGGACCGGGAGCCGGCTTCGACGTACGAGCCGTTCAATCTCCTGCACCGCAACCAGATGATGGAGAACGAGCCGCCCGTACACACCAGGCTCCGTTCGTCGGTCGCCGCGGCCTTCAACCGTGGTCACGTCGCCCGGCTGCAACCGGCGATCGCGGCCTCGGCGGCCTCTCTGCTCGCGGCCGCCGGACCGTCCTTCGACCTGCTGGCCGACGTGGCCGAGCCGCTGGCGGTCGAGGTGATCGCGGAACTGCTCGGCGTTCCCGTCGCCGATCGCCGCTGGTTGCGGCCGTGGTCCGCCGCCATCGTGCGGATGTACGAGGTCACGCGCACCCCGGCCGACGAGGCGGCGGCCCTGGACGCCTGCCGGGAGTTCGCGGACTACCTGCGCGCGCTGGCCGCCCGCCGCGCCGCCGACCCGCGCGACGACATGATCAGCCACCTGGCCGCCGGCGACCTCACGCCGGACGAGGTGGTGGCCTCGGCGATCCTGCTGCTCAACGCCGGCCACGAGGCCTCGGTGAACGCCCTCGGCGGGGGCGTGGTGGCCCTGCTGCGCCACCCGGCCGAACTGGCCCGGCTGCGCGCCGACCGCACGCTGATCGACAGCGCGGCCGAGGAGATGATCCGCTACGACTCCCCGCTGCACATGTTCATCCGTACGGCCGCCGCCGACGTCCACCTGGGCGCCGTCACGATCCCGGCCGGCGCCGAGGTGGCGGCCCTGCTCGGCGCGGCCAACCGCGACCCCGCGGTCTTCGCCGGCCCGGACCGGTTCGACATCGCCCGTACCCCCAATCCGCACCTGGGTTTCGGCGCGGGCCCGCACTTCTGCCTGGGCGCCCCGCTGGCCCGCCTGGAACTGCGGGCGGCCCTGACCGCCCTGCTCGACCACGCCCCGGAGCTGGCACTGGCCGCGGAGCCGGTCCAGCGCCCGACCTTCGTGCTGCGCGGGTATGAGGCCGTCTACGTGACCGCGGCGAGCCCGACGAGATTGCCCTCGGGGTCCCTGAAGTGAGCGACGGTCAGGGCTCCGTCCCGCACGCGCTCCGGCTCCGACACCCGGCTTCCGCCCAGCCGTTCAGCCTCCCGGAGCGCGGCCTCGACGTCGGGAACGCCTACATAGAACAGGGCCCGTGGCTCGTACCCGGCCCCACCGCCCACGCCGCCGGGAAGGCCGCCGTCGACGAAGCCGTATTCGCCCGTCGCGGACACCGACGCCGCGACGGGCCCGCTGGTGTCGAACGTCCACCCGAACAGGCGGCCGTAGTAGCCGCGCAGCTGCCGCGGATCCGATCCGATGATCTCGAAGTGCACCACTGGCTGTCCCATGCCGTTTGACGCTAGCCATCGTGGTTGTTAAAAACAACCACATGCCGACGAGTCGCAGCTACGGGGACGCGTGCGCCATCGCCCGCGCGCTCGACGTGGTGGGGGAGCGGTGGGCGCTGCTCGTCGTCCGCGAGTTGCTCCTGGGCCCGCAACGCTTCTCCGACCTGCGCCGGGCCCTGCCGGGGGCCAGCTCCAACATGCTCACCGACCGGCTGCGCGAGCTCCAAGCCCGCGGGGTCCTGGTGAAACGGCAGCTCTACGAGCTGACCGAGTCCGGCCGGGAACTCGAGCCGATCATCCTGGCCCTGGGAGGCTGGGGCCTGCGCTACGCGCCGCCCGAGCCGGCTCACTTGAGCGCGGCCTCCGTGCTGTTGTTCCTGCGGGGTTCGCGGACCCCGCAGGCGCCGGGCGTCTACCGCGTCGAACTCGGCGACCGGGCCTGGACCGTGACCGCGGCCGACGGCCGGCTGCACATCGAACCCGGCGAGCCGGCCGACCCCGCGGCGACCCTTCGCACCGACCCCGCCACCCTGAACGCCCTGCTCGGCGGGGAGACCTCGCTCGCCGCCGCCCGTGCGAGCGGCGCGGCGTCGGTCAGCGGCGACGAGGGCGCGCTGGATCGGCTTCTGTCCGGCTGACGCCGCGGGTGTGGCGCTCGTAGGAGCGCGTCGCGACGGCCAGGGCGACGATCCACACGGTGAAATGCAGGATGCCGTAGACGCCGGTCCACGGGCTGAAGATCGCCTCGGGCGCGTCCCATTGCACGAACGCCAGCACAGTCGCGAACGCCAGGTACGCGGAGAGGGCCACGACCAGCCCGTATCCCGGAACCAGGAGCAGCCCACGTGGCACCCGCCGGCCCGCGAGGCCCGGCACCCAGCCCGGAAAGACCAGCCCCCAGGGCCGGATCAGCGCGAGGGCCAGCACGGCCGGCAGCAGCGCGAGAGCGTTCAGCGTCCACAGGTACACGGCGCCACCGTCGGCGTGCCACTCGTCGAACCGTTCCTCGACCGCGAACAGCGGAACCCCCGCGGCCCACACGACGTGCAGCGGCATGAACCCGACCGTCGCCGCCAGTGCCGCGACCCATCCGGCCCGTACCGCCGGCCCTCGGTCCCTCTCCCGGACGCCTCCGTGCTCAGTCATCGACCCAGTCTGATCGCTCACGCCCCGACGCGCGGCCCCGCTTCCGCCGCGTCGCTCAGTCAACGCCTCCGAGGCTTCGCTCGGCGCGGTTCGGGCGGCGGCGCTCAGCCGGCGGCTCCGGAGGCCAGCAGGGCGGCTGTGGGCAGGGCGAGCCTTCCGTCATCGTCGAGGAAGGCGGCGGTGTGTTCGTCGTACGACTGGCGGATGTGGGCGAGGGTGGCCGTGTCCTGGCGCCGCATCACCTGGCCGGGGGCGCTCAGGCCGTTGGCCGGGCCGCTCCACCACGACTCGGGGTCGGTGCGGTGGGTCCAGGTGATGGTCTCGCTGGTGACGCCGGCGAGGCCGGAGCGGCGGAGCAAGGTGGCCAGGCCGTCCTCTGTACGCGGGAAGTCCTTGTCCGGGGCGAGGCGGGGCAGGCCGGCCGGGCGGTCGACGCCGGCCGCGTCGAAGACGGTCGACCAGAGTCGCTGTGCCGGCGGTGCGGGGTACGGCCAGATCGTCACGGCGACGCGGCCGCCGGGGCGGACGACGCGGCGGAGCTCGCGGATCGCGGCCGTGGGGTCGCCGACGTGGTTGACGACGAAGTTGGCCACGGCCGCGTCGAAGGAGCCGTCCGGGAACGGCAGCTCCGGCAGGACCGCCCGGTGGACCTCGGCCGCCGGGACGCGGCGGCTGGTCAGCTCCAGCATGCTCGGCTCGGCGTCGACGGCCACCACGTGTGCGCCGCGCGCCCAGGCCAGTGCCGCGACGGTGCCCGTGCCGGTGCCCGCGTCGAGCACGCGGACGCCGGCCTCGACGCCCGCGGCGTCCAGCAGCGCCCCGGCCGGATGGGCGCACAGGGCGGCGAAACTGCCCTGGTACGCGGTGGCCCGGCCGGCCCACTGCGCTCGTTCATGGAGATCGAAATCGGTCGTGGTCGTTGCTTCATGCGCTGCCATGATGACCGACAACCTAGCCCATGCCGGGTGCCCGCACCGCCGTACATCCGACCTCGCGATGACCTCGGGAGTTAGCCGGGTGTTGGCGTGGTGGTCGATTGCGGTGAGCAGGGTGGTCGTCGCTTCAAGATCATCGAGGGGGAAGTGGCATGGCGACCGATCAGACGCTGCCGGAGTGGGCCGATCCAGAAGTGCCCGAGTCGAAGCTGGACGCGCAAGCCGTGTCGCGGCGCGGGATTCTCAAGAGCGCGGGGCTCTTCGGGGTGGGGTTCGCGGCGGCCGGTGCCCTCGCTCCGTCACCGGCGTCCGCTCACGGATCGCACTCACACGCGGAAGACGGTGACTTCGCGTATCTGGCGGGCGACCACCACGTGCACACGGTGTACAGCCACGACGCCAAGTACACGTTCAGCCAGCAGGCCATGCGGGCGGCCCAGTTCGGGCTCGACTGGATGGTCATGACCGAGCACAGCAACATCGGGCACGCCAACGCCGGCGGCGCGCTGGCCGAGCACGCCGAAGTGGTCGCGGCCCGTGCCGAGAACCCCCGCATGCTGCTGTTCCAGGGTCTCGAGTGGTACATCCCGGGCGCCGAGCACGCGACGGTGTTCACCGCACCCGGAGCCAACGAGGCGACGATTCTGCGGGACTTCGAACTCGCGTACGACGGAAAGCTCCTCAATCGCACCACCTCCACGCCGGAGAACGAGGCCCTGGCGGTCGAGGCGATCAAGTGGCTGGGCGCCCGCAAGCGCGCCGGGGACGTGCCGGACGTGCTCGTGCTGGCCAACCACCCCTCGCGGCTGGGCATCGACTCGCCGTCCGAGCTGCGCGGATGGCGCGACGCCGACCCTCGCATCATGATCGGCATGGAGGGCGCGCCGGGCGCTCAGGGCGCGGCCCTGCCCGGCTGGCGCGGCGCCACCAGCGTCCGCGGCGAATACGAGAACAAGCCGTCGGCCCAGTCCTGGCCCGGCTACCCCGCCGAGGCGTACGTGACCTATGGCGGTTTCGACTGGATGACGGCGACCGTCGGTGGCATGTGGGACGCGCTGCTCGCGGAGGGCAAGCTCTTCTCCATCACGTCGAACTCGGACAACCACCGGACCGTTTACGACACGTGGCGCAACGGCGACTGGCCGGCCGGGCAGAACTTCGACAACACCGGCAAACTCCCCGACCCCGTGCCGACGACCACTCCCCAGGCCGGCAGCGACTTCTGGCCAGGGCAATTCAGCCGTACGCACGTGGGCGTGACCCGCTACGGCTACCGCGAGGTGATGGACGGGCTCCGGGCCGGCCGCGTCTGGGCCGACCACGGCCAGCTGCTGGACGCGATCGACGTCCGGCTGGTCGGCTCCGGATCGAAATCGGCCACGCTGGGCGGCCGGCTCCGCGCGCGCCGGGGCGAGAAGCTGACGCTGCTCGTCACGGTCACCACCGCCTCGAGGCCGAACCTGCACAACGTGGTGCCGTCCCTGGCCCACGTCGACATCATCCAGGGCGCCGTACGCGGACCCGCCGCCGACCGGAGCACGTGGCGCGCCCCGGCGACGCGGGTGACCCGCAGCATCGGGGTCACCGGCCGCAAGGGCACCTACACGCTGCGGATCCCGATCGACCCCGTACGCGAACCCGGCTACCTGCGCCTGCGCGGCAGCGACGGCCGCCGCAACGGCCCCGGCCTGCTCGGCAAGGCGATCGACCCGCGCGGCCCGGTCGCGCACACCCCCGGCGACGGCGACCCGTGGCTCGACACCTGGTTCTACACCAACCCGATCTTCATCGACCTGTGATGGAGGGCGGCCCGGGAAGACCCCCACACCGGGCCGCCGGCGAGCCTCGATGACCACCGGTCATCGAGGCTCGTCCCTTTTCGGTACGGTGTCGCGATGTTCGCCATCAAGCCCCTGCACCTGTTGGTCTGCCTGGTCGTCGTGATCGGCCTGGTCGTCGCCCTGATCCTGGCGTCGCGCCGCCGCTGACCGCCGCCCGTACTCCGCCGCGCCGCTGTTGACCGCCGGTGCTGATCAGTCTGCTCCGGCGCGGACCGTCCACGCTGACCGCCCGCGCTCACCCGTCGGCCCTGTCGTCGGCCGTCGGCGTTGGTCCGCCTCCTCGGTGCTGACCGCCGGCGTTGGTTCGCCCCCTCGGTGCTGATCGCCCGGGCTGACCCGCCGCCCGCGTCGTCGACCGTCCAAAAGTGTCATACCCCCGGTCTAGGGTCGCCTCATGACGCAGACCGGCATCGCGTCCCGTCCCGCGCGCCCGCCGCGGGCCGGGTCACTGCCGCGCCCACCACGGCGCGGTTCCCTTTCGTCCTCCTTCGGGGCGGGGCCGGCCTCGGCGTGTGCTTCCCGGCGGGAGGGCGGCCGATGACCTGGTCCGGCGGCGTTCTCGGTACGGCGGTCGACCACACCGAGGCGAAACGCCTTCTGGTCACCGCGGGGTGGACGCCGTGCGGCGCCGGCGACTGGGCGATCGCGCTGCGGTCACCCGACGGCGCCATGGCGGCCCGGATCAGCCCCTTCGACCCGGCCGGACCGTACACGGCGGCGCTCTACCGGGAAGCCGCCCACACCCGGCAGGTGCCGGTGCTCGTCGAGCATCGGCGGCTGACCGGTGGCGGCGACCTCCAGGTCATGGAGTGGCTCCAGCCGGTGCCGGCGGACGAGGCCGACGCGTTTCACCGGGCGATCGCGGCCGGGGCGCCGGAGGTCGCCGAGCTGGTCCGCGTTTGTCGGGTCCACGAGCGGGCGCGGCTCGAGCTGCCGTGGTGCGGCCCGCTCGACACGAATCCGTCAAACGTCATGCGCGCCGCCGACGGACGTCCGGTGGTGGCCGACCTCTTCTACGCGGACGGTCCGGCCCTCTACGAGACCGCCGCCACGCGGCCCGACGTGCTGGTCGCCCGCATTCCCGAGCCGGAGCGCCGTTTCCTGACCGAGATCCCGTTGACCAGCTCCGGCCCCTGGAAACCCGGCGAGCAGGCGGCCCTGCGCGCCGCGATCGCCGCCGCCGAAGCCCGCCGGGAGGTGACCACCACCTGATGCGGTCCGCACAGCACGACGACTTGTCCGCCCGCCAGCGCCACATCCTTTCCTTCCTCGCCGACTGGACCGGCCGTCGCGGCTACCCGCCCACGATCCGCGAGATCGGCGACGCGGTCGGCCTGACCTCGTCCTCGAGCGTCGCCTACCAGCTGACCCAGCTCGAACGCAAAGGCCACCTGCGCCGCCGCGCCGGCCGAGCCCTTCTCACCGACCGCCCACACCCGCCCAGCGAACCATCCCCCGCCCGGCATTCCGCCGAACGGCCGTCCGACGGTGGCCAGGCCGAGCGGCCGTCCCACGGTGGCCGGGCCGGGCGGCCGTCCGACGGTGGCTGGGCGGAGCGGCCGTCCGACGGTGGCCTGGCTGGGCGGCCGTCCCATGGTGGCCAGGCGGAGCGGCCGTCCGACGGTGGCTGGGCGGAGCGGCCGTCCCATGGTGGCCTGGCTGGGCGGCCGTCCGACGGTGGCCCGGCCGAGCGGCCCGCCTCGGCCATCCGATCGGCACAGCCGGGTTCCGGCGGGACAGACGCGGCTCGACCGCCCGCCGGCCGGACGATTGCGGGCGGCAGCGAAGGGGGAGGAGCGCGCGCCGACCGGTCCAACGGGGGCGGCGGGAGTTCGGGGGAGGAACGCTTCGGCCGGTCCGACATGGGCGGCGGGGGTTCGGGTGGAGAGGGCTTCGGCCGGTCCGGCGGGAGTTCGCGAGAAAAGGGCTTCAGCCGGTCCGGCGAGGGCGGCGGGAGTTCGGGGGAGAAGGGCTTCAGCCGGTCCGGCGGGGGCGGCGCGCGCGTCGGCGAGTCGAGTGCGGGCGACAGCGGCGTGCGGGAAGCGACCGCTGGACGATCCGATGCGGGCGAGAGCAGCACCGGTGGAGCGGGCGCCGGCCGGGCGAGCGCGGGCGACGGCGTTGTCGAAAGGCGCGCGAGCGCGGGCGACGGCGTTGCCGGAAGGCGCGCGGGCCGGGCTGGCGGGGGTGCTGAAAGGCGGGCGAGCGCGGGCGACGGCGTTGCCGGAAGGCGCGCGGGCCGGGCTGGCGGGGGTGCTGAAAGGCGGACGGGCCGCGACCGCGGGGGTGCTGAAAGGCGCGCCGGCGGGGGTGGTGTGAGCGAGGCCGGGAACGCCGCGCGTCAGGGGAACCCGTGGGCCGGGGGAGCGGGAGCCGCCGGGCTTCCTGGCCAGGTTCCCGCGGTGGGGGTGATCGGGGCGGCGGCTCGGGATGGGCGGCTGGCCCTGCCGCGGGCCGTCGTCGGGGACGGGGAGCATTTCATGCTGCGGGTCCGCGACGATGTCATGGCCGGCGCGGAGATTCGGGCCGGTGACCTGGTGGTCGTGCGGCGGCAGGCCGGGGCCGAGGCCGGTGAGATCGTTGCCGCTCTCGTTGACGGTGAGGCTACGGTGCGCGTTGTCGATCAGGTCGCCGGCAGGGGGGACGTGGTTGTGCTGGGCCGTGTCGTCGCGGTTCTGAGGCAGCTGTGAGCGGGCTTCCGGGGGACTCCCACGTCCACAGCGAATGGTCGTGGGACGCGTCCGGCGGGGACATGGAGGCGACCTGTGCCCGGGCCGTCGAGGTCGGGCTGCCGGCCGTGTCCTTCACCGAGCATCTGGATCACACCGTGTGGCGGATCGAGGTTGAGGGACCGTACGCGCTGGACGTTCTGACCTCGCGGGCGGGGGCGGACCGGATGCTGACGCCGCCGCGGTTCGACGCCGTGGGGTATCTGGCGGCGGTCGAGCGGTGCCGGGAGCGGTTCCCGCGACTGCGGATCCTCAGTGGGCTGGAGATGGGGGAGCCGCACTGGCACGCCGAGGCCTGCCGGCGGGTTCTCGCGGCGGGGCCGTTCGATCGGCTGCTCGGGTCGCTGCACGCGCTCCCCGACGACGGGGTCTACGCCGAGCCGTGGGGGATCTATCCGCATCGGGAACCGGCCGAGGTGATGCGGGAGTACCTGGCGGCGGTCGCGGTCATGGTCGGCAGTGACTCGCCGTTCGCCGTGCTGGCGCACATCGACTATCCGGTTCGGTCGTGGCCGGGGCGTTTCGAGCCGGCCGACTTCGAGGAGGAGTTCCGGTACGCCCTGTGGGCCACCGCCGAGTCGGGGCGGGCGTTGGAGATCAATACCCGGATTCCGCTGCACGCCACGATTCTGCGCTGGTGGCACGACGTGGGCGGGGACGCGGTCAGCTTCGGCAGCGACGCCCACCTGCCCGAGCTTGTCGGGCACGGGTTCGCCGAGGCGGCCCGGATGGCCGAGGCCTACGGGTTCCGGCCGGGCCGGAGACCCTACGACCTGTGGGGCAGGGCCTAGCTAGCCCTGGTACGGCGGCGCCACGCCCCAGCCCCAGTGCGGGACCGGGGCCCGGCCGGGTGGGGTCGCGCCGGGCTGGGAGTTGGCCACGGCCAGGCGGGTGCCCCACTCGATGTAGGCCGTGAACGCCGACCGGAACTCGGGATCGCCGGGCAGGCCGACCTCGTCGGCGGCGTCCGCCAGCAGGCTCACCCAGCGGCGGCGCTGCGGCTCGGTGATGGCCTTGCCGACGTGGTGGGCCAGCATGTGGGGGTAGCCGCCGCGGTCGGCGGTGTAGCGGGCGGGGCCGCCGAAAACCTCGGACAGCCACATCGCCACGTACCGCGGATGGTCGGCGTCCATGTGGGCGAACAGCGGGCCGATCAGGTCGTCCTCGGCCACCAACTGGTAGAAGCGGATGGTCAGGCGCTCGAGCGCCCCGGTGCCGCCGGCCCAGTCGTACAGACTCGGGACGGCGCCGCCGGAACCGCGGACCGCCGTCGGCTCGTAGTGGCGCATCTCGTCGATGGCCTCGATGTACGGGCGGATCTCGGCCAGGAACCCGGGGAACAGGTCGCCGCCCCGGAAACCCTCGAGATGGTCGGTGGGCGACGTCCACGTGATCCGCAGAATGTAGACGGCGGGCTCGTCGGTGCAGCGGCTCAACTCGTAGTCGAGGCACTGCGGCGCGCTTGCCAGGAAGCGCGCCGCACGGGCGTACGCCTGCTCGAACTCGTCAGGGTCGCCGGGAACGCGGTACCGGATGTACTCGACGGTCATGCGTCCACCGTAGACTGGTGTTGCAAGGTAATTATGTAATCAGGCGGCGGTCCAGCCGATCGCCGGGGCGATGTGCTTGGTGATCGTCTCCAGGATGCGGGCGTTGTAGGCGACGCCCAGCTGGTTCGGCACCGTGAACAGGATCGTGTCGGCCGACTGCACGGCGGCGTCCGCGGCGAGCTCCTGGGCGATGCGGTCGGGCTCACCGGCGTACGTACGGCCGAAGCGCGACCGCACCCCCTCGAGAAGCCCCACCTGGTCGTCCTGGCCCTGGTTGCCGAAGTAGATCCGGTCGATCTCCTCGGTGATCGGCAGGACGCTGCGGGAGATCGACACGCGCGGGGTCCGGGAGTGGCCGGCTTGCTTCCACGCGTCGCGGTAAAGGGCGATCTGCTCCGCCTGCAGCTCGTCGAAGGGCACGCCGGTGTCCTCGGACAGCAGCGTCGAGCTCTGCAGGTTCACGCCGAGCTCGGCCGCCCACTGGGCCGTCGCCCTCGTGCCGGCGCCCCACCAGACGCGGTCGCGCAGGCCGGGGGCCTGGGGCTGGATGGCCAGGCCGGCGCTGACGCCGCCGGTGCGGGCCGGGTCCGTGCGGGCCACCGCCTCGCCCGAGATGGCGGACAGGAAGATCTCGGTCTTCGAGCGGGCCAGGTCGGCCGCGGTCGTGCCCTCGGGCGGGATGTAGCCGAACTGGTGGGCGCCGTTCAGCGCGGTCTCGGGGGATCCGCGCGAGACGCCCAGCTGCAGGCGCCCGCCGCTGATCAGGTCGGCCGCCGCCGCCTCCTCGGCCATGTAGAGCGGGTTCTCGTAGCGCATGTCGATGACGCCGGTGCCGATCTCGATGCGCTTCGTGCGGGCGCCGATCGCGGCCAGCAGCGGGAACGGCGAGGCGAGCTGACGCTCGAAGTGGTGCACCCGGACGAACGCGCCGTCGACGCCCAGTTCCTCGGCCGCCTCGGCCAGCTCGATGGTCTGCAGCAGGGCGTCGGCTCCGGTGCGGGTCTGCGACCCGGCGGCGTCACGCCAGTGCCCGAAGGACAGGAAACCGATCTTCTTCTTCACGTCGCTGACCAACCCGCGGCGGCGGCCCGCTATTTCCGGGCGAGCTATTTGCGGGCGAGCTGGAACTGGTCCACGATCTCCTGCAGCTCGCGGGACATCAGCTCGAGGTTCTCGGCCGTCTCCTGGGCCTCGGCCACGCCGTCCTTGGTCACCTGGGCCGAGGTGGCCACCCCGGAGACGCCCTCGGCGATCTCGCCCGAGCCGGTCGCGGCCTCGGTGATGTTGCGGCCCATCTCGGCGGTCGTCGCCGTCTGCTGCTCGACCGCGGCCGCGATCGTCGTCGAATGCTCGTTGACCTGGGCGATGATGCCGGTGATGCGGTCGATGGCGCCGATCGCGGCGGTGGTGTCGTGCTGGATGGCCGTCACCCGGGCCGCGATCGACTCGGTGGCCTTCGCGGTCTCCTGGGCCAGGTCCTTGACCTCGGAGGCGACCACGGCGAAACCCTTGCCGGACTCGCCGGCCCGGGCCGCCTCGATCGTCGCGTTGAGCGCGAGCAGGTTGGTCTGCTCGGCGATCGAGGTGATCAGCTTGACCACCTCGCCGATCTCGGCGCTGGAGCGGCCGAGCTGCCCGATGGTCTCGCCGGCCTCGCGGGCGCTGTCGACGCCGCTGGCCGCCACCCCGGCGGCCTGGCTGGCGCTGCCGGAGATCTCGCGGATGGCCGCGTTCATCTGCTCGGTGCCGGCGGCCACGGTCTGCACGCTCGTCGAGACCTCCTCGGCGGCCGTGGCGACCCGGCCCGACTGCTCGGACGCGCCGGCGGCGGCGTCGGCGATCCGGCCCGAGGCCGCGGTGAGCTCGTGCGAGGCGCCGGCCAGGGTACGGCTGTGGTCGCTGATCCGGTGGAACGCGGCCGCCAGCACCTCGAGGGTGCTGTTCACCGCCCGGCCCATGGTGGCCAGCTCGTCGCGGCCGCTCTCCGGCGCCCGTACCGTCAGGTCCTTGCCGGCGACCGAGCGCAGCGTGTCGACGGTGGCGCTGAGCGGGCGGGTGATGCTGCGGGTGACCAGCGCGGCGAGCAGCGCGGCCAGGGCCAGGGCCAGGATCCCGGCCACGATCATGAAGGTACGGGCGGTGGCGGCGGCGTCGCCGGCCTCGGTCTTCGCGGCCTCGGACCGGGCGGTGGTCGACGCGGTGACCTGGTCGATGGCGGCGATGATCGTGTCCATCAGTTCGAGCGCGGAACCGGCCACGAGGGCGTTGGCCTGTCTGGTCGCGGTCGCCGTCCCGGTCCGGTAGAGCGCGACGACCCGGTCGTCCACGGCGATGAACTCGGTGAACGCCTTGTCGGCGGCGGACACCGCCGACGCCTCGGCGGGCGGCAGGTCGTCCGCTCGCAATTTCTCCAGGTCCTGCTGGAAGGCCGCGGTCGAGGCCAGGAAGTTCTTGCGCTGACCGGCCGAGTCGGAGGTGGCGTTCGCGACCCCGCGCAGCGCGTCGAAGGCGTACCCGGTCTGCCAGCCGTTGAAGTCGGCGGTCCGGAACTTCGCGGTGAGCGCGTCCGCGCGCATGCCGGCCGCGGTGGCCAGCCTCTCGGTCGCGTTCTCGGCGGTGTTCTGGCCCCACAGGCCGATCCCGAGAGCGATGATCATGCAGACGCAGACGCCGGTGAACGCGCCGCCCAGCCGCATCCCGATCTTGATGTTGCCGAGCATGCGTATCGACTACCTCTCAGACGCGGAAGCGGGCGACCGCCGACCGGAGCTCGTCGGAGACCCGGGACAGCTCGTTCACCGAGGCGTCGGCCTCGGTCAGGGCGCTGGTCTGGGCCTGCACGGCCTCGGCGACCACATTGATGTTGCCGGCGATGTTCGAGCTGCCGCTCGCCGCGTCGCCGATGCTGCGGCTCATCTCGTTGGTGGTGGCCGTCTGCTCCTCGACGGCCGAGGCGATGGTCACCTGGTAGTCGTTGATCTCGGAGATGATCCGGGAGATCTCACCGATCGCGTCGACCGCGCGGGAGGTGTCGTCCTGGATGGCCTCGACCCGGCGCGAGATGTCCTCGGTGGCCTTCGCGGTCTCCTGGGCCAGATCCTTGACCTCGGTCGCCACCACCGCGAAGCCCTTGCCGGACTCGCCCGCGCGGGCCGCCTCGATCGTCGCGTTGAGGGCGAGCAGGTTGGTCTGCTCGGCGATCTGGGTGATCACCTTGACCACGTTGCCGATCTCCTCGGACGAGGTGCCGAGTTTGGCCACGGTGTCGTTCGTGCTCTGGGCGACGCCGACCGCCCGCGAGGCGACCTGGGCCGCGTTGTTGGCGTTCTCGGCGATCTCGCGGATCGAGACACCCATCTCGTCGCTGCCGGCGGCCACCGACTGCACGCTGGTGGACACGTCGCCGGCGCCGTTGGCCACGACGTTCGCCTGCTCGGCGGCCTCGCGCGCGCCCTCGGCGAGGCGGGTGCTGATGCTCGCGAGCCGCTGGGTGCCCTCACCCAGGGTGGTCGCGCCGTGGTTGAGTGCGTCGACGGTCTGGCGCAGGCCGTCGCGGGCGCGGTTCACCGCGTACGCCATGGCGCCGAGCTCGTCGCGCGAGCGCACCTCGGCCGGGACCGTCAGGTCACCCTCGGCCACCGCGTCCAGGGCCTTGGAGACCGTGGCCAGCTGCGGCCGGATCAGCCGGATGACGCCGACGCAGACCAGCAGGGCGAGCACCAGTCCGATGCCCAGGCCGGTCAGGGTCACCCCGCGCGCCTTCTTGTACGCGGCCTCACCGGCCGCGGCCATGGCGTCGGCCTCGGTGTCCTCGACCTCCTGGAGCTTCTTGATGTCCGCGGTCATCGTCTTCTCGGTGTCCGAGAACGCGGAGAGGATGTCGGCGGGGGCCGGAGTCTCGTACTTCGACGGGATCGCCTCGCCGAAGAAGGCGTAGTCACGCAGCGCCCGGTAGTTCCCGAGCGCGTCGGTGAACTCGGTCAGCACCTTCGTGCGGGTGGCCGAGCCGCTGGTGATCGACGTGTAGGCGGTCAGGGCGTCGTCGGTGTTGGCGTCCCCGGACCTGATCGTCTCCCGGCCAGCGGCCTTCGCGGCGTCGGTCTTGGCGCTGGAGACCTGGATCATGCCGCGGAACATCTCGGCCAGGCCGCCGCGCACGTTCGCGACCTGTTGGAGGCTGTCGACGTGCTGGGATTTCATCACCTTCAGGTCGTCACCGAGGGTGGCCATCCGGTTAATCGAGATCACGGTGACCGCGATCGCCACGACCGCCATGCAGACGGCGGCGGCGATGGTCTTGGCCAGCATGCTGCGGTCGGCGAAATACGCCGTGAGCGGCTTGCGGTCAATCGTGGTCGCGAATCCACCGCGATCGGGCATCGCACTTCCCCCTCGGAGCAGGACCGACGGAACAACCGTAGATCCACACTCACTAAGTGGGGCGAAATTCGCCAAAACCCCAGCAACCGGCACGTCGCCGCGATACGCACCGTTATTTCCGTGCTGTTAACGCGGACGGTGTTGATCCTCTCACCGTCGGGATGCACTCAAGGTGATCACCGCTCGGTAGCATCGCCCGTCGTTCCCCTTCATGTTCCAAGGAGCGATTGCATGCCGTTCAAGGCTGAGTACATCTGGATCGACGGCACCGAGCCGACCGCCAAGCTCCGGTCGAAGACGAAGATCGTCGAGGACGGCGCCGAGCTGCCGATCTGGGGCTTCGACGGCTCCAGCACCAACCAGGCGCCCGGCGACAAGTCGGACTGCGTGCTCAAGCCGGTCTTCGTGTGTCCCGACCCGATCCGCGGCGGCGACAACAAGCTGGTCCTGTGCGAGGTCCTGCTGATCGACGGCAAGCCGCACCCGACGAACACCCGCGCCGAGTGCGCCGAGATCGCCGAGAAGTACGCCGGCCAGGAGCCGATCTTCGGTATCGAGCAGGAGTACACCTTCTTCCAGGACGGCCGCCCGCTCGGCTTCCCCCTCGGCGGCGGCTTCCCCGCCCCGCAGGGCGGCTACTACTGCGGCGTCGGCGCCGACGAGGTCTTCGGCCGCGACATCGTCGAGAAGCACATGGACCTGTGCCTGGAGGCCGGCCTGCACCTGTCCGGCATCAACGCCGAGGTCATGCCCGGGCAGTGGGAGTTCCAGATCGGCCCGGTGGCCGCGCCGCAGGTCGCCGACGAGCTGTGGGTGGCCCGCTGGCTGCTCTACCGCATCGCCGAGGACTTCAACGTCAGCGCCACCCTCGACCCGAAGCCGGTCAAGGGCGACTGGAACGGCGCCGGCGCGCACACCAACTTCTCGACCAAGGCCATGCGCGAGAACTACGACGCGATCATCACCGCGGCCGAGTCCCTGGGCAAGGACGGCAAGGTCGCCGAGCACATCGCCGGCTACGGCGCCGACATCCAGCACCGGCTCACCGGCATGCACGAGACCGCCCCGTGGAGCGAGTACAGCTACGGCGTCTCGGACCGGGCCGCCTCGGTGCGCATCCCGTGGCAGGTCGAGAAGGACGGCAAGGGCTACATCGAGGACCGCCGCCCGAACGCCAACTGCGACCCGTACGTCGTCACCCGCCTGCTGATCAACACGATCTGCTCGGCCCTGGCCTGACGTAGCGTTACGCCCGGGAGGTGGTCACGCCTTCCGGGCGTACGGGGGAGGCCGCCGGTGATCTTCGACATCCGGCCCGGTGATCCGGCCTCGCCGGTGATCCTGCACGTGCCGCACGCGTCGCGGGAGCTGACGGCGGAGGCCCGGGCCTCGATCCTGCTCGGCGACGAGGAACTGGCCGAGGAGCTGGACAACCTCACCGACGCGCACACCGCGGAGATCGCGGCCCGGGTGCCGGGGGTGTGGGAGTTCCGGAACCGCTGGTCGCGGCTGGTGGTGGATCCGGAGCGGTTCCCCGACGAGCGCGAGGAGATGCTCGCGGCCGGGATGGGGGCGGTCTATACGCACGGGTACGCGGGACGGCGGCTCCGGAGCAGTGATCCGGATCGGGATCGCCGGCTCATCGAGGAGCATTTCCGGCCGTACGCCCGGGGAATGACCGATCTCGTCGGGGAGCGCCTGGCGGCGGCCGGCCGGGCGATCGTCGTCGACGTGCATTCCTATCCGCGGGAAGCACTCCCGTATGAGCTCCACGGCGACGGCCCGCGTCCGCCGATCTGCCTCGGCACCGACGACTTCCACACGCCGACCGCGATCGTCGCCGCCGCGCAGGCGGTGTTTCCGGGAATGCTGCTCAACACGCCTTTCGCGGGCTGTTACGTGCCGCTCGAGCACTACCGCCGGAACAACATGGTGCAAGCTGTCATGATCGAAATCCGGCGGGACTGTGATCCGGCGGTGGTGGGGGAGCAGCTGACCGCCTTCGTCAAGGCGATCAGCTGACGGTCACCGGGCCGACCCGCAGGATCCCGTCGTCCAAGGGCTCGCAGCGGATGCCGCCCTTGCCGCGCAGCGCCTTCCACGCGCCCGGCCCGACGGTCACGTCCATCCACGCGCACGGATGCGCCCTCCGGTTGACCTTCAGCCGCACCGGCCCGTCACCCGAGTCGAGCGTCAGCACCTGCCCGATCAAGTCGTCGACGATCAGGCCCGCGATGAGCACGTTACGCCGTACCTCAAGCAAGCCTTTGCCCGTCGGCAACCACTCCTGACTCATCACCGTGATGCTCGCGTCGCGGTGGGCCGGCTTGGCGTAGTACCGGTCGCCGACGATGCCCAGACCCTTGCGGACCTCGACGAACGGAACCAGTTCGCCCGGGGGTGCCGGCGCCGGACCGTCGCCCGGCCGCCCCTCGAAGCGGTGAACGGGCGACGCGAGCAGTTCGGCGATCTCCGGCACCCCGGAATCTTAGGCTTGGCAGGCGGACAGGCCCTTCAGCACTCCGGACCGGTAGGCGGCGATCCGGTCGAACGCCGTCGGCCCGCTGCCGTCCGAGGCCCGGCCGAACGCCAGCAGCGCCGACACCGCCTCGTCCAGGTCGCCCGGCGACAGCCGCAGCGAGTCCTGGTCCTGGCGGGTGAGCAGGTCGTTCGTCCACGAACCGGCCAGGCAGTCGACCGCCAGCTGGCCGGCCCGGTCGCGGGTCTCGGCGCCGCGCCGGTCCTGCGCGGCCCGCGCGAACAGGTCGCCCAGCAGCATGCCGACCGCGTAGTCACCGATCCGCTCGTGCAGCTGCGGCCCGAGCTCGGTCGTGTCGAACGCCGCGAAGTCGCCGTCCGGGCAGTAGAAAGCCGCCCCGCCGGCCGACGCGTCCGGCTTGTCGCAGGCCGGCGGCGAGCCCGCCTCGAACGCCCGCACCGGCAGCTGCGGCCACTGATTCCCGGCGAGCTGCGGATACGTACGCTGCCAATAGCCCTGGGCGTCGGCCGCCAGCGCCTGGACCGCGTCGTCGTACGGCAGATCGCCGCCGGTCGCCGCCTCCTGGCGGGTGCTGAACGGCACCTCGGTCACCGGCAGATTGTTCGCCCGGTACTTGGCGCATTGACCGGCGCCATCCTCCACACCCTCCTGAAGGGCCCGGATCCGGTCGAACGCGTTCCCGTGCGCCCCCTCGGCCGCGGCCGGCGTGCCCGGCTGGTCGCGCAGCAGCAGAAGCCCGGCCACCGTCGTGTCCAACTGCTCCGGCGTCAATTTCTTGAACGCCTCCGAACGCCCGGCGAGCACATCGGCCAGCCACGCGCCGGCATAGCAGTCGGCCTGCTGCTCCAGCACGACCGTCGGCTGATCATCAGGCCCGATCCGCTGCTGAATGGCGTGCCCGTATTCGTGCGCCATCACCACACCGACCAGGGCCGGCCCGTAATCCGCCTCCAGCGACGGAATCAGCGTCTGCGCGTCCCAGGCGATGAAGTCCTGGTCCGGGCAGTAGAAGGCGTTCGGCGAATACCCGGCCTGCTGCCCGCCGCAGGCCGGCGGCGGATCGCTCTCGGTGTACGGGAAATAGCCGCCCTGAATGGGCTGGAACTCCCGCCCGCCGGTCAGTTTCGGGAACTGCTCACCCCAGAATCGCTCGACATCCTTCAAGGCCCGCGTCACCGATTCGGACGCCTTCCGCGGGGACGGTTCGTCCTCCAGCGAAGGGAACGAACACGCCGCCAGCATCACCACGACCACGACCGCGAACAGCCGCCACGCCTTCACCGACATCAATCCTCCCGGCACCCTTATACCCCGCTTCAGGCCACTTCAGAGGTACGGGATTGAGGCAAGCACCCGCCGTAGCGCCGGCCTGGGTGCACCGCGAGGCCGTACGCGGGCATCCGGCCATGTGGGGGGTCACCCGGCGAGCCGCGCCAGCAGCGGCCGCGGCGCCCCGGCCCGGGCCGCCGGCCACCCCCGCAACTCTCCAACGTGGGCAGGCTGTCCACGAGGGCGCGGGCCCGTCCGCGACGCGCGTCATGATCAGCGCGAACCCTCCGCCGGCCTCGGCGTCATCCCGCCGTGCCCATCGCGGCTGCTCACCACTCGTGCGCCCGTGATCGACGCCACCGTCCGCCGGAGCGACACGGGCGCTTCCGCCCAAGCCGGACGCTGCGTGAACACCGTCGTACTGTGCCACTAGATTGGTCGACATGGTGGTGAGCGAAACTCTCGGCGTCGTCGCCCACCCCGGCGGCCTGCTGGTCGATCGTCCCGAGTTGAGCGTCGGCGTGTCCCTGATCGTCTCCCGGCCGACCGGCCTGGAGGTCCGGCTGGCCGCCCGCCACCCGGCCGAACCCGGCGACGTGCCGCCCGGGCTGGACGAGTGGGGCGAGTTGCGGCCGGGGCCGGCCGGGGTCGAACCGGCGGCGCGGGTGCTGCTGCCCGAGTACGACGAAGGCATGCACCTGCGGGTGGGCAGCCTCGACCAGGCGGGCCGGGCCCACTGGGTCTACGGGTCGACCTCGGTCTACTCCGGGCGCTACGTCGAGGTGCGGACCACCGTCGTGCTGCCGCCCGTGTTCGACCACGTCGACCTGGTGCTGGCCTGGCCCGAGATCGGCTTCCCGGAAGCGGTGATCGGCCTGTCCCTGCCGGGCCGGGCCACCGTGCAGCGCGGCACGTTCTCGGTGTGGGAGGCGCCGCCGGTGGCCACGCTGGCCGCGGGCACGACCCCGCCCGGCGACACGTCGATGCTGCCCGAGCCGCCGCTGCTGGGCGATCCCGGCTCGCCGCGCATCGAGGCCGGCCGGCTCGTCGCCGACCCGTGCGTGCTGGTCCGCGACCGCGACGCGGTGATCGTGCTGTCCCGGGTGACCCGCTCCGGCCCGATCCTGGCCCTCGAGGTGGAGAGCCTGGCCCGCGGCGAGGCGGCCAGCCGCCTCGAACAGGTCGAACTGCCGCACCGCGACGACTTCGTGCGGGTCCGTCCCACGGTGGCCCTGCTGCACGGCGCCACGGCGTTCCCGCTGCGCGCCTACGAGGGCGGCTACAGCGGCGGCGCGGGCACGTTCCACGCCACCGAGGAGTTCGCGGTGGCCAGCGCCGAGGCGCTGCACCTGCTGGTGGCGTGGCCGGCCGCGGGCATCCCGGCCCACCGGGCGGTCGTCCCGCTGAACCGGCTCGACCCGTGATCGAGGTGCCCCCGGGCCGGGTGGTGCTCGCCGACCGGCGCACCCAGCGCCAGTGGCAGGTCGATCTGGGGCCGTTCGCGATCGCGGCGCTGCCGGTCACCGAGGGGGAGTACGGCTCGGTCCCCGGCTCGCGGCTGCCGGCGGCGGAGGTGTCGTGGTTCGACGCGGCGCGTCACTGCAACGGCCGTTCCGAGCTCGAGGGGCTGGCCCCGGCGTACGACATCAGGGGTGACCAGGTGGAATGGGACCGGTCGGCCGACGGCTACCGGTTGCCGACCGAGGCGGAGTGGGAGTTCGCGTGCCGCGCCGGCACCGAGGGCCCGCGATACGGCGAACTCGACGAAATCGCCTGGTACCGGGACAATTCGGGCGGGCGGCCGCGCGAGGTGGGCACGCGCGCCCCGAACGCCTGGGGCCTGCACGACATGATCGGAAATGTCTGGAACTGGTGCTGGGACCTGTACGACCCCTCGGTGTACGGCACCTACCGAGTGCTCCGCGGCGGCGGCTGGTTCGACGAACACTGGAGCTGCCGCGCCTCGGTACGCCGCCGCAGCCACCCCACCTTCCGCGTCGACGACGTGGGCTTCCGCCTGGCCCGCACGATCCCGGCCTGACCGCCTCTCCTTCGCGTCACCTCGCTTGACCACCTCATCCTCCTGGCATCCGCCCCCTCGCTCCCGCTTCCTCCGAGCGCCTCCCACCTCGCGCCCGCTTCTTCCTCGGCGTCCTTGACTCTGAGAACCCCCGGCTTGACCGGCCGGGGTTCTCAAGTGGCCGGGACCTGGTGCCGACAGGGAGTGTCCGACCGGGGGAGGGCACATGGCAGCAGGGCGGGATCAGGTGCGTACGCCGGGCGCGCTCACGCGGGGCCCACGCCCGGCGTGGCAGCGAGCCGGACTGGCGGTGGCCGCCGTGGCCCTCGGCGTGTCCGGCGCCGGGGTGTTCCTGGCCGACACGTACGCCACTCAGTCGACCTGCGACGAGATCAGCGGAATCGGCCTGGCCGGCGAGGGCTACGACAGCGTCAAGGCGAACTTCGCCCGCCACGCGGGCCTGCTCCGGCTGCACAGCGACCTGCGCCACGCGGTCCGTGGACTCGCCGCCGACGAACGCCGCCGCCAGACCCTGGCCGCCCAGGAGGTCACGGCCGAGACCGTCCAGGCCGGCCTCACCGTCGACGACAACATCGAGAGCCGGGCGCGGACAGCCCAAGCGTCCTGCAACCTGCCCGTGGTCGGCGTGCTCTTCCCTGGCGAGGAGGCGTCCCTGGCCGCCTCGATCACGCCCATCGTCGCCATCCCGTCCGCCTCTGCCCCGGCCGGTGCGGCTCCGGCCACCCCGCCTCCAGCCGGTTCTTCCACGACCGGCTCCTCTTTCACTGGCGCCAATCCGGACGGCCGCTCCGCAGCAGACTCCGCGGGCGGCACCCCCTCGACCGGCACTTCCCCGGGCAGCACACGGAACAACGCTCCGTCCTCGAATCCCGGCGCTGGACGCGCCACCAGTCCGTCCTCGAAGCCCGGCGCTGGGCACTCCACTGCGCCGACCGCGACTCCCTCCGCCGGGCGTTCCACCGGGCCGTCCCCGGCTCCGGCCGACGGGCGAACCGGTGCTCCGTCCGCGGCCCAGACCCCCTACAAGGCCACCCCCACGGAGATCGCCCAGTCCCAGGCGCGGGTCGCCGAAGCCGCCGCTGTCTACCGGCGGCTGGTGGTCTCCGCGACGGCCACCCTCGCCCAGCGCGACGTCGCCCTCTACGAGCTGGCCGCCGCGCAGACCCACCTCGCCGACCTCAAGGCCGGCAACCCGAACGCCCGGCACCCGAAGCTCGAGCTCTGGGGCGCCAACGCCTACCTGTCGGCCGCCATCGCCGGCTACCGCGCCCTGCTGGCCGACCCGGCCGCGACCGTCGCCGACAAGACCCGGGCGGTGGCCGTCGTCGACTACTGGCAGGACCGTTTCGACACCCTCAAGGGCGCCCTGACCAGCTGAATCTAACACCGTTAGAGTGAGAGTCGAACGGTGTTAGAGAGGAGCTTGAGGGTTGGCGCTGGACAGGGAGAAGGTCATCGCCGCCGCGGTGGAACTGCTCGACGAGGGCGGCCTCGACGGCCTGACGCTGCGCCGGCTGGCCGACCGGCTGGGCGTACGCGCCCCCACCCTCTACTGGCATGTGAAGGACAAGGCGGCACTGATTACCGCGCTGGCCGAGGCGATCCTGAGCGACCTCCGCGACCTGCGCCGGCCGGCCGCGGGGGAGCAGTGGGACGACTGGCTGGTCGGCGTGGCCGAGCGGCTGCGGGCCGCGATGATCGCCCACCCGGACGGCGCCCGGGTCGTCTCGGCGGCGCCGCTGTCCGAGACGCTGGCGGCTGTGTCCGAGCTCGCCATCAGGTCGCTTTTCACGCATGGCCTGCCGCTGCGTCAAGCCCGCCTGACGGTGCTGGTGATGGTGCGGTTCACGATCGGCCACGTCCTGGACGAGCAGTCACCGCGCCCGGCCGACCCGTTCGACGTGGACGCCTTCACCGAACGCCATCCCACGCTGGTCGCCGCGATCGGCGACTACCTGCTCGACGGCCGTACGGCAGACGATCTGTTCCGCGACGCCGTCCGGGTGATCGTCAGCCGATGACCTTGCCGCCGGCGACCTCGAGGTGGCGGGTGGTGCTGACCGCCTCCAGCATCCGCCGGTCGTGGGTGACGAGAAGGAGCGTTCCCGTGTACGAGCCGAGCGCCGACTCCAGCTGCTCGATGGCGGCCAGGTCGAGGTGGTTGGTCGGCTCGTCCAGCACGAGCAGGTTGACCCCGCGCGCCTGGAGCAGCGCCAGGGCGGCCCGGGTGCGCTCACCCGGCGACAGCGTGGCCGCGGGCCGCAGCACGTGCGCGGCCTTGAGCCCGAATTTCGCCAGCAGCGTCCGCACGTCGGCGTCGGAGAGCTCGGGCACCGCCTCGCCGAACGCCCGGGCCAGGGCCTCGTCGCCCAGGAACAGCCCCCGCGCCTGATCGATCTCGCCGACCACCACGCCCGGCCCGAGCGCCGCGCTGCCCTCGTCGAGCGGAAGCCGCCCCAGCATCGCCGCGAGCAGCGTGGACTTGCCCGACCCGTTCGCTCCGGTGATCGCCACCCGGTCGGCCCAGTCGATCTGGAGCGTCACCGGCCCCAGCGTGAACCCGCCCCGCCGCACCACGGCGTCGCGCAGGGTCGCCACGACCGCGCCGGCCCGCGGCGCCACGGCGATCTCCATCCGCAGGTCCCACTCCTTGCGGGGCTCCTCGACCACCTCGAGCCGCTCGATGAGCTTTTCGGTCTGCCGCGCCTTGGCCGCCTGCTTCTCGCTCGACTCGGCCCGGTACTTCTTCCCGATCTTGTCGTTGTCGGGCGCCTTGCGGTGCGCGTTCTTGACGCCCTTCTCCATCCAGGCCCGCTGCATGCGCGCCCGCTCGAGCAGGTCGTCCTTCTTGTCGGCGTACTCCTCGTACTGCTCCCGGGCATGCGCCCGCGCCCGCTCCCGCTCCTCGAGGTAGGCGGTGTACCCACCCCCGAACAGGTTGACCTTCTGCTGGGCCAGGTCGAGTTCCAAGACCTTGGTCACCGTACGGGCCAGGAACTCCCGATCGTGACTGACGAGCAGCGTCCCGGCCCGAAGCCCGGTCACGAACTCCTCGAGCCGCCGCAGCCCGTCCAGGTCGAGGTCGTTGGTCGGCTCGTCCAGCAGAAAGATGTCGTACCGGCTCAAGAGCAGTGAAGCCATGCCCGCGCGAGCCGCCTGCCCACCGGAGAGCGCCGTCATGGGATGGTCGAGCGCCACGTCAAGCCCCAGATCGGCCGCCACCTGCACCGCCCGCTCGTCCAGGTCGGCACCCCCAAGATCGAGCCACCGCTCCAACGCCACCGAGTAGGCGTCGTCGGCACCGGGCCGCCCCTCGGTGAGCGCCTCGGTCGCCTCATCCAGGGCCACCTGGGCCGGCCCGACCCCCGTACGCCGGGCCAGAAAGTCCCGAACGTTCTCCCCGGAGCGCCGCTCCCTTTCCTGCGGCAGGTAGCCGACGTTGGCGCTCGGCGGGCTGAGGGACACCGTTCCGCTTTCCACCGGCAGAATCCCCGCCAGCGTCCGCAGCAGCGTCGTCTTCCCCGCCCCGTTGACCCCCACCAGCCCGATCACATCGCCGGGCGCGACCACAAGGTCAAGCCCACTGAACAGGTTCCGGTCACCGTGCCCCGCGGCAAGCTCGCGGGCAATCATCGTGGCACTCATCTCGCCCCAGATCCTATGGCTCCCCACAACCGCTTATCCGCACCACCGCCCTTCCACCCTTCCCGCCACCGCACGCCCGCCCGCTTCCGCAGCCCGCACCCTGCGACCGCCCCCACCGTCCTCCGCCCGCGCTCACGCCGCGCCGCTCCGCTGCCCCGCGCTGACGCCGCGCCGCTCCGCTGCCCCGCGCTCGGACCGCTCCTCGCCGCGCCGCTCCGCCGCTCACGCTCGGACCGCTCCCCGCCGCGCCGCTCCGCCGCCCACGCTCCGACCGCTCCTCGCCGCGCCCGTTTCGCGTCCTCACAACAACGCCCGGCAGGGCAATCCCGACCATTCCCTGCGAAGTACCCGGGGGCCATCGGTGTGGGCGCGGTCCTTCTACGGCTCAACCGTCTGACAGCTAGTCGACCGCGCCGCGCCCGCTTCGCCGCCGTGCTCGCTTCGCGCCCGCACTTGTTTGCGCTCACGCTCGGTTTTGCGCTCGCGCCCGCTTCCCGCTTGCGCCGTTTCACCGCCTCGCCGTTTGACAGCTCGTTGACCGCGCCGCGTCCGCTTCGCCGCCGTGCTCGTTTCGGGCCTGCGCCCGCTGACCGCTCGCGCCGTTTCACCGACTCGCCGTTTGACAGCTCGTTAACCGCGCCGAGCTCGCTTTCCGCTCGCGCCGTTCCCGTCCACGCCGTTCCAGCGCTCGACGAGGCGGCACGCACCGACCCCGACGGCCTGCGCCGCTGGTGTGTGACTGCCCGTGGGGCCCAGTGCCCGGTATTGGCCCCCTGATGTCCGGCCGCCTAACCCAAGGCCGGGTTTCGGGCACGGCGTCGACGAGGGCCGCCGCGTCGGTACGAACCCCGGCCACTGGCTCGGGATCCCGGCGCATGAGAAGTAGGCGCCGGGATCCCCGAGCCCCTCGGGTCCGCCCGGGTTGACAGCAAGCGAGGGAGCGCGGCCATCCATCCGCCGAGTGCGCGAACGCTGTGGATCAGAAGCTGTCCGCCGTCGTCGGTGGGCGAGGCCGGGCCGTGCCGGCAGCACAGGGCGGCCGGGTGGTGGGGTCAGGGGGTCAGGGGGTCAGGGGGACTGCTGTTCCGCGGACGCGGACTCCGGGCTCGCCCGCGTGCAGTTCGACGGTGAGGCGGCTGGGGCGGCCCATGTCGTCGCCCTGGCTCAGGGCGATGGTGGCGCCGTCGTGGGCCAGGCCCTGGGCTCGTAGGTAGCCGCCCAAGGCTGCCGCGGCGGCGCCTGTGGCCGGGTCCTCGTAGACGCCGCCGATCGGGAACGGGTTGCGGACGTCGAAGGCGTTGGGGGCGGTGCGGTGGATCAGCTGGATGGTGGTCCAGCCCTTGGACTCCATCAGGGCCTTGAGGGTGGGCACGTCGTAGTCGAGCTCGGCCAGGCGGCGGCGGGTCGCGGCGGCCACGATCGGGTGATAGGCGCCGGCGTAGGCGAGCTTCGGCGGGAGCAGGGTGTCCAGCTCGTCGATCGACCAGCCCAGGGCGGCCAGCAGCGCCTCGACGTCCTCCGGCTCCAGCGGGGTCACCGACGTGGCCACGCTGGTCAGGGTGGCCACGCCGTCGGTGACCGTGACGGGGACCTCGCCGGCGTTCGTCACGAAGAGGTGCTCGCCGGGGCCCAGGGCCACCGCTGTCGCGACCGTCGCGTGGCCGCAGAACGGGACCTCGGCCAAGGGGCTGAAGTAGCGCACGCGTTTTCGGCCGGCGCCCAGGTCGGACGTCACGAACGCCGTCTCCGAATAGCCGATCTCGGCCGCGATGCTCAGCATCGCGGCGTCGTCCAGGGCCGCGGCGTCGAGCACCACTCCCGCGGGGTTGCCGCCTTTCGGGTCGTCGCTGAAGGCCACCCACCGTTCGATTTCCGTCATGGGGGCAAGCTTCCCGGTGGGCCTGCGGGGGGCGCCAGAGCCAAAAGTATGGGTCCGGCTTTTTGGCGTCACCCACCGCCCCACGCGAGAGTCGCCCTATGGCCGTGACCCACCCGGCGGTCGCGCCCGGGCCGCGGGTGGGCCCGGATTCGGCGGTGCGGGGAGCCGGCGTACCTGATGACTGGATCTTCGTCACATGAACTTGTCACACCGTGGGAGTAGCGTCTTTCCGGTGACAGATGCACCAGTTGCGATCACGCCCGAGATTCCCTCCGACCTTCCGCGCACCTTGGGTGAGCTTCGGGCCACCGGCCATGCCTACCGCGGTGTGAAGCAGGAGCTGCGCGACAACCTGCTCGAGCGGCTGCGCACCGGCGCGCCGCGATTCCCGGGCATCGTGGGTTATGACGACACGGTGCTGCCCGAGGTCGAGCGTGCCCTGCTCGCCGGGCACGACATGGTGCTGCTCGGCGAGCGTGGCCAGGGCAAGACCCGGCTCATCCGTGGGCTGATCGGCCTGCTCGACGAGTGGACGCCGTTCATCGCCGGCTCCGAGCTGCACGAACATCCCTACCATCCACTGACCCCGGCCTCGCGGCGGCTGGCGGCCGAGACCGGCGACCTGCTGCCGATCTCCTGGCTGCATCGCTCCGAGCGGTACGGCGAGAAGCTCGCCACCCCGGACACCAGCGTCGGTGACCTGATCGGCGACGTCGACCCGATCAAGGTGGCCGAGGGGCGTGCCCTGGGCGACCCCGAGACCATTCACTTCGGCCTCGTGCCGCGCACCAACCGGGGCATCTTCGCGGTCAACGAGCTGCCCGACCTGGCCGAGCGGATCCAGGTGTCGCTGCTCAACGTGCTCGAGGAGCGTGACATCCAGGTTCGTGGCTACCAGCTGCGGCTGCCGCTCGACCTGCTGCTCGTGGCCTCGGCCAACCCGGAGGACTACACCAACCGGGGCCGGATCATCACGCCGCTCAAGGACCGGTTCGGCGCCGAGATCCGCACCCACTACCCGGTCGAGCTGTCGCTCGAGACCGCGCTGATCCGGCAGGAGGCCGACCTGGTCGCCGCCGTGCCCGATCACCTGATCGACGTGCTCGCGCGCTACACGCGGGCCGTGCGTGAGTCGCCGGCCGTGGACGCCCGCTCGGGCATCTCGGCCCGGTTCGCGATCGCGGCGGCCGAGACGGTGGCGGCGTCCGCGCTGCGCCGGTCCGGGCTGCGCAACGAGAAGGAGGCCGTCGCCCGCATCGGTGACACGCCGTCGGTGACGTCCACGCTGCGCGGCAAGGTCGAGTTCGAGAGCGGCGAGGAGGGGCGCGAGACCGAGGTCCTGGCCCACCTGCTGCGGGTGGCCACGGCCGAGACGTTCCGCGACCGGCTGGGCGGGCTCGACCTGTCCGGTTTCACGTCGCTGGTCGCCGAGGGCGCCATCATCGAGACCGGTGACCTGGTCAGCGCCGAGGAACTGCTCGGGCAGATCGGGCCGGTGCCGGGGCTGGCCAAGGTGCTCGACCGGCTCGGGCTGGGCGACGCCCCCTCGCCGGGGCAGGCCGCCTCGGGCATCGAGTTCGTGCTCGAGGGCCTTCATCTGACCCGGCGGCTGGCGAAAGAGCTCACCGACGACGGCCGCACCCTCTACGGGAGCTGACGATGGCGGGAAACAGGTTCCGGTACGGGGCGTGGCGCGACGGGCCCGATCCGCTCGCGCCGCCCTACGACGTGCGGGCCGCGGTCGACGAGGTGGGGGAGCGGGTGCTCGCCGGCGACAGCCTGCGCGACGTGCTCCGCGATCTCGTGCGGCGGGGGCCGCGGTCGGGGCGTGGGCTGGACGAGTTGCGTGACCGGGCTCGCCGCATGCGCCGTGACGCGCTCAGGCGGGGCAATCTCGACGGGGCGGTCACCCGGGCGCAGCAGCTGCTTGACCAAGCCGTGGCGACGGAGCGCGACGCGTTGCGGGCGCGGGATGACGTCGAGGCCCGCTTCGACGAGGCTGTTCTGGACAATCTGCCCAGGTCGACATCGCGGGCCGTCGAGGAATTGTCCGAATACAACTGGACATCATCGGAAGCCCGGGACTTGTACCAGCAGATCCTCGACGGGCTCCGGCGGGAGGTCGTCGAGCAGCGCTTCGCGGGCATGAAGCAAGCGCTGGAGAACGGCGACTTCGCCGGCGTCGAGGAGATGGTCGCCGACCTCAACCAGCTGCTCGAGAAACACGCACGGGGCGAGGACACGTCCGACGCGTTCCAGCAGTTCATGGACAAGCACGGCCAGTTCTTCCCGGAGAACCCGAAGGACATCGACGAGCTGATCGACTCGCTGGCCCGGCGGGCCGCGGCGGCCGAGCGGCTCATGCGGTCGCTCTCGCCGCAGCAGCAGGAGGAGCTGTCGCGCCTGATGGACCAGGCGCTCGGCGACGGCCCGCTGCGGGGCCGGATGGCCGAGCTGACCGACAACCTGCGGGCGCTGCGCCCCCAGCTCAACTGGGGTCGCGGCGAGCGGATGCGCGGGCCGAACGACCTGGGCTACGGCGACGCGGCGGCCGCCCTGGGCGAGATCGGTGAGCTGGACGAACTGCTCGACCAGCTCGGCCAGGAACATCCGGGTGCCACCCTCGACGACGTCGACGTGGAGATGGTGGAGCGCCAGCTCGGCCGCTCGGCCGCCGACGACGTGCGGCGGCTGCGCGAGCTGGAACGGGAGCTGAGCCGTCAGGGCTGGGTGACCCGCGACGCCGAGGGCCTGACGCTCTCACCGAAGGCGCTGCGCCGGCTCGGCCGTACGGCGCTGGCCACGGTCTTCGACGATCTGTCCGGCCGCAAGCAGGGTCAGCACGACCTGCGCGACGCGGGCGCGGCGGGCGACCTCATCGGCTCGTCGCGGCGCTGGGAGTTCGGCGACGAGCAGCCGCTCGACGTCGTCCGCACGATCGGCAACGCGGTGCGCCGGCAGGCCGCCTCGGGTGGCGTCGGCGTCCTGCCGGTGCGCCTGGAACCGGACGACTTCGAGGTGGCCGAGACCGAGCGCCGGGCCTCGGCCGCGGTGGCCCTGCTGGTCGACCTGTCCTACTCGATGTACGCGGACGGCCGCTGGGGCCCGATGAAACAGACGGCGCTGGCGCTGTCCCACCTGGTCGCGACCCAGTTCCCGCAGGACTCCCTGCAGATCATCGGCTTCGGCCTGCACGCGGCCGCGCTGTCGCAGGGCGAGCTGGCAGCGATCGATCCGAGCATGGAGAAGGGCACGAACCTCCAGCACGCCCTCAAGCTCGCGGCCCGCCACCTGCGCCGCCATCCGGGCTCGGAGCCGGTCGTGCTGGTGGTCACCGACGGCGAGCCCACGGCCCACCTGGAGCCCGACGGCGAGGCCATGTTCTGGTGGCCGCCGCTGCCGGAAACGGTGCGGGCGACGATCCACGAGGTCGACCACCTGACCCGCTTCGGCGCCACGCTGAACTTCTTCATGCTCGGCGAGGACCCCGGCCTCCAGCGCTTCGTGGCGGCGGTAGCGGAACGCAACGGCGGCCGCGTCTTCAGCCCTGACGCCGAGGAGCTGGGCCGCTACGTAGTCGACGATTACGTGAGGGCCAGGCGGGGGCGCTAAACCTTTGCCGAGGTACGCGGGGTCGGCCGACCACGCGGAACATCCCGGAACCCACCACTCGGGCGCGACCCGAGCGGTGGGTTCCGCGCGTGCGGCGCGTTTCGCGCCTCTGCGTACTCGCGCTCAGAGCCCCCACTCACCGGGCATGCTGTCGATTGCGCTCAGGCCGCTGCCAGCTCCCGGTGCTCGCGCTCAAGGCCGCTGCCAGCTCCCGGTGCTCGCGCTCAAGGCCGCTGCCCGCGCCCCGCCGGCTCGCGGTGCGCGCGCTCAATGCCCGGCGCGCTCGTTGTCCGGCTTCTCGTGTTCGCGTTGAGCATCTATGCCGCGCTAGCGCCCCGCTGGCCGCCCTTTCGTGCCCGGCGGTCGCGCTCGCGCTCGGCGCCTCGATGGCCTTGCCGGGCCCACTGTCGGAACCTCGCCGCCTCGCCGCCTCCTTGCCGCACCGGCTCCTAGAGTTCCAGCGCATTTGCGGGACCTGCCTCGCCGCGCCCATTCCAGAGCCGCCGCTTCTCGACACCCGCTGAGGCTGCTTTCGGCGCGTCCGCCCGCCTGCCCGTCCGCCCGCCTGCCCGTCCGCCCGTCCGCCCGTCCGCCCGTCCGCCCGTCCGCCCGTCCGCCCGTCCGCCCGTCCGCCCGTCCGCCCGTCCGCCCGTCCGCCCGTCCGCCTGCCCGCCTGCCCGCCCGTCCGCCCGTCCGCCTGCCCGCCTGCCCGCCTGCCCGCCTGCCCGTTCCCTCCGCCCGTCCGCAGTCCCTTCCCGGGACCTCAGCCGAGCCGGATGTCGGCGTCTTTGACCCCGCTGAGAGGGAAGGAAAACTAGGTTCCTAGGATGGCGGACACGCTGTGCGACGCGCGACGGGTCCGTGAGCGGGGACGTGCGGCTGGTTATAGTTGCTCGGCGAGTGGCCGGGCAGGGGGTCCGGGCGTTCGCGGGACACAGCCACCCGGCTGGGTGCATGGTCGGCTCACTGGTGGGCTGGGCGTGGAGTGTGGCCGGGGGACCGGCCGTGCCCGCGCCGTAGGGGGAGAGGAAACCGCGATGTCGCAGCAGCCTGCGCCGTCCATCGCTGCCTCCGATCGGATCTGGACGATCCCCAACGTGATCAGCTTCATCCGGCTGCTCGGGGTGCCGCTCTTCCTGTATCTGCTGCTGGGGCCGCACCACGACGTCGCCGCGGTGATCGTGATCGCGGTCGGCGGGACGACCGACTGGGTCGACGGTTACGTGGCCCGGCGGATGAACTCGGTGAGCCGGCTGGGCACGCTGCTCGACCCGTTCGCCGACCGGCTCTACATCCTGGCGACATTGATCGGCTTCACGATCCGCGGCGTCGTCCCGTACTGGCTGACCGGCGCCCTTCTGCTGCGCGAAGTCGTGCTGGGCATCGCCCTGCTCGTGCTGCGCCGGCACGGCTACGGTCCGCCGCCCGTGCACTACGTCGGCAAGACCGGCACGTTCGTGCTGCTCGCCGCGTTCCCGATCATCCTGCTGGGCAAGGCCGTGCCGTCCTGGGACGGCTGGGCCGGCGCCGTGGGCTGGGGCCTCGCCTGGTGGGCGCTCGCCCTGTACTGGGCGGCCGGCGCCCTCTACCTGATCCAGACCGTCCGCCTGCTGAGGGCCGACCGGCTGGCGCCCGGAGCGCGGACGGCATGACCGCGCCGCACTCCCCGGATCGCCGCCAACCCGACGACCCGCGCGACGCCGTGCCCGGACCCGACAAATCTGAAATGTCCGACATGGTCGCGGCGGAGAGCGCCCAACAGCGGCAAACCGAGGAACCGGGTGCGTCGCACCCGAGCCATGACCACGTCGACGAACCGCAAGCGGGCGCCGAGTGGGTAGACGCTCACACAAGTGGCGACCTGGCTAGCGCCGGGCTGACGGACGCCCACGTAAGCGGTGGCCAGGCCAGCGCCGGGCACGCGGGTGACTCACAATGGAGCGCCGAGCGGGTAGACGCCCACGTTAGCGGTGGCCAGGCCAGCGCCGGGCAGGCGGGTGACCCGCGATGGAGCGCCGAGCTGACGGACGCCCACGCAAGCGGTGACCAGGTCAGCGACGTGCGGCCGGACGCCGTGCAATGGCAGGCTGAGCACACGGACGCAGGTCACGCGGGCGGTGAGCATGCCGGCGCGGCGCACACGGGCGCCTGGCAAATGGGCGGCGAACAAGCGAGTGCCCTACCTGCGGGCGAGCAGTGGGCCGGTGGAGAGTGGTTCGGCGAGCAGCCTGCCGGCGAGCGAAAGAGCGGTGAACACCTCGACCGAGTCGAAGCGGGCCGCGGGCAATGGGACGCTGAGCAAGCGAGCGCTGACCAGGTCGGTGAAGCGGAAGCGGGCGCCGAACAGGGGGCTGGCGCGCCAGCGGCTGGGGTGCACGTGGACGCCGTCGCCGGGGCTCACGCGAGCACCGGCAAAATCAGTGGGCGGCACGCGGGCGCGGCAGCCAACAGCGGCGCAGCGGACGCCGAGCACGCGGGTGCGACGGCCAGTAACGATGTCGCGGACGCCGAGTATGTGGTTGCGGCGGCCAGTGACGACGTGGCTGAAGCTCAGCATGCGGGTGCGGCGGCCAGTAACGACGTGGCTGAAGCTCAGCGTGCGGGTGCGGGGGCCGGCGGCGACGCGGCGGGCGGCGAGCAGGCGGGTGAAGCGGGATCGGGTGCGGCGCCTAAGCGGGTGTACGCGCCTGACTTCCTCACCGAGCTCTTCCGGAACCCGCTTGATCCCGGCTATGCGGACGCGGCCGCACGTAAGGCTCGGGACGGTGAGCCCACCGGCGTGCGGAAGGCCTTCTCCAGTGGGCTTCTCGTGGTCACCCTGATCGCGCTCGGTTTTCTGCTTGTGGTGGCCTATCAGCAGACCGTGGCCGATGAGCCCGCCCGGACCACCGCGCGGGCCGAGCTGGTCGAGCAGGTGCAGAAGCGGCGGGAAGAGACCTCTCATCTGCAGGACCGGGCCGAGGCGCTCAGCGACGAAGTCGCCGGGCTTCGGGAGCGGGAGCTGAGCAGCACCACCGTGCAGCGGCTGCGGAATCTTGAGGCGGCGACCGGGCTGGCCCAGGTCACCGGGTCGGGGGCGCGGATCACCGTGGCCGACGGGCCGACGCCGATCAACCCGGTGACGGGGGAGCGGAACACTGTCGCGCGGGTCAAGGACAGTGATCTGCAGCTGGCCACCAACGCGCTCTGGTCGCTCGGGGCCGAGGCCATCGCCATCAACGGGCAGCGGCTCACCGCGACGTCGACGATTCGGCAGGCAGGTGAGGCGATTCTGGTCGACTTTCGGCCGGTGACCAGCCCGTACGAGGTTGTGGCGATCGGGCCTGACGATCTTGCCAAGGATTTTCGGGAAGGGTATGCCGGCAAGTTCTTCGAGCAGCTGGGTGCCAAGTACGGGATGTCCTTCCAGTCCAAGGAGGTGGACGACGTGACGTTGCCGGCCGCTACCGAGCTCAAGCTGCGGGTGGCCCAGCCTTCGACGCCGCCGCCCACGCCCTCCGGTTCTCTCCCACCCCTGCCCTCGTCCGCCACGCCGGACGTGAGCTCCTCGTCGGAAGGCGGGCGATGATCGCCGTACTCGCTCTGGTCGCCGGTGCCGTCCTGGGCATCGTGTTCCAACCCGCGGTTCCGATCGCGTTGCAGCCGTACCTGCCGATCGCGGTGGTCGCCGCGCTCGACGCCGTGTTCGGCGGGGTGCGGGCGAAACTCGACGGGATCTTCGACGACAAACAGTTCGTGATCTCGTTCATCGCGAACGTGCTCGTGGCCGCGCTCATCGTCTATCTGGGCGACCAGCTGGGCGTGGGCGGTCAGCTCTCCACCGGTGTGGTGGTCGTCCTCGGCGTACGGCTGTTCGGGAACGTCGCCGCCATCCGCCGCCACCTGTTCCGGGCGTGACGGGGGTGAGTGGTGTGGGGGACGAGAAGCCGGCGCACACCGGCGATGAGGGCCCGACCGTGGAGACGGCACGGCCGGAACCGCCACCCGATCCCGACGGGCCGACCCGGCCGCTGAGCCGTTCCGAGGTCACCCCCGCGTCACCCGATCCGGTGACGGCCACCTCCGGATCGGTGCTCCGCCGGAAGATGTCCGGAGCCGGAGCACTGATCGCCGTACTCCTCGCGCTCTTCGGTTTCACGCTGGTCGTGCAGTTGCGCAGCAACAACGACGACGAGGGGCTGGCCACCGCGCGGCAGGAGGACCTGGTGCGGATCCTGTCGGACCTGGAGGCCCGCGACAGCCGCCTGCAGTCCGAGATCAACGCTCTGGAGACCAGCCAGCGGCAGCTCACCTCCGGTGTGGCGGGCCGGCAGGCCGCCCTGGACGAGGCGGACCGGCGTACCGACGAACTGGGTCTGCTCGCCGGAACCCTGCCGGGCCGGGGCACGGGCCTGGTCATCACCGTCGACAAGGTGAAGGCGTCGGCGATCCTCAACGCCGTGCAGGAGTTGCGCGGCGCCGGCGGTGAGGTGATGCAGATCGCCGGGTCCGGTGGCGGGGCCGTGAGAATCGTCGCGTCCAGCTATTTCGTGGACGCCGAGGGCGGCGGGATCATCGCCGACGGGCAGCGTCTCACCGGCCCCTACGTGCTCACCGTGATCGGTGTGCCGCAGACGATGCAAACCGCGTTGCAAATCCCCGGCGGGGTGGTCGCGTCGGTGAACAGCGGCGGCGGTAGCGTGACGTTGGAACAACGCACCTTGGTCGACGTGACCGCGGTGCGCGACGCCACCACATTGCGATACGCGCGGCCGGCTTCTTAGCCTCCGCGCTACTGACGGATATATGTGCACGGGAGAGATGGCGTGATTCCTGAGGACCTGCGGTACACGGCTGAACATGAGTGGGTGGCCGGAGACGGCAGCGGGCCCGTGCGGGTGGGCATCACCCACTTCGCGCAGGATGCGCTGGGCGACATCGTCTTCGTCGACCTGCCCGAGGAGGGCACGGAGCTGGCGGCCGGTGACTCGCTCGGTGAGATCGAGTCGACCAAGAGCGTGTCGGAGATCTACGCGCCCATCGCGGGCACCGTGGTCGCCAAGAACGCGTCTCTGACCGATGAGCCCGAGCTCATCAACGCCGAGCCGTACGCGGCGGGCTGGCTCGTCGAGATCGCGCCGTCCGACCCGAAGGAACTCGAGGGTCTGCTCGACGCGAGCGCTTATCAGGCGATCACCGAGAGCTGAGTCTCTCGTCTATGTAGTCCGGCTTTTCCGGTGCGTGAACGTTACGTCCGCGCGTCCGGTTGCCCCGCGATATTCGCCTTCACTAGGCTCGCGGGGCACAACAAATGTTATGCCTTTGAAACCGATAGTCGTGTGTCCGGGCCATATGGCCGCGGCGGGAGTGAATCCTTGCCGCATGGCGGCGACCAACTGATCCGTGAGGTGGTCCGATGACGCGCCCAGACGACGAGTTCCCCCCACTCGACGTCACGTCCACACTCAACCTCGGTGCGCTCGACGAGCTGCTCGAGGCGCCGGAGAACGACGTGGTGCCGAGCCGTATGTCCGGCTCGCTCCCGCCCGGAATGGCGCTGCTCGTGGTGCGCCGGGGCCCCAACGCGGGCGCGCGGTTCCTGCTCGATCACGACGTGACGACCAGTGGCCGGCACCCCGACAGTGACATCTTCCTCGACGATGTGACGGTGTCCCGCCGGCACGCCGAGTTCCACCGCGACGGCGGCACTTTCACGGTGCGCGACGTCGGCTCGCTCAACGGCACCTACGTGAACCGGGAGCGGGTCGAGGCGGCGACGCTGAGCAACGGCGACGAGGTCCAGATCGGCAAGTTCCGCCTGGTGTTCATCGCCGGCCCGCGGCCGGAGGGCGAGGGTAGCGGGGCGTGAACTCGTCGGGGGCGGCCGCGCGCGACCCGGGGGCCTCGCGTCCCCAGGGTGGGCGCGAGCCTGCGCTGATGAGCATCGGGGAGGTGCTGGCCCATCTGCGCACCGAATTCCCCGACACCACGATCTCCAAGTTGCGGTTCCTGGAGGCGGAGGGGCTGGTCGATCCCCAGCGCACCGCCTCCGGGTACCGCAAGTACTCGTGGAACGACGTGGCGCGGCTGCGGTTCGTGCTCACGGCGCAGCGCGATCAGTACCTGCCGTTGCGGGTGATCCGGGAGCAGCTGGACCGGATGGAGGCCGAGCCGGCGCCGCCGGCGCGGCCGAACCTGGTCGCGGTGGGCGCCGAGAAGGCGGCCGATCCGTCCGACACCCGGGTCCCCCGGGAGGATGTGATCGAACGCACGGGCGCGCCGGCCGAGCTGCTCGACGAGCTCGAGCGCATGGGCCTGGTCACGGCGCGGCCGCCGGGGTGGTACGACGGCGACGCCGTGGTCATCGTGGAGGCCGTGGTCGGGTTGACGAAATACGGCCTGGAGGTTCGCCATCTGCGCGGGTTCCGGGCCGCCTCCGACCGTGAGGTCGGGCTGTTCACCCAGCTCCTGGCGCCCCTGGTGCGCCAGAGCGACCCGGCGGCGCGTGCCCGTGCGCAGGAGACGGCGCGGGACCTGCAGGCGCTCTCGCAGCGTTTGCACGCGGCTCTGGTGCGCGCGGGGCTGCGGGGGGAACTGGGTCGCTGACGCCGGTTCGGCGGCGGCGAGGTGGGTATGCCGCACTCGTGGGATCCGGACGGGGTGCGTGTACCGTGCAGGATAGGGGCGGCCGTTGCGGGGGCGGCGCAGTAACAAGACGACACGGAGGCGGGCGGTGCGCGAGCTGAGCGTGGTCGGAGTTCGAGTGGAGCTCCCCAGCAACCAGCCGATCGTCCTGCTGCGGGAGGTCGACGGCGATCGGTACCTGCCGATCTGGATCGGTGCCGTCGAGGCCACCGCGATCGCGTACGAGCAACAGGGTGTCAAGCCCGCTCGCCCGCTGACCCACGATCTCCTGCGGGACATCCTGGCCGCCGTCGAGGCGCCGTTGACCGCGGTCGAGATCACCGAGCTGAAAGACAACGTCTTCTACGCCGATCTGCTGATCGGTGACGGCCTGCGGGTGTCGGCCCGGCCGAGTGACTCGATCGCGCTGGCGCTGCGGGTGGGCGCGCCGATCCGCTGCGCCGACGAGGTGCTGACCGAGGCCGGCATCGTCATCCCGGACGAGCAGGAGGACGAGGTCGAGAAGTTCCGCGAGTTCCTCGACCAGGTGCGCCCCGAAGATTTTGCCGGATAAAACGCACTCGAAGCGGTTGAAGATCGATACTTACCTCGCTCGGACGCGGCGTGTCGTGGCGTTACCTACCTGTTTCCGCGACGCCTGAGATATACGCTCGTGAAGTCCAGGTGAAGCGGCGGCACCGCGCAGCGGGGAGGTGGTCGCGTGCACGAGCAGCCTCTTGAACATCAGGAGGGCCCCCTCGTCGGCGAGGACGGCTCAGTCGGGTATCGCGGGGTGACGGCGTGCCAGGCGGTCGGCATCAGTTACCGCCAGTTGGATTACTGGGCGCGGACGACGCTCGTGGTTCCGAGCATCCGCGACGCTGAGGGCTCCGGCACCCAGCGCCTCTACTCGTTCCGCGACCTGGTCGTTCTCAAGGTGGTGAAGCGCCTGCTCGACGCGGGCGTCTCGCTGCAGAACATCCGCCGGGCGATCGAGACGCTGCGCTCGCGCGGCGTGGCGGATCTGGCCGGCATCACGCTGATCTCCGACGGCACGACGGTGTACGAGTGCCGGTCGCCGGAGGAGGTCGTCGACCTGCTCCAGGGCGGGCAGGGCGTGTTCGGCATCGCGATCGGCGGTGCCTTCAAGGAGATCCAGGGCTCGCTGCTCAACCTGCCGGCCGAGCCGGCCGTGCCGTCGCCCGTCGGTCCCGCTCCGGAGCCGGCCGCCGGTGACGAGCTGGCCGCCCGCCGGGCCCGCCGCCGCGCCGGCTGAGGTTTGCCGTTCCGGCAAGGAACATTGCCGTCAGCGACGCGGCGCCGCACGCTCGTCCCATGAGCATCGAAGCTGAATGGGACGCCCGATACGCCGAGAGTGACCGCGTCTGGAGCGGCAACCCCAACGTGGTCCTCGTCCGCGAGGTCAGTGATCTGCCGCCCGGCCGCGCCCTCGATCTGGGGTGCGGCGAGGGCGCCGACGCGATCTGGCTGGCCCGCCGGGGCTGGCAGGTGACCGCGGTCGACGTCTCCGGTGTCGCCCTGGAACGGGCGAGGTCGCACGCGGGCGATCTGAGCATCGACTGGCAGCGCCGCGACCTGGTCCAGGACTTCCCACCCGGCGAGTACGACCTGGTCAGCTGCCAGTTCCTGTACCACTGGGGCGAGTTCGACCGGGCCGCCGTGCTGCGCCGCGCGACCGCCGCCGTCGCACCGGGCGGCATCCTCCTGATCGAGGGCCACATGGACGACCCGTCGAACCGGCACACCGGCCTGGTCCTGGAGACGCCCGCCGAGATCGTCGCGCTGCTCCGGTTGGGCGAGGGCTGGGAGACGCTGCGGGCCGAGGAGCATCCCCGTGAGCACAACGGCCTGATCCGTACGGACAGCACGGTCAAGCTCCGCCGCGGCGCTTGACCCTGACACAGTGTCAGGCGCTTCGATGGGCGCATGACCGAGAAAGAGGCCGTCGCCGAGATCACCCGCTTCCTTCAGGACCACTACATCCACGAGGCCTGGGCCGACGCGTACGGAGTGGACGTCGGCCCGGATCCGGACTCGATTCACGTACGCCGTCCCGGTGACCTCCTGGCCCTGGCGAGGCCGGGGGAGAAGGTGGCGACCATGTGCCAGGGATACTCCGAGATGCTGGCCCTGAGGCTGCGTGAGCGCGGCATCCCGGCCCAGGCCCGGTGCGGTTACGCCACGTACTTCCAGAAGGGCTGGTACGAGAGCCACTGGGTCGTCGAGTACGGGGACGGCCGGTGGGCCGACGCGCAGATCGACGACCTCCAGAGGGGCGCGCTCGGCATCGACTTCGACACCCTCGACCTGCCGCCGGGCGCGTTCCTCACCGCGTCCGAGGCCTGGCAACTCGTCCGCCGGGGCGACGCCGACCCGGACACCTTCGGTCACGACGCCGAGTGGAAAGGCGACTGGTTCATCGCCGGGGACGTCCCCAAGGATCTTGTGACCCGTCAGGGGGTGGCGACGTTGCCCTGGGACGAGTGGGATCCGATGCCGGGGCGCGACGAGGAGATCGACGTTGCCCTGTTCGACGCCCTTGCGGCCGGGACGCGCGTGGCCGCCGTACCGACGAAGGTCTTCAACCAGCGGCGTGGCCGTTTCGAAGATCTGTAGCGGGTCGGCCGCGTACCGTCAGGTCATGATCCCGCAGCACTATCCGCTCTACCTTCGGGAGACCGGCGCGACCCCGGCCGACGACAAGATCTGGCTGGTGGTGGGCTGGCTGCCGGACAAGGTGTCGAACCTTCCCCGGCAGCCGGTGGCCCTGCTCTGCGACAACGACGTGGAGGAGCCACGGGTGCTGGAGCTGACGGGAACCTTCCGGGTGATCGGGACGAACCGGCACTGAGAGGTGCACGTGATGTGCCCGTGACATGACCTCGAGTGTCTTCTATGCTTCGTCTTGGCTTGGCATTCACTGCCGGTAGGGGGAGGCGTGGTGGAAAAGACACCCTTGGACGAGATCCGCCGGACGCCGATCGACCGCATCGACCATAAGCAGGCCGCCTCCGTGGTGCGCCGCATCCTGCGCCGCTCGGGCTTCTGACCTCCGGCGTGCTCAACGAACGCCCGGCCCCGGTCGCGGGTGATCTCGGCGCGCTGCCGGCCGACGTCTTCGACCGGGTGGCCGCCGGTTACGGCGACGCCGCGGCCGTGGGCCTGCTGGCCGACGCCGAGCTGGCCGTCAACCGGGCTCTGGTCAGCGAGATCCTGGGCGAGACGGCGGCCGGCGGCGAGCTGCTGGCCGAGCTCGAACGGGCCGCGCCGGCCGCCTTCGACGCCGTCCTGAGCCATCCGTTCGTCCGCTCGTGGGCGGTGGCCTGCCTGGAGGGCAAGGACGCCGAACCCGACCGGGCGGCGGCCATCGCGGTGGCCGTCGCCGTCCGGGCCGGCGCCGACGCCGACGTGCAGGTGCACGCCCACGACGGCCTGATCCACCTGCCCACGGTCGGGGTCTTCGCGGCGCCGGCCGAGCAGGTCCGGGTCACGGCGGGCCGGTCGTCGGTGGTCCTGCGCTGGCCGGGCGGCCGGGCCGAGCTGCCGGCTGGCGACCGGCAGATTCCGGGCTGGCACGCTTGCCGGTGGGTCTCGCTTGACGGGGTACGGGTTCTGCTCGACGACGCCGACCCGTACCGCGACCGCCTCGAGTTCGCCGACCCGGCCTGGCTGGACGCCGACGGCGAACGCGCCTGGGCGGCCCGGCTGGCGGCGACCTGGGAACGGCTCGCCGCCGACGCCCCGGCCCAGCTCGACGGCCTGCGCGGCGGGCTCCGCGCGATCGTCCCGCTGGCCGCGGCCCCCGACGGCACCCCGCGCGGCGCCACCTCCCGCCACGCGTTCGGCGCGGTCGGGCTCTCGCCCACGGCCGACCCCGGCGAGGCCGCGCTGCTGCTCGTCCGCGAGTTCCAGCTGACCAAGATCGGTGCCGTCCTCGACCTGATCGACCTGGTGCCCGAGGACGCCGTGTCCGAACGCCTGGCGGTGGGCTGGCACGACGACCCGCGCCCGGTCGAGGCGGCCCTGCGCGGCGCCTACGCCCACCTGGCCGTGGCCGACGTGTGGCGGCACCGGGCACTGTCCACCGGCGACCCGGCGAGCCGCGGCGTCTACCGCCGCTACCGCGACTGGACCGCGGAGGCCATCGACACCCTGCTCACCGGCGACCGGCTCACCGAGGCGGGCACCCGTTTCACCCGCCGCATGGCCGCCACCCTCGACGAGTGGTCCCATCAGGCTCGGGCCTCGTGATCGACGACTTCGCGAAGGACTGTCTGCACGAGGAGCTCAACGACTCCCGGGCGGCGCTCGTCTGGAAGCTCGACGGGCTTTGCGAGTACGACATCAGGCGGCCCCTGACCGTGACCGGCACCAACCTTCTCGGGCTGGTCAAACACCGGGCCACGGGGGAGGCGCGCTACCTCGGGGAGGTCTTCGGCCGGCCGTTCCCGGAGCCGCTGCCGCGGTGGCAGGACGCGGACGGCAGTGACCACTGGGTGACCGCCGCCGAGACCCGCGAGCAGATCGTCGACTTCTACCGGCGGGCCTGCGCGCACGCCGACGCGACCATCAGGGAGCTGCCGCTCGACGCTCCCGGCCACGTGCCGTGGTGGCCGCGCCCGCACGTCAAGCTCTTCGGCGTCCTGGTGCACGTGCTGCAGGACACCACGCGGCACGCCGGGCACGCCGACATTCTGCGCGAGGGGCTCGACGGCCGGACCGGTGTGCTGGCCGAGCAGGAGCGGCCGGCCGACACCGCGGCGCGTGCGGCGCACCGGGCCGTGGTCGAGCAAACGGCGCTAGCCGCGATCGGGGCCGTGCCAGAACGCCGGTGACGCCGCCATGATCAGACGGACGCCCCGGGCCACGTCCAGCGGGTCGGTGGGCAGCCAGGCCTCGACCGCTCCGGCGGTGCCGGACGCCGCGTAGGCGGCCAGGACCCGGATGTCGCCGGGGGCGCCGGTGCCGGGCGGCAGGATCTCCGGGTACGCGTGGGCGTGCGCCTCCAGCGACTGGCGTACGACGATCTCCAGGTTTTCGCGCAGGGGCGGCAGCAGGTGAGGGCGGGCCGCGTGGCGGTAGACCTCGGCGTGCTCGGCCACGTGGGCGCAGAGAGCGTGGACGCCGGCCCGCATGCCCGAGTCGGTGTGCGGGCCGCCGGCCAGGTCGGGGTGGCTCGCGGCGATCGTCTCCAGCTCTTCCCGCAGTACGGCGGCCAGCAGCTCCACCGGGGACGCCGCGTGCCGGTAGAAGGTGTCGCGGGTGACGCCGGCCTCGTGGCACAGCTCGGTGACGGTGACCTCGGTGATGGGCCGCCGGCCGGCCAGCCGGTAGACGGCGGCGCGCAGGGCCTCCCGCGAGCGTCGAAAGCGCGGGTCCATTCGCCGAACTATAGCGGCCGATCGCTATCTGACACCTGTCAGATAGCGACGTATGCTCGAAGGGTGCGGGCCGCCGGGCCGGCAAGGGGAGGTACACCATGGCCAGGTTCGACGGAAGGACCGTCATCGTCACCGGCGGAGCCCGCGGGATGGGCGCCACGCACTCGCGCGGATTCGTGGCCGAGGGTGCGCGCGTCGTCATCGCCGACGTGCTCGACGCCGAAGGTGAGACGCTCGCGAAGGAGCTCGGCGACGCGGCGATCTACCGGCACCTCGACGTCACGGACGAGCGGGAGTGGGCGCGGCTGATCGAGGAGACCAACGCGGTCTTCGGCGCGCCGACCGTGCTCATCAACAACGCCGGGATCGGCGGCAAGGGCGCCCTCGTCGAGGACGAGACGCTCGAGGACTGGCGGCGCCTGCTCGCGGTCAACCTCGACGGCGTGTTCCTCGGCACCCGCGCTGTCATCCCCGGCATGAAGGCGGCCGGCGGTGGGGCCATCGTCAACATCTCGTCGTTCGCCGGGCTCATCGGCACGCCCAACGCGGCCGACTACACGACGAGCAAATTCGCGGTACGCGGCTTCACCAAGGCGGTGGCCATGGAGGTCGCGGCTCACGGCATCCGGGTCAACTCGGTGCACCCCGGCTACATCCGTACGCCGATCCTCGGCCCTCTCGGCGACGAGGTCGTGCACGGCAAGGTCGCCCTGGCCCGCATGGCCGCGCCCGAGGAGGTCACCCGGATGGTGTTGTTCGTGGCGTCCGACGAGGCCGGATACTCGACCGGATCCGAGTTCGTCGTCGACGGCGGCTGGTCGGCCGGCTCGCCGGTCGGCATCGGGCAGGCCAACGCGGCGTTCTCCGAGGCACCCTAAGATCTCTGACCATGCTCCTCGGCCAGGCGGTCGTCCTGTTCGCCGTCACCAACATCGACGACATCCTGATCCTGGCGCTGTTCTTCGCCCAGGGCGCCGGCCGCCGGCACCTCACGCGGACCATCGCGATCGGGCAGTACCTCGGCTTCGCCGGGATTCTCGCGGTCGCGGTGGCCGCCGGGTTCGGCGCCACGTTCCTACCCGAGTCGGTCCTGCCCTACCTCGGGCTGCTCCCGATCGCGCTCGGCGTCAAAGCCGGCGTGCAGGCGTGGCGCCACCGCGGCGACGGCGAGGAGTCCGAGGGCTCGCCTGGTGGCGGCCCGCGGAGTCTCGAGGTGGCCGCGGTGACGTTCGCCAACGGCGGCGACAACATCGGGGTGTACGTCCCGGTGTTCGCCACCGCCGGCGCGGCCGGCATGACCGTCTACGTGCTGGTGTTTCTCGTGCTGGTCGCCGTCTGGGTGGCGGCCGGCCGCTTCTTCGCCACCCGCCCGGTGATCGCCCGCGCGCTCAGCCGGTGGGGCCACGTCGTCCTGCCCCTGGTGTTGATCGGCCTGGGCCTGTGGATTCTCATCTCAGGCCGGTCAGGCGGCTGAGTGCGGCGAATCCGTCGTCGCTGCCCGGCCAGTGCCGCCGCACCGCGTCCAGCCCGGCCCGGCGGACGGTCGACCGCAGCACCAGGGTCACGATGATCGCGTCGTCGGCGTACCCCAGCACCGGGATGAAGTCGGGAACGACATCGAACGGCACCGCCAGATAGGCCAGCAGCAGCCCCAGCCGAATCCGCACCCCGCGCGGCAGCGTCCGGTCCCCGGCGAGCCGCTTGAGCAGCCGCAACAGATCGGGCAGCAGCCGCAGCGCCTCCTTGAGCTGCGCCGTGCCGGGTTTCGCCACCATCAGCGCGACGAGCAGCGCGGCCCAGATCACCAGCAGCCCCACGGCGAGTCCGATCAGCGCTTGCCACCACCAGGCCATGGCCACAGCCTAGGGTCACCGATTCGCGCGAGACGCGCCTGACGGCCCGGACCACCGCGCGGGCCGCGTCGAGCTTCCCGGTCGGTGGGGAGAAAGCGTACGTCTTCCTCTTGAACCTTCGATGTCACCCAGAGTGAGTAAGCCGAGGTTCTTCTCGCTTTTGAACCGTCGGGCCGCCACGCTGCGTATCACCGGGCAGCTATCTGCACTGGCAGTGCTTTTTTGGCGGAAGGGGCAGCAGGATGCGCGGAAGCGGAAACAAGGCGAAGATCGCCACGATCGGGGCGGGCGCGGCGCTGGTCGCGGCCGGGCTCGTCGTCGCGCCACAGGCGTTCGGCGGGACGACGACGGCCGCGGCGAATTGCGCGGCCGTGCACATCATCGCGACGCGGGCGTCGACCGAGCGGCCCGGCGCGGGAATCATCGGATCGCTGGTCAGCAGCGTGCAGCGGGCGAGCCGGCAGACGGTGAGCACCGAGGCGACCGACTATCCGGCGGTGCTCAACCCGTACGGGCCGAGCGTGTCGGCCGGGGTGCGGGCGCTGACCGGGCAGATCACGGCCAAGGCGGCGGCCTGCCCGGACACCAAGCTCGTGCTGATGGGCTACTCGCAGGGCGCGCATGTGATCGGTGACGTGCTGGCCGGCAGTGGGCGCCAGGCGGTGTCGACGCCGAATCAGGCCCTCGACGCGCGGCTGGCGGCCAAGGTCACGGCGGTGATCCTGATGGGTGATCCGCGCTACGTGGCCGGCAAGTCGTTCAACGCGGGCACGAGCCGCACCAACGGGCTGTTCGCGCGGGGCGACGACGCGGCGCTGGACGGGTTCGCGGCGAAGATCCAGTCCTACTGCGACACGGGCGACAACTTCTGCGCGCGCGGGGCGAGCCTGGCCACGCACCTGGGTTACACGCGCAAGTACAACACCGTGGCCCAGCGGTTCGTGCTGCAGCGGATAGGCGGATAACCTACCCCGGTGGCGAGCGTCGACGACTTCTACCGTGATGTCGCGCGGATAGCGCTCGCGGTCGCCACCAAGCACGGCTTCGTTCTCGGGGGCGGTGTCGCCTGGCTGGTCAATGGCCTGGTGGCCCGCCCCACCGAGGACGTCGACCTGTTCACCGACGCCCCCGGCGGCGTGGCCGCGGCCGCCGGCGAGGTCACCGCCGCGCTGCGGAAGTCCGGCTTCCGGGTGGTGGCCGAGGAGGGCGACGAGCTCTTCGAGGGCATGTCCGCCGACATCCAGGAATTCCTGGTCGCGGATGCGCACAAGGCGCTTCGGCTGACGCTGTGCCGACTGGATCGGCAGAAGGCCCCCGTCGTGATGGACCTCGGCCCGGTCATGCATCTGGACGATCTCGTCGCCACGAAGGTCGCCGCCCTGGTCAACCGGCGCGAGGTCAGGGACTACATCGACGTGGCGGCGGCGCTCGAGCGCTATTCGCTGGCCGAGGTCATGGAGCTGGCCCGCAACGCCGACCCGGCCCTCGATCCCGATGACATCGCGGACGCGGGACGCTATCTGGACCGGCTGGACGACGCGCGGTTCGCCCTCTACGGGCTGGGCGCGGCGGAGATCGCGGCGCTGCGGCGGCGGCTGGCGTCCTGGCCCCGGCGCTGAGCCCCGCTCACTGAGGGCCGGCCGGCGGGCTGTCGCCGAGGGCCCGGCCGACCTCGGCGAAGACGACGCCGACCGCCTCGCCGAGCCCCGGGCTCCGGCCGGCCCGCCACTGCCGGAACGCCAGCCGGATGACCACCAGGATCAGCGCCGCGTCCGCCCGGGCGGCGAGGTCGGGCTCGTCGAGACCGCGGCGCCGGGCCAGATGCTGCGCCAGGTGTGTCTCCCAGTCGCGCTGCACGGCCAAGGTGTACGGCAGCAGCGCCGGGTTCGCGGCGACGATCTCGTCCCGCGCGGCCATGGCCTTGGCCTGCGCGGCCAGATGGGCGGCGAAGGCGGTGAGCACTTCGAGCAGTTGAGCGGGCCGGGCCTGAGTGACGTCCATGCGCTCGGCGGCCTCGCGGATCCCGTCCAACAGGTACGGCTGATAGGCGAACAGGACCTCTCTCTTACTCCCGAAGTACCGGTAGAAAGTGGCCGGTCCGATGCCGGCCGCGGCGCTGATGTCCTCGACGGTGACGGCGTCGTAGCCGCGCCTGCGAAACAGCGCGAGGGCGGTCCGCTCGACGCTGACCCGTGACCGCTCGCGCCGGCTGGCACTGTCGCTCGTGGCCGGTCGGCCGTCAGCGGTCCTGCCCATCGGTGGCTCGTCCTCTCTCCAGCCGAGGGTCCGTTCGGCGCGCCGCATCATGACACGGGGCGGAAGCGATTCACAAAACGGATTCATCGCCGGAGGGGGTAGCCTGCCGGGCGGTATTGATAGACACTATCAGTCGTTCGCGAGCGTCCTGCCAGGACAAACGCGGCGGCAAAGGTCAGATCGATAGGCCGGACACGGCACCGGGTAACGGCGCCGACGGAAAGACCCGCACACGCAGGGGGCGCGTAGACGTGGGTGCAGTCACCACCCGCCCGGCCGATCGGCCGGGCGGCCGCCTGATCGGCCGGGAGGCCGAATGCGCGGCGCTCGACGGCCTGCTCGCGGAGGTGACCGCGGGACGGTCCCACGTGCTGGTTCTGCGGGGAGAGCCCGGCGTGGGCAAGAGCGCGCTGCTCGCCCACCTGGCGGACCGGGCCGCCGACTGGCAGGTGCTGTCCGCCGCCGGGACGGAGAGCGAGCGGGACATGGCCTACAGCGGACTCCACCAGCTGTACAAGCCGCTGCTGGCGCATCTGAGCCGGCTCCCGGCGCCGCAGGCCGACGCGCTCGGCACCGTCTTCGGCCTGCGGCGCGGGCCCGCGCCCGACCGGTTCCTGGTCGGCCTGGCCAGCCTGAGCCTGATCGCACGGGCGGCCGACGAAGGCCCGGTGCTCTGCCTCGTCGACGACCTCCAATGGCTGGACCCGGCGTCGGCGCAGATCCTCGCTTTTGTCGCCCGCCGGTGGTCCACCGAACGGGTGGCCCTGGTCGGCGCGGTGCGCGAGACCTCCGGCGAGCACCCCCTCGAAGGCCTGCCCGAGCAGACGGTTCCCGGGCTCACCGACCAGCACGCCCGCACGCTGCTGCTGGCCCAGATCCACGAGCCGTTCGACGAGGCGGTGGCCGGGCGCATCGTGGCCGAGAGCCGCGGCAACCCGCTCACGCTCGCGGAGTTGCCGCGCGGATGGCGCCCGGGAGCGCTCGCCGGCGGTTTCGGTCTGCCCGCCGCCTGGCCCTCGACCGACCAGGCGGAGCCCACCCTCCTCCGCCGGCTGCGTTGCCTGCCGGCCGGCACCCGCCTGCTCGTGCTGGCCGCCGCGGCCGAGCCGACCGGTGACTCCGCCCTGCTGGAGAGGGCGGTCGAGCGGCTCGGCATCGGCATGCCGGCCATCGTCGCGGCGGTGGACGCGGGGGTCCTGAGACTGAACGGACGAGTGGAGTTCGCGCATCCCGCCGTCCGGTCGGCCGTCTACCGCGCGGCCAGGTCCGCCGACCGCGGTCGCGTCCATCGCGCGCTGGCCGAGTCCATCGAGGCCGGCCCGGACGGCGACCGCCGCGCCTGGCACCGCGCTCAGGCGGCGATCGGCCCGGACGAGGACGTGGCGGCGGAGCTCGAACGATCGGCCGGCCGGGCGCGGGCCCGCGGCGGGCTCGGCGCCGGCGCCGCGTTCCTCACCCGCGCCGCCGAGCTCACGGCCGATCCGTCGGCACGGGTCCGGCGCGCCCTGGCTGCCGCGGCCGCCGGCGTCGAGGCGGCCGCCTTCGGGGCCGCCCGCGCCATGCTCGCCGTCGCCGCCGACGGAGCGCCCGGCGAACCGGAGCGCGCCCGGATCGACCTGATCGCGGCCCAGCTCGCCTTCGCGTCGAGCCGGAGCAACCAGGCGCCCACGATGCTGCTGGCGGCCGCGCGGCGCCTGCAGCCGTTCGATGAGGCCCTGGCCCGCCGGGCGTACCTCGACGCGTTGTCGGCCGCCCACTTCGCGGCGCGGCTGCCCGCCGAGACCGGCGTCGTGGAGGTGATGCGAGCCGCCCGGGCCGCGCCGGCGCCGGAGGCGGACCGGGCGACGGCCGGAGACCACCTCCTCGGCGCGTTCACGGCCCGCACCGACGACTACTCCGCGGCCGTCCGGCTGGGCCGCCGGGCGCTGGCGGAGCTGCGCCGGGAACCGGAGCCGTCCGGCGACCGGCTGCGCTGGCTCTGGCAGGGTGCGGTGCTCGCCCTGGACCTGTGGGACGACGAGAGCGCGTATCTGCTGTCCGGGGAGCACCTGCGGGTGGCCCGCGAGACCGGCTCGCTGACCGAGCTGGCGCTCGGCCTGGACTGCCGTACCTGGATCCTGGTCCTGCGCGGGGACTGCGCCGGCGCCTCGGCCCGGGCCGAGGAGGCCGCGTCGGTGCACGCCGCCGCCGGGATCGACGCCGCTCCCGCCGGCGCCCTGGTCCTGGCCGCCTGGCGCGGCGACGCCCGGCCGGCCCGCGCCCTGGCCGAGGAGGCCCGGCGCGCGGCCCTCGCCCGGGGTGAGGGCCTCGGCGTCGCCGTCAGCGACTACTGCGAGTCGGTGCTGGGCAACAGCCTGGGCCGGTACGACCAGGCTCTGCCGGCCGCCCGCCGCGCCTGCCTCGACGACCGGGAGATGGTGGTGTGCCACCAGGCCCTGCCGGAGCTGATCGAGGCGGCGGTACGGTGCGGGCGTTCCGATCTGGCTGAGGAGGCCCTGCCCCGGCTGACGGCCCGGGCGACAGCGAGCGGCACGCCGTGGGCGCTCGGGATCGAAGCCCGGTGCCGGGCGTTGTCGAGCTCCGGTGAGACGGCCGAACACTGGTACCGCCAAGCCGTCAACCGGCTCAGTGCCGCCGGGGTGCGGGCCGATCTGGCCCGGGCCCATCTGCTGTACGGCGAGTGGTTGCGGCGGACCAAACACGAACGCGCCGCCCAGCGGGAGCTGCGAGCGGCGTACGACATCTTCACCACCGCCGGGATGGCCGGTTTCGCGGCGCGGGCCGAACACGAGCTGGTCGCCGCCGGCGGCGCCGACCGCCGGGCCGCCGAGTCGCACCATGCCCTGACCGTCCAGGAAGCCCACATCGCCGGCCTGGTCCGCAAGGGCCTGTCCAACCCGGAGATCGGCGCGCAGCTGTTCCTCAGCGCCCGGACCGTGGAATGGCACCTGCGGAAGGTCTTCACGAAGCTGGGCGTGACCTCCCGGCGGGAGCTGCGTGACCTGCCCGACTCCTCCCCGCTGTTCGCGACGCCGTGATGGCCGCCCCGCCGCTGGTAGGGCGCCGGCGCGAATGCGCCCGGCTCGATGAGCTGCTGGCCGCCGCGCGGGCGGGCCACAGCCGGGTGCTGGTGGTGCGCGGCGGGCCCGGCACGGGCAAGACCGCGCTGCTGCGGTTCCTGACCGACCGGGCCGGGGCGTGCCGGATCGTGCGGGCCGGCGGTGCCCGGTCGGAGCGCAACCTCGGCTACGCCGCCCTGCACCAGCTCTGTCTTCCCCACCTCGAACGGCTGGCCGGGTTGCCGGCCCGGCAGCGGGAGACCCTCGAGGTGGCGTTCGGGTTGTCGGCCGGCCGGCAGCCGGATCCGTGGCTCGCCGGGCGAGCCGTGCAGACGCTGATGACCGAGGTGGCCCGGGAAGGCCCGCTGCTGCTGGTGGTGGACGACGCCCAGTGGCTCGACGACGCCTCGGCCGCGGCGCTCAGGAGCATGGCCCACCGGCTGGCCGCCGGGCCGGTGGGCCTGGTGGTGGCGGTCCGAGACCCCGCCGGGGCGTGGCCGCGCGGTCTGCCCGAGCTGACCGTTCCCCGGCTGGACAGTCACGACGCGGCGGTCCTGCTGGACCGGACGCTGGCCGGTGTGCCCGATCCCCGCGTCCTGGCCCGTCTGCTGGCCGAGAGCGACGGCAACCCGCTGGCGCTGCTGGCGGCGGCCCGCGCGGTCCCCATGCCGGAGCTGGCGTCCATGGGCGCCGGGCCACCGACCGGGCGGCTGGAGCGGGAATTCGAGCGGCGGGTCGGCGCGCTGCCCGGCCCGGCCCGGCGGTTGCTGCTGCTGGCGGCGGCGGAACCGGCCGGCGACGTGGCGGTGCTGCGCCGGGCGGCCCAGCGGATCGGCTCGGCCTGGCCGCCGGCGGTGGCGGCCGAGTGCGGCGGGCTGCTCAGCGTGGCCGGCCCGCGGGTGCTGTTCCAGCATCCGCTGGTGCGCTCGGCCGTCTACCGCTCGGCCGCGCCGGCCGAGCGCCGCGCCGCGCACCGGGCCCTCGCCGAAGTGACGGACCCGCACCGCGAGCCGGACCGGCGGGCCTGGCACCACGCCCGTGCCGCCGTGCGGCCGGACGAGGCGGTCGCGGCCGATCTCGAGCGGTCAGCGGGACGGGCACTCGCCCACGGCGGCCTCGGCGCCGCCGCGACCTTCCTGGAACGGGCCGCCGCGTTGACGCCCGAGCCGGCCCGGCGAGCCCGGCGCTGCCTCGCCGCCGCCCGGACCAAGCTGCGGGCCGGGGCGCTCGTCCAGGCCGCTCAGCTGGCGGCGTCGGCGCGCGCCGGTCCGCTCGACGAAACCGGGCGGCTGCTGATCGAACGGCTGGAGGCGGAGGTCGCGGTGGCCACCGGCCGCGACGGCGACGCGGTGGCCCGCCTGCTGGCCGTCGCCCGGCGGTGGGAGACGGTTGACGCGCGGACGGCCCGCGACATGTACCTGGAGGCCCTGGCCGCGGTGCTGCTCACCGGGCGCGCGGGGTCGGGCGCGCCGGCGCGCGACGTCGTCCGGGCGGCCCGCGCCGCACCGCCGGCCGGGACCCCCGCGGGTCACGCGCTGCTCGAGACCCTGGGCGCGCTGCTCACCGAGGGACCTCGACACGCCGCGCTCCGGTGGCGCGAAGCGGTGGGAACGCTGGCCCGCCCCGAGCAAGACCTCGAGAGCGCGCTGCGCTGCACGGGCCTGGCCGCCGCGGCGGCGGCCGGCCTGTGGGACGACGCCGGCTGGGACCTGCTGAGCCGGCGCCACCTCGAGACGGCGCGCCGCGCGGGGGCGCTCGGCGTGCTCCCGCGCGCCCTGCACGCCCGCGCGGTGATGCGGGTCTTCGCCGGTGAGACGGCGCAGGCGGCCACGCTGATCCACGAGGCGGACCGGCTCGGCCCGGAATCCGGCGGGCTCGTGCCCTGCGGCACGATGATCCTGGAAAGTGTGCGGGGTTCCGCCCACGGGCGCTCGTCGCCGGACACCGGCACCGACGCTCCGATGCGGGACCTCGCCCAAGCCCTGCTGTCCAACGCGCACGGCCGGTACCCCGAGGCGCTGCGAGCGGCCCGGCGGGCGGCCGAGGATCGCTCACCGGTGGGCCCGCCGCAGTGGGCCCTGGCCGAGGTCGTCGAGGCCGGCGCCCGGATCGGCGCCACGCGGGCCGCGCGCGAGGCGCTGGATCAGCTGTCCGACATGGCGCACGCCGCCGGCACCGACTGGGCGCTCGGGATCCTGGCCGGCCGGCGGGCACTGATCGCCGGAGACGCGGACGCCGAGGACGACTACCGGGAGGCGGTGGAGCGGCTGGGCCGGACCCGGCTGCGGCTCGACCTCGCCCGCGAGCAGTTGCGCTACGGCGAGTGGCTCCGGCGGCAGGCTCGGCGGCGGCACGCCCTCGATCAGCTCCGTACGGCGCACGCGGCGTTCGCCGCGATGGGCGCCGGCCCGTTCGCCGAACGCGCCCGGCACGAGCTTCTGGCGGCCGGCGGAGGCCCGCGCCGGGACGCCGGCCCGGCCTCGGCCGTGCTCACCGCCCAGGAGACCCACATCGCGCGGCTCGCCGCCCAGGGACTCACCAACGGCGAGATCGGCGCCGCCCTGTCGATCAGCGCGCGGACCGTGGAGTGGCATCTCGGGACGATCTACATCAAGCTCCGCGTTCCCGCCCGCGGCCGGCTGCGGCTGGCCCTGGCCGAGATGGACGCCGGCGAGCGCTAGGCCCCGGCGGCGGGCCCGGGGTCACCGGTGGGCGCCCCCGCCGACCCGGTATCCGGCCCGGGAGTTTCCCGGGGTGGTGATCCCCGCGGCCGGGCCACAGTGAGGGCACCGGCAGTGATCCGCGGACGAGGAGTTCACCATGGACCAGAAGCTCGAGGTCATCGTCATTCCCGTGTCCGACGTCGACCGTGCGAAGGACTTCTACAAGAGGCTGGGATGGCGCGAGGACGCCGATTTCGTCACCGGGCCCGACTTCCGGGTCATCCAGGTGACGCCGCCCGGCTCGCCCTGCTCGGTCATCTTCGGCACTGGCGTCACGTCGGCCCGGCCCGGCTCCGCGCAGGACCTGGTGCTGGCGGTCGACGACATCGAAGCGGCGCAGTCCGGCCTGCTCGGGCTCGGTGTCGACATCAGCGACGTCTATCACGACGCCGGCGGGATCTTCTACCACGCGGGCACGGCCGCGCGGGTCCCCGGGCCGGACCCCGAGCGGCGGACGTACGCGTCGTACGCCGCCTTCGCCGACCCCGACGGCAACGGCTGGGTCCTGCAGGAGGTGACCACCCGGCTGCCCGGCCGGCTCTGGTCGGACTTCGGCACCGACGTCGCCGTTCTCGCCGACCTCCTGGGCGAGGCCGAGCAACGCCACGGCCGCCCCGACGCGGCCGGCAAATGGAACTGGTACGCGCCCTACATCGCCGCCCGCCGCCTGGGGCGCAGCCCGGACGAGGCCGCCCGGGAGGCCTCGGCGGCCACACCCGCCTGACAAGCCGAGGAGCCACACGATGTCAGCCCACCCCGAACCGGACCCGTCCGACGCCCGGCCGCGCCTGTCACGGCGTGCGTTCACCGGCGGCGCGGCCGCCGCCACCGCCCTGTCGCTGACCGGCGCCTGGCCGTCACCGGCCGGCGCCCACACCGCCCTGGGCCCCCATTTGCCGGCCGAATTCGGCCGGACCTTCCGCAGCCGCCTCGTCCGGGCCGGCGGAATCCGCCAGCACGTCGTCATCGGCGGCGAGGGGCCGGCGCTGCTGCTGGTGCACGGCTGGCCGCAGAACTGGTACGCGTGGCGGCGGCTGATGCCGGCGCTGGCCCGCGACCACACCGTCATCGCGGTCGATCAAAGGGGCATCGGGCTCACGGACAAGCCGGCGGGCGGTTACGACAGCGCGACCCTCGCCGACGACCTGGCCGCGCTGATGACCGAGCTCGGCCACGACCGGTTCGCGGTCGCCGGCCACGACACCGGCTACATCATCGCGTACGCCCTCGCCGCCGATCACCGCGACCGCGTCGAGCGCCTGATCGTGGCCGAGATCCCCGGGCCTCCCGGCGTGGTCGAGGCGCCGTCGCTGTTCCCGGCTGACGTCGTCAACAACCGGGTCTGGCACATCCCCTTCAACCGGGTCGACGACGAGCTCATCGTCGACATGGTGCGCGGCAACGAGGCCGCGTTCTACGGGTACGAGTTCAAAATCCAAAGCGGTGGCGTACCCCTGCCCGGCTACGCCGTCGACTACTACACCCGGCTCTACGGACGCAGCCGGGACTCGCTGCGGGCCAGTTTCGGCCTCTACCGGGCGTGGTTCACCACGCTGACGCAGAACGTGGAGCGCAAGAAGAACCTCTTGACCATTCCGGTCCTGGGAATCGGCGGAGCGAACAGCTGGGCGCAGCGGCCCGGCGACGCGATGCGCGACGCCGCGACCGACGTCCGGACCGTCGTCCTCCCCGGCGCCGGCCACTGGGTGGCCGAGCAGGCGCCCCAGCCGATGCTGGCGGCGATGTCGCAGTTCCTGGCCCCCTACCGGGCCGCCCGATCCTGACCGCAGCCGACCGAAGGAGCCCTGATGAACAGCAACGACAACGGCGAACCGACCGTACCGACGCGCTTCGAGGTGACCGCCCTGCCGGTGACCGACGTCGACCGCGCCAAGGCGTTCTACCAACAGCTGGGGTGGCGGCTCGACATCGACTTCGAGCCCAGCCCCGGCGTCCGCGGTGTCCAGTTCACCCCGCCCGGCTCGGCCGCCTCGATCCAGTTCGGCTCGGGAGCGGCGAAGCCCGCGCCCGGTCCACTGCGCGGCCTGCTGCTGATCGTGGACGACATCGAAGCCGCCCGCGCGGACCTGATCGGCCGCGGAGTCGACGTGGGGGAGATCTTCCACATGGAGCCGGGCCGGGGCCCGGCGCCGGGTCTCGACCCGAAGCGGCGCTCGTACGCCAGCCGGGCCGCCTTCGAGGACCCCGACGGCAACCAGTGGCAACTGCAGGAGATAACCGAACGGCTTCCCGGCCGGGTCTGAACGGCGCCGGAGAGGAGCCCGCTGTGCGTGCCGACATCATCCGGGGCGCGAAGTTCCCCGACTACCAGCTCACCGACCACACGAAGAAGCGCCGCCGGCTCAGCGATCTGCAGGGCGACGACCCGATGATCCTGGTGCTGGCCCGGGGCCACTACTGCCCGAAGGACCAGCAACAGCACCGGCAGCTGGCCGCGTTCCAGCCGGAGATCGGTGTCGGCTACACGCGCCTCGTGACGATCTCCACCGACAACATCGCCGTGACCCGCGAGTTCCGGGCCTCCGTGGGCGCGCACTGGACCTTCCTGTCCGACGCCGGACGCAAGATCCAGAAAGATCTCGACCTCCGGGAGTACACGGATCCGTACCACGATCCGATGATCCCGCACACCCTGGTGCTCAAGCCCGGCCTGATCATCCATCGGATCTACAACGGCTACTGGTACTGGGGACGGCCCTCGGTGGAGGACCTCCGTCACGACCTGCGCGAGGTCACCGAACAGATCCGCCCGGACTGGGACCTGGCCGCGCCCGGGTTGCGCGAGGACTGGGAGGCGGGCGACCACTCACGGTTCTTCCACGACGTGGACCTCGAGCCGGGCCTGCGGACCGCCGAGGAGGACCAGGCCCATGCCGACTGACCTGTGCGTTCCGCCGTTCACCAGAGGAGCGGGCCGATGACCGGCGAGAGCTACCCGGCCGATCTGCGCTACCACCGGCAGCACAACTGGGCCCGGATCGAGGGTGACACCGCCACCTTCGGCATCACCTGGTTCGCTCAGGACAACCTGCAGGAGATCGTCTACTTCGACGCCCGGGCCGTCGGCGACGCGGTGGCCCGGGACGAGCCGTACGGCGAGATCGAATCGGTCAAGGCGGTCTCCGACGTCGACGCGCCGCTGTCCGGGGTGATCCTGGAGGTCAACACCGCCCTCGCCGACGGTGCCGCCGCCCTCAACCAGGACCCCTACGGCCGGGGCTGGACGGTCAAGGTGAGGCTGTCCGACCCGGACGAGGCCGGCCTGCTGCTCACCGCCGACGAGTACCAGACCACGATCAGCCGCTGAGGCCGCCGGAACGGCACGTGGTCCAGCCGCACCCCGATCTCGGCCGGGCCGGGCCGGCTGGTGGCGGTGGCGCGAGGGCCACGACGGCGAACCCTCCCCGGCTGGGTAACCACGAGCGGGCAGAACAGGCGCGGTCAGGGCCATCATATGATTGTCAGATCATGACATTGACCGATCGTCTTCCCGGCACCAGCGAGCCCGACGCCGTGTTCGACGCCTTCCAGAAGTGGGCGACCGAGCAGGGGCTGGCGCTCTACACCCACCAGGAAGAGGCGCTCATCGAGGTCGCCACGGGGGCGAACGTCATTCTGAACACCCCCACCGGCTCCGGTAAGAGCCTCGTCGCCACCGGCGCGCACTTCGTGGCGCTCGCCGACGGGCGCACCACCTTCTACACCGCGCCGATCAAGGCCCTGGTCAGCGAGAAGTTCTTCGCCCTGTGCGCGATCTTCGGGGCGCACAACGTCGGCATGCTCACCGGCGACGCCAGCGTCAACGCGGACGCCCCGATCATCTGCTGCACGGCCGAGGTGCTGGCCAACCTCGCGCTGCGCGAGGGCGCGGACGCCGACGTCGGCCAGGTCGTGATGGACGAGTTCCACTTCTACAGCGAGCCCGACCGGGGCTGGGCCTGGCAGGTGCCGCTGATCGAGCTGCCGCAGGCGCAGTTCATTCTCATGTCGGCCACGCTGGGCGACACCACCCGCTTCGTCGACGACCTGTCTCAGCGCACCGGGCGGCCCACCGCCGTGGTGAGCAGCGTCGAACGGCCGGTTCCCCTGCTTTTCTCGTACGCCATGACGCCGCTGCACGAGACGATCGAGGAGCTCCTGCAGACCAAGCAGGCGCCGGTCTACATCGTGCATTTCACCCAGGCGGCCGCCCTGGAGCGGGCGCAGTCGCTGATGAGCATCAACATGGCCACCCGCGAGGAGAAGGACAAGATCGCCGCCGCGATCGGGAACTTCCGGTTCGCCGCGGGCTTCGGCCGTACGCTCTCCCGGCTGGTCCGGCACGGCATCGGCGTGCACCACGCCGGCATGCTGCCCAAATATCGCCGTCTGGTGGAGACCCTGGCCCAGGCCGGTCTGCTCAAGGTGATCTGCGGGACGGACACGCTCGGCGTCGGCATCAACGTGCCGATCCGCACCGTACTGTTCACCGGGCTGTCGAAATACGACGGGGTCAAGACCCGGCTGCTCAAGGCACGCGAGTTCCACCAGATCGCCGGGCGGGCCGGCCGGGCCGGGTTCGACACTCTGGGTACGGTCATCGTGCAGGCCCCCGAGCACGTCATCGACAACGAGCGCGCCCTCGCCAAGGCCGGCGACGACCCGAAGAAACGGCGCAAGGTCGTCCGCAAGAAACCGCCCGAGGGCACCATCGGCTGGGGCCAGCCCACGTTCGACCGCCTGGTCGCGGCCGAGCCGGAGCCGCTGAACAGCTCCTTCCAGGTGTCGCACGCGATGCTGCTCAACGTCATCTCGCGTGGTGGCGACCCGTTCGCGGCCATGCGGCACCTGCTGACCGAGAACCACGAGGAGCCGGCCGCCCAGCGCAAGCACGTCCGGCGGGCCATCGCGATCGCCCGGGCGCTGCTGGCCGGCGGGGTCATCGAGCGGACGCCCGAGGGCACGTACCGGCTGACCGAGGATCTTCAACTGGACTTCGCGCTCAACCAGGCCCTGTCACCTTTCGCGCTGGCCAGCCTGGAACTGCTCGACCCGGAGGACCCGTCGTACGCGCTCGACGTCGTCTCGGTGATCGAGTCGACCCTCGAGGACCCGCGGCAGGTGTTGTCGGCGCAGCGGCAGAAGGCCCGCGGCGAGGCCGTCAACGCGATGAAGGCCGAGGGCATCGAGTACGAGGAACGGATGGCGCTCCTGGAGGACGTCACCCACCCGCGGCCGCTGCTGGAGCTGCTGGAGGCCGCGTACGAGACGTACCGCCGTGGCCACCCGTGGGTGGCCGACTACGAGCTCAAGCCCAAGAGCGTGGTGCGGGACATGTACGAGCGGGCGATGACCTTCACCGAGTACGTGTCGTTCTACGGCCTGTCGCGCTCCGAGGGGATCGTGCTGCGCTACCTGGCCGACGCGTTCCGGGCGCTGCGGCAGACCGTGCCCGAGGACCGGCGTACCGAAGAACTCACCGACCTCATCGAGTGGCTCGGCGAGCTCGTCCGGCAGGTCGACTCGAGCCTGCTCGACGAATGGGAACGCTTGCGCAACCCCAACTTCGACATCGAGGAGGTACGCCTCGACGACAAGCCGCCCGCGGTCACGCGCAACACCCGCGCGTTCCGGGTGCTGGTCCGCAACGCGATGTTCCGCCGGGTCGAGCTGGCCGCCCTGCGCCGCTGGGACCTGCTGGGCGAGATGGACGGCGAGCACGGCTGGACCGCGCAGCGCTGGCAGGACGCCATCGAGGACTACTTCGACGAGTACGACGAGATCGGCACCGGGCCGGCCGCGCGCGGCCCGGCGTTCCTGCACATCGACATCACCCCGACGGCGTGGAACGTCCGCCAGGTCTTCGAGGACCCGGAGGGCGACCACGACTGGGGCATCGACGCCACCATCGACCTGGCCGCCTCGGACGAGGCGGGCGCGGCGGCGATCGTGGTCACGGCCGTCGGCCCGCATTGATGCTGTCGCGGCCCCGGCGGATCGGGGGGTTCGCCGCCGCCGCGGCCGGGGTGCCACTGCTCACCCTCGTCTCGTACGGGATCGATCTCGCCCTGCCGGACGTGGTGCTGATCCTGGTCGCCGCGGTCGTGGCCGTGGCCCTGCTCGGCGGCCTGTGGCCGGCGCTGCTGGCCGCGGTCGGCGGTTTCCTGCTGCTGAACTTCTACTTCACCGCCCCGCTGTACTCGCTCGAGGTCAACACCGGTGAGGGCCTGCTGGCGCTGGTCGTCTTCTTCGGTGTCGCCTTCAGCGTCTCGTGGGTGGTCGACCTGGCCGCGCGCCGCACCCGGCAGGCCGACCGGGCCGCCGCCGACGCCCGCACCCTGGCCGCGGTGGCCGGCGGCGTGCTGACCGGCCCCGACCCGCTGAACGGGCTCCTCGGCCAGCTCCGCGACAGTTTCGGGCTGTCGTCGGTGACCCTGCTCGAGGACGGCGTGCCGGTGGCCGCCGCCGGTGAGGCCGCGATCCACGGGGACGCGACCGTCGCCGTGGACGGCTCGCTCTCCCTGGTCCTGCGCGGGCACGCACCGTCGCCGGACCAGTGGCAGGTGGTGCAGGCCTTCGCCGCCCAGGCCGCGGTCGCCCTGCGCCAGCAGCGGCTGGCCATCGCGGCCGAGGGCGACCGGGTCCGCACCGCCCTGCTGGCCGCCGTCGGCCACGACCTGCGGACCCCGCTCGCGTCGGCCAAGGCGGCCGTGGCCGGCCTGCTCAGCGAGGAGGTCGAGTTCGACGCGGCCGACCGGCACGAGCTGCTGGAGACCGCCGACGAATCCCTCGACCGGCTGGCCGCCCTGGTCTCGAACCTGCTCGACATGAGCCGCCTGCAGGCGGGCACGCTCGGCATGGTCCCGGCCGACGTCGGTCTCGAGGACGTGGTGCCGCGCGCGCTGGACGAGCTCGGCCCGCCCGGGCGCCGGGTCGCCGTCCAGCTGCCCGACGACCTGGCCGCGGTCCGGGCCGACCCCGGCCTGCTGGACCGCGTGCTGGTGAACATCGTCGGCAACGCGTTGCGGTACTCGCCGGCCGAGCGGCCGCCCACGATCACCGGGCGGGTCGCGGACGGGCGGGTCGAGCTGCGCGTGGTCGACCACGGCCCGGGCATCCCGGCCGCCGACCGCGACCGGGTGTTCCTGCCGTTCCAGCGGCTCGGCGACCGTGACAACCACACCGGGGTCGGGCTCGGCCTGGCCCTGTCCCGCGGCCTGACCGAGGCGATGGGCGGGACCCTGACCCTCGAGGACACACCCGGAGGCGGCCTCACCATGGTCCTCAGCTTGCCGATGAGTGCGACGTGACGCGCATCCTGGTCGTCGACGACGACCCGCAGATCGTCCGGGCCCTGCGGATCAACCTCCGGGCCCGGCAGTACGACGTCGACGTCGCCCCCGACGGCGCCGGCGCGCTCAAGGCGGCCGCCGCCCACCCGCCCGACCTGGTCGTGCTCGACCTGGGCCTGCCCGACATGGACGGGGCCGAGGTGATCCGCGGGCTGCGCGGCTGGACCAGCGTGCCGATCATCGTGCTGTCCGGCCGGGCCGAGGGCACCGACAAGGTGGCCGCCCTCGACGCCGGCGCCGACGACTACGTGACCAAGCCGTTCGGGGTGGACGAGCTGCTGGCCCGCATTCGTGCGGTGACCCGCCGCGCCCACACGGCCGAGGGCAGTGGACCGGCCACGGTCACCCTGGGCCAGTACACGATCGACCTGTCCGACCACACGATCACCCCCGAGCAGCGGCTCACCCCGACCGAGTGGCAGCTGCTGGAACGCCTGCTGCGCAACCCGGGCAAGCTGATCACCCAGCGCAGCCTGCTGCACGACGTGTGGGGCCCGCAGTACGGCACGGAGACGAACTACCTGCGCCAGTACATGGCCCGCCTGCGCCGCAAACTCGAGGACGATCCGACCCGCCCCCGCCACCTCATCACCGAGCCCGGCATGGGCTACCGCTACCAGCCCTAGCTGCGGCCGAGCATGTCGGCGGTCAGGACGGTGCCGCCCAGACCCCAGCCGCCTTCGGTGACCTCCTCGACCAGGACGAGAGTGGTGGCGCGGGCCCGTTCGCCGTACACGTCGGCGTAGGCGTCGGTGACGGCGTCGATCAGCTTCTTCTTCGACTCCGGGGTCAGGGTGTCGGCGGGAACCTTCAGGTTGGCGAACGGCATGACAGGTCTTCCTTGTCCACTGCGTTAGTGGCGATATCTTTGATCCGTATCGCCGATACGACGAATGTAGCACGGCGCGTTCGGTCACCCCGCGTGGAAGAGCCGGTCGACCTGGTGGTCGATCAGGTCCACGGCGTACTGCGGTGTGTGTTGCCCCAGCAGAACGGGCGGCTGCAGTCCCTGTGCGCCGGCCACGAGGAAGGCCGCTTCGGCCCGCGGGTCCAGGTCCGGGCGCGCGTGGCCCAACTCCTGGCCCTGGCGCAGCAGCGACGCGATGAGGTCTTCGAGTCCGTGCGGGCTGTCCCGCACGGAACGGGCCAGGGTGGCATCGGTTAAAAACCGCGTGAAGTACGCGGCGTGCACCACCTGCGTGCGGCGCCTCTCCTCGTCCAGGGGGAGCAGTTCCAGCAGGATCGCCCGGACCACGGCTCGCGGTGACGGGTCGGGACCGAGGTCGCTCATCCGCTCGGCCGCACGCCGTTCGGCGTCGGCGTTCAGGATCTCCAAGGCGCCCAGCAGCAGGTGCTCGCGGGTGCCGAAGTAGTACTGCAACTGCCGCGCCGGCACGCCCGCTTCGGCGGCGACATGGCGCAACGTGACGTCCTCGAGGCCGCCGCGGGCGGCGAGCCGCCACACGGCCTCGGCGAGCCGATGCCGGCGTTCCTCGTGATCGACGTGTCGGGGCATGCGGCTGGTCCTCGGCGGCTCGCGGGTGGTGGTCCGATCGTACCAAAATCTGTTATGGTCCGATCGAACCACAACGCGAGCGACGAAGGAGGGGAGATCGCGATGAGGCGTGTCTTCGTGCTGGTCGTGGGCATGGTCCTGTTGGTGGTGGGAGCTCAGGGCGGTATCCGCCTGCTGGCCGACCACGACAACGCCGGCGTCCTGCGCTGGCTGCCGGGCGGATTCGCCGCTCAGCTGGCCGGCTTCGCCGCGATGACCCTGGTCGGCGCCGTCCTGGCCTCGGCGGGCGCGGCGAAGGCCCGCCGATCCGGCTCGGCCGACGGCGGGCAGCGATCGTGACGCGATGGGGTCGCGCGGGGAGCAGCGATGTGCTCACCGCCGGCTGGCCCCGGATGGTCTGAAGGCCCGGAGACCGGTCTCCCAATCGACGACCAGGCGCAGCCGCGACGGCACCGGATCCCACACGAACCAGCCGGCTGTCCGATGCCCTGTCGGCCCCCTGTCGGCCCCCTGCGGCCGGTTGCCCTCGCGCCGCGCGCGATCACCACTCGCCGTCGAGCGGAAGGAGACGAACGTGAGGCGGCGCCGGTCGAGACCGCGGCCCGAGCCTGACCCGGCCAGCGTCAGCTCAGGCGGTGAGTGAGCCGCTGCGACCGTTCGGGGTTGCGGCGGCCGAGGGCAGTGATGTCGGTTCACGCGCGGCAACCCGCTCGCGCTCGCGGAGTTGCCGCCCGGGAGCGCTCGCCGGCGGTTTCGGTCTGCCAGGCGGAGCCCACCCTCCTACGCGCGGCCTGTTCCGAGGTGCGGTGGCCGGAGTGCAGCGGCGTCGGTTCCGGCGCTGGCCGCGACCGTTCGGCGGTGCGGCGGCCGAGGTGTCCCGTCGGCTCAAGCGGCGAGGGCGCCCGCGGCGAGCTGGTCGTCCGCGCGGCGGGCGGCGGTCGAGGTGCCGCGACGTCGGTTCAGGCGGTGAGGGCGCTCGCAGCGAGCTGGTCGGCGGCGCGGCGGGCGGCGGCGCGGCGGGCGGCGGCGCGGCGGGCGGCGGTCGAGGTGCCGCGACGTTGGCTCAGGCGGTGACGGCGCCTGCGGCGAGCTGGTCGGCGGCGCGGCGGGCGGCGGCCAGCCGCAGGCGGGGGTGCCGGGTCTCCCAGGCCGCGCGGACGGCGCGGGGGAGGTTCAGGTCGGGCCAGACGCGGACCAGGGTCGGGCCGTCGAGGTAGGCGCGGAGCTCGGTGACGCGGATGGCCTCGCGCAGGACGTTCTCGTACATCCAGGCAAGCATGGTCGGCTCGGCCAGGTCGAACGCCCGCTGGGGGCCCCACCACAGCCGCAGCGGCAACTCGACCAGGCCGGCGGTGGGCCCGCGCAACTCGCCGAGGGTGCCGGCCACGAGGACCGGCCGGTGGGGCCGGGCCAGATGGACGGGGGCAAGGGTGGCGCTCATGCGATCAGCGTAAACCGACCCCGCCTCCGAAACGTAATTCCTAGATTCCTAGGATGCTTTAGCGGCAGTGCGGCAAGCCGCACCTCGAACAAATACGACGGCTTCGCCGGCCACCGAACTCAAACGGTCGCGAGGCGTGCGTTCACCACGAGCTCGTGCAATGCGGAAACCGCCGAAGCCGGCGGGGTGGCCGGCAATGCGGAACTGTCCCGGGCCGCTTCCAGGGCGTCCCGCAGGGCGGCGGCGTCCTTCAGCAATCGCGACGTCAAAGCCGTGGGGAATGGTCCGTGCTCCGCGTCGCGCTTGAGGGCGATCAGATCCCGTACGTAATCCAGGCCGTTCCCGAGCACATTCAGGTCGGTTTCGAGTTTGCCCGTGCGCATCAGATGCTGTCCGGTGAGCAGGACCCGCAGCAGATACAGCGCCGGTTTCAGGTCGCCGGTCTTGGCGAAAAGCCGTTCCTGGGTGGCGGCGAAACCCAGATAGTGGTGGGCGTGGTTGCTTGTGACGAAGCTCGGGGCCAGTTCCGTCAGGGCCGCGTGCAACGGCGTCGTCGTGACGATCAGCGGGGAGAGCAGCTGTTCGAGGACGTAGCCGTTGCGGCTGTTGAGCAGGCGGGCGAACTTGAGCAGGTCGTGGCTGACCACGTCGAGTTCGACGCCGTCGCGGTAGCCGCCGCTCTGCAGGGTTTCGGGGCCGGTGCGCAGGCCCACCACCTCGGCCGCGGGGAGCAGGTGGGCGGCGCGCAGGTCGAGGTCGGAGTCGACGGAGGCGAAGCCGTAAAGGTGGGCGCCGCTGACCGTCGCGAAGATCACCTGGTGGGGGAGGGTGGCGACGATCTCGGCCGACCAGTCCGGTACCTCGATGGTCATCGGAGGCCTCTTTCCCGTACGCGGACGAGCAACTGGTCGATGGTGGTGCGATCCGGCTCGGAGGGCAACGTGGTTTCCGAGGCCGCGGCGGCGAGATCCTGCTGGAGTTCGGCGGCCCAGCCGGTCACCGACGGCCACGCGACGTCGCCCCGTTTGATCGCGAGCAGTTGATCGCGGAAGGGGCTGACGTCGAGCAGGATGTCGCCGGTGCGCAGGACGTGGGCGCCCGCCATGAGCAGGCGGATCATGTGCATGGCCTGTTTGTGGTTGGTCTGGCCGGTGCGGTCGCGGCGGGCGGCGACGCGGGTGAGCTGGTCGCGGGCGTACGACCCGTACGTGTCGGCGACCCGGCGTGACAGGAACGCCTGCCGTACCGACAGCAGGTCCTCGCCGTCGGGGGTGACGGTTTCGATCAGGGGTGACCAGAGCACTTCGAGCACCGTCGGGTTGGCCTGCAGGGCGAGCGTGCAGAAGCGCTCGATCTCCCAGGAGAACTCTTCCTCGCGGGGGCCGTCGCGGTGGGTGGGTGGCTTGTCGAGGTGCCAGAACAGGCGGGTGGGTGCGGCGTAGACGCCGCGGCGGTCGTGGTCGGACCGCGGGCCGGCCAGGCCGTACGCGCGGGAGCCGACCACGACTCCGAGGATGGTGGTCATTACAGGTCGAGGACCGTGCCGTCGATCTCGCCGATCTCCTCGTCGCTGAGCGGGAGGTTGGTGATGGCGGCGACGTTGTTCTCGAGCTGCTGGACGCTGCTGGCGCCGATGATGAGGCTGGTCATGCGCTCATCGCGCAGGGCCCAGGCCAGGGCCATCTGGGCCAGGGACTGGCCGCGCCGGCGGGCGATGTCGTTGAGGGCGTGGATGCGGGCGAGGGTGTCCTTGTCCAGGTCGCTCTCGTTGAGGAAGTTGCTGGTGCGCACGCGGCTGTCGTCGGGGATGCCGCCGAGGTAGCGGTCGGTGAGCAGGCCCTGCTGCAGGGGGCTGTAGGCGATGGCGCCGGCGCCGGCCGTCTCGAGGGTGTCGAGCAGGTTGTCCTTCTCGATCCAGCGGTTGAGGATCGAGTACGACGGCTGGTGGATCAGCAGCGGGGTGCCGAGTTCGCGCAGGATGCGGGCGGCTTCGGCGGTCTCGGCGGACTTGTAGTTGGAGAGGCCGACGTACTGGGCCTTGCCGGCGCGGACGATGGCGTCGAGGGCGCCCATCGTCTCCTCGAGCGGGGTGTCCGGGTCGGGCCGGTGGTGGTAGAAGATGTCGACGTAGTCGAGGCCGAGGCGCTGCAGGGACTGGTCGAGGCTGCTGACCAGGTATTTGCGGCTTCCCCACTCGCCGTAGGGGCCGGGCCACATGTAGTAGCCGGCTTTGGTGGAGACGACGATCTCGTCCCGGTGCGCCTTGAGGTCGGTGCCGAGGATGCGGCCGAAGTTCGATTCGGCGCTGCCGGCCGGCGGGCCGTAGTTGTTGGCCAGGTCGAAGTGGGTGACGCCGAGGTCGAAGGCGCGGCGGACGATGTCGCGCTGACGCTGCCAGGGGCGCTCGTCGCCGAAGTTGTGCCAGAGGCCGAGCGAGATCACGGGGAGCTTGAGTCCGCTGCGGCCCGTACGCCGGTAGGTCATGGTGTCGTAGCGGTCTTCCGCGGGGGTGTAGGTCACAGTCCTACCCTTCCGGTTTCCTGGCTGTGCTTTATCCACTGGTAGTTTGGTACTTAGCCATGCGGGAGAGATCACCAGGGTTAGTCGGTGGCGCCGAAGGGGCAAATCCTCCCCGGAACCTCTCAGGCAAAAGGACCGCATGGGCAGGCGACTCTGAAGCGTGCTGGTGGGCGTGACAGAGGGGGAGGCCGCCTTGTCGACCTCTCTGTAGGAGCCGTCATGACGTTCGCATCCCGGCACATCGGCCCGGACCAGGACGAGCAGACCCATATGCTCAAGAACATCGGGTACGCGTCGTTGGACGCCCTGATGGACGCCGCGATCCCCGAGGTGATCCGCTGGCACGGCACGCTCGATCTGCCGGCCGCCGCCTCCGAGGAGGAGACGATCGCCGAGTTGCGGGCGATCGCGTCGCGGAACACGGTGACGACCTCGATGATCGGGTTGGGGTACTACGGCACGCACACCCCGGCGGTGATCAAGCGGAACGTGCTGGAGAACCCGGCCTGGTACACGGCGTACACGCCGTATCAGCCGGAGATCAGTCAGGGGCGGCTCGAGGCTCTGCTGAACTTTCAGACGATGGTCACCGATCTGACCGGGCTGACCACCGCGAACGCGTCGATGCTGGACGAGGGCACCGCCGTGGCCGAGGCGATGACGTTGGCCCGGCGGGCTTCGAAGTCCAAGTCTCCGGTGTACGTCGTCGACGCCGACACCCTGCCGCAGACGCTGTCCGTTCTGCGGACCCGGGCGGAGCCGCTCGGCATCGTCATCGAGATCGTTGATCTTGACGGTGGCGCGTCGTTGCCGGACGGGTATTTCGGGCTTCACCTGCAATACCCGGGTGCTTCGGGTGCGGTGCGGGATCACGCCGCCCTGATCGAGCAGGCGCACGCCGCGGGCGCGCTGGTCACGGTGGCGGCCGACCTTCTCGCGCTGACGCTGCTGCGGGCGCCGGGGGAGATCGGCGCCGACATCGCGGCCGGCACCACGCAGCGGTTCGGTGTTCCGCTGGGCTTCGGTGGCCCGCACGCCGGCTACCTCGCGGTGCGGGCCGGGCTCGAGCGGTCGCTGCCGGGCCGGCTGGTCGGTGTGTCGAAGGACGCGGACGGCGCCCCGGCTTACCGGCTGGCGTTGCAGACCCGTGAGCAGCACATCCGCCGGGAGAAGGCGACCAGCAACATTTGCACCGCGCAGGTGCTGCTGGCGGTCATGGCGAGCATGTACGCGGTGTACCACGGCCCGGCCGGTCTGAAGGCCATCGCCAAGCGGGTGCATGATCACGCGCTGACCGTGGCCGGCAGCCTGACCGCGGCCGGCATCTCGGTGACCAGCGACGCGTTCTTCGACACGGTGACCGCCGTGGTGCCGGGCCGGGCCGCCGCGATCGTCGAGGCCGCCGCGGCCGAGGGTGTCGACCTGCGGCTGGCCGACGCCGACCACGTGTCGGTGGCCTGCGACGAGACGACCACGGCGGCGCACGTCGCCACGGTGTTGACCGCCTTCGGCGTGCCGGCCTCCGCGCCGGCGTCGTGCGGCGCGAAGCCGCTCGGGCGTACCACCGAATTCCTGACCCACCCGGTCTTCGGATCGCACCACTCCGAGACGAGCATGCTGCGGTACCTGCGCAAGCTGTCGGACCGGGACTACGCGCTGGACCGGGGCATGATCCCGCTGGGGTCGTGCACGATGAAGCTCAACGCCACCACCGAGATGGAGCCGGTGACCTGGCCCGAGTTCGCCAACATCCACCCGTACGCCCCGGCGTCGCGGACCGCCGGCTACGAGCACCTGGTGTCGTCGCTGGAGGGCTGGCTGGCCGAGATCACCGGGTACGACGCGGTGAGCGTGCAGCCGAACGCGGGTTCGCAGGGTGAGCTGGCCGGTCTGCTGGCGATCCGCGGCTACCACCGTTCGCGGGGCGAGGAGCACCGCACCGTGTGCCTGATCCCGTCGAGCGCGCACGGCACGAACGCGGCCAGCGCGGTCATGGCCGGCATGAAGGTCGTGGTCGTCGCCTGCGACGAGAACGGCAACGTGGACATGTCCGACCTGCACGCCAAGATCGCGGCGCACGCCGCGAACCTGGCCGCGATCATGGTCACCTACCCCTCGACCCATGGTGTGTACGAGACGTCGATCGCCGACCTGTGCGCGGCGGTGCACGACGCCGGCGGTCAGGTGTACGTGGACGGGGCGAACCTGAACGCGCTGGTCGGCTACGCCCGGCCGGGCCGCTTCGGCGCCGACGTGTCGCATTTGAACCTGCACAAGACGTTCTGCATCCCGCACGGTGGCGGCGGCCCGGGCGTGGGCCCGGTGGCCGTGCGCGCCCACCTGTCGGAGTTCCTGCCGGGCGACCCGCTCGCCACCGGCGATCACCACGCCGTCTCCGCGGCCGCCCACGGCTCGGCCGGCATTCTGCCGATCTCGTGGGCGTACCTGCGGATGATGGGTCCCGACGGCCTGGTCGCGGCGACCGGCGCCGCCGTGCTGGCCGCCAACTACGTGGCCGCGCGGCTCAGCGAGCACTACCCGGTGCTCTACGCCGGCAACAACGGCCTGGTCGCGCACGAGTGCATCCTCGACCTGCGGCCGATCACGAAGGCGACCGGTGTGTCGGTCGACGACGTGGCCAAGCGGCTCATCGACTACGGCTTCCACGCGCCGACGATGTCGTTCCCGGTGGCCGGCACCCTGATGGTGGAGCCGACCGAGAGCGAGGACCTGGCCGAGCTGGACCGGTTCTGCGACGCGATGATCGCGATCAAGGGGGAGATCGACCGGGTGGCGGCGGGCGAGTGGCCGGCCGGCGACAACCCCCTCGCCAACGCGCCGCACACGGCGGCCGCGGTGACGGCGGACGTCTGGGAGCACCCGTACCCGCGCTCGGTGGCGGGTTTCCCGCCCGGCGTCGACAAGACGGCGAAGTACTGGCCGCCGGTGCGCCGGATCGACGGCGCCTACGGCGACCGCAACCTGGTGTGCTCCTGCCCGGACCCGTCAGCGTTCGAGGACTGATCCGGGGTTGACCTGTCGCCCTTCGGTTACGCTCAGTAGCCGAAGGGCGGCTTGTTTCCGCTACGCCGCGAGGGCGTGCCGGGCGGGGCCCCGGTGCGGTTCGATCATGGTGCCGTCGGGGAGGATCTCACCGGTGTCCTCGAAGACGATGACGCCGTTGCAGAGCAGGCTCCAGCCTTGCTCGCGGAAGGTGGCGACAGTCCGGGCGGCCTCGCGGTCGACGGCCTCAGCGTTGGGACATTGGTTCGTGTGCTGGCACAACATTGCGATTCTCCGGTCGGGGGTTGTGTGAAGACTCACAACGACGGTGACGGACGTTACCTGAATCCGAACGACCTTGGATCGGGCGGGTGACGGCGTCCCATTGAAAGAATCCTCGGTTCCGATGGTCCACGGAACTCCTCCGATCGACCACTTCCCCCACCCTCTTTCGGTGCTGCCGCCGGGTGCTCCGGGGTCCTGCCAGGGCCGTCACCGTGCGTCAACAGTGTTCCAGTGGTACCGGTGTGACGGTGGTGACCCTGCCGAGCTTGTCGCCAGGTACTTGGAAGCCAACGGACTGCCGGTGCGAAACATTGGCCGAACGGCCACCCAGATTCGCCCGACTGGCGCTGGCTCGGTCTGCGGGGCCGCACTGTACGTGTCGGCGGATGCCGGTTGCGTGATGGCCGGCGGCGTGCCGGGCGCGCCCACCCCGGTACCGGGGATTCCCGACGTCTACGCGGTTGTGTACGTCCACATCTCCACTCACGAACAGCCGCCGTCACCGGTTCACTACGCCCTGGGAGCGTGGACGCCGAGCTGGTCCCCGCGGGCCCACGCTGAAGCGGTTCAGGCCGTCCGCGAGGCCATCGGCCGGGGCGACGTCTACCAGGCCAACGTGGTGGGCCACGCGAGCGCCCCGTACGAGGGTGATCCCACCGCGGCCCTGCGCCGGGTGGCCACGCTGCCCGGCGCCCGCTACGGCGGCGTCCTGTCCGGCGACGGCTGGTCCCTGGCCACGGCGTCGCCGGAGACCCTGGTCGAGGTCCGCCACGGCCGGGTCATCACCCGCCCGATCAAAGGCACCCGCCCGGCCACCCCCGAGGGCCGCCGCGAACTGCTGGCCTCGGCCAAGGAACGCGCCGAACACGTCATGATCGTCGACTTGGAGCGCAACGACCTGGCCCGCCTGCCCGGCCTGGGCCCGGTGACGGTCGACGAGCTTTTCGCCGTACGCCGATGGGTCGACCTCTGGCAGGCCGAATCAGTCGTCTCGGCGCCGATCGTGGGCCGCCTCGACCTGGCCGACCTGCTCCGCGCCGTCTGCCCCGGCGGCTCGGTGACGGGCGCGCCGAAACTGGCCGCCCTGGCCGAGATCGCCACCCTGGAGCCGGTGGGCCGCGGCGTCTCCATGGGCGCCGTCGGCTGGCTGGGCCACGATCACCTGGACCTGGGCCTGACCATCCGCACGGTCGCGGCCGACGGCCACCGCCTGCACGCCTGGGCCGGCGGCGGCATCACCTGGGACAGCGACCCCACCGCCGAGGTGGCCGAGGCCGCCGCCAAGGCCGCACCCCTCCGCGCCGCCCTGGCCCCCACCTGACCCCGACCGCCAAGCCGCGCTGATCGGCCAGTTCCGTAGCGCCGCGTCGGCCACGTGTCTCAGTTCATCGGACGTCGCACCGTCGGCGGCCTGAAAGGCGAGGCCGTCGGCGATCGTCATGACGTCGCGGCCGATCCTCTCCGGATCGGCGTCGTCCGGCAGGTCACCCTCCGCCTCGGCCCGCCGAAACCGGTCGCGCGGCGGCGCCTGATCGCCTGACCACCGCCGGGGGTTTCGGTCGAACCGCCGGCTCCCGGCTACGGTCGGGCCCTCGGCCCTCCGCGCCGCTTTGGCCGAGGCTGACCGCACCGTCGGCGAGGCGGCGAGAGGCGGCTGCTTCGGGTCGTCGTCCCTCGGCGCCGTGCGGGACAGCGTCAAGAGCGAAACCAGTCGAAGGCAGGCCATCTGCGACGTCCCGCTCCCTGGGCAAAGCTGTGCCGCAGGAGGAGTGGTGGACAGGTGGGCGGGGGAGGGTCAGCTGGTGGGCGGGCCGACGGCGTACGTCAAATAGGCGAACTGGCCCCGCTGGCTCAAACCGGTCAAAGTCAGGCGTTTCGAGGTCAGGCGGCGGGGCAGCAGCGGGGCGCCGGCGCCCAGGGTCACCGGGGCCACGCCGAGGATGAGTTCGTCGAGGAGGCCGGCGTCGGCGAAGGCGCCGGCCAGGTCGCCGCCGCCGACCAGCCAGATGTTCTTGCCGGCGGCGGCGGTGGTCATGGCCTCGTGGACCGGGCGGACGTCGCCGCGCACGAAACTCAGGGCGGCGCCGGGGATCGGGGGCAGGTCGCGATGGGTGAAGACCCAGGCCGGGGTGTCGCCGTAGTAGTCGGCCCACTTGGCCGGGTTGTCGAGCAGGGCGTCGTGGCCAAGGATCCACTCGTAGGTCGTCGCGCCCATGGCGAAGGCGCCGACGCCGGTGAAGAAGGTCTCGAACGGGGCGGCGCCGGTCTCGTCGGCGCGGCTCTCGCCGACCTCGAAGAGCCAGTCGAGACGGTTGTGCTCGTCGGCGATGTACCCGTCGAGCGTGGTCGCGGTGAAGTACTGCGTCTTCGGCACGCCGATGACCCTGCCACGGGGGTGCGACAAAATCGTCCGGCGTGCCAGTAGGCGGGCGTGGACGACGGGGTGAGGATCGTGACCCAGAGGCGGGTAACGACCGGATAGGCTTCAAGGCATGACAGTACGGCCTATTCGGATCTTCGGCGACGCGGTGCTGCGTACCGAGGCCGACCCGGTGACCTCGTTCGACGCCGAGCTGGGCGCCCTGATCGACGATCTCGAGGACACGGTGCGGGTTCCCGGCCGCGCCGGCGTCGCCGCACCGCAGATCGGCGTCAGCCTGCGCGCCTTCTCGTACAACGTGGGCGGCGTCGTGGGCCACATGATCAATCCGGTGCTCAGCGACTTCGCCGGCGAGCAGGACGACGAGGAGGCCTGCCTCTCCCTGCCCGGCCTGGGCTTCCCGACCAAACGCGCCCTGTCGGTGACGGCCCGCGGCTTCGACCGCCACGGCGAGCCCATCGTCATTCCCGGCACGGGCTTCCTGGCCCGCGCCCTGCAACACGAGACCGATCACCTGGCCGGCAAGCTCTACATCGACACCCTCACCGGCGACGTCCGCCGCCAGGCCCTGCGCGAACTGCGCCGCGTCCGGCCCACCCCACCCGGCCGCTGACCCGAGGTCTTGCGTCACGTACCTACCCTGCCGACAAGGGTGAGTTTCCCAGAGTCGGCGGTGCCCATGTCGCAAATGATCAATGTAATGGCCCTGCTGGTCGCGCTGGCCGCCGTCATCACGTCGTCGATCCTGACGTGGCGTGCGCTGCGGCTGAATCACAACGCCAACCACCTTCCCATCGTGCTCGACGCCCTGAAGGCCCAGAGGACCGCGGACTTCACCCGGAAGGAAGCGCAACTCTGGGAGGAACTGCCTCGGCAGGACCCCGCGCTCGGCTTCATGCGTCTGCCGGAGCCGCTGCGCGGTCACGCCTTCGACATCGCGTGTTACTACCAGCACCTGGGCTGCCTGGCCGAGTACGGCGTGGCCGACTGGGACTTCATCGCCGTTCAGGTCGAATATCGCATGCTGCGCACCTGGAGCTGCATCGAGCCGTACGTCCGCGCGGAGCGGGAGATCCGCGGGTCGGAGACCTCGTTTCTGAACTCCTACGAGAGATTCGCCGGAAGGGTGCGGCAGCTTGATGTCGCGGCCGCCACCGAACGCCTGTACCGGCGGGGGCGGCGCCGGGAGACGGTAGCGACGCCGGATTAGGGTTGGTCGATGGAGACGCTTCCGTCGGTGGTGTTCAACGGTGATCTCGGCAGTGGGAAGACGACCGTGTCGGTGATGCTGGCCCGGCGGCTGGGGGTGCGGCGGGTCAGCATCGGTGATCTCTACCGGCGGCTGGCGGCCGAGCGGGGCATGACGGCGCTGCAGCTCAACGTGCACGCCGAGCTCGACGACAAGGTCGACCACTACATCGATCAGCTGCAGCACGACATCGCGGCGTCCGGTGAGCGGCTCGTCGTGGACAGCCGGCTGGCGTGGCACTTCTTCGCCGGGGCGGTGAAGGTTCATCTGATCGCCGATCCGCTGGTGGCGGCGCGGCGGGCGTTCGGGCGACCGGGTGACGCGGTCGAGAGCTACCGCAGCCTGGACGAGGCCTGCCGCCATCTGGCCGAGCGCAGCGAAAGCGAACGGCAGAGGTTCCTTTCCCGGTACGGCGTCGACAAGACCCGCCTGACCAACTACGACCTGGTCTGCGACACCACCCGCGCGGAGCCGGAGCGGGTCGTCGCGCTCATCCAGTCCCGGGCCGAGGGCGCCGCCGGCCCCCGGTGCTACCTCGACCCCGCCCGGGTACGCCGGGACGAGTCGACGGCCGAGGACGGCGACATCGTCGTACGCCATGAGGCCCCGCATTTCCTCGCTGTCCAGGGCGGGCGGCGGCTCAGCGAGGCGGTCGGCACCGGCCAGAGCCTCACCCCGGTGACCCTGGACGGCGACCGCTAGAGACGGGGCTTCGGGGCGGCGGGAGAGTCCAGGACGGCGCCGAAGTGGGTGGTGAAGGCGGTGTGGCCCCGCTCGGTCAGGCGCAGGGCGCGGCCGGTGCCTATGCGGATCAGCCAGGCGGCGGCCAGGGCGTGTCGCAGGAGGGCGGCGCCGGTGGTGCCGGCCAGGTGGGGGCGGCGTTCGGTCCAGTCGAGGCAGTCGCGGAGCAGGGGGCGGCGGCCCGGGGTGTCCAGGGTGACGCCGAGGGCGGTCAGGCGGGTGCGGCCGGCAGGGGTCAGGGACAGGCCGTTCTGCCTGGTCAGCATGCCGGTGGCGGTCATGCCGTCGGCCAGGGCCACGCCCACGGTGCCGGCCAGGTGGTCGTAGCAGGTGCGGGCGTACGCGAGGTTGCGCCCGCGGTGGGCGGCGCTCAACGAGCGTACGGGGGAAGGCCTTTGATCTGTCGCGGCCGTGACCGTCTCGATCAGCGTGGCCACCTCGGGGGTGGCCAGGGCCAGGTAGCGGTGGCGGCCCTGGCGATGTTCGGTCAGCAGGCCGCCGGTGACCAGGCGGCCGGCGTGTTCGCTGGCGGTGGACATCGCCACGCCGGCGTGGCGGGCCAGCTCGCCGACGGTCCAGGCCCGGCCGTCCATCAGGGCCAGGCAGAAGGCGGCCCGGGTGCGGTCGGCCAGCAGGGCCGCCCAGGCGGCCAGGGAAGAGGCGTCGTCCATTCGACGATGATGCCCGGGCGGTGCTTCGGTCACGGCCGAAGTGTCAGGTGATGACGAACGTGGGTGGGTCGTGGCGCAGGAAGTCGTGGTGCGAGATGTCCCAGCCGTAGGCGCCGGCGCGGCCGAAGACCAGGATGTCGCCGGCCCGCAGCCGGGTGACGTGCTGGCCGCGGGTGAGCACGTCGCGGGGGGTGCAGAGCTCGCCCACGGCGTCGACCTCGGTGTCGGTCACCGACGGGCGTGGGTACGGGTGCGGCCAGTCGTCGACGGGGACGACGGTGAACGGGTGGGAGTAGCCCCAGGCGGCCGGCAGGCGGAAGTGGTGGGTGCCGCCGCGCAGCACCGCGAACGTGCGCCCGTGGGTGGTCTTGACGTCGATCACCTCGGCGGCGTAGCGGCCGGCGTCGGCGGCCAGGAAACGGCCCGGTTCGAAGATCAGGTCGAGGCCGGGCGGGATCTCGATGGCGCGCAGCGGGGACAGGTCCATGGACGCGCCGGACAGGTAGTCGACGCCGAAGCCGCCGCCGACGTTGACGACGCGCAGGCCGGGCAGGTTCTGGGCCTGGGACCAGCGCAGGCAGTCGCGGACGAACGCGGCGTGGGCGTGGCCGTCCAGGTTGTTGGAGACGGCGTGCAGGTGGAAGCCGATGACGGTCACGCCGGGAACGGACAGGGCGGTCGCCACGTCGGAGGCCGGCACGCCGAACGGGGTCGGGGTGCCGGTCATGGTGTGGCTGCCCCGCAGGGGACTGCCGGGGCGGTTGACGCGCAGCACCACCTCGGGCGGGCTCGGCGCGAGGGCGGCGATGCGGTGCAGTTCGTGGACGCTCTCGGCGTTGATCAGGACGCCGGCGTCCAGGGCGGCGCGCAGCTCGGCGTCGGTCTTGGCCGGGCCGCCGAACACGATCCGGCGGGCGCCGGCCGCACGGGCCAGGGCCAGTTCGCCGCCGGAGGCGACCTCCAGGCCGTCGCACTCCCGGGCGAGCGTCTCCAGGACCGCCGGATGGCCGTTGGCTTTCACGGCGTACATCAGGGAAGCCCCAGCCGGAAGCGACCGCCGGACCAGGGCTGCCCGGGCGCGCAGCGTGGCGGTGTCGTAGAGGTAGGCGCAGACGGGCCGGGGCAGGTCAGGCGGCAGCATGCAGCGGGTTCCTCACCGGGACGTAGATGTCGCCCTCGCCGGCCAGGCGCATCCGCACGAGGGCCTTGTGCGGCACGGTGGGCGCGGTGAACGCGGCGTGGTCGTCGCCGGTGGCGTGCTCGTCGACGACGCCGCGGACGATCCGCCAGGCGTGGTCCTCGTCCAGGTCCAGGCGCATGATCAACTCGCCCAGGTGGGCCTGGAACATGGTGTAGCCGATCTTCGCGCGGAGCACGTCGAGGTCGCCGGTGCCGACCACCGAGCCGGGCCACAGGGTGATGTCGTGCCCGGCGGCGCGCAGCCGGCCCGGGTGCAGGCGCAGGCCGGCGAAGTCGCGCAGGGCCAGGCGGTGCGGGCGGCCGTCGACGAAGGTGGGCAGGCAGTTCTGCAGGTGGGCTTCGAGGGCGACGCCCCGGGCGGTGAAGCGCAGCAGCGGGGGCAGCAGCAGTTCGGCGTACTCGCGCAGCCAGGTGGCGGGGTCGCCGGTGACGAGCTCGTCGAGCAGGAACGGCAGGGCGCCGCCGGGGATGGCCCGCTCGCCCGGCGCCAGGCGGCCGGTGAGGCCGTCGCGGCGGATCGCCGACAGGTCGCGGCCGGAGCCGACGGGAACGGCGGCGCCGGCGGTCTCGGCCATCAGCAGCAGGCGGTCGCCGGCCGGGTCGTCGGCGACCAGGCGGTGCAGCAGGGTGGACACGGCCGGGCCGTTGCGGGTGCTGGCGACGCTGATGCTGCGCCGGGTCGAGGTGACCTGGATGTCCAGGGAGACCTTCAGGTAGTGGCCGGTGCCGGGCAGCAGCAGCGTGCGCAGGGCCGCCGTGGGGATCGCGTCGATCTCGTGGTCGAGGATCTTGAGGGCGCCGTCGCGGATCAGGTCGGCGTAGCGCGAGACGATGACGTTGTCGCGCTGCCACACATGGACGGGCACCACGTTGCCCGGCATGTCGGGGAAGAGATCGTCTCCCAGGTGCAGGTCCTCGCGTACGGCGACGAATCCGATCCTGGTCCTGGCCGCCTCCAGATCGTGGGCGAGGACGTCACCGGTGTCCCAGCCGAGCCGGGTCCGCCCGCAGGGATGCAGGTTGTGCCCGGCCACGGCCAGGCGCTCGAGGCCGATCGCCTGAGCGTCCGGGTCGTCATCGACGGGTGCGGCCGGGCGGGCCATGGCCACCGCCAGATTGAGTACGGCGTTGCGCAGCTCCGCCGCGAACCCGGGCGCCTCGATGTCGCCGAGCAGGTCGACCGGATCGGCCACCCCGCTCGTGGCGTACTCGACCCGGCCGAACCCGTGCCGCAGGCCCGGGCCCATGTCGCGCAGGCCCTCGCGGACCAGGGCGCCGCGCAGCCGCCGGCCCACGGTGTCGGCCGCCTCGGGCAGGCTGGCCAGGAAACCGGGCACCAGCTCGGGCGCGTGCACCGCGAGAGCGGCCTCGGTGTGCGCGATCCGTTCGGTGCGCATAACGCTGCGATTCATGCGTGTTCCGCCATCGGGTTGTCGAGGTGGGCCCAAAGGTCGTCGAGCGGGTCGGCGGCCAGCCGCATCGCGGTGGTGGCCTTGACCGGCAGCGGGTCGCGCAGCAGGTGCGGCGCGTCGACGGTGCCGGTGTCCCGCACCGCGGCGGCGACGATGCCCCACAGCCGCCCGCGGTCCGCGCCGTGCCACCGGTGGAACGCGGTGACCAGCTCCTGCGCGACAGTCCCGAAGGCGGCCGCGGACAGCTTCGTGCGCAGGACCCGCGGGTCGTCGCTGGGCAGGTCGCCCTTCAGCGGCGGCGCCTCGACCCCGGCCGCGCGCAGCCGGGCCGGGCTGACCCGCACCCCGCCGAGGTCGCGGTACAGGATCCGCGCGGGCCGTCCGTCCTTGAGCACCAGCAGCGTGTTCTGCCCGTGCGCCTCCAGCGCGACCCCGCGCGCGAGCAGCCGCACGACGGGCCCGAAAAGGACCTTCGAAATCAACCCCATAATTTGGTACGGGTCGTCGCCGCGTCCCAGGGGCAGGGGCGCCGCCCCGGGCCACGCGAGCGGGACGGCGACCTCGCCGCGGGCCAGGCGGGGCGCGGCGCGGAACAGGTGGGCCAGATGCCGTTGGGGTTGCCCGTCGGCGATGACCGCCCCGGCGCCGGTCTCGGCCAGGATCTCGATCGGCAGGTCGGCGGTGAGCTCCCGCAGCAGCCGCGACAGCAGGGGGCCGTTGTGCACGGCGGCCGGGGACACCGTGCGTACGGCCGAGGTCATCTGAATGTCGACGGCGGTCTTGACGTGCGGCCCGCCGTCGAGGGGCGCGACGGTCCGCAGCGACATCAGCGGCCGTACGGGACCGGTCTCGCCGTCGTCGCGCAGCCACGGATAGCGGTCGCGCAGGTGATCGGCCTGCCAGGGGTGGGCGTAGAGCACGGGCGGCCCGTCCCCGAACCACCGGTCGGCCGGCACGGCGAGCCGGCGCAGGCGGATGACGGGGGAGTGCTCGGGCGCGTAGGCGAGCACGTCGGCGACGCTCATCCCGCCCCGTGTGCGGCACCCGGGGTGCAGCGGATGCCCGTCGACGATCTGCTGCTCGACCAGCCCGAGCGCGTCGGGCCCGGCGGGCGGCAGGTGCGGCTCGCGTGTCTGGGCGGCCCGGGCGAGGGCGAGGTTGGCGACGCTGTTGTCCACTTCGGCGGCGAACGGGACGTCCCCCCAGAGCAGCCGGACGAGCGCACCCGGGTCGGTGTTGCGCGTGACCTGCCCGGAACCAGCCAGTTCAACGTCGACGGCGAGCCCGGCCACCCCCCGGAAGAACGGCGCCGCGGCCTCCGGCGAGTACCGCAGCACAACCTCCCCCATTACCGACATGTCGGGTATCGTCCCAGCCGATCGCTCCGGATAGCCGGCGCCCGTGCTCCCCTCCGTTGTACCGGCGCGCCCGTCTCCCGCGCCGGCCCACCGTCCTGCCATGTCTGCTCGCCAGCCGGCGCTGCCTGCTTCCCAGCCCGCCGCGTCGGCTGCCCGTCCCGCAGCCCGTCCCGCCGCGTCGGCTGCCCGGTCCGCCGTATCGGCTGGACGCCCTGCCGCGCCGGCCCACAGGCCGGCCGCGTCGCCTGGCTCTCCTGCCGCGCTGGGCGGCGTGCCGGCGCCGGCACGAATGCCGGCCGCGCCGGGCCGCTGTTCAGGGCCGCCGAGCCACAGCGTGCCGACTCGCCCGTCGGGGGTGCGGGCGAAGCTCGCCTCGCCGCGACGGCGGCCGGTCAGGCCCGGCAGCGCTTCCCGGTCGACGGCGCCCAGCAGCCGGCCGAGGATGGCCGCGCGGGCGCCCGGCAGTTCGGCGTCGTAGCGTTCCAGCAGGTCAGGGCGAAGGTCTCGAAGCTCCTCACGAGTCCGAAGGGGACCGGCGGTGTGCCGGCCGGACGGGTCGCTGGGGATAGGTCGCGGCACGAGGCCCATTCTCCGTCAACCGCACACCCCACCCGCCCCGGGCAAGCCCCGCCGTGATCGACAACGCAGGAAACCCACCATCATCCTAGGATGCCTTACCGGGCGTGCGCCCGCCCACACAGAACCCAAAACAAAAAGGAATCAACGGCATCCCCGCCTTTGGTTCGAGCTCGGGTAAAACGGTTGCGAGAGCCGGAGGCGCGGGGCAGGGTGGTGGCGTTCCTGTCGACGGCTCGAGGAGTGCTCTTCTTCATGTGATGCGACCCGGCTTGCGCGTACCCCTGTCGGTGTCTGCTCCTTGGAGGGCCCCTTGTTGAAAGCTGTCTCGCTCAGTTGCGCCCACGACGGCGATGCTCTGTTCTCCGGTTTCGATCTGGTGCTCGGTGAGGGTGACCGGATCGGGGTGGTCGGGCCGAACGGGGCCGGCAAGACGACCCTGCTGCGGGTGCTGGCCGGTGAGCTCAAGCCGGTGAGCGGCAGCGTCACGTACGGGCCGGGTACCCGGGTGGGTTATGTCGCTCAGCAGATGCCGGATCCGCGGGGGACCGTCGGTGCTTTCCTGACCGGCGGTCTTGGGGAGCTGGCCGAGGTGACCGCGCGGATGCGGGTGCTGGAGGCGCGGCTGGCCGCCGGTGAGGACGTGCTCGGTGAGTACGGGGCCGTGCAGGAGCGGTGGACCGCGTTGGAGGGGTGGACGGCGCAGGCGCGGGTCGGTGAGGTTCGGCAGCGCCTGGACATCGCTGATCTGCCCGATGAGTTGCCGTTGCGTTCGGTCAGTGGTGGTGAGCAGGCGCGGTTGTTGCTGGCGCGGGCGTTGCTGGCCGAGCCGGATGTGTTGTTGCTGGATGAGCCGACCAACCATCTGGACGCGGAGGGGGTGGCGTGGTTGCAGGGGTGGCTCACGGCGTACCCGGGCGGGGTTTTGACCGTGAGTCATGACCGGGCTTTTCTGGATGCCGTGGTGTCGCGGATCGTCGAGTTGGACGGGATCGACGAGCAGCCGCAGGACTATCCGGGTGGTGGTTATTCGGCGTTTCGGGTGGAGAAGCAGCGGCGGTGGGAGCGGCTTCTGCTGGATTTCGAGGCGCAGGAGAAGGATCGCCGGCGGTGGGAGTCGGATATCGAGCGGACGAAGGAGTTCTCGCGGGGTGTGGAGAACTCGGTTCGGTCGGGGGCGGAGGCGCCTCATCTGCGGCGGGTGGCTCGTCTGGTGGCGCGGAAGGCGAAGGTTCGTGAGCGGCGGTTGCGGCGGCAGATGGAGTCGGTGCGGTGGATCGCGAAACCGCGTACGCGGCCGCCGTTGACGTTGGCTTTTCCGCAGGATGCCGGTGATCCGGGTGAGGTGGTTCTGCGGGCTGAGGGTCTGGTCGTGACGGCGGGGGATCGGGTGTTGTTGGACGGTGTCGATCTGTCGGTTCGCCGGGGGGACCGGGTTTTGATCACGGGGCGGAACGGTGCGGGGAAGACGACGTTGCTGAACGCGCTGGGTGAGGGGATCGAGGCGGCGGTGTTGCCGCAGACCTCGGATGGGCTGCGCACGGATCAGACGGTGATGGGGTTCTTCCGGGAGCGGGTTCCGGTGTATCTGGATGATGCCGAGGCGTTGTTGTTGGGGCATCAGTTCGGGGCTGATCAGTGGGATGCGCGGTTGCGGAGTTTGTCGGCCGGTGAGTTGCGGCGGTTGCTGTTGGCGGTGTTGGTGAACAGTCCGGCGCGGGTGTTGTTGCTGGACGAGCCGACGAACTTTTTGGACTTCGACGCGCTGGATGTGGTGGAGGAGGCGTTGCGGCGGTACCGGGGGACTTTGGTGGTGGTGACGCATGACCGGTATTTCGCGGATGCGGTGGGGTTCGGGCGGCGCTGGCATGTCGCGGCGGGCCGGGTGGTCGAGAGCTGACCCGATCGCAGCGGGGCGTGACAGTTGCCCCTATGCTGTGCCGCGGCGTCAAAGCGGATCAAGGGTGGGCATAGGTCTTGAACATCATCGAAGCGGTGTTACTAGGGGCGGTTGAGGGTTTCACCGAGTTCCTGCCCGTGTCGAGTACCGGCCATCTGACGATCCTGGAGAAGTTGCTCGGTTATCAGCTGGATGATCCGGACATCACCGCGTTCACGGTGATCATTCAGTCGGGTGCGGTGCTGGCGACGATCCTGTATCTGCGTAAGGACATCGCGCGGATCGTTCCGGCGTTCCTGGGTGGTCTGTTCAGCAAGGCGAAGCGTGACAATCAGGATTACCGGTTCGGGTGGGCGGTGATTCTGGGTGCGATTCCGATCGTGATCGCGGCGTTGTTGTTCAAGGATCAGGTGGAGACGACGCTGCGGAGCCTGTGGTTCGTGGCGGGTGCGTTGATCCTGTGGAGCGGGGTGATGGCGTTCGCTGATCACGCGGCCACGCAGGTGCGTCATGAGGACGATGTGACGTGGAAGGATTCGCTGATCATCGGTGTGGTGCAGTGTCTGGCGCTGATTCCGGGTGTGTCGCGGTCGGGGGCGACGATGTCGGCGGGTCTGTTGCGGGATTTCGATCGGGTGACGGTGACGAAGTTGTCGTTCTTCCTGTCGATTCCGGCTCTGCTGGGTGCGTCGTTGTTGCAGGGCTATGAGGAGGCCGGCAACATCGCTAATGGTGTGGGCTGGGTGAATACGCTGGTGGCGACCGCGGTGAGTTTCGTGGTGGCGTATTTCTCGGTGAACTGGTTGTTGAAGTTCATTTCGCGGCATTCGTACAGCATTTTCATTTTCTATCGGGTGGTGCTGGGTCTGCTGCTGATGGTGCTGCTGGTCACGGGCACGATCGAGGCGCAGTGACGTCGGCGGGGTTGCGGGCGCTGGCGCATGTGCGGGGGTTGTTCCCGGAGGCGTCGCCGGTGCCGGCGGCCCCGATCACGGTCAGTTTCCACCCGGATCGGCTGCTGGCCGGCGGCGCGACGGTGGCGGAGTGTTTGGCGGCCGAGGGTGTGTATCGCAGTCAGTTCGAGACGGGTGTCTCCAACGGTGGGTTGACGGCGTATCCGGGTGGTGACCGGGAGCGGTGGGAGCATCGCATGTTCGGCGGCGCGTACACGGGTACGGCCGGGCGGCCGATTTATGGCGGGCTGAATCTGGCGGGTTATCCGGATGGGGCGTCGCCGAGGTTCGGCAGCTGTCATCTGGTGTTGGCGGAGGAGGTGTCGTCGCGCGCGACGTTCAGTCACGGTGACAGTGCCTCGGAGCCGGCGGTGGTGGGTACGGCGACGACGTTCCGTGGGGTGTGGGAGTCGTTGTTGTCGGAGGTGGCGCGGACGGGCCAGGCGTTGAATGTGCCGGCGTCGTCTCCGGCGGAGTGGGTGCGGGCGTTGGGGGTGCCGCGTACGGCGGCGGGCCGGGCGATGAACGACTACGTCGAGGCGCAGATCCATGGGGGTGTGACGGTCGCCGCGGACGTCACGGCCGTTGTGGTCGACCCTTCGTTCCGGGGTACGCCGGTTCAGGCGCAGCTGGGCGCGTTGGGTCCGCCGCTGCGCTGGTCGCCGGGTTTCCGTCTGGCGGCGGCCGATTTCCCGGCCGGTTTGCGGGGTTCTGAGGTGCCGGCGCTGGCGGCGGCCGTGGCCGCGTATTTCGGCCGGGACGTGCTCGACGCGGAGGTGGTGGGCCGTGCTGCCCGCGAGCCGTCGGTGTGGTCGTCGTTAGGTGAACGCGCCGAGGTGTTGCAGTTGCTGAAGTATGTGTGGCACATCCTGGTCCTGCGCGGCGAGCCGGCGGTTTAGGTGCGCGAGATCGTGGCCGGGGCGCTGGTGCGGGCGGGGCGGGTCCTGCTCGTGCACCGCAGTCCGAGCCGTCACGCCTACCCGGATGTGTGGGATCTGGCCGGCGGGCACGTCGAGCCCGGTGAGGCGGAGCTGGCCGCCCTGGCCCGGGAGATGCGTGAGGAGTTGGGTGTCCGGATAGCGGCGGCCTCGGCCGTGCGTCTGTGCCGGTTGGAGGCGGACGGCGGGTGGGGCGCCATCCGGCTCAGCGCGTGGATGGTCGGTGAGTGGTCGGGGACGCCGGCGAACGCCGCCCCCGAGGAGCATGACGAGATCGGCTGGTTCCGGCCGGAGGAGCTGCCGCCCCTCGCGCACGACCTCGTCCGCCAGGCGTTGCTCCAGGCAATGCGGGACGCTCCTGCGTGAAAGGAACCCGATCGACCCGTCCCGCCGGTCCCGCTTGGGGCTCCTCCTTGAGCGGCACGGGAACACACCGGTCGGCTTGGCTCGCCGTATCGCGAACTATCCTGTCGCGGCCTTCTTCGCCGACGTGGGACGGGGGGAGCCGTCAGACGCGGGCTGCTCCTAGGACCCAGTCGGAGGTCTGGGCTATGAAGTCCTGGGGGAAGCCGGCCTCGAAAGCGGTGGGCGCCTCCAGGCGTGTCAGCTCCTCGGGGGTCAGCTGCAGGCGTACGGCACCCAGGTTGTCCTGTAGTTGGTCTGCTCGGCGGGCGCCGATGATGGGGAAGATGTCGCGGTGGCGGGCTCGGGTCCAGGCGATGGCGATCTGGGCCGCTGGGACGCCGCGGGCGGCCGCTACCTCGCTGACTGTGCGGGCCACCGTGTGGGCGCGGTCGCCGAGGCCGTCGGGGTCGAAGCGGGACTGCTCCGGGCGTACGCCCGTGCTGTATTTGCCGGTCAGTACGCCGCCCGCCAGGGGGCTCCATGCGGTCACGCCCAGGTTCAGGGCGGCGGCCATCGGCAGCAGTTCGCGTTCCACGTCACGTTGCAGCAGGCTGTAGGGGACCTGCAAGCCCACGAACGGGCTCCAGCCGCGCCACTCGGCCAGGGTGTTCGCGCGGGCCACCACCCAGGCGGGGGCGTCGGAGATGCCCACGTACAGGATCTTCCCGGCCCGTACCGCGTCGTCCAGGGCGCGCATCGTCTCCTCGATCGGGGTGGCCTGGTCCCACATGTGCACCCAGTACAGGTCGAGGTAGTCGGTACCGAGGCGGCGCAGGCTGGTCTCGAGCGAGGCTCGCAGGTTTTTGCGGGCGTTGCCGGCGGCGTTCGGGTCGCGCCGGTCGCGCGACACCGTGTATTTGCTTCCTAGCACGAACTGTTCGCGGCGCCCGGTCAGGAGTTTGCCGAGGATCTCCTCGCTGGCTCCGTCGCGGTAGTTGACTGCCGTGTCGATCGTGTTGCCGCCCGCTTCGGCGTACGCGTCGAGGACGCGGGCGCATTCGTCGTACGGTTCCTGGAAGGTCATCGTGCCCAGGATCAGCTCCGAGACGCGCAGCCCGCTCGCGCCCAAGGTCCGGTAATTCATGCGCGCGAATCTACGCCGGGGCGCGGGTGGCGTACGACACCGCACGCGTTGTTGATGTTTCAACATTCGGCGGCGATGCTTGAGCGCATGACGGTCCGTACCAGCGTCGTGGTTCCGCTGCGCTTCCCCGACGGCTACACCACCACGGCCGACGTGTTCACCTTCACCGGGCTGGCCGACGGCCGTGAACACCTCGCCCTCGGCCTCGGCCCGTGGCGCGACACCGAGGTCCCCCTCGTCCGCCCGCACAGCGAATGCCTGACCGGTGACGTGTTCGGCAGCCGCCGCTGCGACTGCGGCCCCCAACTGCGGGAGGCCGCCGAGCGGATCACCACCGCCGGCGGGTTCCTGCTCTACCTGCGCCAGGAAGGCCGCGGGATCGGCCTGTACGCGAAACTGGACGCCTACGCGCTGCAGGACACCGGCCTGGACACGTACGAGGCGAACCTGGCCCTGGGCCACGGCGAGGACGAACGCGACTACACGGCCGCCGCGCAGATGCTGCACACCCTCGGCGCCGACACGATCCGGCTGCTGAGCAACAACCCCGACAAGGCCACCCAGCTCGGCCGGCTCGGCATCACCATCGCCGAGCAGATCCCCACCGGCGTGCACCTGTCCGACGCCAACGCCCGCTACCTGGCCACCAAACGCGACCACACCGCGCACACCCTGAACCTGCCGAGCCAGCGCACCGCGTGAGGACCGCCGTGGACACCCTGATACCCGCCGCCCACCCGTTCCGCCGTCACCTCGACCGGGTCGCCACCCTCGGCGCGCACCGGCCGTGGACCCCGGCCGACGGCCCGCTGCCGTCGCTGTACCTGAGCCACGGAGCCCCGCCCACCTTCGAGGACGAAGCCTGGATGCGGCAGCTGCACGACTGGGCCCGCGACCTGCCCCGCCCCACCGCGGTCCTGATCGTCAGCGCCCACTGGGAGTCCGCGCCGCTGGCCATCTCCAGTTCCCGGGCCAACACCGATCTGGTGTACGACTTCGGCGGTTTCAGCCCCGTCTACTACCGCATGCGCTACGACACCCCGGACGCCGGCGACCTGGCGCGGCAGGTGACCGCCCTGATGCCGCGGACCGTGCACGAGCACGGCGGGCGCGGCCTCGACCACGGCGCCTGGGTGCCCCTGAAAATCATGTACCCGGAAGCGGACGTCCCGGTCCTGCAACTGAGCATCCCCACCCACGACGCCGGCACCCTGATGTCCCTCGGCGAGCGCCTGCGCCCGCTGCGCGAGCAGGGCGTGCTGGTCGTCGGGTCCGGCTTCATGACACACGGCCTGCAGTTCATGACCCGGGCCATGCTGGCCGGGCACGTACCCGGCTGGTCGTCCGACTTCGACCACTGGGCGGCCGACGCCCTCGCCCGCGGCGACGTCGACGAACTGGCCGCCTTCCGCGACCGCGCCCCCGGCATGCCGTACGCGCACCCCACCGTCGAACACTTCACCCCGCTGTTCGTCACCCTCGGCGCCGCCACCGACCCCACCGGGCCCATCCGCACGGCGATCGACGGCTACTCGATGGGCTTCGCCAAGCGCTCCTTCCAAACCACATGAGCACCCCGCGCTGGCTCGACGACGACGAGATGGGCGCCTGGCTCGACATCGCCCAGATCCTCATGCTCATGCCGGCCGCGCTCGACCGGCAGCTACGCGAGGACACCGGCATCCCGCACGCCTACTACCAGATCCTGGCCACCCTCAGCGCCGCACCGGACCGGTGCATGCGCATGACCGACCTGGCCAAAGCCGTCGGCACCACCCTGAGCCGGCTGTCGCACGCGGTCACCAGCCTCGAACAGCGCGGCTGGCTGCAACGCCGCGCCTGCCCCACCGACAAACGCGGCCAGATGGCCCACCTCACCGACGCCGGCCTGGCCACCCTCGAAGCCGCCGCCCCCGGCCACGTCGCCGAGGTCCGCCGCCTCATCTTCGACCATCTCACCGCCGACGACATCGCCCAGCTGCGCGCCGTCACCGCCAAACTGCTGCCCGCCCTGCACCAGTAAGGTGCCCGCGTGCCTTCCCACCCGCACGACGCCTACGGGCCGGCCACCTTCCTGCCCGACCTCCCGGCGTCCCTGCGCGCCCCGGACGAGCAGCGCCGCACCGCCGCCATGGAGCAGTTCCGAGCCCGGGCCCTGCACCAGGACTCCCTCTACCCGGCCGCCGTCGCCGCCGTGCCGCACCTGATCGACCTGCTCGCCGACGACACCGCGCCTGACCGCACCCTCGGACACGAACTGCTGACCGAGATCCTGCCCGAAGAAAAATCCGAACCGATACACCGGCAGGCACACCAGGCCGTACGGGCCGGAGTGCCCACCTACCTGCGCCTGCTCGACGACCCCGACCGCAACGCCCGCGGATTGAGCGCCCACCTGCTCAGCTTCTTCCCCGAAGCGGCGCCGCAGGTCACCCCGGCCCTCACTGCCCGGCTCGCCGCCGAAACGGACCGGGTGGTCGCCTCGTTCCTCTGCCTGACCGCGGGAACCATCGGCGGCCCGCACGACACCGGCCTGGCCGCCGCGGTGGCCCGCTGGCGCGACCAGCCGCACCGGATCAACCGCTGGACGGTCCTGATGGGCCTGGTCCGCCTCGTCGAGACCCCGGACCCGGACATGCTCGAGCAACTGTGCGACTGCCTGTTCCACGGCCCCGGCAACGTCTACGGATGGACCTTGCACCACGAAAGCCCGGTCCTGGGCGCCGCGCTCGCCCTCGGCGACCTACCGGCCGCCTCCGTGCCCGGCCTGGCCGCCATGCTGACCGACCGGCTGGCCGCCGGCTGCGACGACGGCAACCGCTTCTATCACGCCGTACGCCTGCTGCTCGGCCTCACGTTCCCGGACGGGCCGTCACCACAGCGGCAGGCCGCCACCCAGGCGATCCTGAGCAGCGAACTCGCCGGCCATCCGGCGATCACCCGCCTGCTCCAGGAACACGACCTCCCACAGATGCCACAATGTTGATCATGAAGCGGAGCGATGCTGACGACCGCGCCGGCCTGGTCAAAGTGTTCTTTCACATACGGGTGGAAGATGGCTGGCCACCCGTCGGCACCGAATCCATGTGGGCGCGGCCGGTATCCGACGACGTTGTCGAGCTCGACAACGTTCCGTTCTTCGCCCGCGGAGTTTCGTGCGGTGACCACGTCAGGGTCGTCCGCGACGACAACGGCACGCTGACCGCCGTCGAGGTTGTCGAGTGGTCCCAACGGTGCACCGTGCGGGTGGTCCCATTCCGCGCCGGCCCACTACAGGGCGATCGCCAAAGAGTGCTCGACGAGTTCGCCGCCGTCGGCGTAACCGGCGAAGGCATCGAGCAGTACAACATCGTCGCGCTCGATGTCCCACCGACCGCCGACCTGTCCGCCGTCAAGCGGCTGCTCCGCGACGGCGCCGAACTTGGCTGGTGGGACTACGAAGAGAGCAACATCGGCGACGCCTGGGCCGACGCCGTCTGAACCAGAACGTGGGCGGGAGTGGCTCACCGGATACCGTGCGCGCTATGGCGGTTTCGGAGTATGTGAGCAAGCTGCGGGCGCACGTGGGGCATGAGCTGCTGTTGCTTCCCGGTGCCAGCGGTGTCGTGCGGGACGAGCAGGGGCGGGTTCTGCTGTTGCGGCGCTCCGACAACGGGCAGTGGGCGCTGCCGGCCGGGATGGTCGAGCCGGGGGAGCAGCCGGCTGAGGCGGTGCTGCGGGAGATCTACGAGGAGACGGGTGTGCGGGCCGTGGTCGAGCGGCTGGCCGGTGTGGCCGTGCACGAGACCGTGTATCCGAACGGGGACCACTGCTCGTATCTGAGCGTGTGGTTCCGGTGCCGGGCCGCCGGCGGGCGGGCCCGGCCCGACGGGGACGAGTCGCTTGAGGTCGGCTGGTTCGAGGTGGGTCAGTTGCCGCCGGTCAGTGATCTGACGACGCTGCGGATCGAGACCACCACGGCGCCGGACGGGCCGCCCTGGTTCGCCCCGCCCGGCGCCTGACGGGTCACAGGCCCAGGGCCGCCCGTACCAGGCTCAGCGCGGTCTGCGGGTCGACGCCCAGGGCGCGGGTCTTCTCGGCGTACAGCGAAGCGGCTTTTTGCGCCTGAACCGACGTGCCGGCGGCGCGGGACGTGATCACGGTGCCGGCCCGGCCGCGGGTTTCGACGAGACCGGCCGTCTCCAGCTCGCGGTAGGCGCGGGCCACCGTGTTCGCGGCCAGGCCGAGCTCGGTGGCCAGGGCGCGTACCGGCGGCAGTTTCTCACCGGCGGTCAGGGTGCCGGCGGCGGCGAGTTCGGCGATGCGCAGCCGGACCTGCTCGTACGGCGGGACGGGGGAGCCGGGGTCGACGGTGATGTCCATCAGATCAGTTTCGGGGGTGTGTTGCCGGCTTCGGCGATGGCCCGGCGCATCGGGACCAGGGCGAGCAGGATTCCCCCGACGAGGAAGAACACGACCAGGGAGACGATGCCGACGCGGTAGCTGTTGGTCAGCTGGAAGATCAGGCCGAACGCGAGCGGGCCGAGCCAGCTGGTGCCCTTGTCGCTGATCTCGTAGAAGCCGTAGTACTCGCCTTCCTTACCGGCCGGGATCAGCTGGGAGAACAGGCTGCGGGACAGGGCCTGGCTGCCGCCGAGGACCAGGCCGATACCGGCGCCCAGCAGCATGAACGGCAGTGGCTGGCCGGCCGGCAGCCAGTACGCGGCGATGATCACGGCGAGCCACAGGGCCAGGCTGAACAGCACGGTGCGTTTCGCGCCGATGCGGGCGGCGAGGGCGCCGAGCAGCAGCGCGCCGCCGAAGGCCAGGAACTGCACGATCAGGATCGTGATGATCAGGGTGGACTGTTCGAGGTCGAGTTCCTCGGTGCCGTACTGGCTGGCCAGGGTGATCACGGTCTGGATGCCGTCGTTGTAGATCAGGTAGGAGAGCAGGAAGAACAGGGTCAGTGGGTACGCGCGGATCCCGCGGATCGTACGGCCCAGTTGCCGGAACCCGTCGGTGAGCACGTTGCCGTTGCCGGCGAGGGCGGCCCGGCCGGGGTGCTCTTTGAGCCACAGCAGCGGTACGACGGTGAACAGCGCCCACCACAGGCCGGCCGACACGATGCACCAGCGGGCGATGTCCAGGGTCCGCTGGTCGTCGCCGTCGACCGACAGGACGGTGACGGCGACCAGGTTGAACGCGAGCAGCAGCCCGCCGCCCAGGTAGCCGATGGCCCAGCCGCGGCTGGACAGCTTGTCACGGTCGTCGGGGCCGGCCAGTTGCGGCAGGAACGAGTTGTAGACGACGATCGCCGCGCCGAACGAGATGTTGGCGATCAGGAACAGGAACCCGCCGAGCAGGTAGCGGTCGCCGGTCACGAACGCCATGGCGATGGTCGCCCCGGACCCGGTGAACGCGGCCGCGGCCAGCAGCGGTTTCTTGCGGGGCGCCCGGTCGGCGACGGCGCCCGTCACCGGCAGCACGAACACGGTCAGCAGGACCGACAGGGACACCACGTACGGGTAGAAGGACCCGGCCGCGACCTTGACGCCGAACGGGTGCACCCAGCCCAGGCAGTTGGTCGCGCCGACCTCGCAGCCGGCGGCGGTCTTGGTCACCGTCGTCAAAAACGGTCCCAGGAACACGGTGATGACGGTGGTCTGAAACGCCGAGTTGGCCCAGTCGTACATGTACCAGCCGCGGCGCTCCCGCCGGCCGGCTCCGTTGCCACCGCGATCCACCTGCGAAGACTCAGCGACATCCATGCGGGTTGGCTCCCTTGCGTACCGGTAAGTACCGGGCGTTTCCAGCCCGCACGCGCAGGAGACTAGCGGACCGTCTCCGCGCGGCCAACGGCCCGGGCGCGCCGCCGCCCTGGGCACCGGGCCAAGGGCCGTCGTCGATGGCGGCCCCTCAGTTGTCCGGCGCCCACCAGCGGGCCAGGGTGGAGGTGGCCGGGTCCTCCGAGTCGGCCAGGGCCGCCCACGGGTCCACCCCGGGCGGCAGCTGCTCACCGGCGTAGTCGGCGAGTTCTTGCGGCTGTACGGGGTCGACGGGTGTGTCCGGCGCGCCGGCCGGCACCACGCCGAGGCTGCCGGTGTCGATCCACGGGAAGCCGTCCACCGGCTCCGGCAGTTCACCCACGTCCACCTGGGGCGGGAACACGTCGACCGGGTCCTCGGCGGGCAGCTCGGCCACCTCGTGCACCGGCTCGTCGACGGTGTCCACGTGCTCGAGGTGGCCGTCGAAGACCGGCGGCTCGTACGGGTCGTGCTCGTCGTACGAGAAGAGGTGATCGTCGTACGGCAGCGGCTCGGCGTGCTCCGGCAGCTGATGGTCGTCGAAGACCGGGAGGTCGTCTTCGTGGTCGCCGAAGTCGTGGTGATCCGTCATCGGTTCTCCTCGTCGTGTGGGACGGGCGTCAAGGCCCGGGCCCGTGCGAGTACGGCGTCGGCGGCGCGCAGTCGCGCCCGGACGGTGTCGAGCTCCTGCTGGGCGGCGGCGCGCCGCTTGGCGCGCCCGGCCGCGTCCTCGGCGGCCGCCGCGTCGATCTCGGCGATGTGCGCGTCCAGGTCGCGCAGCCTCTTCTCCACGGCGTCGTCGACGGCCACCGACAGCGCGTACTGCAGGTCGGTGAACCGGTTGGCGATCTCGTCGGCGAGCGCGGCCCGGGCCTCGCCGAGCACGTCACGCAGCCAGATCCGCGCCTGCTGCCGGTCCTGCTGCACCCGCCGCCGGTACAGCACGTAACCACCGGCGGCCAGGCCCAGCCCGATCCCGGCGACCGGCACGAGCAGCCCCCCGGCGGCGAACACCGACACGCCGAGGATGGCGCCGCGGCCGGCCATGAACGCGATCCCGCCGGCCGACAACGCGATGAGCAGATTGTCGGCCGAGCCGTCGCGCGGCGGGGCCGCGTCCATCGCGTGCCGCAGCGACGCGTTGAGCTGCCCCAGCATGGCGCCGCGTTCGGCCTCGTCGAACACCGACGCCAGCACCCGGTCACCGACCTGCGCGAACGTCTCCTCCAGCCGCTGCGACAGTTGCACCGCGACGGCCTGAAGTTCCGCGTCGAGCGCCTGCGGCAGCTGGGCCAGCACCTCCCCGCGGCCGGAGTCGATGCGGGTGGAGAACTCCTGCTGCACCGCCGCGATCCGGGTGCGCAGATGCCCGACGGTCTCCACCCGCGCCCGCTGCGTCTCGGTGGACAGCAGCAGCGTCCACTGCCGCGACTCGGTACGTTTCCGGGCGGCCAGCGCCGCCCGTTCCGCGCGGACCTGCGCCAGGCGCACCGGGTCGGCGTCGGCGGCCCGCACCCGGTCGTCGGCGGCCTCCCGCAGCCGCAGCAGGTCGGCCCGGGAGGCGCGCAGCACGTTGGCCAGTTGCAGCTGATGCCCGCGCCCGGCCAGCTCGACCAGGGCGTGCTGCAGCTCGGCGATCCGCGACGCCTCCACCAGCGCGGCCTGCTCGGCCGGGCCGGACTGCACGGCCAGCTCGGCCAGCAGCGACGACACCGGGAACCAGGGCGCCCCGGCGAAACGCGGCGCGTGCGCGCGCAGCAGCTCCTGGTTGTCCTCGGCGATGCGCCGCCACCCCGGAAAAGCGTCGATCTTGGTGAGGGCGAAGACGACCGCGTCGACCCGCTCGCTGGCCGCCACCAGGAAATCCAGCTCCGGCTGCGACAGCGGCGCCGACGCGTCGGCCACGAACATCAGCGCGGTGGCCCGCTCCACAGCGGCCAGCGCGACAGTGGCGTGCGCCGGGTCGAGACCACCGACCCCGGGCGTGTCGAGCAGGCTGACGTAGCGCAGCAGCGGCGCCGGATGCGCCACCTCGATCCGCCGGGCCCGCCGCTGCCCGGTGGCCCACTCGGCCAGGTCGTCGACGGCGACCGGCTCGGCCGCGCCGGGCGGCCAGGCCCGCACCGCGTACTCGCCGGGCACGAACTGCAGATACGTGGCGGTCGCCACCGCCGCGTCCACCGGCGACAGGCCGTGCACGCCGAGCAGCGCGTTGATCAGGGAACTCTTGCCGCGTTTGGTCTCACCGACGATCACCACCTGCGGCCGGGTCACCCGCACCCGCAGCAGCTGCGCCAGTTCGGCGCCGGCGTCGGGATCCTGGCTTTTGACGTACGCGAGGGTGTCGCGCACACACGCGTCGAGAACGCTCGCGAGATCACCGCCGGGCCGGCTCACGAGCGCACCCGCTGGGCCAGCAGGTGGAAACCGCGGTGCGCGACCTGGGCGACGCGGGACTGGGCCGGGCCGGCGCCGGCGACCGCGTACACCCGCCACCGGTTGGCGGCGGCGACCGCCGCCGCGGCCAGCTCGTCCGGGCCCGCCTCGGGCAGCCGCAGAATCCAGCGGGGGTCCTCCGAGGTGGCCAGCCGGGTCAACTCCTGCTCCCATTCGACGGGCAGCGCCACCGCGCCGGTGGCGACACGCTGGGCGGCGTCGAGCAGCCGCAGCCGGTGGTACGCCGGATCGCGCAGCAGCCCCTCGACGGCGTCGCGCAGCGTCTCCCGGTCGCGGGGGTCACGGCTGTGCCCGGCCAGCCGCTCGAGCCGGCCCAGCGCCCACCCGGCCTTGATCGCGTCGGACCGCCACCGGAACGTCTGCTCCACGGTGTGCCGCAGCCGCGGGAACCCCGACACGGTGACCAGCCGCCGCACCAGCTCACCGGTCGGCAAGCCGGGTTCGGCGGCCAGCTGGGCCAGGGCGAACCCGATCCCGTACAGATCCAGCAGGCTCAGCAGCCGCTCCCGCTGATCGGCCGGAACCGGCGCCGGCCGCGTACGGAAAAGATCGGCCGAAGCCAGCAGCAAGCGCGACTCGCCCGCCGGCAGCGTGCTCAGACGCCGCAAGGCGTCACGGTCGGCGCCGGTGAGCCGGCCCGCCTCACCGGTCTCGGCCAGCAACCCGACCACCGGAACCACATCGGAGACGGTACGGGCCAGCAGCCGCGCCTGGCTCTCGGCGAGCGGCTCGGCCACCGGCCACGGGTCACCGGCCCCGCCGACCAGCGTGTCGGCCTTGCCGAACACGCCCAGCGCGTTGATCGGGCTCGACGCGAGCCGCGCCGACGCGTCCCGGAACGCCTCCAGCGCCCGCACGTCGTCGGCCCGCACGGCCTGGGTGAACACGTAGACCACGGCCTCGGCGGCGGCCACCTCGGACGCGGAGTCGGCGTCGATGTCCGCGTCGAACGGGGCCGTGCCGACCGCCTCGGCGGCCCGGTCACTGACCACGGTGTCGGTCGAGGCCAGCCCCGGCGTGTCCACCACGGTCAGGTCACGCAGCTTCTCACTGGTCAAGGTCACATCGACGTACGCGACCCGGGCCAGCGGCACCCCGAGCCGCTGCGGGATCATGCCGTCGTCGTCCAGCGGCAGGCTGCGCCGCTGCCCGTCGCGGCACACCACGTCGACCCGGTCGGCCGTCCCGTACCGGAACCGGGTCACCACCCGGGTGCACTCGCCGACCGCCGTCGGAGCGACCCGGCGCCCGATCAGCGCGTTGACGAGTGTCGACTTTCCGGCTTTCAGACGGCCGGCGATGGCCACCCGCAACGGCTCACCGAGACGATCGTGGATCTGTCTGAGCTGGTAACCGGCCTCCGGGCCGACACGACCACCCAGTTGATCACACAGCGTCGCTAGGCTGACGCTCAACGGGCCGCTCACCGCGACTCGTCAGCCGGGCACACTGTCGGTGAGAATGTGCAGACCACGGCCGTCCTCTCCATCTCGTGCGGGGGCGGGCTCCCGCCGCGGGCACCAGCCTACGGAAGGCGGGAGGACACGGGATCCCGTGTTCGTGCCAGGCACACGCCGACCAAGGGGAGGGGATCAGGTGGCGGAAGCGCTGCACCCGGCCGCCGCCATGCTGCAACGCCCCGGTCTCGTCGTGCTGACCGGCCCGCCCGGCTGCGGCCGCACCACCCTGCTGCGCCGGCTCAGCGCGACGGTCAGCGGCCCGGTCCACGCCGGCGGCGGGCTGGCCATGCTGCAGACGGTGCCCGCGCTGGCCCTGTCCAGGGCGGTCAAGGCCAAGCTTCCCGCGTACGACGTCCACCTGCTCGCCGAGGCGGTCCGCTCCCGCGTCCGCGGCGGCCTGCTGGTCATCGACGACCTGCACTACACCGACCCGGCCACCCTGGCCGCGCTGCCGCTGCTGGCGGCCCACTGCCGGGTCCTGACCGCCGTGCGCACCCCGCACCGGCTGCCCCCGGCCACCGAGGCCGCGCTGCGCGCCGCGGCCACCGCCTGGATCCCGGTGCCGCCCCTGACCCCGGCCGAGGCCGCCGACCTGGCCCGGCGCACCGCCCCCCACCTCGACCAGGCCACCCTGACCGCCGTCGTCGACCGGGCCGGCGGCAACCCCCTGGCCGTGACCGCCCTGGCCCGCAACGCGGCCGCCGGCGCCCGCTCCGCCGCCGGCGGCGCTACCTCTCCTTCCGGCGCGGCCGGGTCCTGGCCGGCCGGCACTTCCGACCCCGACAGCTTCCGCCCGGCCGGCGGCGCCGGCTCCCGGCCGGCGTCCGGTGGCGGCGACATCGACCAGGTGGCGTATGCGATCGCGACCGCCCTGGCCGACCTGCCCCGACCCGCCCGCACGGCCCTGGCCGCGCTGGGCCTGCTCGGCCGCCCCGCCCCCGCCGCCCTGCTCGGCCCCGGCGCCACCGACCTGCAGGCCGCCGGCCTGATCACCGCCGCCCCGGACGGCACCCTGCTACCGGTCTCGACCTACGTGGCCGAAACCGCCGCCGGCCTGCTCGACGCCGCCGCCCGCACCGACCTGCACACCCGCCTGGCCGAACTGACCCCACCGGCCGAGGCCGCCCGCCACCTGGCCGCCGCCGGCGACCCGCGAGGCGCCCACCGCCAGGCCCTGCTGGCCGCCGACCACACCACCGGCGGCGACCGGGCCGCCCTGCTGCTGTTCGCCTGCGAACTCGACACCCCCATCGACCCCCGCGTCCGCCTGGCCGCCGCCGACGCCCTGCTGTCCGTGGGCCGCCCCGCCGCCGCCGCCCGCGTCCTGACCTTCGACGACCAGCTCGCCTACGCCACTGGCCACCGAGCCTCCGACGCCGCCGGCCAGTTCGACAGCGTCGGCACGGACCCGTTCAGCGCCGAACTCGGCTTCCCCCACCCACCGGCCGAGCGTTCCGGCACCGACCTGGACTTCACCGACTCACCCGCCGGCCGGCCGGGACCGAACCCGCCGCAGCCGGCCGGCGAGCCGGATTCATCCCCGGGGCTGGATTCCCGGTCCCGCGCGGCGTCGGGGGCCGCCCGATCCGTGGACGTCGACGCGCTGCGCTCACTGCGGCTGGAAGCCGACGTGCTGCGAGGCGAAGCCCTCCTGCAAGCCGGGAACCCGGAAGCCGCCCGGGCCGCTGTGCGGGCCGTGCCCGACGCCGCGTCGCCTCTCGTGATGGCCGGGCGCGACCGGGTGCTGCTGCTGGCCGAACTGGCCACCGACCCGGCCGCGGCCCGCGACCTCGCCGACAAGATCGCCGCCCGGCATCCGCGGCCGTCCGCCGGGGTGGCGGCCGCCCTCGCCGCGGTACAGGCCCACTTCCGTACCCCCGGCTGGGACACGGCGCTGGCCGCGGCCGCCACCGCCGGGGGAGACCCGCTGATCACCCGCTGGTCGGCGTGGCTGCTCGTCGAGGAACTGGCCGCCGACGGCCGCCTGACCGAATCGGCGTCGGTGGCCCTGCGCGCGGCCCGTGACAGCGCCGCCGACCTCGCGTACGGCTGGCAGACCCGCTTCGCCGCGGCCGCCGACTGGGCCCTGGCCCTGCACGGCTCCACCACAGACGTGGCCCCCACCAACACTCCCGCCGATCCCACGACGGCCCCCGGTTCCGGGCTCGCCGAATCTCCTGGGCCGACCAACCCTCCCGCCGACCCGGCCAAGGCGGGCTCCGCCCCTGCGCACGCGGTCCCCCCGGAGCCAATTCCCGCCGACCCGGCTTCGGCCCCCGCCACGACAATTCGCCCCTACTCGCCCGCGGCCGCGCCGGGCCCTGCCACCACAACTCCCGCCTTCTCGGCCACGGCCGGGCCGGCCTTCGCGCCGACGCCCCCGGCCCGCGGTGTCGGCGGTCAAGACGGCAGCCGCGCCGCAGACGTCGTGCCGCCTCATGAACGAGTTACCGCTACCGCTGACCCGGGCGGTGCCCAGGCTGCCGGTCGCCACCGCGGCGAGTCGGCCACCACCAGCGGTTCCCCGGCGCCGACCGACCATCCGCGGGGTTTGGGTCACATGCGGCCGGGTGGCATCTACGGCGCGGCCACCGCGCCTGCGTCGACTCATCCCGGGGACGTCGTCGCTGAGCTGTGGGACGGCACGGACGGGGTGTTGCGCCGGGCCGCCAACCTCACCGACCGGGCGCTGCCCGATGAGGCTCGGGGCTACGCGACCGCGGCCACCGCGCTGATCGAGGCCGACACCGGGCTGCTCGCCGCCGCCCGGGCCCACCTCGACGGCGGGCCCGCGCATCCGGCTGTGTCGTGGGTGGCCCAGGAGACCGCGTGGCTCGACGGGCAACCGGACCGGGCCGTCGCCTCCGGCGGGGACGACGACGGTGGGCTGCTGGCCGGGCTGCGGGCGATCACGGCTCAGTGGGCCGCGCACGATCTGGGGTCGGAGGCGACGCCGGTGATCGCGGGCGGGCTGCCGTCGGCCGCTCGGCGTACGCTGACCGCCTGGGCGACCGGGACCGGGTTCACGGCCGCGGCCGATGGGTGGCGGCCCATCGCGTTGCGGGAGCGGATCCGGTGTCTGCTGGCGGCGGGACTGACCGACACCGACCCGGCGCGGGCGGTCGAGGCTCTGCTGAACGCGGAGCGGCTGGCCGACGCGGCCGGGTTGACCGTGCTGGCCGGGCGGGCCCGCCGGGGGCTGCGCCGGCACCGGGTGCACCGCGACACGCGGGGCAAGCGTTCCGGTGATCAGCTGACCCGCCGGGAGACCGATGTTCTGCGGCTGGTCGCGGCGGGGGAGCCGACCCGCCGGATCGCCGGGCAGCTGGGTATTTCCGCCGAGACTGTCGACACCCATATCCGCGCCGGTATGCGCAAGCTCGGCGCCCGAACCCGTACGGAAGCCGCCGCCCTCGCTTTTGCCCGTCCCGACACGTCTGACAAGGATGGCCGGTGACCAGACAGACCGACGCCCCTCGCCACGTCGTCGCCACCCCCGGCGACGCCGACACCGTGCTGCGCCGGCTCACCCGTGACGGCTGGGTGGCGCGCGACGGCTTCGCCCTTACCGACCCGGGCTGGGATGTGACCAGCACCCGCCTGGTCCTGCACGGCCGTATCGGTGACGCCGACACCCTGCAGCTGGCGTTGCTGGCCGCCGCCCGCGGCGCCGGCATTGTGGCCGTCTGCGACGCCGAGTCGCCGCTGGGCCGCGCCCTGGTCGACGACCTGTCCCGGCTGGGTCCCGTGCAGCACGGCGTCGCCGACCCGGTGCCCGCCGGCGGTGGTGGTTCCGTGACCGAGCTGGTTCCCGAGCAGCGGGCCCTGCTCGACCGGCTGGCCGCCGGTGACACCATCGCCGCGGCGGCCGCGGCCGAGTTCCTGTCGCTGCGCACCGCGAACCGCCGGATCGCCGAGGCCCGCGCCCTGTTCGGGGTGCGCACCACCCGCGAGGCCGTCCTGGCCTACCTGCGCCAGCGCGGCAGCGCCCCACCGCCACGCTGATGCGGGCGATCGTCTTCGACTTCTTCGGCACCCTGACCGATCCCGCCGCCGAGTCCGGCCGCCGGGCGTCGTTCGCCGCCACCGCCGCCGCGCTGGGTGTGCCCGCCGCCGCGTTCTGGGCGGCGATGTCCACCTCGTTCGCCGAACGCGCCACCGGCGTGCACGGCGACACCCGCGCGACCCTGCTCGCGATGGCCCGCCGCTGCGGCGCCGACCCCACCGACGATCAACTGCGGTCGGCCGTACGGGTTCAGCACGCCGGCGCCGCGTCGGCCCGCCGCCCCCGCCCGGGCGCCCTGGACCTGCTCGACGGCCTGCGCCGCGCCGGTTGGCGCCTGGCCGTGCTCAGCGACTGCGCCAGCGAACTCGTCGAAGCCTGGCCCACCACCCCGTTCGCCGCCCGCGTGGACGCCACCGTGTTCTCCTGGCAGGAGGGTCACCGCAAACCCGACCCGCGCCTGTACGCCACCGCGGCCGCCCGCCTGGGCGTACCCGCCGCATCGTGCTGGTTCGTCGGCGACGGCGGCAGCCGCGAACACCGAGGCGCCCACCTCGCCGGCATGCGCCCGGTCCTGGTCACCAACGCCGCCCACCCGCACGCCGCCGCCCTGCGCGACGACCCCGACACCTGGCGGCCGCCGTGGTCGGTCGACGACCTCACCGCCCTGCCGGCCGTGCTCACCCCCTCATGATCTTCGTCCGGCACGCCATGCCCACCCTGGACCCCGCCACGCCGCCGACCGCGTGGCCGCTGAGCGCCCAGGGCCGCACCGCCGCCCGCGCCCTGCGCCTGCCGGAGCGGGCCTACCTCGTCGCCAGCGACGAACCCAAAGCCGCCGAGACCCTGCGGTACGCCGTCCCCGGCGCCCCCGTGCACCAGGACCCCGGCTTCGGTGAGGTCCGCCGGCCACCCGCATGGCAGCCGGACCACCGGGCCCTCGCCCGCGCCTACGTCGCCGGCACCCACGTCCCCGACGGCTGGGAGCCGCCGGCCGCGGTGACCGCCCGCTTCAGCGCCGCCGTCGAACGCCACCTGACCCGAGCCGGGAACCGCACCCTGGTCGTGGCCACCCACGGCATGGCCCTGACCTGCTGGCTCAGCACCCACGCGCTGATCACCGGCGAGCCCGCCGAGTTCTGGGCCGCCCTGCGCTTCCCCGACCTCGTCGCGGCACCGCGGGCACAGGTCACCCGGGCGCTCGGGAAGCGATGATCACCCGGTTGCCGTCCGGGTCGGCGACCATGGCCATGCGCTCACCCCACGGCTGATCGGCCGGCTCCTGCACCACCTCGACCCCGCCGTCGCGGAGCCGGGCCAGACCGGCGTCGCACTCACGCGCGTACACCCACAAGGTGACCCGCTCGTTGGCCAGGGTGCCCGGCTCGTCCTGCCGGCCGATGCCCAGGTGTGAACCCCCGATTTTGACGCTGACGTAGGCCGGGTCGCCGTCGGCCGGGAACCGGTAGGTCACCTCGCCGCCCAGCAGATCACGGTAGAAGCGCAGGCTGCGGGCCAGATCGGGCGTCGTCAGAATGGGGAACAGCTCGTCGAACACGGTTGCCTCCTCGTCGTTGAGGTGATGCCCGCATCCTGCCCCGGGGGTACGACAATTTCCGGATGTCCCTGCCGCACGTGTACTGGATCGGCGGCGCCAGCGGCGCCGGCAAGAGCACCATCGCCCGTACCCTCGCCGCCCGGCACGGCCTGCGCCTCTACGACACCGACGCGGTGATGCGCGAGCACGCCACCCGCAGCACCGAACCGCAGCTGAGCGCGTTCCTGGCGATGAGCATGGACGAACGCTGGGTCGACCGCAGCCCCCAGGTCATGCTGGACACCTTCCACTGGTACCGCGGCGAAGCCTTCGACCTGATCATCGAGGATCTGCGCCGCCTGCCCACCGAACCCGGGATCATCGCCGAGGGCTTCCGGTTGCTGCCCCACCTCGTACGGCCGCACCTGCCCTCCTCGACGCCAGCGGTGTGGCTCCTGCCGACCCCGGCGTTCCGCCGCGCCGCCTTCGACAGCCGCGGCTCGACCTGGCAGATCGCCGGGCGCACCAGCGACCCCGAACGGGCCCTGGCCAACCTGCTCGAACGCGACCGCCTGTTCACCGAACGGCTGCGCGACGAACTCACCCGCGAGGACCTGCCCGCGATCACCGTGGAACCCGGCCTGACCGAAGAGGAACTGACCGACCAGGTCAGCCACTGTTTGAAGATCCACAGAGTCCGGTAGGCGACAAAAACGGCTTGACCGCGGCGCTACGGTCATGGGTCGGGAGAGCGTTTACCGTCATGGGGGCTGGTGTGCGACGTGCCGACCGTGTGGCCACGCAGGAGTGGCCGCGCACCTCACGCATCGACGCCACCCACGTCCTCGAGCGCATCGCCGACATCACCGGCGTACGCCTCGAACTCGAAGGCGCCGCCCCCGGCGGGGAAGTCGGCGCCGCCTACGTGCGCTGGCCCGACGGGCGCCGCTCCGTCCTGACCGAGGGCCGATCCCGCACCGGCCCCCTGGTCGACAAGGCCCGCGCCGCCGGCGTACCCACCGCCCGCCAAGAGCTCGCCGCGCACGTCGACGGCGCCCGCGTCATCGTCCAGCAACGCCTGCCCGGCCACCCACCCCAGGTCGTCGACGCCGCCCTGGTCGGGCAGATGATCGCCGTCAACGACCGGCTCGCCGGGCTGCTCGCCACCGAACCGAACCCGAGACCCGCCGACCTGCACCTCACCGCCGACGGCCCCGGCTTCTGCCTGCACGAACCTTTGCGCCAGCACAGCGACCGCACCGCCCGCCTGCTCGACCGCGTCCACGCCATCGGCGAGACCCACCCGGCCATGCTCGGCGACGACCTCGTGCACCTCGACTTCCACCCCGGCAACGTCCTGGTCGTCGGCGGCCACCTCACCGGCGTCATCGACTGGGACGGCGCCACCCGCGGCGACCGCCACTTCGACCTGGTCACCCTGCGTTTCATGCTGACCGGTCAAGACCCTTGCGCCGTACGCCTGCTCGACGAGCGCCTGGAAGCCATCTCCGAACGCCGCCGGCGCGCCTACTGGGCCCACATGAGCCTGCGCCTGGTCGACTGGTCCATCCGCCACCACGACGACGCCACCGTCGACCACTGGCTCGACGTCGCCGAATCAGGCCTGAGCTGAATCGAACACGTCACCGAACCCCCGCGAGCGCGCCTCCACCTCCAACGCCCCGGCAAGCATCGACGGCCGCTCCACCACCCGCGAGATCACAAAATCCGCCGTCCACGGATCCGGCAACGGATGATGGTCCAGCTCCCACCGCAGATACCGGTGGTACGGCCGCACCCGCCCGAACAACGCGAACAACGCACCCAGACACCAGCCGGCCGCCTCCATCTCCTCCAGCCGCGCCACCTCGGCCCGCCCGTCCCGCCGGCTGCGCACCGCCCGCGACACCGCGCTCACATACCCGTCGAGCTGCTCCCGGGCCATCACCTCGGCCTCCTCCGACGACAAAGACCCTTGCCGCCGTACGAGCTCAGCGATCCGCCCGTCGAGCCGGTCCAGCAAAACCCGCGCCCCACGGTACGAGTACCGCCGCCACCGATCCGACACGTCGGCCAACTCCTCAACCGACAACACCGCCAGATCCAGCCGCGGCACCCTCGACACCGGCCGCCACCGCCCCGGCGACCCCGTGATCACATACGCGTCCACATCCGAACCCGCCGTCGCCACACCCCGCGCGTGGGAGCCGGCCAACACCAGCCCCGCCACCCCAGGATCGTCACGCACCTCATCCATCAACCCGGCAAGCACCTGACTCATGGCCGCAGTATCACCGCCCCAGCAGCCTCACGGCTCCCCGGCAATCCCGCCACCTGATCACCGAAAAGGCTGTCCTCCCAGGCCAGCCCACCCGCCACGTCCCCCGATCGCGGGAGCGGAGTGAATCGGAATTGAACGCCCCCAAGCCCAGTGGGAGATTCGCCCGGGCGGGGCGGGAGACGATCCGGTGATCCCGGCCCCCGGTGGACGTGGCCCACACCGACGCGCCGCGCACCGACGATCAGGCCGGCTCCGAACAGCTCACGGCCCGCCCGGCGAAGCGCCCCTGACGGCGAGTTGCCCGGCGGCCACACCTCGTGCCCTTCGAGGTGACCGCCTCGCGGACCGCCGTCACCTGAACCGCGCCCGCCTCACCCGCCTGACCTTATCCTGTTCCAGGGCCTGACCGCGGCCGAGGAATCCCACCGTGGCGACCCGTAACCCGTCCACCGGCCGCCCCCGGCAGGGGTCGGGATTCCGCTACTCGCCGCGCGGAAGGTCCCGAGGCGGCGACGCGGTGCTCCCGGCCCATTCGATGTGATCAACAGCCCACCCCCGCCGCGCAGGGAGCCATGCGAGTATTACCGGCCTGATGGACAGCACACCCCCTCCGCGGACGCCGCTCATGTGGCGGTTCATGCTTCTGCTCGCCCGCCTGGTCGTCCTGCCCCTGTGCCGGCTGCGGGTCAGCGGCACCGTGCCCGCCGACCTGCGCGGCCGGCCGCTGATCCTGGCCGCCAACCACGTCAGCCCGTTCGACCCGATCGTCATGACCGCCGCCTGCCACAAAGCCGGCATCGCCCCACGCATCATGGCCACCGGCGGCCTGTTCGACGCGCCGATCGCCGGCCCCGCCATGCGCGCCGCCGGGCACATCCGCGTCGACCGCAACACCACCCGCGTCGCCGACGCCCTGCCCGCCGCCACCCAGGCCCTGCGCGACGGCGCCATGGTGCTGCTCTACCCGGAGGGCCGCATCGGCCTCGACCCCTGGATGTGGCCCGAACGCGGCAAAACCGGCGTCGCCCGCATGGCCGCCGCAGCCGGCGCCCCCGTCCTGCCCGTCGCCCAGTGGGGCGCACACGCCGTCCTGCCCTACACCACCCCCGAACACCTCCTGCGCTCCCTGCTGCACGCCATCCGCCGCCGCCCCGTCGTCCACGTCCGCTTCGGCGACACCCCGATCGACCTGTCCGGCGTCACCGGCACCCCCGGCGCCCAAGCCATGCAGGCCACCCGGCTCATCATGGACGGCATCCACGACACCCTCGCCGCCCTACGCCCCACCGAAATGCAGACCCCACACCACGTCGACACCACCCGCCCCCCGGACCCGTCCCGCATCCGCCCCCGCCGCCCCGCCCACCCCGACAAGGCCCCACCCGAGCAGGCCAACGCCGGCCCAGCCCATCCCGGCCAAGCCCACTCGGAGGAGACCCATCCCGGCCCAGCAGCCCATCTCGGCCCAGTCCATCCCGGCCCAGCCGACATCGGCCCAGCCGACACCGGGCAAGCCGACACCGGGCAAGCCCATCCCGAGCGGGCCAACACCGACAACGCCGACACGGAGAAGGCCCAGCCGTGAAGGCAACGCCCAAACAAGCCGGCGCGGAAAGCCAGCGTCGAACAGCCGTCCCGAACCGCTGGCTCCGCACAAACGGGCGCCAGACAAGCCGTCCCGGGAAGGCTCGCGTCGACAACCGAAACTCGGGACCGGCCGGCCCTGGCTGCCCCGAGGTAACGGGCAGCCGACACGACCGCTCGCAGAGAGCAAGCTCGGCGCTGGGAAAGGTGGCCCTGAGAGGCCAGCCCTATGCGAGCCAGCTCGACGCCGAAAAGGGGCGCCGAGAGGTCAGCGCCAGCTCGGCGCCGCTCGCCCTGGCGCCGCTCGCCCTGGCGCCGCTCGCCCTGGCGCCGGGAGGTCAGCCGGGAGGTCAGCCGGCCTCGCCTAACTCGGCCAGACGGGCCTCGACCTCGGCCAGCTCGGCTCGCAGGCGCTGCGCCTGGGCCTCCGCCTCGGCCCGCTCCGCGGCCAGGATCTGCTCCACGGCCTCCTGCACCCCGGGCACGTCCACCAGCGACACCATGCGCAGCGCCTCGGCCGGGCGGATCACGTACGGCTTGGCCAGAGCCTTCGCGCCCTGGTTGGCCGCCACCGTCCACTCACCCTCGGCGTACGCCAACGTCACCGTCAGGCCCGGAGCCGGTTTCGCCTTCGCCGGGCGCGCCGCCGCCTTCTTCGGCGCGGGAGCCGGAACCGCGGCCGCCGAAGGCGGCTCCTCGGCCCTGCGCGGAGCGGGCGGCGCCTTCACCGGCTGGTCCAGCACGAACGGCGGACCGGCCGGCTTCGCCGGCTCCGGCTCGGGGGCCGGCGCCGCCTTCTTCGCCGCGGCGCCGCGCGGCGCCACCCGAAGGTCGGCGGGGGAGAAGGGCAACTCGTCCTTACCGAAACGCACCACCACGAACTCGTCGGACTCCGCCGGATCGCCCAGGCCCACCACCTGGCCGATCTGACCGGCGATCTGCCCGGCCGCCTCGGTGAACTGCACCCGCGGCTTACGCCCGGCCGCCAGCTGATCCCGAAACGCCTGCAGCTCCTCGCCGCTCAACCCCGCCTGCGCCGTCGCCACCATCTCGACCCCACCTCTTCGAACGTTTGTTTGAACAGTTCTATCAGGCCCCTCCGACACTTTCCGGCAGCGGGGCGCGGCCCGTCACGCAATACTCACGGCCCACCGGATCACGCAACGTCGTCCACTCACCCGGCACCCGCCGCACCACCGACGCACCCCACCCGACATGCCGCGCCACCTCGGCGTCCACGTCCGTACAGGCCAAATCCACATGCATCCCGGCCACCGCCGAACCGACCCGCTGCACCAGCAACTTCAACGGCATCCCGGGCCCGCGCTCCAAATGCTCGAACTCCGGCCGATCCGACGGCCGCCGCTCCCAGCCCGTCAGCCCCCGCCAAAACTCGATCTCCGGCTCGAACAACCCCGACGGCACATCCACACACAACTGATCCACCCCACCGCCACGCCCACCCGGCCGCCGCGCCTCACCCCGCCACGACACCAGGCAGAACACCACCCCGGCGGGGGAGCGCACCACCACCAGATCCCCCTCGTCGAACACCACGACCGCGCCCCGCCCGACCGCCTCGACCACAGCCTCCGCCACGTCGTCGACATGCAAATCCAGGTGTGTACGCGGGGGAGAACCCGCCAGCACCTGCACCCGCAGATACGCGTCACCCGCCGGCGGCACCAACGTCGCGAACTCACCCGCCGCACCCCGCCGCGCCGACAACCGCGACCCCGTCACCGCCTCCCAGAACGGCTCCGCCACCCGCGACGGCGAATCCAGAAACCCCGTCACCCACCGCACCCGCACCACAGCCACCCCCACACCCGGCACCGAACCCGGAACAATACGGCCCATGCGCATCCGCCCGGCCACCCCCGACGACATCCCCGCCATCGCCGAGATCGGCGCGAAGACCTGGCCTGCGACGTACGCCTTCGCCGGCACCGACTACATCGCACACGGCCTCACCGAACCGCACCGCCGACCGGGGGAGCACCCCGGATGGCCCGACACCGTCCGGCTCACCACCAGGGAGCAACCATGACCGACGCCGACGAATTCGACGCCCTCTACAACGCCCCCGGCCACCCACCCTGGGAGATCGGCCGCATCCAGCCCGCGCTCACCGCCGTACTCCAATCAGATCTGCCCGGCCCCAAGATCCTCGACCTCGGCTGCGGCACCGGCGACCTCGCCATCACCCTCGCCCGCCGCGGCTACGACGTCACCGCCGTCGACGTCTCCACCGTCGCCATCGACACCGCCCGCGCCAAAGCCGGGGGACTACCCCTCCACTTCGAAGTCCAGGACGCCACCGCCCTGACCCTGCCCACCACCTACAACACGCTCATCGACTGCGGCCTGCTGCACAACCTGCACCGCCGCGGCCACGCCGACGCCTACATCGCACGGCTACCCGAACTCGCCGCACCCGGCGCCGCCCTCATCGTCCTGGCCATCTCCCGCGAAGGCAGCCAGGACTGGGGACTCACCGAACACGACCTGAACACCGCCTTCCCCGAACCCACCTGGACAGCCACCACCATCGAACACACCCAGATCACCGCCGACGACGCCGGCCGGCAGCTGCTCCTGCCCGCACTCCTGCTGCGTACGACGAAAGCCGCTTGATGCCCCCAACCCGATTCCGTGACACCGGCGCCCGCCTCAGCCACGTCGGCGACGACATCCTCGTCCACTGCCCGGCCTGCGACGGCCCCGCCACCGTGCGCCCCCACAACACCCGACTACACCGACGACTGACCTGCACCAACTGCGCACACACCGCCACCTGGACGGCACCACGCCACGGCGCCGGCCACCTCCTGCCACACCTGAGCGGCCCGAACGACCCGTACTTCAACCGCCCACTCTGGCTGCGCACCGACTTCCGCGGCCACACCCTGTGGGCCTACAACGCCGCACACCTCACCCTGCTCCAGCAATACCTGACCGCCCACCTGCGCGAACGGGCCCACCTCCGAAGCTGCTGCGACATGAGCATGCTCGAACAGCTCCCCGCATGGCTCAAAGCGGCCAAACACCGGACAGCCCTCCTCCAAGCCACCCACACGCTGCAGTCCCAACTCCCATGACCAGCACGGCAGGGGAGTAGCACCGCTACTTCCCGCCCCCGGCCGTGGCTCTTCGCCGGGCCTGCGGGAGCAGCCGGTCCACCTCCGGCCAAGGCATCTGCTCCCACATCACCTGGCAGAGGCGGTCGACCGCGGCCGCGCCGTCCGGCGACAAACGCCCAACGGGCAGCCCGTCGACGAGCTCGTTGAGAAAGGCAGCGAACGTGACCACCCGCCACCGGTCGACCGAGTCCAAACCGGGGTACTTCTCCGAAAGCACGACCGGCACCGCCGACAGGAACACCCAGGCCACGTCGTCCGCCGGGCTGTCGCGGATCCACGAGGGCAGCCAGTTGTTGAAATAGCAGTAATAGTCCAGCTGCGGGATCCCACAGGCCCAACCGCCGCCGTACGCCTTGCCGTGATAGCCGTCCGCCCACGTGCAGCCACAGTCGGACAGGTCATGCGGCCGCGTCCCGTACGGCATCTGCAACGGGTCGGCGACGGCCCGGGCAAGACGGTCCGCGTACCGCCGAGCGGCCGGATCGTCACGCACCGCCTCAGGCCGCGCGAACGACGCGAGTGACCACTGAGCCGGACCATGGGCGAGTTTGACCTCGACGACGGCACCCAGACGCGAACCGGACCCGGCGATGGCCAGATCGCCACCGCGCCGGCGAGGCGGGCACATCCACATCCACAGCTCGTCCGACCGCGCCAGCGTCCGGCGGGGGCCCGGTGACTGCTGCGTCAGCGCCGCAGTCACCGGCGCGATCAGCTCGGGGAAGCCGAAGGTCTCATAGATCGCCGCGGTGACAGCCTGCTCGCCCATAGAACCATCATGACGGCGCTGATCCATCGAAGACATGCCAGGTCGATAGTTCACATTATGTTAAGTAACGGCTTTTTGAAGGTAGGTGGATGCAGCCCAGCAACGTCCCGGAGTCTTCCCTGGCGATACCGATGATCCTGTTGCACCTGCAGTGGCACCGCAGGCGTTCTGTGGCCATCTGCACGGGGCCGTCCAAGCATTGGTGTGTCAATTTCGGTCTCGTGGGTTCCGCAGGCCGCACATCTGAAGTCCTGCTCGGCGCGCATCCTGTCGTACTCGTCCGCGCGGATGCGCGATACAACCTCCACAAGTTCATGCGCCGCACCGCATCCGGGTTCGCGCGGCGCCACGCGGAGTTCTCTCGCCGCCGACATTCCTTACACACGGAATCCAGTCCGCTCGCGCGTCGGCCGAACTCCCCGCGCTGCTTGGCGGCGCCGCATCCGCCCTTCCCCGAACAGATTCTGGGCTCGGTGTCTAGCGACGAGTCGTCGTCGGAGTGCACTGACATGCGCTGAGTATTCGCCGGGCAGGCCGGTTTGGGTGTCCTGCGGTGGTGTTGCCAGCCATGTCGACGAACTTGGCAACGCTCGCGCCTCGCGACGTCCGTACAATTGGTGGATAATATCTCATATGCAGCAAAGTGGTGATTTGCCAGTCAGAGAGCTCATCGACGACTTTTTGGCGGCCCGGGCTACGCGGAAGCCGTCGGTGCACACGTTGAAGGCGTACGAGCGGGACCTGGGTCTGATCGTCGGGCTGATCGGCGAGGAAGGGGTAACTCTGCGTGACCTCTCCCCCAGGGCGCTGCGGGGGGCTTTTGCGAAGTTCGCCGGTGAGCGGGCCCCGGCCTCGGTGGCCCGCGCCTGGTCGTCGTGGAACGCGTTCTTCACGTTTCTGGTGACGGAGCAGGTGGTGGCCGGGAATCCGATGTCGGCGGTGGACAAGCCGCGGCCGGCGGCCCACTCCCCTAAGCCGTTGCGGGGTTCCGACACTCCGGAGCAGCTGCTTGATGCGGTGAGCCGGGCCGATGAGCGGCAGCGTGATCCGTGGCCGGAGCGGGATCTGGCCGTGCTGGCTCTGGCCTTGTGTGCTGGTTTGCGGCTTTCCGAGTTGCTGGCGTTGCGGATCGGGTCGGTGATGGGGCGGCCCGGTGAGCGCTGGGTGGAGGTGGCCGGTAAGGGTGGGCGGCCGCGCAGTGTGCCGATCGAGCCGGAGTTGGACGCGGTGGTGGATCGGTATGTGGCGAGCCGGCGTGTGCGGTTCGGGCGGGCCGACGCGGATGAGCCGATGCTGGTGGATCGGCGTGGGGCGCCGTTGCAGCGGGGTGGGCTGCAGTATCTGGTGCAGTCCTGCTATCGGCGGGCGGGGATCAATGATCGGGTGCCGCGGGGTGCTCAGTTGCATGCTTTGCGGCATACGTTCGCGACGCGGCTGGCTGAGGATGGGGCGAACGCGTCGGAGATCATGCGGTTGTTGGGGCATGCGTCTTTGGCGACGTCGCAGAACTACATCGAGGTGACGGCGGCGCAGCAGCGCGCGGCGGTGCGGGCGAATCGCACCAACCGCGCGCTGCGGGGTCTTGCTTGAAGGGTGATCAGGCGACGGTGAGGGTGACCTCGACGTTGCCGCGGGTGGCGTTGGAGTACGGGCAGACCTGGTGGGCGGCTTCGAGCAGGGCGCGGGCCTGGTCTTCGTCGAGGCCGGGGATTTCGGCTTCGATGCCGACCGTCAGGACGAAGCCGGGGCCGTCGGTCTGGGGGGCGACGCCGACGTCGATGGTGATGGCGGTGTCGGTGAGGGTGATTTTCTGGGAGCGGGCGACGAGTTTGATGGCGCTGTGGAAGCAGGCGGCGTAGCCGGCGGCGAAGAGTTGTTCGGGGTTGGTGAGGGCGCCGCCGGGGCCGCCCATCTCCTTGGGGACGGCGAGGTCGAAGTCGAGGACGCCGTCGCTGGAGCGGACGTGTCCGTTGCGGCCGTCGCCGGTGGCGGTGGCGGAGGCGGTGTAGATCGCCGGCATGTGGTGTTCCTTTCAGAGGGGTGCGGATGCTCGGACTTTGCCGAGCAGGTGGTGCAGTTGGGCGAATTCGTCTTCGGTGAGGTCGACGGCGCAGGCCACTTGGGCGGGTAGGTCGGCGGTGGCGGTGCGCAGGGCGTTTCCTTGGTCGGTGAGGTGGATGACGACGGTGCGTTCGTCGTGGATGCCGCGCGTACGGCGGACGTGTCCTTGATTCTCGAGTCTTTTGAGCAGTGGGGAGAGGGTTCCGCTGTCGAGGTCGAGGATGGTGCCGAGTTCGCGGACGGTGGTGGGTCCGCGGTGCCAGAGGACGCGCAGGGCGAGGTATTGGGGGTAGGTCAGGCCGAGGGTGTCGAGCGTGGGCCGGTAGATGGCGGTCATGGCGCGGCTGGCGGCGTAGAGCTGGAAGCACACCATTTGCTCGAGTCCGGTGGGTTCGACCATGCGGAAACGGTAGTGCGCAATTGAGTTGTGCGCAACTAGAAAGGATGGCCACGCTGTGTGATCATCGGCGCGTGCCGGATATCCGTTTTGTAGAGCTCTCCCCCGCCGTGCTGACCGCTCTGGTCGACGGGGACCTGGAAACCGCCAGTGCCGTCGCCGGGCAGCCGCTGAGTCAGTACCTCGTGCAGGAGTCCTGGCTGTGGCGGGTGCGCTTGGCGGACATCGCGAAGAATCCCGAGGCCGCGCGCTGGATCGCGCGGGCCGCGGTGGCCGACGGCGTGGTGGTCGGGCACGGTGGTTTCCACGGGCCGCCGGACGAGAACGGGGTCATCGAGGTGGCGTACTCGGTCGATCCCGCGTACCGCCGCCGGGGTTATGCCAAGGCGATGCTGCGGGCGCTGCTGGAGCGGGCGGCGGCCGAGCCGGGGGTGACGGCGGTGCGGGCGAGCATCCGGCCCGACAATGTGGGGTCGAAGGCGACGATCGCCGGGTTCGGGTTCAAGAAGATCGGTGAGCAGTGGGATCCGGAGGACGGTCTGGAGGACGTCTACCTACGGCCGGTCGAGGTGCACGAGCAGGGGTAGATGGTCGGAGATCGCGGCGCGCGGCGTGGCGACCTGGACGACGCGGCCCAGGGTGGGAAGGTCGCGCGGGTCGGCGAGGATGTGGTCGAGCTGGGCGCGCGGGGAGAACGAGGGGAACGTCGCGGCCCGGGCCAGCGGGCGCCAGCCGGTGACGGCCCGGACGGGCCGCGCCGGCATGTTCAGGTCGCCCAGCAGGACGCGGGGTCCGGGCAGCCCGCGGAGCGCACGGACGGCATGTCGTAATTGGCGCAGATTCCACCCTGGGACGAATGAGAGGTGGGTCGTCGCGACGGTCAACGGTCCTCGCGGGGTGGACAGCACGGCGGCGAGCAGCACCCGGGGTTCGTCCTTGAGCAGCCGCAGGCCGTTCTCGGGGTCGTAGAGCGGGGACCGGATGGGTGCGGCCGGCAGCGCGGTGATCTGCCAGCGGGTCACCGGGTAGCGGCTGACCAGGGCGATGCCGTACAGCGGGTGGGTGTTGTCGTCGTCGCTGCGCCAGGGTTGCCACTGCTCCCCCGGTGTGCCGACGACGGCGGCCGCGAAGCGGTGCACGGTGGCGCCCATGGCCTCGGCGGCGACGGCGGTGAGGTCGAGCAGGCCGCTGCGGGGCTGGGCCTTGTCGACCTCTTGCAGGCCGAGGACGTCGGCGTCGAGTTGCGCGACCGCGGTGGCGACGCGGTCGGCGTGTACCGTCCCGTCGGACAGTGATCGGCCGTGCAGAAGGTTGAAGGTGGCCAGGCGCACGATTACGAACCCTAGCCAACGAGGAGGCCGCCGTGTTCATCAAGATGCTCTGCTGCTCGATGATGATCTTTATCGCAGTGGGGTCGCTGGGGATCTGGCTGCGGCGGCGGCGCGACCGATAATGCTGGCCATGAGTGACGATCTGATCGCCGGGCTGGAGCAGCAGGAGCGCGAGCTGGTGTTCGCGCGGTTCGACAACGACGATGCGTGGCGCCTGGGCAGTCTGCTGGTGGCTACGGCGAAGCGGCGGGGGCTGCCGGTGGTGGTGGACATCCGCCGGGGTACGCAGCAGCTGTTCCACGCGGCGTTGCCGGGCAGTGTGGCCGACAACGACACGTGGATCGACCGGAAGGTGCGGGTGGTGGAGCGCTACGGCGCGTCGTCGTACCTGGTGGGCCGGCGGCTGGCCGCGAAGGGTCAGCAGCTGGACGCGGGTATGGGTGTCGAGCCGGCCCTGTACGCGGCGCACGGCGGGGCGTTCCCGATTCGGATCACCGATGTGGGTGTGGTGGGTGTGGTGACCGTTTCCGGTCTGCCGCAGGCCGACGATCACGCCCTGGTGGTGGAGGTCGTGCGGGAGTTCCTTTCGCTCTGAGCGATGAAACCTTCCCTCGCGGGGCCCGGGTGAGCAGAGTCGCGGGGCATGAGGGTCTTGGTTCTCGGTGGTACGGGGTTCGCGGGGCGAGCGGTCGCTGAGCAGGCCGCCCGCCGTGGCGACGAGGTGACGTTGTTCAACCGGGGCCGCCGCGGTGGTGCCTCACTGGTCGGTGACCGGCTGGCCTCGGATGGTCTGAAGGCCCTGGAGACCGGCGAGTGGGACGCGGTGGTCGACACGTGGTCGGCCGACGGGCAGGCGGTGCGGCGCACGGCCGAGCTGCTGCGCGGGCGGGCCGGGCATTACACGTACATCTCGAGCCGGTCGGTCTACCGGTGGCTGACGCCGGGGCCGCTGAGCGAGGCGGCGGCGCTGGTCGAGGAGACCGAGCCGGGGTACGCCGGTGACAAGCTGCGCGGTGAGCGGGGTGCGGCCGCGTTCGGCGGGCCGGTGCTGCTGGCCCGGGCCGGGCTGATTCTGGGTCCGTACGAGGATGTCGGGCGGCTGCCGTGGTGGCTGAACCGGATCGCGCGGGGCGGGCCGACGCTGGCGCCGGGGCCGCGGGAGCTGCCGTTGCAGTACATCGACGTGCGGGATCTGGCCGCGTTCGTGCTCGACGCCGCCGCCGCGCGGCTGGACGGGCCGTACAACCTGGTCAGCGAGCCCGGGCACACCACCATGGGTGAGCTGCTGGAGACGGCGAACGAGGTCACCGGCGGGCACGCGGAGCTGCGGTGGACCGGCCCCGAGGTGATCGTGGCCAAGGGGGTCGAGCCGTGGACGCAGCTGCCGATCTGGTTCCCGCCGGGCCCGGAGCAAGAGTTCATGAACACCGCCGAGGTCGGCCCGGCGGTACGGGCCGGGATGCGCTGCCGGCCCGTACGGGAAACCGTTGTTGACACCTGGTCGTGGCTGCGCTCGCTGGGGCAGCCGGCGCCGCAGCGCGACGACCGCCCCCGCGTGGGTCTCGATCCGGCGGTGGAACGGGAGTTACTCGGCGAGTAGGGCGGCCAGGCGGGCGGCGCCGACGTTGCCGCCGGAGACGATGACGCCGATGCGGGCCGGCGGCGGGTCGAGGCGCCCGGCGAGCAGGGCGGCCAGGCCGCTGGCCCCGCTGGGTTCCATGACCTGCTTGAGGCGGTCGACCGCGAAGCGCAGGGCGTCGCGCAGCTCGTCGTCGGTGACCAGCACGATCCGGTCGACGAGGTCTTTGTTGATCGAGAAGGTGAGTTCGCCCGGGGTGGGGGCGGCCTGCCCGTCGGCGATGGTGCGCGGCACGGCGATGGTGACCCGCTCCCCCGCTTCCAGGGAGCGTTTGGTGTCGTCGCCCTCGGCCGGTTCGACGCCGATGACCTCGATGCCGGGGTGCAGGCCCTTGGCGGCGACGGCGCTGCCGGCGATGAGCCCGCCCCCGCCGACCGGCACGACGATCGCGTCGAGCTCGCCGACCTCCTCCAGCAGCTCGAGCGCGGCGGTGCCCTGCCCGGCGATGACGTCGGGGTGCTCGTAGGGCGGGATCAGGGCGAGCCCGCGGTCGGCGGCGAGCTGGTTGCCGATGGCGACCCGGTCCTCGGTGTACCGGTCGTAGGTGATGATCTCGGCGCCGTATTCGCGGACGGCGTCGAGTTTGGAGGCCGGGGTGTCGGCCGGCATGATGATCACGGCGGTGGAGCCGAGCTGGCGGGCGGACAGGGCGACGGCCTGCGCGTGGTTGCCCGACGAGTAGGCGGCGATCCCCCGGGCCAGCTGCTCGGGTGAGAGCCGGGCGATGGCGTTGTAGGCGCCGCGGAATTTGAACGCCCCGATCCGCTGGAGGTTCTCCGCCTTCAGGTACACCGTCGCCCCGACCCGCGCGTCCAGCGTCCGCGAGTGGATGACCGGGGTGCGGTGGGCGACCCCGTCGATGCGCTTGGCGGCTTCCCTGACGTCCTGCAATGTCACCATGGCGCCGATCCTAGTGACGGCGCGGTGAGCCGGGCGTGCAGGTCGTCGACCCACTGCTCGGGGGTACGGCCGCCGGGCAGCGTCACCTGGGCCTCGGCTCGCCACCGGGCGTCGCCCAGCACGGTGCGCACGTGCCAGGCCAGGATCCGGTCGACGTCGAGGGCGGTGCCGGCGATCCGCTGGTAGGCGGCGACGGTCGCGGTGAACAGGTCCACGCCGGCGTCGCCGGGCAGGCAGCGCAGGTCGAACTCGGGTTCGCCGAGGCCGGCGGTCTCCCAGTCGACGACCAGGCGCAGCCGCGACGACACCGGATCCCACAGGTGGTTGTCGCCGTGCAGGTCGCCGTGCACGACGACCTGGCGGCCCGGGGTGGCCAGGATCCGGTCGGCCCGGTCGCACCACGCCCGCACGAGGTCGCGCTGGTCGGCCCGGATCCAGGAGTCGAGACCGGCGCGCAGGGTGTCCGTGGTGGTGGGCGGGGTGGAGGGTGGCAGTGGGCGCAACGCGGCGAGGACCCGCGGATGGTGCAGGGCGGCCAGCGCGGCGGCGAGCTCGGCCGCCGCGGCCGGTGACCGGAACTGGAAGAACGGGACCGCGTCGGCCCGGTGCGTGATCAGCAGGACGGGGTCCTGGGACGTCGCCGCCACGGCGGGCAGCGGCACCTCGGGCGCGGCCGCGCGCAGCGCCGCGATCACCCGGATCTCGTGCCGGAGGCGCCGGGCGGGTGGCTCGGCCCAGGCGAACTTCACCACGTACCGGCCGTCGACGACAGCGGTCGCCGCACGCCACTGCGGGCCGGCGTCCGGCTCGACCCCGCGCAGCACTATGGGGCCGTCGGCGAGTTCCGGCGCCACCCGGCGCAGAGCGGCCCGCAGGGCCGGCTCGGTCGGTGCGCTGAGCCAGGTCACAGGGCGGCGGTCAGGTCGACCTCGACGAGCTGCCCCTGATAGCCCAGCGACGCCACCCCGAGCAGGGTGCTGGCGGTGGTGAACGCGTCGCCCAGCGGTGACGCGGTGAGCTGTTGCCACACGGCGGCCAGCACGGCGCTGTCGGGGCTGACGACGTAGACGACCGAGCGGACCACGTCGGCCGGTGCCGCGCCGGCCGCTTCGAGGACCCGCAGGCAGTTGGTGATCACCTGGGCGGTCTGGGCCGTGTAGTCGCCGGGCGCGCCGGCGACGGCGCCGGACACGTCGAGCGGGCACTGCCCGGCCAGGTGGGCCAGCCGGCCCGCCTCGGAGATGGTCACGTGGCTGTAGCCGGCCGGCTCGTGGACGGTGGACGGATTGATCCTCTCCAGCATCGGCCCATCATCGCCGCATGCGGTCAGGCCGCGGCGAGCAGCCCCTGGGCGGTGGTGGCGCGCAGGCGGGTGGTCATGGTGGAGCGGGCGCCGATCTGGGCCGCGTAGACGGCGCGGCGGCGGGCCACGGCGCCGTTACGGGCGGCGCCGTTGTCCTTCTGCTCCATGTGGGTGCTCAGGCCGTCCTTGAGCAGGGCCAGGGCCTCGGTACGCAGCTGCGAGACCCGCGACTCGGTGACGCCCAGCTCGGCGGCGACCTCCGAGAGCGGGCGCTCGCGCAGGAAGGAGGCCTCCACGACGAAGCGCAGCCGCTCGGGCAGCACGGCGACCGCGTCGTGCAGGTAGCCGATGCGCTCGCGGTGCAGCAGCATCTCCTCGGGGTTCAGGGCGGTCTCGGTGACCATGTCCTCGGCCGTGCCGGCGGCGAAGCCCTGCAGCGACAGGACGGCGGCGCGCTGCACGTCGTCGTCGATGGTGGCCAGCTCGGCCACGGCGACGCCGAGCAGCTCGGCCAGCTCGGTGTCGCTGGGGGTGCGGCCCAGCTGGGCGGTCAGCTCCTGGCGGGCCTGCTCGGCGCGGCGGGCCCGGGCCCGCACCGAGCGGCTGGCCCAGTCCATGCCGCGCAGCTCGTCGAGCAGGGCGCCGCGGACGCGGGCGGCGGCGAAGCGGCCGAACGGGATCCCCCGCCGCGGGTCGTACGCCTTGACCGCGGTGACCAGGGCGGCGTAGCCGGCCGAGGCGAGGTCGTCGCGGTGCACGTGGGCCGGAACCTTGAACAGCATCTCGCGGACCATGTGGCCGACCAGGGCCATGTTCTCGCGGATCAGGGTCTCCTGGGCGCGGGTGACGGTCGTGATGGTCGTGATGGTCGAGCTGTTCATGGTGGTTCCCCCCTGTCGTTGCTGACGGGGAGAACTTTTTCGGCCTACGGGTGCAGCCGGAGACTACTTACGGTTGCCGCTCGGTTGCACTCGGAATTTCTTCTCAAGTGAGCAGCCAGCCGTTCTCCACGGCCAGCCGCACCGCCTCGGCCCGCGTACGGGCGCCGGTCTTACCGATCGCCGAGGACAGGTGGTTCCGCACCGTTCCCTCGGAAAGGTGCAGCTCACGGGCGATGTCGGCGACGGTGCCGCCGTCGCGGGCGGCGCGCAGCACCCCGGTCTCGCGGTCGGTCAGCGGCGAGTCGCCCTGCGCGAGCGACTGGGCGGCCAGGGCCGGGTCGACCACCCGCAGCCCGTCGTGCACGCGGCGGACCGCGTCGGCCAGCTGCCGGGCCGGGGTGTCCTTGACGATGAACCCGCCGGCGCCGGCCGCCATGGCCTGGCGCAGGTAGCCGGCCCGGCCGAACGTGGTCACCATCAGCACCCGGCAGCCGGGGCGGGCCACGCGCAGGGCCCGGCAGGCGGCGATGCCGTCCAGGCCCGGCATCTCCACGTCCAGCAGCGCCACGTCCGGCTCGTGGGCGAGCGCGGCCGCCACGACCTCGTCGCCCCGGCCGACCTCGGCCACCACCTTCAGGTCGTTCTCCATGTCGAGCAGGGCCGCCATCGCCCCGCGGACCAGAGCCTGATCGTCGGCGAGCAACAACTTGATCATGTCGGTACCTCCACGCGTACCCGGAAGCCGGGATGATCTTCACGACGTCCGGCGGTGAACGTCGCACCGGCCGCCTCGGCACGACGGCGCAGCCCGGCCAGCCCCTGCCCGGCGCCCGGCGGACGGTCGGGACAGGGGCCGTCGTCGAGGATCTCGACGCTGCCGGGACCGACGCGCACCTGGGCGTGGGTGGCGTGGCTGTGCCGCACGATGTTGGTGACCGCCTCCCGGATCGTCCAGGCGAACAGCTCCCGGTTGCGGCTGGGCACCTCGTCGGCCACCCCGGGCAGCTCCGCCTCCACGTTCGCCGCGGTCAGGGCCTCCCGGGCGGCGGCGATTTCCCCGGGCAACGAGATGCCGCGCATCCCCATGGCCGTGGCCCGCACGTCGGCCAGCGCGTCACGCGACAGGGCCTCCAGGTCGCGCAGCTCGGTGCGGGCCCGCTCGACGTCGACGTCGAGCAGCCGCTGGGCCAGCTCGGCCTTGACCGCGACCACGGTCAGCGAATGCCCGAGGATGTCGTGCAGGTCGGCCGCGATACGGGCCCGCTCGTTCTGCACCGCCAGCTCGGCCAGCTCCCGCTGGGCGGCCAGCAGGCTGCGCTGACGCTCCACGGCCAGCCGCAGCCCGTACGTGGCGGCCGAGCCGAGCAGCACGGCCAGGCCGTAGCCGTTGTCGTTCCAGCCCGGCACCAGCAGCGGCAGCGCCTCGGCCAGCACGAACAGGGCCACCGCGAACGGCAGCGCCTGCCGGATCGGCAGACAGATCATGGCCAGCGCCGCCATGTAGACCAGGCAGGGCAGGGCGTGGTTGCCGGCGCCGGGGATCTGCAGGGCGAACAGGGCCATCATCAGCGCGATGCCGAGCCACATCCGCGGCACGAACCGCGGCGGTGGCGGCTGCTGGCGCGAGAGCCGGGCCCGGTTCGCCAGCACCGCGTAGCAGAGCGCGAACGCCACCACGGCGACCAGGCCCGCGTACCGCCACCAAAGATCCTCGGTCGTGAGCAGCGCCTTGACGTTCTCACTGAGGTAGAACAGCCAGACAGCGGCGAACAGCGGACCGAAACGTGCGGCTGTCATGGCTGTGAACCTACCGCTGCTCAGACCCGGGCCGTGTCGCGGCGGAACCGCCACATCGCCCCGGCCGCGAACAACCCCGTCCAGACGAGCACGTTCAGCGTGGCCAGCCACAGGTTCCCGTCGTGGGTCAGCGGATAGCGGGCCAGCTCACCGACCCCGTACACCGGGGTGAACTTCGCGATCGTGGCGAACGTGCTGCCGAGCTCGTCGACCGGCACGAACAGCCCACCGGCGAACGAGAGCACCGCCAGCACCGGGCCGAGGATCTGCATGACGTTCTCACTGGGCAGCAGGTAGCCCATGAACAGGCCGAACGCGGCGAACACGAGCGCGCACGCCCAGGCCAGCAGCCCGCACAGGATCCACGCGGAAGCCGGCAGCTTCGCCCCCGAGACGGCGCCGACCGCGAAGGCCACGACCACCGACACCGCCCCGATGATCATCGCGATGACGATCTTGGTGGCGATGTAGGCGTACGGGCGCAACGGGGTCAGCCGCAGCTGCCGGCTCCACCCGGCGGCCCGCTCGATCGAAACCATCGCGCCGCCGCTGGTGGTGGCCAGCATCGCCCCGTACACGGCCATGCTGACCAGGACGTAGCCGGTGAGGTTGCCCCCACCGACCCGTTCGGTCTTGTAATCGGCGCTGGTGCCGAAGAGCAGGAAGAACACCGCCGGGAAGACCAGCGTGAAGATCACCGTGCGTTTGTTGCGGAGCACCCGCCGCAACTCCAGCTTGATCATCCCGAGGGAGAAACCGCCGAACCGGGGCAGCGTGCGCGTCATCACGGTCATTTCGACACCTCATCAGCGGTCAGGGCCAGGAAAGCGTCTTCGAGGTTGCGGCTGGTGATCTCCAGGTCCCGGGCCGCGGTACGGGTGAGCAGGTACCGGGCGATCTCGTCGCTGTCCCGGCCGTGCAGGAAGATCGTCTCGCCGCGGACCTCGGCCTTGTCCACGCCGGCGATCGCCAGCAGGTCACCCTCGACCGCCCCCGGCAGCGTCGCCCGCACCGTACGGCCGGAAGCCAGGGCCTTGACCTCCGAAGCCGTGCCGTCGGCGACCACCCGGCCCCGGCGCACGAACACCACCCGGTCCGCGTACGCGTCGGCCTCCTCCAGATAGTGCGTGGCGAAGATGACCGTCCGGCCGCGGCTGGTGTCCTCCCGGATCGCCGACCAGAACTCGTGCCGCCCGCCCACGTCCATACCGGTCGTCGGCTCGTCCAGGATCAGCAACTCCGGATCCGGCAGCAGAGCCATCGCGAACCGCAGCCGCTGCTGCTGCCCGCCCGAACACTTACCGACCAGCCGCTTACCGACCTCGGTCAGCCCGGCCCGCTCCAGCGCCGCCTCCGCGTCGGCGCGGGAACGGCCGAACAACACCGCCGTCAAGCGCACCGTCTCCTCGACGGTGTAGTCCTTGAGCAGCGCCCCGGTCTGCATGACGGCCGAGACCAGGCCGAGCTCGACCGCCTCGTGCGGCGCCCGCCCGTACACCCGGACCGTGCCGCCGGTGGGCCGCTGCAAACCGAGCAGCATGTCAACTGTCGTGGTCTTACCGGCCCCGTTCGGGCCCAGCAGCGCGACCACCTCGCCCGGCCGGATGGTCAGGCTGATGCCGTCGACGGCGGTGACCGCACCGAAGCGCTTGATGACACCGTCGAGCTCGACCGCAGCCGCGGTCGTCAGATCAGGTGAAGCCGTAAGGGTCATGCGAACAATGCTCGGACCCACCCGGCGCGCGCGGCTGGGCCGCCCGTCACGACCCGCCCATGACATCCGTCATCCACAATGGCGTGGTGCACCCGACTCACAGCGCCCTCATCCTCGCGGTCGGCGAGGCCGAACCCGTCGTCGCCGCGCACCGCGAACGCCTCGACGCCGCCGCCGGCTGGGGCGTGCCCGCCCACATCACCGTGCTGTACCCGTTCCTGCCGCCCGCCGACATCGACGAGCACGTCCTGGCCGTGCTGACCGGCACCGCCGCGTCGGTGCCGGCCTTCTTCTGCGCCCTGCAGCGCGTCGACTGGTTCGGTGACAGCGTCCTGTGGCTCGCCCCGGCGCCGGCCACGCCGATCATCACCCTCACCGCCGCCGTCGCGGCCCACTTCCCCGGCTGCCAGCCGTACGGCGGACAGTTCACCGAGATCGTGCCCCACCTGACGATCGGCCACGACCACCCCCGGGCCGACCTCGAAGCGGCCGCCGCCGACATCACCGCGCACCTGCCGATCCACGCCAGGATCTCGTCCCTGCGGCTGATCACCGGGCGACCCGAACCGGGCGGCTCGTGGGCGACCCGCGCCGAGTTCCCGCTCGGCTGATATTGCGTTGCCGCCGGCCACCGGCCACAGAAGGATCGACGGCATGCGACCCGAAATCCTCGACTACTACGAACTCGGCGGCGAGACCAACCGCCTGGCCGCCGGCACCGGCCGGCTCGAGTTCCTGCGCACCTTCGACGTGCTCAACCGCGAACTGCCCGCCCCGCCGGCGTCCGTGCTCGACGTCGGCGGCGCCACCGGCGTCTACGCCGAACCCCTGGCCGCCGCCGGCTACCACGTCCACGTCATCGACCCGGTGCCCGCCCACGTGCGCGACGCCGCCGCCCGCCCCGGCGTCACCGCCACCGTCGGCGACGCCCGCGACCTGCCCGCCGACGACTCCAGCGTGGACGCCGTCCTGCTCCTCGGCCCGCTGTACCACCTGCTCGACTACGACGAACGCCTCACCGCCTGGCGCGAAGCCGCCCGCGTCGTACGCCCCGGCGGCGTCGTCATCGCCGCCACCATCAGCCGCTACGCGTCACTGTTCGACGGCTTCGTCAAGAACTACGCCCTCGACCCGCGCTTCCGGCCCCGCGTCGACCGGGTCCTCGACGACGGCCGGCAGGAAGCCGTCGGCGAGCTCGGCAACGGCTGGTTCACCAGCTCCTACCTGCACCACCCGACCGAACCCCCGGCCGAGGCCGTCGCCGCCGGCCTGAGCGTGCGCCGCCGCGTCGGCGTCGAAGGACCCTTGGGCCTGCTCGGCTCGCGCCTCACGGAAATCCTCGCCGACCCGGCCGAAACCGCGCTGATGCTCGAGATGCTGCGCACCGTCGAGGAGGAGCCGACCCTGCTCGGCGTCAGCAACCACCAGCTCACCATCGCCACCCGCCCCTGACCGATCGGGGCACACCCGCGTTGTGGCAGACTCCCGCCGTGGGTGACGAAACGGGCGGGCGGCTGACCCGCGAACTGATCGCCGTCGATGGCGGCGAATGCTCCGGGCTGCTGTTCGACAACCCGGTCGTCGGCCTGGAACCGGCCCTGACCTGGACGCTGCGGATCCCGTTCGCGCCGGTCGGCGGCGACCCGGTGCTGCTCGAGATCGAATGGCTGCCCGACACCACCACCGGCTGGCGCCACCTCGACGGGCTCGACGTGACCAGCAAGGCGTTCGCCGACCCGGCCGAAGCCGTCATCCACCACCACGGCCACCACCGCTACGACCGCGCCGACGTGACGATCACCACCCAGGACGGCCCGTCCGTCACCGCCGCGGTGACCCTCGCCGGCGACCTGGACGGCCTCGGACCCGACGAGATCACCTGCACCGCGGCCCTGCGGTTCACCGGCATCACCGTGCAACTGCGCGGCGTCGCCGACCCCGCCGACGCCCTCAGGCGCCTCGCCGGGCACACCGACACCACCGGCTTGATCGAAATCGACGACCCGAGAGGCATCGCGTTCCGCTTCGGCCCCGGTTAGCGTGAATCATGGCAGACGCAGTGGTCATCCCCGGAGCACGCTACGGCCCCGTCGCCGGCCTGCTCGCCTACGCCGGCACCGTCCCCGAGAAACGCGGCGCCACCGCCCACGCCCACGAGTGGACCACCACCCCGCCCCCCTTCGACGATCAAGAGATCGAGACCTGGGTACGCGACCAGGTCAGCCCCGTCCTCGACAGCCTCGCCGGCCCGGCCCTGCTGATCGGCAAGTCCCTGGGCAGCAACGCCGCCCGCGTCGCGGCCGACCGCGGCCTGCCCGCCGTCTGGCTCACCCCGCTGCTGCACTGCCCCTGGATCGTCGAAGCCCTGCACCACGCCACCGCCCCCTGCCTGCTGGTCGGCGGCACCGCCGACAAACACTGGCACAGCGCCACGGCCCGCCGGCTCAGCCCGTACGTGGTCGAGGTACCCACCGCCGATCACGGCATGTTCGTACCCGGGCCGCTGACCGACTCGATCGCCGTGCTCGCCCGCATCGTGGTGGCCGTGGAGGAGTTCCTGGACGAAATCCAGTGGCCCTAGATCTCCCGCGCCGGGATACTTCACCGTCATGAGCCGCACCATCAGGGTCACCGTGCGTGGCAGTTTCGACAATCTGACCGACACCCAGCTCGCCGAGCTGGTGGCGGCCCAGGGCGCCCACGACTTCCTGCACACCCAGTACACCCCCGAGGGCCACCTGACGTACGACCTGCCGGCCCGGCCGTTCTTCACGTTCCGCTTCGCCGAGCAGGCCACCGACGAGGCCGACGTCCCGCAGGCGGCCGCCCGAGCCGAAGCCAAGGCCACCGCCTGGATGGCCGAGCGCGGCTACCCCGTCAAGAAGCTCACCTCCCAGGCCGTCGACGTCGCCGAGATCCCCCTGGGCAAACGAGGCAAGCGCGAAGCCGCCCGCAAGGACTGACCCGGCCGTTCGGTCCTCCGTCGCCTTCTCCACGGTGCCCGGTTTCCACACCACGTACAAGCAGCGCAACCCACCCGGCCGTGGGGCTGCGACGTGAAGATCTGAATCTGCAGTTCTTCGAGATCGCCGGGTTCGATCCGGCGCAGTCCTACAGTTCCCGCATCGGGCTGACCTCGGACACGGGACAGCTGTACCGGGCTTTCGCGGCGGCAATGCGCGCCGCGAACGGCCAGGTGCTGGTCTCCGGAACGCCGCGGACGACCCGCCCCCGGCCGCGCAAGAACGCCGGCCCACCCCGAGGCAGAAGTCGCGATGGTCCTGAACGATCCGGCGGTGTTGGCGAGATCAGAGGGTATACAGGTACGCCTTCATCACAAGCTGGCACAGGTAGTCGAAGCGGATGCCGTACGTGGGATCCGGGTCGTACCCCGGCCAGGTCGAAGCCGGGTCGATGATGTAGACGATGCGTTTCGTGGGCTCGTAGCCGTAGATGACGAACCAGTGATCGATGTCGTGGTCGTTGGTCCACTCGTCCGGCTTGTACGGGCTGTTCGCCGGCACCACCACGTTCACGATCGGCGGCGTCCATTCGCTGATGCCCTTCTTGATCCGCTGCCAGAACTCCTCCCGCAGATCGACGGAACTGCGCAGTCCGCCCCGGCTCTTGACGTCCTCAAGCTCGTAGACGTACCGCCCGAAGATGTATTCCGTGCCGTACAGCATCTGGTGGCGGGTGGAGCCGTTCGAGTCGGTGCCGATATGGTTCGCGAGCTCTCTCTGCCCGGGCATCTCGTCCTCGTCGAACCAAGCGGAGGACGCGATGCGCAGGGACGCCGGCCCGCACCAGTAGTCCTCCAGCTGCGTCTGCCAGATCAGCGGGATCTTCACCGGTGTCCATCGTGGACATCCATCTGTCCCCGGCCCAGCGTCATCCGTCGGTGAGATCAGCGGCGGGACAGATGAGCCGCTCGGCCAGAGCGGCACTTGGAATGCCGGGAAGAAACCTCACCAGCACCAAACGTTGCGAGCCTCCGACACCGGCGTCCGGGCGACAGCGCCGGTAGGCGGCAAGGCGGCCCACCCGCGATCGCTACCACCATCGTTTGCCTGGCTGCCGCGCGCAGCCGGACCACGATGAGGCTGTGCTCCAGGTCGAGTGCGGGCGTTGCTGGGCCGAGGTTGGCGATAGTTCGCCGTTCTGCCACCAGCCCATCGGCCGCCGCAGAGGCGCCGGGTGATGCCCGCCCTCACCAACACCCCTGGGTTCGGCCAAGCCGTCATCGCCCGACCTGCTCTGGATTATTGGATTACTAATATCGGCAATCCAATAATCCAGAGTGGCCCCATCGGGGGCGTAAAATAATGACCGTTATCCTTCATGTAGGATCTTGGTGTGACGGACGAACCTCTGGACGGCGAACTCGTCGTGAGCGACCCGGCCGCGCTGCCCGCGATCGCGACGGCCGCGCCGGCCCGGATTTCCGAACTGACCACGATGTGGCTGAGCCGGCAACGATCCGTGCACACCCGCACCGCCTACCGGCGGGACCTGTGGCAGTGGGTCGACTGGTGCGCGTCCACCGGCCGGGACCCGCTGACCGCCCGGGCCGCCGATCTCGACGCGTGGATCGTCGAGCAGCGCGCGACCGGCGCCCGCGGCAAACCCGCCGCCGAGTCCACGATCGCCCGCCGGCTGTCCGCGGTCGCCTCCTGGTACGACTACCTGGTGGTCAACACCGCCGCCGACCCGGAACCTCTGATCCGGTACAACCCGGCCCAGGCCGCCGCCCGCCCCCGCATCGACCCGGACGACAGCAGCACCGTCGGCCTCGAACGCCCCGAAGCCGACCGGCTGCTCGCCGAGGCCCGCGCCGACTCCCGGACCAGCCACGCCCTGCTCCTGCTGCTTCTGGTCGCCGGCCTGCGAGTCGGCTCCGCGATCAGCGCCCGCGTCGAAGACCTCGGCTACGACAGGGGCCACCGGGTACTCGACCTGACCGTCAAGGGCGGCCGCCGCCGCCGGATCCCCTTGCCGCCGGTGCTGTCGCACGCGATCGACGAAATGCTCGCCGAACGCGGCACCCCGGCCGAGGGCCCGCTGTTTCTGACCCAGTCCGGACTGCGCATCTACGAGCTGTACGTGCACCGCCTGATCCGCCGCCTGGCCGGCCGCGCCGGCCTCGCCGCGGCCGGCGCGCTGAGCCCACACTCGCTGCGCCACACCGCGATCACCGAAATCCTCGACGCCACCAACGGCGACCTGCGCCGCGCCCAGGACTTCGCCGGCCACGCCGACCCGCGAACCACCCGCCGCTACGACCGCCGCCGCGACCAGCTCGACAACCACGGCGCCTACCTGCTCGCCGGCCGCTTCAGCGACACCGAACGCACCTGATCCCGCACACCCGGCCGGTTCTGTCAGAACGATCCTCCTGAGATTTCGCCGCGACGGCTTTCACCGACCGCACGCCCGTGTCTCCGCGTCCAGGCCCCAGAACGCCGGCGGACGGGCGAAGCACCCGAATAGTCACCGACGCCTCATCTGCAGCTGCCTCACAGCGGGACCAACTCGGTGAGCCACCGGTAGCTGTCCGGGCCGGTGGCGTGGTTGTCTTACCGGCGGGAGGGCTGATGCGAACCTCGTTGAGTACGCCGCGGCTGCGCCTGCGCCACTTCGTTGCGGAGGACGCCCCGGAGTTGCACGGGTTGTTCTCCGATCCGTTGACGCACACGATCGGCGGCGGCCCGTTCACCGAGTTGGCGCGCACCGAACAGTGGATCCGCAACCGGGGCCGCGCCTTCGAGGAGCATGGCTTGTGCTGGTACGCCGTCCGGGACGCCGAATCCGGTCTGCTGGTCGGCAACTGCGGAATGTTGACGGGGCGGACCGGGCCGGCCGAACCGGAGATCGGCTATCTGATCGGACGGTCGTTCCGGGGGCGGGGTTTCGCCTCGGAGGCGGCGCGGGCCGTGCTGCACGAGTGCCGGGCGGCCGGGTTCGGCCGGGTCTGGTCGAGCGTCCGGCCGGGTAACGCCGCGTCGCGGCGGATCGTGGAAGCGCTGGCTCTGCGCGTCGAGCGGACCGAACACGACGAGCGGGGCGCCCTGCTGTTCTCCGTGATCGACCTGCCGGCGTGAGGACCGCGTGGGCCGACACGCCGGAGCCTTTGCGGGCGGCCGTGGCCGAGGCGCTGGGGGCGGCGGTGTCCGATCATCGGGATCTGCGCGGTGGCATGTCGCCGGGCCCGGCCGTCGGGTTGCGGCTCGCCGACGGCCGGCGGGTCTTCGTCAAGGCCGAGTCGGCTCAGGTGCGGTCGCACAACCACGCGATGGTCCTGCGGGAGGCCGCCATCCTGGACGTGCTGCCGCCGTCCGTGCCGGCGCCGCGGCGACTGGCCACCGTCGCATGGGGGCACTGGGCCGCGCTGGTGACGACCTGGGCGCCCGGCACCACCGGCGGGCTGTGGTCCGACACGTCGATCGCGGCCGTGGTGCGGGCCTGCCGGGCCGCGAGCGCGCATCAGGCTCCGCCGGCGCTGGTGCCGGTGGCCGAGCGCCTGGCCGGTTTCGACGGCTGGGAGCGCCTGCTGGAGCTCGGGGTCGAGCAGGCGCATGCGGGCCGGGCGGCCGCCATGGTGGCCGGGTGGGAACGCTGGACGGCCGGCAGCGCGCTGGTGCACCGCGACATCCGCCTGGACAACACGGCGCGAGCCGGGAAGGCGGTGCTGCTCGATTGGGCGTACGCGGCGTCCGGCGCCCCCTGGATCGACCAAGCGCAGCTGGCGGCCGACGTGGTAGCCACCGGCCACGAGCGCGGCCCGGAGGTGGCCACCGACCGGGCACACCAGCTGCTCCGCTCGTTGCCGCCGGACGCGTCCCGGTTCGCGGTCGGCCTGGCCGGCATGTGGCGCTGGCGCGCCGCCACGGTCCCCGACGCGGTCCGGCCCATCGCCGCTTGGCGCCGCGCCCGCGCGGACGCGTTACGCCCCTTGCTGACCCGGCTGCTCTGACGCCTGTTCCGCACAAGCGGTGTTGTAGCCGGCCTTTCGCGGGACGCCGCAGCCGACCGGCACTCGGCAACGGCGCGCGTTCCCCGGTGAGGAATCGCTGGGCAATGTGGTGCGGTCACGCTCGAGCAGAATCGTGCCCGTACCGCCGCCTGACGGAGCCGGCAGTGCAGGGACGCCGAGCACAGCGAACAGGGATGTGCGCATCCGTAGTGAACGGCAGGCCGTCTTCCTCGCCTCGGACGCGTCCGGCTCCGTCAACGGCTCCGAACTCGCCGGCGACGGTGGTGCCGCCGCAGATCTAACGGCAGCGCCGTCACGACCGGCGCAGGGTCGTCCTCACGTCCCAGAGCGACCAGGCCAGCACGACCGCGCCGGCTCCGGCCAGCACCCACTGCGCGTTCACGGCCGCGCCCACCACCGCGGTCCCGATCATCACCGAGAGCAGGTAGCGGCCGCTGCGGCGGCGGGCCGGTTCCACGGCGGCGGCCTCCCGGGCGTAGCGGGCCACCGGTGTCGGGCCGCTCGGGGCGCCCTCGGCGCGGGCCCGCGCGACCAGTTCGGCGGACCGGCTGCGGGGCACGTCGTAGCGGCCCACCAGCAGCCCGTCGAGCCGGGTCAGCCAGGCCTCCTCCGGGCTCTGCCGGCGGGGTGGGCGCGTGAGCAGCCAGCTCAGCCCGGCCGCCACCGCGAGCAGGACCAGCGCCGGTACCGATCCGAACCGGGTGCCGGGCAGCTGGGTGAACGCCACGGCGGTCACCACGGCCAGCGCCGCGGCCGTGCCGAACGCCCACGCCACCCGGGGCAGCACCTGCGCCGCCATCAGGGTCACGATGAGCAGCACCGCTCCGGTCACGCCGGTCGGCGTCAGCGGGATCGTGAGGCTGCCGCCCAACCACGCGCTGATCAGAATCAGCGGTATGAACAACAGAGCGACCTTACCCGCGGCATCCTTCACCGGGTCATTCTGCAAGATCAGCTTCGGTTAGGCTTCGGCCGTGAGACCAGCTCTGATCACCCGAATCGCTGATCTTGTACCGGCCGGCCCCGACAGCGTGCGGGTCGCTGTCGACGGCGTCGACGGGGTGGGCAAATCGACGTTCGCCCGCCATCTGGCCGGCGAGTTGAGCGGCCGGGGACGCCCGGTCGTGCACGTCTCGGCCGACGATTTCCACCATTGCCGCGACGTGCGGTACCGCCGCGGCCGTGATTCGCCGGAGGGTTTCTTCCTCGACAGCTACGACTATCCGGCGCTCGTGCGCGACGTGCTCGAACCGTTCGCGCCGGGCGGGTCACGCCGATTCCGGCGGGCCGCCCACGACGTGCGTACCGACCAAGCCCTGGCCCCTGCCTTTGAAGTGGCGCCGCCCGGTTCGGTGCTGATTGTCGACGGGCTTTTCCTGCACCGCGACGAACTCGCCGGCCGGTGGGAGTTCTCCGTTTTCCTGCACGCGCCGTTCGATGTCACCGTGCCGCGAATGGCGGCGCGTGACGGCTCGCACCCCGATCCGGACCATCCGAGTCAGGCCCGCTATGTCGGCGGTCAGCGACGGTATTTCGCCGCCTGCGATCCGCGGGCGCGCGCCGGCGTGGTCATCGACAACTCTGATTGGCGGAATCCGGCTATCCTGCCTCGATGATCACTGACGGGGAGCTGGCCATCGCCGCCGCGCAAGCGGGGGCCCACGTCGTGCGCGACACCGACATCGGCGGGCACGAGCGCGTGGACAAAGGCGGCGGTGATTTCGCCACCGTCGCTGATCTGGAAGCGGAACGGGTCATCGTCGAACTGCTGCGCGAGCACCGCCCCAAGGACGCCGTGCTCGGCGAGGAAAGCGGCCACACCGGCACCCCGGCGCCGCGCACCTGGCTGGTCGACCCGCTCTGCGGAACGCTCAATTACGCCGTACGCAATCTGCTGGTTTCCGTCAATGTCGCCTTGCGTTGCGGTGACGAGGTGACGGCCGCCGCGCAGGCCGACCCGTACACCGGTGAGGTTTTCTGGACCGACGGCAATTCCGCTTGGGTACGCCGTGACGGCACCGACGAGCCCTTGACCCCGTCCGCTTCCTCGCGGCTGGTCGACGTCAATCTCGATCCGCCGTTTCCCAACGACCCCCGTTTCCGGGCGGCCGATCTGCTCGCCCACCGCGGATTCGCCGCCCTTTTCCGGCCCCGCGTCGTCTCCACCACCCTGGCCGTGGCGTGGGTCGCCGCCGGCCGCCGCGCCGCCTACGTGACCGACGGCCACCTGCGCGACAGCGTCCATTTCGCCGCCGGCATCGCCCTGTGCCGCGCGGCCGGCTGCGTCGTCACCGGCCTCGACGGCAACCCGGTGCACACCGGCGCCGGCGGCCTGCTGGTCGCCGCCGACGCGCGGACCCACGGCGACCTGCTCACCCTGATCGGATGGTGACCATGCAACGACTTGCCGCGTACGCCCTTTGCCTGCGCCCCGACAGCATCCTGCTGGCCCACTGGGTCTCCCCCGACGGCGCCCGCGCGCACTGGACCCTGCCCGGCGGCGGGGTCGACGAGCGCGAGGACCCGTACGACGCCGTGGTCCGCGAGGTCGAGGAGGAGACGGGCTACACCGCCGAGGTCAGCGCCCTGCTCGGTGTCGACTCCCGCGTGATCGTCATGGACTACAGCGACCCGCCGGGCCGGTTGCTGCACGCGGTCTGCGTCTTGTACGAGGTCACGCTGACCGGCGGCGTCCTGCGCGACGAGACCGGCGGCTCGACCGACCAGGCCCGCTGGATCCCCCTGTCCGAGGTGCCCTCCCTGGACCGTTCCGTGATCGTCGACACCGGTCTGGCCCTGGTCCGCGAGCGACCGGCGACCGGGCACGTGCCGCCCGTCGCCGTCGGTGGCCGGCTGCATCAGTGACGAAGGTCTTGACCTTCACCTTCGGGTAAGGCCGAGCCTGGGTGGCACCGGCCGCCGTGGCCGGTGCGAGGAGGAAAAGCCGGTGGCTCTGGTGACGATCGGCGCGTTCGCGCGGCAGGCTCGGCTCACCCCGAAAGCGCTGCGCCTCTACGACGAGATGGGCCTGCTGCGCCCGGCCGCCGTGGACGCGGAGACCGGGTACCGGTTCTACGAGCCGAGCCAGCTGCGCCGGGCCCACCTGATCGCCGAGCTGCGCCGCATCGGCATGCCGCTGGCCGAGATCGCCGGCGTGTGCGCACTCGAGCCGGCGGCCGCCGCCGAGGCGGTCACCGCGTTCTGGCGCCGGGTCACCGCCGACACGGCGGCGCGGGCCCGGCTGACCTCCCTCCTCGTGGCTGACCTGACCAGAGGGACCACCACCATGCCTGACAGCGACTTCCGTTTCGCCGCCGCGACGGATCCCGGCCGGGGCCGCGACACCAACGAGGACGCGGCGTACGCCGGCCCGCACCTGCTCGCGGTGGCCGACGGAACCCGCGGTCCGGGCGGCGCCCAGGCCGCGGCCGCCGCTCTGCAAGCCGTCCGCGCCCTCGACCCGGCCACCGCGTCCGGCCCCGACCTGCTGACCCTGTTGGCCGGCGCCGTCACGGAGGCCGACCGGGCCATCCGCGCCCTCGCCACCGGCGCGCAGGGTCAGCCGGTGACCACGCTGACCGCGCTGCTGCGGCAGGGCACGCGGATGGCGTTGGTGCATGTCGGCGACAGCCGCGCCTACCTGCTGCGCAACGGTGAGCTGACCCAGCTGACCCAGGACCACACGTGGGTGCGCACGCAGGTCGACCAGGGGAAACTCACCCCGGCCGAGGCCGTCGGCCATCCCGAGCGGGCGCTGCTGGCCCGGGCCCTGGGCTGGGGCCCGGAAGGAGAGGCAGACCTGGGATTGCGTACGGCCGTACCCGGCGACCGCTACCTGCTTTGCTCCGACGGCCTGTCCGCGGTGGTGGCGGCCGAGGCCCTGCACCGCACCCTGGCCGGCGCCGCCGGCCCCGAGCAGGCGGTGGCCGATCTGATCGCCCTGGCCCACAGCGCGGGCGCCCCGGACAACATCGCCGTCGCGGTCGCCGACGTGTAGGCCACCGGATCAGGAAGAGGTCAGTTCGAAGCGGACTATGACGATCTCGTCGCCGGGGCGCAGCTGGGGGTAGTAGTCGCGCAGCCCGGGCAGGACGTCGGCGGCGCCGGCGAAGCCGTCCTCGCGGGCCTCGGCGTCGGTGACGGCGCTGACCGGCTTGGTGACCGTGGACGTGATACGGCCTGGCAGGGTGGCTTCGCCGCCGAAGACGAGCAGTGCCGGGCCGGCCTCCACAGGGTCGTTGAAACGCATCGTCACCCTCTTGCGCCCTTCGCGGACGGCCGTGAGATGGGCGGCGCGGAACTCCAGCCGCTGGACCGGCCTGGCGGCCAGAGCCGCGCTGACCGCGGCGGCCGAGGCCGGCAGCAACGGCAACCGCACGTCCGGGGTGGGGATCCGGCCCCGCGCGTGCAGCACCGCCTTGATGACGGCCGGGTTCGGCTCGGCGAACAGGGCCGCCGACAGCCGCGCCAGCCGGTGGCCGAGCGGCCGGGCGCGGCCGGCGTCACCGGCACGCCAGGCCGTGATCAGGCCGGCGTAGGCCGCGGTGTCGACCTGGGCCGAGGCGAGGATGCCCCCGTGCGCGCCCAGAGCCAGCAGCGGCGAGATGTAGAGGTCGTCACCGCCGAGGACGGCGAAATCCGGGGGTGGGTCCGCCAGCAGGTCCATGGTGTCGGCGTCGATGCCGCCGGCCGCGAGTTTCAGCCCGGCCACGTTCGGTAGAGCCGCGATGCGGCGCAGCGCTCCGGCGGACAAGGGCTGAGCCGTCCGGTACGGCACGTGGTAGACGACCAGGGGCACCGGGCTGGTCTTCGCCAGGGCGCCCAGGTGGGCGATCACCCCGTCCTCGCCGGCCCGCACGAACGGCGGCACCAGCGTCAGGGCCGCCGTCGCGGTGGCGCCCAGGCCGGCCAGGGCTGTCGCGTCGTTCGCGCCGACGATGAGCGGCGCGCCGGTGGCGGCGAGCGTACGCAGAACGGTGCCGCGTTCGGCCCCGGTCAGCGTGGACGGTTCGCCGGTGGTGCCCAAGGCGACCAGCCCGGCCGCGCCGCCGTCCAGCACATCGTGGGCGAGCCTGCTCAGGGCGTCGACGGCGACCTCGCCGGCGGCGTCGAACGGGGTGATCAACGGGACGTACAGACCGGTCAGCATCCGGCCACCGTGCCAAACCCGTACCGCTAAGGTCTATTAAATTGTCCTCCCGCGACGATGTAGCGGCGCTGAACTATCCGGCGGGATGCCACCCGCGCCGGCGGCCCTGCCGGACGACGATCGCGGTCAGAGCCAGCAGCACGACGATGCCGGCGCCGATCCCGGCGAACACCAGGGCCCGGTCACGGGAGGCGGCGCGGCGGGCGGCCAGCGCCGCCACGGCCGGATCCTGCATGGTCATCGACTCCGGGGCCGGCTGCGCCTGCTGCCTCGGGCCCAGCGTCTCGGTCAGCGCCCGGTACGGGTTGAGCAGCCCGAACCCGTACTCGGCGCTCACGCTGCCGCCCGGGGCGGGATCGGCGGTGGCGATCAGCCGCTGCCGAACCCCGGCCGGGCTCAACCGCGGGAAACGCTGCTTGATCAGGGCAGCCGTGGCCGACACGAACGGCGCCGCGAAACTGGTACCGGACTGCGAGGTGTGCCCGGTGCCGCCGGCGTCGGCGCCGGTCACCCCGTTGCCGATCGCGACCAGGTCGACATACTCGCCGTGCTGCGAATAGTCGGCCACGGTACCGTCCGCCCCGACCGCGCCCACACCGATGACCCCCGGATACTTCGCCGGGAACGGGTCGGGATTGCCCTGCCGGGCGTTGTTGCCGGCGGCGGCCACCACCACTACACCGGCCCGGACGGCGCGCGCGACCGCCGCCCGTACGGCCGCGTTGTCCGAAGTCATCACCAGCGAGATGTTGATCACGTCGGCGCCCTGCTCGACGGCCAGATCGATCGCCTGGGCGAACTGCGCCGGGGAACCCTTGTCACCGACCGCCTCGCCGTCGATGACCTCCTGCTCGGTGATCCGGAACGGCAGGATCGCCGCCTCCGGCGCGAGCCCCTGAAAACCCGTGTTACGGGCCGGCGCCGCCGCGATGATGCTCGCCACCAACGTGCCGTGGCCCTGGCAGTCCTGCCGGCCGCTGTCGTCGCCGTGCAGGAAATCAGCGCCCGGCGTCACGCGCCCGCGCAACTGGGGATGATCGCCGTCCACACCGGAATCGATCACCGCCACCCGCACACCCTTACCGGTCGCGAAACCGGCCAGCCGCTTCGGCGCGTACACCTGATCCTCGACCGGCACACCCGCGGCGACCTTCCCGGGAGCCGCGGTCCGCTGGCACACCACAGCCGCCCCCGCCGGCGCCGGCACGCTCAGCGTCGCGGCGGCCACCGCCACCGCGGACAGAACCTCCCGCCACCGCATCGCGCACCCTCCTTCAACGACTCGGCTGGATGGTATCGGGACGGTGCGACAAGGTTGTGCGTTCAGGTCGCTCACAGCTAGGTTGTGGAAACCATCTGCGGCGTCGTGAGGGAAACCGGTGCAACTCCGGTGCGGTCGCGCCACTGTGAACGGAACCCGGCGACGGGAACCGTGAGTCAGGACGCTCACGCGTCGCAGTCCGTTCGAACGGGACGCGTCATCCCGGCAGGAGGTTCCCCCACCATGCCCAAGGCACAGCCGATCCGTCCGCTGAGCACCCCCGCCGTCTCCGCGCGGCTGCTCTGGACCGCTCTCGCCGTCGTCGCCCTCATGCTGCTCGTCGCCTACCTGGTCGCCTTCGACCAGGGCGCGGTCTCCCGCAGCGGCATGTACCTGCACGAGCTCATGCACGACGGCCGCCACCTGCTCGGCGTCCCGTGCCACTGACCGCCGCGAAACCCGCGCCCGGCTACGGCGCTCTCCTGCTGCGAGGCCTGCTCGCCGGCCTCGTCGCCGGCCTGCTGGCCGGCTGCTTCGCGTACGTGGTGGGCGAACCGAAGGTCGACGCGGCCATCGCCATCGAAGAGGCGAACGCCCACGCCACCCCCGGCAGCGACCACCACGACGAGGAACTGGTCAGCCGCGACGGGCAGAAAGGCGGCCTGTTCCTGGCCACCGGCCTGTACGGCGCGGCCATGGGCGGGCTGCTCGCCACCGCGTACACCCTGCTGCGCCGCCGCCTGCGCACCCCGAGCGACACCCGCGCCGCGCTCAGCCTGGCCGGCGCCGCCCTGCTCGGCATCGTGCTGATCCCGTACGTCAAATACCCGCCCAACCCACCGGCGGTCGGCAACCCCGCCACCATCGACCAGCGCACCATCAGCTACCTGGCCATCCTCGTGCTGGGCCTGGTCGCCGTCTGGGCGTCCGTGGTCGCGGCCCGCACCCAGCGCGCCGAGTGGCGCCAGGCCCTCGCCGCCGCCACCGCGTTCCTCATCGTGGTCACCGTCGGCTACACCCTGCTGCCCACCGTCGACGAAGTGCCGGACACCTTCCCAGCCGACCTGCTGTGGGACTTCCGCCTCGCCTCACTGGGCACCCAGGTCCTGCTCTGGACGGCCCTCGGCCTCGCCTTCGCCGCCCTGCTCAACGCCCGCCGCACCCCGGCCACCCAGCCGGACCACGAGAAAGTCACCTCCGGCTAGCCCTCACAGCACCTCGTCCGCCCACCGGGCGACCACCGCCAGCACCGGACCCCGGCCGGCCACCATCGCCTCGATCCCGCGGCTGTCGTACCCCGGCCTCCGGGCCCAGCCCGCCGCGGCGGCCGACACCATCCGCGGCGCCAGCCAGAAATACTTCGCCGCCCCACACGCCATGACAGCCCGCCGCACCGTGGCCTCGTCGACCGCACCGTCGAGGCCACGGCAATACTGCCGCGCCACAACGGCCAGCACCTCGTCCAGCATCGCGATGTCGACCAGCCCGTCGAAAAACGCGTCCAAGGCCAGATTCGCCGCGTCCTCCCCGACCGCCCCCGGCCCCACGAACGCCCAGTCCAGCAACACCGGCCCCGGCGCCGCGAAAACCAGGTTCATCGGCCACACATCGTGGTGACACAACGTCCGGGGCAACCCGTCGGTCACCGCCAGGATCTCGTGCCGCCGCTGCCACAACCGCCGCAACCCGTCGCGCACCGGCTTCGGCCAGCCCGCCACGATCGCCGGATGCCCCCAGTCGAGCTCACCACCCACCGGCTGCGCCAGCGTGTAATCCCGCAACCAATCCCGGGCCAGCCAACCGTCCTGCGGCCGCCCACCCAGCCACTGCTTCTGCGCGGCGCCGAGCCGAAACGCCACCTCCCCCAGATCACCCGGGCCGCCGCTCGTGCCCGGCCGGCCCCGGACATCCTCGAGCCACAGCGCCACCGACCCGTCCGACCGCGACACCACCTCCACCAACTCCGGCCCCCGCAAACCCGGGAAAGCCCGACCCGCCAGCCCCGACGCGTACGCCTCGACCTCACGCCGCCAATAGTTGAAGTGACCAGGATCGTCACTGGCCGCCAGATGAGCCGCCGCGCCCGCCCGCCGCGGCGCGGCCACCTTCACCACCACCGACGAACCCTCCCGGCGCAACCGCCACACCCCGCCGGTGACCTCGTTCGCGGTGCTGTGCACCAGCTCCTCGACAGTCCACCCCGGTCGCATCAGATCCTCGGGAATCGGCACTACCACAACACTAGTAGGCCCAAGGTGACCGCTGTGGACAACCACGTTCCTGTGGACAACCCCGGATCATGCCAGCGACCGCCGCTACCTTGCGAGGCATGCCTGAATTCCTGCCCGGCCTCACCCTCGCCCGCCACTTCTACTTCGAAGCCGTACGCCCCCTGCTCGGCGACCTGCCCCACGCGGCCGCCCGGCTCGGCCCCGGCTCCGACGTCCTCGGCTACGACACCGAACGCTCCACCGACCACGACTGGGGACCCCGCCTCGAACTGTTCGTCGACAACCCCGGCGACCTGCACCAACTTCTCGCCCGCCGCCTGCCCAAACACGTCCGCGGCTGGCCCACCCACTTCGAACCACCCGGCGCCCGCGTCCGCAGCATGGCCCACACCGACGGCGACGTCGACCACTACGTCCGCATCCAGCCCTTCCCCACCTGGTGCCGCGACCTCCTCGGCTTCGACCCCGCCGACGGCATCGGCCTGCTCGACTGGCTCGCCACCCCCTGGCAACGCCTCGCCGAATTCACCCGCGGCGACATCTTCCACGACCCCGGCAACGTCCTCACCGCCGCCCGCGAAGGCCTGGCCTGGTACCCACCCGACATCTGGCGCTACATCCTCGCCTGCCAATGGGCCCGCATCAGCCAGGAAGAAGCGTTCCCCGCCCGCGCCGCCGAAAACGGCGACGACCTCGGCACCCGCATGCTCACCGCCCGCCTCTGCCGCGAAGTGGCCCGCCTGCACCTGCTCCAGGAACGCACCTGGCCCCCGTACGCCAAATGGCTCACCCACACCCTGCCCGCCGACCTCACCGCCGCCGCCCTGCGCGCCGCCCTCTACACCACCGACGAACACGACCGGGAGAACGCGCTCTGCGCCGCCCTCGAAATCGCCGCCCTCCGCCAGAACGACCTCGGCCTCAGCGCCGAACAACCACCGGCCCGCCGCCCCTTCTTCGACCGCGGCTACGCCGTCATCGGCGCCGCCCGCTTCACCGACGCCCTCCGCGACGCCATCACCGACCCCACCCTGCGCGCCCTGCCCACCACCGGCTGCGCCGACCAGATCATCGACAGCACCGACGTCCTGACCGACCCCCGCCTCACCCGCGCCCTCACCGCCGCCACCCTGCCATGACCAGACACCCACCACGCCGATTCCCCGCCGACCAGCCCGCCTCCGTCGGCATACACCCCCGCCCACCTGGACAAGAATTCTTTTCGGTGCCAAGGTCGACCACATGCACGACATCGCCGTCATCGAGGACCCCGCCACCGCCGAGATCTCCCTCGACCCCATCCGCAGCCGCCTCCTCGCCGAACTCGCCCAACCCGGCTCCGCCACCACCCTCGCCGGCAAAATCGGCCTGCCCCGGCAAAAAATCAACTACCACCTGCGGACCCTCGAACAACACGGCCTCGTCCACCTCGTCGAAGAACGCCGCAAAGGCAACGTCACCGAACGCCTGATGCAAGCCACCGCCGCCTCCTACGTCATCTCCCCCAACGCCCTGCCCGCCGTCGCCCCCGACCCCACCCGCGCCCCCGACCGCCTCTCCGCCCGCTGGCTACTCGCCCTCGCCGCCCGCCTCGTCCGCGACGTCGGCGCCCTCATCACCGGCGCCGCCACCAGCAGACAACGCCTCGCCACCTACGCCCTCGACGGCGAAATCCGCTTCGCCACCCCCGCCGACCGCGCCGCCTTCGCCGAAGAACTCACCGCCACCGTCACCGGCCTGCTCGCCCGCTACCACAGCGACACCGGCCGCAAACACCGCCTCGTCCTCGCCGTCCACCCCGCCCTCGACTCCGCCGCCGAGAAGAAATGACCATGGGCAAGGAATACGAGATCGAACTCGACACCACCGTCGACACCGACCCCGAACACGTCTGGAACGCCATCGCCACCGGACCCGGCATCTCCTCCTGGTACATCGGCCACACCGAAACCGACCACGACACCGTCCGGACGGCCTTCGGCACCACCACCTTCCCCACCGCCACCATCACCGCCAACGACCCACCCCACCACTTCGCCTACCGCACCGACACCACACCCGACGGCCGCTTCCAAGCCTTCGAATTCCTCATCGAAGGCCACCACCAATCCGCCACCACCCTGCGCGCCATCACCAGCGGCTTCCTGCCCGGCGACGACTGGGCCGACGAATACGAGGCCATGAGCCACGGCGTCGCCCTGTTCAACGCCACCCTCACCACCTACCTCAACCACTTCCCCGGCCGCACCGCCACACCCGTCACCGCCTTCGGCCCGCCCATCACCGACTGGCCCACCGCCTGGACCACCCTGCACAAAACCCTCGGCCTCACCCACCAACCCCGCCCCGGCGACCACACCGGCAACGGCGGCGAGGTCTACCACGCCAGCCACCACACCCTCGGCATCCGAACACCCACAGCCCTGCACCGCTACATCCGCGGCTACCGCGGCCCCATGATCGCCGCCCACGAAACCTTCGAACCCGACCCCACCAACTGGACCGACTTCCTCACCACCCTCCACACCCCCTGAAACCCGCCGGCACACCGAGGGAGACACGGCTTGGCGAACCGCGCGACCACCCCACCACGACGAACACCACTCGCGGTCCTCCCCGCCACCGGCACGGCAACAGCGCTGGCCCTCCTGGCATTCACCGCCGACCACGTCGACGGCATCGGCGGGCACGTCATGGTCGCGCTCACCAGCAGCGGCTTCGCCTGGGGCCTGGCCGCCCTGCTCACCGGCCACCACGCCCGCAACCCCCGGCACGCCGCCGCCACCGCCACCACAGTCCTGGTGACCGCCACCCTCGGCTACTACCTGCTGATCGTGCTCGTCAGCCGGCGCTGGAGCGGCGGCAGCTCAGGCGACCTGCACGGCCTGCTCAACGTCGCCATCATGACCACCATCTGGCTCACCGGCTCGCTGGTCGCCGGCCCACTGCTCGGCCTCCTCGGCCACGCGGTCCGTCCCTCGCCGAACGACTCCACGCCCGACGCGCCACGGACCAGGACCCCTACGACCACGCCGGCGCACCTTCAGCGGTGTTTCGGCTCTGAGGTGGAGCCGCCGCGGGGAACGGAGGCGAGCGGGCCACCGCGACGGATCATGGGGACGCGCCGGGCCGCGGTCGCCGCCGGTGTCGCGTACGGGCTGCTGTCCGGCGAAGGCTGGTACCGGATGCCGACCGTGCCGCCGTGGGATCTGCCGTCGGGCGCCGGAGACGAAGCCGAGTTCTTTCGCGGGGTCGCGATCGCCGCCTTCGTGCGGGTGGTGCTGCCCCTCGCCGTACTCGTCGGGCTGGTCTTCGCCCGTCGCCTCTGGCGGCACTGGCCGCTTTTGCTGATCACCGCGATTCCCACCGCGATCCTCACGGCATCTCTCTGGCGGCTGATGTACGCGGTCGTCCACGCCCATCTCTGACCCGAGCAGAAGCCGAAAGGCAATTGGTGGGATGTCGTTGATTCCTTTTTGATTTTCTTGTGGCCGTGACCGATGACGGGGCGCACATCGCGTAGAGCGTCCTAGGATGTTTGTGGGGATCGGTGTGGTGGCGCGATCTTCCGGGGCGCGGGGCCTAGGGTGGGGTCGCGATGAACGAGAACGACACCGCCTCCGAGACCCGTCCCTGCGCTCACTGTGGACGGCCGGTTCCGCAGCGCTCGTCCGCCGGGCGGCCGTTCCGCTACTGCCGGGACAACGACGGGGAGTGCCAGCGCGCCTCCCGCAACGTGCGCATGCGGCACCGGGCCTCGCCGGGGCTGGCCGGGCAGGTGGCCCGTACGTGGGAGGTGGTCGACCGGCTCGACCAGCTCGTCACCGGGCTGTCCGAGGCCCTGCACTCCGAGCTCTCCCCGGCCGGCGTGGAACGCCAGGTGGCCGAGATCCGGGCTGAGACGTCGGGGCAGATCGCGGCCGCGCACACCGAACGCGACGACGCGCGCCGCGACGCCGAACGGGCCGCCACCGAGGCGTCGGCCGCGCAGCAGGTGGCCGCGGCCGCCACCGCCGAACGCGACGAGGCCCAGCACCGGGCCGAGGAGTCCGCGCGCGCCGCCGAGCAGGCCGGCCGCGACGCCGAGCAGGCCCGCACCGAACGCGACGAGGCGCGCCGGGAAGCCACCGCGGCCGGGGCGCTCAAGGAACGGGCCGAAGCCGACCGGGACGCGGCCCGCGACGAACTGTCGGTCACCCGGACGGAGCTTCAGGACGTACGCCGCGACCGCGAGGCCGCCGAGCGTGACCTGGCGACCGCCCTGCGAGACGCCGAAGCCGCCGCCCAGCGCGGCGAGGAGCTGCGCCGGGAGCGCGACACCGCCCGCGACGAGGCCCGCCGCCTCGACACGGAGCTGGCCACCGCCCGCCGCGAAGCCGCCGAGCAGCTCGCGGCCGCCGACAAGACCCTTGCCGAGGTACGGCGAAACGCCGCCACCGACCGCGAAGCCCACCAAGCCGAGCTGGCCCAAGCCCACCGCGACACCGCCGACGCCCGCGCCGAGCTCACCCAAGCCCAGCGTGATGCCGCCGAGGCCCGCGCCGAACGCGACACCCTCCGAGGCCTGCGCGACGAACTGGACCGGGCCGCCCGCGACCGCGCCGACCTCGAACGCCGCCTCGCCACCGCCCAGTCCGACGCCGAAGCCGCCCAGACCCGGGCCGCGCAGCTGTCCACACAGGTCAGCGACCTGGCCTCCGCCCTGGCGTCCCTCGGCGGCACCCGCCCCGCCCCGGCTCAGGCCACCCACAACTGATCTGCTGGTCCCGCCGCCCGCAGCGGACCCGGACAAACTCCGGATCCGCTGCGAGCAACCACACGATCCAAGGCGGCACTCGCCGTCGCCGCACAGGCTTCAGCCGAGCCCCTCCCGATCGCACGGCAACCGTGGACTTCACCAAGACCGAAACGGCCGACATCGACGCGGCACCGCCGGCGCGACGTTCGTGTATGGAGCGGTCGCCCTGGCCGGCGGGGTGGTCTTGAATCGGCCGTCATCCAGGCGAACCGCGTCAGGTGCCTGAAGACGAAGATCCTCCGGTGCCCGCGGCCGGCTCCTGGCCGGACATCCACGTCGGTGGTCACTGATCGAGGCCGCACGGGGCACGGGCCCGCATCGACGTCCTGGTCACCAACGCCGGGATTCGGTCAGCGGAGTTCCTCGCCGCCGATGGACCCGCGCGCCTGTGGCCTGAGGGACAGGGGTGACCAAATCCACACGGCGGCCTGAGCAGCCGGGTGAAGAGTGCTCATCTTGAGCGACCGGCGGACGAATATTGACCGGCGAGGAGCGGAACAGGAGTGCCGATTTGCGGAATTACTCGACCGGGTGACCGAAGTCGCATCACCTGTAGAACACCCATAGGCCGTAAAGTGGACCAAGGTCCACTTCGGCGGGGGTGCGGTATGCCGGGTAAGGGCCTCGGGCGGCTACGCTCGTAGCGTTAACACTGGCGTCACAACGGCGGTGTTGTCATACCGGCAGTGCTGTCATATCGAACGCTGTAGTCTCGGCGACCGCAGGAATCCCGCGGCCGCCCCTTTCGTTACACCAACGAGAGCAGCACCACGAGCGAGGGGAAGCCAATCATGGGCGAACGCATGCTGCGCGGCAGCCGTCTTGGCGCGGTCAGCTACGAGTCCGACCGCAACACGGAGCTGGCGCCCCGGCAGACCCGAGAGTACCTGTGCGTCAAGGGTCACCAGTTCGAGGTGCCGTTCGCCGTCGACGCCGAGGTGCCCACCACCTGGGAGTGCAAGTTCGACGGCAGCGTCGCCCGCCTGGTCGACGGCAGCGAGCCGGAGCAGAAGAAGGCGAAGCCGCCGCGTACCCACTGGGACATGCTCCTGGAGCGGCGTTCGATCTCGGAGCTCGAGGACATCCTCAACGAGCGCCTTCAGGAGGTCCGGACCCGTCGGGGCCGGTAACACCACAACGCGAAAGGGCCGTTCCGGAGATTTCCGGAACGGCCCTTTCGCGTTGGTTGGGAAGCGGTAGCGCGCGCGACGCGCATGTGCGGGCGTGGGAACCGCGCCAGGGTCAGCGCAGGACTTCGCCCTCGACGATTTCGCCCTCGATGGCGGCGGCGGGGGTCCGGGTGGCCGGGCGGTCGTCGTCGATCACGACGATGGGGTCGCCGGGACGGACGCGGACCTTGCGGGGACCGAACGCGTCGAAGCCGACGAAGCGGCTGGCGTAGCGTTCCACGCCGCGGCGGGCCAGCTGGCGGCCCGGCGGGAGCAGGAGCAGCAGGCCGGCCACCGCCGTGATGAAGCCGGGGATGGCCAGCAGCAGGGCGCCGCCCAGGCCGACCAGCGAGCGGATCACCTCGTCGCCCGGCGGGCGGCCCTCGACCGAGGCGGCCTGGAAGCGGCGCCAGCCTTTCATGCCCTCGCGGCGCAGCAGCGCCATGCCGGCCAGGCTCGCGGCCGCGGCCAGCAGGATGGCCCAGCCGCCGCCGATCGCGTGGGCGACCAGGATGAACACGACGATCTCGGCGATCGCCAGCAGTGACAGGCCCGCGGGAAGCAGAGCCAGGCCTCGACGGCGCATAGGGACCTCCGGTGTCAGAATCCAAGCATGACACGCCCGTGCCCGGTCACGGCCAGGTGGAACCTTCGCGGCGGCTCTTGCCGAACCGGGCCCGCAGCGCCTCACGGCGGGTCTGCACGCCCCACAGGGTCACCCTGAGCAGCTGTTCCTTGAAGATGTTGCCGCTCATCTTGCTGACGCCGTGTTCGCGCTCGGTGAACGTGATCGGCACCTCGGCCATCCGGAAGCCCGCCTTGTACGAGCGCCAGGCCAGCTCGACCTGGAACGAGTAGCCGGTGGAGGCGACCGTGTCGACGTTGATCGCGTCGAGCACCGGCATCCGGTAGGCGCGGTAGCCGCCGGTGGCGTCCTTGAACGGCATGCCCAGCGCCATCTTGATGTAGATGTTGCCGCCGCGGGAGAGCAGCAGCCGGTGCAGCGGCCAGTTGTGCACGCTGCCGCCGGGGATGTAGCGGGTACCCAGGACCGCGTCGGTGTCGCGCAGCGCGTCGAGCAGCTTGGGCAGCTCCTCGGGCGCGTGGGAGCCGTCCGCGTCCATCTCGACGACCGCGTCGTACCCCTTGTTCTTGGCCCAGGCGAAACCGGCCTTGTAGGCGGCGCCCAGACCCTCCTTGCCGGCCCGGTGCAGGACGAAGACGTGGTCGTCGGCGGCCGAGATCTCGTCGGCGATCGCGCCGGTGCCGTCCGGCGAGTTGTCGTCGGCGACGAGGATGTCGACCGACGGGACCGCACGGCGGGTCCGCTCGGTGATCAGGCGGATGTTGTCCGCCTCGTTGTAGGTCGGGATCACCACGAGGACACGCCCCACCCCCGGGTAGCCTTCCGCCTCGCTCACCGTGCCTCCGCATCGTCGCTGGTCGTACGCCGCCGGCGTCGCATCACGAACGCACCGGCCACGGCCACGATCGCCAAAGCGACCATGACCATCTCGGGCCAATGGCCCAAACGAGTCGCCAGCGTAGTCGTATCGCCCACGTGCATGTCACGCACCATCACCGAGCCGACGTTGAAGCCGCTGGAGTCGTACACCTGACCGGCCGTGCCGGCGAACGCCGACACCCCGACGGTGGACACCATCAGCGCCTCGCGGCCGTGCTCGACGGCCCGCAACCGGACCATGGCCAGCTGCTGGCGGGCCTCGGCCTCGTTGAAGGTCGCGTTGTTGGTCTGCACGGCCAGCACCTGGGCGCCGCCCACCACAGTGTCGCGGACGATGTCGTCGTACGCCACCTCGAAGCAGATGACGTCGCCGATGGTGAGCGCACCCGATCGGATGACGCCGGGGTGGTCACCGGCGAGCATGTTCCTCACCAGGTCGACCTTGTCGGTGACCAGGCGGGCGATCGAGCGCAGCGGCACGTACTCGGCGAACGGCACCGGGTGGCGTTTGACGTACTGCTGGGCCAGGTCGGGGCCGGTGCCCGGGTTCCACAGGATGCCGGCGTTCTTGATGTCGGCCGGCTTGTCCGTACGCAGGACCGTGCCGACCAGGATCGGCGTGTCGATCGCGTTCGCGGCGTCGGAGATCTGCTGGGCGGCGTCGGCGTTGCGCAGCGGGTCGATGTCGCTGGAGTTCTCCGGCCAGACGACCAGGTCGGGCTTGGGCGCCTTGCCGGCGGCGACGTCGAGGGCGAGCTGCTTGGTGGCCCGGACATGGTTGTCGAGCACCGCGCGGCGCTGGGCGTTGAAGTCGAGGCCGAGGCGGGGCACGTTGCCCTGCACGACGGCGACGGTCTGGGTGGGGCCGCTCGCCTCGGCCACCGGCACCAGCAGCGGGCCGGCGATCAGAGCGGCCAGGGCCGCGAGATAGCCGAGGGCGGCGTACGACCATCGGCGGCGCCACAGCAGGGCCACAAGCGCCCCTCCGGCGGCCGCCACGGCGAACGTGACCAACGGGGCGCCACCTGAGGCGGCGAGCCGCAGCGCGGGGGCCTCGTCCTGGCTGAAGGCGAGCCGCCCCCACGGGAAGCCGCCGAACGGCGCCCGGTCGCGGGCCGCTTCCTGGGCCACCCAGAGCAGGCCCAGCACCGGCGGCCACAGGGCCCGCCAGCGGTCCAGCAGCGGCGCCAGCCAGGCGATGGCCACCCCGGTCAGGCCGACGAAGCAGGCCTCGGCCAGCGCCAGCAGCATCCAGGGCAGCCAGCCGGCGGCGATCCGGGTCCAGTCGAGCAGGGGGACGAACAGCACCGCCCCGGCCAGGAAACCCATGCCGAAGGCGCCGCCGAGACGGCGGTGGCCGGTGGCGGCGGCGAGCAGGGCCACGCCGGCCGGGGCGAGCCACCACAGGCCGTACGGCGGCAGGGCGAGGAGAAGCGCGAGACCCGCGAGCACGGTGAGCGCGTACGCGTACCGCCGCCGCACGGGGCGTGGCGGGTCGGTGTGCGCCGTGACCAGCGGCGCAGCGGGGGGCTGCAACGTCATCTCCACCCGCGAGAGGCTACCCGCACCGGATAACGGCACGGCCTCCACCGGGAAACAGGCGCGGCCCCGCGGGACCGCGCCTGTTTCATCGATTCCGTCTCCTGGACACGGCCGGTGGAACAGCCGGAGGTCGCGGTCACCTTCGGACCGGCCCGCACCGGGCTGGCTGCCCGCTGACGTGCCGTTGTCTACTGGCGCCGTTCACTCCCCTGCTCCACCGCGGTCGCGACCGGTCCGCCGCCGCCCCGCCGACCCCCACCCCCTGGACCTGGCTGAACGCGCGACCCCTGCGAGGACTGCGGCCAGTGGGCGGAGGAACGGAGCGAACAGAGTCGCTGCCGTGCTCAGGATTCGACGACGGTACGTCGCTCCCCCGCCCCTCTGTCAACCGCCGCCCCCTGCCCCGGGCGTGTCGCGTTCCCCGGCGTGTCATGTCCTGTACCCGATCGGGCTACAGGCTGTTCACGAGGGTGGCCGCGACGTGAGGGTGATCATTCGCGAGCAGCCCGGCCGCGGCCAGAACGTACTGCTCGTCGACGACGGTGCGGGCCTCGGACGGGGCGGCCCAGCCGCCGGCGGTGTCGGACAGGACCGCGTCCAGCACATATGCGCCGCCGCCGTGCCGCAGCACCCCGCCCGAGCCGACCACCAGGCGCACGTCGCGCAGGTCCCGGCCGCCGGTGCGGGGCTGACCGGGACCGGACGAGTGGCCACGCGCGTGCCGCCGCAGGGCGATCGTGGCGGCGGCCGCGGCTAACCCACGGTCACCGGAAGGCGTCAGTGCCAATTTCTCGGCCGCCGCCGCGGCCAGTGTGCCGGGGGCGCCGACGGCGACCCCCAGATCGCCCTCCACGGTCCGGGAGCGCCAGAGGGTACCCGCCACGTCCCGGCGCGGGCCGGACTCGCTCTCCGCGTCCGGCAGCAGGGCCGAATACACGTCGGTGGTGGCGCCGCCGACGTCGACGACGAGCACACCGGCCCCGGTGACGTCGGCCAGCAGTTCGACGCCGGCGAGCACGGCGTCGGGTGTGGCCGCCCGGACGAGGGACGTGAAGCGCTTGCCCCGGGACAGACGTTTGCCGCCGATCACGTGCTGGAGGAAGACGTCGCGGATGGCCGCGCGGGCCGGCCCGGGCTCGAGCACCCCGATCCGGGGCAGGACGTTGCCGGCGAGCGTCACCGGGCCGTGCAGCAGGGAAGCGGCCTCGTCGCGCACCTCGGCGTTGCCCGCCACCACCACCGGCACCCTGATCCGGGCGTTGCCGAGCCGCCGGGCGTTGTGCAGCAGCACGTCACCGTCGCCGCCGTCGGTACCACCGACGAGCAGGATCACATCCGGCCGCGACTCCCTCAGTTCCGACATTCCCGATTTATCGAGAGGACCGGCGGCCACGTGCACGACCTGCGCGCCGGCCGACAAGCCGACCCGGTGCCCGGCCTCGGCGGTCACCAGCGACTCGTACCCGACGACGGCGAGCCGCAGGCCTCCGCCGGCGGACGAACAGACGTACAACGGGGAACCGAGCCCGCCGACCGCCGCGACCGCCTCGTCCAGCCCGGCCAGAACGTCGCCGGCGGACGTGGTCGGCACTTCGGCCCGGCGCACCAGGGCCGCCGGCGACAGAGAGATCAGAGCGGCTTTGGTGTACGTGGACCCGACGTCCACACACACCACGGTGTCGCTCAATTCTTCGGCGGCACGACGACCGTCCCCGTGGCGGACACGGCGACGATCGGCGTCTCGAGAACCATCGCCGACGACCCGCCGGTCCCCCGGCACACCACCCGCGACTCGAACGCGATCTTCCGCGACCGGGTGCCCATGTGCACGACCGTCGCCGTGACCTCCAGGACGTCGCCGGCCTGCACGGGCGCCTTGAACTGCACGTCGTCGTACGAGGCGAACAGTCCCTCGTCCCCGTCGAGCTGAATGCACACCTCGGTCGCCACATCGCCGAACAACCCCAGCGAGTACGCGCCGTCGACCAGGTTCCCGGCGTAGTGGGCGTGCGAGTACGGCACGTACCGGCGATGCGTGACAGTGATCAATTCTGGCTCCCGACTAGCGCGTGAACGAGATACGAGGCGACCTCGCGCGGGGTCGTACCCCGCCCGAAGATCCGGTCGACGCCGAGCTCGGCCGCCATCAGCTCGTCGAAGCGCGGGCCGCCCACGATCAGCAGCGGCCGCTTCCCGGCCGGCAGCGCCTCACGGAACGCCGCCGACATGGCCCGGGTGTTCTGCAGGTGCGCGTCGCGCTGGGTGACGACCTGCGACACCAGCACCGCGTCGGCCTTCTGCGCGCGGGCCGTCTCGACCAGGTCGGGCACCGACACCTGAGCGCCCATGTTGGTCACCGACAGCTCCCGGTAGTACTCCAGGCCCTTCTCCCCCGCGATCCCCTTGACGTTGAGGATCGCGTCGATGCCCACGGTGTGCGCGTCGGTGCCGATGCAGGCGCCCACCACGTTGAGCCGCCGCCGCATCCGCCGCTTGATGACGGCGTTGACCTCCTTGGCGCTCAGCAGCGGGAAGTCCCGCTCGACGACCTGCACCTGATCGGTGTCGACCAGATGATTGACCCGCCCGTAGACCACGAAGAACGTGAACCCGTCGCCCATCGGCTTGGCGTGCACCAGCAGCGCCGGATCCATCCCCATCTTGTTGGCCAACTGCACGGCGGCCCCTTCGGCCCGCTTGTCATGCGGCACGGGCAGCGTGAACGACAGCTGCACCATCCCGTCCCCGGTGGTGTCCCCATAGGGCCGAACGATGCTCATGCCTCCAACGCCTCCGTCACCGGGTTGTAGTAGTCCTCGGCGTGCTGGGCGACGCCGTCGAGGCCCTTGCCGCGGTCGGCGGGGCGCTTCATGATGCCGAAGGTGCCGTCGGCGATAGCCGTGAGCAGGGTGTCGTTCTCGATGCGGCGCAGCAGGTCGATGGCCTCGCCGAGGACGGCGTGGGCGCGCTGCTGGATGAAGCCGCCCGGGGCGGGGACGAAGTCCTCGTGCAGGTTCCCGGCGCCGGTCAGGACGTAGCGCACGTTCTGCAGGGCGATGTCGCGGTCGGACAGCCACGGGGTGACCACCGCCTCGGTCATCATGCCGACCAGCAGGATGCCCTGTCCGGTCAGGGCGCCGACCAGGTTGAAGAAACCGTCCAGCAGGTTGCCGCGGAACACGTCGCCGGTCATGTGCTTGGTCGGCGGCATCCACTTCAGCGGGGCGTCCGGGAACAGCTCGCGGGCCAGCAGCGCGTGCGCCAGCTCCAGGCGGAACGACTCCGGCAGCTCCGGATTGATCTCGAACGCGTGCCCGAGGCCGAGCTGCCAGTTCTGCAGGCCGGCCTCGTGCGCGAAGAACTCGTTGAGCAGCTGCGACACCGTCACCGTGTGGGCCGCCTCGACCGCGTCGGCCGTGGTCAGGTAGTTGTCCTCGCCGGTGTTGATGATGATGCCGGCGCGGGCGTGGACCTGGCGGCTGAACCGCTGGTCGACGAAGGTGCGGATCGGGTTGATGTCGCGGAACAGGATCCCGTACATCGAGTCGTTGAGCATCATGTCGAGCCGTTCCAGGCCGGCCAGCGCGGCGATCTCCGGCATGCACAGCCCGGACGCGTAGTTGGTCAGCCGCACGTACCGGCCCAGCTCCCTGGACGTCTCGTCCAGGGCCGCCCGCATCAGCCGGAAGTTCTCCTGCGTCGCGTACGTGCCGGCGAAGCCCTCCCGGGTGGCGCCCTCCGGCACGTAGTCCAGCAGCGACTGCCCGGTCGAGCGGATCACCGCGATCACGTCGGCGCCGGCCCGCGCGGCCGCCTGGGCCTGCGGAATGTCCTCCAGGATGTCCCCGGTGGCGACGATCAGATAGATCCACGGGCGCTGCTCGGGGTCCCCGTACCGCTTGATCAGGCGGTCGCGTTCGGACCGTCGCCGGTCGATGGTCTTCAGGCCGTCGTTGGTCGCCCTTCTGGCCAGCCGGCGGGCCGCGGTGGCTTCCGCTTTCCTGGTGGGTACGCCGAAGCGTACGGCCCCCGCGGCGGCCTTCTGCGCGAGCACCGTGATGTCGTCGACGCCGGTGGCGCGCATCGCGTGGAACACCGGCACGGCCACCCCGTGCTCGAGCCCCACGTCCGCGCGCACCGCGTCGACCAGCCGGTTCACCCAGGGGATGCCGTCCGAGTCGGCCCCGCGCACCCCGGCCAGGCGCAGCACCGCCCGCTCCACCGACACCGTCGTGTGCGAGCGCGCGAGGTCGACCACGGGCTGACCCGCCCGCGTCGCGAGCGCGCGCGCCTCACGCACCACCCGCGGATCCAGATCCAGCTTCCCCGCCATCCTCTTATCCCTTTTCGTAGATCGTCTCGCCGTGCAGAACAGTGCGCCGGCACACGGGCGAGCTGGTCAGAACCGGCAGTCCTTCCCGTACGCCGTCCGGGGTGTCCCAGACCGCGAACGTGGCCGACGCGCCCGGCGCCAGCACACCCACCCCGTCCACCCCGGCCGCCCGCCAGCCGCCGCGCGACGACGCCGCGAACGCCGCCCGCACACTCATCCGGTAGACCGGGTTGTGCGGGGCGACCGCCGCCCGCACCATCGCCCACGGGTCCAGCGCGGTCACCGGCGAGTCGGAGCCGAACGCCAGCAGCACCCCGGTCGCGTGCATCGCGCCGATCGGGTTCGACGCCATCGCCCGCTCCACGCCCAGACGCTGCGCGTACATCTTGTCGGGGCCGCCCCACAGCGCGTCGAAGACCGGCTGCACCGAGGCGATCACCCCGAACTCGACCATCCGCGCGATCATCGCCTTGTCGATCAGCTCGACGTGCTCGATCCGGTGCCGGCCCTCGCGCAGCGCGTCCACGCCGACCCGCTTGGCGGCCATCGCGAAGCCCTCCAGCACGGTCTCGATGGCGGCGTCGCCGATCGCGTGGAAGCCGCCCTGCACCCCGGCCCGCACACAGTCGATCAGATGCTCGGCCGCCTGTTCGGCGGTCAGGAACGCCTCACCGTGCCCGTGGTCGCCGTCCAGGAAGGGCTCCCGGACCGAGGCCGTACGCGAGCCGAGCGCCCCGTCCGCGTACAGGTCACCGGCCGCGCCGACCGCGCCCAGGTCCCGGGCCTTCTCGGCGGCGCCGAGCTCGCCCCAGTAGCCGAACACCTTCGGCAGGCCGGCCGACGACAGCGCCAGGACCGACTGGAAGTCCTGTTCGCTGGACGTGCCGGGGCCGCCGCACTCGTGCACCGCGGCGATACCCTTCGAGGCCGCCAGCTCCAGGGCGGCCCGCTGCGCCCGCGTGCGCTGGGCCGGGGTCAGCGAGCCGAGCGCCACCGCCCGTACGGCGTGGTGGGCCTGCTCCCGCACCCAGCCGGAAGCGTCGAACCCGGGCCCTTTCTCGGCCGCCGCGAGAAGCGACGTGCTCGCCAGGGCGGAATGCACCGACGCCTGCGACAGGTAGACGCGGCGGCCGCCGGCCGCCCGCTCGAGCTCGTCCGCGGTCGGCGGCGTCTGCTCGGCGCCCCAGGTCGACTCGTCCCAGCCGTGCCCGTGCACGACCGCGTCGGCGGCCCGGGTCTTGGCGAACGCGGCCACCGCGTCCAGCAGCTCGCCCGCCGAACGGACCGGCGACAGGTCGAGGCCTTCGGCGGCCAGGCCCGTGTCCGTGGCGTGCAGGTGAGAGTCCACGAACGCGGGCGTGACCAGGGCGTTGCCGAGATCCACGGTCTGGTCGGCGCGGGGGGCGTCGTCCTTCGCGCCGAGCCAGGCGATCTTGCCGTCGCGGACCAGCAAGGCGGTGGCCTTCGGGTCAGCCGGTGAGTAGAGGCGGCCGTTGGTGTAGAGGACCTCAGTCATGGGGGCTAGTCTCCCGCGACGCGGGCCTCGAAGAGGGACCGGACCGCCGGAACGCGGCGCAGCAGATCGACCGCGAACGCGGCGTGCCCGGGCACGTAGCCGTTGCCGATCAGCATCGTCACGTCCGCGGCCAGGCCTTCCGCGCCCAGCGCGGCCGCCGGGAAGCTCGTCGCCATCGAGAAGAAGATCACCGTGCCGCCCTCGGCCGTGGCGAGGATCGCACCGTGCTCGCATCCCGGCACGTCGACGCAGACCACCGTGACCGTGGCCTCCTCGCCCAGCGCTTCCCTGACCTTCCGCGCGACCTCGACCGGATTCCGGGCGTCGGCGATCATGGCGACGTCCGCGATGTCCTCGAGGCTCGCCCGCTCTTCGTCGTTACGGACAATTCCGACAGTACGGGCCCCGGCGAGCCGGGCCGCGGTCAGCGCCAGGGAACCGCTCTTACCGGCGCCGCCGAGCACGGCCACCGTCGGGTTGTCCGGATATCGACGAACAACGCGGTCGGTCAGCGCCGGAGCGCCGCACACGTCGTACACCGCCAAAGCCAACTCGGGCGCGAGATCGTCCGGCAGCACACCGACGATCGAGCGGCCGAAAAGGATCGCCGTGCCCTCGGCCGGCACCTGCTCACTGAGCCCGTCCCAGTTCGTGAGGCCATCGGTGATCGTCAGCGGGGTCAGCGTCAGGGACACCAGCGTCGCGACCCGGTCCCCCGGCTTCACGCCCAGCGGCGACTCGGGGCCGACCGCGTCGACCACGCCGATCAGCATGCCGCCCGAACCGGTCACCGGGTTGTGCATCTTCCCGCGCGTCCCGACGATCTCCAGCACCTCGGCCCGCACCTTCGCGCCGTCACCGCCGTGCTTCTCCGACAACTGCCGGAAACTCGCCGCGTCCAGATTCAGCCGCTCCACCCGCACCCGTACCTCGTCCGCACCGACCTCCGGACGGGCGTCCAAGCGCCACGCCGCCTGCGGCAGAACACCCTCGGGAGCCAGCACCCGATCGAGCCCCACAGACCCCATCACACCCACCCAACGTAAAAATCAAGGAACCCGGCACGTATCCATACCGTAAATCCTCCGGCCATGCCTTCACTAGACCGAAAATCATCCGGTACGTTGAGGCGGTCCGAACGATCGATCAGGAGGCACCGTTGGACGTCCAGCCTTATCTCTATGAGCGCCGCCCCCTGATCGAACCGGACTGGACCCGGTTCCCCGGCTGGCGCGACGTCACCGCCGCCCAATGGGAATCCGCCCAATGGCAGCGGGTCAACTGCGTCAAGAACATCAAGCAGCTCCGCGCCGTCATGGGCGACAAGCTCGACGAACGCTTCTACACCGACCTCGAAACCGACCAGCAGCGCCTGGCCACCATGTCCATGCTGGTGCCGCCCCAGATGCTCAACACCATGGTGCCCACCGGCGAGGTCACCACCGACGCGTTCTACGCCGACCCGATCCGCCGCTACATGATCCCGGTCGCCACCGACCGCCACCTCGACTGGCCGTCACACCCGCACGCCACCCGCGACAGCCTCCACGAGCACGACATGTGGGTCGCCGAGGGCCTCACCCACCGCTACCCCACCAAGGTCCTGGCCGAACTCCTGTCGACCTGCCCGCAGTACTGCGGCCACTGCACCCGCATGGACCTCGTCGGCAACAGCACCCCGACGGTCGACAAACTCAAGCTCACCCTCAAGCCGGTCGACCGCTACCAGGCCCACCTCGACTACCTCAAAGCCCACCCGGGCGTACGCGACGTGGTCGTCAGCGGCGGCGACGTCGCCAACGTCCCCTGGAAGCAGCTCGAGACGTACCTCATGGGCCTGCTCTCGGTCCCCACCGTCCGCGACATCCGCCTCGCCACCAAAGCGCTGATGGGCCTGCCCCAGCACTGGCTGCAGGACGACGTCGTCGAAGGCCTGCACCGCGTCGCCATCACCGCCCAGCGCCGCGGCGTCAACCTGGCCGTGCACACCCACGTCAACCACGTGAACTCGCTGACCCCGCTCGTCGCCCGCGCCGCCCAGACACTCCTGGAAGTCGGCGTCCGCGACGTCCGCAACCAAGGCGTCCTCATGCGCGGCGTCAACGCCACCACGGCCGACCTGCTCGACCTCTGCTTCGCCCTGCAAGGCGAGGCCGGCATCCTGCCGTACTACTTCTACATGTGCGACATGATCCCGCACGCCGAACACTGGCGCGTCCCCGTCTGGCACGCCCAGCAACTCCAGCACGACATGATGGGCTACCTGCCCGGCTACGCCACCCCGCGCATCGTCTGCGACGTGCCGTTCGTCGGCAAACGCTGGGTGCACATGGTGTCCGAGTACGACCGCGACCACGGCATCTCGTACTGGACGAAGAACTACCGCACCTCCATCGAACAGGACGACAGCGAAGCCCTGTCGAAGCTCTACGCCTACTACGACCCGATCGACACACTCCCCGAGTCCGGCCAGGACTGGTGGCGCAAACAGCAGGCCAGCGAAACAGCGTGAAAAGGCAACGGCCCCCGGGGAGATCCCCGGGGGCCGTCCTCCTTCGGAACCCCACAGCAAGCTGCGGTTCCGCGTCTCCATCAGCTCACTTGAAGGCGTCGCGGACATCCTTGCCGGCGTCCTTCACGTGCTCGCCCGCCTGCTTGGCGTGCGCCGCCGTCTCTTGAGCCTCGCCCTCGGCGGTGAGCCGCTCGTTGTCGGTGGCCCGCCCCACGGCCTGCTTGGCCTTGCCGGTCAGCTCCTCGGCCTCATTCTTGACCTTATCGGTGAAGCTCATCGTTCAACCTCCGTGGTAGTGCGGTTCTGCTCCAAACGTGCCCACCCCGCGCATTTTCGAAACAGCGACCCCACCACCCGCGTCGCCGTCGGCGTTGGCGTCGGTCCCACACCACGGCCGGCATAGCCGTCCTGCGGGCTGGCTCCCCCGATTCGGACGGCTTCGCAACCGGCTCTTTCGGCGCACCCCACGGCGAGCAGCGCCGAAGCCACCGGCGCCCCACCACGGCCTCCGCCCAGCCGGCGGTCTTTTCAGCGCGTCCCGCCGGCCTGCCCGAGCCGAGCAACCCGCGCACCTCGCACGTCACCGGGGCCCTCCGCGTCCAAATCAGGGATGTCGTTGATTCCTTTTTGGGTTGGCCTCGACTCGCGGGCTCGCCGTGGGGCGGCGCACATCGCGTAAGGCATCCTAGGATACTGTGATAGATAAGATCCCTTTGTGACTGATCGCGCCGCGCACGCCCAATCGTTCGGCCCCGTCGCTGACATCTATGAGCGGGGCCGGCCCTCGTACCCGCAAGCCGCTCTTGACTGGCTCCTGCCCGCCGGGCAGCCGCGCGTGATCGACCTCGGGGCCGGCACGGGCAAACTGACCCGTCAGGTGCTCGAACGCGGGCTGCCGGTCTCGGCGGTCGACCCGTCCGAGGGAATGCTCGAGCAGCTGCGCAAGTCGGTTCCAGGCGTCCCGGCGTTGCTGGGCAGCGCCGAGCGGATCCCGCTGCCGGACGGCTCGGCCGACGTCGTGCTGGTCGCCCAGGCCTGGCACTGGGTGGACCCTGCCAAGGCCGCGCCCGAGGTGGCCCGCGTCCTGTCCCCCGGCGGCCGTCTCGGCCTGCTGTGGAACCTGCGCGACGAGCGCACCGACTGGGTCCGCCGCCTCGGCGAGATCATCAACAGCCCGGAGAGCGACCGCGACACCACGATCGGCGCCCCCTTCGGCCCGGTCGAGATCGAACGGTTCGAATGGACCGAGCTGATCGGCCCCGAACGTCTCATCGACATGGTCGCCTCGCGCAGCTACGTGATCCTGCTCGCCCCGGACGAGCGCGCCGCCCTGCTCAGCGAGGTCCGCAAGCTGATCGCGACCCACCCCGAGCTGGTCGGCCGGACCGAGTTCCAGCTGCCGTACATCACCGAATGCGCCCGCGCCTGCCTGACGCCGGCATGAGGCTGCGCCCGGCGGTCCGCGCCCTCCTGCTGACCGGCGACGAGCAGATCCTGCTCTGCCGCCACGCCATGCCCGGCCGGGCGGTGTGGGCCATGCCCGGCGGAAAGGTCGAGCCTGGCGAGACCCTGCTCGAGGCGCTGCGCCGCGAGCTGCGGGAAGAGGTCGGCTACACCCTCGACACGACGCCGCCGCACGTGTGGCACCGCGAGGTCGTCGACCCGGCCTACATCGCCGGTTACGACGGCGCGATCCAGGACTATTTCCTCGTACGCACGCCGAGGTTCACACCGCGCGGCACCTTCTCCGACGCCCAACTGGCCGCCGAGAACATCACCGAACTGCGCTGGTGGACCGTCCCCGAGATCACCTCCTACCGCGGCCCCGACCTGTTCGGCCCCGGCGGACTCGTCACGCCGTTGGCCGCCCTGCTCACCAACGGCGTACCCGACCAGCCGATCCTCCTCGACCTGTGATCCCCCGGCCGAGCGCCGTCGTGCCGGACAGGATTAGGGGTCATTCCTGATCCGCGAGCCCGTGGGGATCGAGAAGCATCGAGGCATGCATACGCTTCTCGCTCTCGTCATGGTGGCCGCCGGGCCGGTTCCGGTGGCCACCACTGGATTGGACTGGCAACCGTGCGGTACGGAGAAGGGCGTCTCCTGCGCCACGCTGACCGTTCCCGTCGACTGGGCGCGGCCGCGCGGGGCGACCATCGGAATAGCAATCGCGAAACGGGAGGCGACCGACCAGGCGCACAAAGTGGGCACCCTCGTTTTCGGGCCGGGCGGGCCCGGTGACTCCGGCGTCGACCGGGTGGTCGGCAACGCGGGCCGGTTCCGGGATCTGCGGGCGCGGTTCGACATCGTCAGTTTCGACCCGCGCGGGGTGGGCGGCAGTTCGGCGATGACCTGCGACCCCGTACTGATGCAAGCCGCCCCTGACCCTGTCCTGACCTCGGCGAAGCAGTTCCAGGAAACGCTGCGCCACAACCGGGAATTGTGGGCGGACTGCGAACGGCGGACCGGGCCGGTGTGGCGGCACGCGGACACGCTGAGCACGGTGCGGGATGTGGAGGCGCTGCGCAAGGCGCTCGGGGAGCGGCAATTGACGTTCCACGGCAGCTCGTACGGGACCCTGCTGGGCCAGGAATACGCGTCCCGTTATCCGGGCCGGGTGCGGGCGATGGTGCTGGAAAGCGTCACCGACCACAGCAGCCGTGACACGGCGTCGTTCCTGAGCGCGCAGGCGTGGGCCTTCGAGGACGCGTTCGACGACTTCCTCGCCACCTGCCCGGAGTGCGCCGAACCGTGGCAGCGGCTGTACGCCGATCCGGGACGAGGCGGAATGACGCGGTTCGATCTGATCGCGATAACGCACAAGCTTCTCAAGGACGGGGAGTACGAGAGACTGGCCGCCCTCATCAAGTCAGGGCAGGGTCAGCACGTACGCCTGGACGTTGTCATTCCGGCGTTCTGTGCCGACTGGTCGCTGCCGGTGCATTCGTACGCCGACTATCGGCGCATTCTGCGGCAGGCCGAACGGGTCGCGCCGGACACCCATTTCCCGGCGCAAGCGTTCGCGCTGACCATGTGCCTCGGGTGGCCGCACGTCACGAATCCGCAGCACGATCTCGACGTACGGACCCGGGTGCCGCTTCTGCTGCTCAATTCGCGGCACGATCCGGCCACCGGGATCAACTGGGCGCGGAATGTGGAAAGGCAACTCGGTTCGCGCGGCGTGCTGGTCACGTACGAGGGAACCGGGCACGGGTCGTACTCGCTCAGCGCCTGCATGCGCGAGATCGCCGACGACTACCTCGTCGACGTGACGGTGCCGGCCCGCGGCATCAGCTGTCCGCGGTGACGTCGGGCACCGACGGGGCGATGCGGGGCGGGCGATTCTCGTACGGCGTGGAAAGCACCACCGTGGTCCGGGTGGTGACGTTCGCGGCGGTGCGGATCTCCTGGAGCAGGCGTTCCAGATCGGCGGGGCTGCCCACCCGTACCAGAAGCATGTAGAAGTCCTCCCCCGCCACCGAGTAGCAGGAATCGATCTCGGGCAGGTGCGCCAGCCGCTCGGGCGCGTCGTCGGGCTGCGACGGGTCGAACGGCCGGATGGCCACGAACGCGGTCAGCGGCAGTTCCAGGGCCTCGTACGAGACCTTGGCCGTGTAGCCCGAGATCACGCCCCGCTGCTCGAGGCGCCGCACCCGCTGGTGCACCGCCGACACGCTCAGCCCCACCCGCTCGGCCAGATCGGTGTACGACAGGCGGCCGTCGGCGGTCAGGGCGCTCACGATCGCCCGGTCGATCTCTTCCACGGCCGCCACCCTACCGAACGGCCGGTTCCAGCAGCGACAACGTCCGCTCCCCGGCGTCGAGGGCGGCGCGGACGCCGATCGGCACCGGAAGATTCGGCCCGGCGTGGCCGATGTCGACGTTGCCCAGCACCGGGATGTCGCGATCGCCGAGCACGTCCCGAACGATCTCGGCCAGACCCGGCTCGCCGGGTGTGCCGAGCCCGCCGATCTCCCGCGGCACGCCCACGACCATCCCGGCGATCCGGTCGAGGACGCCGCTGTGCCGCAACACGTGCAGATAGGTCCAGACGTAGGCGGCCAGGCCGCCCATCTCCTCCCAGAACAGGATGGCGCCGTCGAACCGCTCGAGCGGCACGGCGAAGGGCGTGGCCTGCACCAGCGCGACGCGATTGATCACGCCACCGATCAGCGGGCCCTCGGCTCGCCCGGGCCGCCAGCACTCCCACGACGGGCTCGCGGGCAGGAGGCCGGCCGCCTCGGTGGAGGTCAGCAACCTCGAGTACAGCGCCTCGAGTTCCGCCCGGCGCGGCGCCGGGGCGGCCGGCCAGCACCCGCCGAAGCCGGGCACCGCCATGTCGGCGTGAAATCCGGCCAGGCCGGTACGCGCGTACAGGGCGAGATGCAGCAGGGAGATGTCGCTGTAGCCGAGAACCGGTTTCGGGTCGGCCCGGACCGCGTCGAAGTCGATCAGGTCGAGGTAGCCGAAGACGGTCTGGCCGCCGTCACTCGCCACGATCGCCCGAACCTCGGGATCACGCAGGAGCCGGTTGAACTCGGCGGCGATCTCCGCCGGGGTCGCGGCACTCCACCAGCGGTGCCGGCCGGCTTCGAGCAGAGGCGCCCGGCGTACGCGGAAGCCCATCCGTTCGAACAGCGCCACCGTCCGCTCGACGTTGACCTCGTAGGCGGCGGGCAGCGGCCCGGACAGCGCCGCGACGACGACGAGGTCACCCGCCCGCAGCGCGCGGGGCCGGAGCGGCTTCAAAGTCATCGGCGCAGTATCGAACCCGCTGACGCCGAGGGCTACTCATTTCCATCGGGCCGGCCGGCCATGGTCGCGGCCCAGCGGCGGAGCCCGGAGTCCGGCGCGGTGGCGGCGTACCGGCGAAACTGCTCCCGGGCCTCGATCCGGCGGATCCCGGCGGTGATCGCCGGCGGCCGATACCAGGGCAACTCGGGGCTGACTGGCCAGCCGGCGGCGACGGCGGCGCCGCCGCCGTCCGCCGGTGACTCGAGGGCGGCCTTCACGAGATCGTCCGGCGTCATGGGCCGGACACTATTGCATCCGGTACCCCGGTACAGGCTTACGGTCGTGCCATGTCCTTCGTCGTTCCGGATGCCTGCACACTGCCGACGGCCGAGCAGCCCCCGCGACTGGCCGAGTTCGACAGGTTGTTCACGACCGCGCTCCGCGAGGTGACCCGATCGGGCGCCACCCACGCGCGGCTGCGCCTGGCCGGGCCGGCGGCGCCGGTTCGCGACCTGGCCGCCCGCGAGACCGCGTGCTGTTCCTTCTTCACCTTCACCGTCACCACCGGCCCGGGCGACGACGTGTTCCTGGACGTGGAAGTCCCGGAGCTCCACGCCGGGGTGCTGACCGCTCTGATCGGGACCGTTCGGTGACGGGCGCTCTGCGGAGCGGGGAGGTGGCCGAGCGGGCCGGCCTCAACGTTCAGACGCTGCGGTACTACGAGCGGCGGGGGCTGCTGGCGGAGCCGGCACGGTCGAACGGTGGGCACCGGCTCTATCCGGACGGGACGGTGGCGCTGCTCCGGGTGATCAAGGCGGCGCAGCGGCTCGGGTTCAGCCTGGACGAGGTGGCCGGGCTTCTCGACGGCGGGCACCGGCGCCCGGCGCCGGATCTGCGGCAGCGGGCGGCCGGCAAGATGGCGGAGATCGACCGGAGGATCGCCGAACTCGCGGCGGTTCGAGCGACTCTGGCCGAGGTCATCGAGGCCCGCTGCGACAGCCTGACCGACTGCACGGGCGCCGGCTGCCCGCTGCCGGACCTCACCGGCGAACCGTCCGCGACGACAGAGGCGACGAGGTAGGCCGGTACCCTGCCGCCGTGCGGTTCGAAGTGGGGCAGACCATCACCAGGAGCTATCTGCGCGGGTCGTGGCGTACGTGGGCTCAAGCCATGCGGGTCGTCGCGGACGACGATGACGGGCTGGTGCTGTGGCAGCCGGTGGGCGCGGACTTCGCGACCATTGTGGACGCCGACGGGAAGACCGGGCACGACCTCAGCCCGGCCCGGATGCGGGAGCCCCGGCTGGTTTCCCGGCGGTGGGAACACGTCGACCTGCTGATGCTGATGCGTCCGGGGGCGGCGCACTCGGTGTGGTGGATGTTCGCCGACGGGGTCTTCGACGGGTGGTACGTCAATCTGGAGGCGCCCTTCGCCCGGGTGGACGGTGGCGTGGTCACCACCGACTCCGTGCTCGACATCGTCGTCACGGCGGGTCGTGACTGGCGGTGGAAGGACGCCGCGGAGTTCGACGGGCACATCGGGGATCCGCTCTACTACGACCGGGCGGGGGCCGCCGCGATCCGGGCCGAGGGTGACCGGGTGGTCAAGCTGATCGAGGCCGGGGACTTCCCGTTCGACGGCACGCACACGGGCTTTCGGGCCGGATCCGGGTGGGACACGCCGCGGTTTCCGGAGGGGATCCGGTGACGGGCTTCGCCGAGGGCAACCGGGCCGGCTGGAATCTGATCGCGCCCCGGCGGGACGGGATCGCCGTCGAGCGGTTTCGGGCCGGGGAGGTCACTCTCGCCGATTTCGAGCGGGAGCTGGCCGGGGACGTCACGGGGCGGCGGGTGGTTCAGCTTGCTTGCTCGTACGGGGACGAGGTCCTGTCCTGGAGCATTCTCGGGGCGCACGCCGTCGGCGTCGACATCTCCGACGTGGCGATCGACCGGGCCCGGGCGCGGGCGGCCGCGGCGGGCGTCGCGGCCGACTTCCGGCGGGCCGACATGCTCGACCCGCCGGCCGATCTGGCCGGGCTGGATCTGATCTACCTGAGTTGGGGTGCGATCTGCTGGGTGCCCGACCTCACCGCCTTCGCCCGCATGGTCGCGGCGCGGCTGCGGCCGGGTGGGGCCGTGCTGCTGTGCGACCACCATCCGGCGTGGGAGGTTCTGGCCGTCCGGGAGCCGGGGCGGCTGGCGGTGGCCGGTGACTACTTCGGGCGCGGGCGCCCCAACCGGCAGCAGGACGACGCGAAACGGCCCGAGGGGGCACGTGGGCAGGCCGGCGCGCCCGAGTTGTCGATGTTCGTGTGGCCGGTCAGTGACGTCGTGATGGCGCTGACCGGGGCCGGGTTGCGGCTGGACGCTTTCCGGGAGGCCCCCGAGCCGGCGCTGTACGCGGGACTCGGGGACACGGCCGGGGCGCTGCCCGCCTACTACGTGATCAAGGCGAGTAAGCACTGATTGGACAGTGAGACGCGGCAGCAGGCCGTACCCCGCTCGCGGCTCGCGTCCGTGGACCGGGGAGCGGACCGCTAATTCCGTACCCCATGGGTCAAGGAGCGACTGATGACCAGGCGCTGGATCTGGTTGGTGCCCTCGACGATCTGCAGCACCTTCGCCTCGCGGAACCAGCGCTCGGCCGGGTGGTCGGCGACGTAGCCGGCGCCGCCGAGGACCTGCACGGCGTCGGTGGTGACGCGCATGGCGGTGTCGGTGGCGAACAGCTTGGCCTTGGCCGCCTCGATGGAGAACGGGCGCCCGGCGTCCTTGAGGCGGGCCGCGTTCAGCAGCAGGGCGCGGGCGGCCGAGATCTGGGTGGCCATGTCGGCCAGCATGAAGCCGACGCCCTGGAAGTCGCCGATGGGCCGGCCGAACTGGACGCGCTCGCGGGCGTAGGACGTGGCGTAGTCGAGGGCGGCCTGGGCGAGCCCGACGGCGCAGGCGGCGATGCCGAGCCGGCCGGCGTCGAGGGCCTCCATGGCGATGGTGAATCCGGTGCCCTCGGCGCCGATGAGGCGGTCGGCGTCGGCGTGGCAGCCGTCGAGGACGATCTGGGCCGGGGCGGAGGAGCGCAGGCCCATGGTGCGCTCGGGTTTCTGCGGGTGCAGGCCGGGGGCGCCGGCGTCGACCAGCACACAGGAGATGCCCTTGGCGCCGGGGCCGCCGGTGCGGCAGAAGACGTTGTAGAAGTCGGCCTGGCCGGCGTGGGTGATCCAGGCCTTGGTGCCGTCGAGACGCCAGCCGTCGCCGTCGCGGGTCGCCTTCGTGGTCAGGTTGGCCGCGTCGGAGCCGCCCTGGGGCTCGGACAGGCAGTACGCGCCGAGCAGCTCGCCGCCGAGCAGGTCGGGCAGCATCTTGCGCTGGCGTTCGCTGCCGTGCGCGTACACCGGGTAGCAGGCGAGGGTGTGCACGCTGACCGACTCGGCGATGGCCAGCCAGGAGCCGGCCAGGATCTCCAGGACCTGAAGATAGACCTCGTACGGCTGACCGGCGCCACCCACGTCCTCGGGGTAGGGCAGGCCGAGCAGGCCGGAGCGGCCGAGCGTGCGCAGCACGTCGCGGGGGAACTCGCCGCGGGCCTCGAAGCCGGCCGCCTTTCCGGCCAGCTCGCGGGTGGCGAGCTCGCGGGTCAGGTCGAGCAGGTCGTGGGCCTCGGGCGTGGGCAGGAGCCGGTCTACCGTCACATCCGCCAGCTTAACTAACGTTAACTAAGGTTCGCGATACCCTATTGTGGCCTCGTGAAGCCTCTGCTCGCGGTCGACGCTCCCAGCCTCTACTTTCGCGCCTTCCACGGCATCCCGGAGAAAGCCGCGCGGACCGGCGCCGGCGAGCCGGTGAACGCGATCCGCGGCTTCCTCGACATGCTGGCCCAGCTGATCCGCACGCGGCACCCCGATCGGGTGGTGTGCGCGCTCGACGCGAGCTGGCGGCCGGCCTGGCGGGTGGCGCTCGTGCCGTCCTACAAGAAGCACCGGGTCGCGCACGGCGACGTCGAGGAGGTCCCGGCCTCGCTCGAGCGGCAGATCCCGATCCTGCTGGAGACCTTGGCCGCGGTGGGCATTCCCGCTTTCGGCGTCGAGGGGTACGAGGCGGACGACGTGCTGGGCACCCTCGCGGCCACCCAGCCGGCCCCGGTGGAGGTCGTGTCGGGCGACCGTGACCTCTTCCAGCTCGTGGACGATTCACGTGAAACGCGGCTTTTGTACTGCGGGCGCGGCGTGGCCAAGCTCGAGGACGCCGACAACGCCCTGGTGGAGCGCAAGTACGGCGTGCCCGCCCGCTGGTACGCCGACTTCGCGGCCATGCGCGGCGACCCGAGCGACGGCCTGCCCGGCGTGCCCGGCGTCGGCGAGAAGACAGCGGCCCGCCTGATCAACCGCTACGGCGGCGTGACCGAGATCCTGGCCGCCCTCGAGGACCCCGGCGCGGGATTCGCGCCGGGCCTCAAGACCAAGCTGGCCGCCGCCCGCGACTACCTCGACAAGGCGCTGCCGGTCTGCAAGGTCGCCCTCGATGTGAAACTGCCCGACTTCGACCCGGCCATGCCCCGCGCCCCGAAGGACCCGGACGCGCTGCTGGCCCTGGCCGAACGCTGGAACCTCGCGGGCTCGGCCCGCCGCCTGGTCGACGCCCTGGCCGCGGGCTGAGGCCCGCCGCGGGGCCGGCGAGTCTCAGTCGTGGGCGGCCGCCGCGTGGCGGCCGGGCTCGTGACGGCCGTGCTCGGACTGCTTGCGGCGCGAGGACAGCACGTCGGTGAGCGCGGCGGCCAGCGCGACCACCACGAAGGCGACGGTGAGCCACAGGGCGCCGCGGAAGGCCGAGCCCCAGTCGCCGCGACTGTCCGCGAGCCGGGCGAAGAACAGGCTGCCGACGGCCGCGATGCCCATGGCCGTGCCGATCCGCTGGCCGGTCTGCAGCACCGCGCCGGCGCTGCCCGCGCGGGCCACCGGGACCTCGGACAGCGACAGGTTCTGGTTGGGGCTGATCACCAGGCCGCTGCCCAGGCCGGCGATCAGCAGCGGCACGGCGGCCGCCGCTCCCCCGCCGCGGCCCTCGACCAGGGTCAGCGCCAGGTCGGTGGCGGCCAGCCCGGCCACCACCATGACCAGCCCCAGCACCACCAGCTGCCGGCCGTAGCGGTTGACGAAGCGGCCGGAGACCGCCGCGCCCACGGCCGAGCCGAGCGCGAACGGGGTCACGGCCAGACCGGCCAGCAGCGCGCTGTAGCCGAGGCCGCTCTGCAGGTACAGCGTGTAGATGAAGAAGATGGTGGTGAAGCCCGCGAAGTACAGCAGGCCGATCAGCGCGCCCAGCCCGTACGACCGGACCTTGAACAGCCCCAGCTCGACCAGCGCCGTGCTCCGCCGGCCGAACCGGCGCTCCCAGGCCACGAACACGGTCAGCACGAGCACGCCGGCCACCGCGAGCAGCCACTTGGCGCTGCCGTGCCACTCGCGCTCCTGCACCAGGGGCAACAGCAGCAACAGCACGCCCACGCCGAGCAGGACGACACCGACCGGGTCGAGGCTTTCGTGGCGCTTGCCGGATGTGCGGGCGGGGATCCAGAGGCGGCCCAGGATCACCGCGACGACGCCGATCGGGATGTTCAGGTAGAAGATCCAACGCCAGCCCTCGGACTCGCCGATGCCGGCGATGAGCAGGCCGCCCAGCAGCGGGCCGACCGCCGTGGAGATGCCGACCGTCGCCCCGAACAGGCCGAACGGGCGGGCCCGCTCCTTCGGCTCGAACATCTCCTGGATCAGGCCGGTGATCTGCGGGGTCATCACGCCGGCGGCGGCGCCCTGCACGAGCCGGGCGACGATCAGCCACAGCGCGCTGGTGGCCAGGCCGGCGGCCGCGCTGGCCAGCGTGAAGCCCACCAGGCCGGCGATGAAGACGTTACGGCGGCCGCGGGCGTCGCCGAACCGGCCGGCCGGCACCAGCAGCAAGCCGAAGGTGAGGGCGTAACCGGACAGGACCCACTGCAGCTCACCGGAGCTCAGGTGCAGCTCGTCGCGGATCGAGGGCAGGGCGACGTTGACGATGCTGACGTCGAGCAGGGTCATGAAGCCGGCGACGAGGGCTACGGCTAACGCGCGCCAGCGCTGGGGATCCGATGTCACCGGTTCACCTTTCCCTTCTGGAAAGGGCCATAACCGTGGATCTAGTGTGTCTCCCATGACGTCGTTCGCAGTGGTCGGGTCCGGGTGGCGGGCCGAGATGTTCTGGCGGCTGGCGGCCGCGCTGCCCGGCGTCGAGTGCGTCGGCGCGGTCGTGCGCACCCCTCGCGACCTGCCCGTTCCCACCTTCGGGACGCTGGACGAGATCCGGCCCGACTTCGTGGTCACGGCCGTGCCGTGGGCGGCCAACCCGGACGTGATCCTGCAGGCCGTCCAGCGCGGCCTGCCGGTGCTGGCCGAGACGCCGCCGGCGCCGGACGCGGCCAAGCTGCACGCGCTGTGGCAGCTCACCGGCGACACCGGCCTCGTGCAGGTGGCCGAACAGTACCTGCTCGTGCCGGCCCACGCGGCCCGGCTGGCGGCGGTCCAGGCGGGGCTGATCGGCGAGCCGACCCAGGTGCAGGTCTCCTCGACGCACATGTACCACGCGGTGTCGCTGATCCGCGGCTACCTCGGCCAGGGCCGGGGTCCGGTGACCGTGCGGGCCTCGCGGACCCGGGCGCCGCTGGTCGACCCGCTCACCCGCGACGGCTGGACCGACGACGAGATTGCGAAAGAGGCCACCACGACCATCGCCACCCTCGACTTCGGGGACGGGCGGTCCGGGCTGTACGACTTCACCGGCAACCAGTGGCACAACCAGCTCCGGTTCCGCCGGATCCTGGTCCGCGGCACCCACGGCGAACTGCGCGACGACGAGATCGTCCGGCTCGCCGGGCCGCGCACCATCGTGCGTACGCCCCTGGTCCGCCGCCAGACCGGCTACGACCTGGACCTCGACGACTTCGACACCGACACGATCACGTTCGGCGAACGGGTGCTGTTCCGCAATCCGTTCCCCGGCCGGCGCTTCAACGACGAGGAGATCGCCATCGCCACCCTGCTCCAGCGGATGGCCGCCTGGGTGCGCGGGGAGGGCCGGCCGCCGTACCCGCTGGCCGACGGGGCCTACGACCACCTGGTCGCGCTGGCGATCGAGGAGGCGGCGGACAGTGGTGAGACGGTGACCGTTGACGCCCCGCCGTGGAATTAAGCTAAATCATCGCCCAAGGTTCCCGATGGGAACCGGGACGGCACAAGACAGCCGTCCCACGGAGCCGATCGGAGGGCGGATGACGACGCGAGCCGCTCGCGTGGGCTTCTGTGCGTGGATCGTCGCGCTGACCGCCCTCTATTACGCCTTCCCCGGCGGTCACCTCTACACCTGGGCCCTGATCGGTTACTCGAGCGCCGCCATGGTCCTGCTCGGCGCCTGGCTCAACCGCCCCCAGCACCGCCTGCCGTGGTATCTGATCGCGGCCGCTCTCGCCTTCTTCACCACCGGCGACACCTGGTACAACCTGATCGTCGCGGTCGGGCGCACCCCGCGCTTCCCGGGCCTGGCCGACCTGTTCTACCTGCTGGTCTACCCCCTGCTGACGGCCGGTTTCCTGCTGTTCGTCCGCTATCGCGGCACCGGCAGCAACCGCGCCGCCCTGCTCGACTCGCTGGTGCCCACCGTCGGCCTCGGCCTGCTGTCCTGGGTCTACTGGATCGCGCCGTTCACCCGCTCGCACGACCTGTCGCTGATGGAAAAGCTGGTCTCGATCGGCTACCCACTGGGCGACGTGCTGGCGCTGGCCATGACGCTGCGCATGCTGACCGGCCCGGGCCGGCGGCCGCGGGCGCTGACCGCGATCGGCGTCGCCATCGTGGGCCTGCTGGTCTCCGACATCTTCTACGGCCAGTCCCAGCTCAACAGCGCCTGGACGCTCGGCGGGCCGGTCGACTTCGGCTGGATCGTCTTCTACGCCGTGATGGGCCTGACCGCGCTGATGCCGTCGATGCGTGAGCTCTCCCAGGAGCAGCCGCCGCAGGCCAGCAGCGACATGGGCACCCGGCGCATCGTCTGGATGGCCGCGGCCGCGCTGATCGCCCCGGTGGTGCTCTGCATCGAGTGGCTGCACGGCCGCGAGATCGAGGCGGCCCGCCAGGGCGTCGTCGACGCCCCGGTGATCGCCGCCGCCGCGGCGCTGATGTTCCTGCTCGTGCTGGCCCGGGTCAACGGGCTGGCCGGCGCGCAGCGGCAGGCCCGGGCCCGGGAGCGGGCGCTGCGCCAGGCCGGGGCCATGCTGTTCTCGGCCGCCACCGAGCAGGACGCGGCCCGGGCCGTGCGCGACGCGGTGGCCACCCTGATGCCGGAGGGCAAGCCCTACCGGCTGAGCCTGACCGGGGACGCGGGCGACGTCGAGCACGTGCCGGGTCTGCGGCTCATCACGGCCGACTCGCTGCCGGCCGGGGTGCCTTCGCACGGTTTCGACCATTTCCTGTACGCGACGATGCCGCTCCCGGGCACCGGGCGCCTCGGCGCCGGGCTGCTCGGCGGCGACGGCACAGTGCTGCGCGAAGTGCTGCCGTCCTTCGAGGCGTACCTCACCCAGATCGAAGTCGTCATGCAGCGCATCGGCCTGACCGGCGAGGTCAACCGGCGCGAGAGCGAGGCGTACTTCCGCACCCTCGTCCAGAACGCCACCGACGTCATCCTCATCGTCGGCGAGGACGACCTGATCCGCTACGCGAGCCCGTCCGCGGCCGCCGTGCTCGGGCACCCCGACCTCGAGGGCACCCCGCTGTCGGCGTTGATAGCGGTCAGCCACCACGAGGCGATGCGGGAGATCCTCGGCGGCCTGCGCGACGGGCAGAGCGAGCTCGACGCCCCCGACCTCGCGGTGCTGCGCGCCGACGGCTCGCTGATCCAGGTCGAGTGCACCGGGCGCGACCTGCGCGACGACCCGACCGTGCGCGGCGTGGTGCTGACCGTCCGCGACGTCACCGAGCGCCGCCGCCTCGAGAAGGAACTGTCCCACCTGGCCTTCCACGACGGCCTGACCGGGCTGGCCAACCGGGTGCTGTTCCGCAACCGGCTCGACGAGGCCTTCGCCGCCGCCGCCGAGTCCGGGCTGACCGTCGGGGTCCTGTTCGTCGACCTCGACGACTTCAAGGAGGTCAACGACACCCTGGGGCACGCCGTCGGCGACGAGCTGCTGGTCGCCGTCGGCCGGCGGATCGACGAGATCGTCGGCACCTCGGGCACGGCGGCCCGGATGGGCGGCGACGAGTTCGCCGTCCTGGTCGCCGACGACGCCGAGGCCGTGGCCGCCCGGCTCGTCGAGGCCCTGGCCGTCCCGGTGGAGGTCGGCGACGGTCTCGGCGGCACCCACATCGTCAGCGGCGCGGCCAGCGTCGGCGTGGCCGTCAACGACGCCGCCGAGTCGCCGACCGAGCTGCTGCGCCACGCCGACCTGGCGCTCTACCAGGCCAAGGGCTCGGACAAGGGCACCTGGCAGCGGTACCAGCCGGAACTGCACACCGAGATGGTGCAGCGGCTGGAGACCCGCGCCGCGCTGCACGAGGCGATCGACGACAACCAGCTGCGGGTCATGTACCAGCCCATCGTCGACCTGCGCACCGGCGAGATGGTCGCGGTGGAGTCGCTGGTCCGGTGGCAGCACCCGGCCCGGGGGCTGCTCGGGCCGTACCACTTCATCGAGATCGCCGAGGAGAGCGGCGCCATCGTGCCGATCGGCGGCTGGGTGCTGCGCGAGGCCCTGGCCCAGTTCGCGGCCTGGAAGACGGCCGACCCGCGGACCACCCTGCGCTACGTCAGCGTGAACGTGTCGGCCCGCCAGTTCCGCACGCCCGGCTTCGTCGACCAGGTCCGCCGGGCCATCGCCCAGGCCGGGGCCCGCCCCGAGTGGCTCCTGCTGGAGATCACCGAGTCCCTGCTGCTGCGCGACGCCGACCAGGTCGCGGCCGACCTGCGCACGCTGCGGGCCCTGGGCGTGCGGATCGCGATCGACGACTTCGGCACGGGCTACTCGTCGCTGAGCTACCTGCGGCAGATGCCGGTCGACGTGCTCAAGGTCGACAAGTCGTTCATCGACGACATCCTCGGCAGCGAGCAGCAACGGGCCCTGGTCGACGCGATCGTCACCCTGGCCCGCAACCTCGACCTGGCGGTCGTGGCCGAGGGCATCGAGGACGCCGGTCAGCGGGCCGCGCTGGCCGGCATGGACTGCCCGTACGGCCAGGGTTATCTGTTCTCCAAGCCGGTGTGGCCGGACGAGATCCCGGCTCTGGCCCACGACGCCGCGAGGCTGGTGTCATCCCCGGCGCGAGGGTAATTCGGGTTAATCGCTGGCGGTCATGGGCGGTCACGGTGCAGGGTCGAGGCGTGCTGGAGAATCCCGTATGGGCCGCCCTGACCGGGCCGCAGGCCTGCTTCGCCGAGGCGTCCGGTGACGCCGCCCGCTATCAGCCCGACGTCTCGCCGTTCTGCGCGGTGGCCGACCCGGCCGACCCGGCCGCCTGGGCCGACCTGGCGAAACTCACCGACAAGGCGTTCCTCACCGGCCCGCGGATCACGCCGCCGGCCGGCTGGGAACCACACCGGGTGACGGCCGGCGCCCAGATGGTCGGGCACGGCATGACCGGCGTGCCCGACGACGAGGCGGTGCCGCTCGGCGAGACCGACGTGCCGGAGATCCTCGACCTGGTCGAACGGGCCCAGCCCGGCCCGTTCGGCAAGCGCACCATCGAGCTCGGCCGCTACCTGGGCATCCGGCACGAGGGCCGGCTCGTGGCCATGGCCGGCGAGCGCTTCCAGCTGCCCGGCTGGACCGAGGTCAGCGCCGTCTGCACCGACCCGGCCTTCCGCGGCCGCGGCCTGGGCGCCCGGCTGACCATGGCCGTGGCGGCCGCCATCCTGGAACGCGGCGACCTGCCGTTCCTGCACGTCACCGCCGAGAACGCGGGCGCGATCAGGCTCTACGAGCGGCTGGGCTTCCAGGTCAGCCACCAGGTCGAGTTCGCGTCGTTCACCAGGTCACTCGCCTAGCGCGCCGTCCGGGTCGGGCGTGGCCCCGCCGTTGTCGGCGAAGCGGTCCCGCAGGTCGCCGATCTGCTGGAGCACATCGGCGAGCTCGCCCCGGACCCGCTCGAGCCGGTTCTGCTGGTCGTGCGGCAGCCCACCGCCGTGATCGTGGCTCACCAGCGTCGACTCGGCCTCCTCGAGCTCCTCGCGGCGCGTGTGCAGGCGGTTGAGCTCGGCGGCGTACTCGGTCTGGGTGATCTTCTCTGGTTGCATGGCCGTCGTTTCCCCAGAAACGACGGCCACGACACGCGACCCGCGACACACCTCACGCCTTGCGGTCGGCCCGCTTGTTGGCCTTCTGGATGGCCTCGACGAGTTCGGGCTTGGTCATTCGCGAGCGGCCCGTGATGTCGAGTTTCCTGGCCACCTGCAGCAGGTGGGCCTTGCTGGCGTTGGCGTCGACGCCGCCGGCCGTCTCGGCCTTCGTGCCCCGTCCGCCGGCCGCCTTGGCGTCGCTCGGGCCCTTCTTGTCCTTCGGCTCCCAGTGGTCACCGACCTTCTCGAACGAATGCTTGACGGCGGAGAAGGCCGTACGGTGGGCGCGCTCGCCCTCGCCGTACTGCTCGACCGCCGAGTCGTGCGTCTTGGCGAACGTGTCCTGTGCTTTCTTCGGCGAGCGCTTCAACGTCGCCGGCATCTCCTCGCGTGCTGGCATGTCTGAGCTGTTCCCGGCACACAAGGTCGCAAACCGTCCTACGCTGAAGCGTGTCGGACGGTGAGTTCTGGACGTACACCGGGCTGCTGGGGTTCAGCGGCCTGGTGCTGCTCGCCCTGTGCGTGGCGGGTCTCGGTCAGTCCGGCTTCCTGCGCGGGGTGGACGCGCTGCTCGGGCTCGGCTTCCTCGGCTACGCCGGCTATCTCGGCATCGCCCGGCCGGACGACCCGTTCACCTTCTACTACCTGTTCGCCCTGCCCGTCCTCGCCGTGATCTACGCCCTGGTGTGCCTGCGCCGGGTGGTCCGGCTGCGGCGGCTCGCCGCCCGGTTCGTTCCCGATCCGTACGCGGGTGAGACCGGTGACGCCCACACCGAGAGGTCGCCCTTCCCCACCCCGCCGAGCCCTCTGCCGGACGCGCCCGACGCCGCCCCCGAGCCGGCTCCGGCGCCGGTGACCCGGGGGCCGATGCCGTCGGGCCTGCCGTCCCGGCCGCCGGCGCCGGGCTCCCGGCCGCCGGCGCCGGCCGAACCTCCGGGCCGCCCGTCCGGGCTGCCGGTGGCCGAGCCGCCGGCCTACACGGGACGGCACTCGGCCGACACCCAGGACGCCACCGAGCGGTTCCCGCGGACGCCCGGGTACGCCGCCCGGCCGTACGACGACAATTCCTCCCCCGACCGCGGGCGGCACCGGGCGAGCGAGCCGGACGACTCGAATTTCGCCTGAACCGCGACCGGTGGCAGATTGGTCACCATGGACTACCGCCGCACCTACCGCGCCGCCGCCGTCACCTTCGTCGACCTCGTCTCCCGCGTGCCGGCCGACCGGTGGGACGCGCCCGGCCTCGGCGAGTGGACGCTGCGGGAACTGGTCGCGCACACGGCCGGCTCGGCGCTGCGCCAGGTGCCGGGCGTGCTGAGCGCCCGCGCCGAGACCGCCGCGGTGACCTCCCCCGAGGCGTACTGGACGTTCGCCCGGTCGGTGCCGCCCGAGGTGTACGCCGAGGCGGTCGCCGCCTCGACCACGCTCGCCCGGCAGGCGGCGGCCGAGTTGGCGTCCGCCCCGGCCGGCCTGATCGGCGACCTGGCCGGCCGGGCCACCCAGGCGCTGGCCGCGGCCGGTGACGACGACGTGGTGTCGACCCCGGTCGGCGGCATGCGCGTGCGGGACTGGATGCCCACCCGGACGTTCGAACTGGTCGTCCACGGCCTCGACGTGGCGGCGGCGGCCGGCCTGGAGGCGGACTTCCCGCCGGACGCGGTCAGCGAGGCCACGCTGCTGGCGGCCCGGGTCGCGGCCGCACTGGGCGACGGCCCCGCGGTACTGTTCGCCCTCACCGGCCGCGCGCCCCTGCCGAAGGGTTTCACCGTCCTCTGATGAACACTTTCGCGCTCGCCGGCCGCCGCGTCGTCCTGTTCGCGGCCGTCTACGCGGGCCTCGCGGTGATCGTGCGGGCCGTCACCCTGGCCGTCGTCACCGGCGGCGCCACCGACCCGACGTCCGTCACGGCGCAGGCGTCGGTGCTGCTCGTGGGCGGCCTGGCCGGCCTGATCGGCCTGCTGTGCGCGCTGGTCCTGCTGATCTCGGTCACGGTCTGGGCCGTGGCGGCACACCGGCTGACGCCGTCGGGTCCGGGCGTGCCGGGGTACGGGGCCGTGGCGCTCGCGGCGGTGCTGATCGCCCTCGCGTACGTGCTGCCCGCGCGCGTGCCGACCGTGGTCGCGATGACGCTCACCGACTCGGCCCTGCGCGTGGGCGCCGCGGCCGTGCTGATCGCGGGCGTGCTCGCGGTGCGGTCCCGGATGCGCCGCCTGACCGGCGAGGCCACCCTGGGCGCCCGGCGGCCCCTGGTCACGGCCGACGACTGGGACGCCTCGAGGTGGGACCCGACGGTGCTGCGCGACATCGAACGCCGCCGCCGCTCCTAGCGCTTCCGTCCCGCGCTGTGGCGGCGGTTGGCTAGCATTCGGTGTCGACCGACGCGGGGGTTCGCATGCTCGAGGGCTGGCACGGATGGTTCGCGACGATCACCGGGGTGGTCGTCCTTACCGTGGTGGCGTTTCCGGCGGCCGCGCTCGTGACGTGGGCGCTCGCCAGGACGCGGGGCGGGGCCTGGCGCCGGTCGCTGGCCGAGGTCGGCGTCGTCTACGGGACGGTCCCGTGGGTGTGGATGATCCTGCTGCCGAACGACGGTGACGGCGTCGACCGGGCCCGGACGAACCTGGTGCCGTTCCGCGACCTGATCCACGTGATGGCCGGCGGCCCGGTGACCGCGACCGTGCAGATCGTCGGCAACCTGCTGGTGTTCGCGGCGCTCGGCTTCTTCGGCCCGCTGCGGTTCGCGGCGCTCAGGTCGGTGCCGCGCGTGCTGGCGCTCGGTGCCGCGTGCTCGCTGCTGGTCGAGACGCTTCAGTACGTCCTGCGCCTGGACCGGGTGTCCTCGGTGGACGACATCCTGCTCAACGCCGCCGGGGCCGGGCTGGCCGCGCTGGCGTCGCGCCCCTGGTGGCGCCGCCTACCAGGTGATCCAGAAGTGCCGCCCCGGCCGGTGACCGGTGTCCCGGACGCCGTCCCCCAGCGCCCGTCCTAGGCATGGCCGTCCGCGCGCCGGCCGCCCGTGTTCGCGGGTGGGTAAGTGTGACGTGCGGCACCTGATTCAGCGAGCGCCCAACGGGGAAGCTAGGCGGCATGAAAATCTGGCCCGGGAACCCCTACCCGCTGGGCGCGACGTACGACGGCGGGGGCACCAATTTCGCGCTGTTCTCGGAGGTGGCCGAGCGGGTCGAGCTCTGTCTCTTCGACGACGACGGCGTCGAGACGCGGATCGACCTGCCGGAGCGGGAAGCGCTGGTCTGGCACGGCTACCTGCCCCGGGTCGTTCCGGGGCAGCGGTACGGATATCGCGTGCACGGGCCGTACGATCCGGCGAACGGGCTGCGGTGCAACCCGAACAAGTTGCTGCTCGACCCTTATGCGAAGGCGATCGACGGGCGTAACGACTGGAATCAGGCTCTTTTCTCGTACAACTTCGGCGAACCGGACTCGGTGAACGACGAGGACTCGGCGCCGTACGCGCAGAAGTCGGTCGTCATCAACCCGTTCTTCGACTGGGGCAACGACCGGCCGCTGAAGATTCCGTTCCACCAGACGGTCATCTACGAGGCCCACGTGAAGGGCATGACGCAGCGGCACCCGGACATTCCCGAGGATGTCCGCGGCACCTATTCCGGGCTCGCGCACCCCGCGATGATCAAGTACTTGCAGAAGCTGGGCGTCACGGCGGTCGAGCTCATGCCGGTGCACCAGTTCGTGCACGACAGCACCCTCATCGACCGGGGCCTCACCAATTACTGGGGCTACAACACGATCGGCTTCTTCGCGCCGCACAACGGCTACGCCTCGTTCGACGGGCACGGCGGGCAGGTGCAGGAGTTCAAGTCGATGGTGAAGGCGCTGCACCAGGCCGGCATCGAGGTCATCCTCGACGTGGTCTACAACCACACCGCCGAGGGCAACCACCTGGGGCCGACGCTGTCGTTCCGGGGCATCGACAATCCCGCGTACTACCGGCTGGTCGACGACCAGAAGCAGTACTACTACGACACGACCGGCACCGGCAACAGCCTCAACGTGCGCCACCACGAATCGCTGCGGCTCATCATGGACTCGCTGCGGTACTGGGTGACCGAGATGCACGTCGACGGCTTCCGGTTCGACCTCGCCGCCGCCCTGGCCCGCGAATTCCACGCCGTGGACCGGCTGGCCGCGTTCTTCGACCTGGTCAACCAGGACCCGGTGGTGTCGCAGGTCAAACTCATCGCCGAGCCGTGGGACGTCGGCGACGGCGGCTACCAGGTCGGCGGGTTCCCGCCGCTGTGGACCGAGTGGAACGGCCGCTACCGCGATTCGGTGCGCGATTTCTGGCGGGGCGAACCGTCGAGCCTGGGCGAGTTCGCGTCCCGGTTCACCGGCAGCTCCGACCTGTACGAGATCGACGGCCGCCGCCCGATCGCGTCCATCAACTTCGTCACCGCCCACGACGGCTTCACCCTCAACGACCTGGTGTCGTACAACGAGAAGCACAACGACGCCAACGGCGAGGAGAACCGCGACGGCGAAAGCCACAACCGCTCCTGGAACTGCGGTGTCGAAGGGCCCACCGACGACGCCGAGATCGTCGCTCTGCGGGAACGCCAGAAACGCAATTTCCTGGCCACCCTGCTGCTGAGCCAGGGCGTCCCGATGATCGCCCACGGCGACGAGCTGGGCCGCACCCAGATGGGCAACAACAACGTCTACTGCCAGGACAACGAGATCGCCTGGGTCGACTGGGTCGACGCCCGCAACCAGGACATCCTGACCGGTTTCACCAGCCGGCTGCTGGAACTGCGGGCCAAGCATCCCATCTTCCGCCGCCGCCGCTTCTTCACCGGCGACCCGGTGACCGACGACAAGATCCCCGACATCGCCTGGCTGCGCCGCGACGGCCAGCCGATGACCGAGGCCGACTGGAACACCCGCAGCGGCATGACCATGACGGTCTTCCTCAACGGCCACGGCATTCCGGAACGGGACGCCCTGGGCGAGGCGATCATCGACGACTCGTTCCTGATCCTGTTCAACCCGTTGGGCGAGCGCGTCGCCTTCACCCTCCCGGACCGCCAATTCGGCCGCACCTGGGAGGTCGTCGTCAACACCGCCGACCCCCTGCTGGCGGCCCGCCGCAAGACCACGAAAGCCGGCGGCCAGTACGAGGTGTCCGGCCACACCATGGTGGTTCTCCGCTGCCGCTACTAGGGCAGCCGTCCGGCAGCACGTCGCCGTGGCGGGACCGGCCGGTGGCCGGTCCCGCCACGGATCGAACCACCCGCGTTCAGTAGCCGACGTCCCGGCGGCGCAGGCCGGCGTATCCGGCCGCCACGAGCGCCGCGGCGATCACAGCGAGCACGAGCAACGGTGTGACGGTCACGTCGTCCCGGGGCGCCTGCGGGACGTGCGCGAGCGGTGAGGCCTGCCGCGACCAGGCGGGCAGGTCGAACGAGTCGGCGAACAGCGTGATGACGGCGCAGTAGGCGACCATCACCCAGGCGATGATCGCGGCCGGCCGGGGCAGCCAGCCGAAGGCCAGCACCGTGACCCCGGCGACCAGCCAGACCGCGGGCAGGTAGGTGAGCGCCACTCCGGTCAGCCTCGGCACCTGACCCAGGTCGGACACCGTCAACCCGTACGACAGGCCCTCACCGAGGCCGAAGGCGGCCAGGGCCAGCGCGGTGCCGGCCAGGCTGACGCTCAGCTGACCGGCCAGCCAGCTCCCCCGGCTGGTCGGGCCGGCCAGCACGACCTCGGCCCGGCCGGAGGTCTCCTCGCTCCGCGCCCGCAGGACACTCGTGACCCCGTACGCGGCGACCAGGAGAGCGGCCATCCCGGCGGTCACCGCCAGGTAGGCGTTCAGGACGTCGCCGGCGCCGCCGGTCAAGAACTGTGCGACCTCCGGGTTGTCGCGCACGTACTGCTCGATGCTGTCGCCGATCGAGCCGTAGGCGACCCCGAGCAGGAACAGCCCGGCCGCCCAGCCCGCGACGGCACCGCGCTGCAGACGCCACGCGAGCGCGGACGTGTCGCGCAGCAGCGGGGAGGCGTGCGCCCGGCCCGGCCGGGTCGCGACGAGGCCGGCTCCGAAGTCGCGCCGAGCCGACAGCGCCACCGCCGCGACGCCCAGCAGGCCGGCCACGGCCAGCGACAACAGCACCGGCCACCAGCGGTCCCCGGCGTACGGAAGGGTCCGCTGGCCCCAGCCGATGGGCGAGGCCCACGACAGCGCGCCGTCACCCACGTCCCCGGCGGCCCGCACCGCGAACGCGGCGCCGAGCAGGGCGGCCACCGTCCCGTACACCGCCCGGACACTCTCGAACACCTGCGCCGCGACCGCGGCCGACGCCGCGAAGACCACACCGACGGCGGTGATCGCGGCGCCGAACAGGACCGATCCGGCGACCGGCAGACCGGTGCCGACGGCCACGGCGACCACCAGCACGCCGGCGGCGGCATCGGCCAGACCCGCGAGCAGCAGGGCGGCGGCGAGCGGGGCGTGCCGGCCCACCCGCGCCGAGCGGACCAGCTCGGCGCGACCGGCCTCCTCATCGGCGCGGGTGTGCCGGCCGACCAGGAACATGCTCATCAACGCGACCACGATCGCGGCGAACGCGAAGATCTCGAAGACGACCTCGCCGCCGATCGACGCGAGCAGGTCGGTCGGCCCGCTCATCGCGATCACGGCGTTGTTGGCGCCGATCGTCTGCCGCAGCCGCTGCAAAGCCTCGGGCGTGCCGTACAGACTCTGGCTCTGCGCCGACTGCACGAGCACGAGCAGCGTGACCCCGAGCAGCCACCAGGGCAGGCTCCGGCGCTCGCGGCGAAGCAGGAACAGCAGCAACGACGCCGTCCCGGTCATGAGGCTGCCTCCTGGTCGCCGTAGTGGCGCAGGAACAGCTCCTCGAGCGTGGGTGGTGAGCTGGTCATGCTGCGCACCCCGAGCGGCGCCAGCTCCCGGACGACGGTGTCGAGCTGCGCGGTGTCGACGTCGAAGCGGGCGTGGTGGTCGGCGACGACCACGTCATGGACACCGGGCAGACGGTCGAGGCCGGTGACCGGCCGCGCGGTTTCCACGGCGATCGACGTACGGGTCAGGTGGCGCAGCTCGCTCAAGGTGCCGGTCTCGACCGTACGGCCGAGCCGGACGATGCTCACCCGATCGCACAGCGCCTCCACCTCGGCCAGGATGTGGCTGGACAGCAGAACCGTGCGGCCCTGGCGCTTGAGCTCGTGGACGCACCGCTGGAACACCGACTCCATGAGCGGGTCCAGTCCCGAGGTGGGCTCGTCGAGCAGGAACAGTTCGGCGTTCGACGCCAGCGCGGCCACCAGCGCGACCTTCTGCCGGTTGCCCTTCGAATAGGTGCGCGCCTTCTTGCGCGGGTCCAGGTCGAACTGCTCGAGCAGCTCATCGCGCCGCCGGCGGTCGACGCCGCCACGCAGCCGGCCGAGCAGGTCGATGACCTCCCCACCGCTGATACCCGGCCACAGCGTGACATCACCGGGCACGTAGGCCAGCCGGCGGTGCAGGCTGTCCGCGTCGCGCCACGGATCACCACCCAGCAGCCGCGCCTCGCCCGCGTCGGCGCGCAACAACCCGAGCAGCACCCGGATGGCGGTGGTCTTTCCACTGCCGTTGGGCCCGAGGAAGCCGTGCACCTCTCCCCCGGCCACCGTCAGATCGAGCCCGTCGAGGGCCTTGGTGGCTCCGAACGACTTGCGCAGCGCGGTGACGGCGATCGCCGCCCCGGTGGACACGGTCATGGCAGCTCCTCTGAGGAGGGAACGAGCGATGAAGTCCGATGCCGGCGGAGGTGGGATCGATGCGCGGGCGGGACGACCATGACGCCTCCACGGGTCAGCGACTCGCCGACCAGACTTCCCGGCACACCTACCCGCAGCGTACGCCCGGCCGCCAAGCCGAGCCGGCCCCGGAAAGGCCCTCGGCCCGGTGCTTGATGCCGCGCAGCATCCGGCGTTCCATGATCAGGCTGCCGGGTGCCATGACCGTGTCGTACAGGGCCCGGACCATCCGGTTGTGTCCCGGCGGGATGATGCGGTTGCGGCTGATCCGCCGGGTTCCCGCTCCCCGCACGCGCAGGTGGAAGATCCACACCCAGGCGCCGTCCTCCGAACGGAACGCCAGTGTCCGTTCGGGATCGCAGGCCGAAGAGATTTTCGATCCAGTCGTACGTTTAGGCGCCGCCGCGGCCGCTGCCCATCTGCACCAGCCAGGGCAGACCGCCGACGGCGGCGCGCCGATCGTGACGGCGCGGGTCGGCACCAGGCCGGCGTCCGGCAGCAGATCGTCGCCCGGCAGCGTTCCGGCGGCCTCCCCGGCCGTGGCGCCCCAGGTGACGAAGCGCCGGCGCGCCCAGGGGGACGCGGCCACGACCAGCCCCGCGCCGCCCAGCACCAGCACGGTCCGCACAAGCCCTTTCATGATCGGCTCCTTTCCGGGTTCCCGGTTCCACCCTCGGCCGCCGCGGCCCCCCTCCGGTAGGGACATCCGGCCCTGCGGACGCCGCGCGACCGGCCTGTGCTGCTCGACGTCAAGCTCGGGACTTTCGTCCCGTCCCGTTCGGGCCCATGGCCTCAGGATTCGAAGCCGCCCGGAGCGCACGCTCAATGCATAGACATCGATGAAGGAGGAGCCATGACAACCATCGGCCGGGACACCGCCGCCCACCTGGAGCAGGTCGAGGCGCCCGGCGCCATGCTCACCAAGGCCGCCGCGAGGGCACTGGCCGTGCTGCGTATCTCCACCGGCTTCGTCTTCCTCTGGGCATTCCTCGACAAGACCTTCGGCTGGGGTTTCGCCACCCCGTCGGCCCGGGCCTGGATCAACGGCGGCTCACCCACCAAGGGCTTCCTGTCCGGTGTCGAGGTCGGCCCCGGCTGGCTGCAAACCCTCTTCCACAACATCGCCGGCGACCCCTGGGCCGACTGGCTGTTCATGCTCGGCCTGCTCGCCATCGGCCTCGCCTTCATGCTCGGCATCGGCATGCGTCTCGCCGCCGGCGCCGGCGCGCTCATGATGCTCTTCATGTGGGCCGCCGAATGGCCACTCGACAAGACCACCGCCGCCGGCGAACCCAGCATGTCGACCAACCCGCTCGTCGACTACCACATCATCTACGCCCTCGCCGGCATCGTCCTCGCCCTCACCTACGCCGGCCACACCTGGGGCCTGGGCAAGTGGTGGGCCTCCCTGCCCATCGTCCAGAAGAACCGCTGGCTCATCTGACACCACGCCCCCGCACCGACCAGACACCATCGCCCGGCCGCAGCGAAGCGGCCGGGCGATCAGCGCTGACGGAGCGAGAGGGGTACGGCCATGACCACCAAGCCCATCGTCGTCGGCAACCGGGGCCACGGCCTGCTGGCCGGCGCGTTCCTCGGCTCGACGACCCTGCAGTTGCTGCACCACGCGGCCTGCCCGGTCCTCGTCACCCGGCGGTGACCGGCCTCTGGGCGGAGAGCCCGATGGCCACCGGCGCGGTGACGGACAAGGAGCGGCGGCCGTTCGACGAGCTCGTCGCCGGTTGGCGGAACGGGCACCCCCAGTTGACCATCCCCGCCGAAGCCGTGGTGGCCCATCCCGCGGCGGCCCTGGTCGAAGCCAGCAGGAACGCGCAGCTCCTGGTGGTCGGCACTCACGGACGCGGCGCCGTGCGCGGGCTGATCCCGGGCTCGGTCAGCCGGCATCTGCCGCGCCACTCCGTTTGCACGGTCGCCGTCGCCAACGGCGAGTGGCGGAGCCGACCGGCTACACCGTGCGGCGTTTGAGGGCGTCGGGCCAGCCGGGGAGGTCGGTGGCGGCGCGTTCGGGTGGGCCCACGTAGTCGGCGGACGGGCGGATGATTTTGTTCAGGCGTTTCTGTTCGAGGATGTGGGCGCTCCAGCCGGCCGTACGGGCGCAGGTGAAGATCGCGGCCAGCAGGCCGGCCGGCACCTCGGCGAAGTCGAGGACGATCGCCGCCCAGAACTCGACGTTGGTGGCCAGGACACGGTCCGGTTTGCGCTCGCGGAGCTCGGCCAGGGCCGCGCGTTCCAGCTCGAGCGCCACCCCGTAGCGGGGTGCCCCGAGTTCCCGGGCGGTGTCGCGCAGGATGGTGGCGCGCGGGTCCTCGGCGCGGTAGATGGCGTGCCCGAACCCCATCAGACGGTTGCCACTGTCAAGCACCCGTTTGACGTAGCGCCGGGCGTCCTCGCCCCGCTCGACGGCCTCGACCATGCCCAGCGCCCGCGCCGGGGCGCCGCCGTGCAGCGGGCCGGACAGTGCGGCCACCGCGGCCGAGAGGCAGGCCCCGACGTCGGCGCCGGTGCTGGCCACGACCCGGGCCGTGAAGGTGGACGCGTTCATGCCGTGCTCGGCGGCGCAGACCCAGTACCTGTCGATCGCGGCCACGTGCCTCGGGTCGGGCTCACCCCGCCACCGGATCATGAACTGTTCGGTGACGTCCCGCCCGGCGTCGACCAGCCTCCGCGGCACGGCCGGCCGGTCACCGCGGGCGGAGGTCGCCACCTGATCCAGCATCGCCGCCGTGGCGTACGCGAGGTCGGCGCGTGCCTGAGCGTGGTCGACGTCGATGAGCGGCCGCAGTCCCAGAGCCGCTGCCGCCGCCTGCACATCGACCCGCGCGTCCCCCGTGCGCACCGGCGTCACCGATCCCGGCACCGCCGGGGCGGACGTCAGCGGGTGGGCGAAGTCGCCGTCGGTGAGCAGGCCCCAGACGTCGCCGAAGCCGACGGCGCCGGCCAGCGAGCGCAGGTCGACGCCGCGGTAGCGCAGCGCTCCGCCGTCCCGGTCGGGTTCGGCGATCTCGGTGTCGAAGGCGACGACACCGGCCAGTCCTGGATTGACAGTCAGCATGTTCTCACCATGCGGCCACGTCATATTGACGTCAATGTTGATGCAGTCAACATGAGAGGATGTGCACATGGACACGCTGACCACCGGCCAGGTCGCCCAGCGACTGGGTGTCAAACCCGCGACCATCTACGCGTATGTCAGCCGTGGCCTGCTGCGCAGCGTCCGCAACGGCGACGGCAAGGTCAGCTTGTTCACGCGGGCCGACGTGGAGGCCTTCGAGGCCAAGCGCAAGGGCCGCGGCACCCCGAACATCCAGACCGGCATCACGTTGATCAGCGGGGGCCGGCTCTTCTACCGCGGACGGGACGCCGTCGATCTGGCCGCCACGGCCACGTTCGAGTCGGTCGCCACCCTGCTCTGGACCGGAACCCTGGAGCACCACGACCTCGTACCACCGGAAGGTCTGCTCGGCCTGGCCACCGCCGTCACCGCTCCCCTGCCCGCCGCCGCCCGCCACACCGACCGTCTGCGGGTGATCGTCGCGGCGGCCGCGGCGGCCGACCCGTTGCGCTTCGACATCACGCCGGCCTCGGTGGTGAGCACCGGCCGCGCGCTGCTGGCCACGATGGTCGCCGCCCTGCCCGGCCCGGCCCGAACAGGACCCGGAACAACACTCGCGGCCGAGTTGTGGACGCGGCTCACCGGTGAGCGCGGCTCGGCGGCCGACCATGACCTGCTCAACGCCGCCCTGGTGCTGCTGGCCGACCATGACATCGCCGCCTCGACCCTGGCGGCGCGGGTCGCGGCGTCCACCCGGGCGCATCCCTACGCGGTGGTGAGCGCCGGGCTAGCCGCCCTCGACGGGCCGCTGCACGGCGCCGCCAGCGGGCTGGCCCACGAACTGCTGGCCGACGCCCTGTCGCGGCGCGATCCGGTCGAGGCCGTGGCGAGCCGCCTGCGCGCGGGCGAGCCGATCCCCGGCTTCGGGCATCACCTCTATCCGGACGGCGACCCGCGCGCGAAGGTCCTGCTGGACCGCGACGGCCCGGCCGCGGCCCGCGCCCGGAGGATCGCCGCCGCGATGCGCGACCGGTCCGGCGTACACCCCAATGTCGACCTGGCCCTGGCCGCGCTCACCCTCGATCGGGGCATGACGCCGGACGCCGGCGAGACGATCTTCGCGGTGGCCCGGACGGCCGGGTGGCTGGCTCACGCTCTTGAGGAGTACGGGGACCGTCCGTCCCGCTTCCGGCCCGCCGGCCGCTACGCCGGCCGCGACCCGGCGTAGGGAGATGACCCGCTGCCATCGCCCTGTCCCCGGTGGCTGATTCGCCCGCCTCCGCGTTCGAGCCCGGGCAATCCAGCGATTAGATGTCGTACGCCGTTGTCCAGGCAAGCCTTCCTCTCAGGCGCGCCTTCCCCAAGGCACGGTGCCGCTGGGCACGGTGCCGCTGGGCACGGTGCCGCTGGGCACGGTGCCGCTGGGCACGGTGCCGCTGGGCACGATGAAGCCCTTGGCGCGGGGTGGTCATCAGCATCATTTGCGATCCGGGGCGGAACGCTTGGGGCCCGGGGCGCTCGCGTGCCGCTGTGAGGAGCGCTCGCGCGCTTCGCCGTTACGGGCGGCGCTCCGGCGGCACTGAGGTGACGATGGCACGGGGGTGACCTGTTGTGCGGTCGGTGCATTGCTGCGGCTACGGGCGCGCGCTGGGTGGCGGGACCATCTGGCCGATCATGCGGACGGAGCTGTCGATGGTGTCGAAGCCACGCGGAAGCATGACTGACTCATACGCGGCCACGGCTTCGAGAAGGGGCTTGCCGGAGAGCAGTTCGGCCGCGAGCAGGGCGGCGTCCTGCAGGGCGGTGTTGGCTCCGACGCCGCCGGCCGGCGGCATGGTGTGGATGGCGTCGCCGAGCAGAGTCACCGGGCCGGGTGACCACGGGGTGAGGCGCGTGCCGGCGCGCAGGACGATCGGGAAGAACGACGTGGGGTCGGCGGCGGCGAACAGGTGCCGGACGGCCGGATGCCAGGTCGCGCTCGCGTCGAGACAGATCTGCCGCAGCGCCTCGGAGGGACGATCGAGCTCACCCAGTACGGCGGTGGGGGCGACCAGGGTGGTCATCAGGTAGTCGGGGACGCCGGTCGGGGTGCGAAAGCGCACGGGGGCGAACCCGGCACCGTAGCCGTTCGCTCCGGACACCCAGGCGAAGCCTCGGTCGAAGTCCGGCGGAAGGTCGGCGGCGGCCAGCGGCATCCGGCCGTAGATACATCGCAGGCCCAGATCGCGCAGGGTGGCCGACGGAGCCAACTGCCGGCGCACGGCCGAGCCGACGCCATCCGCGCCGACCAACAGGTCACCTTCGTCAAAGAACGATCCGTCGCCGGAGAGCGAGCCGCCCGCCGAAAGGGAACTGGCTGAAGCAGCGATATCGGCCGCGCCAGCGGTGTGGTCAGCGGCGGTGTCGGCGACGCCAGCGTTGTTGTCAGCGGCGGTGTTGGCGACGCCAGCGGTGGCGGCCGCGCTGACGCTTGCGGTGGCGGCTGCGCTGGAGGTGGCTGTGGCGGTGGCAGCCGCGTTGGAGACGGCTGTGGCGGTGGCGGCCGGGCTGGAGGTGGCGGCCGGGCTGGAGGTGGCGGCCGCGGCAGCAGCCGTGGGGGTGTCACCGGCGGCGCCGGCCGCGGTGGCGCTCAGGGCTACGCGGACGCGGCCGGATGGGGTGATGTCGTAGCCGGTCACGGTGTGGCCGAACGTCACGTTCAGGTCGGTGAGCAGGGCTCGGCGGAACGTGGCGCGGTCCACGTTGGTGATTTCGGCCGGGGGGATGCTCGGGAAGACCTGGGCCGACAGCTCGATCAGGTCCTGCGTGTAGAACGCCACCCGGTCTCCGGAGGCGCCGCTGGTTCGGTGAGCCAGGTCGAGGATCGCTGTCGGTAGGCAGGCGCGCAGGGCGGCGTTGCCGTTCGGGTCGATGTGGAGCCGGTAACCCTGGTCGCGCGTTCGCGGTGAGGGGTCGCGTTCGTAGATGGCGACGTCGGCGCCGCCCCGGCGCAAGGCGTGGGCCAGGGCGAGACCGCCTATGCCGGCGCCTGCGATGAGTATTCGCATGGCCGCACCGTATCATACGCGTTGCTGAGTTAATCAATCATTTGGTTGACTGGCTCATGCGTAGAATGAGCGACTGTGCCAGGTCCCCGCAGGTCACCGAAGCCGCAGGAGCGTCAGCGCGACGCCGAGCGCACGCGTCAGAAGATTTTGGACGCGGCCGCCAAGGAGTTCGCGGCGCACGGCTATGCCGGCGCGCGCGTTCGGGCCATCGCCGAACGTGCCGGCGTCAACCAGCAGCTGCTCTCCTACTACTTCGACGGCAAGGAGGGTCTGTTCCGCGCGATGAACGAGCAGTGGGCGCAGCGGCAAGCCGTGATCTCCGAACCGGGCACACCGCTACCCGAGCAGCTGCGGCGGTACGCGATGGAGAACCTGCACAACCCGGACGGCATACGGATGCTCGCCTGGGCCGGCCTCCAATACGACGGCGACGGCGACGGCGACGGCGACGGCAGCGGCGATGGCAGCGGCGATGCCGATGGCAGCAGCGGCGATGCCGATGGCAGCGGCAGCAGCAGGAGCGGCAGGAGCGGCAGGAGCGGCAGCGGCAGCAGCGTTGGCGTCGATCCCGGGCGGGAGCAGCGGACCGCCATGCTTGCTCGTGGGGTCGAGCAGATCGCGGCCCGGACGGCTGACGATCCGGACGTCGACCCGGCCTGCCTGCTCGTCATGTTGATGGCCGCCGCCATGGCGCCGACCACGATCCCTCAGGTCATCGCGGGGCTCTGCCAGACCGACCCGAAGAACCCCGAATTCATCCAGCACTATGCCGAGCAGATGGCCCTCGTGGCCAGGAAGATGGAATTGTAGGCGCCATGCCGAACGATGATCTTCCGTTGCTCGAGGCGCTGCACACCACGCCCGCCCGCCGTTACCTGTCCGCCGAGCCGATCAGCGATGAGATCGTGCGGGCGATCCTCGACGCCGCGATCCGGGGGCCCAGCGGCGGCAACCGGCAGGGCTGGGCCTGGATCGTCGTGCGGGACGCCGAGGTCAAGAAGCGGATCGCCGGCTGGTACCGGGAGGGCTGGGAGGCCAGCTACGGCCGCCGGCGGGAGGAGATCCTGAACAACGACGACCCGAACGGGATGAGCGCCGCCAGTTTCCGGGCCGCCGACCACCTCGCCAACCACCTCGAGGAGGCGCCGGTCTGGATCTTCCCGGTGCTGCTGGGCGCGGCCGCCAGCAAGAACCCGCGGCTGGGCTCGTCCATCTACGGCGCCGTGCAGCAGCTGATGCTGGCCGCCCGCGCGTACGGCATCGGCTCCACGCTGACCACTCTCTACATGGGACACGAGGACGGCGTACGGGACCTGCTCGGCCTTCCCGCCGACGCGCTCACCATGGCGCTCATCCCGCTCGGCTACCCGGCTCGGGGCAAGTGGTCGCAGCCCAAGCGGCGGCCTCTGGAGGAGGTCGTGTTCTCCGAGCGCTACCGTACGGAGCCATGACGTACGTCAAGAGCATCACCTTCGATTGCCAGGACGCGCTGGTGGTGGCCCGCTTCTGGGCCGGGGTCCTCGGCGGCGAGCTCGACGAGGATTCGACGAGCGACAAGGCGTACGTCGAGGCGCCCGGCTGGGGTGGGCCCAACCTGTGGTTCCAGCGCGTCCCCGAGCCCAAGACGGGCAAGCTTCGGATGCACTTCGACCTGCGGGCGGCCGACATCCCGGCCGAGCGCGAGCGGCTCGAAGGGCTCGGCGCCACCTTCGCCTGGGAGGCGCACGGCCTGATCGTCATGCGGGACCCGGAAGGCAACGAATTCTGCGTGGAGAACTGACTAAGGTCGGCGCCGCCGTACCCGATATCCGTGGTCACAAGGACCGCTGATGGAGGGGGACCCACGGATGGGTCAGACCACGACGCTGCGCGCGATGCCGGTGCGCGAGGACCACTGGAAACCCCAGGACCGCATCTACGAGGGCATCCTGGAACGCTGCGTCGCGAACGCCGAGGACGACGAGGCCCGCGACGGCACCCCGGAGATGATGGCGGGCGCGCTCATCATCGTCGTGCTGTTCCTGATCATCATGGCCGGGGCCAACAACGCGACGGCCGCCCTGATCGTCTGCGGGATCCTGGGCGGCGCCGGCTTCCTCTACATCGTGAGCGCCGGCAAGCCCGGCAAGGGCAACCGGGCTCTCGCGCTGGCCGGCATCGGCGGCCCGGGCCGGCTGCCCGCCGGGTACCTGGTGCACCCGACGGCGTGGCAGGCCGGCATGGCCGAGCACGTCGCCGGCGTACCGGAATCGCAGCTGCTCGCCGCCGCCCAGCTCTGCCACATCTTCCCCGGCACCGTCGACGACCTGGTCAACTTCGTCGGCCACGTCGCCATTCACGTGCCGGTGACGCAGGCCCAGACGGCCGAGGACGTGCAGCGGCGGGCCAAGGAACTGGTCCGGATCGGCATGCCGATCGTCGTGGACTACGCCAAGAGCGCGCCGCCGCTGCCGGTGCCGGGCGAGCCCGGCGGCAAGAAGGGCAAGAAATCTAAGAAGAAGTGAGTACGGCGTACCGGCCGCCCTCGCCGAGCAGGCTGTCGTGGGTGCCGGACTCGAGGATCCGCCCGTGGTCGACCACGGCGATCTGGTCGGCGTCGCGGATCGTCGAGAGGCGGTGCGCGATGGTCACCGTGGTCCGGCCCCGCGAGAGCGCGTCGAAGGCCTTCTGCACGGCGCGCTCGGTCTCGTTGTCGAGCGCGCTCGTGGCCTCGTCGAGCACGAGGATCCGCGGGTCGCGCAGCAGGGTCCGGGCGATGGCGATGCGCTGTTTCTCGCCGCCGGAGAACCGGTGGCCGCGGGAGCCGACCATGGTGTCGTAGCCGTCGGGCAGGGCCGCGATGACGTCGTGGATCTGCGCGGCCTTCGCGGCCGTCTCGATCTCGGCGTCGGTGGCGTCCGGCTTGGCGTAGCGCAGGTTCTCCCGCACGGTCGTGTGCAGCAGGTACGTCTCCTGGCTGACCACGCCGACGGTGGCGGCCAGGTCGGCGAAGGACAGGTCGCGCAGGTCGACGCCGTCGATCGTGACCCGGCCCGAGGTCGGGTCGTAGAGGCGGGCGATGAGCGCCGCGAGGGTGCTCTTGCCGCTGCCGGTCTCCCCCACCAGGGCCAGGGAGCTGCCGGCCGGGACGTCGAGGTTGACGCCGGCGATGGCGGCGGCGCCGCTGTTGGCGTACGAGAAAGTCACGTCCTCGAAGCGCAGGTGGCCCCGCGCCGCCGTCAGCCGCACGGGCGCCGCCGGCTCCTCGACCTCGACCGGAAGGTCGAGATATTCGAAGATGCGCGCGAACAGGGCGAGCGAGCTGGTGACCGTCACCTGCACGTTGAGCAGGCCCATGAGCGGGCGGAAGATGCTCGACTGCAGGGCGGTGAACGCGACCAGGGTGCCGATGCTCATCGAGCCGGCGCTGAACGGCAGGCCCGCGGCGAGGTAGATGACCGCCGGGATGGCGGCGAAGACGATGCTCATCGAGGCCATCCGCCAGCGGCCGGCCAGCTCGGAGCGCAGCTCGAGGTCGATGAGCCGGTTCGACGAGGCGGTGAAGCGCTCGACCTGGGCCGGGCCGGTGCCCATCGTCTTCGACAGCTGTACGCCGCCGATGGACAGGCCCTCCTCGATGATGACGTTCAGGTCGGCCAGTTCCCGCTGGCGCTGGGCGGTGATGGAGCGGCGCATGGTCGCGACGCGGCGCGTCAGCCAGATGGCCGGCGGCAGCACGACGAGCGTGACCAGCGAGAGTTGCCAGCTGAGGGCGGCCATGGCGACCGCTGTGGCGACGACCGTGGTGAGGTTCGAGGCGATCGAGGTGGCGGTGGAGGTGACCACCGACTCCATGCCGCCGATGTCGTTGGTGATGCGCGACTGGACCTCGCCGGTGCGGGTGCGGGTGAAGAACCCGATCGACTGGCGCTGCAGGTGCGCGAAGACGTCGACGCGCAGCCGGTGCATCACCTTCTGGCCGATCGCGGTGGAGATCCACGTCTGCACGACGCCGAGGGCGGCGGTGACGGCGGCGACCACGACCATGCCGATGACGAGCCAGACCAGCAGGCGGACGTCGTTGTGCGGGAGCGCGACGTCGATGACCTCGCGCAGCAGGAACGGGGAGGCCAGGCCCACGAGGGACGAGGCGATGATGGTGAACACGACGACCCCGAGGGGCCAGCGGTGTCCGGTGAACAGGGCGCCGATGCGGCGCAGGGAGACACTCTTCGCCTGCGCGATCTCGGCCTGGGTGGGTTTCTTGCGGCTGGCCAAGTGCGACCTTCTCTCATGCCGTACGGATTACTGAGGTTACCTCAACGTGAGGCTACAACGGTAATCGCTGGTACGGTATTCCCCGTGCACGAGGAGGAGAGTCTGTCCGAGGCCTTCTGGGCGGTGGCCCGGCGGCTACGGCACCGGACGCGGGTCGCGCTCGAGCCGTGGGACCTGTCGCCGTCGCAGGGCCGCGCCATGAACGTGCTGGCCCGCCACGGCGACCTGCGCCTGAGCAGCCTGGCCGAGCACCTGCGGATCGCACCCCGCTCGGCCACCGAGGTGGCCGACGACCTTCAGCAGCGGGGACTGGTCGAGCGGCGGCCCGACCCGGCCGACCGCCGGGCCGTGCTGGTCACGCTGACCGAGCACGGCACGGCGGTGAACACCGAGATCCAGGCCGCCCGGCAGGCGGCGAGCGAGCGGCTGTTCGCCGCCCTGGACCCGGCCGACCGTCAGGACTTGTCGCGCGTCCTGGAGAAGCTGCGCGAGGACGGCTGAGCCGTCAGGACTGGTCGCGCGTCCTGGAGAAGCTGCGCGAGGACGGCTGAGCCGTCAGGACTTGTCGCGGGTCCGGGAGAAGCTGCGCGACGAGGGCTGACGGCGGCGGGTCACGGCCGTCAGGCAGGCCGCCGAGCCGGCGAGGGCGAAGACGGCGATCAGCAACGGCATCGGCACCTCGGCCCCGGCCAGGCGGATCAGGACGGCCAGCACCACCATGGTGGCCAGGCTGACCCCGAAGGTCACCGCGGCCACGTGGGACAGCACGTCCCGCGCCGGCCGCGGCCGGTGACCGCCGGCCGGGACGCGCAGCGCCTCGGCGAACTCGTCGCACACCCGGACCAGCGAGCCGGCGTCGGTGATCCGCCGCTCGGCCGCGGTCAGCCGGCGCAGTTCGGCCAGGGCCACCGCGTTGCCGGGATCGAGATTCAGGGCTTTCCCGTACGCCTCGCGGGCGCTCAGCGGACGGCCGGCGGCGAACAGAGCCATTCCGTACGCGACCCGCAGCTCCGCGTCGTAGTGGGCGAACTCGGCGTGGGCGGCCAGCACCAGCTCGGCCTCGGCGACCCGGCCGGCGGCCAGCAGGGCCCGCCCGTGCCGCTCGGCCAGCCGGGGGTTGCCCGGGTCCTCGTCGCAGGCGGCGACGGCCGCGGTGACGGCCAGCTCGTGCCGGCCCAGGGCGGTGTAGGACGCGCTCACCCAGTAGAGGGCCTCGATCCCGCCCGGGCGCAGGCCGAGCGCGGCCCGGGCCGCCTCGAGCGCGTCGGCCGGCCGGCCGAGCGCCAGGTGGGCCCGGGCCAGCAGCAGCCAGGCGCCGGCGTTGCCCGGCTCGCGACCCACTACGGGCGCCAGCAGGGACGCGGCCTGGCCGGCGCGGCCGCTGCCGAGCAGGTCACCGGCACGATCGAGAACGAGTTCGCTAAGCACACCCTCCGAGATCGGTGGCGTACGGGTCCCGGTGGAGTCGCGGCCGGGTGCGGTCGGGGAGCCGCCGCCAGCCGGCCACCAGGGCGGCGGCCAGCAGCAGCTCGGCGAGGTCGCCGCCGTAGTACATGAGCTCGGCCCCGCCCCGGCGCTCATCCGCACCGACGGGCAGGTCGACGAGGACGCCCGCGTACATCAGCTGGGACAGGATCGAGTGGAAGGCGATGGCGACGCCGAGGATGACGAGGCGGGTGGGCACCGAGGGGCGCTTCGGCGCGGGGTCGGGGCCGGCGATCACCCACGCGAACAGGTAGCCGGCGAGCAGGAAGTGGAGGTGGACGAGGAGATGCAGCCGAGGCTCATCCCTGGTCGCGGCGTACAACGGGGTGAGGAAGAGGAGGGCCAGGCCGCCGAGGTTGAGGGTCAGGGCGACGACCGGGTGGGCCACGGCGTGCACGAAGCGGTGGCGCATCAGGCGGCCGACCGCGCGGGCGGCCGGGCGGGGCAGCGTACGCAGAAGGAGAGTGACCGGCGCGCCGAGGACGAGCAAGAGCGGGGCCAGCATGCCGATGAGCAGGTGTTGCAGCATGTGGGCGCGGAAATCGGGTGGCCACGGGGCGAACCCGGCGGCCAGCGCGGCGCAGCCGGTGAGGAAGAAGGCGGTCCGCCACCACGGCCAGGGCCGCCGGTCGAGAGTGGCCAGGATTTCGTACCCGACGGCGACGGCCAGCAGGATCAGGCCGCCGTTCGCCTGATGGTCGTGGGTCACGCGCGGTCGAGGACGGGCGCGCGCCGCTGCACCAGCCAGCCGATCGCGACCAGCGCGGCGCCGAAGGCCAGGAAGCCGAGGTCCCAGGCGAGCTGGTGGGGGCCGGTGCGGACGTGGTGGATGCCGAGGATCTGATGGTCGACGAGGCCTTCGACGAGGTTGAACACGCCCCAGCCGACCAGGATCCAGCCCCACAGCGCCCCCGACGCCCAGGCGCGGCCCCGGTTCGAGGTCACCCGGGAGTAGAGCAGGCCGATGCCGATCAGGACGGCCAGCCAGGTGAGGGTGTGGAAGAGCCCGTCGGCGAGGGTGTTCATCTTCAGGCCCTCGACCGTGTCGGCCGGGTAGCGGCCGGTGCTGGTGAGCAGGTGATGCCATTGCAGCAGCTGATGCAGCAGGATGCCGTCGACGAAACCGCCGAGGCCGGCGCCCAGCACGACGCCCGGCAGGGCAAGGGGGGTCACTGGTACTCCTTCGCAACTCCGGTGGAGCCGGGGTCATACCCCGGCTCCCCGCGGCTATTCGTTGCGAACGGTGTCGGGGCCGGTGACGCGCCGCAGCAGGGGCATGGTGGAGGTGATCAGCCCGAGGGAGAGGGCCAGGCCGAGACTCACCAGGGCGTAGTAGGAGGCGGGCGGTGCGACCAGGTTGTCCTGCAACTGCGAGCGCAGGAACAGGTGGGCCGACAGGAAACCGGCCCCGATGGCCACGACGGAGACGGCCAGCAGCGGGACGGCGCTCTCCAGGGCCACGACGCGGCGGAGCTCGGCCAGCCGGACGCCGGCCAGGCGCAGCAGGCTGAACGGGCGCCTGCGTTCGTTGAGCCCGCCGGTGACCGCCACGGCCAGGGCGCAGCCGGCGATGACCAGGCTGGTGACGACGACGATGTCGGCCAGGCGCTGGAACTGGACCAGGGTGCGGGCGAAGTCGGTGTTCCACTCCCGGTCGGTCAGCGGCGGGCGCGACGCCGGGAAGGCCGATTCCAGGATGGTGCGCGAGCGCTCGACCGCCGCCGGCGATCCGTCGGTGAGGACCACCAGCGACAATGCCGGGCGGGCGGCCAGGGACGCCGCGCTCACCGGGGCTGTCTCCCAATGCGGGGGTACGCCGTCGGGAGCGCTCAGGTCGGAGAAGACCCGGGCCACCTCGGCCCCGGGCGCGCAGCGGCCGTAGTCGCGCAGGGCGGCCAGGTCGGCGCACGAGATCAGGCCGGGCAGGCCGTTCTCGCCGCGGTTCTCGTCGTAGCGCACGATCTGGACGTGGTCCACACCGTCGACCGCGGCGAGGGCGGCCAGGTCCTTCTCCCCCGGCGCCTGATCGTGCGGAAGGGACGTCATGGACAGTTTGCGGGCCGAGTCCGAGCGGTCGCCCTGCCCCGCCATCATCGTGCCGATGACGCCGGTGGCCACGCTGGTGACGAACAGAGCCAGCATCAGCCCGCTGACCGCCCGGAAGCCGGTGCGCGGATCGTCGGCCAGGCGCCGCCCGGCGATCAGCCCGGCCGGGTGTCGTGACCAGCGGGCCATAGCCTTCGAGCCGAGCAGTATCAGATAGGGCCCGGCGACGACCAGGCCGGTCATCACCACGAAGATTCCGGAGAGGTACGCGAGGAGTTGCCCGTCCGAGGTGGACGGCCGCCGCCCCACGAACCAGGCCAGTTCGGCCAGCCCGGCCGCCAAGGGCACCAGGCGCCACGCGCGAGGCGGGCGCGGGGTGGCCCGGCGGGTCACGCCGAGCGGGGAGATCCGGACCCGGCGCAGGGCGAGCCGGGCCGCCACGGCGGCGCCGAGCGGCACCCCGATCGCCACGGCCACGATCTGGGCCCAGGTGAGCGTCAGGTGGGACGCGAAGAAGCGCTCGCCCGTGAACGGAATGTGCGACAGGCCCGTCCGTACGGGCGCATAGAGCCCGAACCCGGCCACCGTGCCCAGCCCGGCCGCCACGGCCGACTCCACGGTGGCCAATGTGGACACCTGACGCGGTGTCGCGCCGAGCAGCCGCATCGCGGCGAAGCGCTGCTCGCGCCGGGCCGCCGCGAGCCGGGTGGCCGTGCCGACGAACATGAGCAGCGGGAAGAGCAGCGCCACCCCGACGACGCCCAGGGTCAGGGTGAGCGCCTCACCGCCGATGCCGATGTAGCAGCCGTCGCACGACGACGGGGAGACCGAGACGATCCGGTCGATCCGGACCGCGCCGTCCCTCGCGCGGACCTCGGCCTCCGTCAGGCCGACCACGATGATCAGGGCATCCGGCCCCGGCAGGGCGGACGTGCCGATCACGCCGGCCTGCCTCCCGGGGAACCGGTCGCCGAGCCGGTCCGCCGGCGTTGTCGCGATCAGTTTCGTCAGCGCCGGCGACGCGTAGTAGGAGCCGGCCGAGGGCAGCGCGGGCATCCCTGGCGGCACCGGGCCCGACGGACCGGTCGGCGCCACGTCGATCCGGATGACGGAGCGTCCCTGGAAGTAGTCCTGCCGAGGCGCCCACCAAGCCGGGTCTTTCGCCGCGGGGCCGGTGGCGGCGCTGGTCACGCCGCTGTTGAGCCACGAGTAGCGCAGGTTCTGGGCCTGCACGGCGTTGACCCCCGCGAGCACGCCGAGCAGCATGGCGACGCCGGTCGCGACGGCCCCGCCGATCAGTCCGAGACGCCCCAGGCCGTCGCGGCCGAGCGCCATCCGCAGGCCGAGCCGGATCACGACAACCCCACCGGTGAGGTCACGCGCCCGTCGCGGACCATCACCTCGCGGTCCGCGTAGGCCGCCACCCGGGCGTCGTGGGTGACGATGACGACGGTGGTGCCCTGCTCGCGGGCCGCGCCGACCAGCAGGTCCATCACCTGCTCGCCGGTGAGCGAGTCCAGCGATCCGGTCGGCTCGTCCGCGAAGATCACCCGGGGCGATCCGGCGAGCGCTCGCGCCAGGGCCACCCGCTGGGCCTGCCCGCCGGACAGCTCGCCCGAGCGGCGCCCGCCCAGCCCGTCCAGACCGAGCCGGGACAGCTCCTTCTCCGCGCGCTTCACCGCCTCACCGCGCCGCGTCCCGGACAGCAGCAGCGGAAGCGCGACGTTCTCGGCGGCGGTCAGCTCGGGCACGAGCTGGCCGAACTGGAAGACGAAGCCGAACCGGTCGCGGCGCAAGGCGCTGCGGTCCGCCTCGCTCATGGTGTCGAGGCGCTGCCCGTCCACCCGGATCTCGCCCTCGTCGGGCACCAGGATGCCGGCCAGGCAGTGCAGCAGCGTCGACTTGCCGGAGCCGCTCGGCCCCATGATGGCGACGATCTCTCCCGGGTCGGCCGCGAACTCGGCCCCGCGCAGGGCCGGGGTGTCGCCGAAGGAGAGCGACACGCGTTCCGCGCGCAGTGCCGCCGTCACGACCTCACCTGCTCGCGCAGCGCGTCCAGGCGGGCCGCGGTCGTGTCGATCCAGCGCAGGTCGGCCTCGAGGTGGAACAGGCCGTGGTCGGCCAGCAGGCCGTCGACGAGGCCGCCGGACCGCTTGATCTCGGTGAGCTCGCGCATCCGGGCCAGGTGGGCCCGGCGCTGGGTGTCGAGGTACTCCTGCGCCGGGCGGTCTAGCATGAGGGCCAGCACCACCTTGGCGAACAGCACGCTCTGCAGGTGGGGTTCGGCCGCGACCGGCTCGGTGAGCCAGGCGTTCACCTCGGTGGCGCCGGACTCGGTGATGACGTAGCGCTTGCGGTCGGGGCCGCCGCCGGCCGCGATCTCGTCCATCACCACCTTGCCGTCGCGGGCGAGCCGGGACAGCGTCGAGTAGACCTGGCCGAACGGCAGGGACTTGCCGCGGCCGAAATACGTGTCGTAGTCGCGCTTGAGGTCGTATCCGTGGCTCGGCTCGCGTTCGAGCAGACCCAGCAACGTCAATGGAACGCTCATACCCACGAAATCTACACCGAGGGTATACACCCGGTATATAGCGAGCCGGAAAGTGGCACAGACCACGAGCGCGGGGGTTCAACCGGGGCGGACGGCGTCCGATCTAGGCGGTTGCAAATGTGGAGCGAAAGGAATCGCCATGAGCATGAGCATCGGCCCCTCCCCCTGGGCCACCCACGCGACGCTGGTTCACCTGCGCAAGGACTGCCTGCAACTGACCACCGACGTGGTCGCCCGGGCCGACAAGAAGGTCATCGCGGCCGACCGGGCGGCCGTCATGGACAGCCGCCGCACGCTGCAGAATCACCTCGACGTGACCGTGTGACTGATCGGCCGCGGGCCGGGTGCAGGTCAGGCGTCGCCGGTAGGAGTTAGGGAGCGATGATGCTCCGAGACCGCCTCCAGCATCCCGGCCAGGAACCGCCTGACCATCGCCAGCTCGTCCACGCTGAACTGGTCCATCACGGCGTGGCTGCGGGCGCCGAGCGGCTCGAAGAACTGCCGGGCCAGGGCCATCGCCGGCGCGGAGTAGCGCAGATGAACGACCCGGCGGTCGGCGCTCTCCCTCGTACGCCGCAGATGACCGACCTTCTCCAGGCGGTCGATGACCGCCGTGGTGGCCCCCGACGAGAGCCCGAGCTGCTGACCGAGGCGGCCCGGGGTCAGTGGGTCGTCACGGCGCTCCGCGTGCATGACCGCGGCCAGGGCCTGCAGGTCCGTGTGATGCAGGCCCTGGAGGTGGGCGAAGGCGTTCGCCACGTGCTGCGCCTCGATGCTGTAGAGGCGCAGCAGATCCACCAGTTCGGCCTGCAGCTGTTTCCGATCTTCCACCGTGTCAGTGTTGCAGATTTCCCTCGGGTGGGTAAGACTCTCGATTGTCGAGATACTTAACCATGGAGGATTCATGCGACGCGCCTGGCTGACGCTCGTGGTCGCGGTCTTGCTGGGGGGTGCCGTCCTCGGGTTCGCCGGCCCCCTCGAGACGGCCAACGACCCCACCGCCACCCTGCCCTCCTCCGCCGAGTCGACGAAGGTCGCCGAGCTGGAGAAACAACTCCCGTCCGGCCAGGTCAACCCGGCCCTGATCGTGTTCGCCAAGGACTCCGGGGCGTTCACCGAGCAAGAGCTCAAGACCATCGAGAGCTTCGGTACGCCGATCCTGGCCCCCGCGAAGGACGCGGCGCTGGTCTCGAAGCCGCTGCCCGCCTCCTACTCGGCCGAGCAGACGGTCGACGCCGTCACCCAGTTGCGCGACAAGCTCAAGGCCGAGACTCCGCCCGGCGTGACCGCGCAGGTCACCGGCGGCGCCGGCTTCACGGCCGACCTGGCCGACAGCTTCTCCGGCGCCAACACCCGGCTCCTGATCGTCACCGTCGTCGTGGTGGCTCTGCTGCTGCTCGTGACGTACCGAAGCCCGATCCTGTGGCTGGTGCCGCTGGCCGTCGTCGGCCTGGCCGACCGGCTCAGCAGCTCGGTCGTGGCGCTGCTGTCGCAGCACACGAGCCTGGCCATCGACGCGTCGACCAACGGCATCATCACGGTCCTGGTGTTCGGCGCCGGCACCGACTACGCGCTGCTGATCATCTCGCGCTACCGGGAGGAGCTGCACCGGTACGAGGACCGGTTCGAGGCCATGCGCCAGGCGCTCAAGGGCGCCGGCCCGGCGGTGCTGGCCAGCTCCGGCACGGTCGTGCTGTCGCTGCTCACCCTGCTGCTGGCCAGTCTCGGCAACAACGTGGCGCTGGGCGTCGCGGGCGCGGCCGGCATCGCCATCGCGGCGATCTTCGCTCTGCTCGTGCTCCCGCCGGCCCTGCTGGTCTGCGGGCGCGGCCTGTTCTGGCCGTTCATCCCGCGCGTCGGCCAGCTCGGGGTCGAGGCCGAGCGCGGCGTCTGGGCCCGGGTGGGCCGCGGAGTCGCCAAGCGGCCGGTCGCGGTGCTGATGGTCTCGGTGGTCATCCTGGGCGCGCTGGCCTCGGGCCTGTTCGGTACCCGGCTGGGACTCTCGCAGACCGAGCAGTTCCGGGTCGAGGCGGAGTCGGTCGACGGCCTGGAGACGGTCGGCAAGTTCTTCCCGGCCGGCGCCACCGACCCGGCCACCATCATCACCACCCCGGCCCGGGCCGAGGAGGTCCTGGCGCTGGTCACCAAGACGCCCGGCGTCGCGTCGGCCCGCGTCGGCGAGCAGACGTCCTCACTGACCAGCATCTCGGCCGTGCTGGAGGCGGCGCCCGACACCGGCGCCGCGTACGACACGATCACCGCCCTGCGTGACCGCGTCGGCCCCGAGGACGCCCTGGTCGGCGGCAGCGTGGCGGCCAACCTGGACGACCGCGACGCGGCCCGCCGCGACTTCAAGGTGATCGTCCCGGTGGTCCTGGCCGTGGTGCTGCTGGTGCTGATCGGCCTGCTGCGGGCGCTGGTGGCCCCGGTGCTGCTGCTCGTCACGGTGATCGCGAGCTTCGCGGCCGCCCTCGGCGCGGGCTCGTGGCTGTTCCGGCACGTGCTCGACTACGGGGCGCTGGACACCGGCGTACCGCTGCTGTCGTTCCTGTTCCTGGTGGCCCTGGGCGTCGACTACAACATCTTCCTGGTCACCCGGGCCCGCGAGGAGACGCCGGCCCGCGGCACGAAGGACGGCATGGTCCACGCGCTGGCCGTCACCGGCGGCGTGATCACCAGCGCGGGCATCCTGCTGGCCGCGGTCTTCGCGGTCCTCGGCGTCCTCCCGGTCATCACCCTGACCCAGATCGGCGTCATCGTCGGCATCGGCGTCCTGCTGGACACCTTGCTGGTCCGCACGGTGCTGGTCCCGGCCCTGGCCACCATCTGCGGCGACCGCTTCTGGTGGCCCGGCCGCCCGGCGGCGATCGCCCCGAAGGAGAAGGTGTCCCGCTAAGCCCTGCCCGCCGGGGTGGCGGTGGGCACGCCGGCGAACGGGATCGCCGTCGTCGCGCTGACGTCGCGTCCGCCGGGGTGGTGCCACACGCCCCGGCGGGCCAGCTCGGGCAGGACGCCCTCGCCGAACCAGTACGCCTCCTCCAGATGCGGGTAGCCGGACAGGACGAACTCGCTGATGCCCAGCTCCGCGTACTCCTGAATGCGGTCGGCGACCTCGGTGTGACTGCCGACCAGGGCGGTGCCGGCGCCGCCGCGGACCAGGCCGACGCCCGCCCACAGGTTGGGCGCCACGACCAGGCCGTCGCGGTTGCCGCCGTGCAACTCGAGCATCCGGCGCTGGCCCTCGGACTCGCTCTGGCGCAGGCCCGCCTGCACGGCCGCGATGGCCGACTCGTCGACGTTCTTCAGCAGCCGGTCCGCCTCGAGCCACGCCGCCCCGGACGTGTCCCGGCTGATCACGTGCAGCCGGATACCGAAGCGCATGTCCGGCTTGAGCTGCCTGATCCAGTCGAGCTTCTGTTCGACCGAGGCGGGCGGCTCACCCCAGGTCAGGTAGACGTCGGCGTGTGCGGCCGCGACCGGGCCGGCCGCCGGCGAGGAACCGCCGAAGTAGATGTCCGGGGTGGTGCCGGGCAGCTTGGTCAGCTTCGCCCCCTCGACCCGCACGTGGTCGCCGGCGAAGTCGACGGTCTCGCCGCGGAACAACGCCCGCACGACCTGAAGGAATTCGGCCGTACGGGCGTACCGGGAATCCTTGTCGAGGAAGTCGCCGAACTGGCGCTGCTCCTTCGACTCCCCACCGGTGACCACGTTGAGCAGCAGGCGGCCACCGGAGAGCCGCTGGAAGCTCGACGACATCTGCGCGGCCAGGGTGGGCGAGATGAGGCCGGGCCGGAACGCGACGAGGAACTTGAGCCGTTCGGTGACCTCGCTGAGCATGGCTGTGGTGATCCAGGCGTCCTCGCACCAGGCACCGGTCGGGGTGAGCGCGCCGACGAAGCCGAGCTGTTCGGCGCTGCGCGCGATCTGCCCCAGGTAGCCGATGGTCAGGGGCCGCACGCCACCGGCGGCGCCGACGGGCACGCCGTGGCCGCCGCCGACGATGTCGCGGCTGTCGCCGTTGGTCGGCAGAAACCAGTGAAAGTCCATGGGCGCCACCCTATCCCCATCTCCTATCAAGCCGATAGGGTACGCGTCATGGATGAGCTTGAATACGACTCGACGCGGCTGCGCCAGTGGCGCTCCGGGCAGGCCCGGGGCTTCTCTCGCCGCACGTTTCTCGCCCTGACCGGCGCCGCCTCGGCCGCCCTGGCCGGAGTGCCCTCCCCCGCCCGGGCCGCCGCCGAGGCCCGCCCGGGTGCCGCCGCAGTGCCCCACCCCGGTGCCCGCCCGGGTGCCGCCGCCGGGGCCGGGCCCATCGTGAAGGCGCTGCCGCCCGAGCTGTTCAAGGTCTTCGGCACCAACGCGGAGACCCGCTGGCCGGCGCTGAAGGACGTCGGCTACCACGTGCCGGTGGATCGCTTCTTCGTCCGCAACCACACGAGTACACCGCTGATCGACAGTGCCACCTGGGCGCTTGAAGTCTTCGGCGCCGGCCTGCGCGGCGGCCCGCGCACGTTCTCCCTGGCCGACCTGCGCCGCCTCCCGCCGGTCACCCGGTCGGTCACCGTCGAGTGCGCCGGCAACGGCCGCGGCTACTTCACCTCCCAACAGGGCCAGACCGTCTCCGGCACGGCCTGGGGCCTGGGCGCGGTGGGCGTCGGCCGGTGGCGCGGCGTACGGCTGTCGACGGTCCTGCGCCACGCCGGCATCGGCCGCCACGCGGTCGACGTGCAGGCCTCCGGCCTGGACGCCACCTTCGTGACCGGCGGGGTCGACCTCGGCCCGGTGCGCCGCCCGCTGCCGGTCGGCAAGGCGCTGGACGACGTCATCCTGGCGTACGAGATGAACGGCGCGCCGCTGCCGCCGGATCACGGGTATCCCGTACGCCTGATCGTCCCGTCCTGGATCGGCATCGCCTCGATCAAGTGGGTGGGCCGGATCGAAGTCTCCGACGTGCCGCTGTTCTCGCCCTGGAACACCCAGTTCTACCGGCTGTTCGGCCCCGAGTTCCCGGCCGAGGGCCTGCCGTTCGACCGGCAGTCCATCAAGAGCGCGTTCGAACTCGACCCGGGCGCGGCCTTCCCGGCCGGAAAACCGGTCCGTCTCACCGGCCGCTCGTGGTCCGCGGCGGGCCGGATCCGGCGCGTCGAGGTGTCCACGGACGGCGGCACGACGTGGCGGCGGGCCCGCTTCACCGGCCCCTCGCTCGACGCGGCCTGGCAGCGCTGGGAACTCGACTGGCGTCCCGCCGCCGGCGACCACGTCCTGCTGGCCCGGGCCACCGACGTGCGCGGCAACACCCAGCCGGACGTGGCCCGCTTCAACACCCTGGGCTATCTCTTCGACGCGGCCGTCCGGGTCCCGGTCACCGCGACCGGGCCGGCGTAGGCCCGGTTTCCACGGGCACGGGGGTGCCGGTCTCGACGTCCAGCACGGCCCGTCCGCCCAGCGGCCCGGCGAGTTCCACGGCGGCGGTACGGGTCCAGCCGACGTCATCGCAGCCAGGGCTTCGGCCGCCCCGAGGAGCGGCACGGTGATCTTTCCACCGGATCGCCAGACCACCGAGCCCGTTCGCGCGGGCGGCAGGCTGGACACGGCCTCGAGCCGTCCGGCGTCGATGCCGTTCTGGTACTGCTCGTGGCGCTCCTCCAGCCGGCCGGCATAGCCGGTCAGCGGCTCGGCCGGAACTAGACGGGGCCGGCCACCGCTCACCCGGACCGCCTCGTCGTACCGCGCCAGGATCTCCCGGGCCCGCTCGTCCGGTGGCGTCGGAGCCCGTACCCCGCGCCCGGGCTCCCCGGACCGGCGCAGCCCCCGATCGTCGCCACCGCCACCCCGGCGATCCAGCGCCTCATCCGCCGTTCCTCCCCCGCATCACGGACCCGCGAGGCTCGAACGCTAGATCAACAAAGCCGGCTCCGGATGTGGCGCAGGTGAACAGCGACAGGCGGAAAGCTACCGCCGTACCACCAAGGGCAAGCCGAGAAAGCGGAAGGCAAAAAATGCCGACGGTGGGCCGGGACACGGGGAGGCGGAGCGAGAATGCGACCGCCGCCGGGCCGGGAACCGGACCGGCGGCGGGTGGGCCGCATCAGCCACCTGGAGAGGATATCGGAGATCAGGCCATGGGTCCTAGCGGGACGTCACCCCCCAGCGTGATCCGGTACATGACGCGGCGAGCGGTGCCTGCTTGACCAGAGTGTTCCCGCCGAGCATGTGGCAGAGTTGCCCGATGGAACCGGTGGACGTCGCGCGCGAGCTCGTGCGGCAACGCTTTCCCGGCGCCTCGTGGGCCATGCTCACCGGCAGTGTTCTGAGCGCCGCGCGGACCGCCGGGTCCGATCTCGACATCGTCGTGATGCGGCCGGGCGGGCCGGCGTTTCGCGAGAGCCTGCGCTACCGGGGCTGGCCGGTGGAGCTGTTCGTGCAGAACCCGGAGCGGCTGGCCGGGTTTCTCGAGCGGGAGCTGGCCGCCCGCAAACCCAGCACCCATCGCATGCTGGCCCGGGGCGCCGTCCTGTTCGGCGACCCGGGTGACCTGCCCGCGCGCTGCGCCCGCGTTCTCGCCGACGGGCCCGGGCCGCTGCCTCAGGAGGAGAAGGACCGGCTTCGGTACGGCCTGACCGACCTGCTCGACGACCTCGAGCACGTAACCGATCCCGGCGAGCGGCTCGTCATCGCCGCGGCGGTCTGGACCGACGCCGGGCGGGCCGCGCTGGCCTTCGCCGGGCGCTGGGTCAGCGGCGGCAAGTGGTTGCTGCGGGAGCTCCGCGAGTACGACCCGGCGCTGGCCGGCGACTGGCTGGCGGCCCGGGACGAGCCCGCCGCGTTCGCGGACGGCGTTCTCGACCGTTACGGCGGGCGGCTCTTCGAGGGCTTCAGCTCCAGTCCTTCGCCGGCTCGACCGAGCGGACCCGGTCCGCGTCGTCGTACGTGGTCGTGACCAGCAGCTCGTCGACGACCCGCTCCGGCTCGTTTTCCTTCGGCGCTGAGATCTCGGAGACCGCCCCCTCGCGCTGCCGCCCCGACAAGTCTCAGCTTCCGTTACCTCCGGCCGAACAGGCGGGGAGTGAGGCGGGAACGGGTGTGGTGCTGGTGGCTCGCGGCCGGAGCGCTCGCGATCATCGGGCAGTACGTGCTGCCCGCCGACGGGGTCGCCGCGTCGCTGGCCTACGACGCGATCGGGCTGGTCTCGGCCCTGGTGGTGCTTCTGGCCGTACGCCTGCATCGCCCGGCCCGGCCGGCCATGTGGTACTGGTTCGCGGCGGGGCAGCTCACGTTCGTGTTCGGCGACATCACGTACGGCTTCTATCAGCTCGTCCTGCACCAGCAGCCGTATCCGTCCCTGGCCGACGTGTTCTACCTGGCCTCGTACCCCATGCTCGCCGTCGGTCTTCTCCTGCTCGTGCGGGGCAGCCGCGGAAACCTGATCGACGCCGCGATCGTGGCCATCGGCCTCGGCCTGGTCTACTGGATCTTCATCATCTACCCGGTCGTCGTCGGCGACGCCGACTCGGCCCTGGAACGCTTCACCAGCACCGCCTACCCGGCCGCCGACGTGCTGCTGCTGACCCTGCTCGCGCGCCTGCTGACCGGGGCCCGCATCGCCAGCCCGAGCGTGTGGATGCTGGCCGTGGCGGTCACCCTGATGTTCGCCGCCGACACCGGCTTCGCCCTGCTCAGCGACACGCACCCGGCCGATCCGGCTTTCCTCGGGTCGTACGTCGTGTGGGCCGCCGCCGCGCTGCACCCGTCCATGCGGCGCGGGTACGACGGCAGCGAGACCCCCGGGGTGGGCCGCGGCCGCCTGCTGTTGTTCGGCGCCTGTTCGCTGCTCTCCCCCGCCCTGCTGTTCGTGCCCACGGTCCGCGACGACGGTGCCGACCTGCTCGCGGTCGCGGTCGCCAACGCGGTGCTGTTCCTGCTGGTCATCGCCAGGATGGCCGGTTTCGTGAAGCAGCTCGACCGGGCCGCCCGGACCGACGAGCTGACCGGCCTGGCCAGCCGGCGCCGCCTCACCGAGGCGCTGCGCGACGCGGCCCACCCGCAGCTGGCCCTGCTCGGCCTCAACGGCTTCAAGAACGTCAACGACGAGCTGGGCCGCCCGGTCGGCGATCGGGTGCTGGCCGGCCTGGCCGCCCGGCTGCGCACCGGCGCCCCGGCCGGCGCGGTGGTGGCCCGCGTCGGCGGCGACGAGTTCGGCGTCCTGCTGCCGCACGCCACGGCCGACGAGGCCCGCGCCCTGGCCGCCGAGCTGTCGGGCCGGCTGCGCCACCCGCTCACCGCGGGCGGCCACGAGCTGTACGTGGGTGTGGCCCTGGGCCTGGCCGGCGGCACCGGCGTCGACGCCGAGGAACTGCTGCGCCAGGCCGAGGCCGCGATGTACGCGGCCAAGCAGACCGGCGATCCGGTACGCCGGTGGACGCCCGCCCTGGACGAGCGGGCCGGCGAGAACGCCCGCCTCGGCGGCGAGATCCGGGTGGCCCTGGACAGCGCCCAGTTCCGGGTCGTCTACCAGCCCATCGTCGAACTGCCCTCGGGCCGCGTGGCGGCGGTCGAGGCCCTGGTCCGCTGGGAGCACCCGCAGCGCGGCATGGTCAGCCCGGCCGACTTCATCCCGGTCGCCGAACGCAACGGCCTCATCGTCGAACTGGGCGAATGGATCCTGCGCACCGCCTGCCACCGCATGGCGGCCTGGCGCGCGGCACTGGGCCCGCAGGCCCCCGACCGGGTCAGCGTCAACGTGTCGGCCCGCCAGCTGGCCCGCCACGGCTTCGCCGACACGGTGGCCCGGATCCTGACCGAGACAGGCCTGCCCGCCCCGTGCCTGGCCGTCGAGATGACCGAGACGGCGGTCTTCGAGGGCGGCCAGGCAGTCGTGACCCTGAACGAGTTGCGCGCGCTCGGCGTCCGGATCGCCCTGGACGACTTCGGCACCGGCCACAGCTCCCTGAACCTGCTCCAGACGGTCCCGGTGGACATCCTGAAGGTCGACAAGTCCTTCGTCGACAACATCACCGAGGCCGGCCGCCACACGGTCATCGCCGAGGCCCTGATCCAGGTGAGCCAGGGCCTCGGCCTGGCCGCCGTGGCCGAGGGCGTCGAAACCGCGGCCCAGGCCGAAGCCCTCCACCGCCTCGGCTACCGCCTGCTCCAGGGCTACTACTTCGGCCGCCCGGTGGCCGACCCCAATTTCGCCCTCTCCACAGCGGTGGCCACCACCACCCCGGCGAAGCGCTAGGCAGCAACGGCCGCCGCCAGACCCGGCAGCCCGACCAGGACCCCGAGGGTCAGCCGCTTCACCTGCCGCCTTTGCCGGGGCCGTGGCGGCGGCCGCTGCGGGCGGGCCGGGAACCGCGGGGCCGGCCCGGCTGGTCGGCCGGCGCGTCGACGGCACCCGGGCTGGAGAACGACACCGACGGCACCGCGGGCCGGGACGACTGGGGCGGCGGCCACTGCGACGCCACCATCTGCGCCCCGGTCACCGGGACCTTGGGCGAGATCTGGTCGAGCAGGCGCTGCGCCACCGTGGCGTCGATCTCGAGGTCGGCGCTGATGCGCACCTCCGCCGCGGTCGCCAGATCCACGATGTCGTCGCTGGTGAACGCATGAGCTCCGAGAGTGCTCAACCGTCGTGCGAACTCTTGCGCATTGATCATCTGCAGCCTCATCCTCGGATCGCCAACAACCCACCGTAACCGGTGGGGGATCAGTCAATGACCGCGGCTTCGCGCAGTACCGAAGATCCAGCCGGCCCGCTCCGGCATGACGACCGGGCTCAGCACCGACTGGGCTCAGCACCGACCAGGCAGCTTCGGCATCCCGGAGCCGGCGAGTCGATTGCGGGACTTCGCCGGCGGGTATGTCCATGGCTCGCGATTCGAGGAGGCACCACGATGGCGACTCTCGCCCAGCGCGTCCGTTCGTTCCTGCGAAGCCCGCAGGGCCAACGGCTGGTAGACCAGGGCCGCCGCCAGCTGGCCAAGCCCGAGAACCAGCGCCGCCTGCGCGGCCTGTTCGACCGCCTGCAGAACCGGCGCCGCTACTGACCCGATCGGCCAGGACAGCCCACCCAACCCGCGCGACCGGCCTGGAATTGCCGCTCAAGCCACCACCCAGCCCGGCCCGCCCGGCTGAATTTCTCGCCGGACCACAACGCGGCAGCGAACCCCAAGCACCCAGCAGGGCGAGGTGATTCCCCCACCTCGCCCTGCGCTCAGCGACCGGTGACCACTCCCCTGGCCGCCACGTGACACCCGGCAAGGCCGCAACCAAGTCCACCCCACGAAAGAGGGCCGGCAACAATCGCCGGCCCTCTCCCTCGAGGTCAGGACCGAGTGGCCCAATCCCCCAGCGTCCAATCCCGAACCTCGGGCATGTCCTCCAGATGCTCCACCACGTACTCCGCATGCCGCGAAAGCTGGGCCTCGCACCACTTCTTCAGATCCTCGGCCCCCCGCGGCAGCCGCTTGGCGTTGTTGATGGCATCCATCACCAGGTGGTACCGGGACGCCTTGTTCCGCACCGTCATGTCGAACGGCGTAGTGGTGGTCCCCTGCTCGATGAACCCGCGCACCCGGAACCGGTCGGCGTCCGGCCGCCCGTGCACCAGCTGGTGGATCGCCCCCGGGTAGCCGTGGAAGGCGAACACCACGTCCACCGTGTCCGTGAACAACTCGGTGAACAGGGTTTCGCTCATGCCGTGCGGGTGGTCCTTCGGGCGGGGCAGCGCCATCAGGTCGACCACGTTCACCACCCGCACGCGCAGCCCCGGCAGCTTGTCGCGCAGGATCTGGGCCGCCGCCACCGTCTCCATCGTGACCACGTCGCCCGCGCAGGCCAGCACGATGTCCGGGTCGGAGTGGCCGTCGTCGGTGCCCGCCCAGTCCCACACGCCGGCGCCGCGCGCGCAGTGGTCGATCGCCTCGTCCATGGTCAGCCACTGCAGCTGCGGCTGCTTGTCGATGACGATCAGGTTGACGTAGTTGCGGCTGCGGAAGCAGTGGTCGGCCACCGACAGCAGGCAGTTCGCGTCCGGCGGCAGGTAGATGCGGCTGACGTCGCCGCGGGCGGTGAGCACCACCTGGATGAGGCCGGGCCCCTGGTGGCTGAAGCCGTTGTGGTCGTTGCGCCACGCCGTCGAGGTCAGCAGCACGTTCAGGCTGGGCACCTTGGCCCGCCACGGCAGGTGGTTGGCCTCCTCCAGCCATTTGCTGTGCTGCACCGTCTGGGACGCGCTGACCATGGCGAACGCCTCGTACGTGGCGAACATGCCGTGCCGGCCGGTCAGGTTGTAACCCTCGAGCCAGCCGTGGCAGTTGTGTTCCGAGAGCACCTCCATGACCCGGCCGTCCGGCCCGATCGCCACGTCGTCCGGGGTGACGTGTTCCATGAAGGCCCGGTCGGAGACCTCGAAGACCGCGCCGAGCCGGTTGCTGTTGGTCTCGTCGGGGCTGAACAGCCGGAACCGGTCGGGGTTGCGGCTGTAGATGTCGCGCATCATCTCGCCGAGCCGCCGGGTCGACTCGACCCGCTCGGTGGCCGGCTGGCCCACCTTGACCGCGTAGTCGCGGAAGTCGGGCAGGTCGAGGTCGCGGGTGATCAGGCCGCCGTTGGCGTGCGGGGTGGCGCTCATCCGCTTGTCGCCGGCCGGCGCGGCGTCGCGCACCACCGGCACCGGCGCGCCCGAGGAGTCGAACAGCTCCTCCGGTTTGTACGACTTGAGCCATTGCTCGAGCAGCGCGAGGTGTTCCGGGTTCTCCCGCACCCCGGCCAGCGGCACCTGGTGGGCCCGGAACGTGCCGGCCACGTGGACGCCGTCGACCTCTTCGGGCCCGGTCCAGCCTTTCGGGGTCCGCAGCACGATCAGCGGCCACCGCGGCCGGGTGCCGTCGCCGTCGCCGCCGGACCGCGCGGCCTGCTGGATGGAGCGGATGCGCGAGTACGCGCCGGCGAGGGCGGCGGCGAAGCGGGTGTGCATGCCGGGCAGGTCGGAGCCCTCGACCTCGATGACCTCGTAGCCGTGGCCGCTCAGCAGCTCGCGTACCTCGGCCGGGTCCTTGCGGGCCAGCACGGTCGGCCCCGAGATCTTGGCCCCGTTGAGGTGCAGGATCGGCAGCACCGCCCCGTCGTGCTTCGGGTTGATGAACGAGATGCCCTTCCACGAGCCTTCGAGCGGGCCGGTCTCGGCCTCGCCGTCGCCGACCACGGCGATCGCCAGCAGGTCGGGGTTGTCCATCACCGCGCCGAACGCGTGGACCAGCACGTAGCCGAGCTCGCCGCCCTCGTGGATGGAGCCGGGTGTGGTCACCGACACGTGGCTCGGGATGCCGCCGGGACTGGAGAACTGGCGGAACAGCTTCAGCATCCCCGCCTCGTCCTGGCTGACCTGCGGGTAGATCTCGCTGTACGTGCCCTCGAGGTACCCGGCGGCGACCAGGGCGGGCCCGCCGTGGCCGGGACCGGTCAGGTAGAGCGCGTCCTGCCCGGTGTGCCGGATCAGCCGGGACACGTGCGCGTACACGAACGACAGGCCGGGGCTGGTGCCCCAGTGACCGAGCAGCCGGGGTTTGATGTGCTCGGGTTTGAGGGGTTCGGTCAGCAGAGGGTTGGCCTGCAGGTAGATCTGGCCGATGGTCAGGTAGTTGGCGGCACGCCACCACGCGTCCAGCTGGGCGATTTCCGCCTCAGTGGGCACGGCTGGCAGGTCCGAGGTCGCCGTCGGCACGGGGCATGTCCTCTCACTTCGCGGTCGTTGACTTGAACCTAGGCCTACCCACTGGGCGGCCATAGAGTCTTTGGTACCTCTCCGAAGTGACTTTGGAATGTCGGTGAACCGTCCGGCACTGTGAATCCGTTCCCTCTCACGTGCCGCAACGCGTTCGTGCCTTCCTCCGCCGCCCCCGGGTCCAGCTGTCGTTCACGGTCCTGGCCGGAGTGATTCTTTTCGCCGCTCTGATCTTCCCCAACGTGCTGTCCCGGCTGACGCCGCTGGGCTTTGCCCGGATCCCGATCGAGGCCGCCGTCGTCCTCGCCCTCCTCGCCGTTCTGCCGCCGAGGGCCCGTCGCGTCGCCGGCGTGGTCATCGGGGTGCTGGTCGGGCTCATCGTCATCGAGAAGTGCCTGGACATGGGGTTCTTCGAGGAGCTCAACCGCCCGTTCAACCCGGTGCTGGACTGGGTGCTGCTCGACGACGCGTACGGCTTCGCCGCCGAGGCGTACGGCCGGGTCGCCGCGATCGCCGCCGTCGCCGCGGTCCTGCTGCTGGTCGCCGCGGTCCTCGCGCTCACCTGCTGGTCGGTGCTGCGGGTGGGCGCGCTCGCCGCCCGTCATCGCCGCCGTTCGGCGGTCGCCGCCGGTGGGGTCGCGGTGGCCTGGGCTCTGACTTTCACTCTCGGTGTCTCGGTGTACGGCGCGGTGCCCGTCGCCGCGCGCAGCAGCGCCACGTACGCGTGGGACCGCGCCCACCAGGCCCGCGCCGGCCTGCGGGACGAGGCCGCCTTCGCCAAGGAGGTCGAGAACGACGCGTTCAAGGGCGTCGCGCCGGATCAGATGCTGTCCGCGCTCAAGGGCAAGGACGTCATGTTCACCTTCATCGAGAGCTACGGGCGCAGCGCCGTCGAGACGCCGGCCCTGGCCGCCCTGGTCGACCCGGTCCTCGACGACGGCACCGCCCAGCTGAAGAGGGCCGGCTACGGCGCGCGCAGCGGCTGGCTCACCTCGCCCACCTTCGGCGGCGGCAGCTGGCTGGCCCACTCGACCTTCCTGTCCGGGCTGTGGATCAACAACGAGCAGCGGTACCGCAACCTCGTCTCGACCGACCGGCTCACCCTGACCCGCGCCTTCCGCGACGCCGGGCACCGCACGGTCAGCGTCATGCCCGGCGCCACCCGGGCCTGGCCGGAGGGCAACTTCTACGGCTACGAGCAGGTGTGGGACTCGCGCAACCTGGGCTACAACGGGCCGAAGTTCAGCTGGGCGCCGATGCCCGACCAGTTCACGCTCAAGCAGTTCAGCGCGCTGGAGTACGACAAGGCGGGCCGGGAGCCGCTGATGGTGGAGATGCCGCTGGTCTCCAGCCACACGCCGTGGGCGCCGATCCCCGGCTATCTGCCCGACTGGGAGGTCGGCGACGGCTCGGTCTACGGGCCGATGGTCGAGAACGGCACGAAACCGAAGGCGCTGTGGGCCGAGCCGAAGAAGGTCCGGGCCGAGTACGGCAAGTCCATTCAGTACTCGCTGACCAGCGTGATCAACTGGATCGAGCGGTACGGCGACGAGAACCTGGTGATGGTGTTCCTCGGCGACCACCAGCCCTCGCCGATCGCGGCGGGCGCGAACGCCAGCCACGACGTGCCGATCACCATCGTGGCCAAGGACCCCAGGGTGCTCGACCGGATCACCGACTGGAACTGGGCCGACGGGCTGAGGCCGCGGGCCACGACGCCGGTGTGGCCGATGAACGCGTTCCGGGACCGGTTCTTCACCGCGTTCGGGTCGCCGGCTGCCGCATCATGAACCGATGATCCTCCATCTCGACTGTGACACCGGCATCGACGACGCGATCGCGGTGGCCTACCTGCTGGCCCATCCCGGGGTGCGGCTGGCCGGCATCGGCACGGTCAACGGCAACACCGCGGCCGCTCAGGCCGCGCGGAACACCCTGGGGCTGCTCGCTCTGGCCGGCCGCGACGACATCCCGGTCGCGGTCGGCGAGGGCGAGATCAAGCGCGGGGCCAAGGCGGTGCACGGCGACAACGGCGTCGGCGGGGCGGTGCTGCCCCTGGGTGAGCCGCCCGACCCCCGTACCAGCGTCGAACTTCTCTTGGACCTTTCCTTTGAGTACGCCCGTGAGCTGCACCTTCTGGCGACGGGACCGTGCACGAACCTCGCGCTGGCGTTGCGGCAGGACCCCACTCTGCCCGGCCGGATCCGGAGCGTCACGGTCATGGGCGGCGCCGTGCGGGTGCCGGGCAACGTGACACCGCGGGCCGAGGCCAACATCGCCGACAACCCGGCCGCGGCCGACGAGGTGTTGCGGGCCGCGTGGCCGGTCACCCTGGTGCCGCTCGACGTGACGTTGCGGCACCGCTGGACCGAACAGGACCGGGCCCGGCTCGGCGGCACCCCGCTGACCCGGGCGCTGGCCGGCATGCTGCCGGCCTATCTCGATTTCTACGAGGGCCGTACGGGTATCCGCGCGGTCCCGCTGCACGATCCGCTCGCCGCCGCGATCGCCGTCGGCGAGATCTCCGCGGTGGGGTCGCCCGAGCTTCCGCTCCGGGTGGGCCCGGACGGCCATATTTCCGAAACCGGCGACAAACCGGTCAGGACGGTCTTCTCAGTGGACGAGCCGGCCGAGAAGATCATCCTGGACCGGATCAACGGAATCAGCGGCTGAAGTATCGCTTAAAGAGCAGATCATTAGTAGCATCGCGCCATGTCGACGGAATCCGGAGTTGATCGCGGTCGTCTCGCCGAGCTGGCCACCCGTGAGCGGGCCGCCTTCGCCGAGCGCAACCCCCGCTCGGCCGCGGCCTACCAGCGGTCCGGCCACCTGTTCGGCCGCGTGCCGATGACCTGGATGAACAAGACCGCGGCCGGCTTCCCGCTGTACGTCGCGACGGCCCGCGGCAACCGGATCACCGACGTCGACGGCCACGACTACCTCGACTTCGCCCTCGGCGACACCGGGGCCATGGCCGGGCACTCCCCCGCGCCGGTGGTCGAGGCGGTCACCCGCCGCCTGGCCACCCTCGGCGGCGCCACCACGATGATGCCGACCGAGGACGCGGCGATCGTGGCGGCCGAGCTGGCCCGGCGCTTCACCGTGCCGTACTGGAGCTTCGCGCTGACCGCGACCGACGCCAACCGCTGGGCCATCCGCCTGCTGCGGGCCGTGACCGGCCGGCCGAAGATCCTGTTCCACAGCTACTGCTACCACGGCTCGGTCGACGAGTCGCTGATCGTCGTCGGCCCGGACGGCCACGGCCGCAGCCGCGAGGGCAACGTGGGCGCGCCGACCGACGTCACGAACACCAGCCGGGTCGCCGAGTTCAACGACCTGGCCGGCCTCGAGCGCGAACTGGCCCACGGCGACGTGGCGGCGGTCCTGATGGAGCCGGCGCTGACCAACATCGGCATCGTGCTGCCCGAGCCCGGTTACCTGGCCGGGGTCCGCGAGCTGACCCGCAAGTACGGCACGTACCTGATCAACGACGAGACCCACACCTTCTCGGCCGGGCCGGGCGGCGCCACCGCGTTCTGGGGGTTGTCGCCGGATGTCGTGACCATCGGCAAGGCCATCGGCGGCGGGATACCCGTGGGGGCGTACGGCCTGTCCGAAGATCTCGCGACGGCCTTGACCGGCCGCACGGACCTGGATCTGGTCGACATGGGCGGCGTCGGCGGCACCCTGGCCGGAAATCCGGTCTCGATGGCCGCGACCCGCGCCTGCCTGCGGGAGGTCCTGACCGACGGCGCCTTCGCCGGCATGATCGACACCGCGACGGCCTTCGCCACCGGCATCCGCAAGATCATCGAGACGTCCGGGCTGCCGTGGTCGGTCAGCCAGCTCGGCGCCCGGGTCGAGTACCGCTTCGCCGATCCCGCGCCGCGCAACGGCACCGAGTCGGCCGCCGTCGCCGACGGCGAGCTGGAGGACTTCCTGCACGTCTACCTGGCCAACCGCGGCGTCCTGCTGACGCCGTTCCACAACATGGCCCTGATGTCGCCGGCGACGACGATCGAGGACGTCGAGCGCCACCACGGGATTTTCGCGGAGGCATTGCACGAACTTGCGTCCTAAACACCCGGAAAACCGGCATTTCACTCCGTAGCCTGAGGCCATGGGCCTGTTCGGCAATCGGCAACAGCAGTCCGCTCCAGTGGTGCGCAGGGAACCCCCGCGCGACATCGAGGCTCTCGAGGAGCTGGCCACCAACCTGGAAAGCGCCACTGGCGAGGCCAGCACCTGGCGCATCTACGTCTCCACCTATGTCGAGTACTACGACATGGAGTACGGGGCGGTCTGGTGCGTCGAGAACGGCGGGCTCAGACTCGAGTTCGAGCTCGGGCGCATCAAGGACCAGCTGGGCGGCCCCTCCGCGCTCGCCCAGCAGGCGATGCGGACCGTGAAGCCGGTGTACATCAACGCGGACCAGGCGAGCCCCGACCCTCGTTTCCAGAGCGCGATCCGGGCCGGCGCCAGGGCCGGGATCGCGGTACCGGCGGTCCGGGGTAACAAGGTCATCGCCGTCATGGAGTACTACGGCGGCAACCCGCTCGCCATGGACGCCGCCCTGATCAGCAAGTGGGGCGCGATCGGCCGGCTCGCCGAGCAGATCCGGGTCGCCGCCCTCGCCGCGTACAACACCCGGCAGGTCGCCGACGACCGCCTCGCGGTCACCAGCGTGGTCACCGCGCTCGGCCACACCGCCAGCTCGTCGCTGGCCCTCAAGGCGGCGCTCGACGCGGTCCGCACCGCCTTCCACTGGGCCTACGGTTCCTATTGGGAGGTCGACCCCGAGGAGAACGTGCTCAAGTTCCAGGTCGAGTCGGGCAACGCCGGCGAGGAATTCCGCAAGGTGACCCTGGCCGCCACCTTCGCCGAGGGCGTCGGCCTGTCCGGCCGCGCCTGGCGCCAGCGCGACCTCGTCTTCGTCCGCGACATCGGCGAGCTCACCGACTGCGTCCGCGCGCCCGCCGCCCAGCGCGCCGGCGTCCGCTCCGGCGTCTGCTTCCCCATCGTCAGCGGCGACCGCATCATCGGCACGATGGACTTCTTCACCACCGAGTACGTGGACCTCTCCGACTCCCGGGCCGACGCCCTGCGCAACGTTCAGCAGCTCGTCTCCCAGCGCCTCGAAGTCGTCCGCGCGGCCGAGACCGCCGCCGCCAACGCGCGCGCCCTGCTGGACACGGTCGACCGTCTGCGCGCCGCCACGGCCGACGCCACCCGGGTGGCCGACGAGGCGGTGAGCCGCGCGTCGGCCATGACCGGCGACGTCAACTCCCTGGGCAACGCCTCGGCCGCCATCGGCGACGTCATCCAGATCATCTCCTCGATCGCCGACCAGACCAACCTGCTGGCGCTGAACGCCACCATCGAGGCGGCCCGGGCCGGCGAGATCGGCAAGGGGTTCGCGGTCGTGGCCGGCGAGGTCAAGGAGCTGGCCCGCGAGACCGCCGAGGCGACGAAGAAGGTCTCGGAACAAATCGCCGCCCTGCAGGAGAGCGCCGAATCGGTGGCCGGCGGCATCCGCGACACCAGCGAAACCATTCACCAGCTCGACGCGGTGCAGACCCGCATCGGCGAAGTACTGGAGGAACAGGCCACGATGGCCCACGCGCTGGAAGCCTCCTGACGCTATCCCGCGAGATTTTCTCGCTCCCCGTTCGCCAGGCAGACTGCAAGAGGCGATCTCGGCATTTATACCGCACCCAGGGTTGTTGCTTGCCATCCGGCAAGGTGTCATGCTCACCGGCACCGACACCTTTAGCGAAAGACGGAAATGGCGGACAAACAATTCACGGTGGAGGCCGTCTCGAACGGCTGGGACCCCGCCGACGAGCGGTGGCAGGCCGAGGCCGGGGAGCTGTACGACGAGCTGGCGAGGAACCGTCTCGTGGTGCCGGGCGCCCCGGCACCCGGCGAGCGCGGGCTGGCCGAGACGCTGATCGTCGCGCTCGGCTCGGCCGGGGCGTTCACGGCCTTCCGCGACATCGTCACCACCTGGCTGAAAGCGCGCGGTGAGAGTCCCACCCAGGGCACTTCCGTCGTCATCAAGCGCACCGGTCAAGATCTGCAGGTCGAGATTCCCGCCGACAAAGTCGACGACCCCGGAACCTGGGACCTGGTGAAGCGAATCATCGACGGGTGAGGCATGCACCGCGCCGTCATCATCGCCAATTCGATCTTCGACGTTCACGATCCCGCGGGAGAAATCCCCGATCTGAGCTCACCGCCATTCGACGCCGCATTGATCAAATGGGCGCTGACCAATCCGCGCAGCGGAATCTGCGCCGGCGACCCCGCCGCCGTCGAGATGGTGCTCAATGAAGATCATTCCGCCATCGTCCGGGTGATCGAGGCCGTATGCGATGTCACCGAAAGGGATGACACGCTTCTGCTGTATTACAGCGGCCACGGCTTCCGGGAACGCGGCGGCGGTCTCTACCTGGCCGGACGCGACACCGACCGGCGCCGGCTGGCCGGCACCGCCGTGTCGGCCGGCACGCTCAACGCGGTGCTCCGCCGCTGCCCGGCCCGGCGGATCCTGGTCGTGCTGGACGCGTGCTACTCCGGCGCGTACGAGATGGACCAGCTGGTCGTCGACAACTCCTACCTCATCACCAGTGCGATCGGTTCGCGCACCGCCCGGGACGGCGGCCCGGGCGAACCGAGCCCCTTCACCGCCGCACTGGCGCGGGGGCTGCTCGGCGCGGCCGGCACCCGCCCGGCGATCACCGCCGACGGCCTGTGGGCCTTCCTCAGCGGCGTCCGGCCCGAGATCAAGAGGAGAACGGGCAGCAGCGCGGAGATCGTCGTCGCCCGTTTCCGCGACGACGACCCGGCGCCGTGGCAGGAGCGATGGTGGTCCGACGCGCTGGCCCAGGCGGCCGGGGCCGTCGGACCCCGGCCCGGCGGCGCCGGCCTGAGCCGGCTGGACGCCGCCGACCGGGACCGGCTGCGCGACCTGTCCATCTTCCCCGGCCCGGTGTCCCTCGACGTCTTCGGCCGGTGGTGGGACACCACCGAGGTCCGCGAGGCGCTGAGCGAGCTCGCCGACCGCTGGAGCTTCGTGGCCGTGACCGGCGGCGCCGCCCGGCTCACCGACGGCACCCGGGAGCTGATCGCCGCCGACGGTGACCTGCGGGCGTCGGCACCCGGCGCCCACCGGTCGCTCGTCGAAAGCCTCCGGCGAACAGTCCCGGGCGGCGAGTGGTGGCGGCTCCCGGCGGAGCTGTCCGCCGTCGGGGTGGACCTGCCCGGGCATCTGCGCGCGGCCGGACTGGACGGCGAACGGCACGACCTCGTCCTCGACCTGCGCTGGATCCAGGCCACCATCCGGTGGACCGGTTCGACGGCGGCGGCCGAGGCCGGCCTGCTGGCCGACGGCTCACCCGTGGCGGTCCTGCTGCGTGAGGCCCTCGCCCGTTGCGCCCACTTGCTGGACCCGCGATCGGACGCGTTCACCGACACGTTGCTGAGCCGCATCGATCACGAACCGACGCTGCGGCCGCTGGTGGAACGATTCCGGGCGACGCCGGCCGGGCCCTTCCTCGAACGGGTCTGGCCGCTGGCCGACATGCCGCACCCCAACTTCGTCCGGGTGCTCGGCGCGCACGGCGCAGCGGTCCGCGACTGCGCCGCCGGCGGCGATCCGCTCGCCGTGTGGACGGTCGGGCACGACGACACGGTCAAGCGCTGGAGCGTCGCGCCCACCACGGCCGGCGCGGGTCACGACATGACTGACGCCCTGCTGACCCCGGACGGCACCGCCGCCGGGCTGGAGTCCATCGCCCACAGCGCGGCCGGGCGGCTGGTGCTGGGCTCGAGACGCCGCGCCCACGTCCGCGCCGAGACGGGCGGCGGCCCGCGGCTCGACCTGGAGCACGGCCGGCCGGTGACCCGCTGCGCGATCTCCGCCGACGGCCGGTGGGTCCTGGCCGTGACCGCGGACAGCCAGCCCTGGCTGTGGGACCTCGCGGGCGAGGATCCGGGCCACCCGGCGCCGGCCCGGCTGCGCGGGCACTCCAAGGTGATCACGTGCTGCGCCGCCGATCCCGCCGGCGACCGGTTCGCCGTCGGCTCCGAGGACGGGCGCGTCTCGATCTGGCGGATGGCCCGGCCCGGGCCGGAACCGGCGGCCTTCGTCGGCCCCGGATACGGCTCCCCCGTGGACTGCTGCTCGTTCCAGGCCGGCGACCCGGACGAGCGGTGGCTGGTGATCGGCTTCCGCAACGGCACCGTCGCGGTGCACAGCGGTGAGGCGCTCGTCGCCGCCCGCACCCTGCACGCCGGGCGCGTCCTCGCCTGCGCGGCCGCCGCCGGCGACGACGCCGCCCGCGGCGGGCTGGTGGTCTCGGCCGGCTACGACGACCAGATCCAGCTGTGGTGGCCGAAGGTCAACGACCTGATCAGCATGCCCGGCAACGGCGCCGGCGTGCGCTGCTGCGCGGTCGTCCCGGTCACCGGCACCCGGGCGGGCGGGCGGTCCCAGGTCGTCACGGGCAACGCCGACGGCACGGTACGGCTCTTCTCGACCAGCCCGGCGGCGGCGTCCTGGGAACCACCGGCCCTCTCGGCGCCGGCCTCGTACTGCTGCGTCTCCGGCGACGGCGGCCGCGTCATCAGCGGCGGCTTCGAGGCGCCACGCCAGTGGTCCACCGGCCCGGACGCCGGACCCGGGCCGAGCCTCCCCGCTTCTCCGGCCACCTGCGCGGCCATGAGCGAGGCCGGTCATCTCGTCACCGGCCACCCGGACGGCCGGATCCTGGTGACCTCGCCGCGCGACGGGCGCCGCCGGCTCGGCACCGAGGGCAAGCCGGTCACCTGCTGCACGGTGAGCCCGGACGGCACACGGGTGGCCGCGGGCTACGAGGACGGCAGCGTCCGCCGCTGGGACACCCGCCTGGGAACGGTCAGCAGCTCACGGTTCGCCGCGCACGGCGCGGTGCGCTGGTGCGGTTACCTCCCCGGCACCGAGTCGCTGACGCTCGCGCAGGCCGACGGCACCGTCACCCACTGGCCGCACACCGGCGACGCCGACCGCGTCGCGCCGGCGGCCTCCGGCGACCGCGGCGCCACGCTGTGCGCCGCCCAGACAGCGGACGGCAACCTGATCTTCCTCGGCACCGAGTCCGGCCGGCTGGGGATCATCCGGCTGTCACCCCGGTACGCCGACCTCACCCGCGCCGTCCGGGCCCACGACGGCGCGATCCGCGGCTGTGCCGTGGATCCCCGCGGCGCCCTGCTCGCCACCGCCGACTCGGACGGCCTCCTGCGGGTGTGGCGCCTCACCGGTGACCCCTTCGATCCCCGGCCCGTCGCCGCCGTCCGGCTGGCCACGCCGGCCAACGACTGCGCGTGGCTGCCCGACGGCGAGCACATCGCCGTCGCGGGTGACGGGGGCACGTTCCTGTTCCGCGTCCGGTCCGCTGCTGAAGGTGAGTTCTGACATGTCCGTCACGCGACTACCGAGCCCGCGGCGCGCCTGGGCGGCCGACCACCCCGTCCTCGACGTGCTCCGCCGGCGCCGGGCCGAGGACAGCCGGCCCGGATCGCGCTCGGACGGGTACCGGGTGGCGCTGGCCGTCGAGGGCGGCGGCCTGCGCGGCATCGTCTCCGCCGCGATGCTCACCGCCCTGGAGGACCTCGGGTACACGCAGACCTTCGACGTCGTCTACAGCTGCTCCTCGGGCGCCGTCAACTCCGCCTACTTCCTGGTCGGCGACACCTGGTACCCGCTGTCGATCTACTTCGACGATCTGGCCAGCAAGCGGTTCCTGGACTTCCGCCGCGGCCTGCGGGGCCGGCCGCTGATCGACCTCGACTTCGCCCTGGACGAGATCGTCCACTTCACCAAACCCATGGATTACGCGTCCGTACGATCGTCGCCGATCCCGCTGTGCATCATGGTCACGAACGTCGACGACCTGGACACCGTCCTGGCCCGGGACTTCACCTCCGACGACGACCTGCGGGCCGCGCTGCGGGCCAGCATGTGGCTGCCCATAGCGGTACCCGGAACCACGAGCTTCCGCGGCTTCCGGGCGGTCGACGGCGGCGTCCTGACCGCCCACCCGTTCCTGGTCGCGCAGCGGACCGAGGACGCTCCGCCCACCCACGTGCTGTCGCTGAGCACCCGCCCGATGGGCTCGATGCGCCCCGGGGTCTCCTGGCTCAACCGCTACGTCGGGACCCGGCTCAACCGCATCCGTCCCGGACTCGGCACGGGCCACCTGCGCTCGGTCCAGGAGTACAAACAGGCGCGCGTCGCCCTCGAACGGCAGCGCGCCGAACCGGTGCCCGGCCCGTACATCCTCGATCTGGCCCCGCTGCCGGCGCAGCGCGAGGTGGTACGGCACGAGATGAACCCCTGGCGGTTGTTCCAGGGCGCCCGCGACGGTTACGAGGTCGCCTACTTCGCGCTGGAGGGGCGGTACCGGCGGGCCATGCCCCGCCTGGTCATCCCCGACCACGGCCGGCACGACTTCCGTTTCCCGGTCGACCTCGACGACGGCGAGCAACGGTGATCAGCGAAAACGAATGGATCAAGTCGGTCGTCAAGGCGATGCAGGCGCCCGACCGTGACCTGGAGAACCTGCAGACGACCTGGGAGGTGCTCACCCGCCAGCCCGGGGAGCCGATCGAGGCGCTGCGCACCGCCCTGGTCAACCTGCCCTTCGAGGCGAACTCCTTCCACGTCCTGTACGAGGTGCCACGAGCGGCCTTCGAACGCGACCTGACCGCCTGGTGCGAACGGGTGCTCGACATCCCGCGCCTGGGCGAACGCGACGTCTCGGCGTGGACCGAGTTCGGGTACCTGGCCGTGCTGCTCCTGACCGTGTCGACGCTGGAACACGCCGACCGGGGCCGGTTCGACGACATCGCCGACCGGCCGGTCGATCAGGTCCCGCCGCCGGAGAGCACCGAACCGGAACCGCCCGGCCCGCCGGCCCCTGAAGCGGCCCGGCCCGACCTGTCCGAGGCCGACCGGCTTGCGGTCGCCCGGCGCCTGATCCTCAACACGGCCGTGACGACGGTGCTGAAGGAGCTGTACCGGCAGGACTTCACCGAACAGGACGCGAACGAGCTCGAATCCGTCAAGTCGTCCATCGCGGTCCAGCGCAAGGAGCTCCGGTTCGGCTATGTCGAGGACCCCGAAACCGCGCGGAAAGCGCTGGCCGAGGCGGAATCCGACCGGAACAAGGGCGAACGCGCGTCGGCGGCCGCCGACTTCTGGCCGACGCTCGACCTGGGCCAGTACGAATTCCACGAGTTCGGCACGACGTCGTTCATCCTCCGCGGCCCCGCCCCGGCCTCCCTGGCCGACGATCCCCGGTTACGCGACCATGCCGAGCAGCCACCGGGCCAGCTCGCCGTCAAGCTGGTCCTCATGCCGTACACCGAGGTCCCGGTGATCGCCTCCGCGACGCGCGAATACGCCCTCAAGTACCAGAACACCTGGCACAGCAAGGTGGCGGCCCGGGTGTGGTTCAGCGCCTCCCGGTGGATCGCGATGGACTTCGTCGACGGCGTCACCCTGGAGAAGTTCGTCCAGGGCCGGGACACCGTCACCGCGCCGGACGGGCCCGCCGGCCGGCGGCGCTCGAGGCAGGACCGCGGCCGTTACGCCCGGGGCGAGACGCTGGAGGCCGTCGGCCCGCTGCTGTTCGACGCGATAGCGGACATCGGCGAACACGGTCTGGTCCACGGTGACCTCAACCCGTCGAACATCATCGTCACCGGGAGCGGCGACCGGAAACGGCTCACCCTGGTCGACTTCGGCCGCAACTACCTCTACGGGCAGTCCGGCCTGGGCCGCCAGGCCAGCGACGCGCGCTACATCGCGCCCGAGGTCCGGCGCGAGGACAAACCGTCGTGGCGGGCCGACCTGTACTCCGTCGGCCAGCTCATCATCGGCCTGAGCGGCGTCGGCCGCGAAGGGGACTCGGTCGTACCGGACGCGTTCTACCGGCGCACCCACTACCTCGGCCGGTTCCTCGAAGACCTGATCGACGAGGACCCGGGCAGCCGTCTGCTGCTCTTCGGCAAAGCCGACATGGGTCCCGAGGCCCGGCTCTCCCCCGAGGACTGGGCGGACCTGAAGGACACGTATCTGGCCGAGGCCGCGCTGTCGCACAAGGTCGACCGGCGCGACGGACTGTTCGGGCCGCCGAGCCGGGGCCGCCGGTTCGTGCTCAACTTCGCGCCCAACTCGGGCTCGCCCGGCCGCCTCACCCGGTTGTGGCGCGAGACGGTCTTCGCCGTCGACCGGTACGAGTTCCCGGGCCACCGCGCGGCCACCGGCCTGTCCGGCCAGGACGTCTACGACCGCCGGTCCCTGGCGACCTCCCTGATGTGGTGGTCGCGGGCGTGCGCCGCCGGGTGGTACCTGACCGTCCTGGTGACCGCGTACCTGCTGCTGCGCGACCTGAACGTGCTCCCGGGCGGGGTGCTCGAGGACCAGCTGGCCAAGCTCCGCGCCGACGGGTACCGGGAGCCGCCGGCCTCCCTGGAGGACACGCTGCCCTGCCGGATCGCGATGTTCTCGATGGCCTGGGCCTCGGTCAAGTACTACCAGAACATCTACGCGGGGCTGAGCGCCCGCACGGTCCGCGGATTCCCGGGGCTGAGCGGCACCGCGCGGTGGTCCATCGAGGTCCTCGACCGGGCGAACTCCGTCCTCATGCCGCTCGTGGCGGTAGCGGTCAACCTGATCGCCCCGATGTGGTGGGCCGCCGCGACGACCCTGCTGCTCGTGAACAGCCTGCTGGTCAACCTCGGCGGCCGGGTCCTCTCCGACCGCGCGGTCGAGCTCTCCCGCGAGACGGCCCGGGCCGACGGCGTACCGGCCAATGCGACGATCCCGCCGCGCATCGTCGGCCTCGAGAAATACCGGGTCTGGACGCCGTCGATGCTCGCCTACTGCCTGATCTGCCTCGGCTTCACCATCATGATCTATTTCGGCGTCCTGCAGGACGTCATCGCGTACGCCACGGTCGTCGCCGTGGTCAACGTCGGCCTGCTCACCTTCACCAAATGCGGAACCGACGCCGACACCGTCCGCATCGGACTGACCCGCGCCTACCTGGCCGCCGAACGCCTCGCCCGGAAGGTCGACGCGCGCCGCATCTCGTACGCCGTCGACGGCCCGTGAACGGAGAAAGGGCCCGCCCCGAAGGACGAGCCCTTTCCCGTACGGCTCAGTAGCGGAACCGGGAGACCACGGCCTGCAGCTGACCGGCGGTGACGGCCAGGTCGTCCGCCGCGTGGCGGGTGTCGCCGACGGTGGCCGTGGTCCGCTGGGTGGCGTCGGAGACCGTGCCGATGGTGGCCGCGATGTCGCCGGCGCCGGCGGCCGCCTCCGACAGCGTGCGGTTCATCTCCTGGGTGGTGGCGGTCTGCTCCTCCACGGCCGAGGCGATCGTCATCTGAATGCCGTTGATCCGCTCGATGATGGCCGAGATCTCGCCGATCGCGGTGACCGCGCCGTCGGTGTCGGCCTGGATCGCCGACACCCGGCGGGAGATGTCCTCGGTGGCCTTCGCGGTCTCCTGAGCCAGGTCCTTGACCTCGCCCGCGACCACGGCGAAGCCCTTGCCCGACTCACCGGCCCGGGCCGCCTCGATGGTGGCGTTCAGCGCCAGCAGGTTCGTCTGCTCCGCGATCGAGGTGATCACCTTGACCACCGAGGCGATCTCGGAGGACGACTCGCCGAGCCGGGCCACGATCGCGTTGGTCGCCGAGGCCACCTCGACCGCCTGCACGGCCACCTCGGACGCCTCGGTCGTCGAGACGCTGATGTCGCGGATCGCCGAGCCCATCTCCTCCGAACCGGCCGAGACCACCTGAAGGTTGTGGGAGACCACGTCGGCCGCGGCGGCGACCGTGCCGGCCTGCGAGGACGCCTCGTTGGCGGCCGACTCGACCTGACCCGAGACACTGGTCAGCTGACCGGCGGCGGCGTTGAGGGTGGTGGCGTTGCCGGCCAGCTGCACGACGTCCTCGCGCAGGCGGGCCACAGCCTGGTCCATCGCGACGGCCATCCGGCCGACCTCGTCCTGGGTGGTAACTCCCGACGTACGGGTCAGATCGCCCTCGGCCAGGCCCTCGGCGACCCGGGACACCTCGCGGACCGTGCCGCGCACCCGGCCGGCCACCCGGAACCCGAGCAGCGTGCTCACCACGACGCCGACGACCAGCAGGATCCCGACCGTCCAGGTGGCCTTGCCGGCCGCCGATTCCGCGTCCGCGATGGCCTGCTCGGACAGCTGCTCAGCCCGGGTGGACAGCACCGTCTGGTCCTCGCCGAGCGCCGAGTAGATCTTGTTGTAGTCGGCGAGAGCCTGCTGGAAATCGGCCGCGCTGGAGCCGGTGTAGTCCCTGTTGTTGAACTCTACGTAGTCCTTCCAGTCGCTCTGCGCCTTGTCGACCGCGGCCGTGCCGGTCGCGTCGCCGGCGAAGGCCGCGTCCAGGTCCTTCAGGGACTGGTCGACCGCGTCGGCGTTGGCCTCGCGGCCCTTCGTGAGCGCGTCCTTGAGGCTCGGGTACAGCTTCAGGGCGGACGTGTTGCCGCTGTACGCCTCGATGCTCTTGCTGAACGTGCCGACCGCGCTCTCCAGCGTCACAGTGCGCCGCTGGGAGTCGGCGGCGTCCGCGTTCTGCGTACGCAAAGTGGCCAGCGCGACGCCGCCGACGACGATGCCGCTGACCGTGCCCACCAGCACCGCCGCGCCGATCTTCGTCCGCAGCGACCGGTTGTCGAACGCTGATGTCAGTCCCATCCCCGATGCCTCTCCTGTCCGTATTCAGCCACCGCGCAAATCGGCATCCAGGGCGGTGTGGATAAGAAGTCACGGGCAGGTTCCGCCGAGAATGTTTCACGATCACGGTAATGCCCCTTCCGGGGGAACGAGCGCGATTTCGCCGCATGTGCCCCGCCGTACGGCGTCTACTGCGTCCTAGGAGGCTAGGTCTATTGGGGAGCCGGCGAACGAATGTGGCGGAATCGGGGCGGAGAGGCGTAAGTGGTCGCTACCTTCCCCTCATGGCCACGGCTACCGAGAAACCCGCCGCCCGGACCCGGCCGGCGCCCACCCGCCAGCCGGCCTTCGACCAGTTCCTCCAGCTCCTGGAGGAGGGCGACGCCGACGACATGGCCGACGCCCTCCTGCACCTCGACGAGCAGCGCCGGCGCGCCCTGGTCCCCCGCATCCGCGCCACCGACCCGGCCGCCGCCCCGGGTTCCGCCGGAGCGGCCCGTCGCCGCCGCCCCGTGCCGGGCGCCCTCGCCGAACCCGGGAGCCACCCGCTGCCGGGTGCGGGTCTCGACCCCAGCACGGGCCTCGGATCCGGCGGTGGCGTGGGATCCCGCACGAGCGCGGGCCTATCCGGCGGCGGCATGGGATCCCGCACGAGCGCGAGCCTCGGAACCGGCAGTGGCATGGGATCCCGCACGAGCGCGGGCCTCGGAACCGGCAGTGGCATGGGATCCCGCACGGGCACGAGCACGAGCACGGGCCTCGGAACCGGTGCCGGCGGAGAGTCCGGCACGGGGCCCGCCTCCGGCGCTCTTCCAGCGGATCACGGAGACGGTGCGCCGGCCGGACGGCTGCGCCGGGGTGCGAAGCCGGACCCGGACGATCGCGTGCGGCGTGAGGGCGCGCTCCTCGTGGCCGGGGCGGGATGCCTGCCGACCGGCGACGACGTCGTCGCGTGGCTGCGGTCGCCGCGCTTCAAGGGTGAGCTCCCCGCCCGTACCATCGCCGCCGTCATCCGCGTGTTGCAGGCGCCCGGCCGTCCCGGCCTCGCCACCGTCGCCACCGACCTCGCCGCCCAGCTCAAGCACCGCGACCACGACCGCGGCGAATGGGCCCTGACCGCCGCCGCGCTGCGCGCCGCCGGGCTTCCCCTGCCCGCCACCGAACCGATGCTGCGCGGCTGGGTACGCCAGTTCTCCGCCGCCGGCTCGGCCGGCGCCCTGGCCGCGCGCCTGGCCGAGGACCCGTGGCTCGAGACGCAGCTGCCCGCCCTGTTCGCCACCCCGAAGGTCGCGGCCGACCTCGACGACCTCTGGCCCGCCGCCCTGGCCCTGCTCGCCGCCGGCAAGCGCATCGACCGCCGCCAGCTCATCGCCCTGCTGGTCGGCCGGCTCCGCTCCGGCGACCGCGGCGCCGCGCTGCGTCCCGTACTGGAAACCTTCCGTCACCTGGACCCCACCCTGGACGAGCGGGCCGCCCACCGCGCCGACTTCCTGGCCATGCTGGCCGAGCCCAACGGCCCGGTGGCCGAGCTGGCCCAGCGCGTCCTGCGCGCCCTGGACGACGCCGGCCACCTCGACGCCGACACGGTCGCCGCCGCCACCCGGGCCGCCTTCGCCCGCACCGAGAAGAAGCTGATCCGCGCCCAGTTCGCCTGGCTCGACCGCGCCATCGCCCGCCACCCGGACGCCGCGCCGTCCCTGCTGGAGGCCGCGACCTCGGTCCTGAACAGCGACGACCCGGAAGTGGCGGAACGTGCCCTGCGCGTCGTCGGCCACCACTCGGCCGGCCCGGAAGCCCTCCGCCCCGCCGCCGGCTCCCTCGCCGGCGATCTCCGCCGCCAGGCCGATGAGATCATCGGCCAGCCGTCGATTCCGCCAGGTCCGCGGTTCCCTCCCTCTCCTTCGGTGTACGTCCCGGAGCCCATGCCACCCGCCATCGGCTCCCTCCCGGAGCTGACCGCGACACTCGCCCACACCCCGCTGTCACCCCTCGACCTGGAACGGGTCCTGGCCGCGGTGGCCAAGTTCGCCGTCACCGCCCGGCCCGATCTCGCGTGGGCCCTGGCCCCCCTGGCCGCGGACCGAACCTCTCCCCTGGCCGAACTGATCGAGACCCTGGTCCCACCCGAACTGGCCGAAGCCGCGGCCACCCGGCCGACCGCCGGCACCCCCACTCGCCGGTACGCCCCGCTGGGCGCCCGCCCGGCCGGGAGCCGCCGCTCCGCCGCACCGACCGGCCCTGGTCCCGCACCGTCCACCGGCGACCCGGCCGGGCGGGCCGCCACCCTGCCCGCCCGCTCCCCAGCAATCGCCACGTCCGGCCCCGCTTCCGCCCAGCCCGCCACGACGACCGGCCCAACACCGGGACCAGCCGCCACCGCGGCCGGCCGGAGCGCGGGACCGGCCGCCGACGCTTCCGGTCCGGCCGGCCCACGGTCCGCCTCCGCGGCACGCCGGCCGCTTCCCCCGCCGCAGGAGATGCTGCGCCTGCGGATCCACGAGCTCGCCGGCCAGCTCGGCCGGGGCGAAGGCCCACCGGCCCTGCTGGCCACGCCGGCCACCAGGGACGGTCACGTCGACCCGGCACGCCTGCTGCTGCGCCTGGCCTCGGCCGAGCGCGCCGGCTGGCAGCCCGGCCCGTACGACCTGGCCCAGGCCCTGCTGCGCCTCCCCCGCGAGACGCCGCCGTCGGTGCTGACCGCCGCCGCCCGCCTCAACTCCACCGCGGGCCGCCGCTTCGCCGCCTGGCTGCGCGCCGGCGGCCTCCCCGACCCGGCGATCACCATGGTCGGCCCGCCCACCGGCCCCGCCGAGCGCACCGTCACGTTCGCCCCGCTGGACGCCTCGGGCCTGGCCCTTCCGCCCGGTCTGCTCGCCGTACCCGCCGGCCGGGCCCACGCCACCCCCGGCGATCAGTCCTTCTGGCCTCTGGTCCTGCCCAGCCACCGGGAGATCATCGCCGCCCACGTCCTGCACTCCCGCCGGAGCGGCTCGGCGGGCGCCCTCCACGAGGCCGGGGTCGCGCTCGCCCAGCACAGCGGTGGCGGTTCCTCGTCACCGGCCGCGGCCGAGAAGCCACAGGAGGCGGCCGAGAAGCCTGAGGGGGCGGCCGGAAGCGCGGATGTCCACTCCGGAGTCCTGTCCGCCCTGGCCCGCTCGTCCGGCCCCTTCGGGCCCGCGATGGCCCTGGCCCTGGCTCAGGCCCTGACCACCGGAAGCGAATCCGATCGCCGGGACGCCGTGACCGCCGTCGCCCACCTGGCCCGCTGCGGCGGCCTCGACGCGGGACTGCTGGGCCGCGAGCTCGCCCTGCTCCTGGCCGCCCACCACGACGACCTCCACGCCGCCGCCGACGCCCTGGCCGATCTGGCCCGGGGCGGCGCCCAGCACGCCGTGTGGGCGGTCCTGCACGCCGTCCTCCCGGCGCTGTTGCGCCTGGAACGGCCACCCGCCGGCCTACCCGACCTGCTGGCCCTGGCCTCGGCCGTCGCCGCCGCCATCGGCGCCCGCGCCCACCTGCCCGAGGTCTCCGCCGCGGCCGCCCTTCCCGAGCGCACCCGCCTCAAGAACGAGGCCGCCCGCCTGGCCCGCACACTCGCCTGACCGCAGCGAAACCGAACCCGCCAGCGAGAACGGACGAGGCCGGGCCATGGGCACGCGGGGAAGGAGCACATCGACCCGACGGGCCGGCCGTGGGCACGGGAGAAAGAGCACATCGACCCGAAGGGCCGGTACGGCACCGACTGGGGCGGCGGCAGTGGGACGCGGGCCGGCCAGGAAGGCAAGGCACGATCAGGTCAGGGTGGTCGTGGCCTCGGCCAGGGTTGGGCGCCCGAGCAGCCGGGCCTGATCGAGGACCTGGAGAAGGTCCACTACTTCGACCGATAAAGTGCCGTCATGGCACGCAGCGCCCGGCCGGCGGATCTCGGCATGCTCGCGACCCGGCTGCTGTTCGGGCTGCAGGCCGAGCTGTTCCGGCGCAGCGCCGAGGCGGGCTTCGACGATCTGCGGCCCCGGCACGGGGCCGTGCTGGCCTACCTCGACGAGGACGGCCTGCGGCAGAACGACTTCGTCCGGCTGGCCGGGCGCAACAAGCAGACGATCGCCACGATCGTCGACGAGCTGGAAGCGCTCGGCTACCTCACCCGGGTGGCCGACCCGAGCGACCGCCGGGCCAAGCTGGTCGTGCCGACCGAGCGTGGGCGCGAGCTGATGGCGCTCTCCGACCGCGTCGTGGCCGACCTCGAGGCCGAGTACGCCGCGAAGGTCGGCCACGACGCGTACGGCCGATTCTTGGAAACGCTCAGGGCGATCACCGCTTAGGCCAGGGCGCCTTCCTCGGCGCTGATCAGGGAGTCGATCGCGGCGAAGAAGGCGGCGATGCCGGGGCGGTTGGCCCCCTTGGCCCGGGACGCCGCGAAGTCGGGAGCGCTGCGCCAGGTCACGATGTCGAGCCATTCGCCGCCGGGGAGCCGGACCAGGCGCGCGTCGATGAAACCCTCCCGGTCGGCCTGGAAGTCGGCCAGCATGGCCGGCCGGGCGCTCAGCAACTCGGAGACCCGGGAAGGATCGACGCGGAAGCGCGTCAGTTCGATCGTCGTCATGCCGCGAATATAGTCCAGATTCTTGACTAAGTGGCGCGCCACTCCCCCAGCGGGCCGCGCAGCGACGAGGCGTGCACGGTCAGGAGCGGCCGGTTGAGCATGCCGAGCGCCTCCATCCGCCGCGCCATCGGGTGCTCCCCCAGGCGTACGGAAAAAGAACCGCGACCCAGACGCACGCCGGACAACCGCATCGGCACTCGGCCGCGCAGCAGCCGGCCCGCCTGGGCCCCGTGATCCAGATAGGACCAGGCGGGCAGCGACGAGCGGACGCCGAACGGCAGGCGCACCCGGCCGTGGGTGAAGGACGCCGCCAGAACTGACGTCTCACCGTCGCTCACCGTCACGTCGGTGCCGGTGTCGCCGAAACGCAGCGTGGATGTCATGAGCCATTTCGGCAGGGCCCAGAAGTCCTGCCCGGCCTCCCGCGTGAAGGCGCCGGTCACCGGCAGGTCCAGCAGAAACAGCCCGGGACGGCGGCCGGGACCGAGGGCCAGAAGACCCACACCCACTTCGTCGTACGTCTTCAGCGCCCACTCACCGTAATGAATGCACATGAGCAGCCCGAAAGCCTTACCGAAGGCCGTGAACGGCGTCAGCGGAAGCCCGGCCAGCAGCTCGCGCGCGGCCGCGGCCGGTGAGGTGAAGACCGACGCCGTGATCTGAGCGTCGGTGATGGTCACCGGAAGCGTCACAGTCTCACCCTGCAGGGACCACACGCCGGAGCCGATCCGTTCCGCCATGCGGCCGACCCTACCGCCGAAGGGTGGCCGAGCCGAGGGTCGAGGTGATACAGCATCGATATCGATGCGAGGGGATGCCGATGACGATCGTCGGAGTACTCAGCGAGACCCCGGGGCGCGAGCGCCGGGTGGCCCTGACCCCGGATGCCGCCGGCCGGCTGCGATCCCGGTCGATCCGGGTCCTGGTCGAGGCGGGCGCCGGCCGGCGGGCCTGGTTCGGCGACGCCGACTTCGAGGGGGCCGGGGCCGAGATCAAGACCCGGGCCCAGGTGTACAAGGAAAGCGACATCCTGCTGTGCGTCCACCCACCGGACGACGTGGCGGCCCTGCCCGCCGGGCGGGTGCTGATCGGGCTGCTCGACCCGCTGAGCCATCCGGGGCGGACGGAGCGGCTGGCCGCGGCCGGGATCACCGCGCTCAGCCTGGACCTGCTGCCGCGCACGCTGAGCCGGGCGCAGGCGATGGACGCGCTGACGTCGCAGGCCAACGTGGCCGGGTACAAGGCGGCGCTGCTGGCGGCCGAGGCGTACGGCGGCTTCTTCCCGATGCTGGTCACGGCGGCCGGGACGTCGCGGCCGGCCCAGGTGCTGGTCCTGGGCGCGGGCGTGGCCGGGCTGCAGGCGATAGCCACCGCGCGGCGGCTGGGCGCGCTGGTCACCGGCTATGACGTCCGCGCGGCGGCGCGGGCTGACATCGCCTCGCTCGGCGCGAGCGTCCTCTCCGATGATGCGGACAAGTCACGGAACGACGGGTACGCCGAGCGGCTGAGCGCTGACGAATCGGGCGCTCAGCAGCGCGCGCTGCAGGATGCCATCCCCCGCTTCGACGTGGTGATCACGACGGCGAAGGTGCCGGGGGCTCAGGCCCCACTGCTGGTCACCGAGACGGCCCTCGACAAGATGCGGGCCGGCTCGGTGGTGATCGACATGGCGGTCGGCAACGTCGCGGGCTCGGTCGCCGACACCCGGCTGGTCACCGGCGGGGGCGTCACCGTGATCGGCGCCCCCGATCTGGCCGCCACCGTGCCCGTGGCGGCTTCCACGGCGTACGCCCGGAACGCCGTCGCCCTGCTCACCCACCTCATGCCCGACGGGGTCCTCACGCTCGAACCGGCCGACGAGGTGCGGGCCGGCGTGCTGGTCTGCCGCGACGGGCAGGTCGTCCATCCCCGGCTGCCGAAGGAGATCCGCTCATGAGCGCGCTGCTGCTCGCCGACCTGACCGTGTTCACCCTGGCCCTGCTCGTCGGCTTCGAAGTGATCAGCAAGGTGCCGGCGACCCTGCACACCCCCCTGATGTCCGGCGCCAACGCCATCCACGGCGTGGTGATCGTCGGCGTGATGCTGCTGGCCGCCACCGTCGACACGGCGGCCGGATACGTGCTGCTCGCGGTGGCCGCGTTCTTCGCCGCGATGAACGTGGCCGGCGGCTACCTGGTCACCGACCGGATGCTGGCGATGTTCCGGAGCCGGTCGTGAGCGCCTTCGACACCGTCACGCACCTGGTCTACCTGGCCTGCGCGACGGCGTTCGTGGTGGGCCTGCACCTGATGAACACCCCGGCCACGGCCCGGCGCGGCAACCAGATCTCGGCCGCCGGCATGGCGGTCGCGATCCTCGCCACGGTGGTGGTGCTGGTGCGCGGCGGCGGGGTCGAGGCGTACGCGGCCTGGGCTCTGGGAATCGGCGCGGCCGGCGGCGCGGTGGCCGGTCTCGTCGCCGCGCGGGTGGTCCGGATGACGGCCATGCCGCAGCTGGTGAGCCTGTTCAACGCGGTCGGCGGGGGCGCGGCGGCGCTGATCGCGCTCGGCCATCACCCGGCGACCACGGCGGCCGAGGTGACCGGCGTGCTCGACGTGCTGATCGGGGCGGTCACCTTCAGCGGGTCGCTGATCGCGGCCGGCAAACTGGCCGGGCGCGTGCCGGGGCGGCCGCTCGTGGTGCCGTACGGCCGCCTCCTGTCGTTGATCCTGGCCGTGGTGACCGTGGTCCTCGGCGTCGTCTTCACCGGCTTCGAACCCTCGGCCTGGGTCCTGATCGGGATCGCGGTGGCCGCCCTGGTCGCCGGGGTGCTGCTCACGCTGCCGATCGGCGGCGCCGACATGCCGGTGGTGATCTCGCTGCTCAACGCGTGCACGGGCACGGCGGTGGCGATGGCCGGCTTCGTCCTGGAGAGCACGCCGCTGATCATCGCGGGGGCGCTGGTCGGCGCGGCCGGCGCCATCCTGACCAAGCTGATGGCCGACGCCATGAACCGGCCGATCGGCGCGATCATCGCGGGTGGGTACGGCACCGGCGACGCGGTCGCGGTCACCACGGGAACGGCCCAGGCGGTCCGCGAGGTCACCGTCGACGACGCGGCGATCCAACTGGCGTACGCGGGAAAGGTCGTCATCGTCCCCGGCTACGGGCTGGCCGCGGCGCAGGCCCAGCACGAGGCGGTGGCGCTGGCCCAGGCCCTGACCGAGCGGGGTGTGGAGGTCAGCTACGCCATCCACCCGGTGGCCGGGCGGATGCCGGGGCACATGAACGTGCTCCTGGCCGAGGCGAACGCCCCGTACGAGCAATTGCGGGATCTCGAAGAGAGCAACCCCGGCTTCGCCCGTACGGATGTGGCACTCGTGATCGGGGCCAACGATGTCACCAACCCGGCCGCGCGGCGGCCCGGCAACCCGGTCTCCGGCATGCCGATCCTCGACGTGGACCGGGCACGCTCGGTGATCGTGATCAAGCGGTCGCTCGGGCACGGCTACGCGGGCATCGACAACGAGCTCTACACCGACCCACGGACGGCGATGCTGTTCGCCGACGCCAAAGCGGGCCTGGCCGCGCTGCTGGCCGGTCTGCACGCCTACGCTTGACACTTCACCCTCCAATTGCGACGCTCGGTGGCGGTTCGGTTACCATCAGCGGCGATCGATGGGATGCGTGCCGTGCAGAGTCCGCAGATCGCCCGGCTGCTCGCCGACCCCACCCCGCACGCGGTCGACGCGTTCTGGCGGCGGGCCACCGAGCGCGGCACGCCGCTGATCGAGCCGTACGACGACCGGCACCGCCTCGTGACCTTCCTGTGGCGCGGGACGGCCCGCTCGACGCGGGCCTGGTGGGGCGTCGACATCGACCTCGAACGGATCCCCGGCACCGACCTGTGGTGGGCCACCCGGGTGCTGCCGGCCGGCCTGCGCACGATGTACTGCCTGGTGCACGACGGCACCGAGCAGCTGCCGAGCGAGCCCGGCGGGCGTGGACCGGCCCACCTCGACGCGTTCAACCGGCGGCGGCTGCTGTTCCCCGCCGACCCGGACGACGCCGGCGACCGCGACGCGTGGGCCTCGGTGCTGGAGATGCCCGGAGCTCCGGCCGAGCCCTGGATCGTCCCGCGCCCGGGCGTGGCCGCCGGAACCGTCACCCCGCACACCGTGCCGGGCGGCCCCCTCGGCGGGTCACGCCGCCTGTTCGTCTACCGGCCGGCCGGGGTCCCGACCAGCGGCTTGCCGGTGCTCGTGCTGTTCGACGGCTTCCTCGCCCGCACCGTCCAGCGCGTTCCGGCGACCCTCGACAATCTCATCGCGTACGGCCGGATCCCGCCCACCGTGGCCATCTTCGTCAGCAGCCCCGGCGCGCACCGCGACGCCGAGCTCAGCCCGACCTCGGCCATGCCCGGCTTCGTCACCGGCCAGGTGCTGCCGTGGGCCCGGGCCCAGCTGGGCGCCGGCACCGACCCGGGCGGGAACATCATCGGCGGGGTCTCCCGCGGTGGGCTGGCCGCCGCGCACATCGCGCTGACCGCCCCCGAGTGTTTCGGCGCGGTCGTCGCCCAGTCCGGCAGCTTCTGGTGGCCCAGCCCCGACCAGGGCGAACCGGGCTGGCTGATCCGCGAGGTGGCCCGGCGCCCCCGCGCCGGCGTGCGTTTCGCCCTCGACGTCGGCTCCGGCGAGACCCGGCCCGGCCCCGGCGGCGCCCCGGCCCAGCTCACCGTCAACCGGGCCATGCGCGACGCGCTGCGCGCCCGCGGCTACGACGTCGCCTACGCCGAGTTCACCGGCGGCCACGACTACCTGAGCTGGCGGCGCACCTTCGCCGACGCGCTGATCGCCGTCTCCCGCGTCCGAACGGCCTGAATTCCGCGAATCGCCCCGCCCGGCGGCCGACGGTGGAAACCTAACCGCGTGGTGCTGCTGGTTGAGGTCGGCCGCGACGCGTGATCGTGCTCTGGGTCGTCGCGCTGCTGCTGGCCGCCGCCTCCGCGTACGTCGTGGGCGCCCGCCGGCAGAAACAGCGCGACCAGCAATCGGTCCGCAAGGCCCTGGGCGACCTGCTCGACTCGGCCTCCGCCCCGCTGGCCGTGCAGCCGTCCTCACCCCTGCTGCCCACCGGCGACTTCGCCGCGCAGCGGCCGTTCGGCGCCCGCACCTTCGACGACCAGCTCGGCGCGCTGGCCGCGCTCATCGGCGAGGGGCGGGCCGAACTCGAAGGCATGCGCACCGAACGCGAGACCCGGCTGAAGGAGACCGAGCAGGAACAGCGCCGCGTCAACCAGCGCCTGCGCCGGCGGGCCAAGGAGGCCATCGACGACACCGGCGAGGTCATCAACGAGCGCCTGCGCGACGTGGTCTCCCAGGTCGGCGCGGCCCGGGAGGCCGCGACGGCCACCCACCACCGGGTCGCCGAGACGGCCGCGGCGGCGGGGTCGATGGTGCGCCGGGCGCGCAGCGCCGACGAGGCCGCGGCCGCCCTGAACGCGAGCCTGCGGCAGGTGGCCGGCATCGCCGGGGTGATCTCCGAGATCGCGTCGCAGACCCGCATGCTGGCCCTGAACGCGACCATCGAGGCGGCCCGGGCCGGCGCGGCCGGCGAGGGCTTCGCGGTGGTCGCGGACGAGGTGAAGAGCCTGGCCGACACCACGGCCAGCTCGACGGAGCAGATCACGGCGACGATCGGCACCCTGGAGGCGGACATCGCCCAGATGAGCGGCACGCTGAGCGCGATCGTCCAGGAGGTCGCCGACATCGAGTCGGCCATGGGCACGCTGAGCGGCATCGCCGACGACCAGCACCAGATCGTCGAACGCCTGAACAGCACGGTCGACGCGACGATGGCCAGCATCCAGGACCTGTCGGAGGTGGCCGAACGCCTGGAACGCCGCCGCCACGACCGGATAGCCACCACCGGCCCGGTCACGGTCCGCGTGCCGGGCCGCCCCGACCAGCCCGGCACCCTGATCGACGTGTCGACGGACGGAATCGGCTGCCTGCTGCCGGCCACCACCCCGGTCGCGGTCGGCGACCGGGTAACGGCCACCCTCCAGCTCGCCGGCGGCCCGTGCACGGTGAACGCCCAGGTGGTACGCCGCTCACCGCGCCCCGACGGCGCGGAGCTGGGCATGCAGCTCATCGACGTGGAGCCGGACGCCCAGGCCCGCATCGCGGCCCAGGTCAACAGCGCGTTCGATTGACCAGCGTCCTCCCGCTGGCGGCCTTCTCCGATCAGCAGCCCAGGCAGACGAAGCTGGTGCCGGGGCCGGCGGCCAGCGCGCGGTGGAAACGGACCATGACGTCCCGCGCGACGTCGTCGGCCACGCGGGCGACGCTGGCCACGACGGTGGTGGTGCCGGCCGCGAGCAGGGCCGAGGCCAGGCCGAACGTCTCGTCGCCGGGCCGCACCTCGCTGAGCCCGAGCTCGCAGCTCGTCGACGCCGGTGTCGAGCAGGGCGATCACCGGCCGGCGCAGTCCGGGCGGCGGCGGTTGCCAGGGCGGCCTCTCGGTTCGTCGTGCGGGGCCGGTCCGGGCCGTGCCGCTGATCAGCACCGGGTCGGGCCGCACGTCGGCCACGCCGGCCTCCGCCAGCACCCGCAGCGCGGACGCGGCGCCGGCGTCGGCGACCGTCAGAACGTGCCGGTCGCCGAACGGTCCTACTCGTCGGCGAAGACCGACGTCACCATGGTCAGCAACGTCAGCGACAGCAGCCGGTGGACCTGCGCGCGGGTGAGCAGGCCGCGCTCCAGCCATTCCCGCGCGGTCGAGGTCGCGAGCCCCACATAGGAGCGGGCCATGGCGTGCATCGCGGGGGTGACCGCGGTGAAGCCGACGGCGGTCAGCACGGCGTCGGCGGCGGCGTCGATGGCCGAGGAGATGGCCCGGTCGACCTCGGCGTCGCCGGCCATGCCGCCGGCCGTGATCGCCGCCAGCCACGACTGGCTGTGCCGCGACACCACGTCGAGGAACCAGCCGACGATGGCGTCGATCCGGGTGGGCAGGTCGCCGCCGGGCAGCGAGGCGAGCGCCACCGGGGGTACCGTCAGCATCACGTGGATGACCTCGAGGTAGAGGTCCTTCTTGGTACCGAAGTAGTGGTTGATCAGCCCGCGGGCGACGCCGGCCTCGCGCGCCACGTCGGTCGTCGAGACCTCGGCGTACCCGCGCTCGCCGAACAACCGCACGGCGACCGACAGGATCTGCTCCCGCCGGGCGTCCGGCGAGAACCGGCGGCGCTGTCCCACGTCGATGCTCACCCGTTGACCTTAAGCCACGAGCTTATTGACAGGCCGCCAACAAGCCGGAAGAGTTGGCCCATGCCGACCCCAGGACTGGACGGATACACCCCGGCGTGGCTCAAACCGGAGCACGAGGACCTCGCCGAGCTGGCCCGCGCCTTCTTCACCAAGGAGGTCGTGCCCCACGCTGCACGTCTCGAAGCGCAGGGCCATCCCGACCGTGAGCACTATCGCCAGGCGGGTGAGCTCGGCCTTCTCGGCCTGTCGGTCCCGGAGGAGTTCGGCGGTGGCGGCGGCGACTTCACCCACGAGGCCGTGCTGCTCACCGAGCAGACCTTCAGCGGCGAGGGCAGCCTGGGCCTGGCCGTGCACAGCGGCATCGTCACCGGCTACATCACCGCGTACGGCACCGAGGAGCAGAAACGGCGCTGGCTGCCCGGCCTGTGCGACGGCTCGCTGGTCGGCGCGATCGGCATGACCGAGCCCGACGGCGGCTCCGACCTGCAGGCCATCCGCACCAGGGCGGTCCAGGACGGCGACGAGTACGTCGTCACGGGCGCCAAGACGTTCATCACCAACGGCGGCCTGGCCGACCTGCTGATCCTCGCCGTCAAGACCGACACCACCCAGGGGGCCGGCGGCATCAGCCTGATCGTCTGCGAGCTCGAGGACGGCGCGCCCGGTTTCCGCCGGGGCCGCCTGCTCGACAAGATCGGCCTGCACGCGAACGACACCGCCGAGCTGTTCTTCGACGAGTACCGGGTGCCCACGGCCAACCTGCTCGGCGGCGAGGGCGGCGGCTTCTTCCAGATGATGGCCCAGCTCCCGCAGGAACGGCTGGTCATCGGGGTCGGCGCCGTGGCCGTCATGCAGCGGGCCGTGGAGCTGGCCACCGCGTACGCCAAGGAGCGCAAGGCCTTCGGCAAGCCGCTGATCGGGCATCAGAACACGCGCATGGTGCTGGCCGAGTGCGCCACGCGGACCCGGGTGGCCCGGATCTTCCTGGACGACTGCATCGAGCGGCACGTCCGGGGCGAGCTCGACGTGGCGACCGCCGCCATGGCGAAATACTGGCTCACCGAGGGCCAGTGCGAGGTCGTCGACCGCTGCCTGCAGATCTTCGGCGGGTACGGCTACACGACCGAATACCCCATCGCGCGCATGTACGCCGACGCGCGCGTGCAGAAGATCTACGGTGGCACCAACGAGATCATGAAGGAGCTGATCGCCCGTGTCCTCTGAGGCTTATGTGTACGACGCGGTGCGCACGCCGCGCGGACGAGGCAAAAGCAACGGCGCGCTGCACGGGGTGAAGCCGATCTCGCTGGTCACCGGCCTGATCGACGCCCTGCGCGAGCGCAACCCCGGCCTCGACCCGGCCCGCATCGACGACATCGTGATGGGCATCGTGACCCCGGTCGGCGAGCAGGGTGGCGACCTGCCCCGCGCCGCGGCGCTGCTGGCCGGACTGCCCGACACGGCCGCCGGCGTGCAGCTCAACCGCTTCTGCGCCTCCGGCCTGGAGGCGGTCAACCAGGCCGCCGCCCGTGTGCGCAGCGGCTGGGACCAGCTGATCCTGGCCGGCGGCGTCGAGTCGATGTCGCGCAACCCGATGGGCTCCGACGGCGGCGCCTGGTTCCTCGACCCCGAGACGGCGCTGGCGACCGACTTCGTGCCGCAGGGAGTGAGCGCCGACCTGATCGCCACGATCGAGGGCTTCGGCCGCGACGACGTCGACGGTTACGCGCTGCGTTCGCAGGACCGCGCGGCCAAGGCGATTGCGGGCGGGCACTTCGCGCGGTCGATCGTGCCGGTCCGCGACGAGAACGGCCTCGACGTGCTCACCGCCGACGAGCATCCGCGCCCCGAGACGACCCGGGAGGCCCTGGGCCGGCTCAAGCCGTCGTTCGCCGCGATCGGCGCCGCGGCCGGGTTCGACGCGGTCGCTTTGCGCAAATACCACTGGGTCGAGCGGATCAACCACGTCCACCACGCGGGCAACTCCTCCGGCATCGTGGACGGGGCCGCGCTGGTGGTGATCGGATCCGAAGAAATCGGGCGTTCACTCGGCCTCACCCCGCGCGCCCGCATCTCCGCGGCCGCCGTGACGGGCTCGGATCCGACGATCATGCTCACCGGGCCCATCCCCGCGACCCGGAAGGCCCTGCGCACCGCCGGTCTGAGCACATCGGATGTGGATCTCTTCGAGATCAACGAGGCGTTCGCGTCGGTGGTGCTGAAATACCAGCGCGACCTGGAGCTCGACCCCGACACGGTCAACGTCAACGGCGGCGCCATCGCCCTCGGCCATCCGCTCGGCGCGACCGGCGCGATGCTGCTCGGCACCGCGCTCGACGAGCTCGAACGGCGCGACCAGCGCCGGGCCGTGGTCACGCTCTGCATCGGCGGCGGCATGGGCGTCGCGACCGTCATCGAGAGGCTGTGATGATCGAATATCAGCGGGACGACTCCGGCGTGGTCACCCTGACCCTCAACGACCCGGACCAGTCCGCGAACACCATGAACCAGCGGTACGTCGACGCGATGAGCGCCACCCTGGACCGGCTCGAGGCCGAGCGCGACCAGGTCACCGGCGTCATCGTCACCAGCGCGAAGAGCACGTTCTTCGCCGGCGGCGACCTGCCCTCGATGATCCAGGCCCGCCGGGAGGACGCACCCGCCCTCTTCGAGCTCCTCGGCACGATCAAGCGCGACCTGCGCCGGCTGGAGACGTACGGCCGGCCGGTCGTGGCCGCGGTCAACGGCGCCGCGCTCGGCGGCGGCCTGGAGATCGCGCTGGCCTGTCACCACCGCGTCGCGCTGGACGCCCAAGGCACCCGGCTCGGCTTCCCCGAGGTCACGCTCGGCCTGCTGCCGGGCGCGGGTGGCGTCACCCGGACGGTCCGCATGCTCGGCCTGGCCCCCGCGCTAATGAACTGGCTGCTCACCGGCCGTCGCTACAAGCCGGCCGACGCCCGCGACAACGGCCTGGTCGACGACATCGCGGCCACGCCGGAGGACATGCTCGAGAAGGCCCGCGCCTGGATCGCGGCCAACCCCGGCGCGCGGCAGCCGTGGGACCGCGAGGGCTACCGGATCCCCGGCGGCTCGCCGTCGACTCCCAAGCTCGCCGCGCAGCTCCCGGCCTTCTCGGCCACCCTGCGCAAGCAGCTCAAGGGCGCGTCGCTGCCGGCGCCGGAGAAGATCCTGGAGACTGCTGTCGAGGGCGCCCAGGTCGACTTCGAGACCGCGCAGGTCATCGAGACCCGGCATCTGATCACGCTGCTCACCGGGCAGATCGCCAAGAACATGATCGGCGCGCTCTTCTTCGACATGCGGGCGATCAACGGCGGCCTGGCCCGGCCCGGCGTCGAGGTTCCCCCGGCGGCCAAGGTGGCGGTGCTCGGCGCCGGCATGATGGGCGCGGGCATCGCGTACGCGTGCGCCCGGGCCGGTCTCGAGGTGGTCGTCAAGGACGTCAGCGAACAAGCCGCGGCCCGCGCCAAGCAGGACGGCGACCCCTCCGTGCTGGCCCGCATCACCACCACGGCCCGGGTCGACGACCTCGCCGGCTGCGACGTGGTGATCGAGGCGGTCTTCGAGGACCCCGAGCTCAAGCACGCGGTCTTCGCCGAGGTCGAACCGGTGCTGGCCCCGGGCGCGCTGCTCGCCTCGAACACGTCGACGCTGCCGATCACCGGGCTGGCCGAGGGCGTGTCCCGGCCGGCCGACTTCATCGGCATGCACTTCTTCTCCCCCGTCGGCAAGATGCCGCTGCTGGAGATCGTGGTCGGCGAGAAGACCGGCGACGAGGCGGTGGCCCGCGCCTTCGACCTGGGCCGGCGCATCGCCAAGACGCCGATCGTGGTCAACGACGGGCGGGGCTTCTTCACCAGCCGGGTCATCGGCAAGTTCATCGACGAGGCGATCGGCATGCTGGCCGAGGGCGTCCCGGCGGCCTCGATCGAGCACGCGGCGCTGCGGGCCGGCTACCCGACCGGGCCGCTCGCGCTGGCCGACGAGGTCAGCCTGTCGCTGGTCCAGCGGATCCGGCGCCAGTTCGAGGCGGCCGCCGACGACGCGTTCGAGCGGCTGCCGTCGCACGAGCTGGTCGACACGATGGTGGACGAGCACGGCCGGCCCGGGCGCGCGGCCGGGCAGGGCTTCTACGAGTACGAGAACGGCAAGCGCGCCGGCCTGTGGCCCGGGCTCGCGAGCCTGGCCACCGCCGAGGGCCGGGCCGTGCCGGTGGCGGACCTGCAAGACCGGTTCCTGTTCGCGGAGACGCTGGACGCGCAGAAGTGCCTGGCCGAGGGCGTGCTGCGCACCGAGGAGGACGGCAACGTCGGCTCGATCCTCGGCATCGGCTACCCGGCCTGGACCGGCGGCGTCCTGCGCTTCGCCCACCAGCACGAGGACTTCCGCGCCCGCGCCACCGAACTGGCCAAGCGCTACGGCGACAGGTTCACCCCGGGCGCGGCGTGAGCGGGCCGCTGGAGGGTGTGCGGGTGGTCGAGCTGGCGGGGCTGGCGCCGGGGCCGTTCGGGTGCATGATGCTGGCCGACCTCGGGGCGGATGTCGTGCGCGTCGACCGGCCCGGCGGGCAGTTTCCGCCGCCGGGGCCGCTCGGGCGTGGGCGGCGGACGGTTGAGCTCGACCTCAAGTCGCCGGACGGGGTGGCCGCGCTGACGCGCCTGGTCGAGCCGGCCGACGTGTTCGTCGAGGGGTTCCGGCCGGGCGTGGCCGAGCGGCTCGGCTTCGGGCCGGACGCCCTGGAGCGGGTCAACCCCCGGCTGGTGTACGCGCGGATGACCGGCTGGGGGCAGGACGGGCCGCTGGCCGCGCGGGCGGGGCACGACATCGACTACATCGCGGTCGCCGGTGCGCTCGAACCGCTCGGGCGGGCCGGTGAGCGGCCGCACGCGCCGGTCAACCTGCTCGGGGATTTCGCCGGCGGTGGCATGCTGCTGGCCGTCGGGGTGCTCTCCGCCCTGCTCGAGCGGTCGCGGTCGGGGCGGGGCCAGGTCGTCGACGCCGCCATGGTGGACGGGTCGGCGCTGCTCATGACGTTCGTGCACGGCCTGGCCGCGATCGGGCAGTGGGGAACGGCGCGCGGCGAGAACCTGCTCGACGGCGGCGCGCCCTTCTACGACACGTACGAGACGGCCGACGGCGGGTTCATGGCCGTCGGCGCCCTTGAACCGGCCTTCTACCAGGCGCTGCTCGACGGGCTCGGGCTGTCCTCGTCCGGTCTGCCCGATCAGTACGACAAGTCGGGCTGGCCGGTGCTCCGGGAGCGGTTCGCGTCGGTGTTCGCCTCGCGGACCCGGGACGAGTGGGCGGCCGCCTTCGCCGACTCGGACGCCTGCGTGGCGCCGGTGCTGTCGCCGTTCGAGGCGCCGGATCATCCGCACCATGTGGCGCGGGGCGCCTTCGTCGAGGTCGACGGGATCCGCCAGCCGGCGCCGGCGCCGCGCTTCTCGCGTACGGCCGCGAAGGATCCGGCGCCCGAGACGGCCGTGACCGTCGCCGATGTTCTTCGGGGCTGGACGGGAACGCTATGACCTTTCGGTGATCGCTCAGGGGTGCGGCGCGGCGGCCGATTCAGCGGCCAATGAACGCGACCACGGACCACTCCGCCTGGCAGCGGCGGCGCACCGTCGAGGCCAGTGCCTTCCTGGCCCGGGTGGCCGGCGTGGTGGCGACGGCGGCGTTCCTGTCCGGCCGGTCGGGGCTACCGCCGGAGGCGCACGCGCACCCGGCGATGCGACTCTCCTGTGTCACCGGCATCGTGCTGATGCTGCTCGCGAACGTGCTCGCCGCTGTCAACTCCCACCGGCCGGGCGATCGGTGGTACGGCGCGCTCGGCACCGTGCAGACCGTGTGCGACGTGATCGCGATCGGCGGGATCGTCGTCGGCGTACAGGCGTACAGCATGCAGACCACCTGGCCCCTGCTGGCGTTGCCGGTGCTGGTGGCGGCGCTGCGCCGGCGCCTGCCCGGCGCGCTGGCCGCCTGGCTGGCCACCAGCCTGATCCTGATCTTCGCGGCCGCCCGGTACGGCGAGCAATCGTTCCACGAGGGCGACGTGACCATGGCGATCCTGCTCAACCTGCTCATCGCCGCGCTCGGCGGGACGCTGGCCACCGCGTACGGGCGGCAGGTCAGGCAACTGCAGGCGATCCGCCGGCAACTCGACCACCAGGCCACCCACGACTCGCTCACCGGGCTGCCCAACCGGCAGCGGCTGACCACGTACGCGGCCGGACTGGACGGGCGGGCGATGGCCGTGCTGCTGCTCGACCTCAACGGGTTCAAGGCGGTGAACGACACGCTCGGGCACGCGGCCGGCGACGACTGCTCCGCGTGGTGGGCGCGCGGCTGAGATCCCACCTGCGCGCGGGCGATCTCGCCGGGCGGCTCGGCGGCGACGAGTTCATGGTCGTGCTGCCCGACGCCACCCTGGCCGAGGCGGACGGCCTGGCCGGGCGGCTCCGGGCCGCGATCCGGGAGCCGATCACCGTGCACGGTCAGGTCGTGAGCGTGGGCGTCAGCATCGGAGCGGCCACCCGTACGGCCGCGGATCTGTCCGACTTTTCCGAATTGTCTATTCGGGCGGACGCTGCGATGTATCGGGAGAAAGCATCCCGATAGATCTCATGTCCGTTTCGGGGCAGCCGATCTTCCGGGCAACATCGGGAGCTCGGAGGGCACATGCGCAAACTTCAGGACATCGGCGTCGCCAAGAGGCTGGGACTGATCGTCGGAACCGGCGCGGTGCTGATGAGCGCCCTGGCCGGGCTCACCCTGGCCGGCGAGAACAGCCTGTCCGGCCAGAGCGACCGCGTCACCGGCCTCGAGGCGGGGCTGGGCGCCCTGAACCACCTGGACACGCGCCAGAGCGAGCTCAAGGCGGACGCGTACCGGGCCGCCCTCGGCATCGACACCTCCGCCGACACGAAGGACGACATCCAGTCGTCGCTGGACGCCCAGGCGGCGGTACTCGCCTCCGGCCTGCCGGCCGACCTGCTGGCCACCTTCAAATCGTCACAGTCCGATTTCTCGGACTTCTCCGACTTCATCGAGTCCTTCGTCGCCGACGCGGTTGCGAACCCGGCCGCGGTGAAATCGCGCATCGGGGAGATCGCCGAGCGTAACGGCACCACCGACGACGCCCTCGGCGCGCTGGTGGACAAGGTCACGGCGGCGGCCGGCCAGGAGCGCTCCGACATGGCCGACACCAAAGAATCGACCCAGCTGCTCGCCCTCCTCGTCGCCGCGGGCGGCCTGATCCTGCTCATCGGTCTCGCGATCCCGCTGGTCCGCTCGATCCTCAAGCCGGTCCGCCAGCTCGGCGAGGTGGCCGACGCCCTCGCCCACGGCGACCTGACCAAGCGCAGCGGCATCACCAGCCGCGACGAGCTGGGCGTGATGGCGGCCAACCTCGACGGCGCCCTCGAGAAGTTCCGGGTCTCGCTGGAGACCGTGGCCACGGACGCCGACAAGCTGGCCGGCGCGTCGGCCGAGCTCTCCGCGATCTCCGGCACCATCGCCGACGCGGCCGGCGACACCAGCGCGCAGTCCTCGTCGGCCGCCGCCGAGGCCGAGGAGATCTCCCGCAACGTGCAGACCGTCTCGGCCGGCTCGGACGAGATGGGCCTGGCCATCCGCGAGATCTCCCGCAACACCAGCGAGTCGGCGCAGATCGCCGCCGTCGCCGTGAGCGAGGCCGCCCGCGCCACCGAGACCGTGCGCCAGCTCGGCGACTCGTCGGCCGAGATCGGCAACGTCATCAAGCTGATCACCTCGATCGCCGAGCAGACCAACCTGCTCGCGCTGAACGCCACCATCGAGGCCGCCCGCGCCGGCGAGGCCGGCAAGGGCTTCGCCGTGGTCGCCTCCGAGGTCAAGGACCTGGCCCAGGAGACCGCCAAGGCCACCGAGGACATCGGCGCCCGGGTCGCCGCCATCCAGCAGGACACCAGCGGCGCGGTCGAGGTCATCTCCCGGATCTCCGAGGTCATCGCGCAGATCAACGACTTCCAGACCACCATCGCCTCGGCCGTCGAGGAGCAGACCGCCACCACCGGCGAGATGAGCCGCAGCATCGCCGAGGTCGCCAACGGCTCCTCGCGGATCGCCGCCAACATCTCGGACGTCTCGGCCGCCAGCGCCGCGTCGGTGCAGGGTGTCGAGCAGACCCGGCACGCCTCGGGCGAGGTCGCGCGGACCGCCGACGAGCTCCGCCAGCTGGTGAGCACCTTCAAATTCTGATCGTCGGCCGGGCGCTTGATCGTTCCCGCCCGTTCATCAACCCCTCTCATGATCACCCGGCGCGCACCGGCACGGTGCGCCCAGAGAGGGAAAACGGTGCGTACATTCAAGCGCTCGGTCGCTGTCACGCTGGCGGCCACCACGATTGCCGCGATCGCGGCCTGCTCGCCGCCGGAGAAGGAGAGCGAGGCCAAGTCGAGCAGCGCGGCGTCCGCGGCCAGCGCCGCCGACCTCGGCGGAATGGACGCCCTGGTCGACGCGGCCAAGAAGGAGGGCGCGCTCAACGTCATCGCGCTGCCGCCGGACTGGGCCAACTACGGCGAGATCATCAAGGCGTTCGGCGACAAGTACGGCATCAAGGTCAACTCGGCCCAGCCCGACGCGGCCAGCCAGGACGAGATCAACGCGGCCAAGCAGCTCAAGGGCCAGGACAAGGCGCCCGACGTGTTCGACCTCGGCGGCTCGGTCGCCTCGGCCAACACCGCGCTGTTCGCCCCGTACAAGGTCAGCACCTGGGCCGACGTACCGGACAGCCTCAAGGACGCGAACGGCGCCTGGACCAACGACTACGGCGGCTACATGTCGATCGGCTACGACAGCGCCAAGGTCCCCGCCCCGACCAGCGTGGCCGACCTGCTCAAGCCGGAGTACAAGGGCAAGGTCGCGCTCAACGGCGACCCGACCCAGGCCGGTTCCGCCTTCGGCGGCGTGCAGATGGCCGCCCTGGCCGACGGCGGCTCGGCCGACGACATCGCCCCCGGCGTCGACTTCTTCGGAAAGCTGAAGAAGGCCGGCAACTTCCTGCCGGTCGACCCGACCCCGGCCACCATCGAGGCGGGCCAGACCCCTGTCGTGTTCGACTGGGACTACCTGAACGCCGCCCAGGCCGCCAAGACCAAGACCTGGAAGACCTTCGTGCCGAACGGCGCCGTCCTCGGCTCCTACTACGTGCAGGCCATCAACAAGGACGCCCCGCACCCGGCCGCCGCGCGCCTGTGGCAGGAGTTCCTCTACAGCGACCAGGGCCAGAACCTGTGGCTCAAGGGCGGCGCCCGCCCGGTGCGCGCCGAGGCCATGCAGAAGGCCGGCACGATCGACAAGACCCTGTACGACGCGCTCCCCACGATCGAGGGCACCCCGGTGATCCCGACCGAGGCGCAGAACACCAAGGCCAAGGAAGCCCTCACCGCGAGCTGGGCCAAGGCCATTGGCTGAGGTCGTCGCGGCCGCTCCGCAGCGCGTGGCCACCCGGCCGCGCCTGCGGGGCACCGCCCTGCTGGGCACGCTCCCGTTCTTCGCCTACGTGGCCGTCTTCCTGATCATCCCCACCCTGGTCGTGGTGATCGGCGCGTTCGCGAGCAACGACGGCGGGGCCACTCTCGAGAACATCAAGGCGCTGGGCAACGAGTACATCCTGGACGCCTTCGGCCGCAGCATCGCGCTGTCGGCGATCAGCGCCGTCGTGGGCGCCGTGCTCGGCGCCGTCCTGGCGTACGCCCTGGTCACCGCCCGTCCCGACGGCATCCTGCGCCGCGTGGTGACCGCCGCCGCCGGCGTGCTCGCCCAGTTCGGCGGCGTCACCCTGGCCTTCGCCTTCCTGGCCACCATCGGCCTGTCCGGCTTCGTCACCGTGTTCCTCCAGGACCACGGGATCGACATCTACTCCGGCGGCGTGTGGCTGTTCGAACTGCCGGGACTGACGCTGGTCTACACGTACTTCCAGATCCCGCTCATGGTGATCGTCTTCCTGCCCGCGCTCGACGGCATCCGCCCGCAGTGGCGTGAGGCGACCGAGAGCCTGGGCGGCACCACCTGGCAGTACTGGATCAAGGTCGCGGGCCCGCTGCTGGGCCCGGCGTTCCTCGGTTCCACGCTGCTGCTGTTCGCCAACGCGTTTTCCGCGTACGCCACCGCGGCCGCCCTGGTCAGCCAGGGCAACCCGATCGTCCCGCTCCAGATCCGCAGCGCCCTGACCAGCGAGGTCATCCTCGGGCAGGCCAACGTCGGCAAGGCCATGGCGCTCGGCATGGTGATCGTGGTGTCGGTCGTGATGGGCCTGTACGCCCTGCTGCAGAAGAGGACGGCGAAATGGCTGGGGTGATCGCGCGGCGCGCCCGCAAGCAGCGCGTGTTCCGCTGGGCCGTGCTGGCCGTCCTGGGAGTCTTCTTCCTGCTCCCGCTGGTCGCGATGGTGGAGTTCTCCACCCGGGACGCGAACACGTGGTCGCTGCTGGTCGACTGGCCCCGGCTGAGCGAGACCTATCCGGACCTGTCCGACGGCATCGTCGCGTCGCTGCTGCAGGCGGCGCTGACCGCGGTGCTGATGCTGGTTCTGCTGGTACCGACCGCGGTGTGGGTACGGCTCCGGCTGCCCCGTCTGCGCCGGCTGGTCGAGTTCCTGTGCCTGCTGCCGCTGACGATTCCGGCCATCGTGCTGGTCGTCGGGCTGGCGCCGGTCTACGCCTGGGTGAACTACTTCCTGGGCGGCTCCTCGGTGACGCTCGTGTTCGCGTACACCATTCTCGTCCTGCCCTATGCCTATCGCGCGATCGACGCGGGCCTGTCCGCCATCGACGTGAAGACCCTGGCCGAGGCGGCCCGGAGCATGGGCTCGGGCTGGGCCACCGTGATGGGCAAGGTCGTGCTGCCGAACATCCGCTCGGCGGTGCTGTCGGCCGCGTTCCTGACGGTGGCGCTGGTGCTCGGCGAGTACACCATCGCGTCGCTGCTCAACCGGACCAACCTCCAGGTCGCCATCGCGTTCCTCGGCAAGAGCAGCGCGACCATGTCGGTCGCGGTGTCGCTGACCGCCCTGCTGCTGGCCTTCGTCCTGCTCCTGCTGCTGTCCCTCTTCGGCGAGCGCCGAAAGTCGCGTAAGGAATCCACGTCATGACCGGCGTCGCCGTACATCTGAAGGGTCTGCGCCGGACGTTCGGGTCCGTGCACGCCCTGGACAACCTGGACCTGTCGATCGCGCCGGGTGAGTTCATCGCGCTGCTCGGCCCGTCCGGCTGCGGCAAGACCACCGCCCTGCGGGTGCTGGCCGGCCTCGAGGACGCCGACAGCGGCGAAGTCCTCGTGGGCGGCAAGGACGTCACCGCGCTGCCGGCCAACAAGCGCGACATGGGCATGGTGTTCCAGGCGTACAGCCTCTTCCCGCACCTGTCGGCCCTGGACAACGTGAAGTTCGGCCTGAAATTGCGCGGCCGCAAGGCCCCCGCCAACCGGGCCGGCGACATGCTGGACCTGGTCGGGCTGACCGGTTTCGAGAACCGTTTCCCGCACCAGATGTCCGGCGGCCAGCAGCAACGGGTCGCGCTGGCCCGCGCCCTGGCCATCGAACCGAGCGTGCTGCTGCTGGACGAGCCGCTGTCCGCCCTGGACGCGAAGGTCCGCGTGCAGCTGCGCGACGAGATCCGCCGCATCCAGACCGAGATCGGCACGACCACCCTGTTCGTCACCCACGACCAGGAGGAGGCGCTGGCGGTGGCGGACCGGGTCGGCGTCATGCGCGCCGGCCGGCTCGAGCAGCTGGCCACACCGGCCGAGATCTACCAGGCGCCCGCCTCGGCCTTCGTGGCCGAGTTCGTCGGCCTGTCCAACCGCCTTCCCGGTACGGTCGCCGGCGAGCACATCGAGGTCCTGGGCCACCGGCTGCCGCTGATCGCCCCGTCGGCCTCCGCGGAGGCCACCGCCCTGGTGCGCCCCGAATCGGTCACCGTCGAACCCCACGACGAGGGCGAGGGCCGGGTGGTGACCACGAGCTTCCTGGGCCCGATCAGCAAGGTCACGGTCGCCGTGGGCGAGGTCCTGGTGGTGGCCCAGATCGCCAGCGACCGCCTGGCCACCCTGCCGGCGGGCGCGCCGGTCCGGGTCACGCTGGCCCCCAGCCCCGTCGCCTTGGCCTGACATTTTTTCGCGTTTCGCTGCGGCTCGCCGGGATCTCTTCGTACGGTCGGAAACCGTGCTGAAGAGATCCCTGGCCGCCCTCGTCGCCTTCACGTGCGCCGCCGTCCTCACCGTTTACGTGCGGCCGGCCGCCGCGTCCCCGCTCTGGCACGTGGTCCGCCCCGGCGACACCCTGGCGAGCATCGCCCGGATGTACGGCCACTCGAAGGCCACCCTGGCCCGGTGGAACCAGCTGCCGCCGGACACCACGGTCCAGGTGGACGGGGTGATGCGCCTCAACCCGCCGAAGGTCCTGCTCCCACCGTGGCGCAGCCACATCGAGCCGGTGTCGCCGGGCATGGTGAACTGGAACCCGCTGCGCCGCTGCCCGGTCCTGCCGACCAGCCTGCGCAAGGTCTGGGTCTCCTACATCGATTTCGCCGGCGTCCACCACGACGGCAGCATCGTGGTCCGCGTGGACGCGGCCCGCCGCGTCCAGAACATCTTCCACACCCTGTACAACTGGCGTTTCCGGATCACCGGCATGGCCCCGATGCGCGTCAACAACCCCACCCAGAAGAACATGGCGACGGTGACGGCCGCCTACAGCTGCCGCAACGTGGGCGGCACCAGGGTCCTCTCCGAACACGCGTCAGGCGTGGCGATCGACATCAACCCGTACCAGAACCCGATGATCAGGGGCACCAGCGTCTCCCCCGCCAACAGCGCCTTCTACCTGAACCGCGACCAGTACCAGGTCGGCATGCTCCACCCGGAGGGCGCGGCCCGAGCGTTCCTGTGGAACGGCTACCACTGGGGCGGATATTGGCGCAGCCTCAAGGACTACATGCACTTCAGCCTGACAAACCGTTGAGGCCCGTTCACGAACCCTCCGCCCGGGCGGGCCCACCGGGGCAGGGCGCTCGAGCCGCATCACCCGCTCGTACGCGTCGTGCGGCGTCCCGTAGCGATTCCTGTAGTGCTCCTCGTCCCGGGAAGCCAGCTTCTCGAGGTGAAAGGCGTAACCCGGCGGCCGGTCCGACCTGGTAGCGCTGCGCCACAAACCATCACACCAAGCGACCGGCAGGGGAACGGCGGGACTGCTAGGCGCGCAGCCAGGACATGCCGGCCAACCGGTACAGCTGGCGGATCTCGGTCAGATGCAGCAGTTTGGCCACGGCCAGGAACAGGACCGCGGCGGCCATCGTCCACGCGAACGGGTCCGCCGCGGTCAACAACGCGGTCGCGATGCTGGCGGCGCCGGTGGCGATGGCCACCTTGGCGTGGGTGCGCAGCAGGCGGTGGCCGTCGAGGCGGCCCAGGCGGCGGCGCAGGATGAGGGCCGAGGCGAGCAGGCCGCAGGTGTAGGCGAGGGCGTACGCCACCGGGATCGCGACGACGACCCGGGCCGGCGGCAGCGTCCCGCCGGCGACCAGGCAGCCGAGGACGCCGACCGCGGTGACGCCGGTGGTGATCAGGGCCGGGGTGCGTGTGTCCTGCAGGGCGTAGAAGCCGCGCTGGAGGATGGCGTACGCCGTGAACGGCACCAGGGCCACCCCGAACGCGGCGACCGTCAGGCCCAGCTGGTCGACCGCGGCCGGGGAGCTGTTGCCGTGGGCGAACAGCAGCGCGGCGATCCGCGAGCCCAGCAGCATGGCGGCCGCGATCGGGGCCATCACGACCACGGCCAGGCGCACGGCGCGGGACAGGTCGTCGGTGACGCTGGGCAGGTCGTGGCGGGCGGCGTGGCGCGACAGGCGGGGCAGGATGGCGGTCATCACCGAGAGGGCGATCACCGCGTACGGCACCTGGAAGATCGCCGAGGCGTTCTGGTAGACGCTGACGCCGCCGTCGCCGCTCAGGGAGGCGGCGCGGGTGGCCACGGCGAGGAGCACCTGCGCGGCGGCCACCGACAGCAGCACCCAGCCGCCGAGGCGGGCTATCCGGCGCAGGCCGAGGCCGCGCGGGTCGAGCCGCGGGCGCAGCGGGAAGCCGTCGCGCCATCTGGGCGAAGACGCCGGCCGTGGTGCCGGCGGCCAGCAGGGTCAGGCTGGGTACCGCCAGGTACAGCAGTCCCACGGCGATCACGAGGACGCTGTTGGCCAGCGGAGCCCACGCGGGGGCGGCGAAGTGGCCCCGCGACGTTGTACGCGTCGAGCAGCCGGCCGCCGAGCCCCAGGGCCGAGGCCACCACGAGGATCCGGGCGAACCCGGCGACGCGGGAGACCAGGGTCGCCGCCGCCAGGCCGCGGCCGGCCTGTCCGAGGGAAGTCATCGCGCCCATGGTAGGCGGGCGCCGCACGCGGGTAAGCAATGTCGTCATGGCGCTGCCGATCGAGGACTACGCGATCATCGCCGACACGCAGACCGCCGCGCTGGTGGGCCGCGACGGCACCATCGACTGGCTGTGCGTGCCGCGTTTCGACTCCGGGGCGATCTTCGCGGCGCTGCTGGGCGACGAGGAGAACGGGCACTGGAGCATCGCCCCCGAGGGCGAGTTCACGGTCCGGCGACGCTACGCCGGCGAGACGCTCGTGCTGGAGACCGAGTTCGAGACCGCCGGCGGCGTGGCGCGCCTGACCGATTTCATGCCGCCCCGCGACACCGAGGCGCCTTCGGTGGTACGGATCGTCACCGGCGTCCGCGGGCGCGTCGACATGACGATGGTGCTGCGCCTGCGATTCGATTACGGGCAGGTCGTCCCGTGGGTCTATCAGGAGCGGGGCGACCTGGTGGCGGTCGCCGGCCCGGACGCCGCCTGGCTGCGGACGCCGGTGCGGACGCGCGGCGAGAACATGGCCACGCGGGCCGAGTTCACCGTCGGGCCCGGTGAGACCGTCCCGTTCGTACTGACCTGGCGGCCTTCGCACCTGCCACCACCCGAGCCGGTCGACCCGGTCAGAGAACTCGGCGTCACCGAGGGGTACTGGCGGGGCTGGGTCTCCGCGTGCACCTACGAGGGCGAGTGGCGCGACGCCGTCGTCCGCTCGCTGCTGACTCTGAAGGCTTTGACGTACGCGCCGACCGGCGGCATCGTCGCCGCGGCGACCACCTCGCTGCCGGAGAAACTGGGCGGCGTCCGCAACTGGGACTACCGGTTCTGCTGGCTGCGGGACGCCACCATCACGCTGCAATCCCTGCTCTTCTCGGGTTTCCAGAGCGAGGCCACGGCCTGGCGCAAATGGCTGCTGCGGGCCATCGCCGGCAACCCGGCCGAGCTTCAGATCATGTACGGCGTGGCCGGTGAACGCCGCCTCGACGAGTACGTGGCGACGTGGCTCACCGGCTACGACGGCAATCCCGTCCGGATCGGCAACGCCGCCGCCGGGCAGTTCCAGCTCGACGTCTACGGCGAGGTGATGGACGCCCTGCACCAGGGCCGCCGCGCCGGGCTGAAGGCCGACGACCCGGCGTGGGGCCTGCAGTGCAAGCTGATGGAATTCGTCGAACAGCACTGGCGCGACCCGGACGAGGGCATCTGGGAGGTGCGCGGCGGCCCCAAGCAGTTCGTGCACTCCAAGCTGATGGCCTGGGTGGCGGCCGACCGGGCGGTCAAGGCGGTCCAGGAGTTCGGCCTGCCCGGCCCGCTGAAGCGCTGGGTGAAGCTCCGCGACGAGATTCATGCCGAGATTCTGGCCAAGGGGTACGACAAGAAACGGCGGACCTTCACCCAGTACTACGGCTCCGTCGAGCTCGACGCGGCGTTGCTCATGGTTCCGCTGGTCGGTTTCCTGCCGGCGGACGACGAGCGGGTGATCGGCACGGTCGCCGCGATCGAGGAGAACCTGCTGGTCGACGGCTTCGTGCAGCGCTACACCCAGCATTCCGGCACGGACGTGGACGGCCTGCCGCCGGGCGAGGGCGCGTTCCTGGCCTGCACGTTCTGGCTGGCCGACAACTACGCGCTGATGGGCCGCGCGGACCAGGCGCGGGAGACCTTCAGCCGCCTGCTGGCGTTGCGCAACGACGTGGGCCTGCTCTCCGAGGAGTACGACACGGAGGCCGGCCGCCTGGTCGGCAACTTCCCGCAGGCGTTCAGCCACGTCCCGCTGATCGACACGGCCCGTACGCTGACCGCGGCCCTCGCGCCGACCGAGGCCCGGATCAGGGAAGGGCGGAAGCCGGCTCCCGGCGCGACGTGACGTGACGCCGAGCTTGGCGAAGACCTCGCGCAGATGCCATGCCACGGTCCGGGGACTGAGGAAGAGCGCACTGCCGATCTCGGCGTTGGCGCGCCGGTCAAATGATCATCGCCTCGTCCGGGAGCGTACCCGCCACGGCCGTGCTCTTCCCGACGTGTGAGGATGCGGGAATGCCGTACGGATACATCGCCTCGATGAAGACCCAGCCCGGTCGCCGCGACGAGGTCATCGACCTGCTCGTGGGCGGCGCCGACGGCCTGCGGGCGGCCGGCTGCCACCTGTACCTGGTCAGCGCCGCCACCACCGACGACGTCACGATCTGGGTGAGCGAGGTCTGGGAGTCGAAGCAGCACCACGACGACTCACTCAAGCTCCCCGAGACCCGCGCCGCCATCGCGACGGCCATGCCGATGCTGACCGGCGACTTCTTCGGTCAGGAGACCGAGGTCCGGGGCGGCCTAGGTGTGCTGTCCAGGGAGGTTGGTCGAGGTGGTGTGACGAGTTGATCTGACTCTGGACGGGTGAAGGCCTCCGGTTGTGGAGTGGAGCTGTC